>NZ_RBIQ01000006.1 GCF_003634105.1 Maribacter vaceletii | reverse complement strand
GATGGAGAAGAAGTTTCTTTAGATGATGTTGGTAATAATTTTACAACTGATAATGTGGAAGCAGCTTTAGCAGAGCTTGCAGGTCGTACAGATAATAATACAGAGTACACAGCAGGAGACGGTCTTGATTTAACAGGAACGGAGTTCACAGCAGACATTAGTGGAAATGCAGGCAATGCATTATCTATAGTAGGAGGAGAGCTTTTTGCTACGGATACGAATACAGAGTATACAGCAGGAGATGGTCTTGATTTAACAGGAACGGAGTTCACAGCAGACATTAGTACAACTGCGGGCAATGCTCTTAGTATAGATGCGAATGGACTTTATGTTTCAGATGTAGATAACAATACAGAGTACACAGCAGGAGATGGTCTTGATTTAACAGGAACGGAGTTTACAGCAGATATTAGTGGAAATGCAGGCAATGCATTATCTATAGTAGGAGGAGAGCTTTTTGCTACGGATACGAATACAGAGTACACAGCGGGAGACGGTCTTGATTTAACAGGAACGGAGTTCACAGCGGATATTAGTACAACTGCGGGCAATGCCCTTAGTATAGATGCGAATGGACTTTATGTTTCAGACGTAGATAATAATACAGAGTACACAGCAGGAGACGGTCTTGATTTAACAGGAACGGAGTTCACAGCAGACATTAGTACAACTGCGGGCAATGCTCTTAGTATAGATGCGAATGGACTTTATGTTTCAGATGTAGATAACAATACAGAGTATACAGCAGGAGATGGTCTTGATTTAACAGGAACAGAGTTCACAGCAGATATTAGTGGAAATGCAGGCAATGCATTATCTATAGTAGGAGGAGAGCTTTTTGCTACGGATACGAATACAGAGTATACAGCAGGAGATGGTCTTGATTTAACAGGAACGGAGTTCACAGCAGATATTAGTACAACTGCGGGCAATGCCCTTAGTATAGATGCGAATGGACTTTATGTTTCAGATGTAGATAACAATACAGAGTACACAGCAGGAGACGGTCTTGATTTAACAGGAACGGAGTTTACAGCAGACATTAGTGGAAATGCAGGCAATGCATTATCTATAGTAGGAGGAGAGCTTTTTGCTACGGA
>NZ_RBIQ01000005.1 GCF_003634105.1 Maribacter vaceletii | reverse complement strand
AGAAAAAATAAATCAAAACAATAAGCTTTAGCTTCGTGCGCAGACGGAAACGAAAAGTTTCCTTACTACCGCACTACGCTTAGCCGAGACGTTGTGTACAATTAAAAAAAATGAACTATGAGTAAAACTTTACCACCTTATATGACATCACCAGGAACACTTCCAAAGATTCTAAATAAAATTTGTGATGCGTCAGTTCCAGAAACTTTTAATTATGATTTTCTTGGAACCAAGCTAGGGTTTAAAGGTGGAAATCAAAAAAGCTTCGTTTCTTGGGCAAAAAAAGTTGGATTCTTAACAACAGATGGTAAGCCCACTCAAATTTATAAAAACTTCAGAAATCCTGCTTTTAGAAAAGCGGCAATGGCGAATGCGTTAAAACACGGTTATTCAGAAATTTTCACAAGGAATGAATACGCACACGAACTCTCTCGTAAAGATTTTACTAAACTAATTTCTGAGATTACAGGTTCTCCTCACGATAATAGTACCGTTAAAAATATTGTGAGTTCTTTTTTTAACTCAAAAGAATTTGCAGATTTTGAAGTTAAAACAATCACTAAAGAAAGTAAAGAGGAAACAAAGACAACTAAATCTCCGACTCCAAAAAACATAGAGAATAGTCAACAAATTCAGAAAAAATTTGACTTAGGACTTAATTATACTATCAATCTTGTCTTACCAAAAACGGATGACCCAGCTATTTTTGATGCTATATTTAAATCACTTAAAGAAAACTTACTAAATGAGTAATAAAATAGCATTAGAAAAGGTAAAACTCTTTTGTCTAGCTAATTCATTGGCAGAACATCAATTAGATAAAGTCGAAGAGAATTTAGACTTAAACCTTGGGAGATTATCTAAAAGTGAAACTCCTAGAAAAGAATACTACCTCCAATTTGATTCAGAATTTCGAAAAGAAGCTAATTTAATGGCTGAACATTATGAAGTTTTCTATTGTCTTGAAAAGTCAATTAGAAGATTAGTTCTCGAATTAATGGAAGAAAAATTTGGACAGAATTGGTGGGACGAACAGGTTAAAGAGGAAATTAGAAAAGGAGTATTAAAAAATATTAAAAGAGAAGAGGATACAGGTTTTACTATTAGGTCAGACGAAAATATTGACTATACAACTTTTGGAGAATTAAGTCAAATTGTAATTAACAATTGGAGTGCTTTTGAGGGTTTATTTAAAAGAGGTCAAAGAGCATTTCAAAGAATAATGTCGAACCTTAATCAATTACGAGGGCCAATAGCACATTGTTCTCCATTAGCAGAAGATGAAATTGTTAGACTTGAATTAACTGTTAAAGATTGGTTTAGACTAATGGAATAAAAATAACTGTACACAACAACGTATAAAATTAATTGCTTGGTAAGAGCCTGCTTACGAAAATCCTCGCGGATTTTCTATTCGGTTTGTACTTGCTAAGTTAGTTACTAAACAGCGCAACTAATCTTATACAAGACCGTTACCCAACATTTTGAAAAAAATTGAAATCTAGAACAAAATATATACTTGTAATAATAGCTGCTACATCATTTGTGCTGACTATTTACAACCAC
>NZ_RBIQ01000004.1 GCF_003634105.1 Maribacter vaceletii | reverse complement strand
GGGTCACAATTACCAGATACATTTAGGTTTATTACCGTAATACAACCATCAATTGTAGTTAACACATACTGCCCCGCATCCTCGTTAGATACAAAACCATCATTATCCTTGGAGTTCGTATCTATATTTACTTGGTATCCATCTGTTTGTAAGAAATCCGCAGTAGAGCTAAATGTGTTTCCATCTACTTCTGGAATAGTTACTAAATATTCTCCTGTAGTAATAGCTCTAATATAAACTTCAGCACCTTCAGTTGCATTAATGTTGTTTCCTGCTTGCCAAGGACCTGTGCCAATTTTGTATTCTGCAGTAATCACGCCATCGGGGCATGGATTTACATCTGGAAGACCAGTTCCTAAATTGTAAAAGGCTTGTATTTCCTCTGCTCCTAAAGCTTTGTTGTATACTTTTAATTCGTCTATTTTTCCATTTAATTCATCTGTAACTCCACTTTGGTTATATCCAGGTATACTCAAAGGGTCGCTGCCTTCATAAAACCCAGAACTTGTGAAAGAAGAAAAGTTAGCGGTGGTTTGGTCAAAAACAATATTTCCAGATACATTTTCTGTACAAACCTCTACACCATTGGCAAATAACCTTGCTGTAGTACCATCATAAGTGGCTGCTATATGCACCCATTTATCTAGTGGTGTATAACCAGCATAACAATTGGCAGATTCTCCCGTATTGGTAGGAAATTCCCATTTATATAAACTATTGTGAAAACCAAAAAACATAGCAGGGTAATTATGACTTAAGACACCTGCATTGTATTGTATATCGCTACGTTTTACCCATGCCATTACTGTTACGGAATTAGAAATAGGGTTAAAAGAAGAATCGTAAGGAATATCTATAATAGTATTACTTTGAAACTCCCCACCGTCCATTTCTACAGCTCCCCCAAATAAACCTGTAGTCCAATTGGTTGTGCTTGGTGTTATGTCTGCAGCATTATTATCTACATCAAAAATAGAAGCATCATTACTATTAGAAGAACTATCAAAAGCAGTATTCCCTGTAGTTTCTTCAAACTCTAAGTGCAATACTAAATTTGGGTTTTCTGTTAAAGGAATTGCTTCTCCAATTTTAATAGTCTTAGAAATCGAAGGGACCCCATTAGTATCTAATGCAAAAAGCATGTAGAACCCTGGTGGTAATAAATTTCTATTCGGTATAGTTAAATTGTGTGTTGTTCCCGTTGTTGTTGATAAAGGTATTCTTCTTTGTTCATTGTTTGTACTATGGGTAACTGCAGAAAAACGAATTAAACTAAACTCAGAAACATCTATATCTGTATTTACAGAAACAACATCGCCATAATCAGCAATAACTTCTCCGTAATTCCCTAGAGTTGTATTGACAGGGTTAGTAATAGTTGTTATTTGTGGTCTTGTTGCAAGATTATTTGTAGCATCGAAAAGATACGATGGGCTATAAATTTCAGCATCTTGATGGTTTACACAACCAGGGGTATTGTCACAAAGTCCACCACCACCAACAAAAACACGGCCATCAGGCATTAATAATGCGACACTGTGATAGGTTCTAGGAGTTACCATATCTACAACCTCTATCCAAGTGTTTGCTACAGGGTCATAAATCTCGGGAGTTAATTTTGAACCTGAATCTGAAAAAGTCTCCGCATGATCAATACCTCCTGTAACTAATACAGTTCCATCAGGTAATACTGTACTGTTATGCATGGTACGTTCATGATTCATAGGTGGAGTTGCTGTTACTATAGCTGTATTAGTATTTATATCTATAACATAGCTATTGTTCTTTGCAGGGTGATTACTATTATAAGATTCTGCACCTCCTGTTTTTAATAATTTACCTTCATCAAACATTACCGTATTTCCTTTCATAGAATAACTATCTCCTCCTCTAAGGCCTGCATCAGTAATAGAACCTCCATTAGAGACATCTATCCAATGCATCATTTCACTGGGTCCTGCATGGAATAAACTTCCATTTGGTGCTGCCCATAACCATAAATGATTATCTATTCTATATAAATCTTGTAACTCCGTAGTTAAATCATTGTTTGTCCAAATATCTCTTCCTTTTATTCCTGGAAGTAATATCCATCCTGTTTCCGGGGTCCAAAGTTCTGCATCTTTATTATCATTAATAACGGTACTCTCACTCCAAGAACCTCCTAAAGTAAAAACAGAACCATCGGAAAGTGTTACATTTCCTTGATACCCTCTGCGTATATTCATATCTGAAGCCACACTCCATTGTCCTGTCATTGGATCATAAATACTTGTTCTCTCACTACTAGTACCACCAGCAGAAAGTATACGGCCATCGGGAAGATTATTTATTCCTGGACAAAACATATCATGATCCGTATTAGAGGTAGTTTCTCCTAATGCTTGGCCATGACTCCCCATAAAAGGATCAAAAATCTCTGTATAAGTCATCCCGTCTTCTGTCTCTGTATAGGTATCTCTAAATTTAGAAGACCATGTAATAAGAGTGCCATCTGGCAAATTAGCCGCAGCAACGGGCACTATCCCAAATGGAAGAACAGGACTCCATTCACCATCCTGAGAAGAGGTCTGA
>NZ_RBIQ01000003.1 GCF_003634105.1 Maribacter vaceletii | reverse complement strand
ATACTTTGATGAAAAACATCTTAGAAACAAACAACAATCCACTAGGTTAGAAACTAATTTAGTGTAAACCCTAATCTTTAACTTGTGTAAACTATCTCCCTTTACGAACAGCTGAAAAAAATCAAAATGGAGTTACAAAAGGCTATTTTAACAGACATTACCGAATTGAGGAAAATATGTATTGATGCTTATTCCAAGAATTTTTATAACCATTGGAACGAAGGCGGCCTTGAATGGTATTTGGAAAAAGAATTTAATGTTGAAAGACTCAAATCTGATCTGTTGGACAAAGACGCAGAATACTATTTTATCAAACGTGGATTAAAAAATGTCGGATTTATAAAAATTAGAAACAATACAAACAAAGATTTGAACATAGAAAATGCGGTGGAATTGGAAAAAATTTATGTTCTTCCTGAATGCAAGGGAATGGGAATTGGAAAAACTGCGTTGAATGGAATCATAAAAAAGGCAAAAGAACGTGGCAGTGGAAATTTATTCCTATGTGTTATTGACACAAATATGAGTGCAATTGCATTCTATGAAAAACTTGGATTCACATTCCATAGTAAGACCATTTTAGATATACCGTATTTTAAAGAGGAATTGAAAGGAATGAACCGAATGATTAAAAAATTGGATGGAAAAAAGCCAGTTGCAAACAATGTATAACCGCAATTACGGCGGATTCGACTACGTCCGAATCCACTCGGAATTGCTAAGGCTTGTGTTGAACCCGAAAATAATCGCTAATTTAACCCGTAACTGACGGTTATACGAGACCGTTGCCACACATTTGAAAATTCAGCCAAATTTGGACATTTTACCAATTTTTGGTAAATTTGAGTAAAATTCATACAATGAAGAATACATCCATATCACTCGGGAATTATTTTGACCAATTTGTACAAACTCAAGTTTCTGCTGGTCGATATAAGAACGTTAGCGAAGTTATAAGAGCTGGACTAAGAATGCTGGAAAATGAAGAAAGTAAAGTAATCGCGTTGAGAAATGCAATACAAGAGGGATTGAACAGTCCTTTGGTTGAGGATTTTGACTTTGATGAAAATCTTAAAAAACTAAAGGCTGAAAAAAGAAAAAATGGCTAAAGTTATACTGAGACAAGAAGCCATTGATGACTTAAATGATATTTGGTATTACACTTTTGAAAAATGGTCTGAAAAGCTAGCTGATAAATATTATGCAACGGTTAAGATGGCTTGTAATGGAATCGGCGAAAATCCCGATATTGGAAAAGAATATAACGGAATAAGCAGAAACCTACTCGGACTCAAATCTGGAAAACATATTATATTCTATCAACAGATATCAAATGATAGAATCGAAATCATCAGAATTTTGCACGAGAGAATGGATTTGAAAAATAGAATAACGGAATAAAAACTACACCCAACACAACCTATAAAAAATACGGGCTTCGGTCTTAATCGAAAGGTTTGTGTATATTTATAATGTCGCTAAATCTTATGGATTTTGCTTTGGACAAAAAAGGAAAAACAAAACACAAAGATTTCGCTATGTGCGAGTAAGGAAACAAAAATGTTTCCTTGCCTCCGCACTACGCTTAGCCAAACACGTAAGCAATTTGAAAATGATTCGAATTTGGTGTATATTTACATCAAATAAATAAATTATGGCAAGACAAAGTATATCATTCACAAAACCAAACGATGAATGGCTAAAAACTCAAGTGGATAAAAAAGAATATTCAAGTAAGAGTGAACTAGTAAATGACTTAATTAGACAAGCTCGAAAACAACAAGTTGAAATTAACTGGATTCGTGCTAAATTGGAAAAAGCCGAAAATAGCGGATTTACAAGTGAAAGTAAAAATGAAATTTTAGCGCAATCAAAGTCTTTGCTTAATGACTAAATATAAATTAAGCAATGAAGCAAAAAATGACTTGATACGGATTCATCATTACGGTGTGAAAAAATTTGGAATGACTCAAGCGGACAAATATTTTGAATCATTTTTTAAATATTTCGAAATAATTACCCAAAGACCTTTTTCATTTGAATCGGTTGACTATATAAAAAAAGACTATAGACGATGTGTTTGTGGAGTTGATAGCATTTATTTTAAAGTAAATGAGGATATTGTTGAAATAATGGCAATTGTTGGAAGACAAGATTTGATTGAAAAACTGTAACCTTAATTAATAAAAAACTGTTGCCAACAAAGAACTGAGGTAAAAAACAAACAAATTCTTCTTTAATCTGAGACAATACTATTCTAGGCTCATAGATTCTAAAATCAGATTCTTTGAGCTTTTTTCATACAATTTACCTTCTATTTATCTAGACAATATTGAAACGTAGGTTTCATCATATGGTCTGCCAGATTTTGCGATAGCAAAGGACTGTTTCAGTAGTTTGTTGGCAACGGCTATCAATGCCAATTTCTTACTTTTTCCTTTGTTCACGATTCGCTCATATACCTCTCTGCATGCCTTGTTGTGTTTACAGGCATTGAAAGAACATAGAAACAATAGATTACGAAGCCTTCTATTGCCGACCTTACTTATTCGAGCTCGACCTCTTACGCTGCTCCCAGACTCTCGTATCGTCGGGGTTATACCTACATAACTACAAAGCTGTGATGCCGTACCGAACTTACTGAAACCATCAGTAACAACAATTAAGAACAATGCAGTCTTTTGACCTATACCAGGTATTGACATCAATAAGGTCAATTGCTCCTGTTGGTCCTCTTTTACCAATGATAGAATCTTTGATTCGATTGCAGCTACCTCTTTGTTCAGCTGCTTCTTGTTGCGTATCAAGGAACGATAAACAAACTTTGAGGGTATGCCCAAAACAGCTTCTCCATGTATTTTGTTCTTAGTTGCGGTACGTTGTTTTAAATACGTATCCAATAATCTAAACAACTGCAAACATTCACTCTGGGTATCCGTCAAAGCATTGTAAATAGGAACCTCGTTAATCAGAGCATATTCACATATGGCCTTGGCATCGCTCTTGTCCGTTTTTACTTTAGCCAATTTCATCTGTATAAACCGCTTTATCGACAATGGGTTTACGACTGATACCACTACTTTGTTTTTGTAAAG
>NZ_RBIQ01000002.1 GCF_003634105.1 Maribacter vaceletii | reverse complement strand
ATACTTTGATGAAAAACATCTTAGAAACAAACAACAATCCACTAGGTTAGAAACTAATTTAGTGTAAACCCTAATCTTTAACTTGTGTAAACTATGTCTCTTTACGAACAGCTGAAAAAACTAAACGGATAATAAAACGGGAAAACCTAAAACCGACTAATTTAGTAGCTAAACAATCAGAATTATGAAAAAACTAATCAACCGATTCACTTTACTCACAACACTTTTTGCATTGGCTATTGTATTCCAAAGTTGTGAACAAAAACAAAAGGAAGAAACTAAAGAAGCAGATAAAGAAGTAATTGTTGAATCCGAAAAACCTGAATATTTTCTCTTGCGTCCAGAAGTAGAAAAAGCATACGGATATTCACACGCTGTGAAAATTGGGAATAGCATTAAAATTTCTGGAGCAGTAAGTATGGACGATGAAGGAAATCCAATCGCAATTGGCGATATAGAACAACAGATGAAAAACTGTTATGCTGATTTAGGAAAAATATTAAAACACTTTGGTTGCACATTTGACGATGTTGTAAAAGAAGACATTTTCACAACTGATATGCCTCAAATGCTGGAAAAATCAGCATATCGTGCTGAAATTTATAAAAATGGATTTCCGACTGGTTCTTGGCTTGAAGTAAAAGGATTAGCATTACCTGAATTTATGGTTGAAATCGAACTTGAAGTACATAAATCTGAATAAAAAGTATGAAAGAACAACAACCTATAATTCATTATAACCTACCGATAACCAATGATAAAATTCTTTCGAAAAATTAGACAAAATTTACTTTCAGAAGGAAAAACTGGAAAGTACTTTAAATATGCAATTGGAGAAATACTTCTTGTAGTTATAGGAATACTTATCGCACTTCAAATTAATAATTGGAATGAGCATGCCAAATCATTAAAGTTAGAAAAAACTTATTATTGTAAAATTGCCGAAGATTTACAAGTAGATATTAGAAATATCGATAGTTCATTAGTAACTATAGATAAGCGATTGAAAAGAACAGAAAGGTTTTTGAAAAATCTTTTAAAAATCCAAAAAGATAAACAAGTGATTTTCAAAGATTTTATACCAACATTTAGGTATTATAAATTCATCACAACAAAACCAGCTATTTTAGATATCACTTCATCTGGAAAACTTGAAACGCTAAGAAATCAAACTTTAAAAAACAGAATTTTAAGCCATTACATAGAACAAGATAACGCATTACAAATCATTGATATTAATGACAATGCGCATATTCAAAAAGTTATTGAAATTGAAAAATTCGCCGATTTTGGATATCAAGAAATACCACAATATAAAAACTTATTTGATGAAGAATTGCAAGGATTATTATCCAGCACGCAATGGCAACAAAATCCGAAGAACGAATTATTTGTAAAGATTAAGGATGCTATGATTTTAAATATAATTCGAAGTGATCGCGAAAAAGAGCTTCTTAAAGGTATTAAAGAGGATGCTGAAGAATTAAATCGTTTGTTAATTGAAAACTGCAATTGATGAGATGAAATTCTTTGAGAAACTAAAAAAAATAACAAAAGCACAACAATAGCTATAAGTAATTGCTTGTTCTCGCCTACTTCTGGAAATCCTCGCGGATTTTTAATTTGGTGTGTACTTGCAAAGTTTAGTGCTAAACCCTAATCTTTAACTTGTGTAAACTATGTCTCTTTACGAACATTAAAGCTACTCTTCGGAAAGTAATTCTAAACAAGATTTATACTCTTCCATCCCTTTTTCAGTAAGGTATGGAAAGATAAAATTATTAACGTAAGTTACATATCTAGTTTCTAAATCAGTATCTAAAAAATTCTTAGGATGAAGATTTATAAAGAAAAAAGTACGCATTGCACCACTTAAATCCATTAAATAATCTAAATCTATATTGGTAAATTCCTTTCGTAAAAAACCTTGAATCTGTAATTGTCGTAAAATTCTCAAATATCCTTTTTTCCTATTTGTATTGTCTTGTTCCAATTTTAAAGAAATCTCTGTAAAACTTCGCTTAATTTCAACAAAATCTACGTAAAAAAACAAATACTTTATGGAGATTTTAAAAGTGAATTTTGGTGCTTCTAATATTCCTTTTAATAGATTATCATAGTGAAAAGTTCTTATAATTTCTGATGTCTCAAAAAGCATTTCTTCATACAAGTGTAAAATCAATTGGTTCTTCGTTTTAAAATGATAAGTAACATTACCATAGCTTATGGATAGTTCCTTAGCAACCTCTCTTAAAGTTACATTTTTAAAACCTTTTTTGTTAAAAAGTTCTCTAGCTGTATGTATGATTTTATCTTTCGTTTTCATTTCTTTATAAAATTAGGCTATTTGGACTAATTTAAATATCTTTGATATAAATAAATTTATTATGACATCAATATACAAGAATAATAAAGCAAAAACAGATATAATGAATCTGTATGATGAAAAATTAAAAAGTTTACAAATTGATTATACCAATATAGATGTCAATACAAAATTTGGTAGAACAAGAGTTGTAAAAACAGGTAACACTAGTGGTAAAAAAATAGTATTTTTTCACGGTTTTAACGCTGGTGCACCTATTACACTTGAGGCTGTTAAAGGAATACTAAACGAGTATTGTTTTTATGTTATAGAGACTATAGGACAAACAACTAAAAGTGAAGAACGTGTAATGAATATTAAGGACGATTCTTTTGCACTTTGGGCGGATGAAGTTTTGGAAAAACTGGAGCTTGAAAAAGTAAATGTTATTGGAATATCATATGGAGCATTTATTGTTGAAAAACTAATAATTCACAAACCAGAACGAATTGAAAAATGTGTTTTGGTAGTGCCTAGTGGTATTGTGAACGGGGACATTTGGAACTCTACAAAGAAACTTACTCTTCCATTAATAAGATGGAAGATTACTAAAAACGAAAAACATTTAAAGTCCTTTCTAAATGCTTTTGTTCCTGATAATGACGATTTCCTGTACAGAATGTTGAGTGCGTTGATGAAGGGTATAAAACTGGACACAAGAATTCCAAAAATATTAAAACCATTCGAGATTGAAAATTTTAAAGCTCCAGTATATATTATAGCGGCTAAAAACGATGTCTATTTTCCTGGAGAGAAAATAGTTAAAAGAAGTAAAGAGTTATTTTCAAATTTGAAAGAAGTCTACCTTTTAGAAAACTCAAAACATATGCCATCCAAGGACAGTCATCCAATTATTCAACAAAAAATAAAGAAATGGATAAACTAAATTATATGAAACTTGAATTTTTACAAATTAAAAAGTAAACAAAAAAAATGATAAGAAAACACAATAAAGAAGACCTAGAACAAATAATGGATGTATGGAATCAATCTTCCTCCTTAGCACATCCCTTTCTAGAATCTTCTTTTCAAGAAGAGGTAAGAAACGATATGAAAGAAATTTATATACCTGGTTCTGATACTTGGGTTTATGACGAGGGTAATAGAATTCTAGGTTTTATTAGTATGATTGGGAATGAAATTGGAGGACTCTTTGTCTTACCAAATAATCATTCAAAAGGAATAGGAACTAAATTAGTTAACTATATAAATAACTTTCATGACCACCTTGAAGTTGAAGTATTCGAAAAGAATATCATTGGTAGATCATTCTATAAAAAATATGGATTTAAAATAATTTCTAAATTCATGCATGAACCAAGTAACGAAAAGGTGGTGAGATTAAGTACTCGAAATTATTAAATAATAATTTTAACTCTGTTGATTAACTTCTTTAAATAGCTAATCTGTGAGTTAATTCTATGATAAGGGTTTTAAAATTATAAAAGATAACAAGCCAATATGGAAATAAAAACTGTTTACAACAAAGAACTGAGGTAAAAAACAAGTAAATTCTTCCTTAATCTGAGACAATACTATTCTAAGCTCATAGATCCTAAAATGGGATTCTTTGAGTTTTTTTTATTCGAATCATGCTCTATTTATCTAGGCAATATTGAAACGTAAGTTTCGTCATATGGTCTACCAGATTTTGCAATAGCAAAACACTGTTTAAGTAGTTTGTTGGCAACTGCTATCAATGCTAGTTTCTTACTCTTTCCTTTGTTCACGATTCGCTCATAAACTTCCTTGCAAGCCTTGTTGTGCTTACAAGCATTAAAGGAACATAGAAATAATAAATTCCGAAGCTTTCTATTGCCGACCTTACTTATTCGTGCACGACCTCTTACGCTGCTCCCTGACTCACGTATGGTTGGTGTTATACCAACATAACTACAAAGCTGTGATGCCGTTTCGAATTTGTTAAAACCATCAGTTACAACTATTAAAAATAATGCAGTCTTTTGCCCTATCCCTGGTATTGACGTCAACAAGGTCAATTGCTCTTGTTGATCCACTTTTACCAATGACAAAATCTTTGATTCGATAGCTGCTACCTCCTTATTAAGCTGCTTCTTGTTACGTATCAAAGAACGATAAACAAACTTTGAGGGTATGCCCAAAACAGCTTCTCCATGTATTTTATTCTTAGTTGCGGTAAGTTGTTTTAAATAAGTATCCAATAACCGGAACAACTGTAGACACTCACTCTGTGTATCAGTCAAAGCATTGTAAAGAGGAACTTCATTAATCAGGGCATATTCACATATAGCCTTCGCATCACTCTTGTCCGTTTTTACTTTAGCCAATTTCATCTGTATAAACCGCTTTATCGACAATGGGTTTACGACTGATACCACTACTTTGTTTTTGTAAAG
>NZ_RBIQ01000001.1 GCF_003634105.1 Maribacter vaceletii | reverse complement strand
AAAATAGGGCATAAAAAAAGTCCGATACGTAATGTATCGGACTTTGAAGAAGGCGGCTTCCTACTCTCCCACTTGGTGTAGCAGTACCATCGGCGCAGATGGGCTTAACTTCCCTGTTCGGAATGGTAAGGGGTGAGCCCCATCGCCATGGCCACCTAAATTTTAAATATTTTAATACTTGGATTTTTGATGTTCAGTAAATGCTGAGCTTATCCGAAGTATGACATAAAAAAAGGGATAGTTTTAAAGAATCACGGATTTTTTTGTATTCGATACAATTTTAATA
This sequence comes from Maribacter vaceletii, assembly GCF_003634105.1. Lineage (GTDB taxonomy): Bacteria > Bacteroidota > Bacteroidia > Flavobacteriales > Flavobacteriaceae > Maribacter_B > Maribacter_B vaceletii. The sequence continues at coordinate 5,476 of NZ_RBIQ01000001.1, read as the reverse complement.
AAGTAAAGGTATTTCCTGCTCCTAAATCTAGGATTTAGGAGCAGCTATTGCGCAAGCTTGACGGGCAATTAGTACTACTCGGCTACGGACATTACTGCCCTTACACCTATAGCCTATCAACGTGGTAATCTTCCACGACCCTTTAAAGAAATTTCATCTTGTGGCTGGTTTCGCGCTTATATGCTTTCAGCGCTTATCCAATCCCGACATAGCTACCCAGCAATGCTCCTGGCGGAACAACTGGTGCACCAGCGGTCAGTCCAACTCGGTCCTCTCGTACTAGAGTCAGATCCACTCAAATTTCTAACGCCCACAGTAGATAGAGACCGAACTGTCTCACGACGTTCTGAACCCAGCTCGCGTGCCACTTTAATGGGCGAACAGCCCAACCCTTGGGACCTTCTCCAGCCCCAGGATGTGACGAGCCGACATCGAGGTGCCAAACCCCCCCGTCGATATGAGCTCTTGGGGGAGATCAGCCTGTTATCCCCGGCGTACCTTTTATCCTTTGAGCGATGGCCCTTCCATACGGAACCACCGGATCACTATGCTCTTGTTTCCAACCTGATCGACCTGTATGTCTCTCAGTCAAGCGCCCTTGTGCCATTGCACTCTACACACGATTACCAACCGTATTGAGGGCACCTTTAGAAGCCTCCGTTACTCTTTTGGAGGCGACCACCCCAGTCAAACTACCCACCACGCACTGTTCTCTCTACGAGAGTTAGGCTTCAGACAAGCAAAGGCTAGTATTTCAACAATGACTCCACAACACCTGGCGATGCCACTTCAAAGTCTCCTAGCTATCCTACACATTGCTTGACCGAAGTCAATACGAAGCTATAGTAAAGGTGCACGGGGTCTTTTCGTCCCACTGCGGGTAACCGGCATCTTCACCGATACTACAATTTCACCGAGCTCATGGCCGAGACAGTGTCCAGATCGTTGCACCATTCGTGCAGGTCGGAACTTACCCGACAAGGAATTTCGCTACCTTAGGACCGTTATAGTTACGGCCGCCGTTTACTGGGGCTTCAATTCAATGCTTCTCCGAAGATGACATCTCCTCTTAACCTTCCAGCACCGGGCAGGTGTCAGGCCCTATACTTCATCTTTCGATTTTGCAGAGCCCTGTGTTTTTGATAAACAGTCGCCTGGACCTCTTCACTGCGGCCCCCCATAAGGGGGCGACCCTTCTCCCGAAGTTACGGGTCTATTTTGCCTAGTTCCTTAGCCATGAATCTCTCGAGCGCCTTAGAATACTCATCCCAACCACCTGTGTCGGTTTACGGTACGGGCTGCTTCACTTGCTTTTCTTGGAAGTCGATATGCTGGATTATCACCTTGACCGTAGTCTCGGTGTACTATCGAGGTGTTACCACTCTCTTCAACGTACAATTCCGTCTGTACGCACCAACTTCTCGCCTCCGTCACTTTTAGCGTGAGCAGGTACAGAAATATTAATCTGTTGTCCATCCACTTCCCCCTTCGGGTCTGCGTTAGGTCCCGACTGACCCCCAGCTGATTAGCATAGCTGGGGAAACCTTGGTCTTTCGGCGTGTGGGTTTCTCGCCCACATTATCGTTACTTATGCCTACATTTTCGTTTGTAGCTCCTCCAGCATCCCTCGCAGGTACACCTTCAACGGCACTACAATGCTCCCCTACCCCTTACTTACGTAAAGCCATAGCTTCGGTGGTGTGCTTATGCCCGATCATTATCCATGCGGAATCGCTCGACCAGTGAGCTGTTACGCACTCTTTAAATGAATGGCTGCTTCCAAGCCAACATCCTGGCTGTCAATGCAATTCCACCGCGTTTTGTCAACTTAGCACACACTTGGGGACCTTAGCTGATGGTCCGGGTTCTTTCCCTCTCGGACATGGACCTTAGCACCCATGCCCTCACTGCGCAGAAACATTTTATAGCATTCGGAGTTTGTCAGGAATTGGTAGGCGGTGAAGCCCCCGCATCCAATCAGTAGCTCTACCTCTATAAAACTATCTACACGCTGCACCTAAATGCATTTCGGGGAGTACGAGCTATTTCCGAGCTTGATTGGCCTTTCACCCCTACCCACAGGTCATCCCAAGACTTTTCAACGTCAACGGGTTCGGTCCTCCACTATGTGTTACCACAGCTTCAACCTGCCCATGGGTAGATCGCACGGTTTCGCGTCTACTACTACTAACTATGGCGCCCTATTAAGACTCGCTTTCGCTACGGCTCCGTTCCTAAAGAACTTAACCTTGCTAGTAAAAGTAACTCGTAGGCTCATTATGCAAAAGGCACGCCGTCACCCTTACGGGCTCCGACCGCTTGTAAGCGTATGGTTTCAGGATCTTTTTCACTCCGTTATTCACGGTTCTTTTCACCTTTCCCTCACGGTACTGGTTCACTATCGGTCTCTCAGGAGTATTTAGTCTTGGCGGATGGTCCCGCCGGATTCATACAGGGTTTCACGTGCCCCGCACTACTCAGGATACCACTATCGACAATGATCTTTACTTATACGGGACTATCACCCTCTATGGTTACTCTTTCCAAAGTATTCTAATTCATTACACGTCAAATATCGTGGTCCTACAACCCCATTATTGCCGAAACAACAATGGTTTGGACTAATCCAATTTCGCTCGCCGCTACTATCGGAATCACTTTTGTTTTCTCCTCCTCCGGCTACTTAGATGTTTCAGTTCACCGGGTTTGCTTGCTTTCGCATGACATATCTTCAATATGCCGGGTTGCCCCATTCGGATATCTGCGGATCATATCGTGTGTGCCAATCCCCGCAGCTTTTCGCAGCTTATCACGTCCTTCATCGCCTCTGAGAGCCTAGGCATTCCCCATACGCCCTTTTCCAGCTTGTCGCTAGACCTTTATTCTATTATAATTCGTACTTCTTTACTAAAAAAAATTCGTGTTTCTTTTACGTATACATCTTATAAAAAATGTATACACTATCCCAATATGTCAATGAACGTTTCGCAATAAAACAATTATCAGTAAACAATTAACAATAAAATTGTTAATTGTAAATTGGTCATTGTTTATTGACCTGGTGGAGAATATCGGAGTCGAACCGATGACCTCCTGCGTGCAAGGCAGGCGCTCTAGCCAGCTGAGCTAATCCCCCATTTGTTTTAGTGATGAGTTCTTAGTTAAGAGTTATGAGTAATAACCCTTCTAACTCCCCAACTTCTAAAATTTCCTTCAATACTTTTTAATGAACGTTACCTTTATAAATTATTTCCAATCTACTTCGGTATTTGTAGTCCCAGGCAGACTCGAACTGCCGACCTCTACATTATCAGTGTAGCGCTCTAACCAGCTGAGCTATGGGACTGTCCCTAACACTCTTTGTTTATAAAAAACAACCAATGTTATTTACTTATATATCATAATTATAAAGACAACTAATAGAATTTTTATATTAAATCGATAAAACGGGACCAAAATAAATTTTAGTCATTGTTCTCTAGAAAGGAGGTGTTCCAGCCGCACCTTCCGGTACGGCTACCTTGTTACGACTTAGCCCTAGTTACCGATCTTGCCCTAGGCCGCTCCTTACGGTGACGGACTTCAGGCACTCCCGGCTTCCATGGCTTGACGGGCGGTGTGTACAAGGCCCGGGAACGTATTCACCGGATCATGGCTGATATCCGATTACTAGCGATTCCAGCTTCACGGGGTCGAGTTGCAGACCCCGATCCGAACTGTGATCGGTTTTATAGATTCGCTCTGTCTTGCAACATGGCTGCTCTCTGTACCGACCATTGTAGCACGTGTGTGGCCCAGGACGTAAGGGCCGTGATGATTTGACGTCATCCCCACCTTCCTCACGGTTTGCACCGGCAGTCCCGTTAGAGTCCCCATCTTAACATGCTGGCAACTAACGGCAGGGGTTGCGCTCGTTATAGGACTTAACCTGACACCTCACGGCACGAGCTGACGACAACCATGCAGCACCTTGTAAATTGCCCGAAGGAAAAACTATCTCTAGTCCTGTCAATCTACATTTAAGCCCTGGTAAGGTTCCTCGCGTATCATCGAATTAAACCACATGCTCCACCGCTTGTGCGGGCCCCCGTCAATTCCTTTGAGTTTCATTCTTGCGAACGTACTCCCCAGGTGGGATACTTATCACTTTCGCTTGGCCGCCCAAGACTCAAGGTCTCGGACAGCTAGTATCCATCGTTTACGGCGTGGACTACCAGGGTATCTAATCCTGTTCGCTCCCCACGCTTTCGTCCATCAGCGTCAGTATATAGTTAGTCACCTGCCTTCGCAATCGGTGTTCTATGTAATATCTATGCATTTCACCGCTACACTACATATTCCGGCAACTTCACTATAACTCAAGACCAACAGTATCAAAGGCAATTTTACAGTTGAGCTGCAAACTTTCACCCCTGACTTATTGACCCGCCTACGGACCCTTTAAACCCAATAATTCCGGATAACGCTCGGACCCTCCGTATTACCGCGGCTGCTGGCACGGAGTTAGCCGGTCCTTATTCTTACAGTACCGTCAGTAGAGTACACGTACTCTTTTTTCTTCCTGTATAAAAGCAGTTTACTACCCATAGGGCATTCTTCCTGCACGCGGCATGGCTGGATCAGAGTCTCCTCCATTGTCCAATATTCCTCACTGCTGCCTCCCGTAGGAGTCTGGTCCGTGTCTCAGTACCAGTGTGGGGGATCCCCCTCTCAGGGCCCCTACCCATCGTAGCCATGGTAAGCCGTTACCTTACCATCTAGCTAATGGGACGCATGGCCATCTTTTACCGACCGAAGTCTTTAATCATTTAATAATGCTAAAAAATGATACCATGAGGTATTAATCCAAGTTTCCCTGGGCTATCCCTCTGTAAAAGGTAGGTTCCATACGCGGTGCGCACCCGTGCGCCGGTCGTCAGCAGAAGCAAGCTCCTCTGTTACCCCTCGACTTGCATGTGTTAGGCCTGCCGCTAGCGTTCATCCTGAGCCAGGATCAAACTCTTCATCGTTGTTTTTTAAATATATTAAGTAACAACAACTAAATAAGCTCTCAATCCCGTCTCTCGATTTAAAATTCTTTATGTTAAAATGTCTTCGTTTCCTAACGACATTCTTACGCTGTCTTTACAATATTTCAATGAACTTTTATCCGCCAATTTAACTCGGCTTCTCGTCTGTTTGCTTAAGTTATTTCCCTAAGCGGCTGCAAATATATAACTGTTTTTTAAACTGACAAAATTAAATTTAAAAAAATATTTTTCTTTTTTTAACCTTATCTTAAAACAGCTTATCAATGAACGTACAACTCTTTACTCTTTCCCACTTATCAACCAATCTCTCAGCGATTGCGGGCTGCAAATGTACACCTCTTTTTCCTTTTCACAACTCTTTTTTAAACTTTATTTTAAATTTTTTTTAAACCAAAACCAACACCCCTTAAAACCAATCACTTACAACATCAAAAAAATTGAGAAAA
>NZ_RBIQ01000015.1 GCF_003634105.1 Maribacter vaceletii | reverse complement strand
AGAAAAAATAAATCAAAACAATAAGCTTTAGCTTCGTGCGCAGACGGAAACGAAAAGTTTCCTTACTACCGCACTACGCTTAGCCGAGACGTTGTAAATAATTGAAAAGAAGCATTTGAACAAAAAAGTATATTATGTTTATGGATTGATTGACCCGCGAAACAATCAATACTTTTACATTGGAAAAGGTAAAGGCAAACGATTTTCTTCACATCTCAAACCTAAAAGACTTGATTTCAATTATGCCAAAATTGAACGAATAAAAGATATCCAAAAATCAGGTTTAGAAGTGAAAATTGAGATTTTGTTTCCCAATCTAGATGAAGATACTGCCTTTGAGCTCGAAAAAATAGTGATTTATAAACTGGGCAGAGAAGTCTTTGCTGAGGGAATTTTAACCAACCTAAACCCAGGTGGCAAATGGAAACCAGGAGATACTGTTTTCTATGAAAATTTGTTTGAGCCAACTTTTGACCAAAACAGATTGGATTTCGTTTCCCAACAAAAATTCAAAGAAATTCCGAATCTTTCTAAATTCAACTATCTCAATACTGACAATGAGCAACAAAAACTTTTTAAGTTTGACACAAATGGGACTTTTGAAAAGGAGTTATCATTAAACAATTTATTTTCAGATGGAATTAAAGGATATGAAATTGGACTGATTAAAGCAATAAGGGAAAATACTTTGCCTGTGTATTCCAGATGGATATATTCAAAAAAACGTTTCGACAATTTATATGTATCAGACAAAATTCCTTTTGCAGAATTTGATATTATCGACCAAGAATTCAATCGAAATTTTGATAAGCAATTTGAAAATCAAGAAAAATTCAAATCGGAGTGCGTAGTCAATGGAATTTTAAGACTGGTTGTTGAAAAAGACAATGATATTATGGAACTACTATCATTCTACCCTTCTGGAAATAAAAAATCATTCAAAAAAACAAAAAACGGAAAGCCATTTGAATTAGCCTGTGAATGGTATGAAAATGGTAATTTGAGCGTTAAAGAGGATCTTCAAGATGGATATAAGAACTATGCGCGAACGACTTATTTTGAGAATGGTAACGACCATATCCGAATAAGTAGATATGACGGCAAGAAAACATATGACAGGTGGTTTGAGAGTGGAAAAAGGGAAGTGGAATTCATTGAAGACATCGGATATATCTATTACAATGAAGGTGGAGAAAAAATCAGAACTGTCAATTAGAACGCTGTAAAACAACTATTTACAACAAAACCTATAAACAATACGGGCTTAGGTTTTAAACGCTAAGGTTTGCGTATTTTTATAAAGACCGCAAAATCTTTGGGATTTTGCTTTGGACAAAAAAAGAAAAAACAAAACACAAAGATTTCGCTATGTGCATGGCGGAAAGCAAACGCTAGTTTGCTCCCGTACTGTTCATAGCTAAACCGTTAGCAAAAATATTAAATGACCCGAAAGATAATATTTACAATTAATCCATAATAAATTTATAAACTTGTTACTATGGCAATTGCGGTTTTTAAATTGGAATGATTCTTGTTTAAATCATTTTATGAGAGAATTAATAGCATTGTTTATCATCTTTTTTGGTTTATTAAGTTTTGGTCAGAAAAATCAAATTTCTAAATCTAATCTAGAAAATTTTAAAAGTGTTCAAGAATTCGATTCCACTTTGCAGAAAAGAATCAATGAAGAGAATTTAATAGGAGTTTGGTATACAAAAACAATAGCCCATAAGAAATATAGAACAAATCCCATTCCTAAATTTAAAGATAGATATTCTTTTAAAAAGGATTTTTCAATTGTAATAATTATGAGTAACAAAACAATTTCTGGTAATTGGAGTCTTTCTCCTAATAATATAATTACCATTACAACTATCTCTGGTAAAATTATTTATCAAGTAAGATATTTTAAAGATGGGACATTAGCTCTTGCCTCTTCCAACTCTTATAGAACACTAGAAAAAATTAATAATTAAAATATAATCTTGTTTTCCCAGTTGTAATTTCCCCTACTTATACCCAAATATAGTAAGCAATAAAAACTAAACGCAGTAGAACGTAAATGAAACTGCCAAAGTTTATGCAGTCGGAATTGAAAAACTGTTCGCAAACGGAATTGAATCGCCTGTAAGGTAATCTTGGCGGAAAAATACTTTTGCTAACAAAACCTAAAATTAATGCGGTGGCTTGGTGTTTAATTAAATGGTTTGTGTAATTTTATAAAGACGCCAAATCTGTTGGATTTGACATTTTAATAACAAAAAAAAGAAAAAAGCAAACAAACAGTTTTGGCTTCGTGCGAAGTCGGAATCTTTACAGATTACTTGCTCTCCGCACTAACTTTAGCTCGGGCGTTGTGTGTAAGCTAAAAAAAATGGAATCATATCAGTTAATTATAGGAATATCCGTTATAGTACTTGTCGGATTTATAAATTATAAAACTTTCTTTAAAATAGCTGGCTATGGAGATTTACCTAAAGAAAAAATAAAATTTGAACCTATTAAATCTTTATATAAAAAACTAGTCAAAGAAAAAGTCCCTAGTGATTCATTGCTCTTTAAATATTCCTCAAATCCTGAAACAAGGGAATTAACGTTTCAATTGTTAGACGAATTTGGAAAAACCAGTTTATTCCCAAAAGAATTCTATACGTTTGAAAAAGCTGCAGAAAGCAACCTAATAAATTGGCTTTATTATCATGATGACTTTGATTCTTTCCCCGACGAAATTGAACATTTCCAAAGTGTAGTTATTAACTCCGGAAAAGACAAATTCAACTATCATGTATTTCAATTCAAAGTATATGAACCTCATTGGGCTGCAAAAAATGATTTTATGTTCGGAATAGTTGGCCCATTTATGGAAGGAAGCAAACCATATGACTTACCATATTTAACGGATAGTAAATTTAAAAATAATGAAAATGAAAACCCAAAAACTGAATCTGAGCGGGTACATGAACACATATTTTTGAACAAAAAAAAGCCAACACACAACAATACCTAAAATTAATACGGAGGTTTGGTGTTTATTCAAAACGTTAGTGTAATTTTATAAGGTCGCCAAATCAGTTTGATTTGACATTTTAATTGTAAAAAAAAGAAAAAACGTAAACAAAAAGCTTCGGCTTAGCGCGAAGACGGAAACTTTACAGTTTCCTTGGTTCCGCACTAATATTAGCTCAGGCGTTACCAACTATTTCCAAAAACATTAGTAAAATTTGAAACTATGACTAAAAAGGATGACTCTAAAGAAGTTATTGGCGAATCAGCACAAATGTTGTCTCAAATTTTCGGGGCAATATTAGTTTCAAGCCAATTTGGTGGAGACCCTTATCTTACCGGAGCAACATCTTTCTTTAGCCAGTTTATTAATCTTAGAGGGAAATTAAAAAATAAAAGAGTTAACTCCTTTGTAATCGAATTAGGGAATTATTTCAATTCAATTGACGTCGATTTTGATTGGGAAAATGCAAATAGCGAAGACTTTAGTGACTTTTTCGAACAATTAATTATAAATGTAAGTAAAACCTCTTCACAAAAGAAAAGGGCTCTGTATAAGAAAATGATACTTAGTCAAATAGTAAAGCCTAAAGAACTTGACTTGTCGTTGCGCTTCTTGAAGTTAATAGATGGATTAGAAGAAATCCAAATTCAACTTCTTCAACATTGGGTACAAAACGAAAGGAGATTTAGACAATATCGTAGGGACCTTAAACCTCTGTTTAAAAAAGAGAGGGATTACAACGAATATTTGAATAATGGAATGAAGAAAGATTTGGGGGGTAAAAAGCAGCCTATTATTGATAAAATTAGAGAAACCATTAAAACAAGAGAAATAATAACTAATGTAGTTGAGGAGCAAGAATTACAATATTTAATTAATGACTTAAAAAGTAACTACATCTTAGAACAAACTGTAGGTGGAAACGGAGCGATGTATGGAGAAAGTCTTTTTGAACACCATATAATTAGTGACTTTGGAGACAAGTTTGTTGAATTTGTAATTGACTAAAACTAAATAAAAACAGTTGGTAACAAAACCTATAAACAATACGGGTTTCGGGCTTAAACGAAAGGTTTGTGTATATTTATAATGTCGCGAAATCTTTGGGATTTCGCTTTGACCAGAAAAAAATAAAAAACAAAACCAAAAGATTTCGCTATGTGCGTGGCGGAAAGCAAACGCCAGTTTGCTCCCGTACTGTTCATAGCTAAACCGTTGGGCATAATTTGAAATGATACGAGATACAAGACCACAAGATTCAACAGGAATGTCTATTTCTGAAATTATCACACAAGGTAAGGCCAAACACGGTTGGCAGCCTTATTCACACATCAACGATAATGGTGTTGATGCAATGATAATTTTAAGAAAAAATGCAATAGATACGGGAGAAATTATGTTTGCTCAAGTAAAGTGTGGAACTGGTTCTGGATATTTCAAAGAGACAAAAAAAAGACCTGCACATTTTGGTGTTAATGTCGGTGAAGATTATATTAAAAATCACAGAGATAAGTGGGACAGATTATCTACACCAATAATCCTAATTTATGTAGATTATCACAGTCATAAAGCTTGGTGGACTGACTTAAAAGATGAAAAATCATATACAGATGAAAACAAGAGCATAATTCTTGTTCCAAAAAAGCAAAGATTTGGAAAACACAGTTTTGGTGAATTTAAAAACCTAAAAGGACGAATATTTGTAAGTAAAGAAATAAAATCATTAGAATCAACAAATGAAGATTTTAATTATCTAAAATTAGAAAACAGTATAAAAACTAATGCGAAGAATTTTTATTCTGATTGGTCTAAAAGTGATATTTCCGAAAGACTTCATCCTGAATTAGGAGAGGTAATTGTTTCAAGAATTGGTTGGAGACATTTAACTAGAAATGATAGAAAAATTAATAGAATTGTCAACTCACTTTCATTATTAGGAGTAGCAAAAAAAATTATTAATTCAACAAATAAATGTTATCAAATCAAACAATTAGAGAAAGTTACATTGAAGGATGGAACGTATTTAATTACTGATTATCTAGCACTTAAAAGAAAAGTTGTTTTTCCTTTTCGGCAAGACAGTTTGATACAAGTGATATTAAAAAGAAAAAGAAAATTGAATCCTAAAGAGGATAAGATAGAAAGTAAAATTTGGTTCTATTCAGTTTATGAACCATTAGCTAAAAAAAAGAACCATTGATTCCACACATAACTATACTCGTTTTGAGCCATCGTACTTTAGTCGCCTTATCAAAGTGAGACAGTATGGGAATCAACGGAAATACAAATATAAAAAAAACTAAATAGGATATGGCAAAAGTATCATTAGATGCATTACTTCCCAGAGAAGATTTTGATATTGACGAAACTCAAAATTCAGCAAAAAAGAAAGAATCATTTTCAATATCTGACTTAAGAGAAGACGACTTTTTCTATTTGACTTTAAGAAAACCAGATTTTCAAAGAGAAACGAACGAATGGACGCCTCAAAAAATATCTGAATTGATTAAAAGTTTTATTAATGGGGAATTAATTCCAGCAGTAATCCTTTGGAGAAGTAAGGGAGGATTTAACTTTGTTATAGATGGCTCTCACAGAGTTAGCTCTTTAGTTGCTTGGATTAATGATGATTATGGTGATGGTCCAATAACAAAAGAAAGCTTTAATGGTTCAATTCCTGAAGAACAAATACAAGTAGGTGAAAAAACCAGAAGATTAGTTGAAAAAGAAATCGGAAAATATACAGACTATCAATTAGCACTTAAGTTTCCCGAAAGAGTTTCAGAAGAAATCCAACGTAAAGCAAAAAATCTAGGTTCAATTGCTGTTCAATTACAATGGGTCGAAGGTGATGCAGATGTTGCAGAAGCTTCGTTCTTTAAAATCAATCAACAAGCTGCAAAAATTGACCCAACAGAATTGAAACTTATTAAATCTCGAAAAAAACCGAATGGAATTGCATCAAGAGCAATAATTAAGGGAGGAAAAGGTCATCAATATTGGTCAAAATTTGAAAAGGAAAAAGTAGAACAAATAGAACAATTGGCAGAAGAAATAAATAAATCATTTTTCTTGCCTAAACTTAAAAATCCTGTTAAAACTCTTGATTTACCTATTGGAGGAAAAGGTTATTCAAGTCAAAGTCCACTTTTAATTTTCGAGTATGTAAATATGGTAAATCGTATATCTGAAATCGATAAAATAGAAGATGATGTTAATGGAGAAAAAACAATCGAATATTTAAAAAAGAGTAAAAAAATATCTAATTTAATTAATAGTACTCATCCTTCTTCTTTAGGACTACATCCTGCAGTATATTTTTATTCAAAAGGAGGTAGACATAAGACTGCATCATTTTTTGCTGTTACAGAACTGCTAATGGAATTGGAAAGAAAGAAAAGGTTTAAAGTATTTACTGATTGCAGGGAGGACTTTGAAGAAATACTAATCGATTATGACTTTGTAATTCAACAAATTTTACGACATTATAGAAGCTCATCTAAAGCTATTCCTCACATCAAAAATTTCCTACTAAATTTAATTAATGAACTACAGGAAAAATCTAAAAATGATGCAATTATTAATGTTTTAAAACTGGAAGAGTATAAGTTTATTAAAGGCGTTGATTTTGACGACAGCTTAATAACATCCAAAGATTTTTCTGACGAAACTAAATCTGCTGCTTTTATCACAGAGGCTTTATCAAATGCTGTTAGATGTAAAATATGTAAAGCTAGAATGCACACAAACTCAATAACAATAGACCACATACAGAGAAAAGAAGAAGGTGGAATTGGAAATTTCGGTAATGCTCAACTAGCACATCCTTATTGCAACAGTACATACAAGAATTAAAATGGCACTATCACCTTCTACATTATTTCATTTTACAAAGAGAAAGTATCTAATGGGTATTCTCAAAGATAATTTTAAACTTAAATATTGTTTTGAGAGAATAAATCATTTAGAAAGTCCAATAGAATATGCGATTCCAATGGTCTCTTTTTGCGATATTAAATTATCGGAGATAAAAGAACATATTGAAAAATATGGTTACTATGGAATTGGATTAAGCAAAACTTGGGCTGTCGAAAAAGGTTTAAATCCGGTAATCTATCTCAATAGTTCATCTAATTTTTCAAAAGGATTAATTGGTACAGCTCAAAAAATAATAACAAGTTCAGAATTCGATTCTGATGACCAAACGAATATTGCTAACTTAATTCAATATACCAAAGTGTATGAAGGAGAATTAATTAGAAAAGGGATAAAGACTCAAGCCTATAGATATGCTGATGAAAGAGAATGGAGATACGTTCCTGATGCAAAAGAAAATATAGAGCCTTGGTTAAGTAAGGATAAATATGATACCAAAAGAAAGAAAATTGATGCAAATAACACGCTTAAAGATGAAAGATTATATTTTAATGCTAATGACATTCTCTATCTCATAGTAAAAAAAGAATCTGAAATAAGAGAAACGATAAACCATATTAGAGCTGTGAAAAGTAAAAATTATGACGATATCGAAATAGATAGATTAACAACTAGAATTATTTCTTGTGAAAGGATATTTAGTGACTTTTAAAAAAAACTATGCCCAACAACGTGTATAAAACATAGCTATCATAGGCTTTCCGAGAGGTTTTTGTATGTTTACAAAGTACGCCAAATTTTTTATTTGGTTATATTTATAAAAGAAAATTAAACATAAAAATAAAAAATTCGGCTCGTGCTAAATCCGAAAAGTTAGCGTTTATTTATACGCTACGTTTCATACACAAGACCGTTAGCTTTAAGCTAAGAAAGCAACGTTTTGTTATAATAATTAACATAAAAAGACTATTAATTATACTGATTTATTATTTTGCAATAATATAGTCAAATATTTATAAAATCAATCTAGAATGAAACCGCAAGAAGAAAAATTTATCACTGATGAGATTTATGGTTGGGAAAAACTAGAGGTCTCGAATATAACAATCTCACCTGAATTAGTTGTCAGCATTAATGAGGGTTTTGGCTATACTGATATTCTTCAATATACTTTATTTGGAGAGTTAATATGGGATGAAGAATCTAACAGCTATGAGTCTAAAAATAAGTTAACTTTTTTTAAGGGAACTAAATTTAATATAATAAAAGATGATTCTTTGTTTTTGTACAAAATGATTCAGGTGTTAGAAGACGGAACATCAGTAGAAACAAGGTTTTTCGTTAAAGGGGATATCGATAATTTATCAAGTGTTCCTGTCGAACTAAATGGAACAAACGTACCAATTTATAAAATAATAAAAGAGTATGAGTTGGCGTTAGATCTTAAACTTTTTAATGACCGAAAGCATAACCTTATGGTTATACATAAATATATAAAATTCTTTTTCTATAATGTAACTGGCAAACATGGGAAGTTTTATATTATTGAAGACCATAAGGAAATTGATAATATTCTTAAAAACAGGCATGAAGTTGATGATAATAAGTCAATTAAATATAAGCCAATTATAGAAGAAGATGCAAAAGAGCTCCCAACGGATATTACAATGGAACTTCAGAAAGAACAGTCTGATGAGAAGAGGGTTGTATTATTGGCTTATATGATGTTCCAAGATTCTCTCTATAAAGTTTACGTGATTCTTGATTATAGGACTGGACTATTATCATTGAAAGATGAGAAAAAATTGATGACTTACACAGAAATCGAAGAAAATGAAAGCAAATAATAAAGCTTATCTAGGAGAGATTCTGAGTAATTATCTTTCTCATTATTATAAAGATTCAAATAGTTTTTTATCATTAATTTCTAACTATGGCCATTTTAGAAAATTAAGAGTTACTAAATCTGAACATAGGTTACTGTCTTCGATTTTTGAATCTGGGAAAGCCATTGAGCCTAGTAATCAAAGAGATTTTAACAAGTCCGATGATATTATTGATTTAAATAAAGATAAGGTCGTTAGGTCTGAAGTATTGGAATTAATCTTCAGAATCATGCAAGATTACCCAAATCTATTTAATAAGCATGAAATAATTTTAAAAGGTATTGTAATAATCCGAATGAAGGATTTTATTAAGCTATTCTATTCTCAAAAGAGTACTGAAAGTATTAATGAATGTAGATTTGATAAAAAGAAAAATCTAACAAGCGTAAAATCGCATTATGCTCTCGATATTTCACATAGAAATATTAATTTAGATTTGATATTTAAAGATTGTACCTTCTGTGGTGGAATCGATATTTCTGACTCTAATTTTAAATCGTTTGTTATTGATAATTGTGAGATAGGACAAACTAATGACACCTCAATTTCTAACGAAGTTAAATCCAATCATTATAATAGTGTTGAATATTCCATTAATGCAAGGCGAACTACATTTAAAGGAATCTTAAAATTATCCTCAAACAAGATTAGAAAAACCTGTGATGGTACAATTGAATTATCTAATATTAATTCAAAATCTAGAATTGAATTTACTTCATTAATAATAAGTAATATAAGTTTAACTAGTGCTAACGCAAAGAATATAGAGTTAAATACCTGTGAAATTAATGGTCAAGTTAATTTCACAGATTTTAATTGTTATTCAATTAATATTAACAATTGTTATATACACAATACTGATTACGGCATAGATTTAAGTCAGGCAATTATTGGATATTTTCATATTTATCAAACTTATGTTATTGGTGGTATTGACATTACTAGGTGTAACATCAATAATCATTTTGGTGTACAAAATTCATTTATTACCTCAAGATGTTTTTTATCTCAAAATTATAGTTTAGATAAGTCTTCGGCAATTGAAGGATATAATGCTCGAATTACAGAAATATATATTAGAAATGGCACTGTATTATTAGGAAGTTTAGACTTACAAGAGATTACAGTTGATAATATCTACCTTTCTAGGTCTCGTATTGTTTCATATGCAAAACTTCCCGCAGTCGATTTAAGTTTATCAACAGTTAAAGGTAATATATATTTCGGCTTGACTATTAGTGATTTTAAATCCTTGCTAGATGACTATAATGCAGAGAATCGTTATTTTAATTTTGGTCATAAAGTCTATTTACAAAATAATAGTTTTGATTTTAATAGCGAAATGTATGAAGGCTTATTTCCAGAAGGTAAAGATGAAAAGAAAAACAAGTTTAAAAACGAAACCGACATTAAGTTAGAAGATGACCAATTATACAAGGTGCTTCTTGAAGGTGAAAAGCAAATATACAAGAAGACTCTTGAATGGGAAAAGCAAATAAACAAGGAGCTTCGTAAAGGTGATAAGCAAATATCTAAAAAAGACATAATAGGACTAGAAGTTCAAAATGTCAGCAAACTATTTGAAAAAAATCTAAAAAAATATAAGTTAAATCGTATTGATCTAGATTATAGCTTGTTTATTGGAGGTATCAATTGCTCTTCAATGACTGTAGAGAAATCTGTATATACCAAAAGTGCAATCTTTTTAGATGGTTTTACATACAGGCAAACTCAGAATTCTAACATTAATAATCAACAGTTATTTCATACGATTCCTTCATCTATAGATTTTAGTAATACAACTATCGGACAAGATTTGTATTTACAAAGTTTAAAATTAAAATCTCCGAATTGTCTTTCTAATGATACATATTTTCAATTTCTTCCTCTGGTTGAAAAGTTAATACTTAAGTCAACGACAGTAACTAGGCTTCATTTGTCTTTTAATGAGAAGCTTTATGAAAATCATATAAATAACATAGATAAACCCCACCCATGGGATGTTTTTGGCCTGAAATATGATTTTCTTGTAACTCGGCGGAACGATTCATATACACGCGACAATATAAAAAAATCCGATTGGTTCAGAGATGACCCTGAAAGCTATGAGGCAATTCAACCTTATGAGCAAATGGCATCATCATTCCTAAATAGAGGTAAATTTGTAGATTCAATAGAGATGCAAATAAAAGGTAAGCGAAGGTTAGCAAAAAAGAATAAGAAACCATTTGAAATGCTCCTATTTTGGTTGATTAATATCTTCGTAAAACTTGGTTTACCTTCTTCTAGAGCATTCATTACATTGTCAATAATATTTTTCTTTCAATTAATTGTTTGGATTCCTTGCTTTGATTGGAGTGTTATTCCTCATATTATTGATCAAATGATACCCTTAAACATCTTAGATTATAAACCTTCAGAGGAGCTAATTTTCAAAGCTCAGTCAAATTCAATTACAAAGTGGATATTAAATGATACTGTTTCACTATTTATAAATATTTTTAGTTACATATTCTTTACTATGTTTATAATAGGATTATCTAGAATAACTAAAAAGGATAAACTATAAAATATTTAGAAGTAATTAATTAAGCATAATAAATTAGTGGACAAGGTAAATAAATGGTTCTAGACATGTAAAAACTTTTTATATAATTGTCTTGATGATGAAAGCCTAAAGCTAACACCGTATAAAAATAATTACGGTTTAGTGCTTGAACAAAGGTAGTTGCGTATTTCCTACATCTGATTTTTCGTTAGAAAATCCTCGCACGCAAATCCGCAACTATTCTTATACATAAACGTTGTACTTAATTATGAAAAACCTAGTCATTTTAATAATAATTCTATCAAGTTCGACCTTATTCGGACAAAAGTGGGCTGAAATAAATGCAAATATTGGATTCTCTGACTCGTTGACCTATAAAAAAGAAATCCGAATTTATAGAACTTCGGGAATGACAAACTATACGGGAATTTTCAGAATGTACCAAGACAGTACGGAAAAATGGAGAGCGGAACTGATTGACCATTTCGCCAAAGTTCCAAAACAAGCGGAATTGAAAATTGAAAAAAAAAGACTGAAATCAAAAATTAAAATGGACTTGGTTTGGTTACTAATTCAAAAAACAAATATTAAAGACCTACCAGATATGAAGGAGATTGAATGGAAACTTAAAAAAAACCCTCAAATTGTTAAGGACATGGGAGAAACAGTTTTGAGTTGGCAAAAAAGCAGAATAACGGACGGAGAAGGATTTGATGTCGAATTTCGCTGGGGAAAACACTTGAATCGGGTATACTATGGAAGTCCCGAAAGTAATTTAAGGATTTATGAAAATATTGACGAATTGATTTACTTCAACGAATTACTGAATCTGTTACGGACTGAATTCGGCTTGTGGAAAAATAACTAAGTACAACAGAACCTAAAATTAATGCGGTGGCTTGGTGTTTATTCAAAACGTTAGTGTAATTTTATAAGGTCGTCAAATCTGTTTGATTTGACATTTTAATATTAAATAAAAATAAAAGCAAACAAAAAGCTTTGTC
Organism: Maribacter vaceletii; assembly: GCF_003634105.1. Classification (GTDB taxonomy): domain Bacteria; phylum Bacteroidota; class Bacteroidia; order Flavobacteriales; family Flavobacteriaceae; genus Maribacter_B; species Maribacter_B vaceletii. The sequence goes on along the minus strand of NZ_RBIQ01000015.1, from coordinate 3,284 downwards.
TTAGCGCGAAGACGGAAACTTTGCAGTTTCCTTGGTTCCGCACTAACTTTAGCTTTGGCGTTACCTACAATATGAAAAACGCAACTGCATCTGAATTTGTAGATAAAATAAAACAGCTTGTTGGGAAATATAATCTCACGGCTGAACAGGAATATTTGAACGAAATATTAGTTCCTGAATCAAAAAAAACTGAATCTAATCTGACTGGAGAATTTTTGTTCGATTTATACAATAATTTTGATTTAAGCGGTAGAACTATTGGATTTGACTTTCTTGGACGATTAAATGAAAATTCTGAATATATATTTTTTGCAATTAGTGACCCATTTGATATCGGAATTGACAAAAAAACGAATGAAATAATAATGTATGACTCTGAATTTAATCAAGTATATTTAAAACTCGCCAAAGAAATTAACGAATTTATAGAGATAATTCTTTTGATTTTTGAATATGGACTTGATGGTTGGGTTTCTGAAAAACAATATACGAAAGATGACCGAGTATCTTTATTGAAAAAGATTAAAGCAACTGTTGATTCGGAATATTCGACATTTTACGAGCAATCGTATGGAAATTAAAAATACTGTAGGTAACACCGTGTATAATTAATTGCTTTATTCTTCTCTACTTGCGAATATTCCTGCGGAATATTCACGGGTTCGTAAAAGTTTACTAATTTAGTTGCTAAACCACGCAACTAACCATACACAAAACCGTTGTAAAACATTTGAATATACCCTTCATCGGGTATTTTACAATTCAATAGATGTTTTCATATTTGCTATGTAAGCACCTAAAAATAAAATATCAAGAATATGAATATATATCAAACTCAATGGAATGAAATATTAAAAAAAGAAGGAACTCAAAATGTAGATGTAATTACATCAATTAAAGAAAATGGGATAAATCATTTTCTAGAAAAACACCATCAATTTGATTCTTTATCTTATAAAAAAACCTTTGAAAAAGCATTTGATTCGCACAATACGAAAAGAAAATTCAAGGTAGAAATTTCCTTAAATAAGCCAGTAGAAATTCAATTTCCACCTTTTACAAGTGTAAAACATAATGAATCATACAGATTAAAAAAAGATTGGTTCGAACTAGAAGCTAAACACAATAGTCCTGAATTAAAAGCACCATCAAAAGAAGCTGACCCTAATATTAGAATTAATGCAAAAGAAATTGTAATAAAAATAGAATGGGATAAATTAAATACTACTGGAAAATGGAGTATCACTTTAAACCCATTTGAAGTTCTTGCCGAATCTTATATAAAATTAAATCAAGATGCCGATGGTTATTTCCTGACAATTGTACCAACATTATTAAAATTTGACATCCCAAGAAATGAAGTTCAAAGTAAAATTAAAAACTTATCAAATAGTGAAGCTTTAGTAGGAGAGTGTGAAGAAAAGATTACTGACCTTTTTATTATTGCAGCAAACATTGCGGCTACAGAACAAACGCCAAAACTAGTAAGGAATATCCAAATTCCCGCGCCTGTAATTGCTGACAAACCACTAAACCCAGCTTTACTAGATATTTCTAATAACATACTAACCATAGGTTTTGGGCTCGACAAACAGCAATTAAGAATTGACAACCAAAAATATATAACTAAATCATTTTATGATTTAAAATCAAATATTAATAAAGATATTGAGGAAAATGGAGGGTTAGAAAAAATGGTTTCAACAAACTATAGCCAAAACAGAAGTATAGAAGATATTGAATTTCTAGAGGAGGAAGAAATTCTAGAAAAATTTAAAAACACAAATATTTTAATTACCAAGCTTGAAAATCAAGTAACAAGTAATTTTACCGATGAAACTCAAGAATTGTTGGAACTTGACAAATCTATTAAAGATGCTTACGCTTTTGGAATAAATGAATATTTCTTTGATACAATTGTCGATACTACAATTCCAGAACCACAAAGTGATTGCACAAAATGGTTAAATATTAAACTTGCAAAAGGACGAATATGTCATTGGTCTAAATTCACAAATTCAGATATTAAAATATCAAATACAGCAGTTTTATCTGGTGGTGTAAATGTTGATGTGGGTGGTGCTATTGAGGCTTGTATTAAAAAAGCTTATGATTGCTCTTGGGAATGGATTTGCAGTAAATTAAGTATGTCTATAAAAGGTCGTCCAAAAATCAACCTTAAATTGAAAAAATCAAGAGGCGTAAGCTTATTAGCTCAACTCGATGGTAGGCTGTATCTTGATGTAAACCTACCTTGGCCATTTAATAAAATAGTCAAAGGATTAACTGGTCTTGTTTGGACTTTTTTAAAAGGTTTTATAAATATTCTTTTAGCATTATTATCATTTGTTGTAATTAAACCTGTTTTTTCTATTCCTAATCAAAAAACAAAACTACGTTTACTTGACTTTGATTCATTTTACTATGAACGACCTCAAATTAAAGGAAACTTTCCAGCTAAAAATAAATTTATAGGATACAAAGGTGGATTATTAGCAATAAAATGACAATATGGAAAATCTAAAAAACAAGCTAAAGAATTTCAGTCTTGAAGAATTAAAAGCTTTATACACACCAATTTCTAGGGAAATATCAACTTTTGATACAACATTCGATTTAGAATATGAAGAGAGTTTTATCAAGGAAAATGGGCAACAATCTAAAAGAACTACTAAAGCTAGAGCAAGGTTAAGAGGCTCAATAGATAGAAAATGTTATGTTGTCTACGCTAGATACAAGTACAAAGCAAAAGTCACGGTTAATGGAAAACCATTTAAAGTTGATTCTATAATAGCAAGAATGAATAGTGGAAATGATGATTTTACTAAAAAAGTGAATAACAATAGTGAATTAAACAAAACCGATAAGGTATATGAATATGGAGTAGCTTGTAAAGCATCTTGGATGATTGCAACTGCTAAAAAAGGTAATTCCACAGGAAGAGTTAGAGTTGACTTAAAACTATAAATACCTGCAAAAAACGTTTTACAACAACGTGTATAAGACATAGCTATTATAGGCTTTACGAGAGGTTTTTGTGTGTTTACAAAGTACTCCAATTTTTTTATTTGGTTATATTTAGAAAAGAAATTTAAACATAAAAATAAAAAATTCGGCTCGTGCTAAATCCGAAAAGTTAGAGTTTATTTATACGCTACGTCTCATACACAAGACCGTTGTGAGCAATTAGGGTACGTTAAAGGCACATCCTTTACAAAGTTAAAGGCACATAGTTTACACTTTTTAAAGACTAATTTTCTGAGTAAAACCAGAAATTATGCCTT
>NZ_RBIQ01000014.1 GCF_003634105.1 Maribacter vaceletii | reverse complement strand
TCTTGATTTAACAGGAACGGAGTTCACAGCAGACATTAGTGGAAATGCAGGCAATGCATTATCTATAGTAGGAGGAGAGCTTTTTGCTACGGATAACAATACAGAGTATACAGCAGGAGATGGTCTTGATTTAACAGGAACGGAGTTCACAGCGGATATTAGTGGAAATGCAGGCAATGCATTATCTATAGTAGGAGGAGAGCTTTTTGCTACGGATACGAATACAGAATATACAGCAGGAGATGGTCTTGATTTAACAGGAACGGAGTTCACAGCAGATATTAGTACTACTGCGGGCAATGCTCTTAGTATAGATGCGAACGGACTTTATGTTTCAGATGTAGATAACAATACAGAGTACACAGCAGGAGACGGTCTTGATTTAACAGGAACGGAGTTCACAGCAGATATTAGTGGAAATGCAGGCAATGCATTATCTATAGTAGGAGGAGAGCTTTTTGCTACGGATACGAATACAGAGTATACAGCGGGAGACGGTCTTGATTTAACAGGAACGGAGTTCACAGCAGACATTAGTGGAAATGCAGGCAATGCATTATCTATAGTAGGAGGAGAGCTTTTTGCTACGGATAACAATACAGAGTATACAGCAGGAGATGGTCTTGATTTAACAGGAACGGAGTTCACAGCGGATATTAGTACAACTGCGGGCAATGCTCTTAGTATAGATGCGAATGGACTTTATGTTTCAGATGTAGATAACAATACAGAGTACACAGCAGGAGATGGTCTTGATTTAACAGGAACGGAGTTTACAGCAGATATTAGTGGAAATGCAGGCAATGCATTATCTATAGTAGGAGGTGAGCTTTTTGCTACGGACAACCAAAACGATTCAGAAGTACCTTTAGCTATAAATATTGATGTAGATGATGATGAAAAATCTGTAGCGCAAGGTTATGTAGAAGAAACTACGGTACAAGAAGTAATCCAGGCAATAGCGCCAATAACTTCTAAAGCGGCAAGAATATTTTATCCACCATCAATTGCAGTAGATGCATCAACAAATGGAATAAAAAATATTGATTTATATCAAGAATATATAGCTCAATTTGGGTCACCAACAGTAGGTAGTACAAATGCGCCAGCTGCTTTACCAACATATGGTAGAACAGAGCTGTATTATTATGTTACGTATGCAGATCCTACAGTTTTTGAAACAAATCCAGCAGATCCAAACTTTATGGAGATAGATGAAAACGGTAATCTAACATTAGAGGTAATAAACCAACCGGCAGATTATAATTCATTAATTAATGTCGTATTTGTTGTAAAATAATAGAATTTACAAACATAAAGTCCCAACTAAGTTTGAAAGAAACCTACACATATAAAAAAATATTCCTCAGTATTACACTTGTATTACTGGGGATTGTAGCATCTAATGCACAATATGTATTACAAGCTCCTAATACTACCGATGAAACTAATTATCGCTGGTATGAAGCTTCGGATACAAGTACGGTATTAGGAACAGATTCTTTTTTAGAAGTAACAGAAAGAGGCGTTTATTTTGCGACCTATGATGGTACTATTTGTGGTTCTAATGCAACAGGTTATTTTATTGTTACCAACTGTAACTCTCCTTTTAATGAAGTTACATTAGATGTGTCTAATAACGTTTCTCCAAATGCAACAATTAGTTGGAGTCCACCTTTACCTGGAGACCAAAATAGACCAACAGTAATAGCAACACAGACGGTAGAAAAATATACAGCAATAATTACTAAAGCAGGTAATAATAGTACACTACCAAATTTTACAGTGGTTTGTATTAATGAAGCAGCCAATTTAGTAGATGATGTTGTTAGTACAGATGAAGACCAATCGGTAATAGTTCCTATCTATGATAATGATTCCGACTTGCCTCTTACTGGAAACTTAACAATTAGCACCCAACCAACAAACGGAACAGTTGCAATAGATACTAATGGCACGCCTAATGATCCATTGGATGATATAGTTACCTATACACCAAATGCAGATTATAATGGGCCAGATACATTTAATTATACGGTTTGTAACACTTTTGGAGACTGTAGTACAGCAACAGTAGATATTGATGTTTTACCAATTGTAGACGCAATAGACGATTTTATTGCAACAGAAGAAAATACTCCTGTTGATATCGATATTTTAGACAATGATAACGATTTGCCAACCATAGGAACATTAACTATAGCTATACCGCCAACAAATGGTACAGTAGTAATAAATGATAATGGTACTCCTAATGATCCATCAGATGATATGGCTACCTATACGCCAAATGCAGATTATGTAGGTAATGATACTTTTGATTATACATTGTGTGATAATGCAGGAAATTGTAGTACAGCTACAGTTACCGTATTAGTTACCGATGCCACAGATTTAGATGCAGATAATGACGGAATTTTAGACAGTTTTGAAGATTTAAATACAGATGGTGATAATGATCCAGCAACAAACCCAACAGACACAGATAATGATGGTTTTGCAGATTATTTAGATATAGATGCAGATAATGATGGTATTCCAGACAATTTGGAAGCACAATCTACAGAAGACTACATTGCTCCTAGTGGTATAGATGCAAATGCAAATGGTGTAGATGATGCGTATGAACAAAACGGAAACCTTGGTATTATCCCAGAAGATACCGATGGCGATTTAATTCCAGATTATGTAGATGAGGATAGTGATAATGATAATGTCCCAGATTATATAGAAGGTAACGATCATGACCATGATGGTATTCCAGATGTAGTATTAATTGGTTCGGATAAAGATGATGATGGTTTAGATGATGGATTTGAAGGCGCATCTACCATAGATTTAGATGTAAATGATGAGTTAGATGATCCATATAATGATTTGCCAAACACAGATGGGGATGCAGAGTCTGATTATAGAGATACTGATGACGATGATGATGGTATAGAAACTATAGATGAAGATTTAAATGGTGATGGTGACTATGCAAATGATGATAGTGATGGAGATGGTACACCAAATTATTTACAACCAGATTTAATAGTTAATGAAAATGAAGTAGAAGTATTTAATGTAATTACACCAAATGGCGATGGAGTGCATGATGTGTTAACTATTGCGGGATTAGAAAATTTCCCAAATAATTCTATTAGAATTTATAATAGATGGGGTGTATTAGTGTACAGTACAAATGCATATAATACCGAAGGAAATATTTTTGACGGTACTTCATCAGGTAGAGTTACTGTAAACGTAGATAATAAACTACCAGTAGGTACTTATTTCTACATATTAGATTATGAACAATCAACTGGAAATATGAAATCTCTGTCAGGTTACATATATATAAACAGATAAATGATATTTATGAATAATATCCATAAAGAAATTAAAATTCCTCTCTGGATTGTTAGGGGTATTGCGGTGCTAGTATTTTTGGTTACAGGAATGTTACAAGCCCAACAAGATGCGCAGTATACACAGTATATGTACAATACGGTAAGTGTAAATCCGGCTTATGCAGGGTCTAGAGGACAAATGAGTATTGCGGCTCTGTATAGAGCGCAATGGGTTGGTTTAGAAGGGGCGCCTACTACACAAACTTTAAATGCACATTCTCCTATTGGGTATAGGGGAGTAGGATTAGGAGTTTCTATTGTAAATGACAAAATAGGGCCAACATCGGAAACTAATTTTGATGTAGATTTTTCATATACTGTATGGACATCTACAGAAGGCAGGTTAAGTTTTGGACTTAAAGCAAGTGCAAATTTACTAGATGTTCGTTTTTCAGAATTAAATCAATTTACTACAGACCCTAACTTACAACAAAATATAGATAATAGATTTTCACCTAATATTGGTGCGGGAGTATATTACCATACCCAAAAGTTTTATGCAGGTTTGTCTGTTCCACGTTTTTTACAAACGGCACATTTTGATGCGTCTAGCTTGTCTACAGCTAAGGAACAAATGAATTTTTATTTCATTACAGGATATGTTTGGGATTTAAACCCCAATTTAAAATTTAAACCAACAATCCTCACGAAACTGGTACAAGGAGCTCCACTGCAAGTAGATTTATCGGCAAATTTTATGCTTGTAGATAAATTTATTGTAGGTGCTGCATACCGTTGGGATGCTGCTTTTAGTGGTATGTTAGGATTTAATATATCTAACAAATTTCTTATAGGTTTAGCGTACGATCGTGAAGTAACTGAATTAGGAAATGCTGCCTTCAATGATGGTTCTTTTGAAGTAATTTTAAGGTATGACTTTATTCATACGAAGGATAATTTAAAATCCCCAAGATTCTTTTAAAAAGCATATTCTCTTTATATATTCTGTAAAGATGTTATTTTTACAAAATGAAAGAGGAAGAAGTAATATTAGTTAACACTAATGATGAGCCGATTGGTACCATGCCAAAAATGGAAGCTCATGAAAAGGCGGTTTTGCATAGGGCGTTTTCTGTTTTTATTATGAATAATAAAGGAGAAACTATGTTGCAACAACGTGCAGCGCATAAATACCATTCGCCCTTATTATGGACAAACACATGTTGTAGCCACCAAAGAGTAGGGGAAAGCAATATACAAGCAGGAAAAAGAAGATTACAAGAAGAAATGGGTTTTTCTGCAGAACTACAAGAAGTAACTTCTTTTATATACAAAGCACCTTTTGATAATGGTTTAACAGAACATGAACTAGATCATGTTATGATAGGGAATTATAATGGAGAACCAAAAATAAATCTTGATGAAGTAGAAAGCTGGAAGTGGATGAAGCCAGTTGCTATTAAAAAAGATATTGAAATTAACCCCGAAGTTTACACCGTTTGGTTTAAGATTATTTTTGAAAAATTTTATACGCATATAAATCAAAATACAGAGGAACTATGAAAGTTAAAGTGAGTAGAAAAGCACATTTTAATGCAGCGCATAGACTTTATAGAAAGGATTGGGATAATGCAAAAAATGCCGAAGTATTTGGAAAGTGTAATAACCCTAATTTTCACGGACATAATTATGAATTGGTGGTAAGCGTATATGGGGAAATAGACCCAGAAACTGGATTTGTAATGGATATGAAGGTTCTTAAAAGCCTTATAAAATTACATATAGAAGAAGCTTTAGATCACAAAAATTTAAATATTGAGATTCCTGCTTTTAAAGAGGTAAACCCAACCGCAGAGAATATAGCTGTATTTATATGGAAAACCTTAAGACCTTTTATAGACAAGGATAAAGATTTAGAAGTGGTTTTATATGAAACGCCCAGAAATTACGTTACTTTTTGTGGATAGTATTAATATTTTAATTTATAGTTCTTGATACTATTTTGTAAGAAAAATCGTTCAATTTAAGACAAAATAAATATAATTGTAATTATGAAACTTTACCCTTTAAAATTCCAGCCAATATTAAAAGAACGTCTTTGGGGCGGAACAAAGTTAAAAGATGTTTTAGGGAAACCTAGTGAGAGCGAAATTACCGGCGAAAGCTGGGAACTTTCTGGTGTGCCTGGAGATATTTCAGAAGTGTCTAATGGAGAGTTACAAGGAGTTTCATTACAGAGATTAATTAACGATTACCCAGAAGAGTTATTAGGGAAGAGCGTTGTTCAACGTTTTGGTAAAGAATTTCCTATTCTTATTAAGTTTATAGATGCTAAACAAGATTTGTCTATACAATTACACCCAAATGATGCTTTGGCAAAAGAACGTCATAATTCTTTTGGAAAAACAGAAATGTGGTATGTTATGGATGCGGATAAAGAAGCTAACTTAATTGTTGGTTTTAATAAGGATGTAACGAAAGAGGAGTATAGTAAAAGTTTAGAAGATAATACTTTATTAGATTTATTAAACTACGAAGATGTATCAGAAGGGGATACGTTCTTTATAAATACAGGAAAAATTCATGCCATAGGAGCAGGGGTTTTACTTGCTGAGATACAGCAAACATCTGATGTTACGTATAGAGTTTTTGATTTTAATAGAAAAGACAAAGAAGGTAACTTAAGAGAATTACATACAGAAATGGCCTTAGATGCTATGGATTATAAAAAGAAAGATGATTTTATTGTAAAATATCCAACCCAAAGTAATCATGTAAATACCATGGTAGATTGTCCTTATTTTAAAACTAATTTTATTGAAATAACGGAAGATTTAACACAGGAAGTTACCCAAAGAGATTCATTTACTATTTATATGTGTGTTGGCGGAAAAGTTGAAGTAACTACACAGGCAGGTTCTGCAATAATAGAAAAAGGTGAAACGGTATTAGTGTCAGCAAGTACTAACATGATAACCTTGAGTGGTTCTAATGCTAAATTATTAGAAGTAACTATTTAAGATATTCTTTTATATAGATTTACTCTAAAACCTTTACTTTTGCTAAAAAATAGAATAATGGCAAGTATTAAAGATTTAAAAAAAGATATTAATTACGTTTTAGGAGATATTATAGAAGCTGTTTATATTGTAGAAGCTGCAAATAATAAGCAAGATTCTAAAGAAGGAGCTTCAATAATAGATGGTGCAATTGCTACTTTTGATGATTTAATTGCAAAAGTAAACAAAAGAGGTGTAGAGGATAGAAAAGCACATCTTAAAGCTGTAAAAGAAGAATTAGAAACTAAAGCAAAAGGTTTGGTAGAAGAACTAAACAAATTGGGTTAGTAAGAAAAATTGATATTTAACTTAAAAGTCCACCAATGGTGGACTTTTTTTTATGCTTTTATTTAGGTAATTCGTCTAAGTATTTTTTTAAAGCATTACCATATTTTGAGGAAGATACCTCTGGAGTTAAAGAATTATAGATAGAATCTAAATATATTCTATTAGCATCAGGAACTTCATATAATGCTACATATGGAGCTACTGTAGAATTCGTATTTGTAAGAGCAAAGTTAAGGGCATATGCATAACTTCTCTTTATAGTTTTATCGCTTAACTTTTGTACAGAGTCTATTTGTAAAGAATCTAAAGCAACTTTAGAGTTTTGAGCATTTTGTATAATTCCAATATTCTTAATGCTAAAGTCCGACATTATTTTTCGGTACTCTTTATATTTTATATTACTCTCAGAACCAGTAATTTTTGCATTACGATCAAAAGTGTCCCAAGAAGTATTGATAGTTATATTTCCAGGTTCTCCAAAAAAGGTAATACGGTCATTAAAGTCGTTATGGTCTTCTTTCTTTAAGTACAAATTGTAAATTTCAGGGCTTTCTACTTCGGTCTTAAAAGTAAAAGAACCATTACCTTCTACCTTTAAAGAATCTATAGTAATTAAGAGAGTGTCATTAAATTTTTGAAGATATAAATCTCCTTTTTTAAGTCCTTTAACATTACCTGTAACGGTCATTGTATTTTGTGTGTCGCCACCACAAGAAATTAATAATAATGTAAAAGTAAGAGCAAGTGCTATTTTTTTCATGAAATAAATTTAGTGCGACAAATATCTTTATTTTTTTTTATTTGCACAGATAAAGAATAAAATTAAGTGTTTAAAGTTTTATCTATCACTTAGAGAGTAGATGCTATTTCCATAAGATAGGCGCATAAAAGAGCACCACCAGTACCCACTACATAACCAAAAACTGCCAGTAATACCCCAACAGATGTTAAGGAAGGATGAAACTCTGCAGCTACCACAGGAGCAGAAGCAGCACCACCAACATTGGCTTGGCTACCTACCGCTAAGAAAAAATATGGTGCTTTAATTAGTTTTGCAACTACTATTAATAATATGGCATGTATACTAATCCAAATAAAACCTATTGCTATAAGTCCAGGATTTTCTAAAACCCGACCTAAATCTACTTTCATACCAATTGTTGTAACCAAAATGTAAATAAACATTCCGCCAATTTTACTAGCACCAGCTCCTTCATAATTTTTAGCTTTTGTAAAAGATAATGTAATACCAACAGCAGTAGCTATTACCACCATCCAAAAGAAACCAGAACCAAGAAAGGATAAAAAGTTAGTTGCATCAGCAATTGCAGATACATTTTCTTTAAGATAGGTACTTATATTAGCTCCAAAAAAGTGGGCAATACCAACTCCGGTAAAGGCTAAACCTAACATTAGCATGTAATCTCCTAAAGTGGGAACGCGGGTAATTTTCTCTGTAAACTTTGTTACTTTAATTTTTAGTTTTTCAATAGCAGAAGTATCCGCCTTAAGCCATGTATCAATTTTTTTAGTCTTACCAACACCCAATAATATTATAGCCATCCATACATTAGCCACAAAAATATCTACCAATACCATACCGCCATATTTTTCTGGTGTGTATTTAAATATTTCATACATAGCAGCTTGGTTGGCACTACCACCAATCCAGCTTCCTGCAATAGTAGAAAGTCCTCTCCAAATAGCATCAAAATCATTACCTCCTACAGATTCTGGTGAAAATATAGACACAATTAAAATAGCTATTGGACCGCCAATAATTATACCAGCACTACCAGTTAAAAACATGATTAAAGCTTTAGAACCAAGATTACTAATAGCTTTTAGGTCTATGCTTAAAGTCATTAACACTAATGCGGCAGGTAATAAATACCTGCTGGCCATATAATATAATTTAGAATTATGTTCTGTAACATTTCCTAACGCATCTACTACATGCCATTTTTCTGCAACTACACCAAAAGAAGATAATAGAGCAGGTAATAGGTAGCACATTAACACAGCAGGAATAATAGAATAAAATTTTTTCCAAAACCCTGTTTTTATAGAAGAGGTATAGAAAATAAAACCTAAACATAAAGCTAATAAGCCAAAAACTACAGTATCCTCTGTAATAAGTGGTTGGGGTAATAGTTTTTGAGTCATAAAGAAAAGGTTACATCTTTTTCAAATATAATTAAATTAAAGGTGTTGTTTTATATAATGTGCAACACCGTCTTGGGTATTTTTTAAGGTAGTCGCATTTGCTATTCTTTTTACCTCTTCCCGAGCGTTACCTACAGCAACACCACAGCCAGTATACTGTAACATATCTATATCATTATAATTATCTCCAAAAGAAATAACATTTTCTAGAGTATCATTGTTCTTTAGAAGTTCTTTAATAGCCGATAGTTTAGAAACTGACTTAGGGGCAAGCTCTATTAGTGTATCATTAGAACGGTATATGTTTAGTTCTTTAGAAAGAGTTTGTTGCAATTGAGAAAAGGCATAATCTGCGCTTTCTTTTGTTCCCATTAGCATTACTTTATGCGCTCCTACATCCTTTTTTTTCCATTCCTTAAGAACAGTCTCTATATTTTTAAAAACGGGGTCTACTTTAGTGTGTTTTTTTTCTTTTTGCACACGTTCAGAATCCTCCTCTACATACCATTCATCTTTATAGTAAAGACCTAGTTTTATTTGTTGTTTTTGAGCTAATTTATAAATAATTTCTAATTGATTGGTAGTTATTATTGTAGATGAAATTTCTTTATCATCCTCTAAAATTAAAGCACCATTATAACAAATAATAGGTTCTTGTAAAATACCAAGATCTTCTTGAATATACCGCATAGCCTTAGGCATACGAGCAGAAACAAGAATAATTTGGGTTTTATCTTTTATTCTTTTTATTTCTGAAATAGTTATTTTTGATACATCACTTTTTGTAGTAAGTAACGTACCATCTAAATCGGAACATAATATAGTATAGTTCATATATTTTATAGCAGTTATAATACAAATTTATGCTATATAGAATTGCAAACCTATTATGGTTAAATAGTAACAATGCCTTAATCTTGTAATTCTTAATTTTGAAAAAATTTACAAAATGAAAAAATTTACAATTCTATTCTTTTTTATAGTTCAGCTTTCTTTTGGAAATTCTATTTTTTGGTCAAAAAAAGGGCATAGAGTAGTAGGGGAAGTAGCTCAGAAGCACCTAACAAGAAAGGCAAGAAAAGAGATAAGTAAATTATTAGATGGTCAAAGTTTGGCTTCTGTTGCCAATCATGCAGATTTTATAAAAGCAGATAAAAAATTTAGAGAGTTTAGTGCTTGGCATTATGTTAATTTTCCGGAAGGTAAAAAATATACTGATGTAAAGCCTAGTAAATATGGAGACATAATACAAGGAATAGAAAAGTGTGTTGCTATAATAAAAGATAAAAAAAAGAGTAAAGAAGATAGGGCGTTTTATTTAAAACTACTAGTACATTTTATTGGAGACTTGCACCAACCAATGCATGTTGGTAGATTAGCAGATAAGGGTGGTAATGATATACAAGTACAATGGTTTTCTAAAGGAAGTAATTTGCATAAAGTTTGGGATACTAATATGATAGAAGATTATGGTATGAGTTATACCGAACTTGCAAGTTCTTTACCTAAAATAAATAAAGTAAAAAGGAAAGCCATTCAAGAAGGTACTATTTATGATTGGGTAGAAGAATCTCAAGACTTAGCAAATAAAGTTTATGAATCTGTAGAGATAGGGGAAAAACTAAGTTACAAGTATAGTTATATATGGTGGGCAACGGTGGAGAAGCAATTGCAAATAGGAGGTGTTAGGCTTGCTAAAGTTTTAAATAACTTATTTTAAAAGTTTGGCATAAGGTTTGATTTATAGTATATAAATAGTCTTACATGAGCAAATTAATAGGTTGTACCTAGCTATTAAAGATAGTGTTTGGTTATTATAAGGTATAAAAAATCGGTTCCCACGGCCGATTTTTTTAATGCAGTAAGGTTTTTAATTCATTTCTATACTCAGAAGGGCTCTGCCCAGTAAACGCTTTGAATGATTTATTAAAATGCGAAAAGTTATTAAAACCACACTCAAAACAAACTTCTGTAATGCTTAAGGGTTTTTCTGCAAGTAATTTAGAGGCATGTACCAATCGATATTCATTTACAAACTGGGTAAACGTTTTATTGGTTATTTTTTTAAAATATCTGCAAAAAGAAGGAACCGTCATGCTAACCATATTAGATATTTGGTCTAAGGTAATTTCTTCGGTAAAATTATTTTTTACATGATTAAAAACGATATTAATACGGTCATTATCTTTAACATCTGTCTGTAAAGAAAAACCTTCTGCATTTAAAAATATAGTTTCCGTAGAGTTTGCTAATTGGTTTAGAATATTAAGGATAGATAATAATCTTTGAAAATCTGTTTGGTATTCTAAGACTTCAATTTTTTCTCCAAGTTGTTTTTTTGTTTTTCCAGAAAAAGCAATTCCACCGTTAGAGGCATCAAAAAGGCTCTTTATTTTTTTCATTTCTGGAATTTTAAAAAAATCATTCCCTAAAAAGTCCAATTTCATTTGTACAACAGTTTCACTGGTATTGCCAGTTAAACTATCGGTAAGTCCGCAATGGGGTAAATTACTACCTATTAGTATTAGGTCACCATCCGAGTAATAAGATACATGGCTTCCTATTTGTCTTTTTCCAGAACCTCCGTTAACATATACCAATTCTATTTCTGGGTGGTAATGCCAAGAAGTATTATTATTTACATGATCTTCATCAAACTTCTGGTAGGTAAAAGAGTTCCCAAAATTAGGTTCTATAGCTTCAAAAGCAGGTTTTTGTGTAAACATTTTAATTTATTTAATACTGTAAATATAAGTAACTCAAAACAACAATTATTTGCTAAATTAACTATAAAATATGGTAAATTACCTATTAACATTAAGTTAACCTGTTATACGGGTAAAATAAGACATAAATTGGAAAAACGAGTTGTAGTGTAAGGAGTAAAGCTGGTGTATGTTTGTACTGTCGATAATTAGTAATTTAAAATTAGACATTATGAAAGCACTTTTAAAAATCACAACCGTAGTTGCCTTTATGTTTATTGCAGCAATAAGCATGGCAAAAGAGCCAAAATTAATTTTGACAGCTTACAGTGAAGCTAAAATGTTAGTGTTAGAATTAGAGAATGTATCTAGTAGCACCTACATTAAGTTTAAAGATGCCCAGAACAATGTCATTTATGCAGAGAGCGTATCTGATGATTTGTATTCTAAGAAATTTAATCTTAAAGAGTTAACAGATGGTGCTTATTTCTTTGAAACCGATGGAGAGTTTAAATCAACAATTTACTCCATTAAGGTAGAGAATAATAAATTAATTATTCTTGATAAAAAAGAAATAGTAAAGCCATTTTTTAGAGAAGTAGATTCAAGAGTTTTTCTTAACCTATTAAATTTAGAGAAGAAAGATGTAATGATAAAAATCTATGACGAAGAAAATAGGTTAGTTTTTGAAGAAAAAGTAACAAAAGAAATGATTGTAGAAAAATCTTTCAATTTTTCTGATGCTTATGAAGGTAACTATACAATTTCTGTTATATATGGAAATAAAAGTTATGATAAAAACTTCGTAGTTAATTAAGACTTAATTATATTAATTTTATAGAGGGAGGCCTATGGCCTCCTTTTTTTGGTTAACATAGTTTTTTTACAGTTGACATTTCTCTTTTCATATAATTTTTTAACTAAGTTCTTCGTAATATAAATTGGTTATTGTTTTTTCTTCTAGTACGTATAAAGTTTTTCATTTTAAAAGGAAACTATGAAACACTTTAATAACCTTAATTAAGTTTTTAGATACATAAATATCTCTTTTTAAGGAGTAAAATTTTATAAGTGAAAATTAGAGACAAACACATTAATTGTTTGGTAAATTGCCTGTTAACATTAAATTAACCTACTACTAGGGTAATATAGCACATAAATAAGAAAAATGTGTTGTAGTATAGGGTGTAAAGCTGCTGTATGTTTGTAGTGTCTTTAATAAGTAATTAAAATTTAGACATTATGAAAGCATTTTTAAAAATCACAACCGTAGTTGCCTTTATGTTTATTGCAGCAATAAGCATGGCAAAAGAGCCAAAATTAATTTTGACAGCTTACAGTGAAGCTAAAACGTTAGTATTAGAGTTAGAGAATGCATCTAACAATACTTACATAAAGCTTAAAGATAATCAAGGGAATGTTATTTATACAGAAAGTGTATCTAATGATTTGTACTCTAAGAAATTTAATCTTAAAAATTTAGAAGATGGGGTATATTTCTTTGAAACAGAAGGAGATTTTAAATCAACTTCTTACTCCATTAAAGTAGAAGATAATAAGTTGGTAATTCTTGATAAAAAAGAAGTTCTAAAGCCATTTTTTAAAGAAACTAAAGAAAACGTATCTATTAATCTTTTAAATCTAGATAAAGAAGATGTAATGATAAAAATCTATGATGAAGAAAATAGATTAGTTTTTGAAGAAGATATAAAAGATGAAATGGTAGTTGAAAAATCTTTTGATTTCTCAGGAGCATATGAAGGTAACTACACAGTATCTGTTACATACGGAGAAAAGAGTTACGAAAAATATTTTATAGTTAATTAAGTTGGTTTAAGTTAATTTTTTTAGGGAGGCTGGAGAGCCTCCCTTTTTTGTTTATATATTTTATGAGTTAAAGATATTTTTTTAACTTTTCTTTTTTGTATTCAGGGAGAGTAGGATTACTAATTGCCGTTTTAATAATTTCTTTATCTTTTACTTTAGCATATAATAAATTATAAAACTGTTGTATGGTTAAAGAGTTATCAGATTCTTCAATTAATACAAAGGTATCTTCTGCTTTAACATAACCTTCTTCTAAAATTTTAATATATGTTCCAGGAGATTGATGATTAATAAACTGTTTTAGAATATTCTGTGAGCCAAACTTAATACCAAGTTTGTAACAAGGTTCTCTTGGTTGGGTAATTTGAACTTTACATTCTCCTACTTTGTATATATTTCCAATTTTTAGGGTAGCTTCATCTAGACCTTCTACGGTTAGGTTTTCTCCAAACATGCCCCAGTTCCAATCTAAATTAGGATATAGATTTTTCCAATACTCATAATTATCCGCAGAAAATAAATAGCAGGCTTTATGTATTCCGCCATGGTGTTTTCTATCTATTACGGTGTCTTTTGCCACATCGTATTTTCCTAAAAAAATAGGTTCATTTACTGGGTATTTATAAATACCTGTTTGTTCTTCTTTACCATTCCAAACAATAGTAGTAGGTTTAGATATATTTGTTGCTATTACTTTCATGATTTAAAGATAAAAAACCCCTTAGAATAATATGTATTATTCTAAGGGGTTTTAATATTAATGATGAAATACCTTTATTTCACCATATCATAACTTCGTTTTATAAACTCAGTTAATTCGGCACCTTTTAATAAGCCTTTAGAAAGTTTTGCTAAATCTAAAGATTGATTAATTAAACGTTCTTTCTTTTTAGCAGTTTTAGTGTTTAGAATTTCGCTAACTAACTCATGATTAGTATTAACAACCAAGTTATAAATTTCTGGCATATTTCCCATTCCAAACATACCGCCACCACCTCCGGTTTGTTGCATCTCTTTCATTCTACGCATAAACTCTGGTTCTGTAATAATAAAAGGAGACGCAGAACTATCCATAGCTTCTAATTGAATAGTATAGCTTTTACTTTCAATAGTCTTTTCTAAATCGGTTTTTAGTGTTTCTTTTTCCTCATCAGAAAGCTTAGAAATTTGATTTTCCTCTTTTTTAATAAGATTATCTACATGGTCAGAATCTACACGTACAAACGTAATATTCTCTTTAGAACCTTCTAATTTTTGCATTAAGTGCGCAATTATAGGAGAGTCCATTAAAAGAACTTCATAGCCTTTAGTTTTAGCAGCTTCAATATAACTGTGCTGTGCTTCTTTGTCTGATGCATAAAGGATAACTAATTTATCATCCTTATCTGTTTGGTTTGCTTTAATTTTCTCTTGTAATTCTTCAAAAGTAAAGAAAGAACCATCTACAGTTGGGTAAAGAGCAAACTTGTCTGCTTTGTCAAAGAATTTATCTTCAGAAAGCATTCCGTACTCAATAACAATTTTAATATCGTTCCATTTTGCTTCAAAATCTTCTCTGTTATTTTTGAATAAAGAAGAAAGTTTGTCTGCAACTTTTCTAGTAATGTAAGAAGATATTTTCTTTACCGCACCATCTGCCTGTAAATAAGACCTAGATACGTTTAAGGGAATATCTGGAGAGTCTATAACACCACGTAACATGGTTAAAAATTCTGGAACAATCCCTTCTACATTATCTGTTACAAATACTTGGTTTTGGTACAGCTGAATTTTGTCTTTCTGAACGTTAAGGTCGTTCGTTAATTTTGGAAAATAAAGAATACCAGTTAAGTTAAACGGGTAGTCTACATTTAGGTGAATATGAAACAAAGGCTCCTCAAACTGCATTGGATACAATTCTCTATAAAAACCTTTATAATCTTCCTCTTTTAAATCTGCAGGTTGTTTTGTCCAAGCAGGATTAGGATTATTTATAATATTATCAACCTCTTGCGTTGGCGCTTCATCTTCTTCTTTAGCATCTTCAGGCTTTGGTAAAGTCTCTGTTTTTGTTCCAAATTTTATAGGAACAGGCATAAACTTATTGTACTTATTAAGAAGCTCTGTAATTCTGCTATCTTCTAAAAACTCAGTAGAATCTTCGGCAATATGTAATATTATTTCTGTTCCGCGATCTTCTTTTTTACTTTCTTCTAATGTAAAGTTTGGAGATCCATCACAAGACCAGTGTGCAGCAGGTTCATCCTTAAAACTTTTAGTTATAATCTCTACTTTTTCTGCAACCATAAACGCAGAGTAAAAACCTAGTCCAAAATGACCAATTATACCTGTGTCTTTTGCACCGTCTTCATATTTGTTTAAGAATTCTTCTGCACCAGAGAAAGCAACTTGGTTAATGTATTTTTCAACTTCATCAGAAGTCATACCTAAACCTTGGTCAATAATGTGAATTTTTTTACCTTCTTTATCTACTTTTATTTCAATCCTAGGATTTCCATATTCTACTTTTGCTTCTCCAATAGAAGTTAAATGTTTTAGTTTTAAAGTAGCATCTGTTGCATTGGATATTAATTCACGTAAAAATATTTCGTGATCACTATATAAAAATTTCTTTATAAGTGGAAATATATTTTCTACGGAAACATTAATTTTACCTTGTGACATTTCTATATCTCTTTTTAATTGTTAATGGTAGTTTACATTCAAAAAAAATACCATTATAACTTACGGTGACAAACTGACACACTTTTTGTCATTATAAGAGGTTTATTTCTTTTTTAATCTGAATAGTAAAGTGTTTTTATGTCTTTGTTTTTATAATATCCTTATAAAATAGGTATATTAGGGAGGTTGTAGTTTTAACAATAGTTACTAACTTGCAATTTTTTAACACAAAAAATTACTTCAAATACACTATAATATATGTTTAATTCTAAAATTACTGGTTTAGGATATTACGTTCCAGACAATGTAGTAACTAATGACGATTTATCTAAGGTAATGGATACCAATGATGCTTGGATACAAGAAAGAACAGGCATACAAGAACGCAGACATGTAGCTTCTAAAGAAGATACAACAACTTCAATGGGAGTTAAAGCAGCTAAAATAGCTATAGAAAGAGCAGGAATAGATAAGGATGATATTGATTTTATTGTTTTTGCTACGCTAAGTCCAGATTATTACTTCCCTGGTCCAGGCGTTTTGGTGCAGAGAGATTTGGGAATAAAAACGGTAGGAGCTTTAGATGTTAGAAATCAATGTTCAGGATTTATTTATGGAATATCTGTAGCGGACCAATATATAAAAAGTGGTATGTATAAAAATATACTAGTTATTGGTTCCGAAGTGCACTCTCGTGGTTTAGATATGACAACAAGAGGTAGAAGTGTTTCTGTAATATTTGGAGACGGTGCAGGAGCTGCAATTTTAAGTAGAGAAGAAGATACTGCTAAAGGAATACTTTCTACCCATTTACATTCTGAAGGACAACATGCGGAAGAACTAGCATTACTTGCACCTGGAATGGGAAAAAGATGGGTTACAGATATTATTGAAGAAAATAACCCTAATGATGAATCCTATTTGCCAGTGATGAATGGACAATTTGTATTTAAAAACGCTGTGGTTCGTTTTAGTGAAGTGATAATGGAGGGTTTATCTAAAAATAATTTAGAAACTACGGATATAGATATGCTAGTGCCTCACCAAGCAAACCTTAGAATTTCTCAATTTATACAAAAGAAATTTAAGTTAAATGATAATCAGGTATTTAATAATATTATGAAGTATGGTAATACTACTGCTGCCTCAATACCAATTGCACTAACTGAAGCTTGGGAGCAAGGAAAAGTAAAAGAAGGCGACCTGGTTGTGCTGGCTGCTTTTGGTAGTGGATTTACATGGGGTAGTGCTATTATTAGATGGTAAGTTTATTAGGTTGTAAAGGTGTATAAAATTCGAAACCCCAACATTGCTGTTGGGGTTTCTTCGCTGATAGACTATACTAAACACTAACCATTAACTATAAACATATAGCGTAATCAACGACATAGCTTTTATTTATTTTTAAACAATCCAGGTATTAATTAACTAATAGACGCTTTTTTATCGAAAAAGTTACAATTTAACAAATATTTAACTCTCTAATAAAATTCCTTCCATGAAGAAAACATTAGTAATAGGAGCTTCATTAAATCCTAACCGCTACAGTAATATAGCTATTCATCGTTTAGTTGAAAATGGAATTTCAACTGATGCCTTCGGTTTAAAACTTGGGACTGTTTCTGGTGTCCAAATTAAGACTAAATTTATTCATTTTCAAAATATTAACACTATAACTTTGTATTTAAATCCAAAACGGCAAGAAGCGTACTACAAAAACGTAGTGGATTTACGCCCAGAACGTGTAATTTTCAACCCAGGAACTGAGAACCCTGTGTTTTACTCTATCTTAGAAGAAAATGGTATAAAAGTAGAAGTCGCATGCACCTTAGTATTATTAGCTACAAATCAATACTAATTAAACCTTACTTTTTATTCTAATAAACCATAATCCAATAAAAGTTAACAGACCATTTATAGGCAAAAGTTCATACCCAACTTTATAACCTCCTAAATTTTCTGAAGGAATATTGGAAAAACTATAAATTAGAACTACAGATAGTATAGCAACTAGCCAAACATAGTTGTCTTTTACTTGGTGTTTTGTAAAAATCCCAAAAGTAAACAGGCCTAATAAAGGGCCGTAGGTATATGCTGCTACTTGTAAAAGACCATCTATTACATTGGTGTCTAATACGTGTTTAAAAATTATAACTACAATAATTAATAAAACACTCATTCCAATGTGTACTAGCTTTCTTGTTTTTTTTTGATTTTCTTTCTTTTCTAATTCTAAAAAATCTACACAAAAAGAAGTAGTTAAAGAGGTTAATGCACTATCTGCACTACTGTAAGCTGCAGCAATAAGCCCAAGCATAAAAGTAATAGCTATTACAGAACCTAATCCACTATTTAAAGCAATTTCAGGGAAAAGTAAGTCAGTTTTAGGTTTGCCATCTAAAAGTGGTATGGCAATATTCATTTTGTTAGCATAAATAAACAAGAGAGCACCTAAAAGAAGAAATATAAAATTTACAGCAACAAGAACTATACTAAAAGAAACTACATTTTTTTGTGCATCTTTTAAAGATTTACAGGTAAGATTTTTTTGCATCATATCTTGGTCTAAACCAGTCATACATATTGCAATAAATAAGCCGCCTAAGAAAGATTTTATAAAATGGTTTTTACTATAAAAATCTTCTGAAAATATAATTTTATTATAGTTTGTTAATTCTTCAGAATTTAAAAAGTCTATAAAACTCCAATTTAATTCATCAGTAATAAAGTAGATAGATAAAATTACAGAGGTAAGCATAAAAAGAGTTTGTAAAGTATCTGTCCATACAATAGTTTTAATTCCACCTCTAAAAGTATATACCCAAATTAATAATACAGAAAGTGCTACAGTAATTTCAAATCGAATATTTAAATCATCAAAAACAAATTGCTGTAAAACAAGAGCCACTAAGAATAAACGAAAAGAAGCACCTAAAACTCTTGAAATAAAGAAGGAGATTGCACCTACTTTATAACTTGTGGTTCCAAAACGCTGATTTAAATATTCATAAATAGAGGTTACGTTTAATTTGTAATAAATAGGAAGAAGAACATAAGCAATTACAAAATAGCCTACAAAATACCCAAAAACAACTTGCATATAG
This sequence comes from Maribacter vaceletii, assembly GCF_003634105.1. Lineage (GTDB taxonomy): Bacteria > Bacteroidota > Bacteroidia > Flavobacteriales > Flavobacteriaceae > Maribacter_B > Maribacter_B vaceletii. The sequence continues at coordinate 69,799 of NZ_RBIQ01000014.1, read as the reverse complement.
CTAAATTCTGAAGCAGCTACCCACCCAGGAACAGAAATAAATGTAACACCAGAGAGCGAAGCCCCGATCATCCCAAAAGCAACTAAATACCAAGGAGACTGTTTGCCTGCTTTAAAAAAATCGGTATTCGTGTCATTTTTACCAGTAAAGTAGGAAATTACTAAAAGAAATAAAAAGTAAATTGTAATTAGAATAAGTATATAGGAGGCGGTCATAGAAATAAATTTCCAATGCAAAGTACAAAAAGTAAAAATAGTATGTAATTTTGTACGTATGGATTTTTCTTCTAAACTATTAGAAAATGCGGTGTATGAAATGTCTCAATTACCAGGGATAGGTAAGCGCACAGCATTGCGTTTGGTTTTACATTTGTTAAAACAACCAGACCAAAGAACAGAGGGTTTAGCTACTTCTTTATTAGACCTAAAAGAAAAGATACAATTTTGTAGTAATTGCCATAATATATCAGATACAGTACTATGCGAAATTTGTGCGAATACAAAAAGAGATTCCTCGTTAGTTTGTGTAGTAGAAGATATTAGAGATGTAATGGCTATAGAGAATACAGGGCAGTTTAGAGGAACTTACCATGTTCTTGGGGGTAAAATATCTCCAATGGAAGGAGTGGGACCGCAAGATTTAACAATAAACTCATTAGTTACTAAAGTTAAAAAAGGAGAAATAAAAGAACTCATTTTTGCGTTAAGTTCTACAATGGAAGGAGATACTACTAATTTTTATATTTATAAACAAATTTCGGGGTTGGGAGTAAGTACCTCTACAATTGCAAGAGGTATAGCAGTAGGAGATGAGTTAGAATATGCAGATGAGGTAACTTTAGGAAGAAGTATACTTAATAGAGTGCCTTTTGAAGGTTCTTTAAAGTCTAATTAAAAGGTTAAATGTATTAAAAATTCAGTTTTTTGCTTTAAATTTTGTTATTTTTGCAAAAAATTCACCTAAATAAGCTTAGTAGATAAGAATATGGCAAAGTTTGAATTAAAGTTACCAAAAATGGGAGAGAGTGTTGCAGAGGCAACATTAACAACTTGGTTAAAGGAGGTAGGAGATGAAATTGAAATGGATGAAGCTGTTTTTGAAATAGCTACAGACAAAGTAGACTCTGAAGTACCAAGTGAAGTAGATGGTATTTTAGTAGAGAAACTTTTTAATGTAGATGATGTTGTTAAGGTGGGGCAAACAGTTGCAATAATTAGTACTGATGGTGATAGTCCTGAAGATGTTTTTGTAAAAGAAGAAGTAGAAGAACAGGTTGAGGCAGCTGTACAAGAAATAGAAGAAACTATTGTGGTTGCTAAAGATGCTGTGCAAGCACCAGTATTAGGGCAAAGTTCTACAAATCGCTTTTATTCTCCATTAGTTAAAAATATAGCTAAGCAAGAGGGTCTTACAATAGAAGAATTAGATGCAATTCCTGGAACAGGTAAAGAAGGAAGAGTCTCTAAAAATGATATAATTAATTATGTAGCATCTAGAAAAACTAAAAATAAAAATTCTGAGGTTGTTGCAGAAAAAGTTACGGTAAAAAGTACGGCGCCTAGTCCTGTTTCTAAACCACTTACTAATGTTGATAAGCCAGTGGTTGCAGAAAAAACTAATAAAATAGAAAACTCTAGCGGACATGAGGTTATAGAAATGTCTAGAATGGGAAAACTTATAGCTAAGCACATGGTAGATAGTGTTTCTACATCTGCACATGTTCAAAGTTTTATAGAGGTAGATGTTACTAACCTTGTAAACTGGCGTAATAATGTTAAAAAAGCCTTTGAAGAACAAGAAGGAGAAAAATTAACATTTACACCAATATTTTTAGAGGCAGTAGCAAAAGCTCTTAAAAAATATCCTTTAATGAATATTTCTGTTCAAGGCGATACAGTTATAAAAAAGAAAAATATTAATATAGGTATGGCAGCTGCTTTGCCAGATGGTAATTTAATTGTACCAGTAATTAAAAATGCAGACCAACTAAATTTAGTTGGTATGGCAAAGGTTGTAAATGATCTTGCAGTACGTTCTAGGAATAATGCCTTAAAGCCAGATGAAGTTCAAGATGGTACATACACAGTAACAAACGTAGGAACTTTTGGAAGTGTTTTTGGAACACCAATAATAAACCAACCTCAAGTTGGTATTTTGGCATTGGGTGCAATACGTAAAATACCATCTGTAATAGAAACTAGTGAAGGAGATTATATAGGTATACGTAGTAAAATGTATTTATCGCATAGCTATGACCATAGAGTAGTTAACGGTGCATTAGGTAGTATGTTTGTAAAGGCTGTTGCAGATTATTTAGAGGCTTGGGATGTAAATAGGGATTTCTAAAACCATTACTTATATATAAATACCCATTAGTATATCTCTTTTTATTAAGATTAAATTTATTTTAACTTTTAATCGTGATAAAAAAATAAATATGCTTTTTCTACGTGCTGTAAAATGGTTTTCAATTTTACTTTTATTATTTCCATTAATTTGCTTTTCTCAGACAAACGAGAAAGAATCTATAAAACTTTTTATAGACTGTAATTGTGAAAAAAATTACATACGTCAAGAGATTAAATTTATAAATCATGTTCGTGATCAAGGGTTGGCAAATGTGCGTCTTTTTATATATGATATTGCAAACGGTAGTGGGGGGAGAACCTATAAATTAGAATTTGCGGGTAGTGATTCTTTTCTGGATATTACAAATTTCTTGTCTTTTGATACAAATGCTAATATGACTTCTGATGAAGTGCGTAGAGGTTTGGTTTGGCGTATAAAAAAAGGCCTGTTAAAATTTGTGGTAGAGTCAGATATTGCTCATAGAGTTTCTTATAGAGTGAAAGGTAAGAATGAGAAATCGGAATTAGAATTTGAAGACCCTTGGAGAAATTGGATTTTCGAGATTTATGGACAAGCAAAGTTAGATAAAGAGTCTAGTAGGAAAAAATTTGAATATAAGTTAGGTTTAGAGAGTGATCGTGTAACCGAGAAATGGAGAATTAGAGCAGACCTTCAAATGAGTCAAACTAATAGTGAGTTTATTCGTAATGATGAAAAATTCACAAGTGAAAGAGAACGGTATTGGGGAGCTGCAAGTATAGTTCGTAGTTTGTCAGATCATTGGTCGGCTGGTGTTTTTGTAAATGGACGGCATGATACATATACAAATTTAGACCTATCTGCAGGTTTTTTTCCAGCAGTAGAATATAATATTTTTCCGTATAGTGAGGTGTTAAAGAGAGAAATTGTATTCGCTTATAAAATTGGTTATAAGTATAATGATTATATAGAGACTACAATTTTTGCAGAAAACCAAGAGGGTATATTTAATCATTCTTTTGATATGCAATTGCGATATAGGCAACAATGGGGTAATGTGTATTATAGAGTAAAGGCGTCAAGTTTTTTAGAAGATTTTTCTAAAAATAGATTTGAGATGAATGGTAGTTTTTCTGTACGAGTTTTTAAAGGTTTAGGGGTAAAATTTTCAGGAAATTATCAGGTAATTAGAGATCAAATAAATTTACCAGCAGGAGACGCTTCTTTAGAAGATGTTTTATTGCAACAAAAACAAATAGCAACCGATTTTGATTTAGGTTTTTCTGTAGGTTTAACCTATACTTTTGGTTCTGCATTTAATAATATTATAAATACTAGACTGTAAATAAGATTACAGAAATTTCTTGTTTCCATTTTGCTTAATCTTTCTAACACGTATCTTTGTTAAAATTTTAAACATAACCATGGAGTTAAAGCTAACAAGACCTATTTGTTTTTTTGATTTAGAAACAACGGGAGTAAATGTTGCAAAAGATAGAATAGTAGAAATTGCAATCCTTAAAATTTTTCCAAACGGAAATAAAGAAAGTAAAACTTGGTTAGTTAATCCAGAAATGACTATTCCTGCTAATGTAGTAGAGGTGCATGGTATAACTAATGAAAGAGTTGCTAATGAACCTACATTTAAAGAACTCTCCAAAGAAATTTATAAAATGATAAAGGATAGCGATTTAGGAGGTTTTAATTCCGACCGTTTTGATATTCCTTTATTGGCAGAAGAATTGTTACGTGCCGATATAGATTTTGATATGAAAAACACAGTTTCTGTAGATGTGCAAACCATTTTTCATAAAATGGAAAAAAGAACTCTAGAAGCAGCATATAAGTTCTATTGTGATAAAAATTTAAACGATGCACATAGTGCCGCAGCAGATACTAATGCTACCTATGAAGTGTTATTGTCTCAATTAGATAGATATCCAGAATTAGAAAATAATATTAAAAAGCTATCAGAATTTTCAAGAAGAAAACAATCTGTAGATTTTGCAGGTTTTATTGCTTTAGATGAAAAAGGAGAAGAAATTTTCTCCTTTGGAAAGCACAAAGGAAAAAAAGTACATGATGTTTTGGAAAAAGAGCCTGGTTATTTTGGTTGGATATTGAATGCCGATTTTCCATTGTATACCAAAAAGGTTCTTACGCAAATTAAGCTTAGTAAGTTAAATAATAAGTTAGGTTAAAAAATGCGATACTTAGTATTATTGTTTGCTGTTTTTCAATTGCAAGCTCAGGAAGTTTTGTTTGAAGGGCATGTGTATGATCATAAAACAAAAGAACCTATTCCATATGTAAATCTTAGTTTCTTAAATACCTTAAAAGGAACCTCTACAGATGATGAGGGTCATTTTTATATAGATGTTCCTAAACCATATTTAGAAAAACAACTACATATTTCGTCCTTAGGGTATAAAGATACCATTGTAGTGGCAAATAATATTTATAAAGCAAAAAAGTTTCATTTAGTAGAAGAGTCTTTTGAGTTAGATGAGGTGGTTGTAACACAATCCTTAGGGAACTCAGATGTCTTAAATCCGGTAAGTAGTTATAGCTTAACTAGTGGATTTTCTTCATCATCAACTCCTTGGGTATTAGCTTTGTATTTTCCAAATATTGGAGCGCAAAAGAAATTTGTAAATAAGGTAACTGTTTTTTTTCAGAAAAATAAAAACTTTAAAAGACCAGGGTCCAAGTTTAGAATACGAATATATGGGGTAGATACTAAGACAAAAAAGCCAAGTATAGATTTGTTACGAAAAAGTATCGTTTTGGAAACGCAAACAGATAAAGATTATGTTTCTATAGATTTAAAAGCATTAAATATAAAAGTGCCTAAAGAAGGAATTTATATTGGCTTGGAATGGCTGTTTGTACCATACAATTGGTATACTACAACTACAATTCATCCGTTAACTAATAAGAAAATTGTAGAGGATCGTTTTGCTCCAATTTTTGGAGGAGTGTATAATAAGAATCAGAATTATAAGGCAATGGTATATGGAATGGGAGAGTGGACGGATTTTACAGTGAAATCTAAAGACAAGTCTAAGAATTTTATCCCGGCTATTAGTCTTAAGGTTTCTAAAGAATAATTATTATGAAAATAATATGTATTGGTCGTAATTATACCGCACATATAGAGGAACTTAAAAATGAAAGGCCAGAAAATCCGGTAGTTTTTATAAAACCAGATTCTGCAGTTTTACCTAAAGAACAAGATTTTTATATACCAGAATTTTCTAATGATGTGCATTATGAAGTAGAGGTGTTGGTAAAGATTAAAAAAGTAGGAAAGCATATTCAAGAGAAATTTGCTCACAAATATTACGATGAAATTGGTTTAGGAATAGACTTTACAGCAAGAGATTTACAGTCTAAATTAAAAGAAAAAGGACTGCCATGGGAAAAAGCTAAAGGTTTTGATGGTGCAGCTGTTATTGGTAACTGGCTTCCAGTAAATACATTTAAAGATATAAATGCAATAAATTTTGAATTACAAAAGAATAATGAGATAGTTCAAAAAGGAAATACAAGTTTAATGTTGTGGAAAATAGACGAACTAATAGCTTATGTATCTCAATATTTTATGTTAAAAAAAGGCGATATAATTTTTACAGGTACGCCAGCAGGTGTTGGTAAAGTAGAGCCAAATGATTATCTTACAGGAGCAATTGAAGGTAAAGAACTTTTTTCTTTAAAAATTAAATAAGAATAATGATATACAGTTTAGATAAAATAAATGAAATGGCAGAAGGAGATGAGGAATTTATTGTTTCTGTAATTTCTGTTTTTTTAGAAGAAGTCCCAGTAGATTTAGAAGCTTTAGAAAAAGCTCTAGCAGAGATGAATTATGAACAAGTTTACCAATTAGCACATAAAATAAAGCCAAATGTAGATTTACTAGGCATGGAGCAAACAAGGGCTGCTGCTTTAGAAATAGAAACGCTAGGAAAAAATGAAGCTAATATGGAAGAGATAAAAAAAGTATTTCCTATTCTAAAGACCGATGTTACTCAGGTAGTTTCTGAACTTAAAAAAGATTTTAGTCTTTAATGAATGCAGAAATAATTACTATTGGTGATGAAATTCTCATTGGGCAAATAGTAGATACTAACTCTGTCTTTATTGCTAAAGAGCTTAATAAAATTGGAGTATCGGTATACCAGATAACATCTATACAGGATGATAAAGAGCATATTCTTACTGCTCTTAAAGAAGCAAAAAGTAGAGCAAGAATTGTAATAATAACTGGAGGTTTAGGTCCTACAAAAGATGATATTACAAAACACACTTTATGTGAATTTTTAGAGGATACTCTCATAGAAAACAAACAAGTTTTAGAGCATGTAGAAGGTTTGTTTGCTAAATATTATAAAGATAAGCCACTTAGTCAAATTAATAAGAACCAGGCATTAGTGCCATCTAAGGCAGTGGTTTTACAAAACGACTTTGGAACAGCTCCAGGAATGTGGATGGATGATAAAGAAACTGTTTTTGTTTCTCTTCCGGGTGTTCCTTTTGAGATGAAAAATCTTATTACAACAAAAGTAATTCCTAAAATTGTATCTCAATTTAAAACACCTCATATTTTACATAGAACAATTGTTACGTATGGTATAGGAGAGAGTGCATTAGCAGAAAGGGTAGAAGACTGGGAAAATAATTTACCAGAGTTTATAAAATTAGCATACCTTCCTAGCTTAGGAAAGGTTCGTTTGCGCTTAAGTGCTAAAGGAGATGATGAACAAGAGTTAATAGATGCAATTAATAAAGAGTGTGTTAAGCTTAGAGATATAATTAATGATGTTATTTATGGAATAGAAGATGAAGAAACAATTGAAGAAGTTGTAGCATCTTTATTGACAAATAAGAAAATGTCTCTTGCCACGGCAGAAAGTTTTACGGGAGGTAAAATAGCCAGTTTAATTACAACTATTCCTGGGGCATCAGCTTATTTTAAAGGTAGTGTGGTTAGTTATGCTACAGAAGCTAAAGAAAGTGTTTTAAAAGTACCTAAGGCCTTGATAGAAGAGTCATCTGTTGTTAGTGAGGTAGTAGCTAAAGAAATGGCTTTGGCTGCAAAAAAAATGTTTAATACAGATTTTGCAATTGCAACAACAGGAAATGCAGGTCCAACTAAAGGAGATTCTAATGCGGAGGTAGGAACTGTTTTTATAGCCATTGCTACTCCAGAAAAAATAGTTTGTAAAGAATTTATGATGGGAGCACAAAGAGAAAGGGTGGTGGAAAAGTCTGTAAATAAGGCTTTTGAGATGTTGCAAAAAGAAATTTTAAATTTCTGAAAAAGAAGTTTGTCAGTACCATAAAAAAGATATAAATTTGCACCCTGTTTAAAAGAAAAATTCTGCGCAATGTCAAAAGTTTGTGAAATTACTGGAAAAAGGGCTATGTTTGGGAACAACGTATCGTTCTCAATTAATAAGACCAGAAGAAGATTTAATGTAAACCTTTCCAAGAAAAGATTTTACATTCCTGAAGAAGATCGTTGGGTAACCTTAAAGGTTTCCGCTAAAGCGTTGAAAATTATCAACAAAAAAGGTATTTCGGCTGTTTTAAAAGACGCCAAAGCTAATGGATTAGTTAAGTAATCCTAAAATTCAACAAAAATGGCAAAAAAAGGCAATAGAATTCAGGTTATATTGGAGTGTACAGAGCATAAAGAGTCTGGACAACCAGGTACATCTAGATACATTACAACAAAGAATAAAAAGAATACTCCGGAAAGGATGGAAATTAAAAAATTCAACCCTATCCTTAAGAGAATGACAGTTCATAAAGAAATAAAATAATAGGTCATGGCAAAGAAGACGGTAGCAAGTTTACAAACAAGTTCTAAGAGATTGACTAAAGCCATAAAAATGGTAAAGTCACCTAAGACAGGAGCATATACTTTTGTAGAATCTGTTATGGCACCAGAATTGGTGAACGAATGGATTGCTAAAAAGTAACTAACTAACTTAAATTATTTTTTAAAGCCTCTTTCTTATGAAAGAGGCTTTTTAATTTTTTATATTTGAGTAACTATAGGTAAGATATGAGTTTATTTAAAAAAATATTTTCTTCTAAAAAGAAAGAAACCCTAGATAAAGGGTTAGAAAAGAGTAAAACTACTTTTTTTTCTAAATTAGGAAAAGCAGTTGCAGGTAAATCTAAGGTAGATGATGATGTTTTAGATAATTTAGAAGAAGTTTTAGTTTCTTCGGATGTAGGTGTAGATACTACACTAAAAATAATTGATAGAATTGAAGCTCGTGTTTCTAAAGATAAATATTTAGGTACTGACGAATTAAATGTAATTTTAAGAGAAGAAATTGCAGGACTTTTATCAGAAACTCACTTAGGAGAAGAAACAGAATATAATATCCCAAAAGATAAGAAACCATATGTAATTATGGTTGTAGGGGTTAATGGTGCTGGTAAAACTACTACTATAGGTAAATTGGCGCATCAATTTAAAAAACAAGGTTTAAAAGTTGTTTTAGGGGCTGCCGATACGTTTAGAGCTGCAGCAATAGACCAATTGCAGGTTTGGGCAGATAGGGTAGATGTGCCAATAGTAAGACAAGATATGGGGAGTGATCCTGCTTCTGTTGCTTTTGATACCTTAAGTTCTGCCGTTACCCAAGATGCAGATGTTGTAATTATAGATACAGCAGGGCGATTACATAATAAAGTGAACTTAATGAATGAGTTAACAAAAGTAAAACGTGTAATGCAAAAAGTTGTTGCAGATACTCCTAATGAGGTACTTTTGGTTTTAGATGGTTCTACAGGGCAAAACGCTTTTGAACAAGCTAAGCAGTTTACAAAAGCAACAGAGGTTACTTCTTTAGCAATTACAAAATTAGACGGTACTGCAAAAGGAGGTGTTGTTATAGGTATATCGGATCAGTTTAAAATTCCTGTAAAATATATAGGGGTTGGGGAAGGTATAGAAGATTTACAAGTCTTTAATAAAATTGAGTTTGTAGATTCCTTCTTTAATTTAAAGTAACTTTCCTAAACGAATAATTTAAAAGCCCTCTAAAATAGTACTATTTTAGAGGGCTTTTAAATTAAAAAGTTTTTTTATCAACAGCCAACTAGTTAATCACAGCATTAATTTTGCCCCATAATTCATTATCAAAACTAGACGGGCCAAGTTGCATTTCTTCGGCACTTTCTCCACAACGGACAATTACTAAATCCTTGCTAGGAACAACATATATTTTTTGGTCATCTGCGCCTAAAGCAGCAAACATGTCATCTGGTGCACTAGGGACTAAAGAGCCTGTAATTACTTCTTGTGAAGTAGTTCCCATGTAACTTTCTTTCCCGTTTAGCCACCATAAATAACCGTAAGATTTATTGATGTCTTGGGAAGTATTTACCATTGCATCAAAATAATTTTTACTAATAATAGTTTCGGAATCCCAAACACCTTCGTTTTCAATTAGTAACCCCCAACGTGCCATACTTCTGGTATCACTAGAATAGAGTGTTAGTAAAGTTAGTTCATTCCAAGAGCCATTCATTCCAATTTTATCTCTTATTTTAGAATAGAAATAGGTGTTAAAATTGGTTCCTGTTGCATTTGCTACAACATCTTTTAATTTTGTAAATGCACCTTGGTGGTATGCCCATCTAGTACCAGCATCTGCTTCATAATCAAAACAAGAAGGAGAAGTGCAAATCCATTTTAGTGTTTGCTCTACATAATCATTTAAACCAGTAGACATACTAAGGTGATTTTTTACGGTAATTAAGTCTTGCTGTTCGGTGGTTAAACTAGACCATTCTGCGCCTAAGTAATCGGAAGATTTATTAGTAATAGATAAATAACCTTCTTCTTGTGCAATGCCAATAGTACTAGATACTAATGTTTTACCAGCAGAATACCAATTCCATTCCTTATTTTGAGAATGGCCATTAAAGTATTTTTCAATTACAATTCTTCCGTTTTTTAAGATTATAAATCCTTTCGAATTTTTAGTTTCTAAATAATCGTATAATCCCTGTAAATTATCTTCATTCCAGTTTAATTGTTTTGGAGTAATAGTTTCCCAAGTAGCACTACCTATTTCTGGAAAATATATTTCTGTTGGAATTACTTCTTTCTCCTTTTCTTTACTTTCAGTGTCTTTGGAACAGGCAGAAAAAAGAATGCTTGTTGCTATGAATAGCAGAAACACATGTTTTTTCATCGTAATAATCTGTTTTAGCATAGTTTAGATTGGTTTTCATGCTTATTGATTTAACGTTTTAGGCTAAGAATTCGTATAAAAACAATATAGTTAGTTATGCTTATTGTATTTTTGCGCCCTATTTTATAGTTATGAGGACAAAATCACTTAAAAAGAATAAAATCAATGTAGTAACCTTAGGTTGCTCTAAGAATGTATATGATTCGGAAGTATTAATGGGGCAGCTTCGTGCCAACGATAAAGAGGTTGTTCATGAGGAAGAAGGTAATATTGTAGTTATTAATACTTGTGGTTTTATTGCCAATGCAAAAGAGGAAAGCGTAAATACAATTTTAGAATACGTAGAAAAGAAAAATGCGGGTGATGTAGATAAGGTTTTTGTTACAGGATGTTTAAGTGAAAGATATAAGCCGGACTTACAAAAAGAAATACCGAATGTAGATGAGTTTTTTGGAACAAGTGAGTTGCCAAGTTTATTAAAGGCTTTGGAGGCAGATTATAAGCACGAGTTAATAGGGGAGAGGTTAACAACAACACCTAAAAACTATGCGTATTTAAAAATTGCGGAAGGTTGCGATCGTCCTTGTTCTTTTTGTGCTATTCCAATAATGCGTGGTAAGCATAAAAGTACCCCAATAGAAGATTTGGTAATTGAAGCAGAAAAATTAGCAGCTAAAGGAGTTAAAGAACTGGTTTTAATTGCACAGGATCTTACGTATTATGGGCTAGATTTATATAAGAAAAGAAACTTAGCTGAGTTATTAAAAGCGTTAGTAAAGGTTGAAGGAATAGAATGGATTCGTTTACATTATGCATTTCCAACAGGTTTTCCTATGGATGTTTTAGAAGTAATGAATAAGGAGCCTAAGATTTGTAATTATTTAGATATTCCTTTACAGCATATATCTGATTCTGTTTTAAAAAGTATGCGTAGAGGAACTACACATGCTAAAACAACGCAATTATTAAAAGATTTTAGGGAAGCGGTACCTAATATGACTATAAGAACAACGCTTATTGTTGGATATCCAGGAGAGACAGAGGAAGATTTTCAAGAACTTAAAAGCTGGGTAGAAGAAATGCGTTTTGAGCGTTTAGGTTGTTTTACCTATAGTCATGAAGAAAATACACATGCTTATACTTTAGAAGATAATGTCCCTGAGGATGTGAAGCAAGATCGTGCAAACCAAATTATGGAAATTCAGTCCCAAATTTCTTGGGAGCTAAATCAGCAAAAAATTGGACAAACTTTTCGTTGTATTATAGATCGTAAAGAAGGAAATTATTTTATTGGTAGAACAGAGTTTGATTCTCCAGATGTGGATAATGAAGTGCTTATTGATGCTACAAAATATTATATTAAACATGGGGAGTTTGTTAATATAAAAATTAACGAGGCTGCAGATTTTGATTTGTATGGTGAGCCTGTACAGCAATCAAACTTTATTAGAAAATAAGGGTTTAATAGTTTTTTTAGTTTATCATAAAGATCGCATTTGCAAAAAATAGTTTTCCATTTTCCCAAAAGCCTCTAAATAAAGGGTTGTCTACCATATAAGTTACATTACCTTTTTTTAAGGATTGTGTACCATAAATTAAAGTGTTTTGTACTTTTTTTTGCGCATTACTACCTGCAAAACCAGATACAGGTTTTGTGTTTTGTTTTTCTAGATAAACGGCGTTTCCTTCATCTAAATATTCATAGGTATCATTACCTAATTTGAGTGTAAAGTAAGTGTCATTGTATCCATAAGAAAGCGGGTGCGTTGGATCTACCTTCGTTTTAAAAATTGCTCCAGTAATCGCATCTTTAATTTGTTCTCTTTCATTTTTCGCAAAAGATTTAGGACTCTTAATACTGTCTTTTTCTATTATCTTTTTCTTTATTTTAAAATCTTGTTTGTTAATAAAGCTTTGCAAAGCTTTTCCCATTACAATAAGATTACCACCATTTTCTACCCAGTTATGTAACGCAGTTACTCTTTTGCTAGTCATAAAGGAAGCGTAATTATTTCCGTTAGGTAAGATTAACACATTGTAATTAGATAAATTGATTGTGTCAAAATAATCGGCATCTAGAACAGAAATGGGGTAATTAATTTGGTTTTCAAAAAAGTGCCAAATTTCTCCAAAACGTAAGGTAGAAGTTGGTTTACCGGAAAGAATAGCAACTTTAGTATCGGAAATTATTTGCACCGAGTTAGACCCAAAATCTTTTCCAGAATCTACAAAACCAGTTTTAGTAGCAAAAAGTTTTTTCTGATGGGTATTAGCAATTTTACCTAGCTCATCTGCAAAATTTTTATGGTTAGCGTTGTCTAATTTAGTAAGTATTAAACTCCCACGATTATACGTTTTTCCTTCAATTTTAAAAGGGGTTTTGCTATACCTAACTTTAATTTTTTCTTGTAAAACGGCAGCTAAAAATTTTGCATCTTTTATACTATTCCAATCTGTTATATAGGCATATGCATCAGGGCTTAGAGAATTAGTTGTTAAGTTATTTTTTTCATAAGCTTTACTTGGAGCTATAGCAGTGGTAGCTACAGTATTTAGGCCATATGCATAAGGTAAAGACCATGCGGTAATATCATACGTTAAAGAGTCGGTTAATTTTGTTTTTGGTTCAAATAAAACTTTAACTAATGTGCTTTTGGGTTGGTTTGTAGAAACCACTAAACTGTTAGTAGTACTCTTAAAAGTTCCTGTTTTACTGCTGTTAAAAAGATATCCCTTTAAATTTGTGTTTTGTCCTTGTTGGTATTGTATTTGGTGTTGGTCTAATAATTTTGTTAAGGCTGTAATTTTATCTTCTGAACCATTTAAAACATAGCTATTGTATTTATAATTTTTAGTTTCATAAAACTTCTTGAACTCTTCATTAAGTTTTTTTCCATTTTTGGATGCAACTTCAATAGTAGATATTCCTGTAGTTAAATGATGACTATAACGGTCTTGTAGTGTTAATATGTCTCCAGCATATGTTTTTATAGCTAGGCCAGCTCTTCCGCTACCACCTTGTTCGTAGGTCATTCCAATACTACCATTGTAGGTAGGGTAGGTGTCTCCATAGCTAGGATATAATAAGTCAAAAACTTCTTTTGTAAAATATAACCATCCATTTTTATCAAAATATTTAGCATGATTTTTTCCAATCGTAGTTTGAAAATCTCTTTGAAACTTGGTTATGGCTTCATGATAAGGTTCTGCAGCAGGAGCAAAATAATAAGGACTGTCTACACCTTGTTCATGAAAATCTACATGTACATGAGGAAGCCATTTATTGTAAAATTTTAAACGTTGTTTGCTTTCTACTTGCGTTAGCCAAGCCCAGTCTCTATTTAGATCAAACATATAATGGTTGCTTCTACCATTCCACCACCCTTCATGGTGTTCTTTGCTATTAGGGTCTATGGTTATTTCTTTATTTTTATATTGGTTATACCAATTTACATACCTATCTCTTCCGTCTGGGTTAACACAAGGGTCTAAAATAATTATGGTATTCTCTAAGTACGTTTTTTTGGAGGTAAGTAGTTCGTATATGGTTTGCATAGCAGCCTCTGTACTAACACTTTCGTTGCCATGAACATTGTAACTTAACCAAACAATGGCTTTTTTATTGGTACCACTTCCAGTTGTACTTTTTAGATGTTCTAAACGTATGTTGTCTAAATTTTCAATATTTTCTTTGGAAGATATATATGCTAAAATTAAGGGTCTTTTTTCGTTAGTTTTACCATACTCCACTAATTTTACATTAGAAGCAGCAGCAGTAGAAACATGTTTAAAATAATCTATTACTTGATGATGTCTAGAAAAATGAGAGCCAATTTTATAACCTAAAAAGTCAGAAGGAGATTGTAATTTTTGAGCAAAAGAAAAAGTAGAAAAGAATACTATTAAGGCAAGTAAAGGGTTCTTCATTAATTATTAGTTTAAGTACTAAAAAAATCAAATCTAACAAATATTAACGAATAAGGGGCATTGGTTTTTATTGATTTTAAATGTGTCTTTTTTTAAAGCTGTGTAATTAACTTATTTTTAGGAACTGTAAAATAGTAGAGTTTTATCTTTACAAGATATTTTTTTTAGGTATGGATGTAGATTGTATTTCTTTTAGAAGCACAGGTTTTTTTTCAAAATTAATTTTAGACTACTTAGATCAGGAAAAACCTGTAAAAAACTTGTATTCTAATTTCCCCAATTTAGAGGGTGTTAAACATCAAATTAAAGAAAAAGAAAATCATTTTCCTGTTGCAAATAGAGAGGTTTTGTCTTCTGTTTTAGAAAAGCAGTATAAGGATATAAAAGTATCCGAAAAAACGAAACAAAATATAGAAGCTTTAAAAGATTCTAAAACGTTTACTATTGTTACGGGCCATCAGCTTAATTTATTTACGGGACCTTTATATTTCTTATACAAGATTATTTCAACTATAAATCTTGCAAAAAAAATAGAAGAAGAGAATCCAGGTTACAAAATTGTTCCAGTGTATTGGATGGCAACGGAAGATCATGATTTTGAAGAAATAAATTATTTTAATTTTCGAGGAAAAAAAATACAATGGAATAAAGAGGCAAGTGGGGCTGTAGGGAAACTAAATACAAATGGTTTAGAAGAAGTATTTGCAATTTTAGAACAAGAATTAGGAACTAGTAAAAATGCAAGTTATTTAAAAGAAGTTTTTAAAAATGCATATTTAAAACATAATACCCTTACAGAGGCAACAAGATATTTAGCAAATGAGTTTTTTAGTAATTATGGGTTGGTAATTGTAGATGGTGATGCTAAAGAACTAAAACAAAAATTAATACCGTATGCTAAAAAAGATATTTTCCAAAATGTAGCTTTTACCGAAGTTTCTAAAACCATAGAAGAGATACAACAAACTTCTGAGCAGTATAATATACAAGTAAACCCAAGACAGATAAATTATTTTTATTTATTAGAAGGTATTAGAGAACGAATTATTGAAAAAGAAGGAAATTATTATATAAATAATACGGAGTTACTATTTAGTAAAGAAGAATTAGAAAAAGAAATAAATAAATACCCGGAAAGGTTTTCTCCTAATGTAATTGCAAGACCGTTATACCAAGAAGTAATTTTGCCAAACCTTTGTTATATTGGAGGAGGAGGAGAAATAGCATATTGGTTAGAGTTAAAAAATATGTTTAAGGCTATGGAAGTTCCTTTTCCTATCCTATTACTTCGTAATTCTGCTTTACTTATGAAAGGGAAACAAAAAAATAAAATGGATAAGATGAATTTGTCTATTCCAGATTTATTCTTAAAACAAAATAGCTTAATTAATAAAAAGATTAGAGAAATATCTAATATTAATATAGACTTTACAGAACAACGTACCCATTTACAAGAACAGTTTTTGGGTCTGTATAGTTTGGCAGAACAAACAGATAAATCTTTCTTAGGAGCTGTTAAAGCACAAGAAATAAAACAGTTAAAGGGGTTGAATGCATTGGAGAAACGTCTTTTAAAAGCCCAGAAAATTAAACTAAAGGATCATGTAATTAGAATGTCTGATTTACAAAATGAGCTTTTTCCAAACTATTCTTTGCAAGAACGTAATACAAATTTCGCTGAATTTTATTTAGAATACGGAGAAGAACTTATTCCAAAACTAATAAGTAAGCTTACCCCATTATCGGGAAATTTTTCAGTTCTTGTAATGGATTAATAAGTGTAAATATATCATGTGTTTAAGAAGGTTACAATACTAGCTTTATTAAGTGGATTAGCAATTATTTGTATTAGTTACATGAAAGCTGCATTAGAGTTAGAAGATGCGGAACAAGCATTTTATTCTCAATGGTGGCGTTTAACTTATGATGATCAGCCACCATTATATACTTGGTTACAAATACTTGTGAATAAGGTATTTGGTGTAACTAAGTTTTCTTTTTCATTTTTACGCGCTTTATTATTTAGTGGCACAATAGGCAGTCTGTATTTTTTTGGAAAGCAATATCTAAAAAATAAAGAACAAGCAGCTTTAGCTGTTATTCTATTAGCCTTAGTGCCGGTATTTATAGATTTTACCTTTAGAAGGTTATCACATACATCACTATTGTGTTTATCCGTTGTATTGACTTTTATTTTTATACAACGTTTAATTACTAATAAATCTACTTTTAACTATGTGCTATTAGGATTAGTAATTAGTTTAGGAATCTTAACAAAGTATAATTATTTTTTAATGTTAGGAGCATTGTTCTTAGCTATTCCTTTTAATAGTTCATTAAAAAAAATAATTTTAAATAAAAGAATACTAGGAACTATAGCCTTAATTGTGATTCTTATTTTTCCTCATTTTTATGACTTGTTTTCTAGTTCTTATTTTGTTGATGAGTTACATAAGAGTGTTGTTGTAAAAACAAATACAGATAATAAAAATACAATACCAGTAATTTCAAGTTTTTTAGCTTTTTTTAAAAGCATAATTATTTTAATTCTCCCTATATTTTTATTTTTTGGATTCCTTTTTTGGAAGAAAAATGCAATTGTAAATATTGTTGAGAGTAGTTGGTTAAAGCATGTGTTTATAGCACAAATCTTAGTTCTATTGGTGGTATTTGTAAGTATGAATACAGTTAAGGTACATGCTAGGTGGCTTTTACCTTTGTTTATTCCATATATAGTTCTTTTATTATCTCTGGTTAAAATAAAGGGTCTAAATAAATATGTGAATTACGGTTTCATTTTTTTTCTTTTTATAATTTTTGCACAAACTATAAGAACGCCAATAGAAAAAGTTTTTAAAATACCTTCATCAGTACATTACAGTTTTAATGAAATTTCGGAAGACTTAAATACTAATTTTAAGAATAAGCAATGGGTTTTACCAGATGTTACTTATGCAGGTAACATTAGGTTTTTAAATCCAGGAAGAGAAGTTTTGTCTTTAGACGATTTTACACTACCAAAATCTAAAGAAAAAAAAGGGCAACGTGTTGTGGTAAAAATTAATTCAGACTCTTTAAAATCTATAGAAGTAAAAGAAGTTCATAGAATTGATGATTTTGGGAAAGAAAAAGAGAATCTAAGTTTTTATTTAGATTAATAACAATTTTATTTTTTTGTTTGCCCATGGAATGGTCTAGCTAATAGACTAACTTTGAGTAGTTAAATTAAAAATATGCATAATATAGATATTGGTTTAGTTGAAATGACATTGGATGTTGTAAAATATGCTATAGATAGGATAGCAAAAACAAATCCAGAATTTGGGAAGCCCAAAAAAGAAGAAGAACTAAGAGCAATAGTAGGAGAAACTATAACACCTGAAGGAATAGGAGGGGAAAATGCATTTAATTTATTTAAAGATGTTTTAATTAAAGCTACGGTTCCAATAGACCACCCAAGACATTTAGCATTTGTTCCTGCAGCACCTACAAGAGCTGCTATTATGTTTGATTTGGTTACATCAGCGTCTAGTATACATGGTGCTTATTGGATGGAAGGAGCTGGCGGTATTTTTGCAGAAAACGAAGCTATGAAATGGTTAGTTTCTTTAACAGGCTTGCCAAATAAAGCCTTTGGAGTGTTTACAAGTGGTGGTACTGCTGCTAATTTATCTGCAATGGTAGCTGCTAGAGAAAACTGGCGTAAAGACGATAAGAATTTAAATAAAAAAGGGCTAATAATAACTTCTATAGGAGCACACTCTTCAATTAAAACTATGGCAAAAGTTATAGATGTAGATGTTTTTCTAGTGCCAACAGAAGACTTAATGTCTAAATACGATTTAAAGAATGCAATAAATGGTTTAGATGAGGAAGACCGTAAAAGGTTATTTTCTGTCGTTGCAACAGGAGGAACAACAAACGCAGGAATAATAGATGATTTAGATGGAATAGCAGATATTTGTGAGAAAGAAAACCTTTGGTTTCATGTAGATGCGGCATATGGCGGTGGTGCTTTAGCGGCAGACTCTGTTAGGCATTTATTTAAAGGTATAGAAAAAGCAGATAGTATTACGATTGATCCTCACAAATGGTTATTTTCTCCTTATGATTGTGGTGCTGTAATATATAAAAACCCAGAATTAGCAAAAGAAGCACATTCGCAAGAAGGAAGTTATTTAGATATTTTTAAAGATGAAGGAGCTCATGGTTTTAATCCATCAGACTACCAAATTCAATTAACAAGAAGAGTAAGGGGGTTACCCCTGTGGTTTTCTTTAGCAATGCATGGAACAGATTTGTATAAATCTGCAGTAGAAAAAGGTATTGCACTAGCTAATTTAGCTGGAGAAATAATTACAAAAAATCCAATAGTAGAATTAGTTAGGGAGCCTAGTTTGTCTTGCGTTTTATTTCGGAGAAAGGGTTGGTCTCCTAATGATTATAGAGATTGGACGTATAAAAACCATAAAGAAGGTTTTGCACTTGTAACACCAACAAAATGGAAAATAGGAGATACTTTCGAGACAGTATCCCGTTTTTGTTTTATAAACCCAGATACTACAGAGGAAGATATAAATGCTATTTTAAAAACTATGGAGTAATTTAGGGAACAAGAAATTCACTAACCCACCCATTTATATCTTTATGAAATTGAACTTTAAAATGACTTGTTTCTTTTAGTTTTAAATATTCTATTGTTTCTGCTTTTATTTCTATGCTAGAAAAAAAGTTTTTTTCTTTAAGGTATGTTATTTCTTCAGGGCTGTTTATTTTACTACCGGGAGCAAACATTGTGGTATAATCTCTTTTTGCTTTTTCATTTATTTTTAACCACTGTTCTTTTAATAAACCGCAGTCTTTAATAACGTTAGCAATTCCTTCAATTTTTATTTGTAATTTTTTTACAGGATGATAAAATAATAAACTAACCTTAGGATTTTTTGTTATTTGAGATACTTTGGCAGATCGCCTGTCGGTATATAAAGTAAAATTAAAATCATCTGTAAACTTTCTAAGCCCAATGATTCTTAATTGAGGAGTATTTTCTGAATCAATAGTACCAAGAACACAAAATTTTAGGGGGTGGTTTTTCTTTGTTAATGCTAATTTTAATTCAGACGTAATTTCTTGTAAATAGAGATTCGTCATAAATTTGTTTTAAGTTACTTTAAAGGTAAGAAAAATCTCATAAAGTAGGGTTTTTATTTTTTCAGTTGTTATATATAAAAATTCCTATGAAAAAGAATTTTATATAAAATCTTTATGATTTTATGTGTTTAGGTTGGTTTTTAATTTCGATGTAAAGCTTAGGGTGGTTCCTAAGCTTTTTTATTATACTAAATTTTTAAATCAAGTCTCTTTTAATAAATTTTAAAATACTTATGTAAATATCTTTTGAAGATGCTTTCTTAAAATTTTCAAATTACTATTTTTGCGCATGCAAAATAACGTCCTAATATTAGATTTTGGTTCTCAGTATACACAACTTATCGCTAGAAGAGTTAGAGAACTAAATATTTTCTGTGAAATAAAACCTTATAATAACCTTCCAAAAGACCTTTCCGGATATAAAGCTGTGATTCTTTCAGGATCTCCATTTTCTGTAAGAGCAGAAGATGCTCCGCATCCGGATTTATCTGAGATTAGAGGAAAAAAACCACTCTTAGCAGTATGTTATGGAGCGCAATATTTAGCACATTTTGGAGGCGGAAATGTTGCGCCTTCAAATACAAGAGAATATGGTAGAGCAAATTTATCTTTTGTAGAAAAGGATGAATTATTCTTAGAAAACATATCAGAAGGTAGTCAAGTTTGGATGAGTCATAGTGATACTATTAAGGAATTACCAACAAATGCAAAGAAATTAGCAAGCACACATGATGTAGAGAATGCGGCATATAAAATTGAAGGCGAAGATACATATGCTATTCAGTTTCATCCAGAAGTATACCATTCTAAAGATGGTAAATTGTTACTAGAGAATTTTTTAGTTAAAATAGCTGGTTTAGCACAAACCTGGACTCCAGATGCTTTTGTAGATACCACTGTTTCAGAGTTAAAAGAAAAAATAGGGGATGATAAAGTAATACTAGGACTGTCTGGTGGGGTAGATTCTACTGTTGCAGCGGTTCTTTTACATAAAGCAATAGGTGAAAACCTATATTGTATTTTTGTAGATAATGGGCTTTTACGTAAAAATGAATTCCAAAGTGTATTAACGCAGTATGAAGGAATGGGGTTAAATGTAAAAGGAGTAAATGCTTCGGCACGTTTTTTGGATGAACTAGCAGGAGAGAATGATCCAGAAAAGAAACGAAAAATAATAGGAAGAGTTTTTATAGAAGTTTTTGATGATGAATCTCATCTAGTAGAAGATGCAAAATGGTTAGCTCAAGGAACTATTTATCCAGATGTTATAGAATCTGTATCCGCAACAGGAGGACCTTCAGCAACTATAAAAAGTCATCATAATGTAGGTGGTTTGCCAGATTATATGAAGTTAGACGTGGTAGAGCCATTACGAATGTTATTTAAAGATGAGGTTCGTAGAGTAGGTGCGAGTATGGGGATAGACCCGGAATTATTGGGAAGACACCCTTTTCCAGGCCCTGGATTAGCAATACGTATACTTGGAGATATAACTCCAGAAAAAGTTTCTATTTTACAAGAAGTAGATGCTATTTTTGTGAACGGATTAAAAGAATGGGGTTTATATGATAAGGTTTGGCAGGCAGGAGCTATGCTTTTACCCGTAAATAGTGTAGGTGTTATGGGAGATGAGCGTACCTATGAAAAATGTGTAGCTTTACGTGCTGTAGAAAGTACAGATGGTATGACGGCAGATTGGGTAAATTTACCTTATGAATTTTTGCAAAAAACATCTAACGATATAATAAATAAAGTAAGAGGTGTAAATAGAGTAGTATATGATATTAGCTCTAAGCCACCTGCAACTATAGAATGGGAATAAATATGAAGTTAGAACTTAAAAACATTTTTTTTGCAATCATTTTTGTCTTAATAGGAAATACTATTAATGCTCAAAAATTTACAACGCATGCTGTTAAAAGAGGAGAATCTTTAGAAACTATTGCTAAGCAATATAAAGTTTCCCAAGATGATATTCTTACTTATAATAAAGAATTGCAAAAAAATAAACCACTTGTAAAAAGTACTATTTTAGTTATTCCTTTAAGCCCAAAAAGAGTAGAACAGGTAGCAAAAACAAAGACAAGAACAACAGTAGAGAAGGATGAAAACCCTGTGCAAGAAGAACCAATAGGTTTTACTAGCTATAAAGTTCGCAAGAAAGAAACTTTATACGGTATTGCTAAACGTTTTCATATTACAGAGGAACTTATAAAAAAATATAACCCTTCTCTTTATGCATCTACCTTAAAAAAGAAGATGGTTTTGCGTATTCCAAAATACAAAAGAGTAAAACCTACAGAAATTAAAATTAATGAGGATGATTATGAAACGTATCTTGTTTCTGCAAAAGATACCCGTTGGAGTATAGCCCATAAATACGGTATTACTATAGATAGTTTAATAGTGTTAAATCCTAGACTTTCTAAAAATAATACGCATTTAGCAGAAGGAAGCGAGTTAAAATTACCTAAAATAGCAGGTAGTAGTGTAGGAGGGCAACAAGTACAATTGTATAAATCCTATACCGTTCCTGCCGGACAAACTTTTTATAGCTTAGAGAAAAAATTTGGTTTTACCTCAGAAGAATTAATTACTCTAAACCCAGAAATTAAAGAACGAGGGGGGTTAAAAGAAGGGATGGTTCTTCGTATTCCTGAAAAGAAAGTTGATTCAGGTGTTGTAAATACAGACAACTACATATTTTATGTAGTAAAACCAAAACAAACAGAATTTTCTTTAACTCGTAAATTAGGGGTTAGTTATAGAGAATTACTAGTTTTAAATCCAGATTTAAAAGATGGATTAAAAGCTGGTATGGTATTAAAACTCCCTAAAAGTCAAACCGGAGATTTTGAAGTAAAGAATTCGTTAGTTTTAGATAAAATGAATCTTTTGGATAGTATTGTTGTAGGTAATACTTCCAAAATTTTATTTCTTTTGCCTTTTAGGTTAGATAAGGTAGATGTGTCTAATAAACAAGATGCAATTAAGAAAATTAGCTCTAGAAACGATTTAAAATACAGTTTAGGGTTATATTCTGGAGCTCTTGTTGCGTTAGATTCTTTAAAGAAGTTAGGTGTAACTGTAGATGTAAAAACCCTAGATAATCAGTTAGATTTACAAAAAACAAAAGATATCTTAAATGCAGAAAATTTGGAAGACTATTCTGCAGTTATTGGCCCTATAGATGGGGCTTCATTAAAAGAGGTTTGTAGTCAGGCTAATAGAAGTAATGTTCCAGTAGTAGCACCTTTTCCAGTTAAAAATAATATGGGTCATAATAATGTTTTCTTTTCTTATCCTTCGGATGAAGTTCAAAGGGAGCGTATGCTTGTATATTTAGAAAAGAAAGTTGATGATGAAAATATTATAGTAATAGCAGATGGGGATAATAAATCTATAGAAGATAAAATAGTAACAAGATTTCCAGAAGCTAAAATTGTAGAAATAAAAGAGGAAAAGAAAAATGTAGCAATTAATATAGAAAAACTTACAGCATTATTTTCAGAAGAAGTGGGGAACTGGGTATTTGTAGAAACTGCTAACCCTAAATTAATATCTAGTGTAAGCTCTATCTTAAATTCAATAAATACGAAAGATGTAAGTGTAAAAATGTTTACAACAAATAGAAATAAAGGATTTGAAAATGATGTTATTTCGAATGTACATTTATCTAATTTGAATTTTACATACCCTTCTGCATATAAAGAAATCTCAACTAATTCTTTTGTAAAACAGTATAGAAAAAGATTTGGAGATACTCCAGATAAATACGCGGTAAGAGGGTTTGATTTAACGTATGATATTTTATTAAAATTAGCCTATAAGAATAATTTATTTGCTGTTTCAAAAGTTGTTGGGTCTACAGAGTATAATGGTAATAGTTTTAATTATGTTAAGAAAGGAAATCAGGGCTATTATAATAACGCATCTTATATTATGAGTTATGATGATATGCGAATAAAACAAATTAAAGAAGAGTAATAGTTTGCAATAAAACAACATATACAATTGGATGTACTAAGATTTTTTATATTAATATTTTTTAGTGTATCTATATTAAGTGCACAAGATTACACTACTATTCTTTGGGATTCGAACAATAAGTTAACCTGGGAAAATTTTAAAGGAAAGATTCCTTTACATAGTAGAGCGGCTGCAACAACCGCTAGTGGTGTTACTTATAAATACTCTGCTCAGAGAATAAGAGGTGAGCTAAATGTAAGTTTTATTGTTAGTGCTTATTTTTACCCTAAAAAATCTTGGTACAATCCTTCATTGTGTGATTCTCTTATTTTGAGTCATGAGCAATTACATTTTGATATTTCTGAACTTTATGCTCGAAAATTAAAGAGAAAACTAGATGCTACAACCTTTACCCATGGTAGTTTAAAAAAAGAGGTAAAGTCTATTTATAATGTGGTTATGGCCGAGCTTAATAGCTATCAAAACCTTTATGATAAAGAAACTAATTTTTCTAGAGACCTAGAAGAACAACTACGTTGGAATAAAAAAATAAGAGAGGCTTTGAAGTAGTTTTATTCTAGTCTTGCAGATACTACGGTACTTTTTTCTGTAGTATAATAAATTTCATCACCAGATATTCTAAAATATTCTTCACCATAACTATCTTCTAATTTATTAACTGCATAAGAAACAGTAGCAACTTCAAAAGGGAGTAGAACCTTTATTTCTTTTTCAGAAATAGTATTACCCTTTTCTGTGTTAATCTCATATAGGTTGTTGTTTTTACTATACAAAAACAATCTATTAGAGACTAAAAATAATTGGCCAACTTCTCTGTTTTGTATTTCAGACTCCCAAATTATAGTTTTAGTAAGCCAATTAAAAGCAAAGACTTTTCCAGTAATATTATCATGAAAAAATAAGACATTTTTATTTTTGTCATGAAGCATATGTGAAATTTTAAGATTATTGGCAGCATCTAATGGATATTTAAATTCAGCTTCACCGGTAATGGGAGAGCGAATAATAAAATAACTTGCACCTGTGCTTAAAATTTTGGAGCCTAAATCTACTGCGAAAGAAAAATAATTAAGGTGTCCATAGTTTGCTTCATCCCATTCTGGAATTTCCCAAAAAATAGAACAAGTATTTGGGTTTATAGAGAGTAGTCTTCTATTGGTATCCATTAAGACCAATTGATTATCCTTAGCAAGGAAGTTTCTAATAATATGAAGCTTAAATTCATCGCAAACTGCAATATCATTTCCTGTTTCTAGTTCCATATTAAATAGTGCGGTAGACTTTTTTCTTAATCCAAACCAAGAGTTATTAGATTCAATAGAAGGATACACTCCAGATTTTCTTGAGAATAATACAGAACCATTTTCAGGGTTTATTTTTAAAAGTGTAGGGTCATTTATATCTAAAGCTAATACCCATAAATAATTTTCAACTTTTTTTAAGGCGTAAGGAGGAAAAGAAGTTTCGTCTTGTATAGCCCATATACTTGCTCCAGTTTCTTTATTAAGTCTTAAGAATCCATTTTCTCCTACGGGATTATAATAATATAAACCATTGTCTGATACGTGAAGAAAACTCCTAAAAGCGTGTTGTATTTGCTGTTCAGTTCTATTTATAGACCATTTTACTTTAAAGGGGAGATTAGAGGTGTCTTCTAACTCCTGTTTTACATCTTTATCGTTTTGTTCCTGTTCTTCTTCATCAAGGTTTGTAATATCACTACAATTCTGAAAAGAAATTGAAATTAGTAAACATGAAAGTGCTATTATTTTTTTCATTTTTTCTATCTTAAAAAGAACAGGATTTCACTTAATAAGTTCTTGTAAATTTAAAACCTTATAGATGCCCCAAGGTTTATATATGCTACACCATAACCAGCCTCTACAAAACCTGCAAAAGTTTTAGTAAAATACCACCTACCGCCTGCAAAAGCAGTTCCGCTAGGTTTGCTACCATAATTTCCTGTGTTTCCGCTATATGAAAGTATGTTGTAAGAGAGCATAGCTCCTGCATAAATATCTAAATTTTTTATTTCTAATCCGGTATAATGGTATGCTCCACGAACACCAATAATAGTATAATTCCATTTTTCATTTCCAAAAGTATAGTTGTATTTATAGCTTTTAGTACCTAAGTAAGCACCTAAACTTACAACTCCTGGACCTGGTAAATCCCATACACCTCTTTCATAAGTAGCGCTAAAGCTAGGACTTTGGGAAGAAGTTGTGTAGTTTCCAAAACTACCTCCAAAACCAATGCCTGCATTAATAACATTTGTTCCTGTATTAAATTCTTGTGTATAACCATAAGTAGTTATAGAAATAAAGAGTATAAAAAATATTTTTTTCATTATGTTGCTTTTTTAGTTTGCTTCACAAGAAGCTCTTAATTCTGCGATGCTTTTTTTGTTTTCGTCAGATAAAAAGCTGCTGCAAGAATTTTCTAGTTCATTGATTAGTTTTAAAAGTTCTGTACAATCATCAGAATCATCGTCAACTATTTTTGATAATTTATTTGCACATTCTATAGCCTCTAAGCTATCTAGGACACCTAGAGGGTCTTTTTTTGAGCAGTTGGTAAAAACTAAACATGCAGTAAATATGATAATAGAAATAGTTTTTTTCATAATGTATTTGGTTTTTAGTTTATTTTTATTTGGAATATTTCACAACAATTGTATTGTCCGATATTTCTATCATTTTAAAGGAGTTACGTGTGCTTTTAGGAACCATTTGCCATAAGTTATCTGCACTTTCTTTATAGTTTAGTAATATAGAAACTAAACCACTATTATATTTTTTTACTGGCTTTTTTACCCCTCTTGTTTTTATAATATGATTGTATAAAGAATGTATACTTTCATTATCATAAGTTGCATTATGTATTGTAATGTTTACAGTGCCTTTAGGAGTTTTTTTCTTGTCTCCAGTTCCAAATAATGAACCTATTGTATTAATTGTTTCCTTAGAAGAGTTAATAGTACTTTTTAAAGATTCATTGGTTTGTTCAATAGATGAATTTGCATTTGTAATAGTTTTATTTGCATCATTAATTTCTTTAATTCCGTTGTCTTGTTTTTGATTACTACTAGAGCTTTGAGCATGTGCTACTTTAAGATTAACAAGTAGTACTATAAAAAAGAAAAAAAACGTATTTCTCATATTGTTGTTTGGTTTTGGTTCTAAAGTTTTAAAAGTAGTTTTATAAATAAAGTAAACCCAAAGAGAATTTGTAGTTGGTATTTATTTACAATTAAGTGTGCTAATTATGGTAATAACTGTTTTGGTTTTTTTATGAGATTGCTGTAATTTATTAAAGGTTAGAGGGTTTAGTGTGATTTTTTTACTTAAAAAATGCCATAGTAACTAAAAACAATTACATTTGAAAAACCATCACAACCAAACTATGATTATTAAGCAAAAAAAAGCTACTTTATTTGTAGTTTTTTTCCTTTTTCTGTGCTTTTTAGGATTTAGCCAACAATCTAAATTAGATTCTATAATTTCTAAATTGAGAGTTTATGAGGAGAGAGATTCTGTAAGGGCAAGATTGCTAGTTAATGCAGCTTGGAATTCTATCTATGAAAACGAGCAAGATGCATTTGTTTATGTTAATGAAGCTGTAGATATAGCAAAGGAAATACAATGGGATTGGGGGTTAGTAGTTAGCTTAAGACAAAAAGGAGTTAATTATTATGTGCAAAGAGATTATTTAAGTGCGGTAGATACTTGGCAAGAAGCATTAAAAATTGCAGAAAATAAAAATGTAAAGGATAAACTGCTAATAGCTAGTATATACAATAATTTAGGAAATGTACATGCAGACTTTAAGCAATATGCGAAAGCGTTAGAGAATTACAAACAATGTCTGCATATTTCTGAGCAGGTTGGTAATAAGGAAAATAACATAAATGCACTTTCCAATATTGGATATGTTTATGTAGACCTTAATAAGATAGAAAAGGGTATTGTATACTTTAATAAGGCTCTGTTATTAGCTAAAGATGAAAGTAATAAACGATTAATTGCTTCTATAATTAAGAACTTAGGAGATGCTTACAAACTTAAGGAAGATTATAATAAGGCTTTGAGTTTTTATGAAGAGTCTGCCAAAATAGCCGAAGATATTAAAGATAAGTATGTTGCATCTTCTGCACTAAATAGTATAAGCGAGCTACACATTAAATTAGGTAAATATGATGAAGCCCAAGTGTATAGTGAAAAAGCTTTACAGTTAGCAAAAGAAATAAATACGGTAGAATGGCAAGCAGATTCCTGGAAGTTATTAAGTGATGTTTTTGAGAAAAAAGGAAAAACTAAAGACGCTTTAAAGGCATATAAAAATTACATACAATTAAAGGACAGTATACAAAGCGAAGATAAAAAAGTAGCACTAACCAGAAAAGAGATGGCCTTTAAGTTAGAGAGACAAGAGGCTAAAGCTAAGGCAGAACTAGAGAAGGAAAAACTTTATGCAAACTTAATTTTAACGGCTGCTATATTTGTGGTGTTAGGTTCTATTATTGCTTATGTGTTATATAAAAGGAAAAGAGATGCTATAGAGTATAGAAAAATAGCAGAATTTAAAACTAAAGTTGCTGAAACAGAATTAAAAGCACTGCGTTCGCAAATGAATCCGCATTTTATATTTAATGCAATGAGCTCTATAGGAGATTACATGATAAAAAATGATTTGGAAACGGCAAATGAGTACTTAATAAAGTTTTCAAAATTAATTCGTTCCATTCTTGAAAATTCTGAAAAAAAATGGATAAGTTTAGAGGAAGATTTAGAGTTGACTAAATTGTATATTGAAATAGAATCTTTAAGATTAAAAGATAAAATATTTTATACCTTTCTTATAGATAAGAGCATAGATGTAGAAAATACTATGGTTCCTCCTCTTATTTTACAACCATTTATAGAAAATAGTATTTGGCATGGTATAGCTAAAAAAGAAGGCAAAGGAACAATTAAGATTTGTGCCAAAAAAAATGAAAAACATGTAGTTTTTAGTGTAGATGATGATGGAGTTGGGAGAAAAAAAGGATTAAAACAATTACCAAACCATACCGCAATGGGTGTAAATATTACTAAAAACAGATTAGCAATTATTAATAACCAAGATGGCTTTAACAATAGTGTAAAAATGATTGATAAAGTCCAAGGGGTAAGGATTGAAGTAAAAATACCTTTAGAGTTAAGATTTTAGAAATATGTTAAAAGCAATTATTGTAGATGATGAACAGCATTGTGTAGATAGGATAACAAAGCTTTTAAAAAAGTATAATAGTTTAATACAACTTGATTATACAGTAAATACTGTTTCTAAAGCAAAACAGTATTTAGAAAAAGAAGAACCCGATATTGTTTTTTTAGATGTACAGATATATGAAGAAACAGGTTTTGATTTACTGAGACAACTTTCTAAAATTAATTTTGAAATTATTTTTACAACAGCATATGAAAGTTATGCAGTTGAAGCTTTTAAATTTTCTGCATTAGATTATTTGCTGAAACCTATAGATGAAGAAGATTTTGATAGGGCTATAGAAAAAATAAAAAATAAAACGTCTTTAACAGAACTATCAAAAAAGATGGAAACTTTATTCCATAATCTTAAAGAAGTTAATACTAGTAACACTAAAAAAATTGCGCTTCCAACATTAGAAGGCTTAACTCTAGTTTATATTCATGATATAATTAGATGCCAGTCTGACACGAGTTATGTGCACTTATATTTAAAAAGGAATAAAAAAATAACAGTAGCAAAAACCTTAAAGTATTTTGAAGGTTTGTTAGAAGCACATGGTTTTTTTAGAACCCATCATTCTCATCTAATCAATTTATCTATGGTAGAGAAATATGTAAAAGGAAAAGGAGGATATGTGTTAATGCAAGATGGTTCTTCAGTAGAAATAGCTGTAAGAAGAAAAGAACAGTTTTTAAAACAATTATCAGGAATTTAAAAGCATACTCTCATAGTAATTAAATTACTATGAGAGTATGCTAAAAAAAACATTAAGCACCACCGCTTGGTAGTCTTATAGGAGAATCATCTGCTGCATTAAGTTCCGTTTCTGGAATAACAATCTTTTCTTTAGGAACCCCATCATATAAAAGGTTGTCTTCGGCTTCACAAGAGAATAAACTTACCATTAATAAGCACCCTGTGGTAATCTTCATAAATGTTCTCATAATTAAATATTTAAGAATTAATAATGGTCAAATAAAAGAAGGCATAGAGCGACATGTGCTACATGTAGGGTCATGTCTGTTAACATGTCCAGACATGATAGATATTTAAATAGAATAAGTAAGGTTGGGAAATAAATATTTGTACTTTTATATAGAGTTTAATTCTAAATAAAAACAGTATGTCTAAACTAACAAAAGTGCAAGTAAAGCAGCTAAGCGGGTTTATGTATGTAATGGACCAAATTGTAGAAAAACAAAAAGAATTGGGAGAAATTAGGTCAGTTTTTATTCATAGGATAGAAGACCATGATTGTGTTACCATTTGTGAAAAAACAGTTGAAAGGTTATTTCGTTTAAGAGATGTTTTGGATGAAAATACAGAATTGGAAGAAATAATTTCTGATTGTGTTCATCATCCCTCAATAAGAACATTAAATCAAATTGTTAGGTTTTTGGGGGACTCTAAAGATTTTACTTTTAAAGATGTTATCGAAGACAATGAAGAAGAAATAGAGCTTAAGTATGATGTAAACCAATTAAAAGAAACCTTTGAAAAGGAATTTGGGAAAAGAAATTCTGATGTATTTTATTATGAACAAGCCAAAAAGGCCTTTGATAAAATAAAAGATAAAACAAATCGTGAAAAACTTGTAGCATCTTTAGTTACAGAAAAACCAGCAGAAGTATTAAAAGAATATCCAGATTTAGTTAATAAGTTATATACCCAAAATATTATGATAATAGGATACCTTAAATTTTTAACAGGATTATCTGCTATGTTGCTTTTACATGATATTCAAGATATATTTGTGGAGGCAAACAATCTAATAGATATGTTAGATACGAATGTAGAGAACTCTAATTACAGTGTAGAGGAGGAAATTAAAATCAAAGAAAAAGAAAATAAAAAGCTTGTTCCTTTAAAATCTTAAGGAAATAAAAAGAAAGCCCAAGTAAACATTTACTTGGGCTTTCTTTTCTTTAAACATCACAAATTAAAAACCCTTGTTTTAAGGAGTCTAATTTACCTTCCCTTGCAGGAATAAATTCTTGTGCAACATATCCTTTATAACCAGTAGCTAAAATAGCTTTCATAATAGCAGGGTAATATAATTCTTGACTTTCATCAATCTCATGTCTCCCAGGAACACCAGCAGTATGATAGTGCCCAAAATATTGGTGATTATCTTGTATAGAACGTATAATAT
Source organism: Maribacter vaceletii (assembly GCF_003634105.1). Taxonomy (GTDB): domain Bacteria; phylum Bacteroidota; class Bacteroidia; order Flavobacteriales; family Flavobacteriaceae; genus Maribacter_B; species Maribacter_B vaceletii. The sequence continues at coordinate 38,776 of NZ_RBIQ01000014.1, read as the reverse complement.
CACCTTCCTGAATTTGCATGTGGTAAATATCATAAAGTAATTTAAAGTTTTCGGAACCTAATGCTTTACATATTTCTATACCCCACGCAGAAGTATCGCACATATAATCTGGATGATTAATTTGATTAAAAAGTTCCATTTGTAAAACTACGCCATGTTTTTCGGCTAAAGGCATAATTTGTTTTAACCCGGTAACACAGTTTTGTAAACCTGTTTTGTCATCCATTCCATCTCTATTACCGCTAAAGCAAATAAGATTTGTATAGCCTGCCTCGGCTACTTTTGGGATAATATCTGTGTAGTTTTTAATTAATGTTTCATGGTATTCAGGATTATTCCAACCTTTTGTAAGCCCTATTTCTGCACCATTACACATGGCACTATGAATATTATATTTTTTTAATAACGGCCATTCCTCGGGTCCCATTAAATCTACAGCGGTTACACCTAGTTCGTTTAAGGTTTTTAAAAAATCCTCTAAAGGAATATCTTTAAAACACCAATGGCAAACACTGTGGTTAATGTTATTTTTAAGTTTAAATCCCATATCTTGCTTTTTTTCTTGCGCACTAGCGGTTTTGCAAGCAACTAAGCCAACAGATGCTGCGGCAGATGTGCCAATAAATGTTCTTCTTTTCATGTTGTTAATTTACTGGTTTGTAATTATTTGTATGTAAAATAGTTGTAATAAGTGTATTGTGTACGTGAATAAAGATATGGTAATAAATAAGAAAATGAAAATAGAACCAGATAAAAAGAAACTTATAGAATTGGCTCATTATAGAATGCCTTATGGAAAATATAAAGGACGTTATTTGGTAGATATACCGGAACCATATTATACTTGGTTTTATCAAAAAGGATTTCCAGAAGGAAAACTAGGGAACTTACTTAGTGCTATGCATGAAATTAAAGTTAACGGTCTAGAATCTCTGATTTATAAAATACAGAAAGATTTTCCTAAGGATTATCTATAATATCTTCTAGCAATTTGTATTTTTGCCTGCGTTAAGAAAACAACCTAACGCTTCATGTCACAGACTAAATACATTTTTGTAACCGGTGGGGTTACATCTTCTCTAGGAAAAGGAATAATAGCAGCTTCTCTTGCAAAATTGTTGCAAGCTCGTGGCTATAGAACTACGATTCAGAAGCTAGATCCCTACATTAATGTGGATCCTGGAACACTTAATCCTTATGAACACGGAGAATGTTATGTTACCGATGATGGTGCAGAAACAGATTTAGACCTTGGGCATTACGAACGTTTTTTGAATGTTAGAACCTCACAGGCTAATAATGTTACTACTGGTAGAATTTATCAAAGTGTAATAGAAAAAGAGCGCAGAGGAGAGTTTCTGGGAAAAACAGTACAGGTTGTACCTCATATTACTAATGAAATTAAGCACCGAATTCAGCTTTTAGGAAAATCTGGAGATTACGATATTGTAATTACAGAAATTGGTGGTACTGTTGGTGATATAGAGTCTTTACCATATATAGAAGCTGTAAGGCAGTTGCTTTGGGAGTTAGGAGATGATAATGGTATTGTCATACACTTAACATTAGTGCCTTACCTTTCTGCAGCTGGCGAATTAAAGACAAAGCCTACGCAACACTCCGTTAAAACATTAATGGAAAGTGGTATTAAGGCAGATATTCTTGTTTGTAGAACAGAACATGAAATATCGGACGATATAAAAAAGAAACTTGCACTTTTTTGCAACGTAAAAAGAGAAGCGGTTATACAATCTATAGATGCCTCTACAATTTATGATGTTCCTATTTTAATGCAACAAGAAGGGTTAGATACTGTAACTTTAAAAAGACTAGCTTTACCAGATACAGTAGAGCCAGACCTAGGTACTTGGAAAGATTTTTTAAGAAAACACAAGAATCCGAAAAATGAAGTAACTATAGGTCTAATTGGTAAATATGTAGAATTACAAGATTCTTATAAATCTATCTTAGAAGCTTTTATACATGCAGGAGCAGTAAATGAAGTTCGTGTAAATGTAAAATCTATACACTCGGAGTATTTAACCAAAAGTAATTTTGAAAATAAATTATCTGGCTTAGATGGTATTTTGGTGGCGCCAGGCTTTGGAGAAAGAGGTATAGAAGGAAAAGTTAAGGCAGTGCAGTTTGCAAGAGAAAAAGGAGTTCCTTTTTTAGGAATTTGTCTTGGAATGCAAATGGCGGTTATAGAATATTCTAGAAATGTTTTAGGTCTTGCTGATGCTAATTCTACCGAGATGGAAGAAAACACATCAGACCCTGTCATTAATTTAATGGAAGAGCAAAAAACAATAACTAATAAAGGGGGTACTATGCGTTTAGGTGCTTGGGATTGTCATTTAGTAGAAAATAGCCTTGTTTCTAAAGTGTATGATAACCAGTTAGATATTACAGAAAGGCACCGTCATAGATATGAGTTTAATAATGATTACAAAGAACAATTAGAAGCTGCAGGTTTAATAGCATCTGGTATTAATAAAGAAACTGGATTGGTAGAAATTGTAGAAATTGCTAGTCATCCTTGGTTTATAGGTGTGCAATACCACCCAGAATACAAAAGTACAGTTGCAAATCCGCACCCTTTATTTGTTGGGTTTGTTAAAGCAGCCTTACGTCATAAAAAAGAAGAGTAGTGCCACAATGGCATAAAAAAATAATTGGGCTTATTTTTGCACCAATTTTAACAAATAAATTACCGAATTATAATTAGGTTATCCTTATGGAAGAAAAAAAACTAGATGTAAAATCTATTATTGGCTTTGTGCTTATTTTTGGAATTCTCCTTTTCATGTTTTATCAAAACAAGCCAACTCCAGAAGAGGTAGAGGCTCAGAAAGCTAAACAAGAACTTTTAGAAGCAAAAGAGGCATCAGAAAATCAGAATGCTCATGTAACAGAGGAAAATAAAACTCCTGTAATAAATTTACAAGATTCTACTGCAGTTGCTAATTATAAAAGTACTATAGGTGCTTTTGGTTATACTGCTCCTTCTGAGGGTATTACTGAAATACAAAATGATTTAGTTTATTTAAGAGTTAGTAATAAAGGAGGTCAAATTATAGAAGCAAAGATGAAAACCTTTGTTACCTATGACTCTATCCCGGTTTATTTGGTAAAAGATGGTAATGCTTCTTTTGGGTTAAATTTTTCAACATCAGATAATAGAGTTCTAAATACACAAGATTTATATTTTGAGCCTACTTTAACAGAGAATAACGGTAACTCTGTGCTTTCTATGAAAGCAAAGGTTTCTGCTAATCAGTTTTTAGAGTATCGTTACGAAATGAAGCAGGGAGATTATTTAATAGATTTTTCTGTAAAATCGCAAGGATTAAATGGGGTGATTAATGCAAGTCAACCTGTGAAATTATCATGGAAATTAAAAGGAATACGTCATTCTAAAAGTATACAATATGAAAACAGGTATACTAGGTTAACGTATAATCATGAAGATGGTAAAATAAGTAAACTTTCTGAAAGTAGTGATGATGATGAGAAAGAAGAAGATGTTAAATGGTTGTCTTACAGACAGCATTTCTTTAGTTCAATCTTAGCAAATGATACTTCTTTTAAAAGTGCAGATTTAGCTTCTGTAAATTTAGTAGAGGAAGAAAATAAAACAGATAAGTTTACAAAAGAATATAGCTCTGTAGTGCCTTTAGAAATTAAAGGAGGCGAAATTTCTGAAAATTTAAATTGGTATTATGGTCCAACAGATGTAAAGGTTTTATCGCAGTATAAAGAATTAGGTCTAGAAGACTCTATACCTTTTGGTTGGGGTATTTTTGGATGGATAAATAGATATATATTTACACCATTTTATTCTTTACTAAGTTCTTTCTTGCCTTATGGTATTGCAATTGTTGTGATGACTATTTTAGTTCGTTTGGCAATGTCTCCAGTAACTTACAAGTCGTACTTATCACAAGCTAAAATGAAGGTGTTAAAACCAGAAATTACAGAGCTTGGAGAAAAGTATAAAGACAATGCAATGAAAAAGCAGCAAGCAACTATGAAGCTGTATAACAAAGCAGGAGTGAGTCCTATGAGTGGTTGTATACCAGCATTCATACAAATGCCTATTTTTTATGCATTATTCATGTTTTTTCCAACGTCTTTTGCGCTTAGGCAAAAATCATTTTTATGGGCAGATGACCTTTCTTCTTTTGATACTATTTATCAATTCCCAGAAGGATTTTCTATTCCTTTTTATGGGGATCATATTAGTTTATTTCCAATACTAGCATCTATAGCAATATTCTTTTATATGCAAATGACTACAGGGCAAAATATGCCACAACAACCGGGTATGCCTAACATGAAATTTATTATGTATTTAATGCCTTTTATGATGTTGTTTTTCTTTAATAATTATGCAAGTGGATTAAGTTTGTATTATTTTGTATCTAACTTAATTACAATAGGAATTATGTTGGTTATTAAGAAATTTATTTTAGATGATGCTAAAATTCATGCGCAAATACAAGAAAATAAAACCAAACCTAAAAAGGAAAACAAATTCCAAAAGAAAATGCGTGAAATGATGGAACAAGCTGAAGCGCAGAAAAAGAAATAATAATGCTTAGCGTATAAAAAAGAGGCTCCTATTTTAATAGGAGCCTCTTTTTGTTAAAAGTCTATGGTAAGATTTGGGATTCCAAATATGCAACCCTTTTAAAGTTTTAAAAAGTATTAGTTGTCAAATAGGTAATTTTGTATGCTAAAGGGAGGTATAATGTTGTTTGTTTTTTTTAGTAGGTAAGGGGTAGGGAGTTAAGGAAAGTTTTTTCTTACATTTTTGCTATTTGACCAAAATAAAACCCCAAACAAAACTATATTATAGTAATGCAGGGGCTTAAAATGAAATAAAAACTATGGTTAGTTAATATCTCGGGGTTTTTTAATGTCCTAATGCATCAAGAACTTCTTGGGGCAATAAAACTTTATCTATTATATGTACAATACCATTGCTTGTCATAACATCTGCAGTTGTAACATTTGCATCGGTAGAAGTCTTATCTCTTAACCCTATACTATTACCTACTAAGGCAAAAATAGATTCTCCTTGTAATGGAATTATTTCTTGATGGTCTGTTAAATCTGTAGATTTTACGCTAGCACCAGAAATAACATGGTATGTTAGTATTTTTGTTAAAATTGTCTTCTCTTCAGGGGTGTCAAAATCTTCTAAACTATTATAATCATTCCCTAATAGATCTAATAGACTTGTAAATGCAGCATTTGTTGGAGCAAATACAGTAAATGGTCCTTCGCCAGATAGAGTATCTACCAAACCTGCATCAGCTTGTATAAGAGCTTCAACTAAAAGACTCAAATCTGAAACACTTTGTGCTGTTGCAACAATATTAGGATTTAGTATGTCTAAAACTTCTTGAGGTAATAATACTTTATCAATAATATGAACCACACCGTTACTAGCAATAACGTCTGCAGCTGTTACTTGTGCAGGAGTATCTGTTGCATCATTTATATAAACTCCACCCGTTAAGTTAATCGTAATATTTTCAGATTGTAGCGTTGTAATCTCTTGGTGGTTAGATAAATCTGTAGATAAAGCGGTAGTGTTACCAATTACATGATAGGTAAGTATTTTTACAAGTAGAGCTTTTTCTTCATCTGTATCAAAATCACTTACAGCATTATATTCATCTCCTAAACTTTCTAATAATGCAATAAAAGCATCATTTGTTGGTGCAAAAACAGTGAATGGTCCATCTCCAGACAAGGTTTCAACTAGGCCAGCATCTGCTTGTTGTAAAGTGCTAACTAGAACACTTAAATCGTTAGTTTCAACAGCTAATTCTACTATTGTTTTAAGATTTAAGTTCGTAACAAAATCAATTGCTACTTGCGGTAAAAGTACTTTATCTATGGTGTGTGCTACTCCGTTTGAAGCTATAATATCTGTACCAGTTATGTTTGTATTAGCTTCAGATGCATCTACTATAACAAATGTTCCTTGGTTATCTATAATACTAACAGAGTTGTTTGTAAATGCGGTTCCTACTTCTCCTGCAGTTAAATCTCCTGCTTTTACAGTAGCATTTGGTATAACATGAAAAAGAAGAATATTTTTTAATAAATTTATTTCTTCTTCAGTATCAAAATCATCTAAACTATTATAATCATCACCTAAAACATCTAATAATGCAGCAAAAGCATCATTTGTTGGCGCAAATACAGTAAAAGGGCCTTCACTAGATAAAGTCTCTACTAAGTCTGCTTTTATCACAGCATCTTTTAATATGGAAAGCGGCTCGGTTTCTATTAAAATACTAACTAAGTTACCAGGAGAGTTAATGGCATCAATAACCGTCTGCGGTAAAAGTACTTTATCTACAAGGTGAACAACACCATTAGTAGCAATTATGTCTGCTGCAGTAACAGTAGCTTTTGTTTCTGTTTTGTCTATGATATTAACTGAAGAGGATTCTAAAGCAATAGTTACATCTTCCTCTTGCAGTGTGGTTATCATTTGGCCATCATTTAAATCTGTAGATTTTGCAGCAATATCTGTTATAACATGATATTTAAGAATTTGAGCAAGTAGAGCTTTTTCTTCTTCTGTATCAAAATCTTCCAGAGAGTTAAAATCATCTAAATTTCCTAATAGGGTAGTAAAAGCATCATTAGTTGGCGCAAAAACAGTGTAGGTAGCGTTTTTATCATCTAGAGCTTCAACTAAGCCTGCATCGGCCTGTATTAGAGCAGCAACTAAAGAGCTTAGAGATTCTGTTGCTTGGGCTGTTGCAGTAATGCTAAGTTCGGTTGATTTTTCTTCTGTTACATCATCGTTTTTATCACAAGAAAAAAGTGTAATACAAAAACAGGATAGTAATAAGTAACGTTTCATTTTTAATAGTTTTTCCATGGCTTAAATTTTAGTATAATGTTTAATTTTTATAACAAATTAATAAACAACAATTAATATTTATTATGTAAACTATTGGTTATTAATAAAGTATATGTTAGATAAATAGTTGTTTATTGTTTAACAAATATATAAAAAAATTAAACAAAACATAATTTTTGAAGAGAAAATTAAATTTGAAAATTCTAAGATGGTAATTTTGTACTTTTGTAGGCTATATAATTTTTAGAATGAAAAAAGTAGTTGTAGGTCTTTCTGGAGGAGTAGATTCAAGTGTTGCAGCATACCTTCTTAAGGAGCAGGGATATGACGTTATAGGCCTTTTTATGAAAAATTGGCATGATGATTCTGTTACAATATCCGAAGAATGTCCATGGTTAGAAGATAGTAATGATGCTCTAATCGTAGCAGAGAAGCTTGGAATTCCTTTTCAGACGGTAGATTTAAGTGCAGAGTATAAGGAACGTATTGTAGATTATATGTTTAGAGAGTATGAAATGGGTAGAACACCAAACCCAGATGTACTTTGCAATAGAGAAATTAAGTTTGATGTTTTTATGAAAATAGCAATGCAACTTGGTGCGGACTATGTTGCTACAGGGCATTATTGTAGAAAAGGAATTGTAAATAATGAAGATGGAACACAAACTTACCAGCTTTTATCCGGTAAAGACCAAAATAAAGACCAATCCTATTTTTTATGCCAATTATCTCAAGAACAATTATCTAAGACTTTATTTCCTATAGGTGAATTACAAAAACCTGAGGTTAGAGAAATTGCAGCAAAAATGAATTTAATTACTGCGGATAAAAAAGATTCCCAAGGACTATGTTTTATAGGTAAAGTAAGATTACCTGATTTTTTACAGCAAAAATTAAAACCAAAAAAAGGAATTATTGTAGAAATACCAAATACCCACCCATTTTATACTAGAGAAGTTGCAGGGTTTAATACGGAGGAAGATAAATTATATTTTTCTTCAGAAAAACCTGTTTATGCTGTTTCTGAAGGAAAAAAAGTAGGGGAGCACCAAGGAGCACACTATTTTACTAAAGGACAAAGAAAAGGTTTAAATGTAGGAGGAACAAAAGAACCATTATTTGTAATTGATACTGATGTAGAAGAAAATGTAATATATACAGGGCAAGGAAAAAGTCACCCAGGTTTATATAGAAATACTCTTTTTGTATCTAATGAAGAGACGCATTGGATACGACCAGATTTAGCTTTAAAACCTGGAGAATCTTTAAAAGTTAAAGCACGAATTAGGTATAGACAAGCTTTAGAAGATGCAACCGTTGTAAAAACTAGAAAAGGTTTATATGTAGATTTTATAGAGCCGCAATCTGCAATTACTGAAGGGCAATTTGTAGCTTGGTATGTAGAAGATGAGTTACTAGGTTCTGGTGTTATAGCATAATTTTTTATTGTTATTTTAGGGTATGAAAAATAAAGTATTAAAGTTATTTGGAATAGAATATCCTATTATTCAGGGCGGAATGATATGGGCAAGTGGTTGGCGATTAGCATCTGCAGTATCTAATGCAGGTGGTTTAGGAGTTATTGGGGCTGGGAGTATGTATCCTAATGTGCTAAGGGAGCACATTCTTAAGTGTCAAGAGGCTACCAATAAACCATTTGCGGTTAATATTCCTATGTTATATCCAGATTTAGAAGAGATAATAAATATAGTAATAGAACTTGGAGTTAAGATTGTAATTACCTCTGCTGGAAATCCTAAAGTTTGGACATCAAAACTTAAATCTCAAGGTATACTAGTAGTACATGTTGTTGGTAGTTTAAAATTTGCTTTAAAAGCAGAAGAAGCTGGGGTAGATGCTATAGTTGCAGAAGGTTTTGAGGCAGGTGGTCATAATGGTAGGGATGAATCTACAACACTTACATTAATACCATTAATTAAAAAACATGTAAAAATACCAATCATAGCTGCAGGAGGTATAGCTACCGGAAATGCAATGTTAGCAGTTATGGTTTTAGGGGCAGATGCTGTACAGGTAGGAAGTAGGTTTGTTGCATGTAAAGAAGCTTCTTCTCATAGGAGTTTTAAAGAAATGGTAGTAAACGCCAAGGAAGGGGATACTAAGTTGACTTTGAAAGAATTAGCCCCTGTTCGTTTATTAAATAATAAGTTTTATCAAGATATTCAAAACGCATATAAATCTGGGGCTTCTGTTAAGGAACTTAAAGAATTATTAGGAAGGGCAAGAGCCAAAAAAGGAATGTTTGAAGGGGATATGGACGAGGGAGAATTAGAAATAGGGCAGGTATCTGCTTTAATTTCTGATATAAAACCTGCAAAAGAAATTATAGAAGATATGATGCAGCAATTTAATGAGACAAAATCTAAAGTCTCTAAATATTAAAAAGCAGCCTCTTTTACTCGATAATCGAGATTTAAATGCTCCGAGGCTTGCCTAGAAATCAAAAATTAGTTTCCTAATAAATGCCTTGTGGGCTTGCCCCGAGGTAGTTTACTAAAGGAATATTTGGTGTTGTATCTTTTGTAATGTTAAAAATGAATTTTGCACCTTTACCTTCTTCAGATTCCACAGAAATTGTTCCTCCCAGTTTTTCTACTATTTTCTTTACGGTAGCTAATCCAATTCCAGTTCCTTGTTGGCCATATTTATCTTTTACACCTACAGTTTTAAAAATTTCAAATATTTTGTCATGTAGATTAAGAGCTATGCCAGGACCATTATCTTGTACGTAAAAATGATAATTTTCTTTACTTTCAGAAACTCCTATTATTATTTTTAAATCGTCTTTATTACCATATTTTATTGCATTTCCTACCAAATTAATTAAAATTTGATCTAGTGCAATTTTATTAATAGTTATGGTTTTTAAGTCTGTTTTTACTACTAAATCTACAGAACTTTCAAAGGCATATAAAGTTTGTAAATCTTCTATTATCGTAGTTATAGTAACAGTTGTACGTTCTGAGTGTAATAAAGAAGAGGTTTTACTGTAATTTAATAGTCCATCAATCAATTTTTTTAACTTATCAGAAGATGTTTTTATAAAACCAAGCATTATAGAGCCATCTTCCTCTAGTTTGTCCGAATAACTTTCTATAATTAATTCAGACATAGAAGAAATATTATTTAATGGAGCTTTTAAATCATGAGCAGTTGTGGATGCAAAATTTTCTAATTCTGTATTCTTTAAAGCTAATTCTTTATTAGAATCTTCTAATAAGATTCTATTTTTTCTAAGTTCTAAAAGATTCATTACATGTTTGGATAATGCAGTTAAAGAATCTTTTTGAGTTTGAGTTAAAGTTCTTGGTTTGTGATCTATAACGCAGAGAGTTCCAAGAGGAAGACCCTCGTCATTAGTTAGCGAAACACCTGCATAGAAAATTACATTTGGATCATTAATAACTAAAGGGTTTTCTTTAAACCTTTCATCTTCTCTAGCATCTTTTATATTAAAAATTTTATCATCAGAATTTATAGCATGAGCACAAAACGCTAATTCCTTAGGGGTTTCTGTAGCATCTATACCATGTCTAGATTTAAACCATTGTCTGGTTTCATCTAAGAGACTTACTAAAGAGATAGGGGTGCCACAAATTTGAGCGGCAATCTTGGTTAAATTGTCATAGTCTTCTTCAGGAAGCGTGTCTAAAACGTTGTAAGATTTTAAAGCATTTACACGTTCTTTTTCATATAAATGGTCTTTTGGAGCTATCATTTCTTCTTTTTTAATTCAACATATATGTGTAAGAAATATAGTACACCATCTAATAACGAAGTATTGTTTAATTAAGTATTTTATGTATGTTAAAAAAGAAAAACATCCTATCTGTTAAAAATATTTAAAGATAAGATGTTTTAAAATTGGTATTACTATACTTATTAAGAATAGTATTTTCGTTTTAACCAAAAAGCAACTTTAACTAGTAAAATTAGTGCAGGAACTTCTATTAAAGGCCCAATAACACCTGTAAATGCTTGCCCAGAATTTAACCCAAAAACAGCAATTGCAACCGCTATTGCAAGTTCAAAATTATTACCAGCAGCAGTAAAAGAAATTGCAGCATTTTTAGAATAATTAGCACCAACAACTTTACTTACAAAAAAGGCAATACCAAACATTACTACAAAATAAATGACTAATGGTACGGCTATGCGTAGCACATCTAAAGGAATTTCTAAAATTAATTCTCCTTTTAAAGAAAACATAAGAACAATAGTAAATAGTAGAGAAATTAATGTTAATGGGGAAATTGTAGGTATAAATTTTTCTGTATACCATTTTTCTCCTTTACGTTTTACAAGTACTATTCTACTTAGTATCCCTAAAGCAAAAGGTATTCCTAAATATATAGCAACACTTTCTGCTATTGTAGCAATAGATATGTCTACAATAGCACCTTCAAATCCAAAATAGGGAGGCAGTATTGTAATAAATAGCCACGCATAAAAGCTATAGGCAAAAACTTGAAAAATACTATTTAGTGCTACTAAGCCTGCGCCATATTCACTACTTCCCTCTGCCAAATCATTCCAAACTAATACCATGGCAATACACCTTGCTAATCCAATTAGTATTAGGCCAACCATATATTCTGGATACTCTTTTAAAAAAGTAATTGCAAGAATAAACATTAAAACAGGCCCTATAATCCAGTTTAGAATTAATGAAATAGACAGTACTTTAATATCCTTAAATACTTTTGGTAAAAGTTTATAATTAACCTTTGCTAAGGGAGGATACATCATTAAAATTAATCCTATTGCTATTGGAATATTTGTAGTTCCTGAACTTGCAGCATTAATATATTTAGGTAACTGTGGGAAAAAATTTCCAAAACCAACACCTAAAATCATAGCCACGAAAATCCATAACGTTAGTTTACTATCAAGAAAGCTTAATTTTTTTGCCATTTCTTATTTAATTTTGGAAAATACATAGTATAATTCTGTTGCTATTTGAATACTTCTTTCTTGATACTTTTCTTCCTGTTGCGGTGTATTGTCAAAAGCTTTTGGATCCTCAAAAGTAATAGGGATTCTTTTTTCAGCACCGGCAATAAAAGGGCAACCTTGATCCGCACTAGAACAGGTTAATACTGCTGCAAATTTAGAAGTTGGATTAAAACTGTCGTCATACTTTTTGGAGAAACCTATAATAGGGTGGTTGTTATCCCCATTTTTTATACTATAAACAGGATTTTTTTCATTTGAGATAGTTTCAATTTTAAAACCAGAAGTTGTTAAAGCTTTTGCTGCCATTGGAAAAAGTGCAGTAGCTTCTGTGCCGCCAGAATAGCAAAAGACGTTTTTGATATTAAAATATGCAGCAATAGTTTGCGCCCAAACTTGGGATAGATGACTACGTCTTGAGTTGTGAGTGCAAATAAAATTTATTCTAATATCTTCTTTTGCCTCTTTTTTGCTTTTTACAAAATCTATTAATGGGGTTACTATTAATTTTCTTTCTTCAGAAATAGTTGTTGTATCTAAAGATTCTATTTGCGTAATTATATCTTTGTATAACATTTGTACAAGGGTTTTATAAATTTAACAACAACCAGAGTTTGGAGCACAAGAATTTCCAGTAGCTTGTAACTCTTTTAGTTTAACTTTTTGCTTTGGTTCTGGCACACCGCAATTGTCTTTTGCAAGGCAATCTGTTTGCTTCCCAGTTAATAAAAAGCTAGTACCGTCAAAATCTAATCCAAATTTTCCAATAGTTTCCCCTTGGTATTCTACTTCAATATCTAAATCTCCAATATGTAAAGTTTTCTCAGAAAGCTCTATAATATGTATTAGTTTATCAGGATGTAATCTGTGGTCATAATCATTTGCATTCCATAATTGAAAGTTAACTACTTCTTCGTTTCTTACTGTACCACCACAATCAATAAATTTTTTTGTTACTTTTCCAACTTCGGTTACATGAAAATGTTTAGGAACTAACTCTCCGTTAGGAAGTTTAAAAGCAATATTCTCTAATGTGTTTAAATGCTGTTTTATTTCTGATAGTTTCATAGTATTATCGTTTTATTGCAATATTATAATTAAATGGTTTAAATTTTTTTCAACAACAATCTGTATTGCAGTTAATGTCTTGATCTAGAAATTTGTTAATTGTAGCTTTCATTGCTGTCCAGTTTTCTTTATGTATACAATAACATACACTTGTACCTTCTACATTTCCTTTTATAAGGCCAATATTTTTTAATTCTTTTAAGTGCTGAGAAATTGTAGGTTGGGCTAAGCCTATAACATCTACTAAGTCACCACAAATACAAGAATTAATTGCAAATAAATGTTCTAAAATAGCAACCCTTGCAGGGTGTCCAAACACTTTGGCATAAGAAGAAATTAAATTTTGTTTGTCTGTAAACATTTCAGATTTTGCTAATCCCATACACTTGTATTTATATATTGCAATATTACGATAAATATAATTAACGGCTTATGTTTTTTATAAAAAATGTATCCTAAGAATCAATTTTTTATTCTTGGGAAGATAATTTAATATGGTAATTAAGTTGCCAATTTTGTGTGTTTTGTGCAGTTAAATTTGTTGGTGTATCCCAAGAAGGGTACACTCTAAACCCTCTCTTTCCATCTCTTTTGTTAGTAGAAATTATTTTTTCTTGAATTAGTATTTGTTTTGGAAATATAAAAACACCGGTATTTTCTCCTTTTTTGCAATAAATGATAATAAAATCAAAATCGTCTTCATAATTAAAAGGGGTAGTTATGTTTTCTTGGTTTCTTTTCCAGACAGTTACAAATTGTCCATTTTTTTTAGGAGTTACTTTTGCCTTTCGGCTAATAACTTTAAAAAAATTTAAGTTGTAAGTACATGCTTCGTATTCTAGACTTTCTTTTTCTATAGTAAGATTGGTGGGGTTTAATTTTAAAATAGAAAATAAAGGAATAAGTTTTTTTAAATGTTGCATATAGTATTTAGAAGTTTACTCGATAATCGAGATTTAAATGCGCCGAGGCTTGTCTTGAAATAAAAATTAGTTTCCTAAGAAATGCCTCGTGGGCTTGCTCCGAGGTAGTTTACTTTTTCTTTTTAATATCATATGGGTCTTGTCGAAAAAAAGCCTGGATGCTAAACTTTCTATCTTCAAAAGTTTCTGGCAGTATTTTAAAATGCTGTATCCTGTCTATACGAAATGCCCTATATTCTATTCGCATATAACACCAAGCAATTAAAATCCATTTATTTTCGGTTGAGTAAATAGCATAGGGTTCTATTTTTCTAAAAGAAATATTGTTATCATTTGCTTTTTTATAGTTTATTTCTACATAATTATAATTTGTAATTGCTAACTGAATTTCGGAAAGCGCATTACTCGCAATGTTTTTTTCTCGAGTATCAAAAACATGTATTTTATCACTAAGATGTTCGCTTTTTTCTAAAATAGAAGATTTAAAAACAGATTTTATTTTAATAAGAGCATCTTTATAATCTATTACAAAAGAGCTATCATTACTTTTAGTTACTAGATGTTGTGCCGTTATTAAAGCATTAGCTTCTTTTTCTGTAAATTGTACAGGAGGTACGGTATAACCATCCATTAAGGAATATCCTTTTCCCTCAATAGTAACAACAGGTACACCTGCATCTATTAGTTTTTTTATATCTCTATAAACTGTTCTAACTGTAATATTATATTTATGAGACAGTTCTGTTGCTGTTAAAATTCGTTTAGATTTTAATAGCGTAAGAATAGCAATAAGTCTAGAAAGTTGTGTCATTAGAACCAAAGATAGTGAACCAACATTTAGGCTCACTATCTTATTTTTTTATTATTCCATAGAATGTAAAGCAACTTTATTTCCTTCTGTATCTATAAAATGAGCAATAAAACCATTTTCTTGAATATCGGTTTTTGGCATAATTATTTTTCCTCCTGCGGGTTCTACTCTAGCTAAAGCAACACTTAAATCATCACTACCATTTAGGTATACTAAAGAGCCTTCTGTAGAAGGTTTATAATCATCTGCTTTAATAATTGCTCCCCCAACACAATTGCTTTCCGCGTTATAAGAAAAAACACCATAATTACCATGGCCAGGCATAGGGTGGTCTGTAATAATAGCTCCTAAAATTGTTTCATAAAATTTTTTAGCTCTTTCGTAATTGTTTGCAGGAATTTCAAACCAGTTAACTGCATTTGTCATAATTGTTGTTTTTTTAGATTATTGAGTTGCAAACTTAATTTTAGGTAGTGACATCTAATGTCAGGGGTTAAAAAAATAGTAAATACTGAAATTGATTTTTATGCGTTCTATTTATTATAATTATGTTTTCCCCAATTTATAAATTATGAGAATCTTTTTTTTAGTTCTTTTATTAACCTTGTTTTTTAAAAGTAATGCGCAGATTGCAGATAGTAGTAGTCCTAAACATTTTGCTGCAGGAATAGCTATAGGTGCTGTAGGTGGGTATACTGCAAATAAAATATTTAAAGGCGATAAAAAATGGACATGGGCAGGAGCAGTAGGAAGCGCTTTGGCAGCTGGCCTTGTAAAAGAAGCTATGGATAAGGCAGATTATGGTGTTTGGGATAATAGCGATGTAGCTTACACAACCCTCGGTGGTATAGTATCTGGATTAGCTTTGGAATTTTTATTAAATTCTAATAGAAGAAGAGGAAGAGGACGACCATGTAGTTGTTATGCTATTAATTTTAAAAAGCCAAGTTCTGTTTCTAATTTAAAAATAACATATAATACGGGCTCTCGTAATTTATCTTCTGCAATACAAGCCCAATATTTTTTAAGTAAATAATTTATAAATAAGCAGTAGTTTTACACTATGTTTTATTTAGCTATAGATATTTTGGGAACCATAGCTTTTGCCATTTCCGGTGTGCTTATTGCAATGGAAAAAAAGCTAGATTTATTTGGAGTTTTTATAATAGGCTTTGTTACTGCCGTTGGAGGCGGTACTTTAAGAGATTTACTTATAGGAAATGTGCCAGTTACTTGGATTAAAGAGCCTGTTTATATGGTAACAATTGCAGGTACTGTTATTGTTGCTATTTTGTTTGTTAACAAACTTAAATACATTAGAAAATCACTTTTTTTGTTTGATACTATAGGAATTGGTTTTTATACATTAATTGGTATAGAAAAAGGACTTTCTGCAGAACTAACCCCTATAATGTGTATTGCTTTAGGAACTATTACAGCTAGTTTTGGAGGGGTAATTAGAGATATTTTGTGTAATGAAATACCTGTTGTTTTTAGAAAAGAAATTTATGCTACAGTTTGTATTTTGGGTGGAGCTATATATTTTTTACTTCTATTAACACCTTTAAAAGCAGATTATGCTTTTGTTGTGTCTATTATTTCAATAATTTCTTTACGAATTTTAGCAGTAAAATATAAAATTTCATTGCCTAATATCTATAGGTCTTAAGTAAGTTACTTTATAACCTCTGCTTTTGTAATATAAATGTTAGAGGATGGCCAATCTCCTTTACCAACTTTTTGGTTGTTTATTTTATCTACAATATCCATTCCTTGAATAACTTTTCCAAAAGGGGTGTATTCTCCGTCTAAGTGGTAAGAACCTGGTTTTGTAACTACTATGAAAAATTCATAAGGAGATGCTAACATATGTGGGTTATTAATCTCACTGCTGGGCATAGAAACTACTCCTCTATGGTGTTTATGTCCTTTTCTGGTGTCTGGGGGTAGTAGGTATCTACCAATTTCTTTTCTTTTTTTAGAGGTGGCTAAGTCGTCCGAGTTTCCTCCTTGAATTATAAAATTTTTAACCACTCTATGAAATTGAGTATTGTTAAAATATCCTTTTTTAGTTAAGTAAATAAAATTAGCTTTATGGTAAGGAACGTTTCCAAATAATTGTATGGTAAAACTACCTAAATTAGTGGTTATTTTTACTTTGTTTTCTGTTAGTGTTTTATTGTAATTAAAGAAGAAATCTATAGCATTATCTTCTGTAAGTTCAAATTTTTCTTCTTTGGCTTTTATTTTGGAAGAATCAATAACAACAGAATCTATAACAATTTCTTTTGTAGTTTTATTAGTAACATTATTTTTTGATTTCTCATTACATCCTATAAAAAAAAGAAGCAATGTAAGTAGAGAAATATATTTTTTTAATAACATGGATTATAAAATTTTTAAGCAACAAGTTTCAAAAATAAAAGATTTAACTCTTCCAGGAGAATCTTCTCATTATAAAATGATGCCTGCAACAAGGTTAAAGGAGTTAAAAAAAGAAAATTTAGAAAAAAGAGAGCCTAGAAAGGCTGGTGTAATGGCTCTTTTTTATCCAAATCTTAAAGGAAAAACGTTTATCCTTTTAATATTAAGAAAAACATATAAAGGGGTACACTCTAACCAAATAGCATTTCCTGGAGGTAAAGAAGAAAAAGAAGATGCTACAATTTTAGATACTGCTTTACGGGAAACCTATGAAGAAGTTGGGGTTCCAGAAGATAAAATTGAAGTAGTAAAACCTATAACCCAAGTATACATACCTCCAAGTAATTTTCAAGTGCAACCTTTTATTGGTTTATATGAAAATAAAGAGCCTTTTATTTTACAAGAATCTGAAGTAGAAGAAATAGTAGAGGTTTCTCTTACAGATTTTATGGATGATACCAAAATAGTGGAAGAAGATTTAAGAACCTCCTATGCTAAAGTTATTAAGGTACCTGCCTTTAAATTAAATGGTTATGTGGTTTGGGGAGCTACTGCAATGATGCTATCGGAGATTAAAGAGCTCTTAAAAAAGGTGTTGTAAGTGCTTATTTTGTAATTTTGCTTTCTATGAGTTTATTTAAAAGAAATCCTTTTGGGCACATATTGTTTATAAAAAAGTGGCTTATTCGTATTATGGCAGTAATTACGCACCAAAGATATAAGCGCTTTAATAAATTAGAAATAGAGGGTTCAGATATTATAAGAAGCTTACCAAGTGAGAATGTTTTGTTTGTAAGTAATCATCAAACTTATTTTGCAGATGTTGTTGCTATGTTTCATGTTTTTAACGCTAGTTTAAGCGGTAGAGAAAATACAATTAAAAACCTAGGGTATATCTGGAAACCTAAATTAAATATGTACTATATAGCTGCTGCAGAAACCATGAAGAAAAACTTAATGACAAAGGTTTTTGCTTATGCAGGTTCTATTAGTGTAGAAAGAACGTGGAGGTCTGAGGGTAAAGATGTTAATAGGCAGGTTAAAATGAGCGATATTTCTAGTATAGGAAAAGCTTTAGATGATGGTTGGGTAATAACATTTCCGCAAGGAACAACAACGCCATGGAAACCACTTCGTAAAGGAACATCACATATCATAAAAAAGTATAAGCCAATTGTAGTTCCTGTGGTTATAGATGGGTTTAGACGTTCTTTTGATAAAAAAGGATTGCGTATTAAAAAGAAAGGAATTTTACAATCTATGGTTATAAAAGAACCTTTAGAAATAGATTATGAAAACGAATCTTTTGATTCTATTATAGAAAAGTTAGAATACGCTATAGAGCAGCATCCTTCTTTCTTAAAGGTAATTTCTAAAAAAGATTTAAAAGCAATAGAAGAAGAAAACAAACAACGTGAGTTTTAAACTTCTAATTTCTTTAATTTATAGTAATTTTTCTTTAGCTTTTTTAATAACCTTCCGTAAAGTAGAAAATATATTGCTCCCATAAAAAGAGTAAGTAGGGTTCCAAAAATACCAATACCTACCATTAAAGCAATTTTTAATTTCTCTGGAGGTAAATCACTTTTTGTATTATTAAATTCTGATATGTTTTGTACAAAGTCTTCACTAATATATATACCAATTATCATTAATAGCACTGTAAATAATATCATAGAAAGAGAAAAAACAACATAGTTTTTAACTGTTTTTCTAGTTTTAATTATTTTCTGCATTAAAGTCTTTGCATTTTCTAAAACAGAAATCTCTTTATATCTTTTATAAAATTGATAAATAAAATATATAATAACTGTGTATTGTATTACAGAAATTATATAGAAATATTTTTTAAACCCTAGAGTATCATAAATACTCATACTATCTTGAAAAGCAGGTATTAGGTAAAGCAAATGTGGTAGTGTAAATTCTAATATGCTTATAATTAATATCCATTTAACAATAGAAGAGGATTTCTTCCATGTCATATTATATATATCGTCGTAAGACAACTGAGGAATATCTTTATCCCTCTTTTGCCAATCTTTTTTTAGTAATTCCAGCTCGTCCATCATCTAGGGGTTCAAAATGGTTCTTAATTTCTTCTTTACTCTATTCATTTTAACTCTAGCATTTACTTCAGATATACCAAGAGTTTCAGAAATTTCTCTATAATCTTTGTCTTCTAAATACATAAAAACTAACGCCTTGTCAATATCTCCAAGTTGCTTTACAGCTTTGTACATTAATTTTAATTGTTCTTCTTCTGTTTCGTCATATTCATCCGTTTTTATTTTAAATATAACAGAATCATAATCTTGTGTTCTAATGGTTCTTTTAGATTTTCTATAAAGTGTTATAGCAGTGTTTAGAGCCACTCTATACATCCACGTGCTAAATTTAGCTTCTCCTCTAAATTTTGGGTACGCTTTCCATAATTGTATCGTTATTTCTTGGAAAAGGTCATTATGCGCGTCTTTGTTGTTTGTATAAAGGGTACAAACCTTGTGAACAATGTTTTGATTGTTCTGCAAATCCGTTACAAATTGGTGTTCCAATTCTTTATTCACTCTTTGGTTGGTAGGTTGTTTACGTATTAGTATACAATATTAGTAATTTGTTACATTCTAAAGTTTAAAAATTATAGAGTCTAGTGTTATTTACTCGATAATCGAGATTTAAATATTCCGAGGCTTGCCTTGAAATCAAAATTAGTTCCCAAATAAATACCTCGCGGGCTTGCCACGAGGTAATTTACTCTAAGGGAATTTTATAAGTATTCATAAATGATGTAAAACGTCAGGTGCCTAATTAGTTTGCTAAAGTGTTAATGTTTAATTTTGTTGTATATTTTTATCTATGAATATTCCTAAGTTAAGTTGTCCTAGAATAGTAATAATAGGTGGTGGTTTTGGCGGATTATCACTAGCGCAAAAATTAAGTAAAAAAGATGTCCAGGTAGTTCTTATAGATAAGAATAACTACCACACTTTTCAGCCTTTACTATACCAAGTATCTACTGGTGGGTTAGAGCCAGATTCTATTGCTTATCCTATACGTAAAGTTTTAAAAGACTATTCTAATTTTTATTTTAGATTGGCAGATGTACAAGAAATTTTACCCGAAGAAAAATCTATTCTAACCACCATAGGAGATTTAAATTATGATTATTTAGTTATTGCAACTGGCTCTGAGACTAATTTTTTTGGTAATAAAGAGATAGAGAAAAATGCAATGGCAATGAAAAGCATACCGCAGTCTTTAAATTTAAGGAGTTTAATACTTGAAAATTTTGAGCAAGCTTTGTTAACAGATGAAATGCATGAGAGAGATGCATTAATGAATTTTGTTATTGTTGGCGGCGGACCCACAGGAGTAGAACTTGCTGGCGCGTTAGCCGAGATTAAAAAAGGAGTTTTGCCAAAAGATTACCCTGATTTGGATACCAGAAGAGCGCAAATAAATTTAGTGCAAAGTGGGGATTGTATTTTGCCAGGTATGAGTAAAAAGGCTTCCGAAAAAGCAGAAGAGTTTTTAGAAAAACTAGGGGTTGAAATTTGGACAAATATTAGAGTGACTAGTTATGATGGTAAGGTAGTAACTACAAAAACAGACCTTACTTTTAATAGCGCAACGGTTGTTTGGGCAGCAGGAGTAATGGGGGCTACAATAAAGGGGATAGATGCGGAAGAATTATTAGTTCGCGGGAATAGAATACGCGTAAATGAATTTAACCAAATACCAAACTATCCAGATATATTTGCAATTGGAGATGTTGCTTGTATAGAAAATAAAGATACGCCTAGAGGGCACCCAATGATGGCGCAACCTGCAATACAACAAGGGAAAAACTTAGGGGAAAATTTAGCGCGTTTATTAGACGGTAAAGCGCTAAAACCTTTTGCGTATAAAGATAAAGGTAGCATGGCTACTATAGGAAGAAATAAAGCAGTGGCTGACACTAAAAATTTTAAATTTCAGGGAGTATTTGCGTGGTTTGTTTGGATGTTTGTTCACCTGTTTTTTTTAATAGGGTTTAGAAATAGGGCAATAGTATTTGTAAATTGGGTATATAATTATATTCGTTTTGATCGTGAAGCTCGCTTAATAATTAGGCCGTATAATAGAGATTACAGCCAGTTTAAAGATTAGTTAAACAATACTTAATAGCATGTTAAAGTAGTTAAATGTTTTATTTTTTGTAAGTGGTTCCTTTAAGTTTGAGAATCCATATTCAGCATAAATGAAATATTTTTTATGTTTTTCTTTTTGTATCGTTTCTTTTTTATCTTTTTCGCAGGAAAAGAAACCTCCAGGAAAAGTTAGTTTACATAGTTGGTCATATCCGTCTCTTTCAAATGGAGATACACATTCTTATTTTAATTTGAATTATAAAGTGGACACTCATTTACAGCTAGAGCTTAGAGGGTTTTACGACACTTATTTGTTAGCTAATGTTTCTAAATTTGATATTGTTGCAAAAAAATATGTTACAAGCAAGGGGTTTGTGTTTACAGGGTTAGGTATAGAAATAGAAGAATCTAAAATGGGACAAAAGAGCACTAAACCTATTACTAATTATTCTTATGGAGTTGGGGTAGATGTAAATGAGAATTTGTTTTTAGAGGCAAGGCAACAAATACAAACCAATACTAATGTTCAAGGAATTTATAGTATACCTAAATTATTTACTTTAGGAGGTAAATTTAAGTTTTAGTTTCTTGGATGAAATTTATGCATAACCTCGGCTAAATGGCTACGGTCTACATGCATATAAATTTCTGTAGTAGTAATACTCTCGTGACCCAACATTTGTTGTATAGCTCTTAAATCGGCTCCATTTTCTAGTAAATGCGTAGCAAAAGAGTGTCTAAATGTATGTGGACTTATGTTTTTATGCAACCCAATTTTTTCTGCAAGTTGTTTAACAATAGTAAATATCATTGCCCTGGTTAATTGTCTGCCTCTTCTATTTAAAAATAAAGTGTCTTCAAATCCTTTTTTTATATCTAAATGTGTCCGTATTTCTTTTTTGTAAATAGTAATGTATTTTTTATTTATGTCGCTAATTGGTACAAAACGTTGCTTGTTTCCTTTGCCAGTAACTTTAATAAAATCTTCATCAAAATATAAATCAGAAATTTTTAAATCTACCAATTCTGTAACACGTAAGCCGCAACCGTATAGTGTTTCAATAATGGCACGGTTTCTTTCCCCTTCGGGTTTACTTAAGTCTATAGCGCTAATTAAATTGTTTATTTCTTCTTCAGATAATGTGTCTGGTAATTTTCTTCCAATTTTTGGAGACTCTATTAAATCCATAGGATTGTCATCTCTATAATCCTCGAACACTAAATAATTAAAAAAACTTTTTAGGCCAGATATTATTCTTGCTTGTGATCTAGGATTTACCACTTTGGCTACTTCATAAATAAATTGCTGTATGGTTTCTTTACTTATGGTTAATGGCGGTGCTTTTAACTTGTAGGAGGCAAGAAAAAGAGTTAGTTTTTCTACATCTAAAATGTAATTTTTAATAGAATTGGTAGATAACCCTCTTTCTAGCTTAAGATAATGTTCAAAATCTTGTAAGGCCTGTTTCCAATTCATAAAAGTAAAGATAGTAATCCGCTTTTTTATTTTGCTATTTAATGAGCTTGATCTACTATTTTTTTATAGTGTTAAGAACGCCACATTTATTTGGAATAAAGTAATACATTTTTTAAAGTACTTTTTTATTCAAATGCGTATAATTATGTACATTTGATGCTCATTAAAACACTAATTTTATGAAAAAAAGTATTTATGTAGTAATAGCATTTTTAAGTTTAGGACTTATGCAAATGAATGCTCAGGTAATTCAGGGAACAACGTCATCTTCTTCTAGTGATATTAGATTTGGAGCTAAAGCTGGTTTAAATATGGCAACACTTGGGGGTAGTACTAGATTAGGTACTTCTTATTCTTATTCCATGAAGCCAGGTTTTCACTTAGGGGGAGTTTTAGAAATTCCTTTTAATGATATAATTACAATACAGCCTGAAGCTTTAGTGTCTTTACAAGGTAGTGGAGGATATGCTATTAATGAAAATGTAAACCTTTGGTATTTAACAGTACCGGTAATGGGAAAATATAATGTATGGGATGATCTTTATATAGAAGCAGGACCATATTTAGGTGTTATGTTCGGAGATAATATTGAAGAGCAAAATATATCTGGTTTAGAAACAAATACCTTGGACTTAGGAATTGGACTAGGGGCTGGTTATCAATTAGATGATAATTTTTATTTTCAATTACGTTTTAATGCAGGTTTTATCAATGCAATAGAAGATGAAAATTCTAAAAATAGAGTAATACAAGTATCAGCTGTGTACTTTTTGTAAATAAAAACAATAAATTATTAATTAAGCAGGAGTTTTTCTCCTGCTTTTTTTGTGCTTAAAAAAATTATAAACTACTTAGTTTGTAGTTCTACCACTATATTTTTAACACTCACAACAAAAATGAGGTAATAGGGTATGTTGCAATTATATTTACAGCTCTATAAATAAACCAATCATGAAAAAAAATGTATTTATCTTATTATTCACTTTTGTTACAATAACATTAAGTGCACAACGAAATGTAGACCGAACAAATTTTAGAGCTGGTCTAAATGGTGGAATGGTAATAGGTGACTTTTCTGAAGATTATACTTTTGGATTAGGGGTAGATATGTACCATCATTGGGGTGTATCTAAAGCATTAGATATTGGAATTACAACAGGTTTTTTTAATGCCTTTGGGGAAGAAGAAGTACCTAGCGGAAGTGTATCTACAGAATCTGGATTTGATAATCTTCAATATATACCAGTTGGAGCTTCCTTAAGAATATATCCTGGAAAAAATGTTGGCTTTAAATTTGGAAGTGATATTGGTTATGCAGTAGGTATTGATAAAGGAAATGAAGGAGCACTTTATTTTAGACCTTCTTTGGGTATGGACTTAAGAGATGGTACTAATGAGGTTAATATTTCTTATTTTGTTGTTAACGGAGATGTTCAATTTTCTTCTGTAGTTTTAGCTTATATGTTTCTTTTTTAATTTTCAATATAAACTAATAAAGGAGTGTTTTTACTTCATTTAAAGACATAATTATTAGTATTTTTGGACTATGAAAATTTTAATACTTAATGGTCCTAATTTAAATTTATTAGGAAAGCGTGAACCTGAGGTTTATGGTAAACAGACTTTTGAAGAATATTTTAAAGTCTTGCAAGCTAAATTTACTAATGTTCAATTAGAGTATTACCAATCTAATATAGAAGGAGAGCTCATAGGAAAAATACAAGAAGTAGGTTTTTCTTATGACGGTATAGTTTTAAATGCAGCAGCTTATACGCATACTTCTGTAGGTATAGGCGATTCTGTTAAGGCTGTAGAAACTCCAGTAGTAGAAGTTCATATATCTAACACACATAAAAGAGAAGATTTTAGGCATGTTTCCTATATATCTTCCGGAGCAAAAGGAGTAATTCTAGGGTTTGGACTTCAGAGTTATGATTTAGCAATCCAGAGTTTCTTATAATTGAAGAAAGCCTATTTTAATTGGAGTAGTGGTAAAGATGCTATGCTTGCTTTGGATAAAGTATTGGCAAGTAAGGAATACAAAATATCCAAGCTTGTAACCACCGTAAATACAGACTTTAATAGGGTTTCTATGCATGGTCTTTCTGTAAACTTGCTAGAACAACAAGCACAGGCTTTAGGTATTCCCTTAGAAAAAATAGAATTAGCTGGTAATGTTAGTATGAAAAGCTATAATAACGCCATGAAAAAAGTTATGAAGAACCTAACTAGTCAAGGTTTTAAATATGCTTTTTTTGGAGATATTTTTTTAGAAGATTTACGTGCATATAGAGAAGAAAAATTAGCAGAGGTAGGAGTAGAGGCGATATTTCCATTGTGGAAAAAAGACACAAAAAAACTATTACACGAGTTTCTAAAAAAAGGGTATAAAGCAATTACGGTTTGCGTTAATGCAAAATTATTAGATGTTTCTTTTTGTGGTAGAGTTATAGATAAAAGTTTTATTGAAGATTTACCTGAAGGTGTAGATGTTTGTGGCGAAAATGGGGAGTTTCATACTTTTGTGTATGATGGTCCTATTTTTAAAAATCCTATAGAATTTACAATAGGAGAAAAAGTTCTTAAAAATTATACCTCTTCAAAGAATGATGATGATTGTTTTGTAGAAGACCCTTCTTGGGATACATCTTTCTGGTACTGCGATTTAATTGTTAAGCAATAGTTTCTTATGCATTTTTTAAATACTTCTTGTCTACATAAAAAGTAGCAAAAGGCAGTAAAGAAGCTATTAATAAAATTAGTAATCGTTTTATGCTCCATTTTTTTTCAAACCAAAATAGTATAGCTAAAATTACATAAGCTATAAAAAGAAAGCCATGGGCATACCCTACAAGTTTATTTGGTTCAGGAATATTTGCTAAATATTTTAAAGGCATAGTTAAGCCAAATAAAAGTAAATAAGAAACACCTTCTAAAATTGCTGTAAGTCTAAATATTTTTAGCATAGGTATGGTATAAAAAAGCAGCAATAGCCATAAGGGTATTGCTGCTTTAAATTTATTATAATTTTATAAATGTATTACTTCATCGTAAGCATCTGCTACAGCTTCCATAACAGCTTCGCTCATAGTTGGGTGTGGGTGTACCGCTTTTAAGATTTCATGACCAGTAGTTTCTAATTTACGAGCAACAACTGCTTCTGCAATCATATCGGTAACTCCTGCTCCAATCATATGGCAACCTAACCATTCGCCATATTTAGCGTCAAAAATAACTTTTACAAAACCATCTGGAGTTCCAGAAGCTTTTGCTTTACCACTAGCAGAAAAAGGGAATTTACCAACTTTAATATCTAACCCTTGTTCTTTAGCAGCTTTTTCTGTTAAACCTACAGATGCAATTTCAGGAGAACAATACGTGCAACCTGGAATATTATCATAGTCTAAAGCTTCAATATGCATTCCTGCAATTTTTTCTACACAAAGAATACCTTCAGCAGAAGCAACATGAGCTAAAGCTTGTCCTGGAGTAACATCGCCAATTGCAAAGTAACCAGGTATGTTTGTTTGGTAAAAATCGTTTACTAAAATCTTATCTCTATCAGTAGCTATGCCAACTTCCTCTAATCCTATGTTTTCTATGTTAGTTTTAATACCAACAGCAGAAAGTACTATATCTGCTTCTAAAATTTGTTCTCCTTTAGCAGTTTTTATGGTGGCTTTAACTCCTTTTCCAGAAGTATCTACAGAGGTAACTTCGGCAGATGTCATTACTTTAATACCAGTCTTTTTAAGACTACGTCCTAATTGTTTAGAAATATCTTCATCCTCTACAGGAACAATATTAGGAAGGTATTCTACAACAGTAACTTTTGTTCCCATTGCATTATAAAAATATGCAAACTCAACCCCTATAGCGCCACTACCAACAACAATCATTTCTTTAGGTTGTTTGTCTAGGCTTAGTGCTTGTCTGTATCCAATTATTTTTTTTCCGTCTTGTGGTAAACTAGGAAGCTCTCTACTACGAGCACCAGTAGCTATAATAATGTTTTGTGCAGCATATTCTGTAACAGAACCATCTTCTCCGGTAACATCAATTTTTTTACCAGGTTTTAGTTTCCCAAAACCATTTATTACTTCAATTTTGTTCTTTTTCATTAAGAATTGAACCCCTTTGCTCATAGCATCTGCTACATTTCTACTTCGTTTTACAACAGCATCAAAATCTTTGTCAATGTTATCAGCTTTAAGACCGTAATCTTCAGCATGTTTAAGGTACTCAAATACTTGCGCAGATTTAATTAAAGCTTTAGTAGGTATGCATCCCCAGTTTAAACAAATGCCACCAAGTTCATCCTTTTCTATAATGGCTGTTTTTAAGCCTAATTGAGCGGCTCTAATTGCAGCTACATAACCTCCAGGTCCACTTCCTAAAACAATAACATCAAAAGTGCTCATATATCTATTTTTTTATATAAAATTTGAATAGCAAAAGTACGAAACCAAACTGAAAAGATATAATTCAAAATTAAATTAATATGTGTTGCATAGCACAAAGAACTGCTAAACCCAAAAAAGTGCATAATTAAACTTTGCTATAAGCTTAATTATGCACTTTTTATTTTTAGTAAAAGAGTGTTATTTTTCTACAAATTTTAGTGCTGCACCATTTATACAATGTCTTTTTCCGGTAGTATTTTTTGGTCCATCATTAAAAACATGTCCTAAATGTCCGCCACAGGTAGCACAATGCTCCTCTGTTCTTTCATATCCAATTTTATAATCTACATCAAAAGCTACATTTCCATTTATTTCGGTATCAAAACTAGGCCATCCTGTTCCAGAATTAAATTTATGTTCACTTTTAAATAATGGAGTACTACAAGCAGCACAGGCATAAATACCTTCTTTTTTGTTGTCTAGAAGTTTACTTGTACCGGCAGGTTCTGTTCCTGCTTGTCTAAGAATATAATATTGCATATCTGTAAGTTCTTTTCTCCATTCTGCATCCGTTTTAGAAACTTTAAAAGTCTCTTTCTTGTCATCCTTGTTTTGAGAAATTCCTTTGCAACTAGTAGCAACAAATAATAATATAGCTATAATTTTTATATACATATTTTCTTTTCTATTAATAGACGTGGATAAATTACAAACCTTTCAGATAAAAAAAGGCTAGTCTAAAATGAATTTATTTTAATTCAAATTTTTCAATTTCATTTTCATTTATTCCAATATTTTGTAAAAGCGAAGAAAGATTTGTTTTGTCTAGATTGCTGCTGTTTAGAATCTTAGCAGGTACAATGACTATTCTAAACCATTGATTTTCTGTTAAATCTATACTTGAAAGGGTTGCATCAAATTCTGGCTCTAAGTAAATGCTATAGTCACCTGCTGTAAAATCAAAATTATAAAAAGAGGTGCCATTTTCAGTAATAATGGGTTGTGGTAATTGTCTCCAAATATCTACCCCGTTATCTACTTCTTCTAACCTATATATAAGAACAACATCACTTTCTAAAACAGTTATTCCATTACTATAATTAGAAGCTAAGTACTCATAGGTATTTGCATCTGAATTTAATGTCATGTCTACATTAATTTCAAAAGCTTCTGCTTCAAAAATAGAACCATCAATCCCATCTTCACCATCAAATCCATCAAAACCAGGAGGTCCTTGTGGACCTTCACAAGCAATAGTAAATAAACTTAAAATAACAACAATATAGGCACCTATTTTTTTCATAATAATTTTTTTTAATGAGTAATCTAATTTCTTTTGTTTAAATTGTTAAAAAAAATATATCAAAAAGCGTTCCAACTTAAAAAAACGTAATTGTTTAACATAAAGATAAAATCTTGTGTTTAACATTCATTTTAAATACTGCGTTATTTGTTTAAAGTTGCTTAGATTTACAATAAATACTACATAATTATGCCAAATGTTATTGCACATAGCTTATTTTCAGATTTTGATATTAATTTATTTAAATCTGGAAAACACTATAGATTGTATGAAAAATTAGGGTCTCATGTTATTGAGGTAAATGGAGTAAAGGGTACTTATTTTGCAGTTTGGGCACCTACAGCAAGAACAGTGTCTGTAGTGGGTAATTTTAATGATTGGAGTGATGGAGTACATGAATTAAATGTACGTTGGGATCAAAGTGGTATTTGGGAAGGTTTTTTACCTAATGTAGGTCATGGAGAAATATATAAGTACAAAATATATTCTAATAATCATGGGGCTGTTACAGAAAAAGCAGACCCTTTTGCTCGTTACTGTGAACACCCGCCAAGAACAGCGTCTGTAGTCTGGGATAAGGAATATACCTGGGAAGATAAAAAATGGATGGGGTATAGAAAAGAAAAAAATGGTTTAGATAAACCTTATTCTGTATATGAAGTACATTTAGGTTCTTGGAAAAAGAAATCTGAAAATGAATTTTTATCCTATGCAGAATTGGCAGATGATTTAGTTTCTTATGTAAAAGAAATGGGATTTACGCATGTAGAGTTTATGCCTATAATGGAATATCCATATGATCCTTCTTGGGGGTATCAGCTTACAGGTTATTTTGCACCAACATCTAGATTTGGAGAACCAGAAGGTTTTAAACTATTAATAGATAAATTTCATCAAAACGATATAGGGGTAATTCTAGATTGGGTACCCTCACATTTCCCTGAAGATGCACATGGTTTAGGATTTTTTGATGGCTCTCATTTATACGAACATCCAGATAGAAGAAAAGGGTATCATCCAGATTGGAAAAGCTTAATTTTTAATTATGGTAGAAATGAAGTTCGAGCATTTTTAATTAGTAATGCTCTTTTTTGGTTAGATCAATTTCATGCAGATGCTCTAAGGGTAGATGCTGTAGCTTCTATGATATATTTAGATTATTCTAGAGAAGATGGGGAATGGGAACCAAATATGTATGGTAATAATGAGAATTTAGAAGCATTATCTTTTATAAGAGAATTAAACCAAACTGTTTATGAAAACTTTGAAGGTGTACAAACAATAGCGGAAGAATCTACAGCATTTACAGGTGTTTCTAAGCCTGTTAATTATGGAGGTTTGGGTTTTGGAATGAAATGGATGATGGGTTGGATGCACGATACGCTTGAGTATTTTAAAAAAGAACCTGTTTATAGAAAACACCATCAGAATGATTTGTCTTTTAGCATGACTTATGCTTTTACAGAAAATTTTATGTTACCATTTTCTCATGATGAGGTTGTTTATGGTAAACAGTCCTTACTATATCGTATGCCAGGAGATGAGTGGCAACGTTTTGCAAACCTAAGATTACTATTTGGGTATATGTATACGCACCCTGGAGCAAATTTAATATTTATGGGAGGAGAATTTGGGCAATCTTCTGAATGGAATTTCCAGCAAAGTTTAGACTGGCATTTATTACAATATGATGTGCATTCTGGTGTGCAAAGTTTTGTGAAAGATTTAAATAAACTCTATAAAGAATATCCTGCTTTATATGAAAAACAATTTAGTCCAGATGGTTTTCAATGGATAGATTATGGAGATCACGAAAATTCTGTTTTAACATACATAAGAAGAGGGCATGATACAAAGAATGATATTTTTATTGCATGTAATTTTACCCCTGTTGTTAGAGAAAATTACAGAATTGGAATTCCAAAGAAAAATAAGATAAAAGAAATTTTTAATAGTGACGCAAAAAAGTATGGCGGTAGCGGCATTAGCAATAGTGCGGTAAAAGTTCAAAAAAAGAAATGGCATGCTTATGAGCAATCCATAGAAATAACCATTCCTCCTTTAGGAATTGTTATTTTTCAATAAAAAAAATGAGGATATCATTATACTAAAAAAAAGGTCATAATAAGTAGGTCATATTAAACGTTAAAGTCTTTTTTTTGTTAGTATTAAAATAGAATTGCTATGATTACAAACACAGAATTAGAATACAAAGGAAATTTATATCCAAATAAAATTGTATCTCTAAAACAAGATGCAGATAAGGTGTTTTTTACATCTGAAAATGGTGTGGTATTACAAATTACTGTTTTAAGA
Source organism: Maribacter vaceletii (assembly GCF_003634105.1). Classification (GTDB taxonomy): domain Bacteria; phylum Bacteroidota; class Bacteroidia; order Flavobacteriales; family Flavobacteriaceae; genus Maribacter_B; species Maribacter_B vaceletii. Next base: position 8,055 of record NZ_RBIQ01000014.1, on the reverse strand, counting down.
GATAGTGTGTTAAGATTTAGATACGCAACAGATTATGTTTTTGAGCCAGATTTTTCATATGCAATAAGTGAAGATGCAAATAAGGGGTATAACCGCTTAGAAGTAATAGAGCAAGATACAGAGTATATTATTGAAACTGAGAAATTAAAGATTTTGGTGGATATAAATACTATGAGAACTCAAATTTCTGATTTAGAAGGTAACATAATTAATGAAGATGAACTTGGTTTTCATTGGGAAGAAAATTACCAATACGGTGGTAATACTGTAAAAATGAGTAAAATTACCCAAAGTTCTGAGAGTTTCTATGGTATGGGGGATAAAGCTACCCATTCTAACTTAAAAGGAAAAAGAGTACATAATTGGGTTACAGATCAATACGCTTATGGAAAAGACCAAGATCCATTATACAAAGCAATACCATTTTATATAGGGTTACATAATAATAAGGCTTACGGAATATTTTTTGATAACACATTTAAATCCTATTTTGATTTTTCTCACGAAAGGAGAAATACTACTAGTTTTTGGGCAGATGGAGGAGAAATGAATTATTATTTTTTCTATGGGCCAGATATGCCTAAAGTAGTACGTGGCTATACGGATTTAACTGGGACACCGGAATTACCACCCTTATGGGCTTTAGGGTACCACCAATCTAAATGGAGTTATTATCCAGAAAGCAGAGTTAAAGAAGTAGCTAAAAGTTTTAGAGATTTGCGTATTCCTTGTGATGCTATTTATTTAGATATAGATTATATGGATGGGTTTAGATGTTTTACTTGGGATAAAACAAAATTTCCTGACCCAAAACGTATGGTTGATGAATTATTTGAAGACGGATTTAAAACCGTAACAATGATAGATCCAGGAATTAAGGTGGATCCAGATTATTGGGTATACCAAGAAGCTATGGAGAAGGATTATTTTTGTAAAAGAGCAGATGGTCCTTATATGAATGGTAAGGTATGGCCTGGTAAATGTAATTTTCCAGACTTTACTAATCCTGAAGTAAGAGAATGGTGGGCAGAATTGTATAAAGAAATGATGTCTGAAGTGGGAGTTCATGGAATGTGGAATGATATGAATGAACCTGCTATTATGGAAGTGCCAGGGAAAACTGCACCTTTAGATATGAGACATGATTATGACGGGAATCCATGTAGCCATAGAAAAGCACATAATATTTATGGTATGCAAATGGTTAGAGCTACTTACGAAGGGGTTAAAAAACACGTATATCCAAAACGTCCTTTTGTAATAACTAGAGCAGCTTATTCTGGAACACAAAGGTATTCTTCTACTTGGACAGGTGATAATGTTGCAACATGGGAACACCTATGGATTGCAAATGTGCAAATGCAACGTATGTGTTTAAGTGGTATGTCTTTTGTAGGTTCAGATATAGGTGGTTTTGCAGAACAGCCAAATGGAGAACTTTTTGCTAGATGGATTCAATTGGGAGTATTTCACCCTTTTTGCAGAGTTCATTCTAGTGGAGATCATGGGGATCAGGAACCTTGGTCTTTTGACCCAGAGGTTACAGATATTGTGCGTAAGTTCGTAGAGTTAAGGTATCAATTACTACCTTATTTGTATACCATGTTTTGGAAATATTCTAAAGAGAAAATGCCAATGTTAAAATCTCTGGCATACTTTGATCAAGAAGATTCGCAAACGCATTTTAGAACAGATGAATTTATATTTGGAGAACATATTCTAGTTTGTCCAGTACAAGAGCCAAATGCAAAAGGAAGAAGAATGTATATTCCTAGAGGTAAATGGTTTAACTTTTGGACAGAAGAAGTTGTAGATGGCGGTACAGAAAAATGGGTAACTGCTGATATTGATAAAATACCGCTTTTTATAAAAGAAGGAGCTATGATTCCTAAATACCCAGTACAACAGTATGTTGGGGAAAAGGAAATTAAGGAGTTAGTAATAGATGTGTATTATAAGCTCGGTACGGAGAGTTCTACGGTTTATGAAGATGCGCAAGATGGATATGATTATGCAAAAGGAAGGTACAGTCTTAGAAACTTTAAATTAGTAGGTAAAGAAACGCAATTAAGTATACAGCAATTTAAAAGTGGTACATATATAACATCTTATGAGACTATTAAGTTAAACTTACACGGTTTGCCATTTAAGATAAAGGAAGTATCCATAGACAATGAAAAAGTTTTTCTAAAGGATATAAAACATAATGGAACCAATTCTATTGTAATTAGTAAAGATTTTACTGGGTTGAATATTAAGGGGAAATAATTTTTTTGTATTTTCCCAAATACTAAACACTATATATCATGAAAAAAATAATTTTAATTTTTGTTGTTTTCTTAGGAGTAACAGCATGTAAAACAAATCCTTTTACAGGTAAAAAGGTATTAAACTTTTATCCTAATAGCCAAATATTTCCTACTGCTTTTGCCCAGTATGATAGTTTTTTAGGAGAAAACAAAGTTGTTAAAGGTACTGCAGATGCTAATACCATAACCAAAGTTGGGCAGCGTATTTCTTCTGCTGCAGAACGTTGGCTAACTGCTAACGGATACCCTGGTTATTTAAAAGATTATAAATGGGAGTATAATTTGGTTGATGATGCAACAGTAAATGCATGGTGTATGCCAGGAGGTAAAATAGTTTTTTACACAGGGATTTTACCAATTACGCAATCGGAAAGAGGAATCGCTGTTGTAATGGGGCATGAAGTTGCTCATGCTTTAGCGGATCATGGAGCGCAACGTATGAGTGCAGGTGCTTTACAGCAAGGTGTTGCAGTTGCAGGTAATATTGCAATACAAGATGAGCAAAAAAGGAATATGTTTAATCAAGCTTATGGAATTGGTTCTCAGCTAGGAGTTATGTTACCATTTAGCAGAAGTCATGAAACAGAAGCGGATAGAATAGGATTGCAAATAATGGCAATTGCGGGTTATGATCCAACTGAGGCAGCAGATTTATGGAGGAGAATGAAAGCAAATAGTGGAGGAGAAGCACCACCAGAATTTATGAGTACACACCCATCTAATGACACAAGGATTTCTAATTTAACAGAGTGGGCACCTTTAGCAAAACAAGAAGCTGCTAAGTTTGGAGTAACAACTTTTAGATAGAAAATAATTATTATAATTGTATATTTAAAGACCGTTCTATAAAAGAATGGTCTTTTTTTTTAGGATAGATATGGTAAAAACAATAGCATTAAAAGGAAGTAAGAAATTATTAAATGCATGGGCTTTTTATGACTGGGCTAATTCTGTTTATAGTTTAGTAATTTCTTCTGCAGTATTCCCCATTTTTTATGGGGCTCTGTTTAGAATGCAAGGTATAGAGAAAGTTGTTGTTTTTGGTGGGGAAATTGCAAGAGCACCATTAATTAGCTATACAACATCTGCTGCCTTTGTTTTTATAACAATTATAATTCCTTTGCTTTCTGGAGTAGCAGATTATTTAGGAAACAAAAAAATATTTATGAAATTCTTCTGCTACCTAGGAGGAATATCTTGTATGGGCTTATATTGGTTTTCTTTAGAGAATATATATGTAGGTTTAGCATGTTATTTTTTTGGGTTAGTCGGTTTTTGGGTAAGTTTTGCAATTAATAATTCTTATTTACCAGATGTTGCCTATGAGGAGCAGCAAGATGCTGTTAGTGCAAAAGGCTTCTCTTTAGGGTATATAGGTAGTGTGTTATTGTTACTAGTGAATTTAGCTATGGTAATGCAACCCAGTTTTTTTGGGTTTGACTTAAGTATACCAGAGAGTGTAATGCAAAAAGGTGTAGAATCTGAGATAAACGCAGCAAAAGAATTAGCAAAAAATAATGCTTCAATAGAAGCTATGAAAGTGTCTTTTTTAAGTGTGGGTATTTGGTGGATAATTTTTGCACAATATACTTTTTATCATCTTCCAAAGGGGAATAAAAAAGAAGGTGAAAAGAAGAATATTATCCTTAACGGATTTAAAGAATTAAAATTAGTTTGGCAACAATTAAGAGATGAAGTAAAATTAAAGCGATATTTAATAGCTTTTTTTGTATACAGTATGGCAGTACAAACTGTAATGCTTATTGCTACTTATTTTGGAGAAGAAGAAATTAATTGGGGTACAGATGCAGAGCGAACTACAGGGTTAATTGTTAGCATTCTTGTAATACAAATAGTTGCTATTTTAGGAGCAACATTAACGGCTAGAGCATCCAAAATATTTGGGAACATTAAAACTCTAATTGTGGTAAATGCACTATGGGTTTTAATTTGTATTTATGCGTATTTTGTTATTACTCCTATGGACTTTTATATTGCGGCTGGGTGTGTAGGCATGGTAATGGGGGGTATACAGGCATTATCTAGATCTACCTATTCTAAATTTATTCCAGAAACAACAGATACAGCATCTTTTTTCAGTTTTTATGACGTGGCAGAAAAAATAGGAATTGTTATAGGAACCTTCCTTTATGGTTTTGTTGCTCAATATACTGGTAGTATGCGTAATGCTATAATTTTTTTAGGGATATTCTTTTTAGTAGGAATGTTGTTACTTACTAAAGTTGAGAAAGTAAAAAACCTCTAATGAAGAGGTTTTTGGATTTGATTATAGTTGTTGATTGTGAATAAACTCCTTATTCTTTTGTAATATCTCCTGAGCCAGAAACTTTAGTATCAATTTTTGTTGGATTTCCTTTGTAATTTATATCTCCTGAGCCAGATACCCTAGCTTTAAGTTTTTGTTTTGCGGTTACCTTAATATCAGCAGAACCAGAAATAGTAGCATCTACATTATCAGCAATTAGGTCAAAGGCTTTTATGTCACCGCTACCAGATATTGTTGCGTCAAAATTAGTGGTTGCTCCACTTAAGTTGATATCTCCACTTCCAGACATAGATGCGTTTATATTATTAGAATCTATATCTAGAGTAATGTCGCCAGAGCCAGACATCGCAGTTTCAAAATTTGAAGTTTTAATAGTTTTTTTTCCAACAATATCCCCAGATCCAGAAAGAGCAACGGAACTAATACTTTCTACTGGGACAGTTATTACAATACCGTCATTCCAAGAGGAAGGTTTTAGGTTAACTCCTTTTTCTACTTTAATTACTAATTTGTTATCCTTTACTTTTGTTATGATGTATTCAAGTAAATTTTCTTCTCCTTTTATAGATATTTCACCTTCGGTACCGTCAACTAATTCAACATCAAACCAGCCAGAAACAGATACGGCGTCATAATCTGTAGTAGTTCTATTTATAGTAGTTACATTTCCGTTTCCTTTTATTTTTTTACCCCATTGCGCAATACAAGAGGAGCACATTAAAATAGATAGACTTAAAATTGCGATTTTTTTCATGATTGATTGTTTTGATTGATTGTTTTGTTAGTTGTTTTTATAAAAAGAAACACTTCCGTATTCACTATCTATAGAAACGTGATTTCCTGTGTTGGTACTTCCATAATATCCTTTATAGAATTTTTCGTTAGATTTCTCTGTACTTATGTTAATTTCAAACTCTTCTTTTCCTTTTACTCCTGCATATTCCGTAGAAATGTCAAAGTCAAAATGATATTGAGAGTTGTATCCAATTTTAATTCCTGTATATTCGCTATTAATAGATAAGTTGCCAGCATCCTTTGCCATTTCTTTTATTTGTAAAGCTCCATAATCTGAGCTTAGTACAACATTGCCATGTATAGTGCCAAGTTTTACATTAATATAATCTCCATTGCCTTCTATATTATTAGCTTCTCCAACATCTATTTTACCATAATCACTAGTGTATTGAAGATTTTTCATGTAGGAGATAGTTGCGTTAGTATAGTCTGCTTTTATGGTTAGGTCTCCAGCTTTTTCAATATTAAAGCCAGAATAATCTGCTGTTATAGTTCCACTATTAATATAGCCTATATTTGATTTAGAGGTGTAATCAAAATTTAGAGCATTATTTCTACCTCTTAGTTCCCCAATATCTAAGCTTCCATAATCGCAATATATTTTTGCATGACCATCGACTCTATCTAAAATTATATTTCCATAATCGTTAGATAAGTTTACGCTATTTTTAATAGGCATTTTTATGGTATAGTTAATTTGCATATTAACATTACTGCTATTTCCCCAGTTCCATCCCCAACTACTTTTAGAATTGTTGAAAATTGTTTTAGCGGAAACCATACTAGCACTTCCATTAAAATCTACCGTTATTGATTCTAATTTTTTTGTTACCTTTTCTTCGTTATTTCCATTTGTCTTAATATGTACTTCAATAAGAATGCGATTTTCATTCCAAGAGGTAATATTTAAGTTCCCATAACTGTTGTTAATCTTCAACAAAGCATCAGAGTTTACATTATATTCTTTTATTATTGTCTTTTCTTTGGTGTATTTTCCTTTTAGCTTTCCATTATGAGCCAAAACCAATATTGGAGCAATAAATAAAAGAAGACTTGTGTATTTATATAGTAGAGTTTTCATCATATGTATTTTTTATATTTTTTATTCTTTCAATTTGAGCAAGAACTTCGTTTAGCAAATCTATCCTAGTTTGAAAATTAGTAATCATTGCACTTAGGATTAATTTACTATTCCCTCCGTTTAATAAATCTTGTTCTAATTGATTGTAATTTTTTTCTAATTTTTTTAATTGAAAAAGCGTGTCTTCAATTATTTTTTTTGTTTCAGGTTTATTTTCTTTTTCTAATTCTTTTATTTGTTTGTCTATTAAGCTTACAAAATAGAGTTCTGATTTAGAAATTTCTGGAGAAATCTCGGCAACTTGTTCTTCTTTAGTTAGTCTATTGTTAATGCTACCAATAGCAAGGAAACATAGTAAGGTTATAGATGCAGCTATAGATAAAGGTTTCCACCAAGAAGTATCCTTCTTACTAATAGTTGCTATTGTATTTTTCTTTAGTAATTTTTCTAAAAATCTATTTTCATGCCCTGCTATTGGTTCTTCTATATCAAAGGAGCCATGAAGGTCATTAAAGAGTTTATTAATAGTGTCTTTTTCCATTAGTAAGTGGTTAACATTTTTTGTCTTAAGCTTTCTTTTGCTCTGGATATTGTTGTTCTGCAATTAGCATAGCTTAAATTCATTATATCTCCAATTTCTTCGTAATCATATCCCTCAATTAAATGTAAGGTCAAAGAAATTCTGTAATTATCTTTTAGTTTTTTCATGGTTTCCAATACTTTTTGAGCCTTTAGTTCCGTAAACACATGATCAGAAGAAATTCCATTATTATCTTCAACCTTGTACATTGTATCTTCAAAAGCAACTTCTCTGTTTTTTTGTTGCTTTCTGTAATGATAAATACTGTTGTTAATTACAATACGCTTTAACCAGGCTCCAAAGCTAACTTCGGCTTTAAAAGTATGCAGTTTCGTAAACGCGTTTAAAAACGATTCTTGCATAATGTCTTCAGCTTCGGCACTATCTTTTACAATTCTTAAAGCAGTGTTATACATTGCTTTATAATAGAGATTATAAACTTCTAGTTGTGCGCTTTGCTTTCCTTTTAAGCATAATTGCAATAGGGTATCAATATTTTCTCTTTTTTGGCTCAAAAAGGTTTTGGTTTGTTATAAAGATATCGCAATTTATATTTTGTTACAGTTTATGAAAAAAAGACAAAAAAATAATTAAAAGTATAGCTGTAGATACTAATTTATTTTTTGGAATTTATCTATAGAAAGGGAAGGTGTTCATTATGGAACCTCTATTAATATGTAATTTTTTTAAATGTTTATTAAAGTGCATTTTATCGATAATTTTGGAAAATTATCGATAAAATGCATTACTTCATCGAAGTATCAATCTTTCAAATTACTTTAGCAAAACCTACAAAGGGCCCCAATATTTTTTAATTTTATAATAGTTATTTTTATGGGAAACCTTTACTTCACAAGATTATTATTTTGTTGTTGTTTTTTAACTCTAGGAGTTAAAACACTTACTAGTCAGACCTCTTCTCAGGATGGTGAATGGAGTCCTGTTCTTCCATTTGGGATAGTGCCCGTTGCTGCGGCTAATTTGCCAGATGGCACTCTTATTA
>NZ_RBIQ01000013.1:22120-141945 GCF_003634105.1 Maribacter vaceletii | reverse complement strand
AAAACATATAATTGTCCTGTGTCTGTATCTACATACGTAGTACCAGTTGCTGGTGTGCCTGTTGGAGCTCCAGTATCTGTAAGTGTTAATTCGTTTGTAGAATCTTTATCACCATCCGTATAATCTACAGTATAATTGCCACTACCATCATCGGTAACACTTATATCATTAGTACCTACTACGGTTTCTCTATAATCCGATAAATCTATTGCCGTTGCTGTTGGGTCATTCGTTAACGTTAAATTATCTCCTGTTAATTCTAAATCTTGTAGTTCATTGGTGTCATTATTTACATAAGGACTTAAGTCTATGGCATTGGAATTAACCCCATTTACCGTACTAACCAACTCATCACTACCATTTAAAGTTAATGTATTACTATTAATAATATTTACATCTGCTCCTGTTACTCCATCTACTGTTGTACTTAATGTATTTCCACTACTTGTATTGGATACCGTTGTTGCTGGAACTAATGTACTTTTATCTATCCACTCTACTACTCCTGTAGCATCTGTAACTAAAACTTTATCACTTCCGCCTGAAGAAACATCTTCCGTTAAAATACTTCCGTTTACTATATTTTCTGTCTGTACTGCATTGTCCGCTAACTTCGCATTTGTAATTGCATTGTCTAATACATCTATAATTACATCCTTAAATACAGAGTCATCTCCGCCAGTTACATCTATAGTATTAACTGAAGTAATATTCCCATCTGCTATTGCTGCTTCGTCTACTTCTAATGCTCCTGTGGTTACATTCTGTGTTAAACCTGAGCCTGCTACATCACTATTTATCGTCGCTGCATCTACTGCATCATTGGCTATTGTTAAACTAACATTGTTTAAAGTAGAATTCGTACCTCCTAACACATCTAAATCACTAGAGGTAATACTTCCGTCTCCAACTATATCTGTAGGATCTACTGTTACCGTATATTCTGTATTATTTCCTGTTACACTTGAAGTTACATCTATTCCTGTTCCTTCTACTACTGTTGTAGTTGTTTGATTTGCTTGTATTGCTGGAGTTAAATCTAAAGCTGTTGACGCTTCTCCATTTATTGTACTTATTAAATCATTATTAGTATCTAAACTAAGGTCGTTGCTATTGATAATATCTACTCCTACTCCTGTTACTCCATCTACTGTAGTAGTCAACGTATTTACAGAACTTGTATTAGATACCGTCGTCGCTGGTATTAACGAACTTGGGGTAACAAACTCCCAGTCCGTACCATTCCATTGGATTAAATCTCCTGAATTTGAGCCTGAAGCTATATTCTCCAAACCTACTGCATTGTCTGCTAATTCTGCGTTGGTAATTCCATCCGTAGAAACTGCTAATGTGTATGGAACTGCTTGGGAACCATCTCCAGAACGTGTTAATGTCCCATTTGTAGCTCCAACTACTTCATTTCCTATTACGCCATCATTCTCTGTTACGGTTACAGAACCTAAATCTATTAATACCCAAGAAGATGTTGCATCATCCCATTGCATGACTTGACCATCTGCTGTACCATCTGCTAACTTTTCTAAGGTTACTGCTGCATCTACTAACTCCGCTGTATTTATAGCATTATCGGCCATCTTTGCATTTGTAATTGCATTATCTGATACATCTAAAATTACATCCTTAAACACGGAGTCATCTCCGCCAGTTACATCTATAGTATTAACTGAAGTAATATTTCCATCTGCTATTTCTGCTTCGTCTACTTCTAATGCTCCTGTGGTTACATTCTGTGTTAAACCTGAACCTGCTACATCGCCATTTATTGTTGCTGCATTTACTGCATCGGCTGCTATATCCGAAGATTCTACTGCACCAGGTGCTATTTTATCTGTAGTAATAGCATCATCTGAAACATCTAAAATTACATCCTTAAATACAGAGTCATCTCCGCCAGTTACATCTATAGTATTAACTGAAGTAATATTCCCATCTGCTATTGCTGCTTCGTCTACTTCTAATGCTCCTGTGGTTACATTCTGTGTTAAACCTGAGCCTGCTACATCACTATTTATCGTCGCTGCATCTACTGCATCATTGGCTATTGTTAAACTAACATTGTTTAAAGTAGAATTCGTACCTCCTAACACATCTAAATCACTAGAGGTAATACTTCCGTCTCCAACTATATCTGTAGGATCTACTGTTACCGTATATTCTGTATTAGTACCTGTTACACTTGAAGTTACATCTATTCCTGTTCCTTCTACTACTGTTGTAGTTGTTTGATTTGCTTGTATTGCTGGAGTTAAATCTAAAGCTGTTGACGCTTCTCCATTTACTGTGCTTATTAAATCATTATTAGTATCTAAACTAAGATCGTTACTATTAATAATATTTACATCTGCTCCTGTTACTCCATCTACTGTTGTACTTAATGTATTTCCACTACTTGTATTGGATACCGTAGTAGCTGGAACTAATGTACTCTTGTCTATCCACTCTACTACTCCTGTAGCATCTGTAACTAAAACTTGATCATTTCCTCCAGAGGAAATATCTTCCGTTAAAATGGTTCCGTTTACTATATTTTCTGTCTGTACTGCATTGTCCGCTAACTTCGCATTTGTAATTGCATTGTCTGATACATCTATAATTACATCCTTAAATACAGAGTCATCTCCGCCAGTTACATCTATAGTATTAACTGAAGTAATATTTCCATCCGCTATTGCCGCTTCGTCTACTTCTAATGCTCCTGTGGTTACATTCTGTGTTAAACCTGAGCCTGCTACATCACTATTTATCGTCGATGCATCTACTGCATCGGCTGCTATATCTGATGATTCTACTGCACCAAGTGCTATTTTATCCGTTGTTATTGCGTTATCTGCTACATCAAAACCTACATTTTCTAATACTGAATTTGATGGCGTTCCTGTTAATGTTATAGTTCCATCTGGTGAACTTAAACTTCCATCTCCAACTATATCTGTAGGGTCTACTGTAACCGTATATTCTGTATTAGTACCTGTTACACTTGAAGATACATCTATTCCTGTTCCTTCAATAACTGTTGTGGTTAATTCACTTGAAGTTATAATACCATCTAATTCCTCTAAAGCTGCTTGTACATCGGTACTCGTAATATTTCCTGCAGGTGTAACTGTGACTTCACTCGCATTTTGGTTATCTGTTACCATTGTCCAATTTGTACCATCATATACATACAACTCATTCGTGGCAGTATCTAAATACGTTACTCCAGGATTATCATTTGCTGGTGCTCCTACTGGTACGCCTACTCCACTTGTAGTAAGTTCGTTTGTTGGGTCGATATCTAAATCTAATGCATTGTTCGCAGCTAAATCTGCTATAGCTTCTTCTACTGTAGCCTCATTATTCCCATCGTTATCAACATCTATAGGATTGGTTAAATCAACTTCCGTTCCTTCTTGATTATCGGTTACCATTGCCCAATTTGTACCATCATATACATACAACTCATTTGTGGCAGTATCTAAATAAGTTACTCCAGGATTATCATTTGCTGGTGCTCCTACTGGTACGCCTACTCCACTTGTAGTAAGTTCGTTTGTTGGGTCGATATCTAAATCTAATGCATTGTTCGCAGCTAAATCTGCTATAGCTTCTTCTACTGTAGCCTCATTATTCCCATCGTTATCAACATCTATAGGATTATTTAAATTTACCTCAGCAGCATTCTGATCTGCTAAATCCTCTAAATCTACAGAAACCGTATTTCCATTTTCAATGGCTAAGGATAATAAATTTGTTGCAGAATCAAAACTAAAATTTTGCAGTTGCTGACTATCAGTAGAAGTTAACTCCCACGTATCTCCATCCCAGAAATAAATAGTACCGGTATCTGTGTTTACATAAATATCGCCAATATCTGCACCTGTTGGTGTACCAACACCTGGAGCTGTGACATCTGTACCACTTAATACTTCGCAATTACATTGATCCTCTAAAAGAACTGTTTGCTGTGAAAATGCAATTCCCGATATAAATAACAACATCGGTAATAGAAACTTTTTCATTTGTAGGTTTTTAGTTTTGGTCATTTTAGTATTATAATTTTGCTATATACTTTAAATACATAGCTATAATCTTTCTTTTCATAAACCATAGCATTTACACTATGATCTTACTACACTCTACAAAAATAACTTTACATCCTCCGTTGGAAAATAAATGTTGTGTAAGTGTATATAAGTATTGTATACCTCCTAAAAAGTGAGGTTTCAGTATAAAAAAACACTTAAAAAACTTTACTCCTTTTATCGATAACCTCAACAAAAACAAAAGTTTCAAGCGTTTAATTTTTCTATAAAAATCAGTTTTTTCTTACTCTATGGGTTATTCTTCTATTTGTAATTACTGTCTTAACTCTCACAGTTAATAAAGCAGCATTAGAGGTTATAGCAGAACAGGTTGTACCAGAATTAGATGCTAATACTCTATAGTAAAATCCGTCTTTATTCTTTTCTACATTTAGTACTGTTAAACTTGCTGTTTGGGCTCCAGAATACTCTGTTCCGTTGGTCACATTTGTATACGAAACACCATCTACACTTACTTGCCATTGATACGTATCTGCATTTGAAACACTTGAAGTAAACACCCCATTATCTCCTGCAAAAACTGTCTGGTTAGTTGGTTGCGTACTATAACTAACTACTGGTATTGTATTAATTTGGTAACTTCCTAAACTAACCGGGCAACTACTATTTCCCCACCTTACCCATAAATTATAGGTTCCGGCTGCAAGGTTTGTAAAATCATAAGTTCCATTTGCATCGGCAGTATTTGAGTAACTTGCTTGATTATCTATACTAAATGCTATTCCTGATCTATTTGGATGGTCTGGGAAACTAAATCTAATTACTCCATTATCTATACCGCAAGAGGTATCTGTTGTAGTTACCGTTGCTGTTGGATTTGAATAAACAATAACATTTGCAGAATCTGAGTTTTCACAACCATTACTATCTGTAACTGTAACTGTATAAATATAGGTTGTATTACTGTTAGGATTACCTGCAGGTGTAACTGTAATTGAAGGTGTAGTTGCTCCTGTGCTCCATAGATACGTATATCCGCTACCACTTCCGCCGGAAGCAGATGCTGTAAGTGTAGCCGATTCCCCATCACAAATTGTTTGGTTTGCTCCTGCACTTGCATTTGGCAATGCATTTTGGGTAACAGTTACTGCTGTTCTTGTTGCACTAACACAACCAGTTGTTGTATTCCTAGATTCTGCATAATACGTTCCTGCTGCTGTAGGCTGATAACTTGTACTTCCACTCTGTAATAAAGTACCTCCAGATGCCGCAGTATACCAATCTATAGTTTCTTGCCCCGCTGTTGGATTTGCTGTTATTTGCGGAATAGGAGATCCTACACAAAACTCTTCATCTCCTCCACTTGTAGGTGCATCTACAGTTGGGCAAACACAATTTGGTGCTGCTACTACTAAGTCTCTACTACAATTACCTTGCGTTGCTGTTACTGTAACATCTGTACCATCTGGCACATCGGCAATTCTCCATACATTCCCTGAGGGGTTTGTTACTGTTCCTGCGGTTGCAGTTACGGTCCCTGCACTTACAGTTACTTCAAAAGTATAGGTTGTTGGTTGAAACAATCTAAAAGTACAACTTGGTGCACTTGAAACTGTTATTGTTGGTGTTGGTTCTACAATTACTCTAACCGTATCTGTATCTGTACAGCTATTACTATCTGTTACAGTTACGGTATAGTCTACATTTACATTATTGTTAGTATTACCTGCTGGAGTTACTGTAATAGTTGGTGTTGTTTCTCCAGTGCTCCATAAATAGGTGTATCCAGTACCACTTCCTCCTGTTGTTGTTGCTGTTAATGTTGTAGACTCCCCATCACAAATTGTTTGGTTAGCACCTGCATTTACATTAGGTTGTCTTACTCTTAACCTTACCTGGTTAGATGTTTCATTATCACAAACATATGCAGCGTTATATACTAAAACTCTGTATAAATTATTGTTATCTGAGAGTGCTGCGTTCGTTATTGTTAATGTTGCTGTGTCTGTTCCGCTATGAATTCCTGTATCTGTAATATTTGTCCAAGTATTACTAATGCGTTGTTGCCACTGGTATTCATTACTATTTGTTGCTACTACAGTAAAAGATGTTCCACCTCCAGGACATGCATTTTCATCTGTTGGCTCTGTAGTAATTGCTGGGGCTAAACCTGCCTCTAAAAAGTCATAATATGTGTTTGCATCTGCATCTTCTGGTGTTTGATAGGAAGCTCCAATTACAGTACCATCTGGGTTAACAGAAGGAGTACCAGAACCATACATTCCGTTGTTATCGGAATCTGCATTTACATCTCCATATGCTTCATCCGAATCATTACAACCATCGCCATCACTATCTGCTTCATAAGCGTTAGGAATACCATCTCCATTAGAATCACAAAATGCTTGTGTTATCTGAATATCATCTATAGCTAAATCGTTACCGCCACCACCTGGAGCATTATTAATAAGAACTAATTCTAAAGTTGCGTTAGATGTTGGTGTAAATGAACCTGTAAAATTTTTCCATGCATTTGTAGCTCCATTAGGTTCGCGTGCAATTGCTCCTGTATTAAAAGAATATACTGTTGTTCCTGATTGTTGTATTAGTACCGTAATATCTGGCTCTGTTCTTCCATTATTTCCAGATATATTAGTATCTAAGTTCATTGCCCATAAGGAAATATTTAAGGGCACGTTTTGTGTAACTTGGACTAAAAACCTTCTATAAAATTCTAACCCTGGAGTATTATTCGCATTAAAAATAGCCATACGGTCACTTCCCGTAGTATGATCACCTTGTGTTTGCCAAATACTATTTGCCCAAGATGCTGTTGCTGTTATATCTTCAAAAATAGTATATTCCCCATCCTGTAAATTAGAGTCTGCGCCTGCAGAACCAGAACCGTCTTCAAATAAATAATTTGTATATGGCGTAGTTGCTCTACTACCATTAGCAGTTCCAAAATCTTCATTAAAAATAACAACATCTACTTGTGGGTTTGATGCATTACAATTATTTGCCTCAACCTCATCTAAAATACCATCATTATCATCATCTAAATCATCTGTATCTATAATACCATCATTATCAAAATCAGGCGCAATTGTTAGTAAAGCCGAATTAGAAGTTATAGAACTACAAGAAAAACTTGCATTGGTAATTATAACTCTATATAAATTATTATCCTGTGCATTTGTAACACTTGTAACGGTATAACTTATTCCAGTTGCTCCACTAATATTAGCATAACTGCCACCATCGTTTGTACTTACTTGCCATTGATAAGTATTACCTGTAGCACTAGTTGTTACCGAAAAAGTTGCATTGCTTCCTTCTGCAACATTTTGATCTTGCGGTTGTGTATCTATAGCGTTTGGTAAACCTGGAACTTTATAATCGTACTGCGAATCTGAATTATCATCGGCTGGAGTTGTATACCCATTTGCATTGCCTGTTACAATACCTGTTGTAGCATTGTATCCTGTTCCTTGTAATTCTCCTGCATTAGTTCCGCTTTCTGTAAAATTTGCTTCAATAACATCATTACAACCATCATTATCACTATCAATTTCTATAAAATCTTTATTAGAATCATTATCAGAATCTAACACTGTATAATTAACATTCCCTGAATTTTCTTGTCCTGAATTTTGAACACTATTGGCAATACCATCTGTTCCATAAGGACCCGAAAGTCTTCCATTGGTATGGCCAATATCATGACCTGCTTCAATGACATCATAAATACCATCATTATCACTATCTAAATCTAAATAATTTGGCACGCCGTCTCCATCAAAATCTACACAACCTGTTTTTAAAACCACATTATCTACATACAATCTATCATGATTTCCTGATGTTGAAACCCCCTGAAAACTTAAAGTAACTGTACTGGTTGTTGGGGTAAAAGTAAATGTTCTAGAAGTCATATTTAATGTAGCATTACCATTTTGAGATTGCCCTCCATTAGTTGCTACAATCTGGTTTGATGTTTCTGACAACATTGTAGTACCATCAATTAAAACATTAAATGTTACTTGATTATTATACGTGTTAGTATCTGCTCCTACATCAAAAGTTATGGTATTTTCTGTATTTGCGGATACGTTTATAGTTTGATAAAAAGTTGCCGTACCATTACTCCAGTTTGGGAAATAAGCACGATCTGCATTTATGCCCCATTGCTGGCCAGACCTTGTCCAACTATTATAATATATCCAATCAGAAAAATCTCCGTTGGTTACTAAACCTTCAGAATTTAAACATTCTTCGGAGTCCAAAATACCATCATTATCATTATCTAAATCGGCATCATCTGGTATTGCATCATTATCTACGTCATTACAGGCATTAACTGAACCATCTAGATAATAGGTATTTGTTGTATTATATGCAGCTCCATTAACTTGCCCGTTAGAATTTACTGTTGGCGTTCCTGAACCATAGGTTCCATTATTATCTGAATCTGCATTAGGGACTAATCCTAAATATGCTTCATCAGCATCCGAACAACCATCGCCATCACTATCTGTATTTTTAGAATTAGTACAAGGTGTATCTGTACTGAAAGCAAAATTATCTAAACCATGAGGATCACGTGCTGTTGAAGTTATACTTTCAGTTAAAATTTCGTACCTAATTTCTACATTATTTACTGGAGTATCTGTAATGAAACCAAAATTTGTTTCTCTATTTTGACCAGCTACAACATCTCCTCTTGGAAAATCGGCACCATCAAAAACTGTAACCGGACCAGTTGCATCATCACCAATTATAGTGTCTTTTATATAAGCTATTAAAACCCCGTCTGCATATACTGCATAACTTAATACTGGATCGTCTCCAATAATGGTATCTAAAATATCTACCATATCAAAACTAAAGGCAGTTACTGGTGTTGTAAAATCAATATCAACGGTATAGAAATCTCCAGCTACACCTCCTTGTTCTGGTTCTACAAAAACAGCATCCCCAGAATTTCCAGATTTAAATGCTCCACCTGTAGTTCTCCTAAATTCATTTCTATTCGTAGTAATATAACTAGTACTAAAAGACATTGTACCATTACTAAAAGTAACTACACTACTTACTCCTGAACCGTCTCCTGAAGCCGTTGAGGAAAAATCATTATTTCCATTTAAAACCGTAAGACCTAGTTGTCTATGATATGCTTCTTTCTGAAAACCAGATTCTAAATACCCGTTAGCATTTGTATTATTACCTATAACAAATATACGGTGGTTACCTTTTATCCAATCTAAAGCGTCTGCTTGTGGCTCTACTACTCCAGGAAGTGGAGGACACTCATCTACATCAAGAATTCCATCATTATCATCATCTACATCACATATATCATTTATACCATCCCCATCTGTATCTATTCCAGATAAATCTGTACAAGGTTCTTCTATATACACTGTTGCTGTATCGCTTTTCCCTAATGCAGGACAAACAGATACTGTAGAATCTGTAATAGTATAATCAAAACTTGTTCCGGTAAAAGGGGTTCCTGCACTATAGGTATAAGTAACCAATCCTGCATTTGCATCATCTATTACGACCGAACCAATTGCTGGCTGTACAATACTTTCTATAAAGAAGTTTTCTCCGTCTGGTTCTGTATCATTATCAAATAAATTAATTTGAACTGAAACAGAATTTCCTTGAGGAACAACCACTAAATCATTTTCTGCGTCTGGCGGATTTTCATTTTCTAGTATTTCAGCATCTGTTGTAGATAAATCGTAATGATTGGTTCCTGAAATTGTACTTGGTTGTGCTATTATTGTAGATATTAATCTGGAATACCCATTTGGGTCTGATGCATCATAAAAATTAGGATAACGAACCTCTATAATGTAAGTTTCATTTTCTCCTAAAGGCAACCCAAAATGGACTTCTTCTGGACTTTGCGTACCATGGCCATAAACACCGTTTACCTGTCTTAAACCACTTACTATATTACCGGCACAATCTCTAATTAAAACATTAGTACCAATAGCAACTCTAGGCGGTAAACCTCCAGTATTGCCATCTGCACCCCTATCTTCTGACACATCTATCAATAAGTGATTATTCCTGTTTGCTGCTGGTAAATTATTAATATATAACTCATTTGCTGCTCCATTAATATTCATATAAATATCTAAATCTCCATCATCATCAATATCAATCATTGTAGCACCTTCCCCATCTCTAGTATTAAAAAACTCTGCGTCTAATGTGAAACTCATTGCTGCACCACTACCTATTACTCCTGGTGCAGGTGTTGGGCTATTTAATTGGTTTATAAATAAATAACTTCTTCTATTAGAAGCATTACCTGCTCCATCTCCTATAAACAGAATATCTATATCTCCATCATTATCTACATCTCCTGCGGTAAGGCCATCGATATCATTTGAAGAGTTTCCCGCATTAGTATTCGAGGGTTGGGGTAAGCCCGGAAATGTAACTGCTCCTAATGGTGTCCAAACTCCTGGCCCATCATTCCTAAAAATTTGTGTAAGTCCGTTTTCTGTCCAAACGGCATCTAAATCGCCATCATTATCTAAATCCCATAGACCATTTGCCCCTTTATTACTATTATTGGCTTGTCCTAAATTTGCTCCATTAGTAAAAGTTCCTCCTTGGTTAAGGAAAAAATCGTTTTCATCTCTTTTACGCATAAAAATATCTACCCAACCATCATCATTAACATCCGCCGCAGAACCATAGTCTCCGTCTGTAGCAAATTGGTTTAGGCCATACTCTACAACGCCATTACCACTCCCTGGTGTTATATGCGTAAATAAAGATGCTGCTGCCGGATTAACAACGGTATGTGTAGTATGGTCTATATAATTATTACGTAAAAGCTCTATACCAAAATTGTGGTTATCAAAAAAGATGTCTAAATCCCCATCTCCTTCAAAATCGAAAAAACCAGTTCCTTCAGAATTAACACTAGGTATATTAATTGTTGCTCCTGATCTACCAACAGTAATTGGAGTATACCCTCCGGCACCATCACCAAAAGTACCGTCTGTATTTTGAATAAAAATTTGGATTGCTTGCCTAGCAGTAGAATTACCAGAGGAGTTAATCATAAAATCTGGACGACCATCTCCATTTATATCTCCCCAAGCAGCTTGCCTTTCCGCATAGTCTCCCAACATTCCTGGTGCTAAACTAGCTTGTACATTAGTAAATGTACCAGCAGGGCCCTGCCTCATTAGAAAACTTTTTACAGATGCGCTGTTGTTATTTTCTAAAACTAAAACATCTAATAAACCATCTCCATTAAAATCTGACCATGCGTGCCCACCATCTTTATTCTGGCCTAAGTTAAGACCATAAGCTGCCGCACTTTCTGTGAAAGTAGTTTGGGAGTAGGTTTTTGCGAAAAATAAAAATGCGAAAATTGTAAAACTTGCTTTTAAAGTTCTAACAATAAGACTAAATCTTTTGTTCCTTGCCATTTTTGACCTTAAGGTTATTTATTAGTTTGGGGAACTAATCTATAAAATTAGGGCTACGCCTCTTCTAATACTTATTTATGTTGTGTAAACCCTTAATTATATGGTTAAAAACAGAAAACATGAAGTATTAATTATTCATCAAAAAAAGGATATTCACAAACTGTAAGATTAAACTTACTGGTGTTAAGGAAAAGTATTTAAGTTTATTAGTTTTTATTTACTCTATAAGTTATTCTTCTATTAGTAATAACGGTATACGATTTAACAATACTCGTAGGCGAAAACTCTGATGTAGAATTTGCTATTGTAGCCGTACTTGTAACAACATTTCCTCTTGCAACACCCGAAGGTAATAAGATTACAACTCTATATTTATTTGTATTATCTGTATTACCATCCAAATCTGTATAAGCCGATGAGCCAGATGCTGTATCTGCCCCACTACCTTCTATAAAAGTTGCTAAGTAGGTTTGCCCTTCCCCATAATCAGTTACCATTCCCAATTGGTTGTCCCCAACAGTAGCTGTACCTTGATTAACATCTGTTAAAAAAAGTTCTATTGTAGCTCCTGGCCTAGACCAACCTTCTACTATTAAGTTTGATCCAGAAACAAATGCACCTGTAATTATTGGGAAATTTAACAACCCATTTGGGCCATTGTCTGTATCTCCTGTTTCATTTAAAGTAACTCCATCTCCCACATTATCTGTAGGGTCCAAATCTATACCTAAAGCTGGGCTACCAGTTCCGTTTGCATAAATAGAATTTTGTGAAATTAAATTCCCAGATGTATTCCCACCAGTTAAAACGATACCTGAACCACCATTAGAGTAGATTGTATTTTTTAGTATTGATGAGTTGTCTCCGTCTAATTTAATACCTATATTTTCTATATTTCCTCCGCAATTACCGCCATCTTGACCAGAATTACTGATAGTATTTTCTTCTATAAGTACATTTCCTGTTATACCATCCCCATCTATACCTGCCGCAGCGGCATTATTTATTAAATTATGGTTAATATTTATCCCAGAACCACTTTGCAATGTTATATTATCAAAACAAGCTCCTGCTCCATTATCAGTAATATGATTATTTTGTATTATGGTTGATGTTCCTCCGTTTACAAGAATACCTGCATTAGAATTACTCGCAATATAATTTGAATCTAGTATAGCGGCTCCTCCTATAACTTCTACCCCAAAATCTATGTTACCTGCATTAACTCCTGAGGCATTAACACCTAATAATGAATTTGAAACTGTTGCTGCACCTCCATTTATTATGACTCCAGCATTGTTTCCTGCAAATATGGATACATTTCTTAAAACCACATCTGAACCTGAAGTAGTCATAACATCTCCATTGCCTTTATTAATCTGTATTTCGGGTCTATCATAAATAGGTAACGCTGTTAACGAAGTACCTACTGTAGTTCCTCCTGCTCCTATTGTCCCAGAATTACTATTTCCTGAATAAGCAGTTTGTGTCCTACCATCTATTATAGTTCTTGTTCCTGTGATTTCTGTTAATGGATTACCATTAGGAATTAAAATATTAAAAATTCCGCTTGCATAATTTACATCTGCTGTTCTCCCTAAAGGATCTCCTGTTGTTGGTATCATAAAAATTGAAGTGTCTTCTCCTGCTGCAGGGTTAAAAATTGAATTTGCCTCAATATCTATAATAGCTTCCTCTAAGTTATTAGAATTTACTATAAACTGTTCTAATGAACCTTGCCCACTATCATTAGTATTTACAATAGTATTAAAATTAAATCCAAAATTAATACCAACAACACCATTACTAGCTACAGAAACTTCAGATACACTTTGGGCGTTATTAATTACTCCTAAAGCTACATCTTGCGTTCTTGCTGGGTTTGCTCCTCCTATTTCATTTACTTCATCTACTAAAGAACCAACTGTACCATAAGATCTATAAGTTTGTACCGGGTAGCATGCCGAACAATTAAGCCCTCCTGTTCTTGTAGATTTTACTGTAGAGTTTACAACCTTAATATTATAATTTCCATCTGCCATTCCTCCAAAGGAATAATTACCATCAATATCAGTTGACTTCCTTTGAATAAAATTACCAGAAGAATCAAATAATTCTACTATTGCTCCTGATACACCAGCTCCTCCAGACGTTACTTGATCTCTACCTTGTCCTCCTGGGTAATTATAATCTTCAAATACTGTTCCTGCTATTAAATTAGATGGCACCTTTAAAACTACCGCTGCTGATATTACAAAATCCTGCCCCACATCTACATTTGCTGTAACTTGGGAATCTCCAGGAGAAATATAAGAGGATATATCATACGTATCTAAATCTAAACCATAGGTCGTAGAAACGTTATATATGGGGGCTACTGTATTATCATATATAGTAGAATTATAGACATTGTTGCCTGTTTGTCCGCCATCACCAGATTGTATAAATGTTGTTCCTGCTTGGTTTGTAATAGACAACTCTTCTGGGTTTGTGGATCCAGAACTAGAACCATCTAGCGTAGCATCGCCTTCCCAAGAAAGAAAAGAGGCCTTGGCTCCTAAGCCTGCAATGGCATAAAATGAGTCTAACGTAAAGGATGTTCCATCATTACTAAGACCATCAAAACCTTGATATAAATTAATATTTACGGCTGGTAAGGATTTATCTTCATAAAAAACCATTAAAGACCAGCCTCCTAAAACTGTTGCTGTAGAACAATAATTACCTGTATTATCTACTGTAAGGTCAGAGAAATCAAAAACATTGGTTGATGGATTTGCTACTCCTTGTACTATAGTTGTTACATCACTTACATACCCATAAAAATTCCTTGTAGTTAATGTGGTTTGGTATAAATAATTTGCATTTACCGTTTGCCCTTCAAAAGTTACAACTGGATCTGTTACTGTACTAGAATGTGCCCAATATAAGTATGCTTTTACAATATTTGCTGTACCAGGTATCTGAGAAACCAATGTATTAGATGAAGATGTTGTAATAGAACATGCATTGGTAGTATTACTATTTGTTCTTAAAGACCCTCCTGTAGTTGTATAATCATAATAACCATCAAATTCATCAAAAAGAGTTAATGGATCGTTTGCAAGAATTTGTGAGTTTATTGTTCCAGTACCTGTATCTGAATAATTTACTGGTACATCTGGTGCATTTGCTCCTGTAAATTCTATTGTGAAATCTTCCGCAATTTCTGGTACTCCATCATTAGAAATGGGGACAGATATTGTCTGTATATTTCCTACTTCTCCATTAAATGTTAAAGTTCCTGATGATGCTGTGTAATCACTACCAGCTAATGCGGTGCCATCTACCGTTTGAAAATCTACTGTAAAAGGTGTTTCGACAAAACCAAAAAGAAAAACATTTCTACCATGTGGTGCTCTTGTTGATCTAACTGTAAAAACGGCATTACCTACTGTTTCATCAAAAGAAATATCGTCAATTACAATTCTAGGTCCTTCTGGATAACAATTAACTGAAGCTACCCAACCTGCACCTGTATTATTACCATTAGAAACAAATCTGAAAGTTAAACAACCACTAGCTCCTGTTGCCTCTATATTTGTAGGTACATTGTTATTATTATATTGCCCTATTAAAGTACCTCCAGTAGAGTTGCCGTCATATATATATAATAAATCACTATTATCTACATCAAAACTAGAAAAATCTATATTAACATAATTATCAGCAATGTCTGGACAAATAGTATATTCTATATCTTGATTATTACCATAATTATTTAGTCCGCCTGGGTCTAAAAAAGTATCACTACAAGTAGTTGCTGAACCACCATCAGTCATTATTAAGGCATCATCATCATTAATGGTACCAGTACCTATATCTGTAATATCTACATTGGTATTTGTTACACTTGTAAATTCTACTGTAAAATTTTCTATATTTTCTATTGTAGAGTCATCCAAAATAGGAACAGTAATAGTACCTGTATCTCCTGAAATTCCAGTGAAATTTAATGATCCAGATGTTGTAGTATAATCTGACCCAGATGTTGCACTACTATTAACCGTACTATAATTTGCAATAAAAGGACCTAAAGCGTTTGTTCCCGTATGTGTAACTGTAAAAATTGCATTACCTCCATCTTCACTTACCACAACATCATCAATAGACAATTCTGGTGTAGCTGATGGATATGTAGCAGATATTTGTACATTATCTATATAGGCATAATCATCATTACGCCAATTAGAATTTGATTTTGAAAATCTTATTGTTGTATTTGCAGATATATATGCAGATATATCTTGACTAAATGTACCTGAAGAATTATTCCCTGTTACCGTCCCTATTTGCGTATAACTAGCCCCTCCATTATTAGACATTTCTATTCCTAAAGATCTATTACCTCCTAAGCTAATGGCCTGCCAGGTAAAACTTAAGGTTGCAGAACTTGCACCATTTAAATTTGCTGTTCTTCTAATATTTTCATTCCAGATGTAGTATAATTCTAAACGATTACTACTAATTCTAATATATTGACTATTGGGTCCAGTATCTGTATCTCCTGTTTCTATCCAATTTGTTGCCCAGTTTTGAGAACCATTGTTGTTAGAGTAAGAAACAGAACTAAAATTATCTCTATAGGTTTCCTGTGCTGTCAGGGAAACTGTAGCAAATAATAAGTATATTAAAGAAAGGGGGAGTTTCATAATATTTCACTAAAAAAAGAACGGTGAAAAATTGACACAAATAATAGTATCTATATTTTAATCACCAAATTGAAAATAAATATAAGAAGCATAACTCTCTTTATTTAATATTTGTTGTATATGACCATAAAGAGATGGTGAATATGCAAAAAAGTGGTGTTTCCAATAAGTACATATACTTCTAAACAAAAAAAGCTGCCTAATGGCAGCTTTTAAAAAATAATAATTTTATCTATTTATTCTAAAATTATAAACTCTGATCTTCTATTTAATTCATGCTCTTTACCTGAACATTTTACACCGTTAGAACACTTGTTTATTAACTTCGTTTCTCCGTAACCCTGTCCTTGTAATCTATCTTTAGAAATACCTTTAGAAATCATATAATCTACAGTTGCTTGTGCTCTCTTTTGAGATAGCCATAAATTGTATGAATCTTTTCCTCTGCTATCTGTATGAGAATTTACTTTAATTTTAAGACTTGGGTATTTCTCCATTGCTGCAATTACTTTTTGTACTTCAATTTCTGAATCTTTACGAATATTATATTTATCAAAATTAAAATATATAGTACTTAGTTGAAGTAATTTAGCTAAATCATCTCCATATCCTCCAGAAACCTTATCTCTTTCTAAATAAAAATCAATAATTTTAGCCTTCCCATCAGATTTTCCTAAATATTCTTCTGCAGGCACATAACCTTCCATCACCGCTCTAACAAAATTACCTTGATTACAGTCTAAATCTATAGCGTATGCACCACTAGAATCTGTTATAGCAGAAGATATTTCAGTATTATTTTCATCAATTATTTTAACTGCAGCCCCCACAAGAACTTCGTTAGAAATTTTATCTCTTACTGTTCCTGTTACTGCCTGATGACAATCTAACAGTAAAGGCTCATTCTCTATAAAACTATAGATATCATCTGCTCCTTTACCTTCTTCTCTATTAGATGCAAAATATCCTTTTTTTGTTTCTGAATTAAAAATGAATGTAAAATCATCCATCTTACTATTTACAGGTTCTCCTACATTTACTACTGAACCATTTAATTTTCCATCAGCAACATTAGTTGCAAAAACATCTAAGCCACCTAAACCAGGATGCCCATCTGATGACATGTATAAAACTCCTTCATTAGTGACAAAAGGAAATGTTTCTCTAGCCTCTGTATTTATATTACTTCCAAGGTTTTCTGGAGTACTATATGTACCATCCTCATTTATGTTTACTCTAAATATATCTGATGCTCCTAGAGAGCCAGGCATATCTGACGCAAAATATAGTCTTTTTTCATCTGCACTTAAAGCTGGGTGCGCAACTGAATAAGAATCACTATTAATAGAAAGCTCTTCTAAATTAGACCAAACATTAGTACTATCTACGAAGGTTGCTTTAAATATTTTTAGACGTATAACTCCTTTTTCGTCTTTTACATATTTACCATTCTTAAAATTATTTCGTGTAAAATAAAGTGTTTTACCATCTTTAGTTGTTACTGATGTAGATTCGTGTAAACGTGTATTAACTTCTTTTCCTAATTTATTTACAATGGAATCATTCGTATCATAGAGGTCTAAGAAATCTTTAGAATTCCATGTATGTCTATATCTAGCTAAATTTCCAGTATCTCTATCCGAAGAAAATAGTAATCCTTCTTTGTAAAAAGATGGCGCAAACTCTGTGTAAGAAGTGTTAAACTTAAAAGGCTTTACTGTATACCTTCCTGAATTTTTCTTAATATCTTCTATGTAGTTTTTCTCTTCTTTAAAACCACTAGCCCTAGCATCATTATCTGTAATTTCAGAAAATTTTGTCATGATAGCATTAGATCCCTCATAATCTCCTAGAGATTTTAAAGTTTGGGCATATCTAAAAAAGTATTCTGCTCCTACTTCTTTACCATAATCATCTATTAATCTTTTGTAGACATCTGAGGCTTGCTTATAATCTGCATTAAAATAGTAGGAGTTTCCTAAATTCTTAAGTAAGTCTGCCGAAACATATCCTTTATCTAATACTTTTTTATAAATATCTATAGCGGGGCTAAATGAATACTCATTATATTCAGTATCTGCTTTTGTAACCCTTTTCTCTTGAGCAACAGAACCTACTCCAATTAAAAGTGAGAAGACAAAAATTAATATTTGTAATCTTTTTTTCATTTTTTATAAATTAAAAGAATCTAGGTGAAACTAATCTTCTAAATGATTTAACTAACTCATAACGTAAGAAAACTTCAAAAGAACCATCATTAAATTGTGTTCCTCCTAAATCTGTAGTTTCTCTATCATAAGCAAGGCCTAACATAAATTGGTCTGATATTTGAAAACCTACCATACCACTTAAAGCTGCATCCCATCTATAAGCTGCGCCAAAAGTAAAACGATCGTTATACATAAAATTAGCAGAAAAATCTACCTGTAACGGTGCTCCTCCTACTATTTTAGTTAATAAGGCTGGTTTAAATTTAAAGTCACCATTTAAATCAAAAACATAACCCGTAATAAAGTAAAAATTTATTCTTTCTTGAGATAAAAACTGTACCGAGTTTGCGTCTTGTTTAGAGTTATCAAAATGATCTGTTTGTAATAAATTTGGTGCAGATAAACCTGCATAAAACCTATCTGTATGGTAATAAATACCTAAACCAAAGTTTGGCGAAAATCTATTTTCTATATTATCTGCATTTACTGGTTCAACATCAAAATTACGAAGACCATTAAAGTCTAAATTAAGCATATTACCACCTGCTTTAATTCCAAAAGATAATTTCCCTTCCAAGGAAACATCTATTGTATAGGATAAAACTGCATCAAAATACGTCTCTTGTACTACCCCATCCCCTATTTCATCATTAACAATAGAAAAACCGTACCCCAATTTACTATTTCTTATAGGAGAATGCACATTAAGAGTTTGTGACTTTGGTGCCCCATCTAAACCTACCCATTGTGCTCTATATAAGGCAGCAACACTTAATTGCCCTCTAGAGCCTGCATAAGCAGGATTAACACTCATAGTATTAAACATATATTGCGTATACTGGGCATCTTGTTGTGCTTGAGCGTTTTCTAAGAAAACGAAACCTAAAAGTATTAATGCTAAAAATCTTTTTTTAATAATCATGTGTTTTATAATTGATTACTTACTTACATAAATATAACCACTATTGGTTACTTGTTTAAGACTATCGTTTTGATTCTGGTATTCAAATATATAAAAATATACCCCAGCTGGTAAGTATTCTCCTCCACTTACAGTTGACCTACCCTTAGACCTTCCGTCAAAAACATTATTTTGATTGTTATATTCTTCTCCTTCATATACAGCAACACCCCAACGGTTAAATATCTTTAAAGAATTATTTAATGCATTCTCAACGCCACGAATAAACAAAAAGTCATTTTTACCATCAGAGTTTGGAGATACTATTTGATTTATTTCTATTTCAAATATTTCTGGTGTATCATCTATTGGATCTAAATAATCTGGTGTACCATCATTATCTGTATCATCATTGGTTGGGTCACCATCACCATCTGCATCTTCATCTGGTGTATTTATACCATCACCATCGTCATCTAAATCTCTATAATTTACATCCTCTGTTCCATCGGTATCTGGTAAGTCATTTGCTGGATCATTAATCTCATCATTTACATCGAAACCATCATTTACATCACTGCCTTCATAACCATCATCTAATCCATCGCCATCTGTATCTACTCCTGTATATGTCTGATCCGGAACTCCATCAAAATTAAAATCGTTCCCTTCATTATTATCCGGAACACTATCATTATCACTATCTAAATCTAAATAATCTGGAGCATCTTCACCATCTGTATTAACTGGTGTTAAGCCATCTGGATAGGCACTGTTTAATCCTTGATTATCTGTATATGTTGCTGCGTCGTCATCATTTGGTGCTATATAACCATCGGTAGTTTGGGCTTCTATATTATCTGGTAAACCATCATTATCTGCATCTATATCTAAATAGTTTGGAATACCATCTTCATCCGTATCCAACGCATCCGTTGATGGGTCATCATCGCCATCTAAATTTGGATCCTCAACACTATCTAAGATTCCATCATTATCATCGTCTAAATCAACAACATCTGGAACACCATCGCCATCCGTATCTGGACTATTATCTGTTGGGTCTAAATAATCTGGAGTACCATCGCCATCTGTATCATCATTGGTTGGATCGCCATCGCCATCTGCATCTTCATCAGGAGTATTTATTCCATCGCCATCATCATCTAAATCTCTATAATTTACATCCTCTGTTCCATCGGTATCTGGTAAATCATTTGCTGGATCATTAATCTCATCATTTACATCGAAACCATCATTTACATCACTGCCTTCATAACCATCATCTAGACCATCGCCATCGGTATCTACTCCTGTATATGTCTGATCCGGAACTCCATCAAAATTAAAATCGTTCCCTTCATTATTATCTGGAACACTATCATTATCACTATCTAAATCTAAATAATCTGGAGCATCTTCACCATCTGTATTAACTGGTGTTAATCCATCTGGATAGGCACTATTTAATCCTTGATTATCTGTATAAGTTGCTGCGTCATCATCATTTGGTGCAATATAGCCATCCGTAGTTTGTACTTCTACATTATCTGGAATACCATCATTATCTGCATCTATATCTAAATAGTTTGGAATACCATCTTCATCCGTATCCAATGCATCCGTTGATGGGTCATCATCGCCATCTAAATTTGGATCCTCAACACTATCTAAGATTCCATCATTATCATCGTCTAAATCAACAACATCTGGAACACCATCGCCATCTGTATCTGGACTATTATCTGTTGGGTCTAAATAATCTGGAGTACCATCGCCATCTGTATCATCATTGGTTGGATCGCCATCACCATCTGCATCTTCATCCGGAGTGTTTATTCCGTCTCCATCATCATCTAAATCTCTATAGTTTACATCCTCTGTTCCATCGGTATCTGGTAAATCATTTGCTGGATCATTAATCTCATCATTTACATCGAAACCATCATTTACATCACTGCCTTCATAACCATCATCTAGACCATCGCCATCGGTATCTACTCCTGTATATGTCTGATCCGGAACTCCATCAAAATTAAAATCGTTCCCTTCATTATTATCTGAAACACTATCATTATCGCTATCTAAATCTAAATAATCTGGAGCATCTTCACCATCTGTATTTACAACAACAATACCTTCATCATTGACTCCTTCGTAGGCATTATCTAAACCATCAAAATCAGAATCTAAGCCAGATGGTTCAATGTAACCTATTGTAGTTTGAGCTTCAATATTATCTGGAATACCATCATTATCCGAATCAATGTCTCTAAAATCTGGTTTAGTATCATTATCTGAATTTATAGGGTCAATACCATCTCCTCCGTAAATATCATCTAAACCATTATTATTAGCATCTACACCGGAAGGAGCTATATAACTTGTATACAATTGACTTTCAACATTATCCAAAATACCATCATTATCACTATCTATATCTACATAATCTAGAATATTATCTCCATCTGTATCTATTGGATTTAATCCTAATTCATAAGAATCATCTATGTCATTATTATTTGCATCTCCTGTAGGTGCAATATAGTCCTCTGAATTTTGTGCTTCCACTTTATCCTTAATTCCATCATTATCTGAATCAAAATCTCTAAAATTTGGAAATTCATCATCATCACAATTAATTGGATTAATTCCAAAACCATAGGAGCCTTCATAAGCATCATCTAATCCATTATCATTTGCATCTAATCCAGAAGGTGCAACATAATCCGTAAATTCTTGAGCTTCAAAATTATCCCTTATACCATCTATATCAGAATCTATATCTAAATAATCTGGAATCCCTCCATTATCTGTATCATAAGGATTAATTCCAAAACCAAAAGAACCTTCATAAGCATCATCTAGACCATTATTGTTAGAATCGAACCCAGAAGGTGCAACATAACTAGATGATTTTTGTCCCTCTACATTATCCAGAATACCATCATTATCTGAATCTATGTCCATATAATTAGGAATCCCGTCATCGTCTGAATCTGTGGGGTTTGTTAAATAGTTATCATCACCATCCGCATTACCATCTTCTACACTATTTAAAATACCATCATTATCTAAATCTAAATCACTATTAAATAATAAATTTAGAAAAAGTTTATTTTCAGTTTTAACGTCACCATCATCTATAGCAAAAGATGAAGATGTTATTAAAAACAAACATAAACCTAATTTAGATATTATACTTTTCTTAAAAATATAAGCAGTAAAAAGTTCCATAAGTGGTAGTAATTTTAGTTTTACTTATCACCATGGCTAGTAAGAAAATTTATAAATAGTAAGATGCTGGGAGCATTAAATATAATAACGCAAGATAAATGTAAAAATCTTTTCATCAAATTCTTTTCTTTCTATAAATTGTGTAAAATCTTTAAAAAACTAATATCCTCGTTAAAATGTTAATCATATACAGTCTCTTAACAATACACCGATAAAATTGGTTTTTTTTGAATAATCACAAGCATGCATTTTATCGATAAAATATACCGTTAATCGATATTTGAATTTATCCTATTCTAAAACACTCCTGTTAATATTACTAAAATCCTAGCTAAATAATCTTATATTTTACCTTATTTTTGTGCCAAATTTAGATGATGGACTTTAAGACAGAAATTCAACGAAGGAGAACATTTGGTATAATATCTCACCCAGATGCAGGAAAAACCACTTTAACAGAAAAGTTATTATTATTTGGCGGGGCCATACAAGAAGCAGGAGCAGTAAAAAACAACAAAATAAAAAAAACTGCTACAAGTGATTTTATGGAAATAGAAAGGCAAAGAGGAATTTCTGTTGCCACATCTGTCTTAGCCTTTATATACAATGACAAAAAGATTAATATTTTAGATACTCCTGGTCACAAAGATTTTGCTGAGGATACTTTTAGAACTCTTACAGCTGTTGATAGTGTCATTGTCGTTATTGATGTTGCAAAAGGTGTTGAAGAACAAACTGTGAAGCTTGTTGAAGTCTGTAGAATGCGAAACATTCCTATGCTTGTTTTTATTAACAAATTAGATAGAGAAGGTAAAGATGCTTTTGATTTATTAGATGATTTAGAACAAAAACTTGGACTAAAAGTTACTCCTTTAAGTTTTCCTATAGGTATGGGATATGATTTTAAAGGAATATACAATATCTATGAAAAAAATGTAAACCTATTTAGTGGGGATAGTAAAAAGAATATTGAAGATACTATTGCTATAGATGATTTACAAAGCCCTGAACTCACAACATTAATTGGAGAAAAAGCAGCAGACACATTACGAGATGATTTAGAATTAGTAAATGGAGTTTACCCAGAATTTAATAAAGAAGCTTATTTAAAAGCAGAACAACAACCTGTGTTTTTTGGATCAGCCCTAAATAACTTTGGTGTACGTGAATTATTAGATTGTTTTATAAATATTGCCCCACCTCCTAGACCTAAATTAGCAGAAGAACGCCTTGTAGATTCAAATGAAAAAGAACTTTCCGGATTTGTATTTAAAATACATGCTAATATGGACCCTAAACATAGAGACAGATTAGCTTTTGTTAAAATTGTTTCTGGTACTTTTGAAAGAAATAAACCCTACTTACATGTTCGTCAAGGTAAAAAGTTAAAATTTTCAAGTCCTAATGCTTTTTTTGCTGAAAAGAAAGAAATTGTAGACATCTCCTATCCTGGGGACATTGTAGGTTTACATGACACTGGAAATTTTAAAATTGGGGATACATTAACAGAAGGAGAACAATTAAACTATAAAGGCATTCCAAGTTTTTCTCCAGAACATTTTAGATATATTAACAATGCAGATCCATTAAAATCTAAGCAACTTTATAAAGGGATTGACCAACTAATGGATGAAGGTGTAGCACAACTTTTTACTTTAGAATTAAATGGCAGAAAAGTTATAGGTACTGTTGGAGCTTTACAGTTTGAAGTGATTCAATATAGACTAGAGCATGAATACGGTGCAAAATGCAGCTATGAAAACTTCCCAGTACATAAAGCTTGTTGGGTAGACCAATCTAACAATAAGACAGATGAATTCAAAGAGTTCATTCGTGTTAAACAGAAGTTCTTAGCAAAAGATAAAAAAGGGCAACTAGTTTTCTTAGCAGACTCTAGTTTCTCTTTACAAATGACACAACAGAAATATTCTAATGTAAAATTACATTTTACTTCTGAATTTGATTAGCAGAATTTTCTATAATAAAAAAAAGCGATGAAATTAAATTTCATCGCTTTTTTTATGCTTCACCAGTTGGCCCAAAATTCATTGGAATAGGTGGCTGCTCATAATCTTTTATAGTTCCATGAGCTTTTTCAAAACGATCTACATTATCACTTAAAGCTCTTAAGAATTTTTTAGCATGTTGTGGTGTTAAAACAATTCTACTCTTTACCTTGGCTTTTGGAGCACCAGGCATCATACTTATAAAATCTACAACAAACTCAGAGACAGAATGATTAATTACCGCAAGATTGGAATATGTTCCTTCGGCAGTTTTTTCATCTAATTCTATATTTATTTGTTGTTGTTTTTTAGATTCATCACTCATAATATTATTCAATTTTTAATACTCTTATAAAACTTTACTAATGTAAAATTAGTATAGAAAGTAGGTATAAAAAAATAACCCTCGATTTTCATCGAGGGTTATTATAATTTAAAACTTTAAAGCTTCTTTACGAGCCATAATTTCATCATACTCTTCTTTAGAGCCAACAATAATATTATCATAATCTCGCATTCCAGTTCCTGCAGGTATTTTATGACCTACAATTACATTCTCTTTTAATCCTTCTAAAGTATCTACTTTACCACTTACAGCAGCTTCATTTAACACTTTAGTTGTTTCCTGGAAGGAAGCAGCAGATATAAATGATTTAGTCTGTAAAGATGCACGTGTAATACCTTGAAGTATTGGAGTTGCTGTAGCAGCTACAGCGTCTCTAGCTTCAACTAAATTTTTATCTGCTCTTCTTAAAATAGAGTTTTCATCTCTAAGCTCTCTAGCTGTAATAATTTGGCCTGGCTTTATTGTGTCAGACTCTCCAGCATCTACAACAACTTTCTTTCCATAAATTTCATCATTCTCAACAATAAAGTCTTGCTTATGAATTAATTGGTTTTCTAAGAAAATAGTATCTCCTGGATCAACAATACGTACTTTACGCATCATTTGTCTTACAACAACCTCAAAGTGCTTATCATTAATTTTCACTCCTTGTAAACGGTATACTTCCTGTACCTCGTTAACTAAGTACTGCTGCACAGCAGATGGGCCTTTAATTTTTAAAATATCTTCTGGAGTAATTGATCCATCAGAAAGTGGCATACCAGCTCTAACATAATCATTTTCCTGAACTAAGATTTGGTTAGAAAGTTTTACTAAATACTTCTTAACTTCTCCTAATTTAGATTCTATAATTATCTCTCGGTTACCTCTTTTAATTTTACCAAAAGAAACCACACCATCAATCTCAGAAACAACAGCTGGGTTAGATGGGTTACGAGCTTCAAATAACTCGGTAACTCTTGGAAGACCACCCGTAATATCACCTGCTTTAGCAGATTTACGAGGAATCTTAACTAAAATTTGTCCTTCTTTAATCTTATCATTATCATCTACCATTAAGTGAGAACCTACTGGTAAGTTATAAGAACGCAATACTTCATCACCATTCTTAATTAATAATGTTGGAATTAGTTTCTTGTTTCTAGATTCTGAAATAACTTTTTCTTGGAATCCTGTTTGCTCATCAATTTCAACTTGATACGTAACCCCTTGCTCAATATTCTCATAAGAAATTTGACCTGGAAATTCAGAAACAATTACACCGTTATATGGATCCCAAGAACAAACTACATCTTCTTTAGCAATTTTAGCTCCATTCTCAATGAATAATTGAGAACCATAAGGTATGTTATTTGTACTTAATATGATACCAGACTTAGGCTCTACAATTTTAATTTCCGATGTTCTAGATATTACAATTGTTGCCGGGTTTCCTTCAGAATCTTCTCCAGTTACCGTTCTTAAATCTTCTATCTCTGCAACACCGCCAAATTTAGCGATAAGCTTATTATCTTCAGAAATGTTACCTGCAATACCACCCACGTGGAAGGTACGCAATGTTAACTGTGTTCCTGGTTCTCCAATAGATTGCGCTGCAACAACACCAACAGCTTCTCCTCTTTGTACCATCTTATTAGTAGATAAGTTTCTACCATAACATTTAGCACAAATACCTTTCTTTGCCTCACAAGTTAAAGCAGAACGTACTTCTACTTTTTCTATTGGTGACTCATTAATCTTCTTCGCATCGGATTCCATTATCTCCTGACCAGCAGTAAGTAATTGTTCCTCAGTTAAAGGATTATAAACATCATGTAATGAAACTCTACCTAAAATTCTAGCACCTAAAGTTTCTACAACTTCTTCATTCTTTTTAAGTGCCTGAACTTCAACACCTCTTAATGTTCCACAATCTTCAATGTTAATAATAACATCTTGAGAAACATCTACTAAACGACGTGTTAAGTAACCGGCATCTGCCGTTTTAAGAGCGGTATCGGCAAGACCTTTACGAGCACCGTGCGTAGAGATAAAGTATTCCAAAATGGAAAGACCTTCCTTAAAGTTAGAAAGAATCGGATTTTCAATAATCTCTCCACCACCTGCGGTAGATTTTTTAGGTTTCGCCATTAATCCACGCATACCTGTTAACTGACGGATTTGCTCTTTAGAACCCCTCGCACCAGAATCAAGCATCATATATACCGAGTTAAATCCTTGCTGATCCTCTCTAATACGCTTCATTGCTAACTCTGTTAACTGCGCATTGGTAGAAGTCCAAACATCAATAACCTGATTATAACGTTCGTTATTAGTAATTAGACCCATGTTATAGTTTGCCATAATGCCGTCTACTTGACCATTAGCATCTGCAATCATTTCATGTTTCTCTTTTGGAATAATAATATCACCTAAACTAAAAGATAATCCACCTTTAAAGGCATAATCATATCCTAAAGTCTTAATTCTATCTAAGAAATCTGCTGTTGTAGGAACATCCGTAACAGCTAAAATTCCACCAATAATATCTCTTAATGATTTCTTATTTAATACATCATTAATGTATCCTGCTTGTTCAGGAACTCTCATATTAAACAATACTCTACCTACCGTTGTTGGTATAATTTTGTTTACTAATTCTCCTTCTTCATTAAAATCTTTAGCACGAACTTTAATTCCTGCATTAAGATTTACCATTCCTTCATTTAAAGCAATTTCTACTTCTTCATAAGAATAGAAAGTTAACCCTTCTCCTTTAATAGGAACCTCTGGTGTAGACTTTCTTTCCTTTGTCATATAATATAGACCTAATACCATATCCTGAGAAGGTACTGTAATAGGAGAACCATTTGCTGGGTTCAAGATATTTTGAGATGCCAACATTAATAGTTGTGCTTCTAAAATAGCCTCTGGCCCTAATGGTAAGTGAACTGCCATTTGATCCCCATCAAAATCGGCGTTAAATGCCGTACATGCTAATGGGTGTAAACGTATCGCCTTACCTTCAATTAATTTAGGTTGAAAAGATTGTATACCTAAACGGTGCAACGTAGGAGCACGGTTAAGTAATACTGGATGTCCTTTAAGAACATTTTCCAAGATATCCCAAACTACAGGTTCTTTTTTATCTATTATCTTCTTAGCAGATTTAACTGTTTTTACAATTCCTCTTTCGATTAATTTACGAATTACAAAAGGCTTGTAAAGTTCCGCAGCCATATCTTTAGGAAGACCACATTCGTATAATTTTAATTCTGGCCCTACAACAATTACAGAACGAGCAGAATAATCCACACGCTTACCAAGTAAGTTTTGACGGAAACGACCTTGCTTACCTTTCAATGAATCTGAAAGAGATTTTAATGGTCTGTTAGATTCTGTTTTTACTGCGGATGCTTTACGAGTGTTATCAAATAAAGAATCTACAGATTCCTGAAGCATACGTTTCTCATTTCTAAGAATAACTTCTGGAGCTTTAATTTCAACTAAACGCTTTAAACGGTTATTACGGATAATAACTCTTCTATATAAATCATTTAAATCTGATGTTGCAAAACGACCGCCATCTAATGGTACTAATGGACGTAATTCTGGTGGAATTACAGGGATTACTTTCATAATCATCCATTCTGGTCTGTTATCTCTATTTTCCTGAGATTCTCTTAAAGCTTCAACAACTTGAAGTCTTTTTAAAGCTTCTGTCTTTCTTTGCTTAGAAGTCTCTGTATTAGCTTTATGTCTTAACTCATAAGATAATTCCGTTAAGTCAATTCTAGCCAATAAATCTATAAGACATTCCGCTCCCATTTTAGCAATAAACTTATTTGGGTCAGAATCTTCTAAATATTGATTTTCTTGCGGTAATTCCTCAGCAATATTTAAATACTCTTCTTCTGTTAAGAAATCCATTTTCTTAACTTCTTCTCCTTCTGGACCTTTAGCTATACCTGGTTGTATAACCACGTAACGCTCGTAATAGATAATCATATCTAGTTTCTTAGATGGTAATCCAAGAAGGTATCCAATCTTATTAGGTAAAGAACGGAAATACCAGATATGCGCTACAGGAACAACTAAATTAATGTGCCCTACTCTATCTCTACGTACTTTTTTCTCTGTTACTTCTACCCCACAACGGTCACAAACAATACCACGGTAACGAATTCTTTTATATTTACCACAAGCACACTCATAATCCTTAACAGGACCAAAAATTCGCTCACAGAAAAGACCATCTCTCTCTGGTTTGTGAGTTCTATAGTTAATAGTTTCAGGCTTTAAAACTTCACCTTTAGACTCTCCTAAAATTGCTTCAGGAGATGCTAATCCGATGGAAATTTTATCGAACCTTTTAATTGGGTTATTATCTTTTATTCTAGCCATAATATAATGGTGATACTAAATTAACAATGTGTTCTTAAATCGTTTTATCGATTTTTACTTATTCCTCTAATCTAATGTCTAAACCTAAACCTTTAAGTTCATGCATTAATACGTTAAAGGATTCTGGTAAACCAGGTTCTGGCATTGTTTCGCCTTTTACAATAGATTCATATGTTTTTGCTCTACCTATAACGTCATCAGACTTCACAGTCAATATTTCACGTAATGTTGCAGATGCTCCATATGCTTCTAATGCCCATACTTCCATTTCTCCAAAACGTTGACCACCAAATTGTGCTTTACCACCTAATGGTTGTTGTGTTATTAAAGAGTATGGTCCTATAGAACGAGCGTGCATTTTATCATCTACCATATGTCCTAATTTTAACATATAGATTACACCTACTGTTGCTGGCTGGTCAAAACGCTGACCTGTACCACCATCATGAAGGTATGTATGTCCAAATCTTGGAATACCTGCTTCATCTGTATATGCATTAATTTGATCTAAAGTAGCTCCATCAAAAATTGGAGTTCCAAACTTTTTACCAAGTTTAAGTCCTGCCCAACCTAATACAGTCTCATAAATTTGACCAATGTTCATACGAGAAGGTACCCCTAGCGGATTTAATACAATATCTACTGGTGTTCCATCTTCTAAGAATGGCATATCTTCATGACGTACTATACGAGAAACAATACCTTTATTTCCGTGACGTCCCGCCATTTTATCACCAACTTTTAATTTACGTTTTTTAGCAACATAAACTTTAGCTAATTTGATAATACCTGCTGGCAATTCATCTCCTACAGATATGGTAAACTTATCTCTTCTTAGGTTACCCTGAAGATCATTTAACTTAATCTTATAGTTATGTAATAAATCTGCTAATTGTGCATTTGTATCTTTATCTGTAGTCCAGCTTCCACCAACTAAGTGTGCAAAATCATCTACAGCATTTAACATCTTCATGGTATATTTTTTACCTTTTGGTAAAACCTCTTCCCCTAAATCGTTCAATACTCCTTGTGATGTTTTCCCATTAACTATGATAAATAATTTTTCAATTAAGATATCTTTTAGTTGTTGAA
This sequence comes from Maribacter vaceletii, assembly GCF_003634105.1. GTDB lineage: Bacteria > Bacteroidota > Bacteroidia > Flavobacteriales > Flavobacteriaceae > Maribacter_B > Maribacter_B vaceletii. Next base: position 111,567 of record NZ_RBIQ01000013.1, on the reverse strand, counting down.
ACTTTACTTCGTATTCTAATTCTAATTTAGAAATTGCTTCTTTATCTTCAGAACGCTTACGCTTATCTTTTATAGACCTAGAGAATAATTTCTTTTCAATTACAACACCTCTTAAAGATGGTGACGCTTTTAATGAAGCATCTTTTACATCTCCAGCTTTATCCCCGAATATTGCACGTAGTAATTTTTCTTCAGGAGTTGGATCTGATTCTCCTTTTGGTGTAATTTTACCAATAAGTATGTCACCAGGCTTAACCTCTGCTCCAATACGAATCATACCATTTTCATCCAAATCTTTTGTTGCTTCTTCCGAAACATTTGGAATATCATGTGTTAATTCTTCAGCTCCTAATTTGGTATCACGAACATCTAAAGAATATTCATCTACGTGTATTGATGTAAATACATCCTCACGAACAACTTTTTCAGAAATTACAATTGCATCCTCAAAGTTATATCCTTTCCAAGGCATAAATGCTACCACTAAGTTTCTACCTAATGCTAATTCTCCTTTTTCAGTTGCATATCCTTCACAAAGTACTTGTCCTTTATTAACTCTATCTCCTTTTTGAACAATAGGTTTAAGGTTAATACTTGTTCCTTGGTTTGTTTTTCTAAACTTAACTAATTTGTAGGTCTTGGAATCTTCTTCAAAACTAACTAGTCTCTCATCATCTGTACGATCGTACTTTACAGTAATTTTCTGAGAATCAACATACTCAACAACACCTGCCCCTTCAGCATTTATTAATACTCTAGAATCTGATGCTACTTGACGCTCTAAACCAGTACCTACAATCGGAGATTGTGGCTTTAATAATGGCACAGCCTGACGCATCATGTTAGACCCCATTAATGCACGGTTGGCATCATCATGTTCTAAGAATGGAATTAAAGATGCAGATATAGATGCAATTTGATTAGGTGCAACATCAGTATATTGTATTTCTGATGGATCTACAACTGGAAAATCTCCTTCTTCTCTTGCAATTACTTTTTCTGTATCTATTGTACCATCTTCTTTTAAAGGAATATTTGCTTGCGCAATTTTCATTCCTTCTTCCTCTTCTGCACTTAGGTACCTAAACTCTTCAATATCAACTTTAGAATCTGTTACCTTACGGTATGGCGTTTCTAAGAACCCCATTGGGTTAACTTTTGCAAAAACTGCTAAAGAAGATATAAGACCAATGTTTGGTCCTTCTGGTGTTTCAATAGGACATAATCTTCCGTAGTGTGTATAGTGAACATCACGTACTTCAAAACCAGCTCTTTCTCTTGATAAACCTCCAGGTCCAAGAGCAGATAATCTACGCTTGTGTGTAATCTCTGCTAATGGATTTGTTTGATCCATAAACTGAGATAACTGGTTAGTTCCAAAGAATGAGTTAATTACAGAAGATAATGTTTTAGCATTAATCAAGTCAATTGGTGTAAAGACTTCATTATCACGAACATTCATACGCTCGCGAATAGTTCTTGCCATACGAGCTAAACCTACTCCAAATTGAGATGACAATTGTTCTCCCACGGTACGTACACGACGGTTAGAAAGGTGATCAATATCATCAATCTCTGCTTTTGAGTTAATTAACTCAATTAAATATTTGATAATAGTTATAATATCTTCTTTGGTTAAGACTTGCTTATCCATTCCAATATCTAACTGTAATTTTTTGTTCATTCTATAACGACCAACTTCACCTAAGTTATAACGTTGATCAGAGAAGAATAATTTATCAATTATACCTCTTGCAGTTTCCTCATCTGGCGGTTCTGCATTACGTAATTGACGGTATATATGTTCAACAGCTTCTTTTTCAGAGTTTGTTGGATCTTTCTGTAGTGTGTTATGAATAATTGCATAATCAGACTGCGCATTATTTTCTTTATGCAATAATACCGTCTTAACATCTGCATCCATAATTTCTTGAATATGATCTTTTTCAAGAATAGTGTCACGATCTAAAACTATTTCATTTCTTTCAATAGATACAACTTCACCAGTATCTTCATCAACGAAATCTTCATGCCATGTATTAAGTACTCTAGCCGCAAGTTTACGACCTAATACTTTTTTTAATCCTGCTGTAGAAACTTTTACTTCCTCAGATAGGTCAAAAATTTCTAAAATATCTTTATCTCTTTCAAAACCAATTGCTCTAAATAAAGTAGTAACAGGTAATTTTTTCTTTCTATCAATATAAGCGTACATAACGCCATTGATATCTGTAGCAAATTCTATCCAAGAACCTTTAAAAGGTATTACTCTTGCAGAATAAAGCTTAGTTCCATTTGCGTGAAAAGATTGTCCAAAGAATACCCCTGGAGAACGGTGTAACTGAGATACAACAACTCTTTCTGCACCATTTATAACAAATGTACCACTAGGTGTCATGTAAGGTATAGTACCTAAGTAAACATCCTGTACAATTGTTTCAAAATCCTCATGTTCTGGATCTGTACAATATAATTTAAGTCTAGCCTTTAAAGGCACACTGTAAGTAAGTCCACGCTCAATACATTCTTGAATTGAATATCTAGGTGGGTCTATAAAATAATCTAAAAATTCCAATACAAACTGATTTCTAGTATCAGTTATTGGAAAATTTTCCATGAAGGTATTGTATAATCCTTCATCTCCTCTTTGATCAGATTTAGTTTCAAGTTGAAAGAAATCTTGAAATGATTTAATCTGAATATCCAAGAAATCTGGATATTCCGGAGTGTTCTTAGCGGATGCAAAATTAATTCTCTGAGTCTGATTTTTGAACATCTATGGACAGTATTTTGATCGTGAATACTAAATGGGTTGTATATTACCTAATATACATAATATATAAAAAAGGCTTAGGTCTAAGCGCAAATTGCGAAAAGACCTAAACCATAAGTGCTATATGTTGTTGCTATTATTTAAGCTCAACTTCTGCTCCTGCTTCTTCTAATGAATTTTTAATTCCTTCAGCTTCGTCTTTAGAAACACCTTCTTTAATTGCTTTTGGTGCGCTATCAACGATATCTTTAGCATCTTTTAAACCTAAACCAGTTAATTCCTTAACTAATTTTACAACTGCTAATTTAGAACCACCAGCGGCTTTTAATATTACATCAAATTCTGATTTTTCTTCAGCAGCTTCACCACCAGCAGCAGCTCCACCAGCAGCAACAGCAACTGCAGCAGCTGCAGGCTCTATACCGTATTCATCTTTTAATATATCAGCTAATTCGTTTACTTCTTTTACAGTAAGATTAACTAATTGTTCTGCGAAATCTTTTAAATCTGCCATTTTTACTATCGTTTAATAAATTTTTAAAATATAATTGTTTTTAGTGCGTACTATTTCTCTGATAATGTTTTAAGGATACCAGCCAGTTTACCACCACCTGATTTAAGTCCAGAAATAACATTCTTAGCAGGAGATTGTAATAATCCTATAATCTCTCCAATCATTTCTTCTTTAGACTTAATGCTAACTAAAGCATCCAAATTCTCATCACCAATATAAACTGCTTCTTCTACGAAAGCACCTTTTAATAAAGGTCTATCAGATTTTTTTCTGAAATTCTTTATTAATTTTGCAGGCGCATTTCCTACTTCAGAAAACATTAAAGAAGTATTCCCTTTAAGTACCTCAGGAAGTTCTCCAAATTCTCTATCAGAAGCCTCCATTGCTTTTGCAAGCAATGTATTTTTAACTACTGCCAGTCTAATATCTGCCTTGAAACACGCTCTTCTTAAATCAGAAGTAGTAACTGCATCAAGACCAGAGATATCTGCTAAATAAATAGTAGAACTATCTCCTAACTGCGTAGTCAAATCTTGTATAACGTTTGCTTTTTCTTCTCTTGTCATAATTAAATTTTTAAACTACCAGTTAATTAAACTGTTTTTGGGTCTAATTGAACACTAGGACTCATTGTACTAGACATGAATATTGATTTAATATACACACCTTTAGAAGCCGTTGGTTTCAATTTATTTAAAGTATCTAATAACTCTTTACAGTTTCCTGCAATTTTATCAGCAGAGAAAGATGCCTTTCCAATTGCCGTATGCACTATACCAGTCTTATCAACTTTAAAATCTATTTTACCTGCTTTTACTTCTGTAACTGCTTTAGCCACATCCATAGTAACAGTACCTGTTTTTGGGTTAGGCATTAAACCTCTTGGACCTAATACTCGTCCTAAAGGACCTAATTTTCCCATTACGCTTGGCATTGTGATAATTACATCAACATCTGTCCAACCCGCTTTTATTTTTGTCAAATATTCATCTAATCCAACATAATCTGCACCAGCTGCTGTAGCTTCGGCTTCTTTATCTGGAGTAACCAAAGCTAAAACTTTTACATCTTTACCCGTTCCGTGTGGAAGTGTAACAACCCCACGAACCATTTGATTTGCTTTTCTTGGATCTACACCCAAACGAACAGCTAAATCTATAGATGCATCAAATTTTGTTTTGGTAATTTCTTTTACTAAAGCAGACGCCTCATCAACAGAATAAAGTTTATCTTTTTCTATTTTAGCACGAGCCTCCTTTTGGTTCTTTGTTAACTTTGCCATTTAAATTGCTTTTAAGATTTTAAAAAGGTCTTTTACCTGCAACTTTTAAACCCATAGATCTTGCCGTTCCTGCGATCATGCTCATTGCTGATTCTACAGTAAATGCATTTAAATCTACCATTTTGTCTTCGGCTATCGCCTTAACCTGGTCCCAAGTTACATTACCTGATTTTACTCTGTTAGGTTCGCCAGATCCTTTTTTAATCTTAGCTGCTTCCAATAGCTGAACTGCCGCTGGTGGTGTTTTTACAATAAAATCAAACGATTTATCCTTGTATACGGTGATAACAACTGGTAATACTTTACCTGGTTTATCCTGTGTACGAGCATTAAACTGCTTACAGAACTCCATTATGTTAACACCGGCAGCACCTAAGGCGGGTCCAACCGGTGGCGATGGATTCGCTGCACCTCCCCTAACTTGTAGTTTAACTACTTTACCTACTTCTTTTGCCATTGTTTTTAATTAAATTGAAAGTGTACCAGTGGAAGCGATACTACTTTTAAATATGTAACAAATTATTAAATTAAATTTTTTCTACTTGCATGTAACTTAATTCTAATGGTGTTTTTCTTCCAAAAATCTTAACCATTACCTCAAGTTTACGTTTTTCCTCATTAATTTTTTCAACTGTACCGTTAAAACCATTAAAAGGACCATCTATTACTTTCACTGTTTCTCCAAAAACAAAAGGTATTGCAACGCTATCTGTATTCACAGTTAACTCATCCACTTTACCTAACATTCTATTTACTTCAGATTTTCTAAGCGGAACAGGATCACCTCCTTTAGTTTCTCCTAAAAAACCAATAACATTGGTAATAGATCTAATAATATGAATCATCTCTCCACCTAAATTAGCTTTGATCATGATGTAACCAGGAAAATACACTCTTTCCTTATTAATTTTTTTTCCGTTTCTAATCTGAATAACTTTCTCCGTTGGAACCAAAACATCTTCTAAATAATCAGAAAAACCTAAACGAGTAACCTCACTTTCGATATATCCTTTTATTTTATGCTCTTGCCCACTAACAGCTCTTACCACATACCACTTCTTCTCTAAAACTTCAGACATGATTGAGCTTAGTTTAAAACATTATTAAAATACAACTGAACCAACTTACTTAAAGCAGAGTCTACACCCCAAGTAGCTAATGCGAACAAAATTGAAAATACCGCAACTACCACCATAAGGTTCGATGACTCCGAACGCGGAGGCAGTGTGACATTATTTTTTAGCTCCTCAATAGACTCTTTTATGTATGACAACATAGCTATATTATTTTTTTCAGTTTGATTAGAAAAAAGAAATAAATATTTCTTTTACAATTTGCACGGCAGGAGAGACTCGAACTCCCGACACCTGGTTTTGGAGACCAGTGCTCTACCAACTGAGCTACAACCGTGTGTATTTTACACTGAAAGGTATCCGCCAATGGCGGACACCTTATAATGTAAAACTATAAATTATTTTAATCTAAAATCTTAGTTACCTGACCAGCTCCTACTGTTCTACCACCTTCACGTATTGCAAAACGTAATCCTACGCTTAATGCAATTGGAGATAATAACTCAACAGTAATAGTAAGGTTATCACCAGGCATAACCATCTCTACTCCAGAAGGAAGATTAATTGTACCTGTTACATCCGTTGTTCTTACATAGAACTGAGGACGATAGTTATTATGGAATGGCGTATGACGACCACCTTCTTCTTTTTTAAGGATATAAACCTCAGCTTCAAATTTAGCATGTGGAGTTACAGAACCTGGCTTACAGATTACCATACCTCTTTTAATATCAGTCTTTTCAATACCTCTTAATAAGATACCAACATTATCACCAGCTTCACCTCTATCTAATATCTTACGGAACATCTCAACCCCTGTAATTGTAGAAGCTAATTTTTCTGCACCCATACCAATAATATCAACAGCGTCTCCAGTATTAGCAACACCAGTTTCGATACGACCTGTAGCAACAGTTCCACGACCAGTAATTGTAAATACATCTTCAATTGGCATTAAGAAATCTTTATCAACATCTCTCTTTGGCAACTCAATCCAAGCATCAACCTCTTCCATTAATTTCATTACTGTATCAACCCACTTTTGCTCACCGTTAAGCGCACCTAAAGCAGAACCAGCAACAACAGGCCCATTATCACCATCATACTCATAGAAAGAAAGTAATTCTCTTACTTCCATCTCAACAAGCTCTAAAAGCTCCTCATCATCAACCATATCCACTTTATTCATGAATACAACTATTCTTGGAATACCTACCTGACGACCTAATAAAATGTGCTCACGTGTTTGTGGCATTGGACCATCTGTAGCAGCAACAACCAATATAGCACCATCCATTTGAGCAGCACCAGTTACCATGTTCTTAACATAATCGGCGTGACCAGGACAATCTACGTGTGCGTAGTGACGATTTGCAGTAGCATATTCTACGTGCGATGTATTAATTGTAATACCTCTTTCTTTTTCTTCAGGAGCGTTATCGATAGAATCGAAACTTCTTAATTCAGAAAGACCTGCATTTGCTAATACTGTAGTAATAGCAGCAGTTAATGTAGTTTTACCGTGATCTACGTGTCCAATAGTACCTATATTTAAGTGCGGTTTGGAACGATCGAAAGTTTCCTTTGCCATGTTTAATGAATTTTAATCTTTAGTTTATATTAGTGTACAAATTTTATCTTCAAAATGAGCCAATGACGAGATTTGAACTCGTGACCTCTTCCTTACCAAGGAAACGCTCTACCCCTGAGCTACACCGGCGTAAAGTGCTCAATTTAACACCTTAAACAACCAAAGCCCATTAAAGGTGTTTATTACACAAAAAACAGAAGCAACCCATGGCTGTTCTGTTTCTTATGTTTTGAGCGGGAGACCGGGTTCGAACCGGCGACATTCAGCTTGGAAGGCTGACGCTCTACCAACTGAGCTACTCCCGCTTATTTACTTCTTGAAAAAATTCAGAAAGCAAAATTACAACATTTTCAAAATTTCAAAAAACTATTTTAAAATAATCTTTTACTTAAAAGCTAATTTTGATTTTAGCTTTGCAAAAGTAACCTTTTAAAAGTACTTTCTAAAATTTTTTGTGGGGAGAGCAGGATTCGAACCTGCGAAGACGTAGTCAGCAGATTTACAGTCTGCCCTCGTTGGCCGCTTGAGTATCTCCCCAAACCATTATTTAAAGAACTTTTTAAAGAGCCGATGGAGGGACTCGAACCCACGACCTGCTGATTACAAATCAGCTGCTCTAGCCAGCTGAGCTACATCGGCTTTTTATACTTTTTTAGCTATAAAAAAGTCCGCTATTTCTAACGGACTGCAAATGTATACGTTTTTTTGTTTAAACAAAACAAAAAATGAAAAAAATTTAACTAAGCTTGTGCTCTTATTTTTTGCTTCTTTTTTATTAGCCTTCTTTCCAGTGAATTACATGCAGAATCAACAGCTTCTTCAAAAGATTTACATTGCTTTTTTACCACAAAATTATCTTTAGGTATATTCAATTTTATCTCTACAATCTTATTTTCTTTCAATTTATTATTATCTAATTTTAAAAAAACTTCTGAACTTATGACCTTATCATAAAAAGTTTCTAGCTTATCTAACCTACTTTGTACAAAATGTATTAGAGACTTATCTGCATTAAAGTTCACGGATTGTGCATTTACTTTCATAGAATATTATTTTAAAAAGTTAAACAATTAAGTACTATTATTTTTTTCCTCTAGGATGCGCTTTAGAATGCACTTTTTTTAATTCCTCTATACCATTGTGGGTATAAACTTGAGTCGATGCCAAGCTTGAGTGACCTAGTAATTCTTTTACCGCATTTAAATCTGCGCCTTTATTTAACAAATGTGTTGCAAAAGTGTGCCTTAATATATGCGGACTCTTTTTTACTTTAGAAGACACCTTACTAAAATACCCATTTATTATTCTATAAACAAAAGTTTCATAGATTTTATTGCCCGACTTTAAAAGAAAAAGATACTCCGAATCGTTAATTTTTGTTAAAGTATTTCTCTCCTCTAGATATACATTAAATAACTTTATGGTTTTTGATAATAAAGGGATTATTCTTTCTTTTTTTCTTTTCCCTAAAACCCTAAGAACACCTTGCTTTAAATCTAAATCTGAAAGTTTTAAATTTACAAGCTCCGCTCTACGCATTCCAGTCGCATACAATACATCTATTATTAATTTATCTCTAACACCCTCAAAACCTTCGTTAAAAGTAATTTGCGACAGCATTTGCTCCATTTCTACCTCTGAAAACGGAACTTCTATTTTTTTTGAAACTTTCAAAGCCCTATGTTTTACTAATGGCGATACCTTTATGTCTCCTACTTTTTGAAGAAATTTATAATATGCTTTTAAAGATGCTATTTTTCTATTTATTGTTCTATTAGAAATTTTCTTTTCACTTAAATAAACAACCCAACTACGAATAACTTTATACTCTATATGCACTACATCTGTAACAGCATATTCCTCCTCACAAAAGGATATAAATTCCTGAATGTCTTTCTTATATGCCAAAACAGTGTGGACAGAATATTTTTTTTCTAAACCTAAATAATCTAAAAAAGGAGTTATCAACATACTCTCAAAGTTAGTATATAATTTAAAATTAATCCATAAAAAAATCCTGCTAATAGCAGGATTTTAAATATCTAAACAGATTTACAGACCTAAACTTCTTCTTGATCTCTTAAACCTTGAATATACTGAGCTTTCTGTATTTGCGCTCTACGAGCTACAGATGGCTTTGTAAATTGTTGACGCTTTCTTAACTGACGCATTGTTCCAGTTTTATCGAACTTTCGCTTAAAACGCTTTAAAGCTCTATCTATGTTTTCTCCTTCTTTAATTGGTATAATTAACATATGCTACTACCTCCTCTCTTTTGTGATTAAGGGTGCAAATATACTATTTATATTTACATAACAAACCTTATTATTATTTTATTTAAATTAAACCTCCACTGCAGGTTTATATGTTTTTTTATCTATGATTATTTTTGATAATATTTCTTTTAATATTTCTGACGTACCCCCACCTATTGGGCCACACCTACTATCTCTAAGCAATCTAGCCATAGGATACTCTTCCATAAAACCGTAGCCGCCAAGCATTTGAAGGCAATCGTATATTACCTCATCTGCCATTTTTGTTGATAATAATTTAGACATTGTAGCTTCTTTAACTACATATTCTCCACGACTTAACTTATAGGTTACAGAGTAATTATACTCTTTACACATCTCCATTTCGGCAGTTCTTTCTACCATTTTATGCCTTAAAGCCTGAAACTCATTTATTTTTTTTCCAAATGCAGTTCTTTCTGACATATAATTTATTGCATAATCTAAAGCATATTCTGCACGAGCATGCGCATTAATTGCCATAATTAAACGCTCTAATGAAAAATGCTGCATTATATAAGAAAAACCTTTATCCTCTTCCCCTAACAAATTAGCTACAGGAACTTTTACATTATCAAAAGCTATTTCTCCAGTATCTGATGCTCTCCACCCTAATTTATCTAATTTAGTTGCAGAGACCCCTAGAGTTTCTCTATCCACCAATAACATACTTATACCTTTATTACCTAATTCTGGAGAGGTCTTAGCAGCCACCACTAAATAATCACTATAAACACCATTGGTTATAAAAGTTTTAGAACCATTTAATATATAATAATCTCCTTCTTTTACTGCATTAGTCCTCATTCCTGAAACATCTGACCCTCCAAAAGGTTCCGATATACACAAACAACCTATTTTTTCTCCTGAAATACTAGACGCTAAATATTCTTGTTTTATACGCTCATCCCCTTCTTTATTTAAATGGGTCATTGCTAAATACATATGCGCCCACATTGCAGCAGCAAAACCAACAGAATTTATTTTCTGCAGTTCCTCTAAGAAAATAACCGTATAAAATAAATCTAACTCTAAACCGCCATATTGACTTGGGTAGGTTAAACCAAAATAACCCATGTCTCCGAATTTTTTCCAGATAAAGCGTTCAATTACACCATCTTTCTCCCATTTATCTACATGAGGAACAACTTCTTTTTTTAGAAAACTTTTTAGACTCTCACGAAACAACTCGTGTTCTTCACTAAAATATCTTTTATCCATGCCTTAATTTACAATACAAAAAATTCTTATTTGAGTTCCAAATATAACTTAATTTTACGAATCTCATAACAACTGAAAGTCTTTATTTTTTATCATATATTAAAAAATAAAGCATTAAAAATAAATAATACGTAAAAAAAACCTCTTATATTACTGTAAATTATACATATGATAATTTTTAATCGAATAACAAAGTTGACACAGTTTTAAATTTAGTTCTTAATATTCGAAGCTTTTAATACTTGGAATTTCTCTAAAAGTCTATTGGCTACATCTGGCTTTAAGCCATAAACCTTATAGATTTGATTATTATTAGAAAAACCTCCAAGCTTTTTCCTGTATTTAACTATTCTTTTAGATAGAACTTCTCCTATCCCATATACTTCTCTTAAATCTACAGAAGTAGCTATATTTAAATCTTTATATTTTTTAATATAGTCAGATTTTTTGTCCTTTTTTGATACAAATAACTCCTTTGTTTTTTCTTGTTTCCATTCTGGAAATTTAAAATAAGGTTGTATTCTCTTAAGAAGAGAATCTGAAATTTTGGTTACTTGCTGAAACTCTATTGCAGTATTTACATACTTATTTGTTTTTCTATATGTATGTAAACGATTAATTTCATCAACAGACATTCCTAGTGTATATCCTTTATAGTCTGAAATAAAGTTGGGATTAAAAGGATGTATTATAGATTTTTTATTAGCTACACCCTTCTTTAAAAGGTCTAATTTATTCTGCTCCGAAAGATTTAAAACAAATTTATCTTCTAGGGGTTTTGAATAATTTTTATCATACAAATAATACCCACCCTGAAGCAAAACAATAAATAATAACAAAAAGAAAATCCCACTTTGTTCTTGTTTAGAAAACTGAATGCGGGATTTTATATTTTTCAAAATAAGAGTATTGTTTACAATTTAGCCTCCTTAATAGCACTTAAATATCTACCTAGTTCTTTTTTAACAACAGGGAATAAGAAAAATAAACCTACCATATTAGGGAATACCATAGCAAAAATCATAGCATCTGAGAAATCCCAAATAGATTTCATACTTGCTGCTGCTCCAATAATTATAAAGGTTAAGAAAAGTAATTTATAAACCATATCAGCTGTTTTTCCTCTTCCGAATAAAAACTTCCATGATTGTAATCCATAATAAGACCAAGATATCATTGTAGAAACTGCAAATAAAACAACTGCTACAGTTAAGAATACATTTGAGTAAGGAATATATTGCGCAAATGCCATAGAGGTTATTCCAGCTCCTTCATACGCCACGCCATTAATCATAACAGAACCTTCACCTCCATACTCAAAGAAACCTCCAAAATTAAAAATAACAATTACTAAAGCTGTCATTGTACAAATTACAACCGTATCTATAAAAGGTTCTAATAATGCAACCAAACCTTCTGATGCTGAATATTTTGTCTTAACAGCAGAATGTGCTATAGAAGCAGAACCTGCCCCAGCTTCATTAGAAAAGGCTGCTCTTTTAAATCCTACCAATAACACTCCAATTAAACTTCCCACTCCAATTGCAGTAGGGTTAAAAGCTTCCGATAGTATTAATCCAAAAGCATCATCTATTAAAGAGAAATTACTTAAAATTATATATAAGCACGCAATTAAATACATTACTGCCATAAAAGGCACTACTTTCTCTGTCACCTGTGCAATTCTTTTAATACCACCAATTATAATGATACCCACTAAAATTGCTAAAATAACACCAATTATTGCTCCTGCACTAGAACTTGTTAAGCCCATTAATTCCTTTATCACAATAGTAGCTTGGTTAGATTGCGCTGCATTACCACCACCAAAAGAACCTCCTATACAAAAAATAGCAAACATTGCTGCTGCTATTTTACCTAAAACCGTATACCCTCTTTCTTTAAGTCCTTTACTTATATAATACATTGGTCCTCCATAAACAGTACCATCTTCTCCCACATCTCTATATTGCACTCCTAATGTACATTCCACAAATTTTGAAGACATTCCTAAGAGTCCACAAATTATCATCCAAAAAGTAGCGCCTGGGCCTCCTAATGCAATTGCTAAAGCTACACCTGCAATATTACCATTACCTACTGTACCAGATACAGCAGTTGCTAAAGCCTGAAAATGTGTTACTTCTCCCTCTCTACTTTCGTCCTCTATCGTATCCATAATATCACCATCAATGATATTAACATCCGATTTTTCTACACCATGATGATCTACTTCATCATATTTACCTCTTACTACATTTATTGCTTTTCCAAAATACCTAATATTTGGAAAACCAAAATATAAAGTAAAAAACAAAGCACTCATTACAAGTAGTATTAAAACAAATGGAACACCAAATACAGGGAAAAATATTACTGCGGAAAAGAAATCGGAAACTGGTTTAAAAGCTTGATCTATTTTTTGATCCATCCCGACCTCTTGGGCCATAGCTAATAATGGTGAAAAAAAGGCAAGAAATGCCAGAAGTTTATACTTCATAATATTTGAGTTATTTTTAATGAATTAATTAGTCGGCAAGCAATATCCTAAAAATTATGCCCGTAATCAAATATTATACTAAAATAATATTATTCAATATGAAACATATTGTTTAGTTTTTTTATCTGTTCTGGTCTTCCTAATACTATTACTTTGCTTTTTGGCTGCAACTTCATATCTGCTTCTGGGTTTATAATATATTCCCCATCTGGCGCTATATAGCCAATAATTGTGCACCCTGTTTTTCTTCTTAAATCTAAGTCCCTCAATGAATTACAATCTACTTGATCCGCAAAATCTTCAATTGCAACTTCTTCTAAATTAGTAGTATGCTCCCCTTCTGTTGAAAGTTTATCCATAAAAGTTATTAGATCTGGCATTACAACTAAAGATGCCATATGATCCCCTCCAATTTTATCTGGCATTATTACTTGGTTTGCTCCTGCCAACTGAAGTTTTTTCTGAGAAGTTACCAAAGAAGCCCTACTAATTATATATAACTTTTTATTTATTTGTCTTGCGGAGAGCACTACAAATAAATTTGCGGCATCGTCTGGAAGTGTTACTATTAAATACTGTGCACGATCTATACCCGCTTCTAATAGTACCTCATCATCATTAGCATCTCCCTCTACAAATAAAACATCTTCTTCATGTTTTTCAATAATTTCTTTATCCTTTTCTATTACCAAAAACGGCTTTTTATACGCTCTTAATCTTTCTGCAGCTTGCCTTCCGTTTCTACCATAACCGCAAACTACAACATGGTTAGACATTTTTTTAATAGTATTTTTCACTTTTTTCTTTTTTAAAAGTTGTTCGGAGTTTCTACTTAAAATATACTCTGTAATTACAGAAATTGCAAAAGCAAAAATAAATACGCTAGATATAATTAAAAATATTGTGAATATTTTTCCTTGCATGTCTAAAGGTTGTACTTCAGAAAAACCAACCGTAGTCACTGTTATTATTGTCATATAACAAGCATCTACCCAAGAAAAACCTGATATATAACGATAACCAAACACGCCAAAAACAAACACTACCAACATTAATGTTAGTGCTAAATAAAATTTAGACTTAAAAAGCTTTATCATAATTATAAATCAAAAACAGAAGTTCTTTTAGTGTATACTAAATCTTTAATTTTTAACCAAAAAGCAACAAATAAATATAACGCAAAACCAAAGCCCAGAGTTACAAAAGTTACATATATAAATGAAGTGCGTACCACTCTTGCTCTTATACCTAAACGGTCCGCAATACGACCACATACTTCAAAACCTCGTTTCTGGAAAAAATATAAGATTTTATAAAAAAAATTCATGCTTTAAAATTAGGTATTTCCTTTTAATAAATTTACTCCTATTGCACATTGTAAACATTTATTTTTTGTACAATAACCGTTGTACAACTGCAATAAAGCTTGACTATCTTTTGCAGATGGTACAGTTACACCTCTTTTTTTAAAGTTATTTATTCTAGAATTATCTTCTGTATCTATTTTTGAAATAATATTAAGCAGCTCTTCATTTACATCTTTTCGAAGACTTTTTGCATAATAAAATTTAAAGGGGATAATAGTATTTATTACTATTAAATCTATAAACTTTTTAGTTATTTTCTTTTTGCTTTTTTTACTTTCCTTTCCAAAACTGTAGTGCGTATCCCAATATTCACTAGCACTAACAGTAAAAATAGTATACAAATCTTCTAAAGATGTTTCGCTTATTAGTTTTGAAAATAAATTTTGATGTTCCCCATACATACTTGCAAATTGAGAAAGCCTTATTGTTGGGAAATTAGGCGGTCTAAGTTTAAAAAAATGAGGTTTTTCTATACCTACCTCACTAAGTTCTAGCTTATTTTTAAGAAACTCATATTCCTTTTTTAGTTTAATATAATAAACATCTACACAGTCTTTTTTTTCTAAAAGTCCCAACAAACCATATAACACACTCTCTAGCTGAAAGTCATTATTTTTAAGTTTAGACACTGTAGATGCATTTAGACTCTTCTGTAAACTAAAAAAAGAATCCCCATTAATTTTTAGCCCAAAACTCTTTAAAAGCATAATAAAAAGTACATATTCCCAATCGTTATTAGATTTTTTTAAGAGTTCTTTTATCACCTCTGTTTTTTGCTCTAAACGCTCAAAAAACAAACGTTCTAGCCAATTATTGACTACAAAATCATCTACTCCATTAATATCTTTTTCACAATTTATAAACTTAGCATCTGTAGCATTAAATATATTCTCATAATTTATTAAAAGCTTCTCTTCTATATATGTTTTTAACTCTAAAGTTGGTATTTTACTATTGTCATTCCTAAAAACAGAAACATCATCTTCCCAAACTACATGAAGTATTACAGAATTATAATTATCATCTACCTCATGATTATGCGCATACCAGTCTGATGATTTCAGGTGTATTTCTACATTACCAACCCACAACTGTTCCCCCACACGAACTTGGGCATTAAAAAAATCTGGCCCTTCTTTATGATTATGCTGCCCTATTTTTACAACAGTTACCGGTACGCCATCTGTTGTCTTTAAATTAGTTGTTGGTATTTTTTTATGTTTCCAAACAAAGTGTAATAAATCTTCTTGCATGTATTTTTAATAAAAATCTGAGTGTTGGTCATAAAAAAACCCACTTAAAAGCGGGTTTAATTTACTAAATCCTTTTTACTTATTCCGCAACTTCACCTTCCCAGTTCATAAAACCACCTACTAAATTATAGGTATTTTCAAAACCTATACTATTCATAATAGCACAAGCTTGCCCACTACGGTTACCTGAACGGCAATACACATAAAAGTTCTTTGTTTTATCTAATTTTTCTACCTCTGTCAAAAAATCGTGTCCTAAATATATATCTATATTTGTAGAATTAGGAATATAACCTTCTTCTACTTCTTCAGGAGTTCTTACATCTAAGATAAAAGCATTATCATCTTTTTCTAATTGTTCTTCCCATTCTTGTTGTGATAAATCTGCCATTTTTTACTGCTTTATTTTAATACATCAAAAATACTACATTATTTAAACAATCTCTTATACAAGATCTAAGGTTTTAAATTTTCCGTTTAGGATAGAACTAGGTTCTGTTTCCAACCATTCTTTAATAAGAGAGGCATAAATATTTCTAAAATCAACCTCATATATTAAATCTCCATTACTATCTAAGTTTAACAAATTATCTGGCTTATTATACATTCCTGGATGCTTAAGGTTTTCTCCTAATAAAAAAACCATATTAGCAGCACCATGATCGGTACCTTTAGCCGCGTTTTGCTTTAATCTTCTACCAAATTCAGAAAAAGTTACAATAATAGTATCCTTAAAAGCACCTGTTTCCTTTAAATCTTTTACAAAAGTTGCTATCCCTTTAGAGTACACATCTAAAAGTCTTTTCTGAGAATTTAATTGATTTGCATGTGTATCAAAACCGCCAAGGCTTGCATAATATACTTGCGTTTCTAGACCTGAGTTAATAAATTCTGAGATAGTCTTTAATTGTTTTCCAAAAGCATTATTCGGATATTCTTGAGAAGAAGAATAGACTTTAGTTTTTTCATATATCTGAGCTACAGAAGACTTAGCATCTACAACTGTTTTATATAAGTAGCCTAAATTATGTTCGCTTAAATGGGAAGCTGTATATTTATCTAGCATTTTACCAAAATATGCATCCTTAGTTGTTTTATAAAAAAGAGAAGCGTCTTTAGTTGCTATCCCATTAATAGTTTTTCCTTTCATTAATAAAGACAAAGTATCATCTACTTCTATAGCTCCTAAAGGTTTTTTACTTACTTCGGCTAAATACCTACCTACCCAACCTGTTTTTAAATATTCTCCAGAACCGCTAGCGGTATGCCAAATATCGGTAGCTCTAAAATGAGACCTACTTGGGTTAGGATACCCTACATTATTTATAACACTCACATAACCTGCATCATACAAAGACTTAAAATCGGCTAAGCTTTCATGAAAACCATGCGTATCATTTATTGCTAATACTTCATGCTTGTTTCTAGCTATTGTATTTCTATTCTTATAATATATATCATTTGTATACGGCACCAAAGTATTTAGACCATCATTACCTCCTGATAACTGTAGGATTACTATTTTCTTATCTCTAGGAGTAACATCTGTAGTTTCATAAGCTTGCACAAAACTTGGCACAAATAAAGCTGTGCTTGCTAAACCACTATTTTTTAAAAAGTCTCTTCTTTTCATAGTTTCTTTTTTTTAGCATAATTGATATTCCGGTAATGACATTAATTGCACACAGAACTCCTGCTTATTTGTCTTTTTTAAACTTTGTAAAAACTCCTGAGTACCTTTGTTTGTTGTAGTACTTATTAAGTTATGATACAACTCCTCATAATTTAAATGCCCATAATTTTCATGAAACACTTCCCAGTTTTTTGTTACTGTAAGTCTTCTATTAAAATTAGATTTTTTCTTATTAAACTCCTCAAAACTATCTTCGAATTCCCCTTTAACATCAAAGGCTATTGTGCCATTCATAAACAAAACAGAAGGTAATTTTAATCGAACCATCATAGTGTTAGAATCTATCCAATTTCTACCCTCAGACCAACCCGCTACATTAGGGGGTTCTAACAAAACCTGCCCCAACAAACGCTGTATATACAGAAACTCATTTGGTTTTTTAAAAGAAAAAGGTATGGTTCTTTTCAATTGTACTAATAAATCTATAGGAGATTTAATTTTTTGACCTATCACATCCTTTTCATAAAACCAATTGGCCATAAAAAGGTGACGCATTACTTCTTCTATATTATAGTTTTCTCTAAAAACAATTGCCAACTCCTCTATTCTGCCTTCATTAGGAATATCATTAACAAAATGGAGATATATTTTCTTAGCAATAAACTGCGCGCATTCTGGTCTTTTTAAAATTAAGTCTATAATATCTTCCCCATTAAAATTACCTTTTACGCCAAAAAATTCTTTTTCCCCAAAATCATGTTGTTTCTTACGCAAAACAAACTCTCCTTTAAAAGTATGCCCCCAACCCGTAAAGGCTCTTGCAGATTCTTTAATATCTTTCTCTGTATAGGCTCCTATTCCTAGCGTAAAAAGCTCCATAAGTTCCCTTGCAAAATTTTCATTAGGTTTACCTTTTCTATTTTGTTGGTTGTTTAAATAGCTTAGCATTGCAGGTTCTTTTGCTATAGCAATTACAAAATCTCTAAAATTACCTAAAGCATATTTCCTAAGAGTTGCATTATAATGCTGGGAAAAAACTATATTATTAGTACGTACTACAAAATGATTAGCCCAAAACAAAGTCATACGTTCTCTTAACTCTTCATTTGAAGTTGCCATTTTATCTACCCAAACTAAATTGTAATCCTTTAACTTACTCCTACTCACCTTTATTAGCTGTCTAAATTTTTTTGGATTTTTTTTAGGTGTATCTGTCTGCATAAAGGCATCTATATCTGGAGTTGGCAAATACAAATGCGTAATAGATTTAGAAGATTTAAATAGTTTTTTTACTACTTCTTTCTTTTTTAAACCAGATAATTTCTCCACTGTTTTAGGAGAAATACCAAAACCTGCTCGCTGGTACAAATGCCTTATATGAGTATCTTTCAAAATAGATTTTTTAGTAGTTTGACTCAATTTACACTTAATAGTTTAATTATTCAATCTTCTTATATTAAATACAAACTCTTTTTTTAACAAAAATTTAATTCTAAAAACACATATATTAAAACAAATCAACATACATTTGTATATACAATTATTGTAGAGACATGAATGTTGAAGAAATAATAAAAACGGATAAAAAAATGGAATTACCAAGTAAAACGGTAATCCATTTAATGTTAGTAAGCAATAAAGTAAATGAAACAATAAATGCAACTTTAAAGCCTTTTGATGTTTCTATTCAGCAATTTAACGTATTACGTATTTTAAGAGGACAGTGTGGCAAACCTGCCAACTTAAAAACCTTAAATGAACGTATGGTTACTAAAATGAGTAACACTACTAGGTTAGTAGATAAATTAATACTAAAAGGGTATGTAAAAAGAAAAACCTGTGAAACTAACCGAAGAAAAATTGAGATTTATATTACCACAAAAGGAGAAAAAGCACTTTCTAGCATGGATATTGCAATGAACAAGAATGACAAACATATTGTTCAAAATTTTTCCGAAGAAGAACTAGAGTACCTGAACGTATTGTTCAATAAATTTTAAATATAACATTAACTATTAATTACATTAAAAATGAAAAAGAAATTATTAAGTCTAGCATTTGCAGTAGTATTTGGATTTACAGCTACTGCCAACACACCAATAGATGGTGACAAAAAAACAATTAAAACTAGTGAAAGTACAGTAACATGGAAAGGTTACAAAGTAACCGGGGAACATGCTGGCACAATAAGTTTAAAATCTGGTTCTTTAGATTTTAAAGGAAGTAAACTTACTGGTGGAGAATTTGTAGTAGACATGACTACAATTAACACTACAGATTTAGAAGGAGAGTACAAAGGAAAATTAGATGGGCATTTAGCTTCTGATGATTTCTTTGGTGTAAAAGCGCACCCTACTGCAAAATTAGTTTTCAAAGACCTAAAGTCTTTTAATAAAGATTCTTATACGGTAACAGGAGATTTAACTATTAAAGGGATTACTAAAGAAGTAACATTTGTAGTTTCTGTATTTGAAAATAAAGCTACTGCTACTTTAAAAGTAGATAGAACAAAATACAATATTAAATATGGTTCTTCTAGTTTCTTTGATGATTTAAAAGACAAAGCAATCTATGATGAGTTTGATTTAGTTGTGGAATTAGCTTTCTAAAAACAACAAAAACATTTTAAAAACCCTATAACTTATAACAAAGTAATAGGGTTTTATTATTTTTTACAATAGGCTATTGGCTATTATAAAAATCCTTTTTATATTTGAAGCACAATGAGGAATAATAAAACAAATATTTGGTGGTGGAGTAACTTACGAAAAACATCGTGAGCAAAGCATCATTGTAGTAAAACTATATAAAAGGCTTGTCATCACGACAAGCCTTTCCTTTTTTAAAAAACTTAATACTTTATCTAATGAAATATCAATTAGAGACACATTTTAAAAAAATACTTGCAGATACCATTACTCCGGTTAGTGTGTATTTAAAAATTAGAGACCGTTTTCCTAATAGTATCCTATTAGAAAGTAGCGATTACCACGCTAATGATAATAGTTTCTCTTATATATGCTGCAATCCTATTGCATCTATTAAAGTAGAGAACGAGGTAATCCTACAACAATTTCCAGATGGTACTTCTAAAGAAATAGAAATTAAAGAAGATACAGATGTTGTTTCTATACTAGATGATTTTAGTAAAAAATTTAAAGGCAGTAAAAATGACTTTAAGTTTATAAACAATGGTCTTTTTGGGTATATGGCTTATGATGCAGTACGCTATTATGAAGATGTAGACCTTTCTAAAAAAGAAAATAGTGCTATTATTCCAGATATTTACTATGCGGTATATCAAAATATAATAGCTATAAATCATTTTAATAATGAGGCTTATATTTTTGCACATTGTTACAACAGTAAAGAAAATATTGCCGAGATAGAGCAAATTTTAAATATTAGAAGTTTTGCTTCTTATAATTTTACTACCCAAGGAGAACCAACTTCTAACTTAAAAGATGAGGAATACAAAGAACATGTAGAACTTGCTAAAAAACACTGCCAACGTGGCGATGTTTTTCAACTAGTACTTTCTAGACGTTTCTCTCAAGAATTTAAAGGAGATGAGTTTAATGTGTATAGAGCATTACGCTCCGTAAACCCTTCCCCTTACCTGTTTTATTTTGATTATGGAGATTTTAAAATTTTTGGAAGTTCTCCAGAAGCACAACTTATTGTAAAAGAAGGAAAAGCAGAAATTCATCCAATTGCAGGTACATTTAAAAGAACAGGCAATGATGAGCAAGATGCCATTCTTGCAAAAAAACTTACTAAAGACGACAAGGAAAATAGTGAACATGTTATGCTTGTAGACCTTGCGCGTAACGACCTTAGTAGAAACGGAAATACAGTTAAAGTAGAAAACTATAGAGAAGTACAGTTCTTTTCTCATGTTATACACTTGGTTTCTAAAGTTACCGGACAAAAGAAAGAAGATATCCCAACTATGAAAGTTGTAGCAGATACTTTCCCTGCCGGAACATTAAGTGGTGCTCCTAAACACATGGCAATGCAACTTATAGAAAAGTATGAAAAAACAAGTAGAGGCTATTATGGTGGCGCCATAGGTTTTATGGATTTTGAAGGTAATTTTAACCATGCCATAATGATTAGGACTTTCCTAAGTAAAAACCACCAATTACACTACCAAGCTGGTGCAGGTATAGTTGCTGCCTCTAAAGCAGAAGATGAGTTACAAGAAACATACAACAAACTAGGTGCTTTAACCAAAGCATTGGAAATAGCAAAATCTATCTAAATTTCCAAAATTGAGAATAAAATGAAAAAAATATTAGTCATAGATAATTACGATAGCTTTACTTATAACTTGGTACACTATTTAGAAGACTTAGATTGCGAAGTTGTTGTAAAACGTAACGACCAACTTAGTTTAGAAGAAGTAGATGCTTTTGATAAAATTGTGCTTTCTCCAGGACCTGGAATTCCAGATGAAGCAGGGCTCCTTAAACAAATAATTGCAAAATATGCTCCTACCAAAAGTATTTTTGGTGTTTGTTTAGGCCAACAAGCCATTGCCGAAGTTTTTGGTGGTTCTTTAATAAATATAGACCAAGTATATCATGGTATTGCTACTAAAATAGAAATTACCAAACCTGAAGATATTTTATTTAAAGGATTAGATACAGAGATTGAAGTAGGCCGTTACCACTCTTGGGTTGTTAATCCAGATTTACCAGAAGTTTTAGAAGCTACTTCTTTTGATGAAAACGGACAAGTAATGTCCCTTCGTCATAAATTATACGATGTTTCTGCAGTACAATACCATCCAGAATCTGTACTTACTCCTAATGGAAAAAAAATACTAGAAAACTGGGTAATGAGCTAAAAATCTGTAAGAAGTAAAAAGTATTAATCGAATTTTTTATGCTCTGTATTTAATAGGAAAATGAAATTAAGAAGAAATAAATTCTAACAATTATTTAAAAAATTAGACATATTTACTTAGTACTTTGTACTATCTACTTAAGACTATACAAACCAAAAAAATGAAAAAAATATTAAACCGACTTATTAATCACGATATTCTTGAAAAAGAAGATGCTAAACAAGTATTGGTAAATATTGCTAAAGGTGATTATAATACGAGCCAAATTGCAGCTTTCTTAACTGTGTATATGATGCGTAGCATTACTATAGAAGAATTAGAAGGTTTTCGTGATGCGCTTTTAGAACTTTGTTTAGCAGTAGATTTATCAGCATATAATCCTATAGATTTATGTGGTACTGGTGGCGACGGCAAAGATACTTTTAACATCTCTACCCTATCCTCTTTTGTTACTGCTGGCGCTGGTGTTAAAGTTACCAAACATGGAAATTATGGTGTTTCTTCTGCTTGTGGTAGTAGTAATGTAATGGAATATCTTGGTATAAAATTTAGTAACAATGCTGGCTTTTTAGAAAAGTGTTTAGCAGATACTGGTATTTGTGTATTACACGCACCATTGTTTCACCCTGCTATGAAAAATGTTGCCCCTATTCGTAGAGAACTAGCAGTTAAAACGTTTTTTAATATGTTAGGTCCAATGGTAAACCCTGCCTTCCCTAAAAACCAAATGGTAGGTGTTTTTAATTTAGAACTAGCAAGAATGTATGGATATTTATATCAGAATACAGATAAGAATTTTACCGTTTTACACGCTTTAGATGGGTATGATGAAATTTCTTTAACTGGAGATACCAAAACAATATCTAACCATACTGAAGGAATTATAAAACCGTCCGATTTTGGTTTACAGCCAATTCAACAATCACAAATTTATGGTGGTGATACGGTAGAATCCTCCGCAAAAATATTTATGAATGTTCTCGAAGGCAAAGGAACAGAACCGCAAAATAATGTTGTTTGTGCCAATGCTGGTGTTGCTATTGCAACCGTAAAGAACATTACGCCAAAAGAAGGTTTTGAGCATGCTAAAGAATCCTTATTTAGTGGTAAAGGATTAGAAACTCTTAAAAAATTACAAAACCTTAGCGCATAATGGATATTTTAGAAAAAATAGTTATTGATAAACGCAAGGAAGTAGATTTACGTAAATCTTTAATTCCTGTTTCCCAATTAGAAAGTTCTGTACTTTTCTCTAGAGAAACCGTTTCTTTAGCAAATGCATTAAAAAATAGTACTACCGGTATTATTGCAGAACATAAAAGGCGTTCCCCTTCAAAATCTGTAATAAACCATACCTTAAATGTACAAGATGTTGCAACTGGTTATGAAAATGCTGGTGTTTGTGGCATGTCGGTTTTAACCGATGGTAAATATTTTGGTGGTGCTCTGGACGATTTACTATTAGCAAGAGCGTCTGTAAAAATGCCCTTGTTACGCAAAGAGTTTATTATAGATCCCTATCAAATTCTAGAAGCAAAAGCTTATGGTGCAGACGTTATTTTATTAATTGCAGCTATACTTACTAGAGAAGAAATAAAAAGCTTTTCTGAGTTTGCTAAAGGCTTAGGTTTAGATGTGCTTTTAGAAGTGCATAATGAGCAAGAGTTACAAAAATCTATTATGCCTAGTTTAGATATGTTAGGTGTAAACAACCGCAACCTTAAAACTTTTGAAGTTAGTCTAGAAACTAGTAAAAAACTCTCTACCTTAATTCCGAACGATTTTGTAAAAGTTTCAGAAAGTGGTATTAGCTCTATAGAAGCTATTAAAAAATTACAGCCTTTTGGTTTTAAAGGATTTTTAATTGGAGAGAATTTTATGAAGACCAACAATCCTGGTGAAAGTGCAGCCTCTTTTATTTCTAGTTTAAAATAATTGAGATGAGCGATTATTATTACACACAAAAAAAAGAGTTTAAAAGAGATGGTTTTCCTAAACTTAAAATTTGTGGTATGCATCTTAATATCTCTGAAGTTGCAAGCTTATCTCCAGATTACTTAGGGTTTATTTTTTGGAAACCTTCTAAAAGATGCTTTAATAGCCAAATGCCAGAGCTACAACACAGCATAAAAAAAATTGGTGTATTTGTTAATGAAAGTCTTCAGGAGATCCTATACAAAATACAGGAATACAATCTTTTAGGAGTACAATTACACGGAAAAGAAAGCCCAGAATTCTGTAAAGAATTACATGAAAAAGCCAAAGGAATAGAGATTATTAAAGTGTTTTCTATAAAAAATGAATTCAATTTTGAAGTTTTAAATGATTTTGAAAAGGTGTGTGATTTCTTTTTGTTTGATACTAAAGGAAAACTTCCAGGTGGCAACGGTTATTCCTTTGATTGGAGTGTGTTAAAAAATTACCCTTCTACCAAACCTTTCTTTTTAAGTGGTGGAATTGGTCTTGAAGAAACGGATAAAATAAAAGCCTTTTTACAAACCGATGCCTCTAAATATTGTTACGCATTAGATGTAAATAGCAAGTTTGAAATAGAACCTGGATTAAAAGATATTGAGAAATTAAAACAGTTTATTGATGAAATTAGTACTTAGGATTAAGTACTAAGTATTTAGTCATGAGTACAAAGTAATTAGAAAAATATAAATGAGAACTCAGTACTTTGTACTAAATACTTAGGACTTATTACTATTAAGAAAAAAGAATATGAATTATAACGTTGACGAAAGAGGATATTACGGAGACTTTGGCGGGGCATTTATTCCAGAAATGCTTTATCCAAACGTAGAGAACCTTAGACAAAACTATCTAAAAATAATGGCAGAACCTTCTTTTAAAGAAGAATTTGACCAATTATTAAAAGATTATGTTGGTAGGCCATCACCGCTATATTTAGCAAAAAGATTATCCAAAAAATATAACACTAAAGTCTATCTAAAAAGAGAAGACCTAAACCACACTGGAGCACATAAGGTAAATAATACTATTGGTCAAATATTAATGGCTAAACGCCTTGGCAAAAAACGTATTATTGCGGAGACTGGCGCAGGTCAACACGGTGTTGCTACAGCTACAGTATGCGCACTTATGGGCATAGAATGTATTGTATACATGGGCGAAATTGATATTGCCCGTCAAGCGCCAAACGTAGCTCGTATGAAAATGTTAGGCGCAGAAGTTCGTCCTGCATTATCTGGCAGTAGAACTTTAAAAGATGCTACCAATGAAGCTATCCGAGATTGGATTAATAATCCTGTAGATACCCATTATATTATTGGTTCTGCCATTGGCCCCCACCCCTATCCAGATATGGTAACGCGTTTTCAATCGGTTATTTCAGAAGAGATAAAATGGCAGTTAAAAGAAAAAGAAGGAAAAGAAAATCCGGATTATGTAATTGCTTGTATTGGTGGCGGCAGTAATGCAGCAGGAACTTATTATCACTTCCTACATGAAGAAGAAGTAGGTATTATTGCTGTTGAAGCTGCTGGTAAAGGGGTTCATTCTGGAGAAAGTGCAGCAACCTCAGCATTAGGGAAAGAAGGTGTTATACACGGTTGCAAAACCTTATTAATGCAAACTAAGGACGGACAAATCACAGAGCCTTATTCTATTTCTGCTGGTTTAGATTACCCAGGTGTGGGTCCTATGCATTCGCATTTGTATAAAACTAAACGTGCTGAATTTTATTCCGCTACGGATGATGAAGCAATGCAAGCAGGTTTAGAACTCACTAAACTAGAAGGCATTATTCCTGCTATAGAAAGTAGCCACGCCCTTGCTATTTTTAAACATAAAGCCTTTAAGCCAGAAGATGTGGTAGTTATATGCCTTTCCGGTAGAGGAGATAAAGATTTAGATAATTATATAAAGTACTTTAATTTATAGTACAAAGTATTAAGTAGTTAGAATACTTTATACTAACTACTTTGTACTCTTTACTTAATACCTAACAAAGTAATGAATAGAATAAAACAAAAACTACAAGAGGACAAAAAATTACTCTCTATATATTTTAGTGCTGGTTTCCCTTCTTTAAATGACACTGTTACCATTATTCAGGATTTAGAAAAAAATGATGTCGATTTTATTGAAATTGGACTTCCTTTTTCCGACCCTTTAGCAGATGGTCCTACCATACAAGAGAGCTCTACTATTGCTTTGAAAAATGGGATGACTACAGAGATTCTTTTTGATCAATTAAAAGACATTAGAAAAACGGTTACTATTCCTCTTATTATCATGGGTTACTTTAACCCAATGTTGCAATATGGCGTAGAGGATTTTTGTGCAAAATGTGCAGAAATTGGAATTGACGGACTTATTATTCCCGACCTTCCGTTAGATGTGTATGAGCGTGATTACAAAGCTATTTTTGAAAAACACGGGCTTGTAAACATCTTTTTAATTACACCACAAACTGGCGATGCACGTATACAACAGATTGATGCTGCTTCGGACGGATTTATATACATGGTTAGTTCTGCGGGAGTAACTGGCTCACAATCTGGTTTTGGAAATACCCAAGAAGATTATTTTAGTAGAATAGAAAATATGAAATTAAAAAACCCGCAAATAGTTGGTTTTGGTATTAAAGATGCCGAAACATTTACTCAAGCAACTAAATCTACAAAGGGGGCTATTATTGGCTCTGCTTTTATAAAACATTTACATAAAGAGGGAGTAAATGGTATTGCCAATTTTGTAAAAACTATTCGTTACTAACAATTTCTCTTTTAAAAAGAAAACAGCTTTACTGTGTAAAAAAATATACAATAAAGCTGTTTATTAATTTACTCTTGGTCTAACACATAAAGAACATTAGAAAATTTTCCGTTCGTAATTGCATACTTTTTACCTGTTACAGAAGAAGTCCCTTTATAATTAAACTCTCCGGAAAGGAGTTTGTTTTCTTTATCTATACTAGTTATTTTTACGTAAACTTCTTCAAGCTCTTTATTATCTCCAAAACCTTCATTTCCTTCTTCTTCTCCATTGTTTTGGGTATACCACGCATAAGCACCACTAGAAAGAAAATCTGGAGTAATAGTATTGTAAATTTCTCCATTACTTAACGCTTCATAATCGCCTCCGATAAAATAAAAAATAATGGCTTTGGGTCTTTTTAATCCTATAGTAAAATCAAAACCCGAAATAGCTCCGAGGTAGCCTCCTGTAGATAATATATTTATGGTAGCAGAAACACTTTCCCCATCACCAATAATATAGGACTCAAAAGCTTCACCATTAACCTCTGCTGTCATTGTTGCAATTACTTCCTCCTTTTCCTCCTCTTCTTTCTGGTTATCTACTTCATCTTCTATAAGACTAGTACAACTTGTATTTGCTACTAATAAAACAAAGCCTAAAAAAAGTATTCCAATAAATTTTAGCGATTTTAATTTCATAAAATGTTTACTAAGGATTGCGGTATTATTCTTATTTAAAATCAAACATAATCTAAATATTATTATTAAAAAATAAGAATTTAGTAAAAGAGGTTATTCCTCATATAACTGTTTAACTATTACAGATAGTTGCTACCGATTATAACTATAATGCCCAATAATTTTATACTCAAAAAGACAATCTTGCAAAACTTGACCTGCACCAATATTGTGAACTATTAAATTCCTTTTTCCGTCTGTAGATTTTTTGTCAACAACTATTCCAATATGTGTTATTGCTCCTCCCAAATTCCAACAAACAATATCCCCAGGGATATAATCTTTTGCCTTCTCAGAAATCTCTTTTTCTGCTCCCTTTCTTTTAAAATAAGTCATTAAATTAGGAACTCTTCTGTGGTCAATATTTTTATCTGTAGTTTTTAACCCCCATATTTTAGGATACAAACTAAAATTGGCTTTCATATCTTCGTGTACTTCTTTCTGTAAATCAACTCCTAATTTTCTATAAGCGCGTATTACAACATCTGTACAAACACCTTTATCACTTGGAACATCACCATTAGGATAGCCTATAGAAAAATAACTTGGGTCATACGTTACTTTTTGCTTTGTTAATTGCATAGCACAATCCGATAAATTAGGTTTAACCTCTGTCTGAGAATAACTAAAAGTTATGCTAAAAAACAATAAGATTATAAAGATTTTCCTCATAAAAACAGCTATTAAAAATGTCTTAATCTAAAGCAAAAATAGCATCGTAAGTTATGTACTCATCTCTTGCAATAGTATACAAAACCTTTCCGTTAGTATCTAGTAACACACCTACAGATTCATCATCAGCAAGCGGAAAATTTAGTTGGTATTTTCTACCATCTTCTAAATTTAAACCATAAGTTTCTACGCCATTAGATATACTTACTTTGTTTTGGGTATAATTGTAATTTGTTGTTTCTCCATTGGCATTGGTAACCACAAAACTCTTAGCCTCAAAAATTAATTTATATTTTTCTCCTTGGTTATTAATAGCTTTCCAATCTCCTCTATACGTATCGGAACCACTACAGGCAGTTAAAACTACCATAACAAAAAGTACTAGAATATGTTTTATATTTTTCATTCTATAAAAATATTCATTTGCATTCATAAGAACAACCCCGTTTTAAGGGGTTTTAAATTTTACTAGTTTTATTTCTGCGCTGCAATAATTTCTGCTACAGCGTTTCGGTATTTATAGGGGTTCC
This sequence comes from Maribacter vaceletii, assembly GCF_003634105.1. GTDB lineage: Bacteria > Bacteroidota > Bacteroidia > Flavobacteriales > Flavobacteriaceae > Maribacter_B > Maribacter_B vaceletii. Next base: position 82,547 of record NZ_RBIQ01000013.1, on the reverse strand, counting down.
CTGCTTTTTTTATTGCCTTATATACTTTTCTAGGATCATGGGTAGATTGTGCAAAAAACTCCCAAAAACCTAACATTTTCATTTTTATAGGGGTTGGACCAGAAAGTTTAGCATCATACTGCTGGTATATGGTATCATGAAATTCTTTAAAAATTTTCCATCTATTAGCAGGGTACTCTGTGGTATCTGCTTTTATCATACTTGGTAAAAAAGGGTCTGCAATAAGACCACGGCCAATCATAAAATGCTCTATAGTTGGGAAACGTTCTCGCATTTTTTTAAACTGAGCTACCGTAGTAATATCTCCATTATAGTATAACGTATGTTTAGCTACGTCTACACACTTTTGAAAAGCGTCTAAATCTACACCGCCTTTGTATAATTGTTTTCCAAGACGAGCATGTATAGCAACATTCTTAAGCGGATATTTTTCTAGGATAGGAAAAGCGTCTAATATCTCATTTGCAGTCTCATATCCTAATCTCATTTTCATAGAAATAGTAACATTAGTCTCGTTATGCGCACGTTCCAAAATATGGTCTATTTTTTCGGTATTACAAATAAGTCCAGAACCCATTCCGCTATTAGTAACCATAGGATACGGACAACCTAAATTCCAATTTAATTCTTTATAACCTAAAGATTCTATATACTTTATAGTGAATATAAAAGCATCTGCATCTGCAGTCATTACTTGCGGTATTACCTCTAAACTGGTGTTTACTGCTGGGTCTAAATCTCTTTGATACGACCCTTTAATAATCATTTTTTTATTATACCGAATGTAAGGGGCATAATAAGTGTCTATGCCTCCAAAAAAATGCTGCTGCGCATTTCTAAAATTAAAATCGGTAAAACCTTGTAAAGGAGAAGCTAATAATTTATAAGACATTCCTATGTTTTGAAGCGGCAAAGATAGTGGAATATCCTGTTTTAATTTGAAGAGTAACTACCTATAAAAAGATTTCTATTTGATAATCTTTAGCTGTAAATTCATAATTGGTAACTGTAACATCTGTTAAATCTCCAAAATCGCAACAACCATCACCCGGTTCTGTAAAATCATAACTGTATGGAATTTCAATTTCATCTATTAACAGCGTATGCATTCCATGAGCACTATTAGATGCCGGAATCCAAATACTACAGTTATTAAAGCTAAAATAGACTGTATCTGACTCTGTATTAAGCACCTGTATATCTTCTTCTGTATAGCCATTCTCTATAATCCAATTAGTCTTAGTGTCTTTGCTTATCAACTCTATAAAATAACCTCTTTCTAAACAAAGGACTAATGAACAATCTTCCTTAGAATCATTACAATTTAATACAAATAGAGAAACCATAATTAATATCCATTTTTCCTTCATAATAGTGCTTTTTTATTCTATAAATGTTATATAAAACTATTTAGAAAAAAGATGCACTAATTTAAAATGGTTGCTTTACAATAATTATTTCTTAATTATTCTTCTTTTAATTTCTTAAATACCAATATATGTAAGAAAATTATGGTTGCTGGTGCAAAAGCAGGAATCCAACTAAAAGGGAAAGTACCGAACTGACTTACTCCTTCTGTATTATTTTGGACAGCTACTTTAGTTAAAACTATAGCTGTTACTAACACGGAAACTATATCTATTACCCCTATAATATTCCATACCCAAGTTACTAACTTTGCATACGAATATCTTTTTTTTAATGCCCTTACCACTGGAAAAACTAAAACGGCTGTTAGTATATCTCCTGCACCTCCTATACATGCAAATTCTTTGGGTATAACATCATAAAAATAAACCAAAAAGAAAAACACACCCACAAACCTAAAGACATGAATAAAAACTAATTGCTCTAACTTAATATGCTTAAATACTATAGCAAACCATTTTGTTCTTTGCACATACAGTATATAAAATAGAAAAAGAGGAATTACAGTAACTAAGATTATTCTGGGCGGTAGCACATTTTTCATGAAAAACCCTGTTAAGGATAGTACTGCTACTATTCCAAAATACAACCAATAAAAAATAACTATCCTTTTTCTTAGCAAAGAGCTAGTCTTATAATTTTCATAAGCAAATTTTACTGCTTGGTTTATTAAAAAAACAGGAATAGTACTAAAGCTAATTATAAAAAGTATTGATAACCAAACAGGTACTTGTGTTATTGCTAAATCCATCTTTTTTTTACAAAGATGTAGAACATGAAAGAATTACAAATTGCCCTATGACAATTCTTGAATTTCTTTTCTAATTCTGCTTAAAGAAAATTTTGTAATCCCTAGATAAGATGCTATAATATGTAAGGGCACTTTTTCTATAATTTCCGGATTTGTTTTTTCTAAATTAAGGTAACGTTCTTGCGCAGTTTCTTTGTAAAGGGATATCATTTTTTTATTTACAAACGTGTAATTTAAGGTTAAAAGCATTCTGCCCCATTCTCTAAATTCTGGTATGGTATGAAAACAATGTTGCACATTATCATAACTAATACTGTAGAGAACACAATCTGTTAATAGCTCGTAATTTTCTTCGCTTGGTTTCTGCTCAAAAAAAGATAAATAATCATTTAAAAAATCTGGAGCAGAAAAAAATCTGGTAGTTACCTCGTTCCCATTTAAATCTATAATATAACACCTTATTATGCCCGACTCTAAAAAATAAGAATTTTTACTAGTCTTACCTTCCTGTATAAGTAATGTTTCTTTGGTAAAAGATTTCTGAATAAAATAGGTAGAAATTAAATCGGCCTTTTCGTCTGACATTGATTTAATATTCTTAAGATATTCTTGAAGCTTCATTTAAATAGTAGTAAGGGTTTTCAGTATTTTCTTATAGCGTGTAAAAAGATATTATATTTTTTTTCATACCACTTCCTAAAATTGCATTTCAAATCTTATCAAATTTAATGTATAATAAGTGTCCTTTTACCTAAAAAAAACAAAAGAGCTCAATTTAATACTAAAAGTTGTTTTTTATTAAAAATCATTTATTCACTAAAAAACTACCATCCAACCATAATAAACCGCTAGTAAAGACAAGAAAAAAATACCTACGTAGGTTAGTATTTGTAAATTTAAATTTGGGCGGTCTGCCTTTGGAATTTCATTACTCATTACATTTTTTAAATTCATATATCCTACCACAGGAGCTAACACAAAAGAAACTCCTGTTGCTACACCTAAAATTAAGCTCATATTCGCAGCAAGAACATATAGTACTACAATACTCATTACCGAAAGAATAATTACACTAATGGAATAATATTTTCTAGAGACTGATTCTTTTTTATCTCCTGCAATTTTCGAAATAACATCTATACTTACCCTTGCTATTGCATCGTGGTTTGTTAAACAAGTACTGTACATGGTGGCAAAAGCTGCTACGGCAATAAATACATATGCCCAACTTCCTATATGCGTTGTAAATATTTGTATTACCTGATCAGAAAAAGTTACTGCATTTCCACTTAGTTCTACTCCTGAACCAAAAAGTGTTGTACTACCAATAATTAAAAAGAAAATTGCCAAAATAGCGGTCATAAGATACCCAGAATTAAACTCTTGTAAAGCTTCATTTAAGCTAGGTTTTTTCTTAGATATTTTATATTTCTCTACCGTCCAAAGACTTAACCAACTACTACCTTCTACTGCAGTAGGCATCCAACCAATTAGGGTAATTAAAAACAAAACTCCCATTTCATCAAAAAATTTAGGTGCTTCAAAACCTGTAACAGGAGTTATTGCTCCTTTATTAATTACCAATACAGTAGTAGCTAATAATGCAACAAAGAGAATAGGAACAACAAATTTTAGCATGGCTTCTAGTAATTTGTACTTACCAATAATTAAAATAATACTATTAAAAACAAATAAGCCTAAAGCTACAGTAGTAATAGAAACTCCTTGTATTCCAAAAATAGTAATAAAAAGCCCTGCGGTAATGGAACATAATGCCGCAGGAGTAGCAATTGAGGTTGCCAATGTAATAAAGGCATATAACCATAAATACCCTTTTCCTCTATTACGGTAGCCTTCTATAATGCTTTTTCCAGTTACATTGGTATATCGTATTCCAAATTCAAAAAATGGATATTTTAATATATTGGCTATTACTATTGGTATTACCATAAGCCAACCATATTGAGCTCCTGCTTTGGTAGACAGTACTAGGTGCGAAGTGCCTATGGCCATACTCGCAAATAATAATCCTGGTCCAAGATTTTTAATTACTGTTTTTAATTTATTCATGGTTGGTGGTTTGTTGGCAGTTTTCTTAATAAAGTATATCTAACTTATGTTGCTCTTCTACTTTTATTAGTCCAGAATTAAGCACTTTATTAGTACTATGATGGTTGTTTTTTTCGCCCCACAATAAGGCTACTAATTTTACAGGGTTGTTCTGGAATGTATTACCCATAAGAGTAACATTTATAATCCCTGGGGTTTTTAGCATAGTGCCACTTTTTTCTTTGCTACCACAATTTTCAAAAACAGAATTTGTTACTTTTAAATTCCCTCCAATGGTAGATTCATCATAACCTCCTCTATAAAAATAAAGTACATTTTTATCTATATTTTTAAAAGTACATTTATTAATTGTAACCATCTCTGCATTATAATCTCCTTTTTCTTCGGCAGTTAATACTATACCATTTTCACAATTTTTAATGGTAGTATTCTGTATGTTAATCGTATCAGCAAAAGAACCTTTAGTGGCCTGTAATACATATTTAAAATTAGAAAGCATACAATTGTTTATATACAGTTTATAGGCCGATGCCATATTTTCTTTTAATGGTGCAAATGCCAATTGTTTGGTTTTACTTGTAATAGAAAGATTATTTAAATGAAGACTTCCTTTTGGATGCATTTTAAAGGCTGATGTATTGCTATCTCCTGTAAATAACAATTGTACCTTGTTTTCTCTTTTAGAACTAATTGTTACATCTTTGTTTATTGATAATGCCGTATTTATAGTGTAAAGAGTATCTGTTAAATGAATAATATCCCCAGATTTTGCTTCTGCTATAATTTTTGCCAACTCTCCTTTCTTGGAAGAAGCAGTTAGAATATTAGGTGCTACATTCTTACTTTCTGTTGAGAACCAATCTGGCCCATAATTTTTCTTATTAATCCTAAAATTTTTGGCAGCAGCAATAGTAATAGCAGCTCCAATTTTATTAGATTTACTTCTATCTACCCCAAAAAGGTCTGCTGTAATAAGTTTAAAATCAAACCCATAATACACCTCATTTAAACTATCATTTTGAGTGTCTTCTGGTACAAATAACCAATTGTTTATTTGCTTCATTTTTATAGTTTCGTTTTTAAGCACTCCAAATTCTGTAAACGCTTTACCATTATTATCCAGAATATTATTCTTAAAAAGTATACCATCCATCTTATCATGGTTAACTACTGGTGCAGCATCTTCTTTGGTATTGTAAATAATATTATTAGCAATAATAGAACGTATTGGAGCTGCAGAGCGCACTTCGCTTGGCGGTAGCACTCCTGCACTAGCAGTATTTTGCCCAACGCCTATTTGCCAGGGCGACTTACAATCTACCCAAGTGTTATACGCCACTACTACATCTGCAACTTGTTTATACCTATTTAAAGGGGTCATAGGAATACCGTTCATGACCGCTAACGGACTTCTAAATTCTTCGCCCTTAATCTTATAAAAGTAGTTATTGGTAATCCAGTGCCCGGTATTTACGGCTCTAATACCTCCATAAAAATTAGAATCGTCTCCTCCAATAAAAATATTGGCATTAACCGTAGCGTAGTTAGAGTGCCTTAGTACCAAAGAACCCTCGCACTTGTAAAATATATTATTGGTAAAAGAATTGTAGTTGGTCTTATCCGATATAATTTCTACCTCGCCATTACAAGCTTCAAAATAATTATTAGAAACATTTACGTAACCAGGTGCAAATCTTGTTTTACTATCGCCCACACGTATAGTTTCTGCCCTTGGCCCTCCTTTTCTTGGTCGTGGCCCAAAATAGTTATGTATTATTTGATGGTGATTTTTAATATTTTCATTCCCTGTAAAAAATACTCTAAGCGTTTCGCCATCATTAGATTTTCCTGCAATATAGGAATGATCTAGTTGGTTATGCCTACCGTAAAACTCTATCCAACGGTCATTTTCCCATTTATTTGGTCTTGTAAACCCATCTATTACCGTATTGGTAACTCTAGTGTTATGTGCAATACTGTCAGTATTAATCATAAACCTAATAACACCATTTTCTGGAGAATACCCGTTTCTAAAATATAAGCCGTCTACTACTAAATACTGCCCTCCTAAATGCAAAGAAGATTTGCCTTCTATAAAAACTTTTCCTGGTGTTTCTGCTCGTAAAGTAATTGGAGCATCTTTTGCTCCAAGTGCAAAAAACTTAATTTCTGCATTTTTCCAAATTCCATTTGCAAGTACAATTTCTTCTCCTTGCTTTACATTAGTAATAGCGTTGTTTAATTCTTTTATATTTTTTACAAATATACTTTTAGAGACTTCTTTTTTATTGCAAGACGCTGCCATTAAAAGAACTCCTATTACTACAAATATCTTCTTCATTTTATTTTTACTATTAAAAACATCTTAAAGTCTATATTAGATATTTTCTACTGCAAAATAATTAAGAATCACTAATAAAATAACCTATTTACTACTTTATTATAAAATAAAATGTGAAAAACCTATAAATATCTCACTAAAAACTTAAGAAAAATAGTTTAATCTAACTTTTTATAAACCTCAATATTCTTAAAAATAGTATCGTTTCTGGTATAGGTATTTACTTGCTTATAGGTTTTGCCATTATGTTCTATAGGAATAACATACGTATTAACATCACTCTTCATGGAGGTAGACATAGAGGTTAACACCTCTGTAATAGTATCATTCTTAAATGTATAGGTTCCAAATCCATGCCATTCTGATGTATCTGGAGCTGGATCTGCGTTCCAAATTACAAAACCATTTAAATAAATTTTATGCTGTACTTTATTGGTATTAGTAAAAAGCGTATCTGCGTTTGCTACATGATAAAAATGACTCAATTTCCAAACCCCATCCATTTTATTTTTAGTGTTGGAGCTTTTCTCATTTATTTTAGGAGCACAAGAACTGTACAGTAATCCTAGTACAAATAGATTTGCTAAAACACTTTTTTTTAAGGTACTTTTTTTCATAACGCTATGTATTTTAAACGTGTAAATTACGCCATTAAAAAGTAATAAAAGCTATCTAGCACTAATCATTTTTGGTAAAATAACCTTGGTTAGAAACAGCATCTTTACTTATTTCTATTTTAGCAGTTTTAAACCAAACCTCTGCATAATTACCATCTTCATATTGTTTCTGTATATCACCTCCATGTGTTTCTGCTCCAGAACACCAGTTTTTATTAACCTCTGGAGATTTTCCGTTGGTTTGGTTGTAAGCTCCTAATTTAAAGAAAAGCCCTTCTCCTGTATATGCACTTTTGCGTTCTACACCATCTTGTCCAATTGGCACAAATAATGCTTGCGTTTGCGCAGGAATATCTGCTTTCGTAGTATATTCCGATTCTATTAGATTTTTGGTAAAGGTTTTAGTTTCATGTCCTTTACTAGTGAATTTTAAGTTCATAATACCCTCTTTCACCACAATCTCATAACTAAACTCTTCACCTAAAGCAATGCCATCTTCTGGCTCTTCTGGGTAGGTGTTTTCGCCAGTACCAACCACAGAAAAATCATTACCCCAAACGGCAGATGAAAAATCCCATCTTCCAGAATTATCTTCCCCTGCTGTATTAATTTCATAATGCCAAAAGACAGAACCTTTTGTATGTCCAGGATATTTTTTGTAGAATATTTTAAGTGGCTCATTTTCATGCGCATCTGCACTATGTATTTGCCCTACTACAACTGCATGCGTTGCCGCTACACGAGCATCGCCAGTAGAAGATACATTCATTACTTTTAGAGTAGCAGTTAATTTGTCATTTGCAGTTTTAGGATACCATTTTTTTTCTTGTGCTAACTCTGTTCTTGTGTTATTAGAGGTTCCATGGGTATCTCCACCGTTTGGTGCTTTATACACCACCCAATTAGTATTCCCTTCTTTTACCGTGTAAAAGAAATTTTTATTCTCAAAATTAATCGCATTCCCTACATTAGAACCATCTCCTAAAATTAATTTCCAGTCGTTAAAAAACGGAATAACATCACTGGCATAAACGATTTTATCTTCTTGCTTTTCTAAAGTTTTTTTAGGAGCATCTTTACAACTTGTAATTAGTACGGAAAGACTCAATACTACGATAATACTTATTTTTTTATACATTTTGATGTTTTTTAGTGCTTAAAAATTCTGGAAACCTTAGTTGGCTACCTTATAAATTTACGCAAGCTTTTTTAATAAACAACAAACTACTCTTATTAACTCCTACTCTTTATAAAATATACTTAGTTATTTGACAGATAAATAACATCTAAAAAAGTAATTATTTGTTATGGAGTGTAACTTTACTCCTTTTCTATTGTAAAAGAGACGGTTAAACCTACACTAAAATTTCTTGGTAGTTTTTCAACTCCAAAAATAGCTCTGGAGTGTTTCCCTTTATCTCCCAATACTTTTACAAATAATTCAGAAGCTCCGTTAACAATTGCTGGTGAATCATCCCAATCTTCTCCAGATTGAAAATAAGCATCTATATGATTTAGACCAACAATTTTATTGAATCCTATTTTCTTATCTACCTGTGCCAAAACATTCAATGCACATAATTCCATTGCTTTAAATCCATCTTCAGTTGAAATTTCATTTCCTAAACGCCCTTGGTATTTGAATTCGTTATTTAAAATAGGAAATTGAATAGCAATATATGCAATATCTTTTCTGATATTTACCGATTCATAACTACCTCCTGGGGTGGATGCCTCTGGTAATTGTAATCCTAGTTTCTTTAAATTTTCTTTTGGATTCATTCGTTTTTCTATCTATTTCAGGACAATAGGTATTATTTATCCTTTTCAGGAAAATGTATTTCTTTAAACGTTCCTTTATCGTTTTCAAAATAAGGTTCTGGCTCTAAATGAGCGTGTCCTTCATCATACATTTCTCCTGTTATTTTTTTTACTTTATACCACGATTCTTGCATTTCCGAAACAACACTAATATCGTAGTAGTCTTCCTTTTCAAGAATGCGCATCTGATCTTTAAAATTGATTATATCAGCAGTATCAAAAGAACCAATTGCTGCAATTACAAATTCAATTTTCTTTTTAAAATCTTCTGTTTGTTTATAATACGGAATACTTTTTTCTGTAGTAAAACCTATAGGGTTTACAACTTTACTTTTAAAACTTAATTTTGTAGTCAGGTTTACACCTACAATATCGTAAAATATGGTATTGATTGGCAAGTACATTATAGGATTTGAAAATACAACATAAATTTCATTACCATTTGTTTGGACACTTGTATGAGTAAAGTTTTCTAAACTTGCCTTTTCATCAATTAAAGGTAACGCCAATTGAATAATTGAATCTTTTCCCAATTTCACTAACTCTTTTACCTCATTATTCATCTTGATTTTGTTGTTTTTAAAATCTTGAGCGTAACAACTAGAAAAAACAAGTATTAGTTGAATGAGAATATGTATGCCTTTTTTTTTCATAAGTAGCTTTTTCAAATGTTGGGTAGCTCCAGCTATCAGGATATATAAACTGTTTACAAGAAAAGAAATAAATAACACCAAAACATATAGTTTTTGGCATATTTATTAACATGCTATTTTTTAACATAAGCCCTCATTCTCAGAAAATTATTATGCTTAAAAAAGTTCTCGATACTATTTTTCTATGAAAAAAAGAAAAATCACTCGTACTAACGAGGAGAACGACCTCTACTAGACGATGAGTTTTGCTGATATTTCCAATTTTCTTGTCTAAAATAGATAGGGTCTCTAGACGAAAAATCATTCTTTTTTTCTTCTAACGCTTTATAATCTTTAGTGCGGATGTGTTTAACGTCTAACCTATTCCCTACTCTTGATTTTTCTACACGTATATTACCCTCTTGGTAAGAAAAATTGTCAACATAAATAATCTTTGTAGCATCGTAATCTGGTAATGGTGTAGATGGTATGGTATTTAAACCTTTCATTTTTACGGCACGCATAGAAGATTGCATGTATTTTCTAAAAACAGGTTTTGGATCTGTACTTTCTACCACATCACATAATACAGCATATCCTAAATGCTTGTATTTATCCATTTCTTTAGGGTAATTTTTAAAAAGAAACTCGTAGAACTGGTATCGCATTTCTATTTGTATAGCTCCTAAAGCATGGCTTTTTTGTGTTAAATTTTCTCTAGAAGTTTCAAATTCTGCGCTATTAATGTAATAAGAACATTCTAAAGGTACGTTGGCAGAAAAAATAGTTCTTTGTTCTGACACGCCTCTGGGTGCATGTATAATTCTAGAAACAGTTACCTGAAAATTAAATGTACCCCTTTTTAGTTCTTCTTTATATTCTTGCCCGTAGGATAAAAAGGAGAAGAACAATGCAGTAATAGCAATGCCTATTTTTTTCATACTATTTTTATTTTAAATACTTAAAAGTATAACTAATTGTAATGTAACAAAATAAATTTTATTTTTTATTCCTTTTAACTTGCTAAACTATTATTTCAATTGGTCTACTCTTTACGGCACGAGCGAGATGCTCGCGCTAGTGGAGTTAATAACACCCTCTATATTACATAAAAATGTTTAACAATTATTAATCCAGTTTCAATAACTCTATATTTCTGAATTCTATAGGATTACCCTCTCCCTGAAGTGCAATATATCCCTCGCTTATAATCCTTGGACGCCCTTTTTCCAGGAGCTCCCGTGCAAATGCATCAGTGTCATCATATTGGGGTTTGGAGTACTCTATTACTACCTTGCCGTTAATTTTGTGAATTATTTTTTCGCTTCCATGCACTTCAATCTCCATCTTTACCCAACGGGTATCACTAATAGCAGGATAGCTTGAGATTGAGCAATGTTCTGTAATTAAACTATCATTCATTTCAATATGTGTTCCAGCGGTACATGCATTTCCTGTAAATCGTTCTGTTTCGCCATCGCCCCCTAATATCTGAGCCTCAACTGCAGTTAAGAAAGTTTGGTTAAGAGGTAGTTCAGAAGGGTGCGGGGTATGATATTTGATACCGCTGTTTTTAAAGGCCCAAGATGGTGCTCCAGAAACCAAGCCTGTAAGAAAGCGATATTCTAATCGTAATCTGTATTTTGAAAGCTTTTCCTTGTAGAAAAGATGCCCAAATTTGTTATCAAAATTATCGTAATCATCATAAGAAACAATTAACTTCCCGTCTTCTACTCTAAAGGTATTTAAGTAATTATCCCCATATTCTTGACCTGTAAACTTTGGTGACCACCCTTCTAAGTTATTGCCATTAAAAATAGGAATCCATTTATTGTCTTTTTTCTGCTTACAGGAAGACGTTAAAGCAATTATTAAAACCAAGTACAAAAAACTTTTCATTTTTTAATATTTAAATATAAATTGTAGACATCTAAATTACCCTAAAAAATTAAGAAAAGGAAAGAGCTTCATTTCCGCAATTTTAATGAAGGTAAAGCTTGCTCCTAAACTTTCAGGAAAAATTAATCTTCTGAATGCCAACGGACACTTTTCGAAGTTTGCAGCTTCTAAGCTCCATCTCTTATACAAAACATTCATAACTTAAAACCTAACTTTTATTGCTTACCCTATCGCTTACTCATAAACGGTACTACGTTGTAAACTTAGTTTCATTTGGTTTACTCTAAACGGCACGAGCGTGACGCTCGCGCTAGCGGGGGCATTTTCACCCCATTGAGTGCATATGCACTATACAAATTGTTGCTCTTAGTTATATTTTCCAGACTATTTTAGATTGAGTTAACAAATATTCACCCCAATCTGTCATTTGATCTTTAGTCCACTCCGTAAAAGATTGCATTTTTGTATTAATAGGAAGTCTAGACTTGCTGAACATTTCTAATTTATTTTTGAAAAGCTGACTGGAAGCAATTCTATTGTATTCTTCACTTAATATTGTCATATTATATAATTTATAAACTACTTCCTTATGTATTATTTTATACTTTTTGAAAAAATCCGCGTAGGCCTCAATAGGTTTTTCAGGCACAATATGTTCTAAGGTAATCATATCTGAACTCACAATTTCGTTACCTTTATCAAGGTTATTATTAATTTTTTTTAGAATATATCTTGGGGTTTTATTACTCTTATAATTAAGGTTTTTAAAAGACTCCACGTATATTGAGTCCTTCGGATCAAGTGTTTTTAAAATCTCTCTGACCTTGGAGTTAGTTTTTATTTTATTATCTCTTATTTGATTAGAAATGTTACTATATAAACCTTCTAGCTTGTTATTATGTAGATTACATACAGTACTATATCTGAAAGAAAGTCCGATACATGATTCAATAGTTTTTACAAACTCGTCTTGAGTAAACTTAATCTTAGCAGATAATAAAACCGGAAGACATTGTCTCATTCCTAATATTGTCACTTCATCTAGTAAGCCCTCGGTAGTTTTATTATTCCAATATGAATGTTCTGGATTTAAAAGAAAATAATAAATTTCTGATTCTGTAAATATTTCTTTCAGAAAAGACAAAACCTGTTTTTTAGTTCTAATCTTATCTTTTAATTCTCTAAATATTTGTTTTTCGGAAATGGGTTTATTTTTTGAATTCCAATAATGCTTAAAAAAACCACTTATTGATTTTCCAAGTTTCTCAACCATAGCGTCCCACTGAGTTACTAATAGTCTTGTGTCGTCTTCATCTGCAGAATCATAAATAATAGAAAATAAATAATTCTTAAGCAAGTCAGAAATTGTAAGATCAAGTCCTCGGTCATTTAAAGTTTCAAATATTGTAAATGCCTCATTGTCGTCTGTTACAATTATTGATAGTGTTTGAAATTTATCTGTAAGTGTTTTAAGTAATAAGAGTAAACTAGTTAAGTTTTCAGGATGTTCTTTACCTTTAATCCAATCTAATAATGACTTATGATATAATTTATAACAATCTAAAAGTAATTTATTTGTATCACTGATTTGAGAGATTTTTTTAAAATTCTCAATTTTTTTTGAAGCTTTTTCTTTATCTAAAATTTTCTCTCTAAAAAAGTTTCTGTTGACATCATTTAAATTTATTTTATACTCTTTTTCACTTGTTATCATATCCTCTTCAAACAAATAACGAGATTCTATTTTTAGGTGCCTTTGGTCATTGTACTGTCTAAGTATATCTCTTATTACAGATATCAAAATCGTTGCAGACGTAATTCTTTGTTGTCCGTCAATAATTAAGAATTCTTCTTCATCTTCTGTAGCTTCTCTAAGAAAAATTGATCCGATGAAATAACTAGATAACTTTTCATCGTGAACTCTGAATAAGTCTTCAAGAAATTGAGATTGTTCTGATTTCTTCCAAGAATAAGGTCTTTGAAAAAAAGGAACTTTAATTTTCGGAGTATTATTAAACACTTTATCTAAATTTCTAAGTTCATAATTCCCTAATCCCATATTATTATATTTTTTTTAGTTATCACAACAAAGATGCACAAACCAATCTCCCCCTTGTAAACAGCCCACATTTTTTATTTGCAGTAAAAATCTTAATAAAAAAGTAATCTAAAAAATAGAAAAGCGTAATACCTTTTAATAGTTATTAACTAAAAGTACATAACTACGGTTTGTATAAGTGAAAACTAGGTTTTTGAGGGCAAAACCCTCATTTTTGGTTGTTTTTATTTTATTATTGGTTTCTAAAAAAAGTACTTTTTAGCATCTTTTTTATATGTTTTGGAAGAAAAAATGACTTTTTTAGGTAAAAAAAAGCTTTTCTCGATACATTTTATCTTCCTTGCAGGAAAATAAAACACTCGAAATGACGCTTTTTTTAGAACCAGTACACCTTCTCTTCTTTTACAGAGAAAACACTCGAAATGACGCTTTTTTTATTAACCAGTACATTTTTCCTCTTTTAAAAAGACAGCACTCAAAATGCCGCTTTTTTTTTTAAAACCTAAGTACTTTCTATTCTACACCAATGCAGTCATAAATAAAACAACCGTAAAATACATGCTGATCATTAGAAGAAATAGTAAGCACTCTAAAAAAGTCTTTAAAATTTTTAATTTTCTATTTTATTGATAAAGCACATACCTTGGTGGTTTTAGCTTATTTAGTCGCATATAAACAAGCATTTGTCCTCTGTGATGTGTTATATGATCTGTAAGTAATAATAAAATTTGCCTTTTTGTTCTATTGGCTCCAAAATAATCTAACCTTTCATCCAGTTTATTTACATCAAATTTTGATATAAATTCTGTGGTTATAGCAAAAGTTTTCTCTACCGTAGCAATCATTTCCTTTTTAGATTTTGCATCAACTTTTAGCTCTGTATCAGTATTCCAGTCTCTGGCTTTACGCTCTCCCATTAAAGATTGACTATGCCAATCCATTGCCCAAGCTATATGCATTAAATTTTCTGCAAAACTCATAGATTCTGGCGTTGCTTTAAAAGTATATTTATCTTCTGGCATTGTTTCTGCCACAAGAATTAAGTATTCCTTAGATTTTTCTAATCGCTCTAAATATTCTTTAATAAATACATCTTGTTGTGCTAAAAGAGGTGTAGTAAATACAGAGAACACAAGTAGTCCTGTTACAGTTATTAGTTTTTGCATAGTAGCTATTTTTTAATTCTATAAAAGCGCAACTAATTATAAAATAACAAAAAAAATTACATTTTTAATAGGCTTCTACCCTACTATTTTAATAAAACCAATAAGAAATATTTATACCTTTTATAGACTTACAGGCTTTTTCCAAAAAAACCATTTTAATTGTAATTGTGTTCCCATTTGGCTTTCGTAAGTTTTAATTTTAGGTACTAGCAACGTAGCTAAAACAAAAGAAATTATTCTTATATATAGGGTACTTAAGTCTTCAAATAAATAATGAAGAAGAAACCTAATTAGTATATAAGCAATAAATAATCCTATAAATCTTATAATAGTATACTTTGTTTTTTTCTTCATTTTATAACCTTAAAGCATATAGTAATTATTTTATTCCACAACTAAATGTCCTCCACAATAGCTTTGTTTTTAATAAAATAATAGAACTAAATAGCTGTTTTTTTATTGGCGTAACTATGGCAAATGCCAATATATCTAAAATTTAATAGTGTTGCATAACCCTAAGGTAGAAACATTTTTTTTAAAACAAAACACCCTCTTTAGTGTAAAACTAAAAAGGGTGTTCTTATATTAAATTGTATTCTCTTATGCTGAGTTACGACTGGCATTAATATTACCGTAAAGAGAACGTGTTACAATCTTCTCATATAATTCTTTAAAAGAAGAGTCTGCACCTATTTTCTGTAGGGCATATTGTTGTATTACCAATAATGGTAATACAATATTCTCTCTAATTTTAATAGACTCTCTAGAAACAGCCTCTTTCTCCATTAAGATTTTAGACTCCGATACTAGCAATAACATTTCTTTAGATAAGTTATACTCGTTTAAAAGAATCATCCAGAAATCTCCATATTCCTCATCTTCTTTCATGTAGCTAGTAAGCTCAAAATAACATTTAGAAAGCGACATCATACTATTAGACATTAAAGCTCTAAATACAGGAACATCTCTGTATAATGCTTTAACCTCTTCTAGCCTACCTTGGTCTTTCATAGCTTTTATTGCTGTTCCTAAACCAAAGTAACCTGGTACGTTTTGCTTTAACTGGCTCCAAGACCCAACAAAAGAAATGGCACGTAAATCTGACAATTCTAATTTTGCTTTGTTTCCTCTTTTTCCTGGTCGGCTACCAATATTTGCTTTGGTATAATATTTAAGCGTACTTCTATTTTCTAAGTACGGCATAAACTTATCATGGTGCTTTAAAGCATCATACTTAGAGAAACTAAGTTCTGAAAGTTCTTCTATTAATCCTCTTTGGTCTTTAGAAATTACATTCTTGTCTCCAAAGAAATTATTAGACAATCCTGCCGTTAATAACTGCTCGCAATTATTCATAAACTGTTCTTTGGTACCATACGTACTAGTTATAGTTTGCCCCTGAATAGTTAATTGTATCTCATTGTTTGCAATGTCTTTAGTTTGTGCTGCATAGAAACGATGTGTTTTTCCGCCTCCACGTGCTGGTGGGCCACCACGACCATCAAAAAATATGGCTTTTACATTATGTTTAGCACATACTCCAGAAAGGCTTTCTTTAGTTTTTATAATAGACCAGTTTGCTTTTAAATAACCACCATCTTTTGTACCATCAGAGAAACCAAGCATTATAGTATGCTTTTTGCTTCTTTGATTTACATGCGCCATATATTCTGGTATGCTAAATAATTTTTGCATCGTATCTTCTGAAGTATCCATACCATTCATGGTTTCGAAAAGTGGTACTATATCAAAAGTAATTTCTTTAGAATCCCAACCACACCATCTAAATAAACCAAAAACAAAAAGGACTGAGAATATATCTTCAGAATTACTTATAATATATCTTGTACACCCTTCTTGACCGTTTTTCTCTTGTATTGCTTTTAATTGGCCAATATTCTTAATAGTATCTTGTACAATACCTTCTTCAAAATCTTCCGCTTTTAATTGTAAATCTTTATGTAATAACAGATCTACTAATTCATCTTCAGATAACTCAGAAAGGTCTTCTTTTATTAAGCCGTTTTGCTTTAATATTGTTTCTACTACTTTGGTATGTATACTATGATCTTGCCTAACATCTAAGGTAGCAAAGTGCGTTTTAAAGATTTTTACTTTATCCATAAAGTAATCTAAATCTGCTAAATACAACCCATGGAATTTTTCTATTAAAATGGTTCTTATTTTTTCTAAAGGACCAATAATAGCTGCGTAACCAACATGTTTTTTAGGGTTAAACATGGCTGTATACAAGTTTGCTCTTAGCTCTGCAATAGAATCTTGAACAGGACCAAAGGTTAACTTTTTCTGCAATTTCTTTAAATCATTATAATAACATTTCATTAAAGTTACACGTAACTCATCTGCAACATCACTAGTAATATCTGCCGTTACAAAAGGGTTTCCATCACGGTCTCCTCCTGGCCAAAAACCTAATTTTATGATATCGTAGTTTTCAAACTCGGCGTTCTTAATATTCTTTCTTAAGTAGGCATACAATTCCCCAACTGCATCATAATACACATTTCTAAGAATGTAAATAATATTCTTAGCCTCATCTAAAGGAGTGGGTTTTTTAGAATTTATAAGCGATGTAAGTCCTAATTGCTGTAAGGTAACATCAATATCATCTATATTATCTTCTAAAATTAATGTTCTTAATTTTGATATAATATCTAATATTGCTGGCGTATAAAATTGTGTAGGGTGTGCCGTTAAAACTAATCTAGAACTAAAAGTAGATAATTGTTCTGCTATTTTATCCCAACTCTTATTCTTGTCTACAAGCTCAAAATAGTCTTTAATAGTAAGGTTGCTACTATGTTCCGATAATTTTGGAAATGCGGCATCTTCTACACTATCATACAACACCACTTGACGTTCTACGTATTGTATGATGCGGAACATAAAATCTATCCTATCTTTTTCGGATTTTATATCTACATAATTCTCAAAAAAACCTTCTAAAATTTCTTTTGGGTTTTTCCCTGATTTAAGTCCTTTTTGACACTGGTCTAACATTAAAGGAATTACCATTCCTACATTCTCTATGTTGCGGTAAGGTAAATTTAAAAACAGGCTATTATAGACATTAAATCTATTGGTGACCGATTTTTTAAATTCCTCTAGCCTTGGTGTTTGTTTCATACTATTTTATTTCTTGCCAATGTTTATATAGGTTTTGAAAAAGTAAAAATACCAAAGCTTTTTGGACAAAAAAAACCCTTTTGTATTAGTAACAAAAGGGGTTTAATTCATTATTTTTTTTACATTTTATTTAAGAACTACCACCAAATCTTCAGAATTTACTAATGAACCGCCGTTTAAAATGATTCTATCTACCACACCATCTGCAGTTGCAGTAACCGAAGTTTCCATTTTCATGGCTTCTATAATAAATAAAGGCTGGTTTCTTTTTACCGCTTCTCCCTTCTTTACTAATACACTAGATAATAATCCTTGTAATGGTGCTCCTATTTCTTTAGCATTAGAAATATCGGCTTTTTTATTCTCTACCTTCTCTACTTTTACCGATGTGTTTTTTACCAACACATTACGTAACTGCCCATTTATCTTAAAGAAAATACTAACATTACCCGCCTCATCTGGTTCTCCTTTTAGCATTAAAGAAATGAGTACTTTTTTACCTTGATCTAACTCTACCATTATCTCTTCTCCTACTTCCATGCCATAGAAAAAGTTTTTGGTAGGTATGTTTACAACATTACCGTATTTAACATGGTTATTATAAGCGTCTGTAAATACTTTTGGATATAACTTATAGGATAAGAAATCGGTCATTTCTAAATCTCTACCCATTCCTTTTTTAAATTTACGCTTAAAGGCTTTAAATTCTTTTTCAAAATCTACCGGCTCTAAATGTGCATTTGGTCTTTCGGTATATGGTTTTTCATCTTTAAGAACTATTTTCTGAAGTTTTTTAGGAAAACCACCAACTGGTTGGCCTAAATCTCCTCGAAAGAAATTCTTTACCGATTCTGGGAACGAAATATCTTCTCCCCTTTCTAAAACATCTTGCACTGTTAGGCTATTACTTATCATATACTGCGCCATATCGCCAACTACCTTTGAGCTTGGGGTTACTTTTACAATATCGCCAAACATGGTATTTACCTCGCCGTACATTTTGGTTACTTCTGGAAATTTATCCTCTAAACCTAATGCAATTGCTTGCCCTTTTAGGTTAGAATATTGTCCGCCAGGAATTTCATGCTTATACACTTCTCCTGTACCAGATTTTAATCCAGACTCAAACGTATAGTAGTAATTACGTACCGTTTCCCAGTAATTAGAATATTCTGCAAGTTTTTCTGCATTTAATATATTTTCTCTTTCATGAAAACGCAACATTTCCATTACCGAGTTAAAGTTTGGCTGCGATGTTAATCCAGACAAACCTCCTAAAGCAACATCTACCACATCTACCCCTGCTTCTATAGCTTTTAAATACATTGCGGCTTGGGTAGAAGAAGTATCGTGCGTGTGTAAATGAATAGGAATATTAATCTCGGATTTTAAAGTACCAATTAACTCATAAGCAGCATTTGGTTTAAGCAAACCAGCCATATCTTTTACTCCTAAAATATGTGCTCCTGCATTTTCTATATCTTTTGCTAATTGCACATAGTATTTTAGGTTGTATTTTGTTTTAGATGGGTCTAGGATATCTCCTGTATAACAAATAGAACCTTCTGCCAAGCCACCAGTTCTTGTACGAACATGCTCTATACATGGTGCTAAAGATTGCATCCAGTTTAGAGAATCAAAAATACGGAATACATCTACCCCTGTTTCCCAAGATTTTTCTACAAATTCGCCTATTAAATTATCTGGATATGCTTTATAACCTACACCATTAGAACCTCTAATTAACATTTGTAGTAACACGTTTGGCATTGCTTTACGTAATAATGCTAAACGCTCCCAAGGATTTTCTTGTAGGAAACGTAAACAAACATCAAAAGTAGCACCTCCCCAAACTTCCATACTAAAAATTTCTGGATGGTTTTTTGCAAAACCTTCTGCAACCTTAAGCATATCTATAGTACGCATTCTTGTTGCCAACAAACTTTGATGCGCATCTCTCATTGTAGTGTCTGTAAAATGAACTTTCTTTTCATTTTTTAACCACTGCGAAAATTTATCTGGTCCTAATTCTGTTAGCAAATCTTTGGTTCCTTTTGTATAATCTACATTCTTTGGGAAAGAAGGAACTATAGGTTTAGAAAAAACATGATTAGGATTGAATTTTTTTACATCAGGATTACCATTAACAATAGTATCTCCTAAAAATTGAATTAATTTATTTACACGGTTTTTTGGTTCTATAAACTCAAATAACTTTGGCTCGTTCTGAATAAAATTAACCGTAACATCTCCATTTCTAAAAGTAGGATGCTGTAAAATATTATTTAAAAAGGCAATGTTTGTTTTTACACCACGGATTCTAAACTCTGCTAAAGCTCTTATCATCTTACGACAAGAACCATCTAAAGTTCTACTCCTTGCCGATGCTTTTACCAACATAGAATCAAAGAAAGGGGATATTGCAACTCCTTGATACACACTACCTGCATCTAA
This sequence comes from Maribacter vaceletii, assembly GCF_003634105.1. GTDB lineage: Bacteria > Bacteroidota > Bacteroidia > Flavobacteriales > Flavobacteriaceae > Maribacter_B > Maribacter_B vaceletii. The sequence goes on along the minus strand of NZ_RBIQ01000013.1, from coordinate 62,162 downwards.
ACGAATACCAAAACCAGATGCACTACGATAAGTTGTTACTATACCATAATCTGGTTTAAAATCATTTGCTGGGTCTTCTGTAGTAATTCTACATTGCAGCGCATACCCAGAAATTGTTACCGATTCTTGATTTTCTATTTTTATTTGCTTGTCGGCCAATTTATAACCGCCAGCAATAAAAATTTGTGTTTTTATAAGGTCTATATTCGTAACCATTTCGGTTACAGTATGCTCTACTTGTACTCTTGGGTTTACTTCTATAAAATAAATACTACCATCATCATCTACCAAAAACTCTACCGTACCAATGTTATTATAGTTTACTGCTTTACAAATATCTTGTGCATAGGTGTATAAACTATCTTTTGTTTCTTGTGGTAATCCTAAAGAAGGGGCAAACTCTATAACTTTTTGGTATCGTCTTTGTACCGAGCAATCTCGCTCAAACAAATGCACCATATTCCCATGTTCATCTGCTACAATTTGAATCTCAATATGTTTTGGATTTTCTACAAATTTTTCTAGAAAAACCGTGTCATCACCAAAAGCATTGAGCGATTCTCTTCGTGCTTCTGGAAAAGCCTTTTTTAAATCTGCTTCGGTACGAATAACGCGCATACCACGACCGCCGCCTCCAGAGGCTGCTTTTAACATTATAGGATATCCTATTCTATTTGCTTCAGCAATTGCAATTTCTACTGTTGTTAAATCCTTATCGCTACTTTGAATAATAGGTATATTATTCGCAACTGCTACTTCTTTTGCCGTAATTTTATCTCCTAATGCCTTTAATACAGAAACTTTAGGACCAATAAATTTTATACCATTGTCTTCACATTTTTGAGCAAAATCTGCATTTTCAGAAAGAAAACCATATCCTGGATGAATAGCGTCTACACCATTTTCTTTTGCAACTTTTATAATAGCATCAATATCTAAATAAGGTTTTAAAGGCTCGTTGTCTTCCCCTATTTGATAACATTCATCTGCCTTATATCTATGCAAGGAATAACGGTCTTCATAGGTATAAATACCAACAGTTTTAATACCTATTTCTACACAAGCTCTAAAAATACGTATTGCTATTTCTCCCCTATTTGCAACTAAAACGGTATTGATTTTCACAGTAATTATGATTTTAATTAATAGTTAGTACTAAAATCAAAATTACTGTTTTTTGCGATGGTATAATAATATGATATGTCTAAAATTCTTAACAATTTTATTGCAATTCCTAAGTAATTATAGATTTTTTAGTGAAAAATAAAATTTAAAGTATTTTTTACTGAAAATTTGTTAATCCGTTTTTAAGACTAAAACTACGTTTCCTGTTTGATCAATACCCAATTCATAGGTGTAAAATCCTACTGCCAAAGGTGTTTCACCAACAAAATCTATGGGTTGTAAAGTGTAGGTCTCCCCATCTGCTAAAATTTGCACATAGGCGTAAGAATATAATTCATCAAACTCTAAATAATCTGAATAGGCATCTACAGCAATATTACTATACACATTTTCACTAGACACAACTGTAACCTCATCAAAATTTACAGTACTTGTATTTTTAATTCTAAGATTTACTTTTGATACATTATCATCCCTATCTGTACAACCTACTATTGCTATAAAAACTAAAACCAGAAATACAATTTGCTTTTTCATACTAATAAATTTATCCTATACATAGGAAAACGACAGAAGAAAAAATATATTTTATCGTATAAAAACTGGCTCGTTCTCTTTAAGAGTATGCTCCTTACTAAATTGGTAATCGTCTAAATTAAAACCTTTTATATCTTCTAAAGTAGTAGCGTTAGAGTCTACAATATAACGAACCATAGAACCTCTTGCCTTTTTTGCAAAAAAACTAATTATCTTAAGTTTATCATTTTTCCAATCTTTAAAAATTGGGGTTATTACTGGAGCTTTTAAAACTTTAGTATCTATTGCAGAAAAATACTCGTTACTTGCTAAATTCACAAAAAGTTCTCCTTCTTCTAGCTCGGAATTAAGGTGGTTGGTAAGTTCTTTTTTCCAAAACTCATATAAATTAGCTTTACGGCCTATTTTTAACTTAGTCCCCATTTCTAAACGGTAAGCTTGCATTAAATCTAGTGGTTTAAGAATACCATATTGTCCAGACAATATTCTTAGAGAATTTTGAAGTACATCTAACGTATCTTCTTTTAAAGAATAAGCATCTAACCCTTGGTATACATCGCCACTAAAAGCATAAACTGCAGGTCTTGCATTTTCTTTTGTAAAAGGAACTGTAAAATCTTGGTTCCTTTGCCAATTTAATTGCGCCAATTTATCTGAAATATGCATTAATTCGGATAAATCTTTAGGCTTTTTCTTAGCCAAAATGGTATTTAGCTTTACTGCCTGTTCTATAAACTTTGGCTGTGTAAACCTTTCTGTTGGTAATTTACTATCAAAATCTAAAGACTTTGCTGGAGAAATAACAATTTTCATTTTCTTGCAATTAGAGTATAAAAATAAAAAGGATTTACTGGATTTACAATCTCATTTAAAAAGACTTATCAATAACAGTAATAAAGAAACTTATACTATTGACTATGCTTGGTGTATTGCCTCCATTTTTCTATACAATTTGCAATATCTTCTGGAATTTCAGAATCAAAATTCATTTTTTCTCCTGTAACTGGGTGTACAAATCCTAAAGTTTTTGCATGTAATGCCTGTCTTGGCAATATTTTAAAAGCATTTTCTACAAATTGTTTGTATTTAGTAAAGGTGGTTCCTTTTAATATTTTTTCGCCTCCGTAACGCTCATCATTAAAAAGTGTATGCCCTATATGTTTCATATGCACTCTTATTTGATGGGTTCTTCCTGTTTCTAATTTACAAGAAACCAAGGTAACATAGCCTAAACGTTCTATAACTTTATAATGGGTAACTGCCTCTTTTCCTTGCTCTCCATCAGGAAAAACATGCATTTGCAATCTGTTCTTAGGATGCCTTCCTACGTGCCCTTCTACAGTACCTTCCTCTTCTTCTATATTGCCCCAAACTAAAGCAACATATTCTCTTTCAGAAGTTTTGTTAAAAAACTGTTTAGATAAATGCGTCATAGCAGCTTCTGTCTTTGCTATAACCAAAAGACCAGAAGTATCTTTATCTATCCTATGTACTAAACCAGGGCGCTCATTACTATTTGCTGGTAAATTATCTACATGATAAATAAGTGCATTTATTAGAGTGCCAGAATAATTTCCATGACCTGGGTGCACTACCATTCCTGCTGGTTTATTTACCACCATGAGTACATCATCCTCATAAACAATATCTAAAGGAATATTCTCTGGTACTAATAAAAACTCATGTGGCGGATGTTCAAAAAGTACCTTTACCTCATCACCAGCTTTTACTTTATAATTTTGCTTAACTACTTTACCATTTACCCAAATATGGCCTCCTTTTGCAGATTGCTGAATTTTATTACGTGTAGCATTTTCAATAAAATTCATTAAGAACTTATCTACCCGTAAAGGTATTTGACCCTTAGATGCTACAACTTTATGGTGTTCATAAAGCTCCTCTTCATTTGGCTCTGGCCCCTCTTCTAATGGTAACATATATTTTATTCTGAATCTGCTTTAATTTGTGCTCTATCGGATATTTTTCCGTTACCACAAATTAGTTCTATTTTAGAAGTTTTTGGTAATTTATCTCCTGGATGAATTACTTTTCCTTTATACTTTATAGAATACACCATATCCTTACCAAGTTCATCTATATAAATTACACGCTGCACATCTAACCCTACTGCCCTAAGCATAGACTTAGCATTTCTTTGCGTAACCTGTATAATTTTAGGAATGGTTACTTTTTTGTAACCAGATGGGTTTACTGTAAAATATATTTTTCTATTTTCTTTTACCTTATTACCTGCTTGCGGATTTTGCTCAATAATAGAAAACCTTGGGTAATCTGGATTATAATTTGCCGAATCTAAAACCTCATAACGCAAATCTGCTTCTTCTACTGCCTTGCGCATATCCATAACAGACATTTTAGAAAAATCTGGCACCTCCACAAACTCACCATGATTGGTGGTACTATTTAACCAATTTAACATTACAAATATTAAAACTATTGAAACTACTAAAGCCAATCCTATTTGAATTAAAAAAGATTTGCTTCTTAAAAAATTAAATAAATTTCTCATGGAGTATAATTGACCCGACAAATATAGGAAACGGATTGCTTTTTTCTTTACTTTGATACCTTGTTATTTATTTTTAAGAAATAGTAAAGTTATAGTATGAAGAAAAAAGTAGCCATAATTATGGGAGGTTACTCTAGTGAGTACAAAATATCATTAACCAGTGGTAATGTAGTTTACAACTATTTAGACAGTACCCTTTTTGACGCTTACCGCGTACATATATTTAAAAACAAGTGGGTATATGTAGATTCAAATAATAAAGAATACCCTATAAATAAAGATGATTTTTCTATTACTATAGAAAACCAACACATTACTTTTGACTGTGTTTTTAATGCCATACACGGCTCTCCAGGAGAAGATGGTCTTATGCAAGCTTATTTTAAGTTACTAAACATTCCGCAAACTTCTTGCGACTATTACCAATCTTCTTTAACCTTTAATAAAAGAGATTTACTAAGTGTTTTAAAAGCCTACGGAATTAAATCTGCAGAATCTTATTATTTAAATTTAGGAGATGTAATTGATGAAGATGCCATAATTAATAAGGTAAAACTTCCTTGCTTTGTAAAAGCTAATAAAGCGGGTAGCAGCTTTGGTATTTCTAAAGTGCATAAAAAAGAAGATTTACAAGCAGCTATAAAAAATGCCTATAAAGAAGATGATGAAATATTAATAGAAAGTTTTTTAGACGGCACAGAGGTTTCTGTGGGAGTTATAAAATATAAGGGAGAAACTATAGTTTTGCCAATTACAGAGATTGTAACTGAAAATGATTTTTTTGATTACCAAGCAAAATACGAAGGTAAATCTACCGAGATAACTCCTGCTAGAATAAATGACACCCAACTTAAAAATGTTACTACAGCTGCAAAAAAAGCATATGATATTTTAAAGATGACTGGATACTCTAGAAGTGAATTTATTTTTATTGGCGATGAGCCATATATGCTAGAAATGAATACCACCCCAGGCTTAACCACAGAAAGTATTTTACCACAACAAGCACAAAAAGCTGGAATATCTTTAGCCGAGCTATTTAAAAGTGCCATAGAAGAAACTTTAAAATAAAACATGTAACTTTACTAACATGAGACGAGCAATATTCCCTGGGTCTTTTGACCCGCTTACCTTGGGGCACCATGATATTATTACTAGAGGACTACCTCTTTTTGATGAATTAATAATTGCAATTGGAATAAATGCAGATAAAAAATACATGTTTAGCCTTGAAGAAAGAATACGTTTTATTTCTGAGGCATTTAAAAATGAACCCAAAATAAAAGTAAACACCTATAAAGGCTTAACAGTTGACTACTGCAAAAAAGTAGAGGCAAACTTTATTTTAAGAGGATTACGTAATCCAGCAGATTTTGAGTTCGAGAAAGCTATAGCACATACCAATAGACATCTTTCTGAAATTGAAACCGTTTTTCTTCTTACATCTTCCGGAAAATCTTACATAAGCTCTTCAATTGTAAGAGACGTAATTCGTAATGGCGGAAACTATTCTTTATTAGTTCCAGATACAGTAAAAGCCAACTAAAAAAATTCACAAATAAGACTATTCTTACAATACAAATGAAAACCTTGTTTTTCATGAGGTTTTCATTTTCAATATGTATAATATTTAGTAAGAAAATACTTTCATTTAATAAAATTTATTATCTTTACCTATAGGAATTGATTAAAACACAACGTCTTTTTGCGAGTTCACAACAAACCTTTATTTATATGGCATGATACAACTACATTAGTAGGAAAATACGACAACATGCTTAAGAAGGACTTAAAACTTGCTAATAATTATTTAATAAAGCAGCTGCCAAAAGCTACTGCATTTATTAATAGTAAGTTCGAAGTAATCCATGCCTCTAACCAATGGATCAAAGAATTTAATTTTGAAACTAAAAACGTTTTTGGAAAATCAATTTTTAGCCTCTTTAAAGATGGTGAAAAAAATGAAGAATGGAGATTAATTCTTGATAAATGTTTAAAAGGGCAACCAAGTGAACTTTTTGATATAGAATTTAAAGATCCTAATAGCAATACTCAATGGTTTGAATGGTCTAATATACCTTGGTATGATAGTGATGAAAATATTGTTGGTGTTATTATACAAGCAGAAAATATAACCTCCAGAGTAATAAATGAAATACAGATAGAAAAATTAGAAGCCCTACTTTTAGAAAAATCTGAAATTACTAAAATTGGTACTTGGGATTATAATATAAAAACCAACAAATTAAATTGGTGCGACATTACAAAAACCATACATGAGGTACCTTTAGACTTTATTCCTAATGTAGATACAGCAATAAATTTTTATAAAGATGGAATTAGTAGAAATACTATTTCCATGGCATTTCATAATGCAATGATAAACAAAAAACCTTGGAGCGAAAAATCACAGATAGTTTCTGCTAACGGGGTAGAAAAATGGGTAATAGCATCTGGACAACCAATATTTAAAAATAATGAGCTAATTGGTTTAATAGGAACTTTTCAAGATATATCTGACCAAGTAGAAGGCGATAATAAAGTAAAAGAGAACGAGCATTTATTAAAAACATTAATAGACAACTTACCTTTAAATGTATATATTAAAGACAGAGAGTCTAGAAAAATTTTAGTAAACAAATCTGAATGCGAATATATGGGCGTAAGTGGTCCAAGTGAATTATTAGGCAAAAATGATTACGATTTTTTTACTAAAGAAGTTGCTGTAGAGAATATAAAAGATGATGTGAGTGTCATAAAATCACTTCGCCCAATTTTAAACAAAGAAACTGTTAGCATAAAAAAAGATGGCAATGCCACAACGTTTCTTGTGTCTAAAATACCCCTTACTAATGACAAAGGAGAAGCGTATGGTATTGTAGGTATAAGTACAGATATTACGCATTTAAAACAAAAAGAAGAAGAATTAAGGCACCTAATAAATGTTACTTCATTACAGAATAAAAAATTAATAAATTTTGCACATATTGTTTCACACAATTTAAGATCTCATACCGCCAATTTCTCCATGCTTCTAGATTTCTTAGCAAATGAAAAAGAAGAAACAGAAAAAGAAAACATCTTAAATATGCTTAAGAATGCTTCTGATAATTTATTAGAAACCTTAGACAACCTTAATGAAGTAGTTGCTATTAGCACTAACATTAACATAGAAAAAAAACCTATTAAACTAAATAGTAAAATAGAAGATGTTAAGCAAAACTTATCTGCCTATATCGTTCAAAACAAAGCAACAATAGTAAATAAAATTCCTATAAATGCTAAAATAAAAGTAATTCCTGCATATATAGATAGCATATTAATGAACTTTATTACTAACGGTGTAAAATACAAAAACCCAGACAAAGATCCTATTATAAAAATTAGCTATAAGAAAGAAAATAATTACTCTGTTGTTAGTATTTCGGATAATGGGTTAGGTATTGACTTAAAAAAATATGGCTCTAAATTGTTTGGTATGTATAAAACTTTTCACAATCATAAAGATTCTAGAGGGATTGGGTTATACATTACAAAAAATCAAATTGAAGCTATGAATGGTAAAGTAACTGTTACTAGTGAAGTTGGAGTAGGAACCACATTTAACATATTTTTCAATGAAAAAGATTAATTCTATCTGTATAATAGACGATGACCCAATAACCGTATTTGGCATACAAAAAATGCTAGGGTTGGTTACGGAATATGAACAACTTTACAAATTTGTAAATGGGAAAGCTGCTATAGATGCAATTATAGACATGTTAAATAACAATACTCCATTACCGCAAGTAATTTTTCTTGACATAAATATGCCAATAATGGATGGGTGGCAATTTCTTGAAGAATTTATTAAGCTTCCAATAAAAGAAACTGTTCGTATTAATATAGTTACTTCCTCTATAGATGATTTTGACCGTAACAATTGGAACCATTACAAAGAACAAACACACCATTTAATCACTTTTAATAATAAACCAATTAAAAAAGAAGAAATGGAGCAAATTACAAAAGTAGCTTAAAGCATAACTATAAGATTTTACCTATTTTTGTCATAATAAAATACAGTACATTTTACTTGTAATCGTATTTTAAATAAATGATAATGAGAATCTTATTAAGCATACTAAGTTTAGTTTTACTATTTTCTTGTGAAACTACTGAGGAAGAAAAAAAAGCAGAATTTTCCACCCCTTTTGAAAAATCTTCTGGACAGCAAACCGCAACTTATGACGAAGTCATTTCATTTTACTTAAAATTAGCTAAAGAGTATTCTTCCATTAATGTACAAACCATTGGAGAAACAGATAGTGGACACCCATTACATTTGGTAACTTTTAATCCTGAGGGCGAATTTAATTTTAAGAAAATAGACCCTAAAAAAATTACAATACTAGTAAACAATGGTATTCACCCAGGAGAACCAGACGGTATAGATGCCACAATGTTACTATTTAGAGACCTAGCAAATAAAGAAACAAAAACACCAAAAAACACTATTCTCACCACTATCCCAATTTATAATATTGGTGGTGCTTTAAACAGAAATTCTAATTCAAGAGCCAATCAAAACGGGCCTGAATCTTATGGGTTTAGGGGAAATGCGTTAAATTATGATTTAAATAGAGACTTTATTAAATCGGACACTAAAAACTCTAAAACCTTTTCTCAAATTTTTCATCTTGTAAAACCCGATATTTTTATAGACAATCATGTAAGCAATGGTGCTGATTACCAATATACACTTACACATTTATTTACCCAACACAATAAACTTGGCGGAAAACTAGGCAACTATTTACACAAAGAACTTATGCCAAATTTAGAAACTGAGTTAGAAAAAAAGAATTGGGATATAACCCCCTTTGTAAATGTATATAACCAGGCTCCAGAAATTGGTTTTTCTCAGTTTATGGATAACCCCAGATACTCTACAGGATACACTACATTATGGAATACCCTAGGTTTAATGGTAGAAACACATATGTTAAAATCATACAAGAAAAGGGTTTTAGGCACGTATAGCTTATTACAATCTATGATAACTATAAGTGAGAAAAACTATAAGAAAATAAAAGAAATAAGAAAAGAAGCTGTAAAAAACATAAGCACCTTAAAACATTATCCTATTGGATGGGAAATAGATACTTTGAAAAATACAAAACTAAATTTTAAAGGTTTTAAAGCTGATACCCTTATTAGCGAAATAACAGGCCTACCTAGATTAAAATACGATAGAACAAAACCTTTTACAAAAGAAGTAAAATATCAAAATTATTATAAAGCAACAGATTCTATAACCGTACCCAAAGCTTACATTATTAAAAAAGAATGGATCAAAATTGTAGACCTTTTATCCCTAAACAATATAGAATATTCCCTAGTAGAAAAGGATACTGTTGTTAATTTAGAAAACTATAGGATAAAAAGTTTTGAAACAAATACATATTCCTATGAAGGGCATTATAACCACTATAATACAACCGTAGAAAAATATTTTAACAAAACAGCGTTACATAAAGGAGATTACATAATACCCACAAACCAAACTGGTATTAGATATATAATAGAAACACTTGAGCCAGCCTGTGTAGATTCTTTTTTTAACTGGAATTTCTTTGACACTATTCTTCAACAAAAAGAACATTTTTCTCCTTATATTTTTGAAGATACTGCTATAAAAATATTAGAAAAAGATTCAGTTTTACTGAAAGAGTTTAATTTAAAAAAAATAACCGATTCTACTTTCGCCACTAATTGGGAAAAGCAACTAAACTGGTTATACAAAAAATCTAAATATTATGAAAAAGAACACTTAAGCTATCCAGTTTACAGAGTTCTAAAAGAAGATTAACACTTCTTATTCATCAAAAAGTATTTTAATATTCACATAAGAATTTCGCAAAAGCTCTTTAATTTTTTTAGGACCTCTCCATTTTACTTTTTCAATACCTTCACTTTTTTGCCCTTTTAACTCGCCATCAAAACTGGTTTTCATAGCAAACCAATGCACTTCCTTTAGCTTATAAATATTATGTCTTTTAAAAATATGGTAGGTTGTTTTTAAAAAATTCTGAATTTCTAAACCTCTCACACCTGTTTCCTCTTCCACTTCACGTATAGCACATTCTTCTATAGTTTCTCCTGGGTCTAATTTCCCTTTAGGTAAATCCCACTTATCATTTCTATAAATAAAAAGTACTTTTCCTTTGTCATTAGTTACTACACCACCTGCTGCAGCAACTAAAGGAATTTTTTCTGTAAATTTTATTAATATCTCCTCTGCAACAGGATGATATATGTAGGCTTTAAAAAACTTTTTCTTATTTAACGCGTTAATTGCTTCGTCTATAGCATCTTCGTCGTTTAATAAAAAAACATTACTACTACTTGTCTCTGGCATTTTATTTGTTAAAATAAGAGGCAATTCATTCACAAAAACTTTATACATTTGCGTTATGGTTTTAGATAAAGATACAGCTAAAAAAACAGCAGAACTACTATTGCAAATTAATGCAATAAAGTTGAAACCAGAAAATCCTTTTACATGGGCTTCTGGATGGAAATCTCCAATATATTGTGATAACAGAATTATACTCTCTTATCCTACAATACGCAACTATATTAAAGAAGAAATAGCAAAACAAGTAGACAAACTTTACGGTAAGCCAGATGTTATTGCTGGCGTTGCTACGGGAGCTATTGGAATGGGAGCTTTAGTAGCAGACTATTTAGGATTACCTTTTGTTTATGTTCGTCCAGAACCAAAATCTCACGGAAGAAAAAATCAAATAGAAGGTTATTTAGAAGCAAACCAAACTGTAGTAGTTATTGAAGATTTAATTAGCACAGGAATGAGTAGTTTAAAAGCCGTAGACGCCTTAAGGGAACAAAATGCTAATGTAAAAGGCATGGTAGCTGTTTTTACTTATGGCTTTGATGTAGCCGAAAAGAATTTTGAAGAAAAAAATGTAGCACTTAATACATTAGGAGACTATGCGCATTTAATGGAGCAAGCTTCTAATACAGGATATATAAAAGAAGAGCAATTAAACACATTAATGGAGTGGCGTAAAAGCCCATCCCAATGGAACCAATAATAAAGTTATGTTTTTAGAAACCCCAAAAAAGAAAATTGCAAAAGGAGATAAAGCAACCTTTGAATTTTTAACTAATCTTGAAAATTTTGAGCAATTAATGCCCGATAATATAGCAAAGTTTGAAGTATTATCTGAAGATAGGTTCCTATTTGCTTTAAAAGGAATGCCAGAAATTGTATTAGAAAGAAAATCGCAAACACCTTATAGCAAATTAGTACTAGGAGCTGCTAGTGAAAAATTACCCTTTACTTTAACAGCAGACATTACTGCTGTAAATACAAATGAAAGCGAAGTAGTTTTAAGTTTTTTAGGAGAATTTAATGCTATGATGGCTATGATGATAAAATCTCCTATTACAAACTTTATGGGGACACTATCTGAAAATCTTACAAAAATTTAGTACTTAAGCTTCAATTCTTTTAATCCATATTCTTTTAGAATAGAATCTTCTAACTCCACAAGGAGCTTTCCCTGTGGGGAAATTCCCCTAATAAAACCCATTATAATATTACCATTATTATCTTCAAAAGTAGATGGTTTATTACGCCTAAACATCTTACTTTCATAAACAGAACGCAGCCCTTGTATATCTTTATTTAAAAAAGAAAATAAGTGTTCCTTTAAATCTTTAAGTATTAATTGTAATAACTCTTCTAAATTAATACTTTTACCCAACAACAATTTTAAAGAGGACACGTTTAATAAGTTATTAAAAACTATTTGGTTAACATTTAACCCTATTCCAATTATTGAAGTTTGTATTTTACTTCCAGAAAGTGAATTTTCTATAAGTATTCCACAAATTTTTGAAGTACCTGACAGAATGTCGTTTGGCCACTTTATAGTTAAATTAGGGACTTTTAATTTATGTAACGTCTCATAGATAGATAAAGAAACACAAATGCTTAATAAAAATTGATTAACGATAGGAAAATTATCAAACTTTTTTAAAACACTAAAAGTCAGGTTTTTACCATCTTCAGAGTTCCAAGAAGTTCCCATTTGCCCTCTACCAAATGTTTGCTTTTTTGCTGTAACAACTGTAAAATCATTAACAGAAGAAGATAACATTAAGTCTTTCAAATACACATTTGTAGAGCTCGTGGCATTAAGTTTGATTATCTCCATTGATATTCTTTTTGACAAACTTATAATGTATTGTTAAAAACTAGAGGTAAAAGAACAAAAAAATAATAACTTTGTATAAACTAAAAATTTTGAATGCAGAAAGGGAAAGTTAGTCCAGATGAGTTAATTGCATTAATTTTACAAGGAATTGAAGAAGTAAAAGGAGTTGATATAAACTTACTTGATTTAAGAGAAATTGAAAATACAGTATGCGACTATTTTATAATCTGTAACGGTACATCTAATACACACGTAAAAGCAATAGTCGGCTCTATCCAAAAAACAGTTAGCAAAGCAATTAAAGATAAACCTTGGCATGTAGAAGGCGAGGATAACGCAGAGTGGGTTTTAATGGATTATGTAAATGTAGTAGTACATGTTTTTCAAAAACAAGTACGCGAATTTTACGACATAGAAGGTCTATGGGGTGACGCAAAATTTTCTACCATAGAAACTAGCATAAATAATTAATAAAAGAATGGCAAAAGACAACAATACAAATTCAAAAAAACCTAAATTTAATTCTTGGTGGATTTATGGCATAATAGCTGTTCTACTAATAGGTTTTCAATATTTTAGTAGTGAAAATTTTTCAAGTGCTAAAAAAACTACAACATCAGAATTACAGGATTATTTACGTAATGGCGATGTAGATAAAATATTAATCATTACCAACACAAACCAAGCAAAGGTTTTTCTTACCAATGAAGCTTTAGAAAAAGAGGTACATAAAGACATTGTTTCTAAACCTATAATACCTTCTTCTGGTTCTGTAGCACAATACACTTTGGATTATGGAGATTTAGCAATTTTCCAAAATGAAATTACAGCAATAAAAAAGGAAAATAATTTAGATACAGTTGTAGAATTTGGAAAAGAATCTAACTTTTTTGCTGATATTTTAATATCCCTATTACCATTTGTAATAATTATTGGCATTTGGATATACTTAATGCGTAGAATGTCTGGCGGCGGCGGCGGCGGTGCTGGTGGCCAAATATTTAATATTGGAAAATCTAAAGCAAAACTTTTTGATGAAAAAACAGACACAAGAACTTCTTTTAAAGACGTTGCAGGCTTAGAAGGTGCAAAAGAAGAAGTTGAAGAGATTGTAGAATTTTTAAGAAACCCAGACAAATACACCTCATTAGGTGGTAAAATTCCAAAAGGTGCATTATTAGTAGGCCCTCCAGGTACTGGTAAAACATTATTAGCTAAAGCAGTTGCTGGGGAAGCTAAAGTTCCTTTCTTCTCTCTTTCTGGTTCAGATTTTGTAGAAATGTTTGTTGGTGTAGGAGCATCTAGAGTTAGAGACCTATTTAAACAAGCCAAAGACAAATCACCTGCTATAATATTTATTGACGAAATTGATGCTATTGGTAGAGCAAGAGGAAAAAATAATTTCACAGGATCTAATGACGAGCGTGAGAATACCTTAAACCAACTTTTAACAGAAATGGATGGTTTTGGCACTAATACTAATGTTATTGTACTTGCAGCAACTAACAGGGCAGATGTATTAGACAAAGCCTTAATGAGAGCTGGTAGATTTGATAGACAAATTTATGTAGACCTCCCAGACATTAGAGAACGTAAAGAAATTTTTGAAGTTCACTTAAGACCAATTAAAACATTAGAAACTTTAGATTTAGAATTCTTAGCAAGACAAACTCCTGGATTCTCTGGAGCAGATATTGCTAATGTTTGTAATGAAGCGGCATTAATTGCTGCTAGAAACGAAAAGAAAGCAGTAGACAAACAAGATTTCTTAGATGCAGTGGATAGAATTGTTGGTGGTCTTGAGAAAAAGAATAAAATAATTACTCCTGGAGAAAAGAAAACAATAGCATACCACGAAGCTGGACATGCAACTACTAGTTGGATGTTAGAACATGCTGCTCCATTAGTAAAAGTAACTATAGTTCCAAGAGGGCAATCTCTAGGAGCTGCTTGGTATCTACCAGAAGAAAGGTTAATAGTACGCCCTGAGCAAATGCTAGATGAAATGTGTGCTACTTTAGGTGGTAGAGCAGCAGAAAAAGTGATTTTTAATAAAATATCTACAGGCGCATTAAGTGATTTAGAAAAAGTTACCAAACAAGCAAGAGCTATGGTTACTGTATACGGACTTAATGATGAAATTGGAAACTTAACGTATTATGATTCTTCAGGACAAGATTCTTATGGTTTCTCCAAACCTTACAGCGAAGAAACTGCAAGGAAAATAGACGAAGAAATTTCTAAAATTATTGAAGAGCAATACCAAAGAGCCATAGAAGTTTTAACAGAACATAAAGATAAGCTTACAGTATTAGCAGAACGTCTTTTAGAGAAAGAAGTTATTTTCAAAGAGGATTTAGAAAAAATATTTGGAGAAAGGTTATTTACCGATGAAGATAAAAAACTAGAAAGTACCATTATTGAAGATACTACAGTTAATAACACGCAAGAAGACACGAATAAATAATAAATATTAAATATATTCGTTGTCCAAGTATACTACGAAGTAATAAAAACAGAAGTTTAAAAAATTAAATGGGGCTATTTGATATCCTTTTTGGCGGTGGCAAAAAGAAAATTTCCAAAGAAACTGCGGAAACCAGAGGGGTCCATATGCCAGATTTAAATCTACCTGTAGATGAAAAATTTACCATCCATTTTAAAAAAAATGGCGGTAAATTTTTGTATTGTGACTCTTTTAATGAAATATCTTTAGCATTAAAAAGTATTGTTCAAGAAAATAATTGGGAAAACTCTCCATTTTTTGTGATGAACAAACAGCTAAAAACTAAATTTTCTAAGGAGGGTGTAAAATTTACAGCACAAGCAAATGATAGTGAAGTCTTTTTTACCACCTGTGAACACTTAATAGCTCAAAACGGTTCTATTTTAGTTTGCTCCAATCAACTAAATGAAAAAAAATTAAATGAACTTCCTGACAATGTTATCGTGTTTGCTACTACGAGCCAGTTAGTTGAAAATATTGGCGAAGGCTTAAAAACAATAAAGAAAAAATACGGACATAGTATTCCTGCAAACATTACTACTCTAAAACACTTTCATGCTACAAAAGAAAATGCAGATGATTTTTTAACATACGGTAGTACAACAAAAAATTTATACCTGCTATTTTTGGAAGATTTATAGTATGAAAGAAATTTTAAGAAGGGCATTAACAGGAGCCGTATACATTATATTACTACTGTCTGCCGTTTTTTTAAATTCAGATGCTTTTGATTTTTTGTTTATGGCCTTTGGCCTAGCTTGTCTGTATGAATATAAAAAATTAGTTCAGCTTAAAGGCTACTATATATTTATGGCCTATTTAGCGCTATGGTGGTTGTTTATATATTTTATTCACGATAAAATTCTTATTAACCTTTTACTAAGCATAACTTTAGTAGTAGATTTTGCTCTTTTATATTTCTTATTTTCAAAAAAAAGCAAACCATTTAACACCTCAAAAAAGTTTGTTATTGGTCTATTTTATGTAGGTGGCGGGTGTATATTTTTAACCATGATACCTTACCAAGAAAATGAATTTGCAAAAATTCTAATCATGGGAATTTTTATTTTAATATGGGTAAATGACACTTTTGCCTATCTCGTAGGTCGTAGTTTAGGAAAAACAAAACTTTATTCTTCAGTTTCTCCAAAAAAAACTATAGAAGGTTCCGTTGGAGGCTTTATATTTGCACTAATAGCAGCGTACATTATTAGTGAATTTGAAACACTAATTAGCCCAATGCAATGGATTATTTTATCTACTATAATTGTAATTACTGGTAGCCTTGGAGATTTAATAGAATCTAAATTAAAAAGGGTTGCTGGTGTTAAAGATAGTGGTGCAATACTTCCTGGTCATGGCGGTATGTTAGATAGATTAGACAGTTTAATATTTGCGGCACCGTTTGCCTATTTAATTTTATATATATTCAATTATGTTTCATAAAGAGGGCCAAACCATAATACTAACAACTTTTTTTATTGTTAGTATACTTATTCTTTCAGCACAATTTTATGTTACTCCTCTTTGGTTACGTTGGGGAATACAAATTGTTGCTATTGCAATACTTATATTAATTCTCCAATTTTTTAGAAACCCAAAAAGGGTTGCTGTAAAAAGTTTTGATGAAATTTTAGCCCCCGTAGATGGTAAAGTAGTAGTAATTGAAGAAGTAGAAGAAAATGAATACTTTAAAGGAAAAAGAAAACAAGTTTCTATTTTCATGTCTCCTTTAAATGTTCACGTTACTAGGTATGCAGCAAGCGGAAGTATTAAATTTTCTAAATACCACCCAGGCAAATATTTAGTAGCATGGCATCCTAAAGCTAGTGAAGAAAACGAACGCACCACCGTAGTTATAAACACCCCTAAATTTGGCGATATTTTATACAGACAAATTGCTGGAGCTCTAGCAAGGCGAATTGTAAATTATGCTGAGAAAGGAGATAGTGTACAACAAGGTGATGATGCTGGGTTTATTAAATTTGGCTCAAGGGTAGACTTATTCTTACCTTTAGACTGTGCTATTACAGTTAAGCTAAACCAAAAAGTTAAAGGAGCTAAAACATGTATTGCTAGTTTTGTAGACACAAATGAAAAACAAAAAACTATATAATAATTACCTTAAAACTGTAGATTATATTAATAGTTATAATGATCCTATTCCCCCAGATATTTTATTAAAACTATATGCCTACTACAGAATTGCTAATAAAAATCATAGCTCTCCAGGAAGTAAAACCCCTTTAATTAATGCTTTTAAAGCTAATGCATTAATACAAGCGAAAAAATACTCTGTAGAAGATGCTATGAGGGAGTATATTCTATTAGTTGAAAAAGAACTTAAATAAAAAGAGCCAAGTAAAATACTTGGCTCTTTTTATCTTAAAGAAATGCACTCTTTATTTCACCTTTGTACTAAACATTTGTTTCCCTTCTAGAAAACCAACCATATGATCTCCAGAGTTTACTTTATTAGCGCCAGTTGCAGGTGTTCCTGATAATAAAACATCTCCAGGGTTTAGTGTCATTATTCCTGATACATATATTATTAACTCCTCTAAAGTAGTAATCATTAAACTACTATTACCTTTTTGCGTTTCTTCGCCATTTACAGTCATAGAGAAATTTATATTCTTAACATCTGAAAAATCTGAAATAGGCAAAAAAGAAGATATTGGTGTAGCCCCATCAAAACCCTTTGCTAAAGCCCAAGGGCCTTTATTTGGTACTCTACTTTTTGTTAGAACATCTTTTGCAGTTAAATCATTTGCTAAAGCTACAGCATCAACAAAACTTAAAGCATTTTCTGTTGTTGCATTTTTACACTTTTTACCAATTCTAAAGGCAAGTTCTACCTCATACCAAACATCATCAGAGAATGTAGGCAACTCTAAATCCTCATCATTTTCTAGTAATGAGCTGTCTGGTTTTGTGAAAATCAAAGGAACAACTTCTCCTTTTGGCATTTCACTTAAATTATTTACATAATTTTTACCTATTCCAATTATTTTCATCTTATTATCTATTATATAATTATTTTAAACTTGCTAAACTTTTTTCTAAGGTTTCAATTTTAGCCTCTGCATCACTCTGTTTTTGCCTTTCAATTGTAATAACTTTTTCTGGAGCATTATTTACAAAACGCTCATTAGAAAGTTTCTTTTGAACTGAAATTAAGAATCCTTTTGTATACTTTAATTCTTCTTCTATCTTCAAAATTTCGGCTTCAACATCTATAGCTCCCTCCATTGGAATAAAGTATTCATTACTTTTTACTCTAAATGTTAATGCTCCTTCTACAGCAGTATCTACATAGGTTATAGATTCTACATTAGTTAACTTACGAATAATAGAGTCCCATGTATCGTTATTTTTCTCGGTATTTAAAACGGATAATGAAAGAGCCTCTTTCATAGGAATATTCTTTTCTTTACGAATAGTTCTTATGCCCGAAATAACATCCGATGCAAAATTAAATTCCGAAATTATATCTTTATTTTTCTCCTTAGAAACTGGCCACTTAGACACCATAAGTGCCTCCTCTGACGTTCTTTTTGTAATATGCTGCCATACCTCCTCTGTTAAGAAAGGCATAAATGGGTGTAATAATTTTAGATTTTGTTCCAACAAATTAATTACAGCATTAAAAGTAGTTTTATCTATTGGTTTTTGATAGGCAGGTTTAATTATTTCTAATAACCATGAGCTATAATCGTCCCAAACTAATTTATAAATTGCCATTAATGCATCTGAAATTCTGTATTTACTAAAATGGTCTTCTATCTCTACTAAGGTTTCATTAAACTTAGCAGTATACCATTCAATTCCAAGTTTAGATGCTTCAGGCTGTGGTAAATCTTTTACCTCCCACCCTTTTACTAATCTAAAGCCATTCCAGATTTTATTTGCAAAATTCTTTCCTTGTTGGCAAAGTGCTTCATCAAACATTAAATCATTACCAGCAGCAGCACTTAGTAACAGACCTACACGAACCCCATCTGCTCCATAATCTTGAATTAATTTTAAAGCATCTGGAGAATTTCCTAATGACTTAGACATTTTACGGCGTTGCTTATCTCTTACCAATCCTGTAAAATAAACATTCTCAAAAGGCCTAGTATCTCTATATTCATATCCAGAAACAATCATACGTGCTACCCAGAAAAATAAAATATCTGGCCCAGTTACTAAATCGTTTGTTGGATAATAGTATTGAATCTCTTCATTTTCTGGTTCTAAAATTCCGCCAAAAACACTTATTGGCCATAACCAAGAAGAAAACCAAGTATCTAACACATCTGGATCTTGATTTAGGTCTTCCTGACTTAAATTAGAGTTACCTGATTTAATTTTGGCTAACTCTAAAGCTTCTTCAATGGTTTCTGCAACTACAAATTCATCTTGTCCATCACCAAAATAAAAAGCTGGTATTTGCTGCCCCCACCATAATTGTCTAGAAATATTCCAATCACGAATATTTTCCATCCAATGACGATAAGTATTTTCAAACTTTTTAGGAAATAATTTTACATCGTTAGTTTTTAAAACAGCATCTAAAGCTGGCTTAGCAAGCTCTTCCATTTTAAGAAACCACTGATCCGAAAGTCTAGGTTCTATAACCGCTTTTGTTCTTTCAGAAGTTCCTACTTTATTAATATGTTGTTCTGTTTTAATTAAAAAACCTTTCTCTTCTAGTTCTTTAGATATCTCTTTACGTACTACAAAACGGTCTTTACCTTCATAGTGTAACCCAAAACTATTTAAAGAGGCATCTTCATTAAAAATATCGATTATTTCTAAATTATGCTTCTCTCCTAATGCCTTATCATTAATATCATGTGCTGGTGTAACTTTTAAACAACCAGTACCAAACTCCATATCTACATAATTGTCTTCAATTATAGGAATAACTCTATCGCACAAAGGAACTATTACTTTCTTACCTTTTAAATGCGTAAAACGCTCATCATTTGGATTTATACAGATAGCACTATCTCCTAAAATAGTTTCTGGCCTTGTGGTAGCAATTGTAACTTTTTCGTCTGACCCTTCAATAGCGTATGATAAATAATATAATAAACCTTGCTTTTCTTCATAGATTACTTCTTCATCAGAAAGGGTAGTTTTAGCTTCAGGATCCCAATTTACCATACGGTTTCCTTTGTAAATTTTACCTTTATTAAATAAGTCTACAAAAACTTTTATTACAGAGGCAGACATATCGTCATCCATAGTAAATTTAGTACGTTCCCAATCACAAGAACAACCAAGTTTTTTTAGTTGCTCAAGGATTACTCCTCCATACTCCTCTGTCCAGTTCCATGCATGTATTAAAAAATCTTCTCTACTTAGGTCGGTTTTATTTATTCCTTGTTCTTTTAATTTTGCTACAACTTTAGCTTCTGTAGCAATAGAGGCATGGTCTGTACCAGGCACCCAACAAGCATTTTTCCCCATTAACCTTGCTCTTCTTACCAAAACATCTTGTATGGTATTATTAAGCATATGCCCCATATGAAGCACTCCTGTAACATTTGGTGGAGGTATTACAATTGTATAAGGTTCTCTAGTGTCTGGGGTAGAATGAAAAAAGTTTTTTTTCATCCAATAATCATACCAGTGGTTCTCTACTGATTGGGGGTTATATTTTGATGGCATTTCCATTTTGGAACAGTTTTTGAATAATATTTTTTACGTTACTAAATATTTAAATTAAAAGATATGTTAAAATATCTAAATTGCATCTAATTTTAAATACGAAACAAAAATAAGTAACGTTACAGTATAACAAAAGAATTTTGGAGGTTCATCTTAAAAGATTTATTTTTGAAATTCACCCAAAACTAAAAATGATGAAAAAAATAGTACTTGTATTATTTGTAGGTTTATTAGGATTTAGCCTTACTGCACAGGAAACTGCTGCAAAAATTGAATTTAAATCAGAAACCGTAGATTACGGAGAAGTTGTTAAAGGCGCTAATGGTGTACGTGTATTTGAATTTACAAATACTGGTAATGCTCCATTAATTATAAGTAAAGTTAGCTCTAGCTGTGGATGTACCATTCCAAAAAAGCCAGAAGACCCAATTTTACCTGGTAAAACTGGAGAAATTTCTGTTAAATACGATACTAACAGAGTAGGTCCTATTAGAAAGGCTATAACAGTTATTTCTAATGCAGACACTCCTACAAAAGTTTTAAAAATAAAAGGAGAAGTAAAAGATTCTGGAGCAGGAAAATAATTTTACTTTAAATAATATATAGAAAAGCTCGGTTTTACCGGGCTTTTTTTATTTAAACAAATTTTTAAGAACAAAACTAAAAAGTACATCTTGATTATATCTTTCTATAAGTACTTTAATTCTTTTTCCTTCTTTATCGTTTAGCATTTGTAATACCTCTTGAATTTTGTATTTATGTATGCTTTTACCATTTACAGCTAATATTACATCTCCCTGTTGTAATCCTGCTGCTTCCGCTGGGCTTCCCATTCTTATTCCAGATACCACAATCTCTGGCACCAAACTTAATCTGGTAGTATTCTCTAAAAGAATTTGAACGTTTCCAAAAGATTTATCGTTTTTCTTTACTAGACCATTTGTATTTGCAATACGTTCAGAAACATACCGCACTCCATCATGCTGTAAATCTATTCCGCTTAAATTGTATTGAAAAGATGTTTTAAAATTTCCATTCTTACGAATCGTCATTTTTTTATTTCTATAATCAAAAACAATATTAAAACGTTTTAATATTTCTCCGCCAACACTTCCATTTCTATTTCCCAATCTTTTTATAGAATTAAAAGTTTCCATATCCGGAAAAGCAGCTTTAGCATCTTTTACAGAAAAAGTTCCTAATGTAATACTGTTAATTTTAGTACGTCTTCCAAAAATATTACCCCCTAAACCTTTCCCTAAAAAATCTTCATAATTATCTTGAGGAACATCAATATCTTCATCTTCAAACAACCATATAGCATCACTACTACCAGTATCTACTAACATCTTAACTGGTAAATTTTCTTTTCCATTTAAATAAATACTAGCGCCAACATACGCTTTTTTTCTTATAATATTTAAAGGCAAAGTTTCACTTTTCCTACGCTCTTTATAAGTGTAATTTTCTGGAGAATAAAACCTAATCACTTTTTTTGAATAGTTTATATCTACAATAAAATCTCTAAATAAATCGTATCCTATAATTCCATGAATTGGAATTCCAATACTAGGAGAAAGATTCAAATCTTTATCCAATACAACATATAAATGCTGATTACGATTTTTAATATCACCTAGCCTAAAAGTGTTACCTATAGAGCTAAGACCTTTTATTGGTTCTCCCTTACCTAATCCTCTAATACTTATTTCTGATACATTATTAATTTGAATAGAATCTCGGTCTGATAAGTTAAATAATATAGGTTTCTGAACACCAGAATCTAAAATAAAAGATAACTCTGTGCCATTCACCTCAATTGGCATTATAATTAAGTTATTTATTAGTTGAAATTTTACTTTTTGACTCTTTTTTGAAGCAGGCAACGAAAACGTTTGCGAAAGTCCTTTACTAAAAAAGAACGCAATAAGTAGCACACACAAAGAGAACCTATACTTCAAACCTTTAATTTTTAACACATTACGTTGTAAAAATTATAAAAAATAGGACGAATTTCCTAGGTATTTAACAAAAAAAGTCTTCTAAATAAACCTTCGTATTTATTGTAAGTCTTGTTGGGTTTTATCATTTTTGTGGAAAATTTGTTATATGCCTAATATTTCTAATAAAGGGGTTAATATGCCCGAGTCACCTATACGTAAATTAGTACCGTTTGCCGAACAAGCAAAAAAGAATGGTGCTAAGGTAATACACTTAAACATAGGGCAACCAGATATTAAAACCCCACAGATAGCTCTAGATGCTGTAAAAAATAATACATTAAGTGTTATTGCTTACAGTAGAACAGAAGGCTCTGATATATTTAGAGAAAAGATTGCTGCATATTATTCCAAAAATGATATTACGGTTAATTCTTCGGACATTATTGTAACCACTGGTGGTTCTGAAGCACTTTCTTTTGCTATGGGTAGTATTGCGGATTATGATGATGAAATTATTATTCCAGAACCTTTTTACGCTAATTACAATGGGTTTGCAACTGCTACTGGAGTTAAAGTAGTACCAGTTGTCTCTACACTAGAAAATAATTTTGCACTGCCCCCTATTGATGATTTTGAAAAATTAATTACCCCAAAAACAAAAGCTATATTAATATGTAATCCAGGCAACCCAACTGGGTACTTGTATAGCAAAGAAGAAATTAAAAGGCTTTCAGAAATTGTAAAAAAACACGACCTGTTTTTAATTGCCGATGAAGTTTATAGAGAATTTACCTATGACAACAAAGAACATTACTCTATTTTACAAGAAGAAGGTCTGGAAGACAATGCTATTGTAATAGATTCTGTTTCTAAAAGATATAGCATGTGCGGTGCAAGAATTGGGTATTTAGTTTCTAAAAACAAAGAATTTATTAAAACAGCCATAAAGTTTGCACAAGCAAGGCTATCCCCACCTACCTATGCACAAATAGCAAGTGAAGCTGCATTAGATACGCCGCAAAGTTATTTTGATGATGTAAAAGAAGAATATGTAGAAAGAAGAAACACATTAACAACAGAACTAAAAAAAATAGATGGTGTAAAAGTTGCAATGCCAAATGGTGCTTTTTACTGTATTGCAGAATTACCCATAAAAAGTGCTGATGATTTTGCACAATGGCTGTTAGAAGATTTTAGATACAAAGGGGAAACAGTAATGGTAGCTCCTGCAGCTGGTTTTTATGCTACTAAAGGTTTAGGACTAAACCAAATAAGAATTGCATATGTTTTAGACCAAGAAAGTTTAAAAAGAGCCGTTACTATACTAAAAGAAGCACTTAAGAGTTATATAGGGTAATGCAGATATTACAAGATATACCTTTAAAAAATTACAACACTTTTGGTATTGCTGTTACAGCAAAATACTTTTGTGAGGTTACTACTTTAGAAGAACTAAAAGAAGCTCTTTGTCTAAAAGACTACCCTTCTAAATTTATTTTAAGTGGCGGAAGCAATATGCTACTTACTACAAATATAAATGCGCTTGTAATTTACATTAACCTTAAAGGGATTACTGTTGTTAATGAAGACGAAAACCATGTAACCTTAAAAATAATGGCCGGTGAAAACTGGCATAACATGGTTTTGTGGACACTAAAAAACAATTACGGTGGCTTAGAAAACATGTCTTTAATTCCTGGTAAAGTTGGCACTGCTCCAATACAAAATATAGGTGCTTATGGGGTAGAATTAAAAGACCATTTTGTAAAATGCCAAACTATAAATACCAAAACTTTAGAAGAACATTTTTTTTCTAAAGAAGACTGCAAATTTGGATATAGAGACTCATTTTTTAAACAGGAAGGAAAAGGTAAGCATATAATAACTGCTGTTTTTCTAGAGCTTACCAAAAAAAATCATATCTTAAATACATCTTACGGCTCTATAGAAGAAGAATTAAAAAAGGAAAATATTACAAATCCTACTATTCAAGATGTTTCTAATGCTGTTATAGCTATAAGACAAAGTAAACTACCAGACCCAAAAGAAATAGGAAATAGCGGTAGCTTTTTTAAGAACCCAATTATTTTGGAAAAAGAATTTAAAGAATTTAGCAGTAAAAATCCAGATGCTCCATTCTATAAACTATCAGAAAAAGAATATAAAATACCAGCAGGTTGGCTTATTGAACAAAGTGGGTTTAAAGGAAAACGATATGGAGATGCAGGCGTACATACTAA
The DNA here is from genome assembly GCF_003634105.1 of Maribacter vaceletii. Classification (GTDB taxonomy): domain Bacteria; phylum Bacteroidota; class Bacteroidia; order Flavobacteriales; family Flavobacteriaceae; genus Maribacter_B; species Maribacter_B vaceletii. The sequence goes on along the minus strand of NZ_RBIQ01000013.1, from coordinate 37,392 downwards.
ACAAGCATTAGTTTTAGTAAATTACGGAAATGCTTCTGGAGAAGAAATAGTACAATTAGCATCTAAAATTATAAAAGAGGTACAAATGAAATTTAATATTGCTATTGTACCAGAAGTTAACATAATAAAATAACCCCCGTATTACATACGAGGGTTACATCAAACCAACCAAAAAATAAATGTACAATAACCAGTTGTACATTTACAACTTTAATATTTTTTATATAACGCTAAGTATAACAATCAATTTAATAATTTAGCGTTTACAAATATATACGGTATAAAAGAAGCTATTGGATGCCGAGAACTCCATATTTATAAAGCTTTAGAATATTATATGAGCACACTACTTGAAAAACATATTGTAGAACTTTTGCAAGAGAGAAATGAAAAAGCAATTTCTCTTCTCTATGAAAATTATGGAGATACTTTATATGGTGTAGCCCATAAAGTTGTAAGAAATAATGATTTAGCTCAAGACGTTTTACAAGAAAGTTTTGTTAAAATCTGGAAAAAATCGGATTCTTATGACCCCTCTAAAGCAAAATTATTTACCTGGTTATTTAGAATAACTAGGAATACTGCTATAGATAAATTAAGAAGTGTTAACACAAAAACAGATAAGGAAATCCAAATGGATGTTTCTGACGTATATAATTTAGGCGTAGAAAGTATTAAACCTGATTTAATTGACGTTCGAGAAAATTTAGATAAGATAGAAAGTAAATATCAAATTGTTTTAGAAGCTTTGTTTTTTCAAGGAATGACACAACAAGAAGCTAGTGATGAGTTAGATATTCCTTTAGGAACTATTAAATCTAGATTAAAAATTGGTTTACGTGAATTAAAGAAGATATACAACCCAGTTATACTACTTGCGCTTCTATTAAATATATAATTATGAAAGAAAAGATAAAAATATTTTTAGATTCTGATCTACTAGAAAAATATCTATTAGGTACTACTAATGATATGGAGTCTATGCAAGTAGAACGCTATATAGCGATGTATCCGGAAGTAAAAAAAACCTATGATGAGCTACAAGACAACTTAGAGAATTATGCAAAATTACATGCTATAAAAACTCCTGAAGGTCTTAAAGAAAAAATACATGCTAGAATAAAATCAGAGCGTTCTGGACGTAAGCAATTTTTCAGATATGCAATTGCAGCAAGTATTGTTGCATGTATGTTTGCTAGTGCATCCTATTTTTTCTGGAATCAAAACCAGAATTTACAACAAGAAAACACTATTGTTACTAATAAAATAAAAACATTAGAAGCAGATATGAGACAACAGTTGGAAGACGTAAGAAACCAATTTATTGTTCTTAACAATCCGCAGACTAAAAAATACAATGTACGAGGTAATAAAATGGCTAGAGATTTAAAAGCTGTTGCTTACATTAACCCAGTAAAGAAATTATCTTACATAAACGTTAGTAAGTTACCTGAATTACCTGAAGACCAATGTTACCAAATGTGGGCAGAGGTAAATGGAGAAATGTTAAATTTAGGAATAGTTCAAGAAGCTGCTAGTAAAGATAAATTAACAGCACTTCCCTATTCCGATAACGCAGTTAGTTATATAACAATAGAACCTAAAGGTGGTAACATAAGCCCAACTACAAACAAAATAGTTGCTAATATTGCTTATTAATTAAACCCTTCATAAAGTATTCATAAAGCCCCTTTTTGGGGCTTTATTTTTATATCTTTGTAAAAAATTTACTTATGAAGTTGATACTACTTACTATAGGTCTACTTTCCATTGCTTTTGCAGGAATTGCTATTAAAATATGGGCTAAAAAAGATGGTAAATTTGCTGGCACTTGCGCTAGTCAAAGTCCATTTTTAAATAAAGAAGGTGAAGCTTGCGGAATGTGTGGAAAATTGCCAAGCGAACAAGATTGCAAAAAAGACACTACTCCAGAATTACAGTAGTTAAAAATCACAAATAAACTGTCATTATCTAAAGCCCCTGTTTTGGACAGCAAGCAAACCATTAAAAACATTATAGAAAAAGCTAAATTAGGCAATCAAATTGCTTATAGTAAATTATTACATACCTTTTGGAATGATGTTTATGGTTTTCAATTAAAAAGAACGGAAAACGAAAGTGATGCAGAAGATATAACTATACAAACTTTCTCTAAAGCTTTTGACAAATTAAGCACTTACGATTCTTCTTATAAGTTTAAAACATGGCTAATTACAATTTCTAAAAACATACACGTAGACCTTTTAAGAAAAAGAAAAAAAGATATTATAAACGTAAAAGATAATAACGAAGACTACAAAAAAGTTTTAGATGATGCTCCTTCTGCAGAAGACCAACTTATAACAGAACAGAATTTAGCAACGCTTTTACAACATATAAAAAAATTAAAACCACACTACCAAGAAGTTATTAATCTTAGATATTTTAATGAACTTTCCTATGCTGCAATTGCTACCCAATTAAATGAACCGGTTAATAATGTGAAAGTAAAACTCTTAAGAGCAAAAAAATTATTGGCAGAAGTTATTACCCGAAACAAATAAAATATACATTTTTCTAATAAGGCTATCTAGCTTTTTAGAAACGGAAGACCTTAATTTAGTTCGTATATTTGTATAAATTTTTTTTATGAGTACAGATTCTATAAATCATGTTAAGCCACCAAAAGGAAAACCAAAATGGTTACGTGTAAAATTACCTACAGGTAAAAAATACACGCAACTAAGGGGCTTAGTAGACAAGTATGACTTACATACTATTTGCACCTCTGGTAGTTGTCCAAATATGGGCGAATGTTGGGGAGAAGGTACTGCTACTTTTATGATTTTAGGAAATGTTTGCACAAGATCTTGTGGTTTTTGTGGTGTAAAAACGGGAAGACCAGAAACTGTAGATTGGTCCGAGCCAGAGAAAGTTGCTCGTTCTATAAAAATAATGAGCATTAAACATGCTGTAATTACATCTGTAGATAGAGATGACCTAAAAGATATGGGTTCTATAATATGGGCAGAAACGGTGAAAGCTATTCGTAGAATGAACCCTACCACAACTTTAGAAACCTTAATTCCAGATTTTCAAGGTATTGAAAGACATTTAGATCGTATTATAGAAGTTTCTCCAGAAGTTGTTTCTCACAATATGGAAACTGTAAAAAGATTAACCAGAGAGGTAAGAATACAAGCTAAATACGAAAGAAGTCTTGAAGTATTAAGGTATTTAAGAGAAAATGGCATAAACAGAACAAAATCTGGTATTATGTTAGGTTTAGGAGAGTTAGAAGAAGAAGTAATCCAAACCATGGAAGACTTAAGAAATGCAAAAGTAGATGTTGTTACTATTGGGCAATATTTACAACCTACTAAAAAACACCTTCCTGTTCAACAATTTATACTTCCTGAACAATTTAAGAAGTATGAAGAAATTGGTTTAAAAATGGGTTTTAGACATGTAGAAAGTGGCGCTCTAGTAAGGTCTTCTTACAAAGCACACAAACACATAAACTAATTTTTAGCTTATTTTTCCATGAAAAAAATAAAAATTGGTATTAATGGTTTTGGAAGAATTGGAAGAACAGTTTGTAGATTATTAAACCAACATAATCATTTAGAAGTAGTTGCAATTAATGATTTAGCTGATGCAAAAACATTAGCACACCTTTTAAAATATGATAGTATTCATGGCGTATTTAATGAAAACATAAGCCATAACCAAGATCATATTATTATTGGAGAACAATTTATAAAGCTATTTAATAACAACCATCCAAAAGATATTAATTGGAAAGACCAAGCTGTTGATCTTGTTATAGAATCTACTGGAAAGTTTAAATCTAAAAAAGATTTAGACTTTCACATTACCAATGGTGCTAAAAAAGTAATTTTATCGGTACCCCCAGAAGAAGATGCTATTAAAATGATTGTTTGCGGCATTAATGAAGATTCTCTTACCAACAATGACCATATTATATCTAACGCATCTTGTACTACAAACAATGCCGCTCCAATGATAAAGGTTATAGAGGAACTTTGTGGTATAGAACAGGCATATATTACTACGATACATTCTTATACCTCGGACCAAAGTTTACATGACCAACCCCATAAAGATTTAAGAAGAGCAAGAGCTGCCGGGCAATCTATTGTTCCAACAACAACTGGGGCTGCAAAAGCCTTAACAAAAATTTTTCCAAAACTAGAAAACGTTATTGGTGGTTGTGGAATTCGAGTTCCTGTCCCAAATGGATCTCTTACAGATATCACATTTAACGTAAAAAGACTTACAAATATTAAAGAAATTAATGATACTTTTGAAAAAGCATCAAACAATACATTAAAAAATATACTATATTATACAGAAGACCCTATAGTATCTATAGATATAAACAATAGTTCGTATTCTTGTACGTTTGATTCTCAGATGACATCAGTTATCGGAAAAATGGTTAAAATTATTGGTTGGTATGATAATGAGACTGGTTATAGTTCCAGAATAATAGACCTAATTAATATAATGATTCGTAAAAATTACATTTGAAAATTGTATCTACATATAAAAATTTTAAATACATATTTTTAGTAATAGTACTACTTTTAGTATGCTCTTACTCTTTTTCACAAGATTCTATACAAGAAAAAGATGCTGTTTCTTACTTTAATTTAGCTAGAACATTAAAAAATCAAAATAAAATAGATTTGGCTTTAGAAGCATTAAATAAAGCTTCTGAACAAGCAGAAAAAAATGAAGATGTAAAATCTTTAATAGATAGTTACCACGAATTTGCTCAGTTATACTTAAAATTAGATAACGAAGAAACTACTCTTTTTTATTGGGACAGAGCTGAAGTTTTGTTAAAAGATATAGAATACCCATACGGAGATGCCATTCATAAATTTATAGAAGCTCTAGTACTTTATAGAAACAATAAAAATTTTCAAGCAATTTTTATGTTAAATGAGGCTAAACAGTTAAATAATGACCGTAACTTCTTTAATCATATTTTATTAGCTGAAGGAGACATTTATCTAAACTTAGAAAAATATGAAAATGCCTCTAAAAACTTTAACTCTTTAGTTATTAATACAGACGTTTTTGAAAAAGAATATTTAGCTACGAAAGCACATATTGGGCTAACTAAACTTTATATAAAAACACAAAAATTTGAAGAAAGTATAACAAACGGAGAAGCCGCCTTAAAACTTGCAGAGCAACAAGAATTTAGTAAAGAAGTTTTTGAAGCCAGAGAGCTTTTAACCACAGCTTATGAAAAGAAAAACGAATTTAGTTTAGCTCTTGAGCAAAGTCAAAAATTAGTAGTTTTAAAAGATTCTGTTTTTAATATTGACAAATTAAAAGTAGAACAAAAAACTGCAGATAAAATTAGAGACGATTTTAAAACGTCTGAAATTAACAGATTAGAAAGATTAAATGAAGAATTAAATGAGTCGGCTAACCGGTCAGAAATTACAGCTGTTTTAACTTCTGCCTTTTTAATTATTATATCGCTATTAGCAGTTTCGCTTTATAGAAACAATCAAATTAAGTTAAAAACAAACGACTTACTACAAACTAAAAACAAAGAATTACAGGCTGCTAGGGATGGTGCTGTACAAGCTATGGAAGCTAAAACTAATTTTCTTTCTACAGTTAGTCATGAGCTACGGACACCCTTATATGCTGTAACGGGGCTCACCCATTTACTCCTAGAAGAAAACCCTAGTGAGAACCAAAAAGAACATCTAAAAGCATTAAAATTTTCTGGAGATTACCTATTAAATTTTATTAATGATATTTTACAGATTAATAAAATTGATGCAGATAAATTAGAGCCTTTAAATATGGAGTTTAACCTTAAAAAGGTTTTAAAAGAAGTTATTGACTCTTTACAACAAAGTGCAAAAGAAAATAGCACAAAAATTATTTTACAATACGATGAGGATATTCCTGGACATTTAATGAGTGACCCTCTTAAACTCTCCCAAATTTTCATGAATCTTGTTGGTAATGCTCTTAAATTTACTAAAAATGGTGAGGTAAAAGTTATAGCTAAGCTTCTAAAGAAAGTAGATGATGATGTTACCTTATATTTTGAAGTAGAAGATACTGGTATTGGTATTTCTAAAGAAATGCAAGAAAGCATTTTTGAAGGTTTTGAACAAGGTTCTATCCAAATTAATAGAGAATATGGCGGCACTGGGCTAGGACTAACTATTGTAAAAAGTTTATTAGGTTTATTTGATAGTAAAATACAATTAGAAAGTGAATTAGGAAATGGTAGTTCTTTCTTTTTTGAAGTTACTGTAAAAAGCAAAGATGCCATTGTAGACGATATTCCTTTTGAAATTACAGAAAAAGAATATGAGTTTAAAGGCTTGCACTTAATGATTGTAGAGGATAATAAAATAAACCAAGTAATTACCAAAAAAATGCTTACCAAAAAAGAAATTACTAGCGATATAGCTAGTAATGGTATGGATGCGGTAGAGCTTGCTAAAAACAATACCTATGATGCCATTTTAATGGATATTCATATGCCAGGAATTAGTGGTGAAGAAGCAACTATTCGTATAAGAGAATTTGACACTAAGACCCCCATTATTGCTCTTACCGCAATTTCTTTAGATGATAGTTTAGAAAGTTTTTATGCCGCAGGTTGTAATGATGTGGTTACTAAACCTTTTAAACCCGAAGTATTTTATAAGAAAATTGGAGAAAATATTTTCGATAAAAAAATTAGCGACTCCTAGACAAATAAGATTCAATTTGCTTGGTTAATTCCTCTTCTCCTTTGTTTAAAAAACGATGAGTGACTTCAATATAACTAAGGTTCCTTACTTTATCTTTTAACCTAACATAATCTTTTTCTGTAGTAATTATACATTCTTTAGATTGTAATAACTTAATCTCTGAGTCTGTAAAAAAATGATGGTCTTTATATTTTAAATGCTCAAATTGTATAGCCAGTTTACTTAAATAATTTTCCAAAGGTTTTGGGTTTGCAATACCAGTAACTAGGGTTATTTTTTTATTTTTTAATGTTTCTAAAGTAGGCTTATTAAAATTTCCTTTTAGAATAGAGTTATAACCAAAGTAAGTAAATAAAACCTCTTGATTTGGATGCACGTGTAGCCTTTTTTTAATCTTAAGCTGCTCATCGTTAGATAAATCATCAGGACACTTTGTTACAATAATAATAGATGCTCGTTTTGCTTCTTTTTTACTATCTCTTAAGTTTCCGGTTGGTAAATACCAATCATCCACATATAATTTATCATAAGTAGTTAGGAGAATAGAAAAACCTGGTGTAACTTTTCTATGCTGAAAACCATCATCCAACAAAATAAAATCTAAAGAACTTTTAGACTCCATAGAAGCAATACCATTTTGCCTATCGGCATCTACTACCATTGTAATTTCAGGGAATTTTGAATATATCTGGTAAGGCTCATCCCCTAGTTCTTCTACTGTAGAATTCTTAGTAGCCAATAAAAAGCCATCAGATTTACGCCCATACCCCCTACTTAGCACCGCAATTTTATGGGTTTTTGTAAATAAACTCAGTAAAACTTCAATCATTGGTGTTTTTCCTGTACCACCAGTACTTAAGTTTCCTATACAAATTATAGGCTTCTTGTACGATTTAGACCTAAATAAACCAATATCAAAAAACCAATTACGTAAATACACCACTACAGCATAAAGTAATGAAAAAGGAAAAAGTAATTTTCTAAATAGTTGCATTAGAACGAAAATATAATATTTTATCTTTGATAACCTTAATAATCTTAATTAAAAATGACTGTTAAAGAAGTTACCAATATATTAGAAGAATTTGCACCACTAAATTATGCCGAAAGTTTTGACAATGTAGGTTTGTTAGTTGGAAACAAAAATGCCGATGTAACAGGAATACTGGTTACTTTAGATACTTTAGAAAATGTTGTAGAAGAAGCAATTATAAAAAAATGTAACTTAATCGTAAGTTTTCATCCCATAATATTTAAGGGGTTAAAAAAAATAACTGGGGCTAATTATGTAGAAAGAGTAGTTATAAAAGCCATACAACATAACATTGCTATATACAGCATGCATACAGCTCTAGATAACAACCAAGCTGGTGTAAATGCAAAAATTTGTGAAATATTAGGATTAGTAAATACTAAAATTTTAATTCCACAGAAAGACACTATAAAAAAGCTAACCACCTACGTACCTATTAACGCTATAGATACTATAAAAGAAGCCCTATTTAATGCTGGAGCAGGAAATATTGGAAATTACAGTAATTGTAGTTTTACCACAGAGGGGGTTGGTAGTTTTAAAGCAAATGAAAATGCAAACCCAACACTAGGAGAAATTAATAAGCTACATCATGAAAAAGAAGTGCAAATAAACATTACATTTTCTAAGTCTAAAGAAGAAAAAGTTCTAAATGCATTGTTTAAAAATCATCCTTATGAAGAGGTTGCCTATGAAATTACGACTTTAGAAAATAAAAATCAGAATATAGGAATGGGAATGGTAGGAGAGTTAAAAGCCCCTGCTAAAGAAAAAGACTTCTTAAATTTTGTAAAAAAACAAATGTCGGCTTCTGGAATTAGGCACTCTACATTTTTAGGAAACAACATCTCTAAAGTTGCTGTTTTAGGGGGTAGCGGTGCATTTGCCATTAATGCGGCAAAACAATCTGGAGCGCAAATTTTTATTTCTTCGGATATAAAATACCATGAATTTTATCAGGCAGAAAGTAAAATTGTGATTGCAGACATTGGACACTATGAAACTGAGCAGTTTACAAAAAACCTTTTAGTTGATTATCTTACAAAAAAAATCCCTAATTTTGCAATCCATTTATCGGAAAGTATAACAAATCCAATCAAGTATTTATAAATATGGCAAAAAAAGCAGAAGCTACGGTAGAAGATAAGTTAAGAGCATTGTATGATTTGCAATTAATTGATTCTAGAGTTGACGAGATTCGTAATGTTCGAGGAGAGTTACCATTAGAGGTTGAAGATTTGGAAGATGACGTACTAGGACTAAAAACAAGATTAGACAAGTTAAAAACTGATGTTGAAACTGTTAATTTTGAAATTGGTGCAAAAAAGAATTTAATTGAAGAAGCGAAAACTTTAATTAAAAAGTACGCAGAGCAACAAAAAAATGTTCGTAATAGTAGAGAGTTTAACTCTATTAGTAAAGAACTAGAATTTCAAGAATTAGAAATTCAACTTGCTGAAAAGAACATCAAAGAATTTAAAGCTCAAATAGAGCAAAAGAAAGTGGTTATTTCTGAAACTAAAGAACGTTTATCTCAAAGAGATGCGCATCTTAAGCATAAGAAGAGTGAGTTAAATGCAATTTTGGCAGAAACTGAAAAAGAAGAAAAAGCACTTTTAGAAGAATCTGAAAAATACCAAGGAAAAATTGAAGACCGTTTGGTAAAAGCATACGCTCGTATTAGAACTAATGTAAAAAATGGTTTAGCAGTAGTACCTATTGAAAGAGGTGCTTCTGGAGGTTCTTTCTTTACTATTCCACCTCAAGTACAAGTAGAGATTGCTTCTCGTAAAAAAATTATTACAGATGAGCACAGTGGTAGAATATTAGTAGACCCTGTTTTAGCAGAAGAAGAAGCTGTAAAAATGGGAAAATTATTTGCTAAACTTTAATTAGCAATTACCAACACAAAAGAAAAGCCATTTACTAAGTAGATGGCTTTTCTTTTTTACAATAGTTTCTCATTATTAAGAAAGAAGTTCTAAAATCTTATCCTCAACTATTTTACTGTTCCAAAGAGTTTCAATGTTTGGAATTTTCATTACTTGTTGCATAATGGCTTCTTGCTTGTCTCCATAGGCCAAAGCATCTGCATAGGGTTTGTCAGAAAAAGTTACTCTAGAATATACCGGAATCCATTTTTCTGGATGTAAAGCCGCAAAATGCTTTTCAATTTTCTTTTGCAACAAAAACATTGGATCTGCTGTTTTATGGCTCATTTCCATAAAATTACGATAACTGAGTTCTGCTATTGCATCGGCATTAGGTTTTCTACTTTCCTGATATTTTTTAAATATTGTTCCCCAATTGTCTTTATTCTCTTGTATAAGCTTATTTAAAACAAAAATATCTTCAAAACCTGCATTCATGCCCTGACCGTAAAAAGGTACAATAGCATGCGCAGAATCGCCTACCAAAGCTACTTTATCCCAATAGGTCCAAGGATAACATTTCATGGTTACCATTGCACTTGTAGGGTTATTAAAAAAATCTTGGGTTAAGTTTTCTATGTCATGCATTACATTAGGAAAATAAGTAGTAAAAAACTCTTTAGCATCTTCCTTAGTTTTTATATTTTCAAAAGATACTTCTCCTTCAAAAGGCATAAAAAGAGTACATGTAAAACTACCATCTAAATTAGGCATAGCTATAAACATAAAATTACCCCTTGGCCAAATATGAAAAGAATTTTTATCTAATTTATGAGTTCCATCTGCATTTGGTAAAATGGTAAGTTCTTTATAACCAACATCAATAAAATCTTGAGAGTAATCAAATCTACTTCTTCGTTGCATTTTATGTCTAACACGAGAGAAAGCACCATCGCAACCAAAAATCAAATCATATTTATAAGACTTCCACTCCCCTTTTTCGGTTTCTCCTGTAAATAATTCTGCAGAAGGGAGGTCTACATCCCAAACTTTCTCTTCAAACTTAAAGATTACTCCAGAGGCTTCAGCCAAATCAATCATTCTCCTATTTAAAACCCCTCTAGAAATAGACCAGATAGCTTCGTTTTCTTTACCGTAATTCTGAAAATAAAGAGGCTTTCCAATAACATGCATGGCTCTTTTATTAAGAGGAATTGCAATTTTTTTTATTTCTTGATCTATACCAACTTCATGTAAAGCTTTCCAACCTCTATTACTCATTGCAAGATTTATAGAACGTCCAGAAAATTTTACATTTCTAATATCTGGTCGCCTATCAAAAACAGTAATATCATGCCCATATTTTCGTAAATAAATAGCTAATAAAGAACCTACTAAACCCGATCCAATTATCGCGATTTTTTTCTTAGAATGAGACATAAATGTTTTTATGTTAATTTTTAAGTTGTTTACAAAAATAGCAAATAATAAATTGCTTGGAATTTTACACAAAAACAGAACAGACTTACTCTTTAAGTCTAAAATATTAAACTTATTTTGTTTTATTTACAACAATGAAAAAACATTATTACTAAAAAAACATGTATTTACCTACATATGTATCAGATTTTAGCTAATAAAAATTGCGTTAAAAACTATATTTAGTTGACTTTCACTTCTAAAATATTGGATAAAACACATCAATTTTAACTATTAAAAACACCCCCTCAAAGAACCTTTTTAACCCTTCATCGACAAACAGCATTTTCAGTTATAAAATAGTCATCCGATAAAAATATCGGTTAATCGACATTTTTGTTCATCATCGATTAATGCTAAAGCTTAAACAAGTAAATCTGCAATATAGACAAGCGAACAACGTTCTTTGACTTCGCTTTAATGAATGCTGTTTTTAAAGTCAACTAAAATGTTGTAAAAAATAAAAATACTTTTTTCCTATCAACAAAACCAAATCATATGGAAAACTTTATTCCTACTAAACAAACTGCTAAATTATTTTTAGCACCCTTATTGACCATTATATTCTTTTGTTCAAGCGCAAGTAGTTTTGCGCAAGGAATAAAAACTGGAGTTACATTTAACTGGACAGATACACAAACATCTAATAGTGATCCAGCAACTTTAGATTACATCACAATAAATGGTATTGTATACAGTACCTTTGTTGTTCCTAGTTCTTATGAATTAAATGCTGTAGGACCTGGAGGTCATTCCATAAATAATATATTTAGAGACGGTAATAATGTAGTCTCTGGAAGTAATAGTACTAATTGGAATTCAGAAGCTATTCTTGCCTACCAATCTTTAAACTTAAATTATTATTTTCAGGCTGATAATAATGGGGAAGATTTTTGTAATGACCCAAGCCAAGTTGCTACAACAAACGCGCAAGTACAAACAATTAATTACAGTCCAGGTATACCATCAAATCCGGATGGAATTTTAGCAGTTACTGAAAGAGCTGGTAATAACTGTTTGTATATTGAAATGTATGGAATTCCTGCTGGTGGTGGATCAGAGCAATTACTTGGCTCAACATTTATAAACAATGGAAATCACCTTGGAGGCCCAGGGCCTCAATCACCACCTAATACAGCAACTTCTGATTATTGGCATAGCGGTAGAGTTACCCATATTGGTTCCCCTATTGGAATTGCTTTATATGAATTATCAAGTATTGCTCCTGTTGGATCAACCATAACATCTATAAAATACCTTGGTGCTACTACAGATCATGGCGATGGTAAATTCTTTTTAATGCAAACCTATGCTATTGATGATACTTTTAACCCTGATTTTGAAACAATTTTTCATGGAGATGTAGGTGCTAATGATAATGTTCCTGCTGGTTCTAATTATAGTTACCACTCAAGTGTACCTCCATTTAATGGTACTTTAATTGTAAATACTGATGGAACTTTTTCCTATACTCCAGACCCTGGTTTTACTGGTACTGACGTTTTTGAAGTTCAAGTTTGTTTGCCTGCTCCTAATAGTTCTGTTTGTAACACTTCTACTGTTACACTAAACGTTAAACCTGGTGTTACAATAGACAATGCATCTGCAGATGAAGGAAATAACATGACTTTCACAATCTCTATTAACGACCCCTTAGATACTGATATTAATTTTAACTTATCCTATAGTAATAACACAACAACTAATGCAGATTATTCAGGTCCTTCTACAGTAACTTTACCTGCAAATGCAAGTAGTGTAACTTTTGATGTTGCTGCGTTAAATGATGACTGGTTTGAAAATAACCAAACTTTTGATGTTACATTTACAGATACTTCTAATAGTACTACTGCTATTGATGATACTGGAGTAGGTACTATAATTGACACTGATAAAGCAACCGTTTCTACAGGAAATTATGATATTATTGAAGACGCGGGCACTATTCAATTAAGAGTGTTTTTATCTCCTCATGAAGGTGCTGTTGGTGTAGAAGAAGAGTTTACAGTAGATTTTTCTACAATTGGTGATGAAAGACCAATATCATGGGGCGGTACTGCTACTAAAGGAAGTGATTATATAGAAACTATAACTACAATTACTTTCCCTGCTAACTCTCCAGTAAATACTGAGTTTTTTGTTCCTCTTCAAATTATTGATGATGCTATTACTGAACCATCTGAACAAATAAGACAAAACGTAAATAACAGTTCTATTTCTGGTATTGGCATTGCAGGGTCTGGTATGGTACGTATTCATGATAATGATACTGCAACAATTATATTAGAAGACAGAACAGTAAATGAAGCCGATGGGACTTTTAACTATACTTTTATATTAGATGGTGAAGTTCAATATCCTTTTGATATTACCTATAACACATCAGATAACACTGCTATTTCTCCTAATGATTTTAATGCAGTTGGAACAACAACACTTAATTTTACTGGCACTGATGGAGAGACGGAAACAGTATCCTTTACTATTAATAATGATACTTCACTTGAAAGCACTGAAAACTTTCACGTAAATCCTTCTTATACTGGTGTTTTACCAACTACACCAACAACAAATGCTGTAGCTGCTAACATTGTATTTTCACGAGAACCAGCTGTAATAACAATTACTGATGATGAAAATGCAACCATAGCACTTTCTGCAACTAATTCTACTGAAGGTAATGATGCAATATTTACAGCAACACTATCTACAGTCAATAATACTGGCGCTCCTATTACTGTAGACTTTGCCGACCTAACTACTGGTTCTGCAACTTCTGGAACAGATTATACAGCTGTTCCTGCTAATTCAACAATCACTATTGCTGATGGAGCTACAACTGGTACTATTAACATCCCAACAACTCAAGATATTTTAATAGAAGGTAATGAAACTATAATTACTCAAATTAGTAATGTATCTTATTCTGGAGTAACAATTAGTTCCAACTCCGCTACTGCAATCATTATAGATAACGATAATGCAGCACCTGGAGACGGTATCTCTTTTTCTACTGTTACTATTTCTGAAGATGAAGGAGATATTGCTACGGATAATGTAAATCTTAATTTCACAGTAACTTATACTGGTGTTATTCCTTTGGGAGAAACGGTATCTGTTGACTTTCAAACTATAGATGGAACTGCGCTAAATGTTTCAGATTATGAAAGTAATTCTGGTACTCTAGAGTTTACAACTACTATCCTATCCCATAATATTATAATACAAGTAACGGAAGATATTACTATTGAAGCAGATGAGAACTTTACCGTTCAACTTTCTAATATTTCTACAGCAAACGGATTTACTACCGGATTTGTAGATGGAAATACGACCAATACTAAAACTGGTACAATTATAAACGATGATAATGCTGCACCTGGGGATGGTATTTCTTTTTCTAATGCTACTGTTAGTACTCTAGAAGGTAATACGGCTGCAGATAATGTAACCCTTACTTTTAATGTTACCTATACTGGTACTATTCCTGCGGGAGAAACTGTTTCTGTAGATTATGCTACCGTAGATGGGTCTGCCCTTAATGCTTCGGATTATGAAAGTAACTCGGGTACCGTACAATTTACTTCTGGAAACCAATCTGTGGATATCACGGTGCAAGTAACAGAAGATACCAACATTGAAGCCGATGAAAACTTTACAGTACTGCTTGATAATATTTCTACAGCAAACGGATTTACTACCGGATTTGTAGATGGAAATACGACCAATACTAAAACTGGTACAATTATAAACGATGATAATGCTGCACCTGGGGATGGTATTTCTTTTAACAATGCAGCCGTTGCGGTTAACGAAGGAAATCCTGGAGATAATGTACAACTTGCATTCGTTGTAAACTATTCGGGAACTATCCCTGCTGGGGAAACAGTTTCTGTAGATTACAATACTATTGTAGGTACTGCCGATGCTAGTGACTTTACAATGACTAATGGTACAATCAACTTTACTAACGGGAATACATCACAAACTATTCTTGTAGATGTCATTGAAGACCTAAACATCGAAGCGGATGAGAACTTTACCGTTCAACTTTCTAATATTTCTACAGCAAACGGATTTACTACCGGATTTGTAGATGGAAATACAACCAATACTAAAACTGGTACAATTATAAACGATGATAAT
>NZ_RBIQ01000013.1:0-21964 GCF_003634105.1 Maribacter vaceletii | reverse complement strand
ACTGCCGATGCTAGTGACTTTACAATGACTAATGGTACAATCAACTTTTCTAGCGGGAATACATCACAAACTATTCTTGTAGATGTCATTGAAGACCTAAACATCGAAGCAGATGAAAACTTTACCGTTGAACTTTCTAATATTTCTACAGCAAACGGATTTACTACCGGATTTGTAGACGGGAATACAACCAATACTAAAACTGGTACAATCATTAACGATGATACCAACCCAGGCGACGGAATTCAATTTACTCAAACAGAAGTAATTGTTACAGAAGGCACAGATGATTATGCTATCTTCAATGTTACCTTAACAGGAAATATTGGAGAGAACGTAACTGTAGATTATACTACTGCTATTGGAACTGCTATAAGTCCTAATGATTTTACAGAAACATCAGGAACATTAACTTTTGAACCAACAGTTAAATCGTTCGATATTCAAGTACCAATAATCGATGATATTTTAGTAGAAAATCAAGAACAATTTACAGTTGTACTTTCTAATATTGTTTCTAACATTGGTATTGAATTTGTAAATGGGCAACCTACAAATACAGCAAGAGGAACAATTAATGATAATGATAGTGATACAGATTTTCCAGAAGACCAAACGGTAAGTTGTGATGCTGTACCTACAATCCCTACAATTATACTAAATGCTAAGGATTGTGCTTACACTGTAGATGTTGTAGAAAACTTAACTGGTCATGATGATTCTTGCCCATCAGAATATACAATAACTAGAACTTGGACAGTAACCGATTGTGTTGGTAATGGTCGAACTCACACACAAACCATTACGGTAGAAGATACTACTGCACCAACTTTTGTAGAAACATTACCACAAAATATTACTGTTGCCTGTGATGCAGTTCCTGATGCAGAGTCTTTAACAATTGCAGATAATTGTGATGCTAATGCAACTGTAACATACACAGAAACAGCCACTAATGATAGAAACTGTTCTACAGGTTATGTAATAACTAGAGCTTGGACTGCAGTAGATTGTGCTGGTAATGATAATACACATACGCAAACTATTACTATAGAACCTACAGGTCCTATTACTGCAAGTAACTATAATCAAGAAATTACAATTACTTGTGGCGAGGATATTCCAGAAGTTCCAGCTCTAGAGTTTATGGGCGGTTGTGGAGATTTTGAAGTAGTATTTACAGAAGAAGAGCAATTCTCTACAGATACAGATGATTATATGATTGTAAGAACTTGGAATGTTACCGATTCTTGTGATAACATGGAAACATTTGAACAAATAATATTTGTAATGCAGCCCCAAGTAGAATTAATTTCTATTGATGTTTGCATTGAGGATCCTGAAATAGACTTAATAAACTATTTACCAGAAAGCTTTGATACCAATGGAGTATTTGAAATTAGAAGTGAAAATACTACCCTAAATGGAAGCTATTTTGACCCAATTAATTCTGAAGTAGGAGAATATATTATTTCTTACTCTTCTACAGATACTTCTTGTAAATTTTATGCAGAATATACTATAAATGTAAATGCAGATTGTGTTCCATGCGGTCTAAAAGATGTAATTATTTCTAAAGCAGTAACTGTTAACGGAGACGGAATTAATGACTTATTTACCATAACCGGAGTAGAAAATTGTGATTTTGATTTCCATGTAATGCTATTTAATAGATGGGGTAAAAAAGTTTTTGAATCTGAAAATTATGAGAATGACTGGGGAGGTTTTGCTCCAAACGGTTCTTTTGGAAAATCTGGAGTATTACCTGCAGGTACATACTATTATATAATCAATGTTACAAACAGAGAATTTAAACCAATTAATGGTTATATATATTTAGGAACAGAATAATCAATAACAATCACAGCTAAAAAAGGAGGACTAAGTTCCTCCTTTTTTAGTTAAATGCATTTACCAAACCCCGATAAAAAAGGGCTTAAATCGATAAATATCATTTTATATACAAAACTCTAATCTTTAAAAAAAAGCAGTTAAACGAAGTTTTAACATTCCATCGAATTTTAGATTTGGTTAGTCGGCTTTAATACTGGTTTATACTACAATTTTGTTGCTTTGTAGAGTATAAATGTAAAACCAATCTTACAATTTTTTAACAACCACTAACCTTTTTTATATGAAACTATCTAAAATATTATTTTTTGGATGTATTTTTTTAACAAGTCTTTTGTCAAAGGCGCAACAGTTACCTCAGTTTACGCAATATATGTACAATACTATATCGGTAAACCCTGCTTATGCGGGAAGCAGAGAAACATTAAATGTAACTGCTCTTCACAGAAACCAATGGGCTGGTTTAGAAGGTAACCCTAGAACAAATACTTTATCTATCCATACACCATTACGTGATGAGAGAATTGGCTTAGGACTTTCTTATATTAACGACCGTTTAGGAGATGAAAGTACAAACTATATTTACGGAGATTTTTCTTATTCTGTTTTATTAACCTCAGAAGTTAAAATGTCTTTTGGTTTAAAAGCTGGTTTTTCAAACTACACATTATCTAATCCAGATATTAGCGACCCATTCTTTAATGATAATTTTAATAGCTGGAATCCTAACTTTGGAGCAGGCGTTTTTGTAGGTAGTAATCGTTGGTATGCTGGAGTATCTTCTCCAAGAATATTAAACACCGATTTAAATGAAGGTGAATTTAAAGCTATAGAACGCAACAGTTATTATGCAATAGGTGGTTTGGTTTTAGATATGTCTGAAACACTTAAATTTAAACCTACTATTATTTCTAAGTTTACAAATGGCGCTCCTGCTACTTTTGATGTTACTGTTAATTTTTTATTTAATGAAAAATTTTGGATAGGAGCTTCATACCGTTTTAATGATGCATCGAATTTTGGAGCTATGATGGATTATCAGATTTCTAAAGATATACGAATTGGGTATGCATATGATTTACCAACCTCAACTATAAAACCTTATACAGGAGGAACTCATGAAATAATTCTTATTTATGAACTTGTTAAAAAAGTAATGGGACCTGTAAAATCCCCTAGATATTTCTAATCCTAAAAAGAAAAGATTATGAAAAACTTAAAAATTTGGAATCTACTAGCGTTTCTATTCCTGGCTATACAAATTTCTTCAGCACAATACGGAGCTCAAAAAAAGGGAGATTATTATTTTGGTCAATTCTCTTATATCAAGGCCATAAAAGAATATGAAAAAATGATTAAGGGAGACCTTAATACTAGTTATGCACACCAACAATTAGCAGAATGTTACCTTTTAATTAGAGACTACAAAAAAGCTATTCCGCATTTTGAAGCAATAATTAATGATGCGATGCTTCCTACAGATTATTATTTTAAATATGCAATGGCGCTTTACAGTGATGGACAACGAAAAGAATCCGAAAAATATTTAAAAAAATATAAAAAGTATAACAAGAACGATTCTAGAGTTAAACGTTTTTTAAAGGATGGAAATTTAGCATCTGTAGTATTTAATAGTAGACAACGTTATGATGTAGAACCAGTTTCTTTTAACTCTCCAGAAAGTGATTTTGGCACTTTCTCACATCAAGGAAATTTATATTTTGCATCTTCTAGGAAAACAGAAACGGAAAACAAAGTTTATGGTTGGAATGAAGAACCATGGTTAGACATTTTTCAAGTACAAGAAAACAACCCAATGTCTACCCCAAAAAAACTAAAAGGAACAATAAATACCAAGTTTCATGAAAGTTCTGTTGCTTTTTCTACAGATTATAAGAATGACACTATTATTTACTTTACCCGTAATAACTACTATGAGAAGAAAGAAGGTTATGGTGCTCTAAACGAAATAAATTTAAAAATCTATAGTGCTATAAAAGAAGATGGTGCTTGGAACGAAAATAGAAGTCTGCGAATAAATAGCGATTACTATTCTACTGGACACCCTACGGTTTCTCCAGATAGAAAGCGAATTTATTATACTTCTGATAAACCTGGAGGTTTTGGAGGTACAGATATTTATTATTCCATTATTCATGAACGTGGTGGTGTTGGTTCTCCAATTAATGCGGGTCCAACTGTAAATACAGAAGGCAATGAAATGTTTCCTTTTATAAATAAAGAAGGTAAATTATTTTTCTCTTCTGATGGGCATGTTGGTTTTGGGCAATTAGATGTTTTTTCTACCATAACGGATGAGGATGGTAAAATTGTAGATGTTATAAACCTAGGTACCCCAATGAATAGCTCTGCAGATGATTTTGGGTATTTTGGAGAAACAAATGGTATAACAGGATACGTAAGTTCTAACCGCGAGGGTGGTAAAGGTAGTGATGATATTTACAAATTTAAATTTACACCTGCTTTAGATATTGAAGGAGTGGTTACAGATGGTATAAATTTAAAACCTTTAGACAGTGTAAAAATTAGACTTTTTGACCAAAAAACAAGTACACTTGCAGCAGAAACAACTACTGATGAAAATGGATATTATAGATTACCTATAAACAGGAATACTAGTTATATGATTGAAGCTGTTCGTAGAACACACCCACATGAAAATGTATTTTTAAATACGCATACTGTAAGCCATAGCACAAAAATGATTCGTCAAGATATTGTTTTAGAGCCTATCCTGGATTTAAAATTACTGGCCAATTTAAATAAAATATATTTTGATTTTAATAAAAGTGACATAAGGCCTGATGCAGCCAAAGAACTGGATAAAGTGGTTAATGTAATGACCAATATGTATCCAGATATGATTATTAAATTAGAAGCCCATACAGATCCTGTTGGTAGTAATAGCTATAATGACCGTTTGTCTGAAAGTAGAGCTAAATCTACCTATGAATATTTAATTGCAAACGGTGTTCTAGAAGCGCATATTTTATCTTATAAGGGCTATGGCAAACGAAAATTAATAAACCATTGTACTAGTAAAAAAGATTGTTCTCCAGAAGAGTTAGAATTAAACAGAAGAACAGAATTCCCTATTATTCAAATAAAAAAAGGAGTTCTAGTATCAAAATGAGATACAACTCCTAATTAACCAACCAAAAAAGGTTCATCATTTCTGATGAACCTTTTTAATTTTCTTATTGTTTTTAGATTTACTCTAAAATACCATCTACAATACCATAAGCAATAGACTCCTCTGCTCCCATCCAATAATCTCTATCAAAATCTTTCATTACTCTATCATAATCTTGACCACAATTATCTGCTAAAATACGAGCACTTAATTCTTTAGTTTTAATAATTTCTTTAGCTTGTATTTCTATATTAGAAGCTTGCCCTCTTGCGCCACCACTTGGTTGGTGTATCATAACTTGCGCATGAGGTTGTATAAAACGTCTTCCTTTTTTTCCTACAGAAAGTAAGATAGAACCCATAGATGCTGCTAAACCAGTACATATTGTAGAAACAGGACTCTTTAAAGATTTAATTGTATCGTACATTGCAAAACCAGAAGTTACATAACCTCCCGGACTGTTTATGTACAATTGTATTTCTTTATTATTCTGCATATCTAAATACAATAATCTATCTATAACATGTTTTGCAGAATCATCATCAACCATACCCCATAGGAATACTTTGCGTTCTTCTAACATTTTTTCGTCTATAGCCTCTTGTATTTTTCCTTTTTTTGAACTCATCTTCTATTTAATTTATGCACAACAAAATTAATCAATTTATTGGGAATTTTATAGTTACCGTAACATTGTTATAACTTTGTCTAGGTCTATAGGTGTAACGCCCTTTTTTGGAGAATAATATATTAGTTTAATACTAATCCTCAACTTCAACAGTACTTTCTACAACTTTACGAATAGGTACTACTGTTTTTCCTTTTTTGGTTTTTAACACCATAGAAACATTATCTATTGCTTCTACGGTACCTTCTATATCTTTAAATTTTATTTTATCGCCAACTTCATAAATTCTACGACTATAAAAAGTTCGTAACAAATCTCCTACTACTTCTCTAGAACCTAACCCTAATGCTATAGCCACTGTAAGTAAAAAAGCTCCTAAAACAATAGTAAAATTACTTGTTACAATCGTTGTATCTATACCCGCTTGGTTTAAAGAAGTAACTAAAACAAAAATTAGTATTATATAATATATAATGTTACTAATTACTTTAGCCCCCCCTACTCCCATAGAGTCAAAAACACTGGTAATAGCTTTTTTTATAATTTTTGCGGCAAACATACCAATCATAAAAATTACCACAGCGCTCAAAAGTATTGGTAAGTAATGTAACAGGTTTGCTATTTCTATTGAGATAACGCTAAGACCTAAAACATCTGCAGCTACAATGGTAAATACTAAAAGTAAAATTCCTTTTACAAAGCCTAATATTACTTTTCCTAAATCTACTTCTACCTTACTATCATCCCCAAAGAGCTTTGCATCATTAACTTTTTTAGACAGCTTATCAATGTTAGCAATTTTTAATATTTTCTTTAAAACAATTTTTACGATTTTAATACAAATCCACCCAATTACTAAAACTATAACAGCGCCAATAATTCCTGGTAAGGCAGATACTATGTCTTTAACTATAGAGCTTAAAGAATCTGACATTAAATTTTCAAAAGTTTCCATACTGTATTTCTTAAAAGTATTTTGTTTAATTTTTATTCTTACTGTTTGTTTTTAAAAGCCCTTCTAACAAGGAAGAATAATTCCCCGTAAAGAGTGTTGCTAAGTCCATTAACAATTTGGCTCTTGCAACATCTGACATTACTTTTTGTCGTAACTCAGGAGGTACTTCTTTCAGTTCTCCTTGTATTTTTTTAAATGGATTATCTTGTTCTTTCATCTATGGTAATGTTTTATAGATTTCCACAATTTTTGCTTTTGCTCTTTTGAGGCGCATCTTAACCGCACTACTACTTAGCTCTAGTAATTCCTCTAGTTCTTTTATAGACACATTATCTTGGTATTTTAATAACAAGATAGATTTATCTTCTGGTGAAATTAACTCTAATGCCTTTTTTAATTTAACTACTTGTAAATCATACAAACTTTCATCTGTAACTTCTACAGAAATTACATTTTCATTGTCTTCTATAGTTCCTGAGTTATCACTTATTTTTCTTCCTCTATCACGGTTTACATAATTAACGCAAAAGTTATAGGTAAAGGAATATAACCAGGTCGAAAATTTAGATTTCCCTTTAAAAGAACTAAGCTTTACAAATAGCATTAAAAAAACATCTTGTGTTAAATCATTTGCTTCATCTTGGGACTTAGCAAAGCCATAACACTTATTATACACTAATTTGGCATACCTATCATACAAAGCGCCAAATAGCATAGAATCTTTTTTACTCACTATTTTTGCAACGAGCTCCTCATCCGAAATGTCTTTATACGGGTCATTTTTTGCCAATTTTGGGTTGAATTGGTTGCTTATGATTATAAGACACAGTTTTCTTAAGAAGGTCACTATAGTATCGTTTTAATAAAACAAAAATAGGTGAAACTTATCTTTATTAATACCTTTAATACAAAATGTGAGAAAAATGAAAGCAATTATTTATTCTATACCCCTATTTTTTATTCTTTTAACAGCTTGTAAAACAGACAAAAAAACAAAGCTATCTACAGATGAAAAAGAACAAACTATTCCCGAAAAGATTGCTTACGCTCATGGATTTGAAAATTGGAAACAGGTAAAAGAAATTGAATTTTCTTTTAATGTAGATAGAGACACGTCTCATTTTGAACGTAAATGGATTTGGAATACGCAAAAAAGTCAAGTTACTCGTATAGTAAAAAAAGATACTATTACCTATAACCGCAATAATTTAGATAGTGTTACAACAAAGGTTAATGGTGGGTTTATTAATGATAAATTTTGGTTATTAGCGCCTTTTAATCTTATCTGGGATTCTAAAAACTACACTTTTAATCATGCAATTAATATAGAGGCTCCTATTTCTAAAAATGCATGTCAAAAACTTACTATTATCTATGGTAATAAAGGTGGTTATACTCCCGGAGATGCTTATGATTTTTATTTTGGAGAAGACTACATAATAAAAGAATGGGTTTTTAGAAAAGGAAACCAAGAAGAAGCATCTATGGTAACTACATGGG
Source organism: Maribacter vaceletii (assembly GCF_003634105.1). Lineage (GTDB taxonomy): Bacteria > Bacteroidota > Bacteroidia > Flavobacteriales > Flavobacteriaceae > Maribacter_B > Maribacter_B vaceletii. Next base: position 13,876 of record NZ_RBIQ01000013.1, on the reverse strand, counting down.
AAGATTATTCTAAAGAGAATGGTTTACAAATTTCTAAAATGCATAAAAAAGCAGAAAGTGATTTTAAATTATATTTTACAGACTTAAAAGCTAAAATTTACTAGCTTGTAAGATGTATAATTCCTTCTTTTAATATCTGTCCAAAAGAGAAAACATCTTCATAAGAGCAATATAAAGGTGCTGGCGCAACACGTATTACATTGGGTTCTCTCCAGTCTAAAATAACCCCATTTTTCATTAAATAATCAAACAAAGGTCTTCCTTGCCCATGTAATAAAACAGAAAGTTGTGTTCCTCTATCTTCTGGAGTTATAATTTCAAAAGAACTAGTAACTTCCTTATCTACTTCTTGTAAAACAAACTCTAAATAAGAAACTATACGATTTCTTTTTGCTACAATTTTCTCCATACCTACAGCATTAAACAATTGTAAAGATGCTAAATAAGGTGCAACAGATAATACTGGAGGATTACTTAGCTGCCATGCATCTGCATTTTCCATAGGTTCAAACTCTGGTTTCATAAGAAAACGCGTTTCTTTTTTGGTTCCCCACCAACCTTCAAAACGAGGAATATCTGGATTATTTAAATGCTTTTCATTAATAAAAACACCGGAAGCATTTCCAGGGCCACTATTCATATATTTATAACTACACCAAGCTGCAAAATCTACATCCCAATCATGTAATTGCATTTCAATATTTCCTGCAGCATGAGCCAAATCCCAACCTACATTAGCACCAACACTTTTACCTGCTCGGGTAATTTCTTCCATATTAAAAACTTGTCCGTTATAGTAATTAACGCCACCAATAAGTACTAACGCAAGTTCCTCGCCAACTTCATTAATTTTTGCTACAACATCTTCTGTACGCCAAAAATTTTCGCCTTCTCTTTTCTTTACCTCTACTAATGCATCTTCTTCTGTAAAACCATGAAAACGAAGCTGACTTTGTAACATATATTGATCCGATGGAAATGCTTTTTCTTCACAAATAATCTTAAAACGTTTCTTAGTAGGGTTGTAAAAAGAAACCATTAATAAATGTAAGTTTACTGTTAGGGTATTCATCACAGAAACTTCATTAGTTTTTGCTCCAACAATTTTTGCTAAAGGCTCTGCTAAACGCTCATGATAGTCCCACCACGGCTTTTCTGCATAAAAATGCCCCTCTACAGCTAAGGAAGCCCAATCTTGCATTACATCATCTACATAACCTTTAGTTTGCTTTGGCTGTAAGCCTAAAGAATTTCCACATAAATAAATACTCTTTTTTCCATTAACCACTGGAAAATGAAAATCGTTTTGGTAGCTATGTAAAGTATCTTCTTTGTCTAATTGCTGTGCAAATTGTAATGTGTTCTGAAACTTCATTCCTAGATTTTTCTCAAAAATACAACATCAAAAAAGATAATTTTAACCCCAATTAAATTTCTCTTTCCTTTTAAAGGAAAAAATCATCTACTTAAATACATATAGCATTAGTAACTATCTTATCCTAAATACATATTTTTGCTAAAAAGTAAGTATGCATTTTTTATCGCCCTTATTAGAAGAATACATAAAAAACAACTCGGAAAAAGAGCCAGAAATTTTACAAAAACTTACTAGAGAAACGCATTTAAAAGTTATACAACCAAGAATGATTACTGGTCATTTTCAAGGTAGAGTTCTTAGTATGCTTTCTAAAATAATTTATCCCAAAAACATTTTAGAAATTGGCACCTATACAGGGTATTCTGCCTTATGTTTGGCAGAAGGTCTTTCTAAAAACGGAGCTTTACACACCATAGAAATTAATGATGAATTAGAAGAAATGCAACGCAGGTATTTTAACGAAAGTGGTTATGGGGCACAAATTACGCAACATATAGGAAATGCGCTGGAGGTTATTCCTAATTTAGATATAACTTTTGATTTGGTTTTTATTGATGCAAAAAAAACAGATTATCCACAGTATTTTGAAGCGGTATTAAAAAAAACAAAACCAGGCAGTGTAATTTTAACAGATAATGTTTTATGGTCTGGAAAAGTAGTAGAACCTCTAGACCCCAAAGATAAGGCTACAAAAATATTACTAGATTTTAATTTACAATTAAAAGAAGACCCTAGGGTAGAAACCGTCCTATTACCAATTAGGGATGGTTTAACTTTAAGTAGGGTACTATAATTTTTAAATACATTGCATAAAATAAAAATGCACTCAGCACACCAACTGCTGTACCAACAATTATGTCTAAAGGGTAATGAACCCCAACATATATTCTACTATACGCAAAAAGTAGTGGCCAAATAAAAAAGAGTAAAGCGCCTTTAAATCTTTTTCTCAAAAATAAATACAACAAGGTTGCTATGGAAGAAGAACTAGAGGAATGACCAGAGAAAAAACTATAGCTTCCTGGATTTTTTAATATTCTAATATATTCTTTAATTTCTGGAGTATTATTAGGTCGCAGTCTTTCTAAAGCATGTTTAACAACATCTGTAAACTGCGTAATAAAGATTGCCAATGCTACAACCGTTAAAACAACAAATAAAGCTTCTTTTTTAGGGTATTTTAAAGCTACAATTATAAAAAAAAGAATAAAGATTGGAATCCAATTTTGAATGGTAGTAACGGTAATCCAAAAAAAATCATAAGGAGTAGAACCTAAACTATTAAGGTAAACAAAAAGCTCTTGATCCCATTGTAATAGTTGTTCTAACATAGAAACTATTGCCTTTTAATAGTCCCAGTAACGTCACTTACATTTTTCTTTACCTCGTCTATTTCTTTTTTAATATCGTCTGTAAAGCTTGTATCTATGCCTTGCTTATCGGCACTATTTTTAATTTCTCTTTTAATATCGTCTGTAGCATCTCTTAATTGACGCATACCTTTACCTAACCCCTTAGCTATACCAGGAACTTTGTCTGCACCAAACACCATTACCACAATAAATAGGATAAAAAATATCTCGGCGCCACTAATAAATAAAAAATGTAATGCTAGCATACCACAAATATAATAAAGTTTATATAGCTACATAAAAAAAGCCCTGCTATTAACAGGGCTTTTGCAAAGGAAATATTTACACTATCCTTTTGTTTTATTTTTAAAATTATCAAAATCAGATTTTTCCTCTTTTTTAGGCCAAGAATTATTGCTTGTATCAATATCTGCAGTCTCTAATTTAGGGTCTACTACAATACCTTTTAGCTCGCTCATAGAAGAAATTACTAGTTTTACTTCTTTATCATTTTTTCTCCAAACTTCTGGAGGATATGTAATATTTTTTGTGGTACCATCTGCATAGGTATATTCTACAATTAATGGCATTGGAATACCTCCTGGCTTATTAAAAGTAACCTCATAAAAATATTTTGGTTCTTTAACTGCTGCACGTTCTGCTGCGGTCATATTATCCATCATAAATTCTTTTAAGCTTTTAGAATTTTCTGTTGGTGCTTTACCTTTTAACGCTGCATCAAAACCTTCTGCTTCTTCATCTGCTAAATATACTAATGGCGGTAAATCTGCTTCGGATATATTACGAGCTGCCATGTATTCTAGCATTTGCTTACTTGGCTTGTTACTAACATAATATTTTTTAATTCCTTTTACACCTATATCTACATAATCTGTAGTATAAAACCATCCTCTCCAGTACCAATCTAAATCTACCGCAGAAGCATCTTCCATAGTTCTAAAGAAATCTTCTGGTGTTGGGTGTTTAAATTTCCATCTTTCTGAATAGGTTTTAAAAGCATGATCAAAAAGCTCTCTTCCCATTACCGTTTCTCGTAATATATTTAAAGCTGTTGCTGGTTTTGCATAAGCATTTGGCCCTAATTGATATACGTTTTCTGGGTTACTCATTATTGGCGCAATTTTGCTCTGATCACCACTCATGTAAGGAACAATTTTTGCTGGTTCTCCTCTTCTAGATGGGTATTTTTTATTAGGAGCTATTGCTTCTGGATATATTTCTCCAAATTCTTGTTCTGCCATATACTGTAAAAAAGTGTCTAAACCTTCATCCATCCACCCCCATTGGCGTTCATCAGAATTAACAATCATTGGAAAAAAGTTGTGACCAACTTCATGAATAATTACACTTATCATCCCAAATTTTACTTGGTCTGCGTAGGTACCATCTTCATTTGGTCTACCATAGTTCCAACAAATCATTGGATACTCCATTCCCTGCTGCTTAGCATGTACCGATATTGCTTTTGGATAAGGATACTCTAAAGAGTGTTCCGAATAAGACTTTAATGCATGCGCAACAGCTTTTGTAGAATACTCTTCCCATAAAGGATTCCCTTCTTTAGGATACATAGAAACTGCCATTACATCTTTACTTCCAACTTTTACAGCTTGCATGTCCCAAATAAACTTACGAGAGGTTGCAAAACCATAATCACGCACATTTTTTGCTTTAAACTTCCATGTTTTTGTTGTTGTAGATTTTGTTTTTTCTGCAGCTTCTGCTTCTGCTTGTGTTACAATAATCACAGGCTTATCATACGATTTTTTTGCTTTTTCGTAACGCTTCATCATCTCTCTAGAGAAAACTTCTTTTCTATTTTGAAGGGTTCCTGTTGCATCTAAAATATGGTCTGCTGGCACGGTAATATTTACTTCATAATCTCCAAATGGTAATGCAAACTCTCCACTACCCCAGAATTGATGATTTTGCCATCCTTCTACATCATTATACACTGCCATTCTTGGAAAAAACTGTGCAATTACATAGGCTCTATTATCGTCTTTAGCAAAGTACTCAAAACCAGAACGTGCCCTGTTTATGGTATGGTCCGGTATATTATAATTCCACTTTATAGAAAATTCTATTTGATCTTTACTTTTTAATGGCGTAGGTATATTTATACGCATCATGGTTTGGTTAATGGTATAAGACAGCGCCTTACCAGACGCATCTTTTACATGCTCTATATTAAAACCACCATCAAAAGGCTGTGTTAAATACTTTCCTGCAAAAGAACCTGGTTGTTCTGCCAATGGCACTCCGCCACCATTACGTAAAGGAGACTTAGAATCTTTTGCTCTTACATTCTGATCTAACTGTACCCATAAATACTCTAAATTATCTGGAGAATTATTTATGTATGTAATAGTTTCTTCTCCATATATTTTAGCATTAGTATCATCTAATGTAATATGCATTATGTAGTTTGCCTGCTGTTGGTAATAATCTGGTCCTGGTGCTCCAGAAGCAGACCTGTAGGTGTTTGGAGTAGAAAACTCCTCATACAGTTGTTTAAATTTATTCTGGTTGGTGTGTCCAGATTCTCTTTCTTTAGTTCCTGTTTCTTGCGCAAAGCCAACTGCAACAAACAGGAAAAAAAGCGTTGCAAAGCAATACTTAATTCTATTCATAATTGTTAATCTATTTTATTTAGTCGCTGAAAATTAAAGTTTTTTTAACTATTTATTAAGAAATGTTAAAAGTTTAACATTCCTTTATTATTTTCTCTGGTAAGAATTACTGTTTTTTTATCGTCATTGATTTTAACGTGCACTATATTTTGTTGCTCTTCATATAAATCTATTAAAACTTCATTTTGTATTGCAATAGATTGTAGTTCTTTATTATTTACGTTTGGTATTTCTATATAACACAACATTAAATCGTCTTCATATTTTTTTCCTAGGAACTTACAAGAAGCTTTTTCACCATTAATAGTTACTGCAAATTTTAAATTAAAATATTTTTCTACATATTTTTCTGCCGCATCAGATTCTTTATCTGTAGCTAGGTTTGCTTGTAGATCATAACGTTCTTTTAAAAGTAACTCCATATCATCTACAAAAACCCTGCTAATAATTTGTATTGCTTGGTCTTTTTCTGAATAGGTTACATTCGTAACACTTATATAATATTTATGCACCATTGTAAATGCAAATAAAGGCAGTATACATAGTAATAATACTTTTTTATACATAGTTTTTATTGTTGTTTTAGGAATATATAGCTAGCAAGGTTTATGCCAAAAGTAACACATTAATCTAGGTAGTTATTTTTTCTATACGCTATACTCTTTTTACGTAAAAACTCCCATATTTTTAAATGGTCATGGGTATCTACTACCGAAGAAAAAGTGGTATCTACCTCACAAAAATACATAAAGTCAGCTATTTTCACCTCTGGAATTTTTAAATCCGATGTAATAAGAGAATCTGCATAAAAAGCTCTAACCCTTTGCGTTCTTTCGTATTTTTCATTTCGCTTAATTCTATTTTTAAGCATTTTAGTACGACCAGAAATACCGTTAATTATTGGGTTTAATGGAATTCCACCTCCTGTTGTTGCCTCAAACAATTCTCTTTCTGCTTTAGAAATAGGTTTAACATAAGCATTAGGTAGTTCTAAAGTAGATGCAGTGACTACTTCTTCTGTTTTTAAGGTATTTAAATCTTTAGAAATATCGCCAGATAAATTATATGGCATTACCACTACTTCATCTAACTGGGTTAAAGAATCTTCTAAAGGTATTTGTAATAAAGAACTTTGTAACATATCTGTGCTAACTACAATCTCTTTTCTCTTAAATTGTACGGCAGAAATTACCAAAGTATCATTTACAGTAGCTTTAATAGTAAAATAACCGTTAAGGTCTGTTATAGTAGCTCTTTGGGTGCTAATATTTTGCACATGAACTGCTGCTACATCTTCATTTTTACTTACCACTTTACCTTCTATTTCTTTAGAAAAAGGAGTTTGCGCTTCTGCCATAGAAGCCATACCTACTACTAGTATAAAAAGTAGTTTATTCTTTTGCATTAATTTCGGTTAGAAATGTTTTGCTGTGGTTTACTAAAGCATCAATAAGCTGAAACTCATTTTCTTTTTTAAGTAACGATTTTGCAGGCATACGCGCATCACAATAAAACAAAAACGCATTTATTTTATCTTGCGGTATTTGTAAATCAGACACAAAAAATTGGTCGTCATATACTTGTCTTAAAACTTGACTAACCTTTAATTTAGGCCCTTCTTCTTCCTTATTTTCACTGGAAGATTTAAACATTGCTCTAAATATATTCACAAAATTAAGTCCGTCTTTTAAGCCTCTTTCACTTTGCGATATTGCTACATTTTCTACCTCTGTAGTACGGTCTGTTTCGTATTCTATTTCTTTAAATTTCTCGTTTTTCATAGCTAAAAAACGCTCTTGGTCTTCTGGAGTAACTACCACCTCTTCTAACTCGGTTACCTTTTCATTTACTTCTACTACCAGTCTATTATTTTTTAATATTTCTGTAGTAATACGCACTACTTTTAATTGGTAATTAACTGCTGTAAAAACTAGCTCGTCCCCTTCTTTTACTTTAATAGCAAACTCTCCATTTGTATTGGTTATTGTAGCCATTTCAGAAGTAGAATTAATAACATTCTCATTAGGCACACTAATATCTCTATACAATACCTTTCCTCTTAAAAGGCTTCTATCTTCCTGAGCATAAGATACTATAGAAATAAAAAAAGCCAATATCAGTACATTTTTCATATGGTTATTTTAGGATTTATAAAGAAACTACTTGTTGTTGGTTAAAAAAAACTAGAGTAACTAAACTTTTGTTAATTTCAAGCCACCTTTTAAACACCGTTTATCGTATATGTTCTTCACTTAATCTTAAAGCTATAAAATTTTACTATTTATTAGTGTACTAATAGGTATATAATTTTATTTTTGTTAGCTACTCTATTTGCAATAGCGTATAAATGAGAACCTTATGAAATTAATAATAACGACATTATTTTTTAGCTTCTGTTTTTGCCTTTCCACTTATGGCCAAATAAAAATTGGCGATAATCCGCAAACTATAGATGCCTCTTCTGTATTAGAGTTAGAAAGTACCTCGCATGTTTTAGTAATAACTAGAGTTACTACTGCCCAGATGAATGCTATTACACCAAGCCCTGGTGGTATGGTGTATAATATTGATGAAGAATGTATACACTACTATACAGGAACCATATGGATTAACCTTTGTGAAGCTGGTGGTATTAGTAACCTAACCACAGACCCCTTGGTAAATGACTTTAGAACTATTGTTATTACCCCACAAGGCGATATAAACCATATAGAAGTTGGTATTATTCGCGGAGAACAGTTAGCTGATAACTCTATAGACACTAGCAAACTAGCAGAGAACTCTGTTACTGCGAACGAACTTAGTGATAACGCTGTAGGTACAAATGAACTACTAGACAATTCTATAGAACCTGTAGATTTTGCAAACACTGATCCAGACCAAGTACTTACTACAGATGAAAATGGTATTGTACTCTGGGCAAATGCAACAAGTTTAACCAATGTTAATACTGATGCTACTATTACAGGAAATGGCTCTGTTGCTAGCCCTTTGGCAGTATCTGGAACTGTAACTGCTGCAATACAAGCAAATACTACTGCAAATACGAATGATACCGATGGCGATGAGAATAATGAAATACAACAATTAAGTATAAACCCAGCAGGCACTAGAATATCTCTTACTAATGGTGGTTCAGTAAATTTACCTCCTGGTACTGTAAACACGGATAGCCAAACACTAAGTATTACAGCAAATACCTTGGCTATTACTGGAGGTAATAGTGTACCACTAACGCCTTATTTAGATAATACGGATGAACAAAATTTAACCCGAACAGGAAATACTATAAATATTACTGGTGGTACTGGTGTAGATTTATCACCTATACTCACTAGTGGTGCCGATGGCTCTGAAACTATTATTGATGCCATAAACTCTACCGTGGGAGTAGCCGGAACTGGGACTACTGCTAATCCATATATTTTAACTGCCACTGCTGGGGATGGCTCTGAAACTATTATTGATGCCGCAAACTCTACCGTGGGAGTAGCCGGAACTGGGACTACTGCCAATCCATATATTTTAACTGCCACTGCTGGGGATGGCTCTGAAACTATTATTGATGCCGCAAACTCTACCGTGGGAGTAGCCGGAACTGGGACTACTGCTAATCCATATATTTTAACTGCCACTGCTGGGGATGGCTCTGAAACTATTATTGATGCCGCAAACTCTACCGTGGGAGTAGCCGGAACTGGGACTACTACTAATCCATATATTTTAACTGCCACTGCTGGGGATGGCTCTGAAACTATTATTGATGCTCTAAATTCTACTATAGATGTAACTGGAGATGGAACTTCATTAAATCCTTATACCCTAACAACAACTACAATTACTAATAATATTTCACTTTTACAAACAGAACAAATAACTCAAAACAATGCTATTGCTTTAAATACAGCTAAAGTTGGAATATCTCTTAATAGTATTACGAATGCAGATATTAACCTTACTGCTAGTATTGATGGCACGAAAATAAATCCAAATTTTGGAGGTCAAGATATTGCTACAACTGGAGGATTAAGTGTTGGTGATAATATTCTTCTTAATGGAAATTTAGTCGTTCCTGATTACGTTTTTCAAAAGTATTTCAATGACTTTTCTCCTCTTAATCCTTCATACACATTCAATGATTTAACTATTATTGAAAATTTCATAAAAGAAAACCACCATTTACCAGGTATTAAATCTGCAAAAGAAATTAAAGAACAAGGTTTTTGGAATCTAGGTGAGGCCTCACAAATTAACCTTGAAAAAATAGAAGAATTATTCCTTCATACTATAGAACAAGAAAAGAAAATTAAGGCTTTAGAAAAGGATAAAAATAATTTATCTAAAGAGCTTAATTCTCTTAAAAAAGAAATAGAGCTTATTAAAGAAATGCTTTCAAATAAATAAAACTTGAAAAAACTACTTTACATATTTATATTAATTTTCACTATTTCTATACAAGCACAAACTGCCTTGTTTAATAATGGATCTATACAAATACATGACCAAGGGCAACTAGGGTTTCATACCAATTTTATTAATAATGCTCCTTTTGATGGTAACCTTGGATTAGCAGGCTTTTACGGTACTTATACAATTACTATTGCAGGTGCTTTTGTACCCCAATTTTATGACACAGAAATAGCTAATGAAGATGGCGTATTATTAAGTCTAAACATAGACAACACTAATAATACCAACTTTATTGTTGGCGATTTTAGAACCATTAAAACACAATCTACCTCCTATTTAAACTTTTTAACCAATGCTGCTTATGTAGGCTCTAGTAACTTTTCTAAAGTAGATGGGTATGTGGCAATTACCAACCAACAAAATTTTACGTTTCCTGTAGGAGATAGTGAAGAACTTAGGCCTTTAATTTTAAATTCTTCTAATGTAAATTCTCTTGCAAAATGTGCCTATTTCAGAGAAAACCCAGATAATCCAAGTTCTCTTAATACGCAATTTAACACCCAACAAAAGCCCGTAAATATAAAATCTATAAGTACTAGAGAGTTTTGGAGATTAGAAGGGAATATAAATTCTACAGTAAGTATAAGCTGGAATCAAAATAGCCAACTAGACTTACTCACCGATGATGTAAACAGCATTGTACTAGTAGGTTGGAACAAAACCATTAGACAATGGATAAATTTAAAAGCAACCAATACAGCAGGAGATTTAACACAAGGTTTTGTAACATCAGACACTTTTAACCCAGACAATTACGAAATTATAACTTTTGCTAGTGTAACCAATCCAGACGATCTAGCCTCTAATATTCTAACCCTAGAAAACTACCTAATAACCCCAAACGGTGATGGTAATAATGATACCTTAGTAATACCGGAATTAGAGTTATCTCCAAACAATACTATTAGAATATATGACCGTTATGGTCTAAAAGTCTATGAAGATGTTAATTATACTAATAATTTTAATGGGTTTTCTAATGTAAACTCCACAGTTTTTGGCAAAGAAAAAGGGCTACCTATTGGGGTTTATTTTTATATAATAACCATGCAAGATTTACAAATGGATTTTCAGGGTTTTATGTATTTAGCACGTTAAAAAAATAATTTTCTTCACTTTCCCAAACACTTGGCAAGTCCTACACTTGCATATTTTATCGATTAAAAGCATTTTATATGTAAGATTTTTCTTTATAATTTGTTCTTCACAACATTTTTAAAGTGCTACACAACATTTTAATGGTTAGCCTTAGTATACGTGGTAATTTTACTAGCAATTATGTATTGCAATAAAAAACACAGAACCATGTATTTTAAAAGAATAAGTTTTCTATTCTTTCTAATCGGAATTCAATTTGCTACTTCTCAAGTAAAAATTGGAGAACAACCTGATACTATAGACCCATCTTCTATTGTAGAATTAGAAAGTACAAATAAAGCACTAGTACTAACTAGATTATCTAATACACAAATGCAAAGCATTTCTCCTTTGCGCGGTGCATTAGTTTATAATACCGATACACAATGTATTCATTATTATGATGGCACACAATGGAGCAATCTTTGTTCTGCCAGTGGAGGTGTAAACCAAAATTTAAGCTTTAATAATAGCACCAATATTCTATCCTTAGAAAATGGCGGTTCTGTAGATTTATCTAAATTTTTAAGTTCTTCTGTTACCCAAGCAGAAATAGAAGCTTTAGGTTTTGAGATTGGTCCGCATACTGTAGATACAGATACTCAATTATCAGAAGCAGATGTAGATGCTTATGTTGCTAATAATGGTTATTTAACTACGGAAGCAGATGGCGATGCTACCAATGAATACAATACAGGAATTTCTTTTGACGGCACTTACTTAATTGTAACAGATGGTGGCGGAAATCAGTCTATAGATATAAGCGCTTTGGCCTATGACGATACTGCCATACAAAATAGCGTTACTGCGGTTCAAGATGATGTGGACCAAAATGAATTAGATGCGGATAATGCTATTGCTCTTGTGCAAACAAACCTAGATACACATGTTGCTGCGGATAATGACTTAGACGATACTAACGAAACAAACACAGGTTTTGCTTCTGCTGTAAACACCTTAACAATCACAGATTCTGATGGAGCTTTAACAGCGCCAATTGTAAATACGAATACACTCGCTATTGCTAGTGGTGAAATTACTTCTACTATTAACGGTGTAGCTTCTGCGCCTGTAACTCTACCAGTTGCAGATGGTACGGAAACAATACTTAATGATGGGACGAATACAATAGTTTCAGGAGATGGTTCTACGGCTACTCCATATACTATTGCTGTACCAAACAACTTAGATAATAGTGTAACCAACGAAACAAACACAGCGTTTGCTTCTGCTGTAAACACCTTAACGATTACTGATCCTGATGGAGCTTTAACAGCGCCAATTGTAAATACGAATGCACTCGCTATTGCTAGTGGTGAAATTACTTCTACTATTAACGGTGTAGCTTCTGCTCCTGTAACTCTACCAGTTGCGGATGGTACAGAAACAATACTTAATGATGGGACGAATACAATAGTTTCAGGAGATGGTTCTACGGCTACTCCATATACTATTGCTGTACCAAACAACTTAGATAATAGTGTAACCAACGAAACAAACACAGGTTTTGCTTCTACTGTAAACACCTTAACAATCACAGATTCTGATGGAGCTTTAACAGCGCCAATTGTAAATACGAATACACTCGCTATTGCTAGTGGTGAAATTACTTCTACTATTAACGGTGTAGCTTCTGCGCCTGTAACTCTACCAGTTGCAGATGGTACGGAAACAATACTTAATGATGGGACGAATACAATAGTTTCAGGAGATGGTTCTACGGCTACTCCATATACTATTGCTGTACCAAACAACTTAGATAATAGTGTAACCAACGAAACAAACACAGCGTTTGCTTCTGCTGTAAACACCTTAACGATTACTGATCCCGATGGAGCTTTAACAGCGCCAATTGTAAATACGAATACACTCGCTATTGCTAGTGGTGAAATTACTTCTACTATTAACGGTGTAGCTTCTGCGCCTGTAACTCTACCAGTTGCAGATGGTACGGAAACAATACTTAATGATGGGACGAATACAATAGTTTCAGGTGATGGCTCTACGGCTACTCCATATTCTATTGCGGTTCCTGACAACTTAGATAATAGTGTAACTAACGAAACAAACACAGCTTTTGGTTCTGCTGTAAACACCTTAACGATTACTGATTCTGATGGAGCTTTAACAGCGCCAATTGTAAATACGAATGCACTCAACATTGCTAGTGGTGAAATTACCTCTACTATAAACGGTGTAGCTTCTGCGCCTGTAACGCTACCTGTTGCAGATGGTACGGAAACAATACTTAATGATGGGACGAATACAATAGTTTCAGGTGATGGTTCTACGGCTACTCCATATACTATTGCTGTACCAAACAACTTAGATAATAGTGTAACCAACGAAACAAACACAGCGTTTGCTTCTGCTGTAAACACCTTAACGATTACTGATCCTGATGGAGCTTTAACAGCGCCAATTGTAAATACGAATGCACTCAACATTGCTAGTGGTGAAATTACTTCTACTATTAACGGTGTAGCTTCTGCTCCTGTAACGCTGCCTGTTGCAGATGGTACGGAAACGGAAGTAACTGGTGCAGGGATTAACGTTGTAACAGGTGATGGTTCTGCTGCTACTCCTTATGTAGTTACCGCTACAGAAGTAGATGGCTCTGTAACTAACGAAACAAACACAGCGTTTGCTTCTGCTGTAAATACGTTAACAATCACAGATTCTGATGGAGCTTTAACAGCACCGATTGTAAATACGAATACACTCGCTATTGCTAGTGGTGAAATTACCTCTACTATTAACGGTGTAGCTTCTGCGCCTGTAACGCTGCCAGTTGCAGATGGTACGGAAACAATACTTAATGATGGGACGAATACAATAGTTTCAGGTGATGGCTCTATAGCTACTCCATATTCTATTGCGGTTCC
>NZ_RBIQ01000012.1 GCF_003634105.1 Maribacter vaceletii | reverse complement strand
TTTGTATCTAACGAGGATGCGGGGCAGTATGTGTTAACTACAATTGATGGTTGTATTACGGTAATAAACCTAAATGTATCTGGTAATTGTGACCCTGGAGACACCCCAATATCTGCAGAATGGAAAATTGGAAGCTCTGAATACCAAGAAGGAAACGAATTAGAGAATGTTAATATATCTGCAGACAATGGGCAAGAAGTAAAATTAAGTATTGTACCCAATGGAATTAGTTATAAAATAATATTACCTACTGGAGGTGTAATAGAAAACCTTTTAGGAGATTATACTATAGATTACGTTAATAATGACAATGCTGGAACTTATATATTAGAGTCAAATCAAGGCTGTAGTGTATCTATAGACTTATCTATTAACACTGTAGTTTGTGATGCAACCACAATGCGTGCAGAATGGTCTTTAGACGGAGGAAGTACTTATAATACTGCACCTGACAATAACCCAATAACTCTTGACGCCTCTACAGGGGATAATGTACTATTAAGTATGTTTCCTAACAGTATAGATTTTACTATTACTTACAATGGAGCAGAAGTATATTCAGGACAAGGGGATTATGACCTAGGAAATGTAACCACATCTAATTCTGGAGATTATATAATTAACGCAGCTAACGGGTGCTCTACTACAATTACATTAAATGTAACAGATGTTACTTGTGATGCAAGTACTATGCGAGCAGAATGGTCTTTAGATGGCGGAAGCACTTATAATGAAGCTATTGATAATTTACCTGTAACAATAGATGCTGTAACAGGAAACAATGTAAGGCTAAGCATGCAACCTAACAACTTAAATTTTACAATTACATATAATGGAACAGAAGTTTATGCTGGAACAGGTGATTATGAGTTAGGAAATGTAACTACAGCTAATTCTGGAGACTATATCATTAACGCAGCTAACGGGTGCTCTACTACAATTACATTAAATGTAACAGACCCTGTTTGTGACGCTTCTACTATGAAAGCAGAATGGTCCTTAGATGGTGGGATTACTTATAATGAAGCTATAGACAATCTTCCCGTAACAGTACCTGCAAACACTGGAGATAATGTATTTCTAAGCATGCAACCTAACAACTTAAATTTTACAATTACATATAATGGAACAGAAGTTTATGCTGGAACAGGTGATTATGAGTTAGGAAATGTAACTACAGCTAATTCTGGAGACTATATCATTAACGCAGCTAACGGGTGCTCTACTACAATTACATTAAATGTAACAGACCCTGTTTGTGACGCTTCTACTATGAAAGCAGAATGGTCCTTAGATGGTGGAATTACATATAATGAAGCTATAGACAATCTTCCCGTAACAGTACCTGCAAACACTGGAGATAATGTATTTCTAAGCATGCAACCAAATGGCATCGATTTTACAATTACTTATGGTGGTGCAGAGGTATATAATGGCCAAGGAGATTATATTTTAGGTACTGTTACTACAGCTAATTCTGGTGACTACCTTATCAATGCTGCAAATGGATGTTCTACAACAATTACATTAAATGTAGATTGCACAGCCTTTACCCCTAACTACACTGTAAACGGTACATCTAACAGCGGACAAACATCTATAACTGTTACAGAAGGTGACTCTGTGCAATTAGGCTTAGTAGAAGGTGGAAATAATTATACTATTACAGAACCTAATGGAAATGTTGTAAACGGTTCTTTAAACCTTGGAAATATTACCCTTTCGCAACAAGGAAATTATATATACACGTCTAATAGCGGCTGTACCAATAACGTAAACATTACTGTTAATGAATTATGCCCAACTGGCTCTGTTACCCCTACTTATTCTATAAACGGAACAAGTGGTACTCCTCAGAACTCAATTACTGTTACAGAAGGAGATAATATAAATTTAAGCTTACAACAAAATGGAGTAAACTTTACCATAACACAACCAAATGGTACCATTTCTAATGGAGATTTAAATATTACTTCTATAGCTTTAAATCAAACAGGAGATTATATTTACACAACAGAAGTTGGCTGTACTGCTACCTTTAACATTACTGTTAATGAACTATGCCCAACTGGCTCTGTTAACCCTACTTATTCTATAAATGGAACAAGTGGTACTCCTCAGAACTCAATTACTGTTACAGAAGGAGATAATATAAATTTAAGCTTACAACAAAATGGAGTAAACTTTACCATAACACAACCAAATGACACCATTTCTAATGGAGATTTAAATATTACCTCTATAGCTTTAAATCAAACAGGAGATTATATCTATACAACAGAAGTTGGCTGTACTACTACCTTTAATATTACTGTTAATGAACGCTGCCCAACAAATGGATTTACAGTACAATATACAATTGATGGTGCTATAGGTACCGGACAAGATACTATTACAGTTATAGAAGGGACCCCTGTTGTTATAGGGGTTGAACAAGATGAAATAGAGTATACGGTAACACTTCCAAATGGTATCATAAATAGTAGGCCTGGAGCCTTAAACTTAGGTAATGCCAATATAAATCATACAGGAGAATACACTTTAACATCTACCTTAGGCTGCTCTACTTCTGTAACAATTATAGTATCCGAACGTTGTCCTGTAAATGGTTTTACAGCACAATACAATATAAATGGAACTGTTAATAGTGGATTAAACACTATAGAAGTAAATGAAAATTCTACATTAGAGATTGGAATAACACAAGAAAATATAGATTTCACAGTTACAAATCCAAATGGAACACTATCTAATGGAGTTTTAACTATTGATAATGTTACTAGCAATCATTCAGGGGAGTACGTATTAACTTCTAGTGCAGGCTGCACTACAACTTTAAGTGTTAATGTAATTCCATTAACAACTAACAATACTACAGCTTTAAAAGATGTTAAGGTATACCCTAATCCCGTAAGAGATGGTAATATTTATTTTTCTTTAGAAGATTTTATGAACGAATCTTTACTAATTAATTTTTATAATATTTACGGAAAACTTGTTTCTTCTAATAAGATTGAGACTAACCACGACCCTGAAGTTTCACTAAACATTTCAATACTAAGTGAAGGAACCTATATAGTTGAAATTACAAGAGATAAAAACAACGAAAACGCAATTAAAAAAGTAATCAAATTAAAATATTAATCAATTTAAAAGTCTTAATAAGAAGCCTAATTGTATGTAATAATATAATTAGGCTTCTTACTATAAAATTATTTTAATTTTTGTTTTTTCATTGAATAAAGTACTATTATAATAAAACACTCGTTACTAATTTTGTCGGAAATAACAAACACCTTGCATAATTAAAAACAATTATAAAAATCTTTTCTCGACATTTGCACCATTAATAAAAAAAATGACTATAAAAAACTTAAATTTTAATTCCTCAAATAGGGTTCTAGTTACAGGAGGAGCAGGTTTTATTGGCTCTAATTTATGTGAAACCTTATTAGAAAATGGCAATAAGGTTATATGCTTAGACAACTTTGCTACTGGCAAAAGAGAAAACATAACCCCTTTACTAGAAAATCAAAATTTCACTCTTATTGAAGGAGACATTAGAGATTTAGATACATGCCATAAAGCATGTAACTCTGTAGACTATGTATTACACCAAGCCGCTTTAGGCTCTGTACCAAGGTCTATTAATGACCCCATAACTAGTAATGATGTTAATGTTTCTGGTTTTTTAAATATGCTTGTTGCAGCAAGAGATGCAAAAGTTAAAAGATTTGTATTTGCTGCAAGTAGCTCTACTTACGGAGATTCTACAAATATGCCAAAAGTAGAAGATATAATAGGTAATCCCTTATCTCCTTACGCGATTACAAAATATGTAAACGAATTATATGCTACCATTTTTAGTACTACCTATGGTCTAGAAACTATAGGATTACGTTATTTTAACGTTTTTGGTCGTAAACAAGATCCAAATGGAGCTTATGCTGCAGTAATTCCTAAATTTGTAATGCAATTAATGAATCATGAATCTCCTGTGGTTAATGGAGACGGCTCTTTTTCAAGAGATTTTACGTATATAGACAATGTAATACAAATGAATATTAGAGCCATTGCATCTATAAATAAAGAAGCAATTAATACTGTTTATAATGTTGCATACGGTGAACGCACAGATTTAAAACAACTAATTACCTTATTAAAAGAGTATTTAGGGGAATTTGACCCTAAAATAAAAGATGTAGAAACAATTTATGGACCGCAAAGAACTGGTGATGTACCACATTCTCTAGCATCAATTAATAAAGCAAAAACACTGCTTGGTTACAGCCCTGAATACAGTATAGAATCTGGACTTAAAGAAGCAGTAAATTGGTATTGGAAAAATTTAAAATAATTTTAAAAAAATGAATTTAACTGTAATTGGAACTGGCTATGTTGGCCTTGTTAGTGGAACTTGTTTTGCCGAAATGGGCAATACTGTAACTTGTATTGACATTGATGCTACCAAAATACAAAAACTAGAAGAAGGAATTATTCCTATATATGAACCAGGCTTAGAAGCTATGGTTAAAAGAAATTTCACAAATAAAACATTACGTTTTAGCACTAAACTTTCCGAAAACTTAGAAAAGTGTGATGTAGCCTTTATAGCCGTAGGAACTCCTATGGGCGATGATGGCTCTGCAGATTTACAATACGTATTACAAGTTGCCAAAGAAATAGGGCTGCACATGACCCATCCTTTAATAATTGTTGACAAATCCACAGTACCAGTAGGAACTGCAGATAAAGTAAAAGAGACTATACAAGAAGAATTAAACAAAAGAGGCTTAAATATTTCTTTTGATGTAGTTTCTAACCCAGAGTTTCTAAAAGAAGGAGATGCTATTAACGATTTTATGAAACCTGATCGCGTAGTTATTGGTTCTGACAATACAGAAGCAGCGGATAAAATGAGAGCACTCTACTCCCCTTTCTTTAGATCAAGTGTAGATCGCTTAATTACAATGGATGTTCGTTCTGCAGAAATGACTAAGTATGTTGCAAATGCAATGCTAGCAACTAAAATTTCATTCATGAACGAAATAGCAAATATATGTGAATTAGTTGGTGCCGATGTTAACAAAGTACGGATTGGTATTGGATCGGATAGTAGAATTGGTTATAGTTTTATTTACCCTGGAAGTGGTTATGGTGGTTCTTGTTTCCCTAAAGATGTAAAAGCACTTAAAAAAACCGCGGAAGAACACGGATATACTGCGCAGTTAATTAAATCTGTAGAAGATGTTAATGACAACCAAAAACTTGTTATTGCAAATAAAGTAATTTCACGTTTTGGAGAAGATTTAACTGGTAAAACTTTTGCAATATGGGGTCTTGCTTTTAAGCCCGAAACAGATGATATGAGAGAAGCTCCTGCCATTTATATAATAAAAGAGCTTGTTAAACGCGGAGCAAAAATAAATGCTTACGATCCAAAAGCAATGGAAGAAGCGCAACATTTTTACCTCAAAGACATAAAAGACGTTACCTATTGTAATTCTAAATATGAAACGCTAAACGGTGCAGATGCAATGATTCTTCTAACCGAATGGAAAGAATTTAGATCTCCAGATTTTGAAGAATTAAAACAACAATTAAGCTCACCAATTGTTTTTGATGGTCGTAACCAATATAATGACGAACGTATGAAACAAAATGGCTTTGAATATTTCCAAATAGGAAAAAAATCTTAAATAAAAAAATCTTAAATAAAAAAATCTTAAATAAAAAAAATGTCTGATATAAAAATAGCAATCATTGGATTAGGATATGTAGGTTTACCTTTAGCAAGGTTATTTGCCACAAAATATCCAGTTATAGGTTTTGATATAAACGAAGGAAGAATAAAAGAACTTCAAGCGGGTTCGGATAAAACTTTAGAAGTCTCTGATGATGTTTTACAAGCTGTATTACAAAAATCGCCTAAAATGGAAACAGGGTTTTATTGCTCTAACCAACTAGAAGATATTGCAGATTGTAATTATTATATAGTAACAGTACCTACACCTGTAGATAGCACTAACAGACCTATTCTAACTCCTTTATATAAATCTAGCGAAACCGTTGGTAAGGTATTAAAAAAAGGAGATACCGTAGTTTATGAATCTACAGTTTATCCAGGTGTAACAGAGGATGAATGTGTTCCTGTTTTAGAAAAAATAAGTGGTTTAAAATTTAATCAAGATTTTTATGTTGGTTACTCCCCAGAGCGTATAAACCCTGGAGATAAAGAACATACTGTTGAAAAGATATTAAAAGTAACTTCTGGCTCTACTCCTGAAGTAGGAAAAAAAGTAGACGAATTATACAAATCAGTAATTACTGCTGGCACTTTTTTAGCCTCATCTATAAAAGTAGCTGAAGCTGCCAAGGTTATTGAAAATTCACAAAGAGATATTAATATTGCTTTTGTTAATGAATTAGCCAAAATTTTCAATTTAATGGACATTGACACCCATGATGTATTAGAAGCCGCTGGTACTAAATGGAACTTTCTTCCATTTAAACCAGGATTAGTTGGTGGACACTGTATAGGTGTAGACCCATACTATTTGGCTCAAAAAGCACAAGAACATGGCTATCATCCTGAAATTATTTTAGCCGGAAGACGCATGAATGATGGCATGGGAAAATACGTTGCTTCAGAAGTTGTCAAACTAATGGTTCAAAAAGATATTAAAGTTAAGAATTCTAAAATATTAGTACTAGGAATTACCTTTAAAGAGAATTGTCCTGACGTAAGAAACACCAAGGCGGTTGATGTTATAACTAATTTACAACAATATCATACAGAAGTTAGTATATATGACCCATGGGCTTCTCCTGAAGAAGTAGAACATGAGTACAATTTAAAAACAAGTAAAAATTTACCCTCAGACCAATATGACGCAGTAGTACTTACTGTATCTCATAAAGAATTTGAATCACTAGATCTGAAGAGTTTATTAACAAAAAATGGTGTTATTTATGATGTAAAGGGAATTTTAAAAACCCGAGCCGACAGAAGACTATAAACTAGTTTTAGAAAAATCAATTAAAAAAAGCTACCAAATTTGGTAGCTTTTTTTTTAATTGATTGATAGTTTTCTTTGTTTAATGTAAAAAATAATCAGCAAAAAACACTTTTCAAATGGTCCTAGTTAAATACTAATTTCAACAAGTTATTTTACATCCCTACTTTTTTTAAATAAAACAATAGATATAACATCAATTACAAAATAGAACTCTTTATACTTTAAACTTTGCTAGATTATATTATTTGTAAATAATCCTCCTATTTAAAAGTATTAACTCTCTACTTAAATAAAAAATAAGGTATCTCATACTCCTCAAAATTTGAAATTAAAGAAAATATCACAGTATTAACAAAAGACCAAAAACACCCTATAATCATTATATTTCAATAATCTTCCTAAATTCATTTCCATTGAACAAGGAAAAAACAGACCTTTGCAAAAACATTTAGTTAAAACTAAAAATTTACATAATGAAAATATTAGTAACAGGAGCTGCTGGATTTATTGGTTTTCATGTTTCACAATCATTAATTCAAAAAGGACATTATGTCATAGGCTTAGATAATATAAACGATTATTATGACATAAATTTAAAATTTGCACGATTAAATGAGTTAGGGATCCCAAAAGACACTGCTTCTTCGTTCAACAAATTAGTAATTAGCTCTAAACACCGAAATTCTTTTAAGTTTATTCGTTTAGACATCCAAAATCGAGAAGCTTTACCCGTTTTATTTAAAAAAGAAAAATTTGATGTAGTTTGCAATTTAGCTGCGCAAGCAGGAGTTAGATATAGCATAGAAAACCCTGAAACATATGTTGATAGTAATATTGTAGGTTTTTTAAACATATTACAATGTTGTAGAAATTTTAATACTAAACATTTAGTATATGCCAGTAGTTCTAGTGTTTATGGATTAAGTGATAAAATTCCATTTGAAACAGATGACACTGTAGACAAACCAATAAGTTTATACGCTGCAACAAAAAAAAGTAATGAGTTAATGGCACATACCTATAGTCATTTATTTAATATACCTACTACTGGTCTTCGTTTTTTTACCGTATATGGTCCCTGGGGTAGACCCGACATGGCAATATTTTTATTCACTAAAGCTATATCAGAAAATAAACCAATTAATGTTTTTAATCATGGAGATTTAGAACGAGATTTCACATATATAGACGATATTACGGAGGGAATTACACGTATTTGCGAGAAAAAAACTGAGGATAGAAAAACTATAAATGAGTTGTATAAAATATATAATATTGGAAATAACAATACTGTAAAACTAATAGATTTTATAACTGAAATAGAAACCAACCTAAATAAAAAAGCTACAAAAAACTTGATGCCTATGCAAAAAGGAGATGTAAAAAAAACATGGGCAAATGTTGATGATTTAATAAGAGATTACAACTACCAACCTAAAACATCTATACAAAACGGCATTAAAATCTTTATTAATTGGTATCAAGAATTTTATAATGATATAATTTAATTTTAAAAATCAAGGAACAAAAAAGTCAAAAAACCTAACAATACCTTATTTCCATAATTATTTTTTCATACTACCGTATAAAATAAATAAACTATAGTTCCAGAATGAGCTATAAATTTTAAGTAAATAATATAATACACTTTCCCTATTCTACTTCTTATATCTGAATTTACTTTTAAGTACTTTCCCTTTTTCCACGCATACAACACCCCCTATATAATAAGATACCTTTTTAGGTAATAGACAACCGAATTAAAACCTCTATCACAAATAATAAAATGTGAAATTTGTTAAAAAAAATGCATTACATCGAATAAACACCCTCTTAAACGTCTAAAAAAAAAAACTCATCGTAAACAAACTATACAAAAAAACACCAAACAGTGTATTTTGTCGAAAAATCTAATGTTTTTACCGATAATTTTAAAAAAATAAATATTTTTACAATCCCAAGTCGAACACCATTAACAGACCTACAAATTATGAAACAACTTATTATTCTACGTATATTATTTATTTTCATATTTTTTGCATTAATATCTTGCAGTAAAGATTCCGATTTACTTTCAGAATATGTAATAGCAGAACAATCTGAAACTGTTAAAAATTTTGTTATTGATGATTATTACACAATCAATGGTAAAGAAAGTATTATTCTAGATGTTCTATCCAATGATAGTTTCACAGAACAAGACAGTGTTAAAATAATAAAGACTTCTAACCCAATTAATGGAATAGTAGTAATTAATGAAAATAAAACCATAACTTATATCCCTAATTCAGAAACAGAAACAGAAACAGAAACAGAAACAGAAACAGAAACAGAAACAGAAACAGAAACAGAAACAGAAATAGAAACAGAAACAGAAACTGAAGAGGAAAGTTTCACATATACCACGGAAGAAATCGTAAACAATGAAGTTGTAACTGAAGAAGCGACAGTTACTATAACTATATCGCAAGACCCACCAGTAATAACAGAAAAAGTTGCCTATTGGAAAGAAAGGTTTGATTCTAATTGGCCCGAATTTAAAAACCAAATAGATCAACTTACAAAAAGCTCAAACAAAAACCAGGAGTATTACTATTTGGCTTATTACATTGATGCACTAATTAGTATTTGGCAAGCTACGGGTGATAATGCATATTTAGATCAAGCCTTAGATATTATAAATTCTACAATAGACGATGCAGTATCTGTAGGTAATGGATATTATGGCTGGCCTTCTTCCGATGGAAATCAATATGCCCTTTGGGATAGTTTTTATTGGAGATTTGTATCCACTCTAACAAGAATAATGCATCAATCACCTAATCTAAGAACAAATTCTGAATACCAAATTGCTTATGAAAAGCTGTTAAATTTCTCTGAAAAAAACATCTGGGAAAGATATGAAACAATTGGGACTGGCAGCTTTTATAGAGTTAATACGCATATGGCTTCGCATTGGGCAAGAATAGGAATGGAATTGTACCTTATAACAGGAAAATCAAAATACAAAGATGTTTTTGATAACATATCTTTTGGAACAATTCCTGGAAGACAATCAAACTTAAGGAATCAGTTAAAAACAAACCCAAATGTTACTTCAGCTTACACTTGGAGCGCCCCATGGAATGGAGGCTATACACAAGACACCTCTCATGCAGGTGCTGAAATAAGTTTTTACATACAAGCATATGAAAACAATATGTATTGGGATATTAACGATATAAATGCTTTTATTTCTACTTTAGAAAATGTAATTTGGAAAGATAGCGACAACCATCAGTTTAGAAAAATAGTAGATGGATCTGGAGGATATGAACTTGCTGGTAGACTTCATGAGTGGCTTCATTTAGGCAGATACTCAGGAGCAATACAAAGCAGAATTAAAAACAACTACGCCCAAGGACAAAACATGAAGTATTATGGGCCCCAAATTTTAGGTATAGGCGCTTTAAATGCTAAAATTTTATTAGATGGAAAACCTGTTTTTCCAGAACAATAGTCTATAATACTGCTTCAGTAAATGATTTAAGTTTTAAATCTCGGTTTTGTAAAAACAAAACTGAGATTTTTTTTGATTATAAATACCAAACAATTTTAAATCGCTTAAAAACATATCTAAATTTACTAATTACAAAACGGATTAATAATTGCACCTAAATTTTAAGCATTTAATCTATTTTAAATGTGAAAATTCTACAATTAAACTTTTTTTTTTAATCTTTGTATTTCGTGTAAATAGTTTATATTTTATTATTTAAGTTAAGAGTTTTATTTAAAGTATGAGTTATAATAAGCATGTAGTTCGGCAAAAAATATCAAGACAAAGTTTTCCTATAGGTCTTTTAATTATAACTACAATTATTTTTCTCTTGTCGTTTGGTCCATATCTAGGTCTTCATAAATTAACTACTCTTTGTCTTATTCCTTTACTTTTTATTATAGCTTTAAAGCATGATTTAAAAACAATAACGGAGAATAAACGGGAGTTCCTATTAATACTACTGATTTTAATAATAAGTGTCTCTACTGCTTTTTATTACATTAGCTATTCCGATTTCACTTCGGGACTTAATAGGTTACTAGGTGCTGTTTTAATCTCATTTGTACCTATCGCCCTTAACAATAGACAAGATTATACCACTTATTTTCATCTTGGTTATTTACTTGCTACTATTTCTTTAATCGTTATAATGTATTTAAATGGGAATTTTGGCTTTACAAATTTTGCTTCCAAGGTAGACTATAGAGATCGCTTTCTATTAAATGCCAATGCTTACTCCTATTATTCCTTTTTAGCAAATTTTTCTTTATTCTATTTATACCAAAAATATAAAAACTGGTTTGTACAATTATTATTAATTGTAATACCAATATTATTTTTAATAATCTCCTTTGTAACTCAATCTAGATCAGGTTTACTATTAATAATTTTAATAAATGTTTGTTTTTGGCTATTTATTAATAAAGCTCAGAACCCCACTAAAGTACAGAAGATAACAAGGAATTTAGGAATAGCTGTCGTATTTATCTTTATTTCGATTCAGTTTGTAAAAACTTATGAAAATTCAAGAATAAAAAACAGAGTAGATTCTACAACGACAAGAGTTGACGCAAGAGAATTATTAATAATAGATAGTATAGATGCTTTTTCTAAGCATCCGATATTTGGTGTAGGTCTAGATCAACTTCCATATTATACCAGATTTGGACAGTACTCTCATAATTCTTATATCGAAATAATTGCTGAACAAGGAATCTTTGGAGGAGTACTCTTAATATTATTATTTGGATTCCCACTTAGACAATCTTGGTTACTACTGGTTAAGCATCCAAAAAACAATGTAATAAAACTTAATTTTCTTTTTTTTATTACTTTTTACATTTTCAACAACTTTTATCCTTTTTACAAATACGCTTTTTCAATGCTTTATTTTTTCTTGGTTATTAGTATTCAATATCAAGTCAATAAATCTATAATAACCTCTAAGACGGGAGAGTTATAAATTTATTTTTAAAACACAAAAAAGACCAAAAAAACCTATGACATTAAAAAACAAAGCAATTAAAGGGTTTAGTTGGACGGCTTTTGAAGGCGTATTTAGCCAGGGCTTTCTTTTTGTTATCGGTATACTTCTTGCTCGAATTCTAGAACCCGAAGACATTGGTCTTATAGGTCTTATAACCGCTGTAATCGCAATAACTAATAGCATTGTAGAAGGTGGGCTTGGAAGTGCTCTCATAAGGAAAGTAGAATGCAATAGTAAAGACTATAACACTGTATTCTTTACTAATTTAGGAATTGGAATACTCTTGTATATAATCCTTTTTAACAGTTCTTCCGAACTGTCTATATTTTTTAAAGCTCCATTACTGTCAAAGATTTTAAAATACGCTGGATTATTGCTAATTATTAATGCATGTTCCATTGTACAAAGAACAATATTGACAAAAAAATTAGATTTTAAAACGCAAGCAATAATATCTATAATAGCTTCTATTACAAGTGGAGTTTCTGCCTTTATTATGGCTTACTTGGATTATGGTATATGGAGCTTAGTAGTTTTAGCCATATTAAGACCTTTAATAAATAGCATACTACTATGGCTAAAAAAAATTTGGAGACCCCGTTTAGAATTTTCTACTAAAAGTTTTAATGAACTTTTTAATTTTGGATACAAATTACTAGTTGCAAATTTAATAAATACAGTTTACCGTAACTTTTATTATATATTAATAGGCAAATATTTCTCTACCCAATCGCTTGGTTATTACACCAGAGCAGAGGGTTTCCAATCTCCGTTTTCCTCAAATATATCAACTGCTATCCGTAGAATTAGCTTCCCTATACTCTCATCACTTCAGAATGACCCAAAACCACTAAAAGCTACATTTATTAAATTCCTTAGATTTAGCTTATTTCTTAACTTCACTATTATGTTAAGTATTTCAGCCATGGCAAAGCCAATTATACTGTTATTAATTGGTGAAAAATGGCATACTTCTATTTATTATCTACAACTATTGTGTATACCTGGCATGTTATATCCTTTACAAATATTACATCTAAACCTACTGCTTATTAAAGGTTATTCTAATTTAAACCTAAAGTTAGAAATAGTTAAAAAAATAATTTTACTGCCTTTAATTTTCGGATCTGTTTTATTAGGAATTGAAGCTATGATTTATGCCCTTATTGTTTTTTCATTTGTAGAGTATTTTATAAACAGTTACTACACAAAGAAAATAATTAAATATACTATAATACACCAATTAAAGGATATACTACCATTCTTAACAATTGCTGTTTTAGTATTTATAAGCATGTACTGTATTACCCTATTAAATATCCATTACATAGCCATGCTAGTAGCGCAAATAATCATTGGTATAGCAACTTTTTTAATAGTCAATGAAGTTCTTCAGTTAAATGAATATATTGAAGTAAAAAAGAAAGCAATTAACCTATTCTTAAAAAGCACAAAGAATATATGGAAAAAAAAATAAATATCCTTTTCCTATTATCCAGAATTACAGAAAGAGGCGGTATCGCAAGAGTTACATCAATTATAACAGATCAACTCCTCAATGAAAAGGACTTTAATATTCATATAGCTAGTTATCAAAAAAAAGAAGATAATGGCTACAAATGGAATCAGAATATACATTTTCATCACCTACTTGATTCCCGTATTAAAATGAAGTATGGAATAATAAAAGCTAACAAAAAACTTAGAAATATTATTCATACAAATAATATAAATATTGTTGTTAGTTGCGGGCAAGAAGTAGGTCCGTTAGGAGTTTTAGCTACACGACTCAACCATGTGAAATTAGTTTACTGGTCACATTCTAGCTTTAAGGGTAAAACACACAGTAAATTTAAAGTTTTTAATGAATATTTCACTTCTCTTTTTACAAACGTAATTGTTAGCTTAACAAAAACAGATGAACTAAATTATAAAAACAAGACATTTGCAAAAAAGGTTACTCAGATATATAACCCTATAGATATCAGTTTAATGAGCAAGAATAGAACCTACAAACCCAATACAAATAAGATTATTAGTGTTGGAAGACTTTCATCACAAAAAAACTTTTTAACTTTAGTCGATGTTGCAAAAAAAGTATTGAGTAAAAACAACAACCTTTATTGGCATATTTATGGCTCTGGCTACCAAGAAGAGGAAATATTAAAAAAAATCAAAACTAACAATTTAGAAGGAAGATTAGTTCTTATGGGCCAAACGAACCACTTATATGATTTGTATAATGATTACTCATTAATGGTTATGACATCTAACTTTGAAGGTTTTCCCATGAGTTTAATTGAGGGCTTAGCTTGTAATCTTCCTTTAATTAGTTTTGACATCCCTACTGGACCGAATGAGATTATTACCGACAGTCAAAATGGCTACTTAATACCTCACAATGACATAGATGCAATGTCTATTAAAATTAACATCATGTTGAAAGACATAGATAAAAGAATTTCATTTTCAAATGAAGCAAAAAATAAAATAAACAATTTTAGTATTCAAACAATAATTCAACAATGGGTATCGTTGTTCAATTCTTTAAACTGATTATCAAAGATAGCCTATATAACCTCTATTTAACAAATGAATTGTCTACATATCTGCAATGATTTTTCATATAGTAAAGTACATCGTAATCTATATGTTAAACTTGATAAACTTAACATTACTCAAACTGTTTACAATCCAATAAGGAAAAATAGCGACACCAAAAGTAATACAATAGATTATATTGAAAAGCAAGCCAAAACCATAAATTCTACGCCTCTAAAAAAAATGCATCGTTATTTTTTTAGAAAAAAAATTATTTTTTTGTTTAATGATTTAAATAATAAGATTAATCTAAACAATATAGACCTAGTTCATGCTACAACCTTATTTAGTGATGGTGCTGTAGCCTTAAAAATTCATAACAAATATAATAAGCCCTTTATAGTTGCTGTAAGAGGAACAGATTTAAGTGTATTCCTAAGACTAAGACCTGATTTAGTCTTTATTGTAAGAGAAATTCTTGAAAAAGCATCTAAAATTGTTTTCATGAGTAATTCAATTCAAGACAACTTTCTTAATCATTATTTAATAAAACATAAGAAAAATTCAATTGAAAAAAAGTCAATTATAATATACAATGGTATTGATAATTTTTGGATTAAAAACCAAACAACTATAAAAAAAGAAAAACCTTTTAAAGTTACTTATGTAGGCAGATTTTTACCAACCAAAAATATACCTAATTTAATAAATGCAATGCTTATGCTTAAAAAAGAAGGCGTAAAATGTGAATTAAATATAATAGGAAACCAAGGAGAGGATGAAAATAAAGTAAAACTTCTAGCAAAAGAAAATAATAACTGGATAAATTTTATTGGGCCAATTAAAGAAAAAAGCAAGTTATTACAATTGTATAGAGAAAATCATATTTTTGCGATGCCTTCTACTTCTGAAACTTTTGGCTTAGTTTATATAGAAGCTCTTTCGCAAGGGCTGCCTGTCTTATATAATATAGGACAAGGAATAGATGGCGTCTTTAATACTTTAATTGGAGAAAAATGTAACGGTAATAGTGTTTCGGACATTAAAGAGTCCTTAAAAAATATAATTAACAACTACCAAAAATACAACATAAGCACAATAGATTTCAATACATTTAACTGGGATAAAATTGCCAGAAGATATAAAAATATATACTTAGAATGTATACAATTGAATATCAAAAAATAACAATTACTATTTTATTAACCGTTGTTTACAACATTAAAATAATCGTTTGAAAATTATTTACTTACATCAATATTTCTCTACTCCTAAAGTATCAGGAGGAACTAGATCGTATGATTTGGCTAAAAAATATATAGAACAAGGTCATGAAGTTGAATTTATTACTTCCTCTATTGGTTTTAAAGAGACTTTTGAAAAAAAATGGACTTTTCTTGAGATTGAAAACATAACTTTTCATGTTCTAAATACTCCCAGCGCAGATAATGCTGCACCTTACATAAAAAGAATTATTGTTTTTTTACAGTTCTTATGGAGTGCAAGTTTTAAAATTCTAAAATTAAAGGGAGATATAGTTATCTCTACATCAACTCCATTAACCATTGGAATACCAGCACTTATAAAAAAATGGATTCATAAGACTCCATATATATTTGAAGTAAGAGATGTATGGCCCGAAGCTGTAATAGCTATTGGAGCAATAAAGAACAAAATAGCACAACATTTTTTATACCTACTTGAAGCAAAAATTTACAATAATGCTAGCGCTATAGTCCCTTTATCTATAGACATGAAAAATTCCATAACAACCAGGTTCCCTCATTTAAGATGTCCTATAATAACAATTGAGAATATATCAGAACTTACACGATTTAAAGAAGGATACCATACAGATATTTCTGTAATTAAAGAAAACATAGGCTTTGTACCTCGTTTTTCTATATTATATGCAGGAACCTTTGGTAAGGTAAATGGATTAAGTTATGTAATCAATATTGCAGAAAAAATAATTCAAAAAGACCCTTCCATCGTATTTATATTATTAGGTAGAGGCTCTGAAAAAGAAGCTCTAATTAAAAAAGCCACCGAAAAAAACGTTTTAAACAAAAATGTCTTTATTTTAAAATCAGTTCCTAAAAGTTCTCTTCCTCAATGGTACTATGAATGCCAAATGGGTAGTTCATTTGTTATACCTATAAAAGAACTTTGGGCCAATTCTGCAAATAAATTTTTTGATAGTTTAGCTGCTGGAAGACCTGTACTAATAAACCATAAAGGATGGCAAGAAGAAGTTTTAACAAAAAAAGAATCGGGTTATATTCTTCCATATAATTTAGAGGACATTAATGATACTAATATTGATAAATTTATTGCATTTACTAATAATAAAGAATACCAACACCATCAAAAAGAAAATGCCATAAAGTTAGCTGAGTTGTTTTCTTTACAAAATGCAAGTTCAAAATATTTAAGTATTCTTCAAAATATAAAATTAACTTAAAATAAAGTCATTTTTACTATAGTCACTTTTAAACGAAATTTTTATTCTATTCAACAATTACTAAGAGGCCTTTAAAATTTAAACTCTTTCTTTGTATTTAAAATAGTTCTAATAAAAGATAATTAAATAAAAATCAATGAAAATTGTAATGTTATTAAGTAGGATTGAACAAACTGGTGTTACAACCCATACTTTAGATTTAGTATCTGGATTAAGGTCTGAAAATCATGAAGTTTGTCTTATCACTGGAGGAAAAGTCACAGACAGTGATAATAGAATTAACGATTTCTATTTAAACTTTGAAAAACTTGGGGCTATAATAAAAGAGTTTGATGTGCCTTCCGGCTCCTTATTAAAAAAAATAATAACATCTATTTCCTCTATTTATTTTATAATCAAAACAATTAAAACATGTAATCCAGATATCATACATGCTCAATCCCCCTACATGACCTTTATCCCATGGCTGATGGGGAAAAAATTTACAACTACCATCCATAATACTAAATTAAAAAACAAAATACAATTTAAAAAGCCTACGCACCTCATAGCAATTAGCAATGAGTCATGCACTATAGGAGAATCTGTTTTTAATATTAAGAGGGATGATATAACTATCGTTAACCATGGCGTATCTAAAAGATTTAGTAATCCTATATCTTTGATTGAAAAAAAAGATATTATTAATAAGTTTAACATTCCTAAGAGTAAGATAATTGTTGGTTTTGTAGGACGCTTAACTAGAGACAAAGGTTGTGATATATTAATACATTCTATAAAAAAACTAAAGAAAGAAACTTTAGACAAAGTTCACTTTGTTTTTTTAGGAAGTACCCATGGCTCAAAAGATCATAATTGGCTTATAAAGCAAATTACAGAAGCAGATATAGAAAATTTTATCTCCATTATTTCATTTCAAGACCCAAAACCCTTTTACGATATTTTTGATATTTTTATTCTTCCATCAAGAATGGAATCTTTTCCGTTGGTTACTATTGAAGCAATGATGAGTGGGTGTTGCCCTATTCGTAGTAATACGGAAGGTGCTTACGAACAAATAGAAGAAGGTGTTAATGGAATTCTTTTTGAGAATGAAAGTATTACTGGATGTACCACCGCTTTAGAAAAAGTTATTAATGACGATAAATTAAGGTTACAGTTTGGAAATAACGCCAAAGAAAAAGCGTTGAAGAATTTTACAATACCTGTAATGACAAAAAACACCTTAAAAGTATATAATAAAATTAGATTAAAATAACCTAATTATGTATAAGTACTTTTTTAAGCAAATACTAGATTTTCTAATCGCATTTATTGCATTAAGCTTATTATCGCCTCTATTTATTACTATAACTATTATTCTTTTTTTTAGTAATAATGGCAAACCTTTTTTTGTGCAATCAAGACCTGGTAAAAATGGAAAAAAATTTAATATTTTAAAGTTTAAAACTATGAATGACAAAAAAGACATTCATGATAAACTTTTACCCGATTTCCAAAGAATGACAGTTATTGGTAAATTTGTAAGAGAAAAATCTTTAGACGAAATACCACAATTACTAAATGTTCTTATGGGTCAAATGTCTTTAATTGGTCCTCGTCCACTATTAGTTTCTTATTTACCTTTATACAATAAAGAACAAGCAAGGAGACACAATGTTAAGCCTGGGATTACAGGTTGGGCGCAAGTAAATGGAAGAAATGCAATTAGCTGGAAAAAGAAATTTGAATTTGATGTTTGGTATGTGGATAATATTAGTTTTTTAACCGACATAAAAATTCTAAGTAAAACATTTGGTAAAGTATTTAAATCCGAAGGAATTTCTGCAAGCGAAGAAGTAACTATGGAAATGTTTACCGGAACAGATTAAAGAAGCATTAAAATATGATTACAATAGTAGAAAGTCATGACGAATGGAATAAAACTTTGGAGAGTTTTAGTGTTTACGATTTTTACCACACTTACGATTACCATATTATATCTAAAAAAGAAGAAGAAAAACCAATCCTATTTATTTATAGAGATAAGGATGTGGAAATTGCGATTCCTTTTCTAAAAAGGCCAATTGCTAATACAAATTATTTTGATTTAACTTCTGTTTACGGATATGCTGGTCCAGTTACAAAGAATCTAACAGATTCCTTTGACAATAAAAAATTCCACGAAGCTTTTGAAACTTTGTTAACAAAAATGCAAATTATTAGTTTATTCTCCAGACTACACCCATATATAGACAACCAAGAAAAAATACTTTCTGGTTTAGGAGAAATACCAATTTTGGGAAAAGTAGTAAATATAGATTTAACCAAAGATATTGCTGAACAAAGAACACAGTATGGCAAAAGTACAAAAAATAGAACAAATAAATGTCGTAAAATTAGTAGTGTTATAAAAGCTAAAAATGAAGACCAAATAAATACTTTTATAGATATTTATTATGAAAACATGGATCGTCTTGCTGCTACTAAAGATTACTATTTTTCTAGAGAATATTTTTTTAAGTTTTTAGAATGTAAAGATTTTGTAACCAATATTTTATTGGTAATTAACAATGAAACAGGAGAAGCAATGGCAGGCTCTATGTTTGTTAAAACAAAAAACATTGTTCAGTTTCATCTTTCTGGAAGTAGAACTAAATTCTTAAATGTAGCACCAGCAAATGTATTTCTAGATGAAATGCGAATTAAAGCTACAGAAGAAGGCTATAGTATTTTTAATCTCGGTGGAGGGCTTGGTGGACAGGAGGACTCTTTATTTAATTTTAAAGCGTCTTTTTCTAAAGATTTTAGAGAATTTAAAGTTTGGAAATATATAGTAGACCAAAAAATTTATAACAGTTTAATATCTAACGAAAAACTAGAAACTACTTTTTTCCCAGCTTATAGAGCTTAGTAAAAAGATGTTTCTTTACCTTTTTCAATTCTATTTTTAGTATTTATTCTAATTATAAAGTAATATAATATCTGATTTTTTATGAAATTTATATTAAACACTTAATTACAATATAAATTATTCAACATTACTAAATGAGTAAAGTAGTATTAATTAATGGTTTCACAGGATAAGATTGAGTCTATTTGATTGAGCTTTTATAAAAAAGAATACCCTTTGTATTTAATATCGAAAAACCAGAAAAGCACCTTAAAAAAAATGATAGATGCAATTAAATTATATGCTCTAGGGTGATGGCAACACAAAGCGAGTTGACTGCGTACTCAAGAACTTAACGCAACAAATCTAAATTAATAGATTTGTTATTATGGTACGTAAAAAGAACACAAGACTTACCCTAAAAGAAAGAATCCAAATTGAGACTCTTTTAAATGAAAATAAGACCAAAGCTTATATTGCAAAAGCACTTAAAAGGTCTCAATCAACAATCACTAGAGAGGTCAATAAATGGGTGGACAATAAAACAGACAAATACAGTGCTGAATTAGCGCATTGGAATGCTAAAGATGATTATCTAAATAAAAGAAATACCGATAAAATATCTACACATAAAAAACTCAGATTTTATGTGTTTAAAGGATTACTTAATAATTGGACTCCAGAACAAATTGCAGGTAGATTAAAAGAAAAATATCCTAATGATCCCATTATGTCGATTTCTCATGAATCTATATATCGATTCATTTATTTAAAACCACAAGCTCGTTTAAACAAAAAATTAATCCAACTACTTGTACGTAAAAAATTACGTAGAATTAAACCCAAAAAGAAACGAGGAAATGGAAGTAAAATAACCAACCAAGTCAGTATTGACAATAGACCTAAGCATATTAACTTAAGAAAGGAAGTTGGGCATTGGGAGGGAGATTTAATGATTGGAAAAAATCAAAAATCAGCTATAGGAAACATCGTAGAACGTAAATCAAGATACACGTTAATCATTAAATTAAAGGATAGAAATGCTAAGGAAGTAGCTAAAATGTTCTCCAAAAAATTAAATCAATTGAATCCTGTATTTAAAAAATCTATGACTTACGACAACGGAATTGAAATGGCGAAACACCAAATAATAACCAAGAAAACTGGTATGAAAATTTACTTTGCTCATCCATACTCTTCATGGGAAAGAGGTACCAATGAAAATACAAATGGACTTATTAGAAGGTATCTTCCTAAAGGAACTGACTTCAATGAAATTGATGAAAAAAAAACTCCTCTTTATTGAAAAAAAATTAAACAATAGACCTCGAAAAATAATAGGATACAAAACTCCAAATGAAATCATGGATTTTGAACTTAAATTTGTAGCTTAGACTCAACAAAAAAAAAGCAACGTTTGTTGCGTTACAATCTTGAATACAGCGACCAATCATATAAAAATAATATTTATTAATTTTAAAATACACCTTATTCTAAAAAAGATTGGTATATTTTTTTAGTTTGACAGCCTATTTTGACCCAATCATAATTTGCTTCAATAGCCTCCCAGACTTCCTTAGATGGCTCTTTTTCTATATCTTCTATAGCTTTATAAATTAATCTTGTTAACTCCTTACATGTTAAATTATTCATTATATATCCAATTTCACCAAAAACAAAAGGATCAGTTAACCCTCCTTTATTTGAAACAATAATTCGTTTATTTTCATTTAACGCTGTTAATAATAAACCGCTTTGAGATATTTCTCTATAAGGCAATAAAATATAATTCGATAACCTCAGAATTGCAACAAACTCTTCTATCTCTAAAAATCTATTAATAATTATTGCATTATCATTCCCATATAGTTCATCTAATTTGTCATAATTGCCGCTACCAGCTACGATTAAACATATTGAATCATTATTTACAAAATTTGCCTTCCAAGAATCTACAATAAAATCTATCCCTTTATACTTACTTAAATAACCTAATGTAGAAAAAACAACCTTACCATCTAGTATATTATCTCCTTTAATTTTAGCAATATGCATATTTACTTTTTCTTCATCAGCTTCATTAAAATCTAAAATTCCATGAGGTACAACTCTTATTTTTTCTTCAATAAGATTAAAATTATTTACTAAATCCTCCTTAGTTCTTTCGGAATGAACTATGATACAATCTACTAGGTCATAAATTTTTTTATAAATCACCTTGTACTTATTCCCACTATTATGAGGCAGAACATTATGTGCTGTATATATTATATTTATTTTTAATCCTTTAATTTGTTTTAATAACCAAAAATCAAAGTTTGGAAGCTTTAACCATTGAAAATGTACAACTTTAGGGTTAAATTTACGAATCAAAAAAAATAACCTAATTTGAGTAACTAAATAACTTAGTGGTTTAAGTATAAAAAACTGGTTACTGTAGTTATAAATTAAGTTACAATTGAAAGAATTTGATTTAATAGCATAATTTTTATTTCCAAAAAATTCAAAATCAATGTTTTTTACATTTGAAAGTAAGTTATAATCATATAGTGCAAGATTTCCGTAACTCATTGGATCCACAAAAAATATTTTGGAAATTTTATTCATTATTTTTTATTAATTCTATTTACTCTTAACGCAACTTTCATAAAAAAAGTTTGTTATTCTATATTTAATTAAAACAACAAAAACTTTCCATCTTAAATTTCACATCTATTTTTCTTAAAAAAATATTAAAATTAATTATTATAATGTATTTCAACGAATATACCCGCTTTTAAACGTCCTAATTTAAGAAAGGTTCGTAATATTGGTATAACCAAAAATATCTAAAAATTAAGATTGCTAAAATAGACAACCAAAAAAAGAAACACAACCCCAAGTCCCAAAGAATTATTTTAATTCCTACTTATGAATATTTTTAAAAACTATATGCTTACAAAAATTTTATTTTTACACTTTTTCATATTATTATCTTGTTCAAAAGATACAGATTTATTAGTTGATGCTGTTTTGCAAAGCGATAATCCAAATATTACCGAACACTATGCATTAGATGATTTTTTTAAAATTGAACCTAATTCCAATATTACTCTGGATGTTCTTTCAAATGATTCTTTTATAGATGAAAATAAGGTGAAAATTACAGAAACTTCGTCTCCCATAAATGGAATAGTTATTATTAATGAAAATAAAACATTAACTTATATCTCGAATCAAATTCCTATAGTTGAAACGCCCCAAGAAGAAAGTATTTCGGACACATTTACTTATACAGTTGAGGCTCTAAATGAAGATGAAACAACTACAAGCTCTACTGCTATAGTTACTGTTACTATAGCTGAAGATAACTCAACTACTATAGAACTATCCAAATCTATACAGCTATTAAAAGTATCCTATGATTCTGTATGGACTGGCTCAATAAATGAAAAAAGTAGATATATTACAATTTCTGAAAATGGAGACCAAGGAGATTTATACTATTTTGATGATGGAATTAGGTCTCTAATTACAATGTTTCAAGTAACTGGGGAAAAAACATATTTAGATGAAGCTATTAGTTTATCAAAAAAAATAATTTCCAAAGCAAAAATTTCTTCAGAATTACCTCAAAAAAATGGCTACAATGATTCTTATTTATCTTGGTATAGTTCTATAAATAATAGTTTAACAGGTCAAGGATTAGAAAATGGAGGACAAGCATCTCTATATGAAGGACGTGGATTTAGACATA
Source organism: Maribacter vaceletii (assembly GCF_003634105.1). GTDB lineage: Bacteria > Bacteroidota > Bacteroidia > Flavobacteriales > Flavobacteriaceae > Maribacter_B > Maribacter_B vaceletii. The sequence goes on along the minus strand of NZ_RBIQ01000012.1, from coordinate 133,011 downwards.
TCGCAAAAATGCTTTGGATAATGCATGAAAGCCCATCACTGTTAAACTCTTCTAATTATAACGAGGATTATAATGAAATACTTGCATTTATAACGAAGCATATATGGGAGAAATGGGAAAATAGGGATAATGGAGCCATGACGCATTTCTACAGAAGAACTGTCGACCCTACTGCAAACTGGGCATATATTGGATTATATCTTAATAAAATTACTGGAGATGAGAAATACAAAGAGGTTTTTTATCGTTTTAATTCTGATATGTCATTATCGCCTGCGCATCAAACTTCTTCTATGCGAGAGAATATTCGACCAAATTCTAAAAACCCATCTGCTTATATGTGGAAAAGACATTGGGATAATAGTGATAGTCATATTGCTGATCATTCTCACGAGAATAGGGCGGTATCTTTAATGGTTGACGCTTATGAACTTGGAGAATATTGGACTTTATCAGATATGATTGCTTTAAGAAAAACTATTGATGTATTCTGGGATCCCAAAACGGATGGATCAGTTATGAAAGAATATATAGATGGTACTAATTCTTCAAGTCCTGACACTAGACCTTATATTGAATGGGGTTGGATGATGCTTGGAAGATTTGATAACTCACTGCAAAAACAATTAGAAAAAAGAAATTTAAAGCAAGCCAAATCGGGTAGATTACTCCATTTACACTTTGCTCAATTAGCTTATAATTTATCAGTAAAGAATAATTTGCTGTTTTATCCTGAAAATTAAAAAAATCACTTTTCTTTAAAGCGCTTAATGAAATAACCAGCAAGTTCAATAAAGCTAATAAATCCATAATGCTTTTTAAATAAAACAAAAGCATTGTGGATTTTTTTATGCATAAAGAAGTTGAAGACATACATTAATATTCTAGTTTTATAATAATAACGCTCAAATGATGTATTAATACAATTTGTTTTAATATGATACACTTGAGTTTTATATACGTTAGGGAAACTATTCATAGCTCTATTTTCAGCATCCACAACATAAAAGGAAAGAATCTCATCTATTATCCAAATTTCTCCATTTTTTGCTACATTTTCAAATACTTCCAAATCTTCTCCGTGAGTCATGTTTTCTGGAAACATGCCAGAAGCGATAACTGCATTTTTTTTAACACAAAAAGTAGACATATTAATAATATGCCATCCTAAATCTTTAAAAGCTTCAAAATAATTTACAAGCCCTCTTTTATTAGAAACATATTCCTTAATTACCTTTCCATATTTATTTGCAGTTGCATAATCCGTTGTAACACAATCAATTTCTGGGTTACAATTAATAATTTCCACTATTTTGGTTAAATAATCCTTATGCCATAAATCATCTGCATCTAAAAAAGCTATCCAATCATAACTAGCTTCTTTAATTCCAACGTTTCTTGCACTAGAAACCCCTCCATTTTTTTTTTGAATTAAACGTATACGAGAATCGCTAATGTCTTTTACAACATTAGCGCTACCGTCATTAGATCCGTCATCTACTATAACAATTTCAAAAGATTTATATGTTTGATTAAGAACAGTACATATCGTATTCTTAATACTTAATTCTTTATTATATAATGGAATTACAATTGAAATCATTTATTAAAATTAATATTTTATTTGTGAGCTAATCATTACAAGAGCTCAGGAGTAATAATAAAACCCCTTGTGATAGTTCACTCTCTCCAAAATTAAAACTATATTTATTTACACCATAAGCATCTCCTGAACATAAATCTATAATCCCATTTTGTTTTATATAATCTTTATATATATCTAAAATATCCTTCCTAGAATATTTGTTAGGGGTTAAAACATTTTCCCCATACATTAACATTGTAGACGTTGATGAATCAAAACTATAGGAAGTACCTGGAAATTGCGTATAAATTCTGTCTTGCTTTAAACTATTAATTTCCTTTAAAAATAAATTTACTTTATCCGTATAATCTATATACTCATCATCTTGTAGGATATTCCTGTTAATTACAGATTTTAGTGCTAACATATACCACCCCATACCTCTACCCCAGTTATTGGGACCCATCCCCTGTTTTTTATTAATGTTTATTGCATGAAAAGGTAGATGTGTCGAATCATCAATGCCGTATTTCATAAAATAATATAATTGATATTTTCCTAGCTTAATGGCTTGTTCATTATTAAATAATTACCCATATTCAATTAAAAATGGGCAAATCATACCAATTGCATCAACAAGTTGAACCTTATTTTGATTATTTCTATATAATATTAATGGAAATCCATCAATACTTGTAACTGTACTTAATAAATTATTAAAAATTTCATCCGCTATATTCTTATATTTATCATCTTTGGTATATTTATATAATTCTATCGCGCACAATCCAATTGGCACATGATCTACTGTTCTAAATTTAAAATTCAGAGAATCATCTAACACATAAAAATCATCAAACTGTTTGGAGACTTTTTTAAAAAGCAAACTGTCAGTTTTTATCGAATATTTAATTAATCCTAGCGCTAAATAGGCTCTTGGAAAATTATATATTTTAATTTCATCTTCTAAATTAAGAGCTTTTACCTTTCCAATAAAATTAGTTGGTCTCTCCCAAGCCATGTGCATTTTATCAGAAATAAACATTTGATATGATGCATTTACCAATAACTTTTCAACTGGATAGCTTTTAATATTAGAAAGATATTTTGGCTTATCAAACCTATTCATAAGACTTGGTAGCATGTCGACATAAAAAAAAACAATATTTAATATAACTGAAAATACTGCCGTAATAATAAACAACTTGCTTTTAAGTAATTTTGTCATTTTCATAAATATCTTGTTATTTAGAAGATAAGAAATCTTTATAAACAACTATAAATTAGATGTTATTTTCTAAAAAGGCTAAAGATTTTTTTCTTTCAATATCTAACTTTTGGTTTACATTAGAAAAATCTATATTTTCATTTATTAATGCATCTATTATATCATCTGCTTTAAATATCAAACGACTTTCTAATCCTAATAAGTGTAAAATTGAATTAAAACGAGACAAGCCTCTTTTTTTATTCCCAATAGAAATAAATTGTTTGTTAAAAATAATAGAGAAAATTGTACCATGAAAAGAATCAGTAACCACAAATTCTGCATTGATAAAATTACTTAACCATTCTGTCACTGGAGGATACACATAACTTTTTATACTTTTTTTCTTTAAATTCTTTATGTTTTTTTCTGATTTAACAATAAATGGCTTCAAATTTAATACATCAGAAACTTTATTTATTATTTTTAAGTTTTCTTCAGATTCATCAAGTATATAACATAATATTCCATGTTTAGCTTTAGTTACATTATCTTTCTTGACAAGGTTTATATATTCATTCTTATCAATTAATAAAGTTGGATCAAGTGTTTTTACTGCATCTACTCCTAACCTACTCTTACACAGTTCAACACCTTCATCTTCTCGCACCGAAATTGCGTCAAATTTACTTGCTAATTCTGAACATTTACTAGTCTCTTCTGTAGAAAAAGTCCAATCTTCAATTCCAAAAGAGGCTGCGTAAGATAGTTTTTTTACATTTTTAAATTCGCTCAAAAAGTCAAAAAAATAGTTACCAATAACTGGAGTATAAGCTGGTCTCCATACTTGATCACTACCTACTACACACGAATCAAGGTTATATCTTTTTAGGAATGAAAATTTGTCCTGAGTATCAATCACTTCTGTTAGATTAATGTTTTCGTTAATAAAACGATTAGTGTTTTTTGCAATTATTGCTCTTTCTTTAGCTGTAATCCAATTGATAGAGGGTTTAGGACTCTTTTTAAAAACGCTTATTATGTATCTAATAATAAAAGATAAAATTTTCCATAAAAACGAATGCTCTTTTGATCTCCTATTAATCATATAAACTTCATGCCCTCTATTTTCTAATGTTTTTTGCAAAGCAAATGCTTGTAGCAACCCCCCATAATTTGATTTTAAAGGTAGAGTTAATATTCCTATTTTCATTTATATACTATTTAGTTATTTCTTTTTTCTAAAAAATTAAGTACTGGTTTTTTAAACAAATCGCGCTCATATGAGTTCATACTCATGAACCAAAATAAAGGCATATATACTATACAAAAGACCAAAATTGCTAAGCATAATTGGCCAAATGAAGTATATTCAAAATAACCTGAAATAAAATACCCTAAAACTCCCAATATTACAGGTGCTCCAGACATTTTAAAAATCTCTCCCCAAAATTGGGGAATATTTATATCCTGCTTTTTAAAATAATAAATATTCATTATAATTACATTTCCTAATATTAAAGCAAAAGAAATAGCAAAAGCTACTCCAATTCCTCCATACTTTTTAGCCAATGCCACTTGCATTCCTAAACTTCCTATAGAAATAATAACATATAACCATGATCTAAATTTCATTTGATTTCTAGCCTGTAAAATAGTAATCCCTAGATTTTGAATTAATGGTATTATTAATGACACAAAAAACAACAAAGTCATTAAATAAGCATCTTCATAGTCGTAACCAGCCCATAAAATTATAAATGATTTTCCAAAAACAACAAAGCCCGTTAAAATTAAAGCCATTATAATATACTGAACTCTTCCAGTTCTAATAAATAAATCTGAAATTGATTTATTAGACTTATTCGTAGTAACCATTGCAGTTACTTTTGGTAAAAAAACACTTGAAATTGCCAGAGAAAAACCCATATACATTCCTTGAAATTGAATTGCAACAGCAAATACAGCAACTGCCGCAGTACCCATGTAAACACCCAAAACAAACTGTCCCGTACTCCAATAAATCACATTCATTATTAAATTTAAAAATATATAAAATGAGTATACAGAAATTTCCTTTAATAATCTCCATTCTATATTTTTAAATGATATTTTAATTTTAATTTTGCGTTTGCAATACCAATAATTAAGTAATAAGGTCAAAAGGTTAAGTATGGTTGCAAGTACTACCATACTAATAGCTCTATATCCAATTTGTAATAAAAGAACCATTATTAATGTATTCAATAAAATACGAATAATCTTAACTATTCTTTGAAAAACAAAATCTTCGTAAGCTGTAATAATTGAACCAAAAACGCTTAGAGGAAATGTAAAAGCTATGTTGAATACCATTAACAACATCATAATCTTTGCTTTTCTTAATTCTTCTAATGTCATAGAATTATTAAATAGATGCTCAATATTAAAATACAATCCCAACCCTACAATAAAAGCTAAAATTCCAATAAGAGTATAGAGTATAACAAATAACCCGAACATTGAATATTGCTCTTTTACTTTACTTTCCGCTCGAAATTTAGAAGTAAACCTAACAATAGCATTAGCAAAACCAAAATCTAATATTGTAAGATATGCAATAACCGATGCTACAAGCGCATATAACCCATACTCACTTTTACCCATAATACGCAACATATAGGGAGTATAAAACAGTCCTACTAAATTACTTACTAATATTACTAAATAAGATAATATAACACCTGCCTTTAATTGATTTACTGCCATTTTATTTTTATACCAATAATTAATTTATTAATGATTTTTTTTCTAAAAAATTTACTATGCTTTTTGCTCGCTCAGTTATATCAAACTGTTTAACATAATTAAGTGCATTTAAAGACATTTCATTTATTTTTTCTTCACTAGATATAATTTCATTAATTGCTTCATAAATACAATCTACATCAAGCGGATCTACAAGTCTAGAAAAAGACGGATCGCATTGCACTTTAATCTCAGGGATATCAGAGGAAACTATTGGCAAACCACAAGCCATTGCTTCTACAATAGCATTACATGAACCTTCATGTAATGTTGGTAACGAAAAGAGATCGGCAGCAGACAATAGTTCTGGCACCAAGTTGGCAGGAACTCTGTCTTTAAATACAATCTTATTACTAATTAATTCCTCTGATCCACTACCTATGAATATTATGCCTATATCTTTGATGCGCTCTATAGCTTGTAATAATTTTAAAGGGCCTTTATCTGGCACAAACCGGCCAACAAAAACTATAAGTTTTTTATTTAATGGTAAATTATATTTTTTCCGCATTTCATTTTTATCTAATTTCCGAAAAATACTAAAATCTACACCATTAGGTCTCACTATTATATTATTATTAGGTACTCCCAAAGAAATTAATTTTTCTTGAATTTGAGGAGACACTGCTACAAATCCTGAAATTTCAGACAATGTTTTACTGTAAAATTCTGGTGAATAATAAGATCTTCTTACATCTATATGATAGTATTCCCCAATTGCTGTGAAAATTGGTTTATTATATATTTTCAATGCTTTTACAGCAATAAAAGCATTCGTAAAAAAATGTGCATATACAACATCAAATTCTATTTTGTTTTTTTTAACAACCCTCTTTATAGCATTTGCCTGAAACCTTTCGCCCAACCTATATGTATTAAATCCAAAAATAGATTTTGCAGAAGTAGATAAATACTTTGGCCTATATACTTTTGCTAATTCTTTACCATAAACAAAATTCTTCTTAGTTATTTTTTTAGGAACTAAATAGGTTGGTCTAATAACGGTAACCTCGTGACCAATTTTGCAAAATTGTTGTATTAATTGGTAAACAAAAGTACCGTGATACGGCATTTTATCAGTTGGGTAATTGTTTGAAATAACTAATATCTTCATTTATTTATTTATAATATTGCAGTTAATTTTATTCTCATTTGTAACAATAATTGAGCCTATTAGAAGAGCAAAAAAAATCCAAACAAAGATAATACCAATACTTCCACCTGATTTTGACATATTCATTATTATCACCATGAAAATTACCATATTAAGAGCATTCTTAGTTTGTTTAAATTCCTTAAACAAACTTGAAATTAATCTTAAAATAAATGTCATAAAAAAAACAAAACCCATTATGCCTGTTGTAACTAAAACGTAAAGAAAAACATTATGTGGTTCTATCGCTGTACCACTATATTTACGCATTTCTGGAAGTAAACCAGGTGTACCTACTCCGAAAATAAAGTTATCTTCAATTATTTGGTAAGCAGAAACCCATAAATGACCTCTTCCAGCAGTATCACCTTTATTAATAGAAAGTGTTATTCGTTTACTAAAATCTTGGTCATTAGAAATAATATAATTAAATAAATATATTGAAAAACAGAAGCCCACAATAAAAAACATTCCTTTCTTAATAATATTAACTTTTACTAAAATTGCCATAATAAATAAACCAACAACAAGAGAAAGAAGACCTCCTCTAGATCCACTTAAAATTAACAAATTAAGAATAGGAAGGCCTATTAGAACACTGTATATAATTTTAGATAATTTAAATTTTTGATTTACTAAATTAGCCGTGACAATTAAAAAAGCAATACAAGATTTCATTCCAGTTAAATTTGGATTTTCCCCAAAAATGAACAATCTACCATGTTTATGAATATCACCTATACCAAAAATTGGATTTAAAATTGAAATGGTTAAAATACTAAATACATATACCCATAATACATTTTTAAGTACTTTTTTATTGGAGGATACATGCCCAGCTATTAATACCATAAGAATTATAAGCTGAACAACTCGCAAATTAATTAAATCAGAAATTCCACTAACATACTTAGGATTAAAAGAAGTAGATATTACTCCTGCAATAACAAACAGTATTAAAGGCCATATAAACCGTTTTAATTTAAGCAAATTTATATTTGTTTTTAAAAAAGGTATTGATGAAAAAAAATAAAGAATAGTGCTTATATAAGCTATAGATATAGTACTAGCCATATGAAATGGATCCCAATACTCAAAAGTTGTAGAAAACACCAAGATATATAAAAATATATTATTTATTTTTTTTAAAGTATCTATCATTACTTTAACACCTTCTCTATTCTCATATTAATTTTGCTATTATCAAAATAGTTTACTATTTAAAATTTTAGAAATATTCTGTAAAACTACATTCGTAATACTCAAAATCCTAATTAATAAATTGATTTATTAATGAAATACACTTTCCATCGATAAATAGCATTATTATCTAATTAAAAAAATATTATATTAAATATTTTAGAAATACTAATAAAAAAATAACTATTTAAAGTACTCATTAAATTAACAAATAGTAATAGTGTAAACGAATAAGCATATAAAATATTACATTTAAACTAATTCACATAAATAACTAAGGATTAGGTATACTTATTTGTATCCTTTTTTGAATTTGGAGCAAAAAATTCTTTAACATTATTTTTAAATGTTATTTCTTTTTTTTAAAGCAATTCTATCCGCTTTTAAATAATAAATATAATCCTTATTCGATTTAATCATTTTATACTTAACTAAAATTCATGTACTAATTAATTTAAAAAATAAGTATAATACAAATGTATAACTAAAATAGGGTTATAATAGTATAAATGGAATTATCAATTCTGCATGAAAAATAAAATTTTAATAATAAACTTAAGTTAATTCTATTGGAACATATTTTCAAAGACTTACATATAATATAATATGTGTAATTGTGTTAATAGTAATACATTTGTAATGTCGTAAGACTTTTAAAACTAAAAAAACTGAAGACTTCTTTAGTAAGCAAAAACTATATGAACCCAATATCATTAGAAAACCAAAAACAAGGAACTAAAGAATGGGAATTACAAAACCCTGCTATAAATAGAGAAATTGAAGGCTACCTATCATCTACAAGTATAGATTCTGGAGAAAGCATTGATTTGTTTGTTAATACAAAAGCTAATGAATTTAGTTTTTCTCTTTATAGAATGGGTTGGTATTCTAGTAACGGAGCTCGATTAATATTAGATTCAATTTTAATAAAAGGCACCTCTCAGAAAATCCCTTTACCCGAAAAAGATACTGGTTTTATTGAATGTAATTGGATTAACCCATATACTATTAATACGTTAGAAAATTGGGTAAGTGGGGTCTATATAGGTAAACTAGAAGAATTAAAAACTAAGAAGCAAAGTTATGTAATCTTTGTGTTAAGAAACGACAAAAGAAATTCCGATATTTTGTTTCAATTACCAGTAACAACTTATCAGGCATATAATTATTGGGGAGGAAAATGCTTATACACTCATGGCAGTGGATCTGCAAAAAACTGGGGTACAATTTCTGGAAAAAAAGCAATTAAAGCCTCCTTTAATAGACCTTACGTACGCAGCAATAACCCAGATGCCGCATACGGTATGGGTGCTGGTGATTTTTTTACAAATACCAGACCAGTTACTACTCATGGCTACCCGATTAGTAGTGCTGGTTGGGATTATAATATGCTACGGTGGTTGGAAAGAAATGGGTATGACGTTAGTTATATTACCAATATTGACACACACAATTCTCCAAAATTACTAATAAAAACACCGATATTTATGTCTGTTGGACATGATGAGTATTGGAGTAAAGCAATGAGGAAAAATATCACCAGTTGTAGAGATTGTGGAGTTAATCTTACTTTTTTCTCATCTAATACTATGTACTGGCAAATACGTTTTGAAAAAAGCAAATATACAAACATAGAAAATAGTACCATTATTTGTTATAAAGAAACAGATTTAGACCCTATGAAAGGTGATAATGAAACTATTAACTTTAGTGATTTACCTTCACAAAAATCCCAAGCTAGTTTAATTGGTATTGAATATTACTTAGACCCTGTAAAAGGAGACATTACAATTACGAAGCCTAATCATTGGATTTTCAAGGGTACTAATTTAAAAAAAGGAAGTAAGCTTAAAGGCCTTTTAGGTTATGAAATAGATGGTATTTCTAAGGACTCACCGAGTAATATAGAAATTCTTGCGACAAGTAAGTGTCAACGTGTAGAAAAAAGTAACAACTGGTTTGTTATTAAATATATGCTTCAAAAAATGCACAACATTATTTGTGGTAAAATAATATCTAAACTAAGATTAAAATCAAGTCTTAATAATTATATAATTATAAGTTTAATGGTGTCAGGAATTGTTTTATTAAATTATCTTGATACTCAATTAAATCTTCCAATATCTTATATTGTTGGAATTATAACTTTTGCTGTACTTCTTTTTTGGTTTATTAAAATCAAAATTTCTGATGTATTTATTTCAAACATGACCTATTACAAATCTATAAATGGTGGTGAAGTTTTTGCTACAGGAAGTATGCAATGGTCATGGGGGCTAGATAATTTTAATGCTCCAAAATTAAGAAGTCAATACATCTCTAAAGAAACACAAATAATTACATCTAATGTTTTGCGTCACTTTGGAGCAAAAGATATTTTAAATTCAAAATAGACAAATGAACAATAAACTTAGAGTTGCTCTATTAATAGATGATTTTAATGTTCCATATTGGAAATATAAAGTTGTAGAAGATATAATAAATTCAAACCATTCTAAAGTTGTTTTGTCTATAAAAATAAATAACAAAACAAACACATCATTAAATTCTTTTAGCCTTTATAATCTATTCTGCAAAATAGAGAATGTACTTTTTAAAAAAAATATAGTAGCATTTACTATTCAATCATTAAAAAATATAATTGGAGATAATATTCTTTCACTAGAATGTGAATTTATAAATTTAAAAACATATTTTAATTCAGATGACATTACTAAAATTAAACAACAAAACATTGATGTAATACTAAGCTTAAGTGACTCTAAAGTGGGAGGAGATATTCTGAATGTTCCTAAAAATGGTCTATGGAGCTACCATCATGGTGATTATAATGTTCATAGAGGAGGACCCTCTGGTGTATGGGAGGTTATAGAAAATTGGAAAGAAACGGGAACAAGTTTTCTTAAAATTATGGAAAACCAAGAGGACAACTTAATATTATACCAATCCTATTCAACTACTAATGAATTAAGTATAAATAGAAGTAAAAATAATTATTTTTTAAATGCAATAAGCATCGCTCCTAGGGTGTTGAAAAAACTGTATAATCTAGGTGAAATTGAATTTAAAAAAGACATTCAAAAAAAGAATTTAATTCCCAATTTTTATTATAATAACAAAAAAAATCCCCCTTCTAATTTTCAAATGATAAAAGGCATTTCTATGCTTTATTTTAAATTCATTAAGAAAAAAATCAATTCCATTTTCTTTTTTGAACAATGGATTCTATTGTATAACTTTAGAAATAATAATTCTATATCAAAATCTTTCTACCAGTTTAAAAGGTTACTCCCTCCTAAAGGACGCATTTGGGGCGACCCTTTTATTCATTTTAAAAATGAAATTTATTATATTTTTTTTGAAGATATGTCAATCAAAGAAAATATAGGCAAAATTTCAGTAATAGAAATAAATGAGAAAGGTGAACATACAAATCCCCAAATAATCATTGATGAAAAATACCATCTATCTTACCCTTTCTTAATTGAAGAAAAAGATACTCTTTACATGATTCCAGAATCAGGAATGAACAGAACTATTGATATCTATAAATGCGTAGATTACCCTTATAAGTGGGAGTATTTAAAAAACCTTATGAATAACATCAATGCTAAGGATACTACCGTATTTAAATACAATGGTTTATTTTGGTTATTTACGATACTTCAAGAGCAAAAAGGGGCATCAACACAAGAGGAATTATCTCTTTTCTATTCCAATGATTTATTTACTGAAAATTGGTATCCTCATATTCAAAATCCTATTGTTTCAGATATAAAAAAAGCAAGACCTGCGGGAAATATTTTTATACATAATAATAGAATTTACAGACCAGCCCAGGACTGCTCTATACATTATGGTTATGGTATGAGGATTATGGAAATTATTTCATTAACTAAAGAAAATTATGAAGAAAAGGAAGTTCAATCAATTCATCCAAATTGGGCTAAAGATTTAATTTCTACACATACTATAAATCATTTAAATAAATTAACTGTAATAGATGCTGTTATAAAAAGAAGAAAATAACTTTAATATTTTAAATAATAAACTATTTTGATAATATCAAAATAATAAAAGCGTTAAATAATAACCAAACAATATATAAAATTTAGTGATTAACAAAACACAACCATTGGTATCCATAATAACACCCTCTTATAATTCAGAGGAGTTCATCGCTGAAACCATTAATTCAATAATTTGTCAAACCTACCCAAACTGGGAACTTATTATAATAGATGATGCTTCTATTGATAAAACAATAGATATTTTGCATGAATTTGCTAATAAAGACTCTAGAATTAAATATCTTCGGAATGAAAAAAATAGTGGTGCTGCAATTACTCGAAATAAAGGTCTAGATAATGCACAAGGACGCTTTATTGCTTTCATAGATAGCGATGATATTTGGAGTAAATCAAAGTTAGAGAAGCAAGTGAATTTTATGATAGATAATAATATTCCAATTTCATTTACTTCGTATTCTTTAATCAATGAAAAAAGTGTTTCTCTTAATAAAACAATCCGATCCGTACCATCAATTGACTATAATGGCTACTTAAAAAACACAATAATAGGAATGTCTACTGCTATGATAGATACAAATATTGTTTCCAAAGATTTTAGGTTCGTTAATATTAGAACAAGGCAAGACACTTACCTATGGATTACCCTCCTAAAAAAAGGGCATACAGCTTTTGGAATAGATGAAATATTAGCAAGTTACAGAGTTCGAAAAAGTTCTATCTCTGCTAATAAATTTAAAGCAGCTAAACGTGTCTGGTATTTATATTACAACTTAGAAAAACTAGGTTTATTAAAATCAGCATATAATTTTTCATATTACATTTTTAATGCATTAAAAAAAAGAACTTAACTAGAATAAAAACAAGCAACTAGTTTTATTAAACATCTATAATATTTGCTATACTTAACGATATTTGAATGTATTTTAACTATTTTATGAAAAACCATATCAATTAATTATAGACACCTCTTATATTTGTTATTATTTCTAAAACTACAAAACAACAATTTAATTACAATTCTGCAGTTATACTTATACATTTTGTTAAAAAAACTTTTAACCATTAAACTATATTTTTAGTAATCATGATTCCATTTTCTCCTCCTTATATAAACCAAAACGTTATCGATGAAGTAGTAGAATCACTTCAATCAGGATGGATTACGACTGGTCCTAAAGTAAAATTACTCGAACAAGAAATAGCAAAACACATTGACATACAAAACGTACTCTGTGTTAATTCTTGGACTTCTGGCGCTATTATGATTCTTCGTTGGTTAGGATTAAAAGAAGGTGATGAAGTAATAATTCCTGCTTACACTTATAGTGCAACTGCCCTTGCTGTTTTACATGCTGGAGGCAAACCTGTTATGGTTGATGTTAATGATGATTTTAATATGGACCCTAAAAAAGTAAAAGAAGCAATTACTAAACGTACAAAAGCAATAATACCTGTTGATTTTGCTGGATACCCATGCAATTACAATCAACTTAATAAGATAGCTAAGGACAAAAGTGTTAAGCAGTTATTTAATCCTACATCTAAAATACAAAAAAAAATAAATAGAATTCTAATTCTTTCGGATGCAGCTCATTCTTTAGGTGCTACATACAAAAACAAAAGTATTGGGCACTCTGCAGATATTACTATTTTCTCACTACATGCTGTAAAAAATATTACTACTGCTGAAGGAGGAGCTATTGTATTAAATATGCCTACACCTTTTTCTAATGACGATTTATATTCTGAGTTAAGAAGGATGACATTAAACTGCCAAACAAAAGATGCTTTTACAAAGTCTAAAGGCGGAAATTGGAGATATGACATTACAGGTCTTGGTATGAAAATAAATATGGCAGATATTAATGCTGCTATAGGATTAGCTCAGATTAGAGAATATCCTAAATTATTAGAGAGAAGAAAACTTATTTTCACCAAATATTTGGACGCTTTCAAAAAACTTGATTGGACTATATTACCCTCTATAAAGGATGAGGACCGAGAATCTTCATGTCATTTATTTCCTTTACGAATTAGTTCTATAACTGAAGACCAAAGAGATTTAATTATAGATGAAATATCTAAATTAGGAATTTCTGTAAACGTACATTTTATACCCTTACCCATGCTTACTTTTTTTAAAGAACTAAAATATGACATTAAAGATTACCCTCTAGCATATAAAAATTATGCCTCAGAAATAAGCTTACCCATATACCCTCAACTTAATGATAACCAAGTAGATAAAATAATACATGTTGTACTAAATAGTTACAAAAAAGTAATTCCCAACCCTATTGTTAAAACGCACTAGATAAATGGTTAAAAGAATATTTGATTTTTTTTCCTCCTTAATTGGAATTATCTTATTATTTCCTTTATTTATTATAATCTTTATTTGGGTCAAATATGATTCTATAGGAGATGTTTTTTATAAGCAAACTAGAGTTGGTATCAATAATCAAGATTTTTTGTTATATAAATTCAGAACTATGGCTGTAGGCTCCGACAAAAAAGGGCTTATTACTGTAGGTAATGATGATGTTAGAATCACAAATTCCGGAAAATTTCTTAGAAAATATAAACTTGATGAATTACCACAACTTATAAATGTTTTAAAAGGAGACATGAGTCTTGTTGGTCCTAGACCTGAAGTTCGTAAGTATGTTGATTTATATACAGAAGAACAAATGAAGGTTTTTAGAGTAAAGCCAGGAATAACAGATGTAGCATCGATTAAATATAGTAATGAAAATGAAGTTCTTAAGAACCAAACAAACCCAAATCAATATTACATTGAACAGTTAATGCCGGAAAAATTAAACTTAAATTTAGATTATATAAGCAATAGAAGTTTTTTTTCGGATTTACAAGTTATAATAAATACTTTTACTAAAATTTTAAAATAAATTGGATATATTCTAAATAAAAAAGAGCGATAAATCGCTCTATATACACCATAGAATTTTCTTAAATTAATATCTCACTATTATTTTTAGTTACAAAGAACTCTAGTTTCCAAGATTCAATTCTTTTTTTTTATACAAACTGATTATTTATATTATCAAAAATAGTATCACATGGTTATTTCTTAAGCCATAATTCTCTAAAATAGTTTGGTTTACGTTATAAAAAACTAAGACTAATCCAATAGCACTTTCCAATTCAATTTCACATGTAGTTAACTAGAAAACATTCTTCTTTGTACCATACCACATTTGCTAATCAATTTTATTAACAAAACCTATACATCATTCGTATAAGTAACATATAGTCTCAGAACAATCTCCAATGAGATCTTAAACCTAGCGAGAGTAATATTCTTAATGCTACGAAAAACCACAACTCAAAATGCACTATCTATTTCAATTTGATGACACAGTACTAAATTGGCAATTTAGCGCTTCTAAGAAATTAAATATTGTGGTATGCAAATCAATATACAAAACACTTATAATTATTATTCTAATCCTTGAAAGGATAAAAAATGGCAAGTAGAATAATATTTAACTAACAACAATTTTAAAAATCCAAAACAATAAACTCAGACCTTCTATTCACTTTATGTTTATC
The DNA here is from genome assembly GCF_003634105.1 of Maribacter vaceletii. GTDB lineage: Bacteria > Bacteroidota > Bacteroidia > Flavobacteriales > Flavobacteriaceae > Maribacter_B > Maribacter_B vaceletii. The sequence goes on along the minus strand of NZ_RBIQ01000012.1, from coordinate 117,475 downwards.
TTCTGGACAATAAACTCCGTCTGAACAATCATTTAATAACTTTTCTTCACCATAAGCTTGTATCTCTAATCTATCCTCAGAGACTCCTTTTTTAACTAAATAATCTTTAGTGCTTGTAACTCGCCTTTCAGATAACCATTTATTATATGTAGAAGTTCCTCTAGAATCTGTATGCGATGTTACTCTAAGGGTTAAACTTGGAAATTCATCTAATATTACTACTAAATTATTTAAAACTGTTTTAGAGCTTTTTGTTAGATAAGAGGAATTCAAATTAAAATATACATATCCTAAGTCATTAATCTTACTTTCCAATTCTTTTTTACGTTTATTATAAGCATCAACCTTTTCTTTTTCTATGGCTGCTAATCTTGCTGTTTCTTTTTCTTTCGCTAATTTTTCTGCCAGTAACATTTTTTCTTTAATTCTATTAGCATTTGCAATAGAATCCATTACACGTTGTTTTTCTTTTTCTTGAGCCTGAATAAGCGCTAATTTTTCTTCTCCTTTTTTAGATAACCCTTTCTCAATACCAAATTGATATACCACGCCTACAGCGTGTTGTAAATGATTTGTTGCACCGTTATTTCCTATTGCCCATTTACCCGAAGAACTAAAGTCTAGCCCTACCCTATCGGAAAACCAAGTTCTAAAACCTACAACAGCATTATAAGTACCTCGCCCAATATTATTAGCATCAGTATATCCTAAACCACCACCTACATAAGGATCAAACCATGCTGTTTCTCCTATCAACTTATTTAGATCATATGTAATTCTTGCATCAAAACCTAAATAATCGATATCGTCTGTAGCAACAACTCCATCAATAATTTTACCCTCTTTGTACGTATTATAAGTAGCAATTGCTGCTAAGCCTATCCCACTTTTAAAATAACGCCCTAAACTTAACCTATTAGGGTAAGGAGTACTATTCCATTCTTCATCAAAATTAAAAAGACCATCAGTAACATCTCCAGAATCATCTACAAAATTGTATCCTAATCCTAGCATCCATGAGCTTTTTACAATGCTATCTTTTTTAGTTAATTTTAATTCTTCTTGTGCAAAAATTGGTATACTTAAAAGCAGTGCAGCAATTAGTACATAGTGTTTACTATTTTTCATAATTAAGATTTTGGAACTTATAGTCCGTAAAATTATGAAAAGCAGAATGTTAGATAAAAAATAAACTTCTAACAGCAAGGATATTCGTTAGAAAGATAAACGGTAATAATAATAGATAAACAACTATTGTTTAAAGGTTATTTCTTTATCAGAAACAGGTATTTTATATATTTTAAACGGACTAACAATAGCTTTGTCCTTAGTTTTTTCTTTATTGTAAATTGTTTTTAATTGTATCTCTTCATCTGTTTCTAAAATTAATTTTAAAGCAGAAATTAAAGTATTCGGATGTTCTCCTGAACAAAGAACAACCAAAGTTTCTTTTTTAAAATCTATAGTCGGAACAGGAATTCCTGGCTTTCTGGTCTTATTAATTTTTGAAAAAAAACTTTTTAAACTTTTTTGATCTTTAATAATAAAGTTTTCTTCTTTAGTTAATCCACTATAATTATCTTCTAATAATAAAACAATAGAACCGTTAGAGGTTATCAAATTTTTCTGTCCTTTACACGATACTACAAATACTAAAAGAAGTAATACTAAATTTTTCATAAGAATATTATTTATTTTCACACCTAGTATCATATGCCCTTTGGTAAATAGCTTCATAAAGTGGCAATATATTTAAAATATCAAACTCTTCAGCTACTTTAACAGCATTTTGCTTAAATGTGTTTAACTTATCCTCATCAATTAATAACGTTATAGCATTCTCAGCCATTTCAGAAACGTTTCCAACATTACTTAAAAAACCGGTAACACCATGTTTATTAACTTCTGGAATACCTCCTGTATTACTAGATATTACAGGGACTTTATTTATCATAGCTTCTAGAGCAGCTAAACCAAAACTTTCTGTTTCTGATGGTAACAAAAACAGGTCGGAAAAACAAAGAATTTTATCAATCTCATTACTATTACCTAGAAATATTACTTTGTCTGTAATACCGTATTCTTCACATAAAGCCTCTGCTTTTACTCTTTCTGGCCCCTCACCTACCATTATTAATTTAGAAGGAACTTCTTTTTGTACTTTATTGAAAATATGAACTACATCTGGAATTCTTTTTACCTTTCTAAAATTACTAATATGCGTAATAATTTTCTCTCCTTCTTCTGCCATAGCAGTACGTTGGCAATCTGTAAAGGATGGTTTGTATTTTGTTTTGTCTATAAAATTAGGAACTACTTCTATTTCTCCTTTAATATTAAAAAGTTCTAAAGTGCTCTTTTTAAGGTTTTCTGATACAGATGTTACAACATCCGATTTATTAATACTAAAAGTAACAGCTGGCTTGTAAAAAGGGTGTTTACCAACCAAAGTAATATCTGTACCATGTAAGGTTGTAATCATTGGTAAACAAAGTCCTTCTTCTTCTAACATTTTCTTTGCCATATACCCAGCATATGCATGCGGAATAGCATAATGCACATGTAACAACTCTATACCAAAAAGTTTTACAGTATCTACTAATTTACTAGATAATGCTAATTCATAAGGTTGGTATTGGAATAAAGGATATTCTGGAACATTTACCTCATGAAAATGGATATTATTACTTAAAAGCTCTAACCTAACTGGCTGTCTATAGGTTACAAAATGTATTTCATGCCCTCTATTGGCTAATGCTATACCTAATTCTGTTGCTACAACACCACTACCTCCAAAGGTTGGGTAACATACTATTGCTATCTTCATTTTACAAAGCTAGCTATTAATTTATTATAGCATCATAAATTGCCTTCTGAATTCTTGTTCTTAACCCAGATTTAACTAAAAGTGTATTAGATGCTGTTGGATATGTTCTATTGGAAAGAAAAACGTAAACTATTTCTTCTTCGGGGTCTGCCCAAGTATAAGTACCTGTAAAACCACTATGTCCAAAGCTTTTACGAGATACACAACCACAAGTTGGCCCACTCTTTTCCAATTGCGGTTTATCAAACCCTACTCCCCTTCTAACATTTTTGTCACAAAAATAACAAGTGTTAAATTTTTTTACTGTTCTAGAGTCTAAATACCTATCTCCTCCATAATACCCGTTTTGCAAATACATTTGCATAATCTTAGCTACATCATTTGCGTTACTAAAAAGACCAGCATGTCCTCCTACACCTCCTTGCATAGCTGCTCCCATATCATGAACATAACCTTGTACTGTTTGGTATCTGTAATACGTATCTTCCTCTGATGGTACTATTTCTTTCTTAGAATGATTTTTCAATGGATTATAACCAGTTTGAAAAGCTCCAATGGGTTTATATATAAAATCTGATGCCAACTCATCTAAACCTTTACCGTAGGTGTCTTCCACATATTTTTTCATCACATAATAAGAAACATCGCTATAACGGTATCTATTAGACTTTAAATCTTGTCTTCCTATTCTATTATATATTGAATCTTTATATGCATCTGTCAAGTATAAATTATCGGCTACTTTTATAGAAAAACCCGGTAATTTTTGCTCTCTATAAAACTCTTTCGATGGTTTTCTTTTTTTATCTAATGTACTAACATAAAATGCTATCCAAGCTGGCAATCTTCCATAATGAGAAAGTGCTTTTAAAACCGTTACATTTTTAATCTCTGTATCTGCGTAAGCTGGTATTAATTCTTGAAACGTATTATTCAATTTAATTTTACCCTCTTGCTCCATTTTCATTACCATAGGTAATGTAGCTAGTATTTTAGTTACTGAAGCTAAATCATAAATATGATTAGGAGTTATTTTTTCGTTAGATTTATAAGTAGGTTTCCCATACCCTTTATTAAATATAACTTTCCCTTTTCTAGCTATTAAAACTTGAGCACCTGGAAACATTAAAGAATCTAAACCGTTTTGCACTAATTTATCTACTTCTGCTAATTTAGAAGAACTTAGCCCAACTCTTTCTGGAATACTATACCCTAATCTTTTTAAAGACTTTAACTCCACCCCACTATTAACTGGCAATGTAGTGTTTGCAGAAACTGGCAATTTCCCCTTTGCTGCTATAGCTCCAAATAGTACTTGTGCTGTTTTTTCTTGGGCCACTTTACTATTTTGATACCCAACTATAACACCATCTATAAAACTCAAATCTAAATTAAGTAGTGCATATGGTTTTGTAAATACACTTAATATTACATTAGAGCCTCTTTCTTTACTTATCTCTTGAAGAATATTCTTCTCTTTCGTAGTTAGCGAATAAGCTTTCCACGGGGTATCATTACTCCTATGGTGCCCTATAATTACTAAGTTATAAGGTTTTAATTTCTTTTTTAACGTTGCAACATCGTTTCCTTGTATAGGAATAACTTTCGCAAATTTATTAAGCTCGTTTAAAAAAGGTTTATGGTCTGCATCTCCAAACTTTATATAGGCAATTTTCTTGTTTTCGAGTTTTTTTATACCCATTAAATAAAACTTATTCTTTACAACTGTAATGGCATTCTCAATAGCCTCTTCATAAATTAAATCGTCTTCTAATGTATTTAAGTCTTTATATAAATTTTTGGTAACTATTGGTTTGTACTTATGTAAACCAACTTTATATTTTGCTAATAATATTTTCTTTACAGAATATGCCAATCTATTTTCTGAAAATTTCCCTTTATTATATGCTTTAATTAACTTCTCTTTTGCCGCTTGTACTTCTGTAGGCATTAAAAGAATATCATTCCCTGCCATAAATGCCGCTAATTCTACATCTCCTTTTTTTCCTTGCGTAGATACTCCTTTCATATTTAAAGCATCGGTAAAAACCAACCCTTTAAATTTTAATTTCTCTTTTAATATTCCTGTTATAATTTGTTCTGATAAAGAAGAAGGTAAGTTCTTTTTAATTTCTAAACTAGGCACATTTAAGTGCGCAACCATAACACTACTTAATCCTGCTTTTATAAGTTGTTTGTAGGGATATAGTTCTACACTATCTAATCTTTCTTTCGTAAAATTTATGGTAGGTAATGTTAAATGAGAATCTACAGAAGTATCTCCGTGTCCTGGAAAATGTTTGCCGCTTGATAAAACACCTGCACTTTCCATTCCTTGCATAAATGCAACACCTTTTTCCGCTACATTATATTTATCTTCTCCAAAAGAACGATTTCCTATTATAGGGTTTTGAGGATTTGTATTAATGTCTATATCTGGTGCAAAATTAATATGAACACCCATACGCTTTGCGTGCTTCCCAATTTGCTTGCCAACTTTTTCTACTATAGCATTATCTTTAATTGCTCCTAGCGTCATATTCCAAGGGAATGCGTACGTAGAATCTAAACGCATTGCTAAGCCCCATTCTGCATCCATACCAACTAATAATGGTAAATCTGAGTAGGACTGAAATTTATTGGTAAGTTTTGCTTGTTGTACTGGCCCTCCTTTTGAAAAAATAAGGCCTCCAATTTTTTCAGTTTTAATTAAGGATTTTATTTTTTCTATACTTGCTTTATCTTGGTTAGAAGCTACACTAACCATAAAAAGTTGGCCAAGCTTTTCTTCTAATGTCATCTTCTCATAGGTAAGATTTACCCACCTTTGCTGTGCCATACTATCTCTAGACACTAAAGGGTTAGATTGCCCTTGTGCATTTAAGAAATAAAGAAATAAAAGAAAAATGGTTAGATTAAAACGCATATAAAAATCGTGTATGAAAATAACTAAAAAGAATTTACATTATTGCATTTTATTCTTTTTATAAAGTAATTTTAAATAATAAAGCAAGTACTATACCAAAAGAATATTACATAAATCTACTATGCCAACTCTCGGAAGCTGGAACCTCCCAATGTTCTAGGTACTCTCCTTTATTTGCAACTAAATTATTAAACACTATAGTTTTTAAAGAAACAGCTTTATTTTTTGCCATTTTCTTAAAATCTATAAGAGGTTTATATGCTACATATTCTCCTTGTTTATAAGATACATTCATTTTATCTAGTAAAAGCACATCGTACTTTTTCTCTAGTTGCATAATAAAATGTACAGAGGCATCTATAGAGCAACCTGTAGCGGCGTTTAAAGATTGGTCTAATGCTAGAACTATAAATCTATTATACTTAATTTCAAAGCCTGCTTTTAAATCGCTTCCATGTGCTGTCCAATCCGTAATAAAAGTTTTAAAATCTTTATTTATAGCTTCTAATTCTTGTTCCGAAAAAGACCTACTACATTGGTAAATCCATACTCTAGAGGAATTAGGTAATTCTTTAAAATCTACTAGCATTTTTTATTTTAATATTATAGTTCTTCTGCAGTTGCAATTATTTCAGCAATATCCATTACTTTAACTGCATCTTCTTTTTCTTTGTTTTTTACTCCATCTGTCATCATAGTAATACAATAAGGACAGCCTGTTGCTATAATGTTTGGTTTTGTACTAAGTGCATCTTCTGTTCTTAGTACGTTAATATCTTTATCTCCTTTTTCTGGCTCTTTAAACATTTGCGCGCCTCCAGCGCCACAACATAATGCTGTTTGTTTATGCCTTTTCATTTCAATAATATCTGCGTTTGTATTTTTAAGAACTTCTCTTGGCGCAGTATACTCATTATTTGCTCTCCCTAAATAACATGGGTCGTGAAATGTAATGCGTTTTCCTTTATAAAGACTCCCTGTTACATTTAATTTTCCAGAATTGATTAAATCTTGGATAAACTGGGTATGATGTACAACTTCATAATTACCTCCTAAACCTGGATATTCATTCTTTAAACAATTATAAGAATGGGGGTCACAGGTTACTATTTTTTTTATTCCATATCCATTTAAAACTTCAATATTCATTAAAGCTTGCATTTGAAAAAGAAACTCATTTCCTGCTCGTTTAGCGACATCACCAGTGCAACTTTCTTCTGTTCCTAAAACAGCAAAATCTACATTGGCTTTATTTAAAATCTTAACAAAAGCTCTTGTTATCTTCTTTGCTCTATCATCAAAACTACCAGCAGAACCTACCCAAAACAACACTTCTGGTTGTTTGCCTTCTGCCATACATTGCCCCATTGTAGGAACCCTTAGTTTATCATTACTCATAAAATGAATGTTTTATATAAATACTCCAGTTTTCTTTAACACATAATTAAATATACTTAAAGAAAATATTTTTTAATATTTGAACCTTACCTCTTATTATTCATCTACCCAATTTAACCTATCCATTTGGTTATATGGCCAAGGTGCTCCATTATTTTCTATATTAGACATCATATTATTTAATTCTACTGGAGCTGCACTTTGTTCCATTACTAAATAACGACGCATGTCTTGAATAATTGACAATGGACTAATACTTACTGGACATTCTTCTACACATGCATTGCAAGTAGTACATGCCCATAGTTCTTCTTTAGTTATATAATCTCCTAAAAGTTGTTTACCATCCTCTACAAACACTCCTTTATTTGCATCTATATTTTTACCCACTTCTTCTAGACGATCACGAGTATCCATCATAATTTTACGAGGAGATAACTTTTTACCAGTTAAATTTGCAGGACAGGAAGAGGTACACCTACCACACTCTGTACAGGTATAAGCATTTAATAATTGTACCCAATTTAAATCTTTAACATCAGATGCTCCAAATTTCTCTGGAACTGGCGCGTCTTCTGCAGGAGCAGCAAAAGGATCAGCACTTGGATCCATCATTAATTTTACCTCTTTAGTTATAGCTTCCAAATTATTTAATTTTCCTTTTGGCTCTATACTACCATAATACGTATTAGGAAATGCTAGCAATATATGTAAATGCTTAGAGTAGTATAAATAATTTAAAAAGCATAAAATTCCAATTATATGTAACCACCACGTAGTTCTCTCTAATACTATTAGAGATGCAATAGACATATCTGAAAATAAAGATGCTATAAACTGACTTGCAGGAAAATCACCTGCTTTTGTATAATGTGGTGCATCTAATAGTTGAAGTTGGTAGTCTGCAGCATTCATAGTCAAGAACAAAGTCATTAAAACCAATTCTATATATAGTATTATATTTCCATCATTTTTAGGCCAACCCTTCATTTCAGGCTTTATAAAACGTTTTATTCTAATAATATTTCTTCTAATCCAAAAGATAACAACAGCTACAATTACTAATACTGCTAAAATCTCAAAAGAACCTATTAATAGATTGTATATACTTCCTAAGGATGCAAACACTCTATGCGTACCAAAAAGACCATCTATAATTATTTCTAAAACTTCAAGATTAATTATTATAAAACCTACATAAACAATAATATGAAGAAAACCAGCAATAGGCCTTACCACCATTTTGGTTTGACCAAGTGCTATTTTGGCCATATTTTTCCACCGTTGGGGTTTATTATCACTTACGTCTACATCTCTTCCTAGTTTTATATTTCTAGAAAGACGCAATACGTTTTTAGTAAAAAATCCAATTCCCGCAACTAAAACGATTGCGAATAAAATATTTGAAAGATATTCCATAAAAAATGTTAGTTATTCAATATTTTCCGCAGGGTCTTCCTCCGGAACGGTGTATTCTTTTTGTTTTTTTCCAAATACAGATACATTTACATATCGTTTTGGATTTAATCTAAAGTCTTGCAGTAATAAGTCTAATTCTTTAGAAGCACTATTGAGGTTCGTGTACAATTCCTCATTATTCATTAATTTCCCTAAAGTACCATCTCCTCTATCTATTTTTGCCATTAACTTATCTAAATTAGCAACTGTAGATTCTAGATTAGAAAGGGTTCTTCCTAAACCAGCATTATTTATAGAGTCTGTAATACTTGATAGATTAGAGGTGAGAGATTCAAAGTTAGTTAAAGATTCATTTAACTTACCTTCATTATTTTTTAAAATATTATTTAAGACAGATGCACTTCCATTTAAACTAACCATAAGATCACTTAAACCAGCGATAGCAGTTTGTAAATCTTTTTTTGTTTTTTTATCTAAAACTTTATTTACGTTTAACAAAACAGAATCTGCATCTGTTACAGCAGATTCAAACTTTTTAAATAATGGCGTTAATTTTTGCTGTGCAAGTTCTGTTAAACCTGGTCTTGTTTCTGTTGTTAAAGTATCTCCTGTTTTAGCTATAGGGGCATCATCAAAAACTGGAATTATTTGTAACCCTTTACCTCCTATTATTCCTGTATCATAAAGTTCTGCCCTACTATTCCTAGAAAAACTAAAGTCTTTATTAACCGTAAATGTTACTAATAAATTACCCATCCCATCTTTAAATTGAATGTCATTTACTGTTCCTACCGAAAAACCATTAATAGAGACCGGTGTTCCTGGCTGTAAACCCCCTACATGAGGATAAATCGCATACATTTTATTACTATTATCAAAAAGCGGTGTAGATTTTAAATAACTAAATCCCATTATAAATAATAGAATACCTCCAATAACAATTATTCCTGTTTTAATTTCTCTAGATAGTTTCAAGCAAATGTGTTTTGGGTTCCTAACAAAATTAAAAATATTTTTTGATGTTAGCTATTTTTATTCAGATATGTATGCAAGTGCTTTTTCTACAGGAATACGAACTCCGTCTTTATAGGCTACAATATAAGAGCTGGTGTACCCCTTTAAATCTGCATTTTTCTTTAATAATTTTACTTTTTGATAGGATTCTGTATTCCCATACATATATCTAAATAAACTTTTAACAGGTTCTTTAGATAAATCATTTAATCCATTAAAATTTTCTGCTTCTAAAGCTATATTCTTTCCACTGGCTAGTAGTTGCACTTTAAAAATAATATCATAATTCTTTTTAACTACTACTGGTTTAGGAGTTTCTATTTCTTTTTTTACCTCTGGAATTTCTTTTTCTTCTACTTTTGTTCTTACTCCAGATGATGACCTAATAACTTCTTTTGTTGGCTTAACAATCTCTTTTTCTTTTACCTCTGCAACTTCCTCTTTGTTAACAACAATAGGTTCTTTTTTATTTTCTACTTTAGGCACTACCTTTTCTACAACTTTTTTAGGCTCCTCTATTACTTTTTCTTTTTCAATAGGAACAGGAGGATTTTTTATTGGTGTAGAACCAATTGCATTATTTTTTGAAGTTTTAGATGGCACTTGTTCTTTATACTTAATAATTGCAGAAGCTATTGCCGAACCTATTTTAGACTGCCCTTGTTTAGAATTTAAGTAAGCCCCTTCCTCTTTATTAGTTAAAAAACCTGTTTCTACTAAAACACTTGGCATAAAAGTTTGGTGCAACACTATAAAGCCAGCCTGTTTAACTTTACGGTCGTTCCTTTTTAATTTAACAGAGAAATTTTCTTGCATAATTTTTGCTAATGCAATACTCTGGTCTAAAAATTCTTCCTGCATTATAGTTAACCCTATTACAGATTCTGGAGAGTTAATATCGTAATTAGCATATCTAGTCTCGTAATTATCTTCTAAATATATTACGGAGTTTTCCTTTTTAGCTATTTCAAAGTTTTGTTTGTTAGCATGTAGCCCTAAAACAAAAGTTCCTGCACCATGTGCATCAGAAGTATGAGAATCACAGTGTACGGATACAAAGAGGTCCGCATTCGCTTTATTAGCTATCTCTCCACGAACAAATAAATCTATAAAAGTATCATCTTTTCTAGTGTATATTACTTTAATATCTTTATTCTGCTCTAAAATAGCTCCTACCTTTAAAACAATATTTAATGCAATATTTTTCTCTAAATATCCATTTCCTAAATTCCCAGGATCATGCCCACCATGCCCCGCATCTAAAACTATTACAAATGGGTCTTCCTCTTGTAAAACCTCAGTAAATAAGGCATAAGAAGAAAAAGAAAAGCACAGAAAAGCTATTGGTAAAAGAAAAAATAATTTAAATTTCATATTTGTATTCTAATTAATAGTTCCTAATAAGGTTAAATTTATTGTAATACCATACAAAAGGAACAAAAAATATATGTATGTTTGAACTCCAAAAGTCGAGCCAAACCTTTTACAAAAATAGGATATATAGCCTTGCAATCAAATAAACATTATTTACTTTTCTTTTTCTTGCTAGTTGCAAGCCTAGTTTCTTTGCATGCGCAAGAGGACAAAATCATCACTTTACCTATTAAAGCTGAAGCAGATTCTATTATTGCACCACTCTTTCCAATACCAGTTGAAAGAGATAGTATTGAACGAGACTCTATTTTACAAGACAGCCTAAATAAAAAGCCTGCTCTTTTGTTAGATAAGATAACTTACAAAGCAAAGGACTATGTAAAACTTAGCCAAAAAGACCAAAAAATATATTTATATAACGAAGCGGAAATTTATTACCAAGACACAGAACTTAAAGCTGGTGTAATAATAATGGATTATATAAAAAATGAAGTATACGCTGGCCGCTTAAAAGATTCTTTAGGAAACTACACCCAAACTCCATTTTTTAAACAAGGGACTAATGAAGTGGTTCCGGACTCTATTCGGTTTAATTTTGACACTCAAAAAGCACTAATTTGGAATTCTAGAACAGAACAACAAGCCGCTGCTGGTTCATTAGGCAGTGATGCCATGAAAGTTTATGCTAACATTACAAAAAAAGAAAACGATTCGGTTTATTTTCTAAGCGAAGGAAAACTAACCACTTCTGCAGATACCATAAATCCTGATTACTATATTCGCATAAGAAAAGCCAAATTTGTACCAAAGAAAAAAGTAATAGCAGGTTTTAGTAATTTATATATTGCTGATGTTCCTACCCCTATTGCGCTGCCTTTTGCCTACTTTCCATTAACAGTAGGACGATCCGCAGGTATTATGATGCCTACTTTTGGTAGCGACCCAAACACTGGTTATTTTTTACAAGATTTAGGGTATTATGTTCCAATAGGAGAAGTAGCAGACATTACTTTTAACGGTAGTTTTTACACCAATGGAAGTTATGGTATAAGAACCCAATCTGTTTACGCTAAAAGGTACAAATACCGTGGTAATGTAAATATTAGGTATGAAAACCAAGTAACTAGTCAAAAAGGGTTTGATGATTACAGAGTAAATCGGAATTATAACATCCAAATTTCACATTCTCAAGACACAAAATCTAGCCCAAATTCTAGGTTTTCTGCCTCTGTAAACCTCGGTAGTAGTCGTTATTATAGAGAATCTTTACAACAACAAAACTTACCAAATACACAAAATAATAACTTATCGTCCTCTATATCCTATTCTAAAACTTTCCCAGCATACCCTTCTGTAAACATGAGTTTATCGGCCACACATAGTCAAAACACAAACACAGATGTTATTAATATGACATTGCCAACCTTACAAGCAAGTATGGAACGTATATTCCCTTTTGCAAAAAGAGATGGTATAAAAAAAGGGATTATTCAAAATATAAACTTTCAGTACAACCTTAACGCAAGAAATACAATTGTTACAGATGATGAAGGTTTTTTTAAAAGTGAAATGTTTGACAATGCTAAGGTTGGAGCACAACATTCTATCCCAATTAGCACAAACTTTAAAGTTGCAAAATTTTTTAGTGTAAGTCTTGGCGGTAGATATGAAGATGTTTGGGCTCTTAAAACATTAGATAAGAGTTACGATTTTGAAAATGAAGTGGTAGTAACAGACACTATTAGTGGTTTTGACCGCTTTAACAAATACAGTTTAAGTGCCAGTATAGGAACCACGCTTTATGGAACTTTTAATTTTGGAGAAGATAAAAAAATACAAGCTATACGCCATGTTATGCGACCATCTTTAAGTTATGGCTACGCCCCTTCTTTTGAGCAATTTTATGATGAATATATTGGCCCAGATGGTGCAGTACAGTTTACAAGATTTGAAAATTCTCAATTTGGTCGTCCTAGCTTAGGGCAATCTAATAACTTAAGTTTTTCTTTAGCAAATACCTTAGAAGCAAAAGTAACCGATAAAGATTCTACTGCAACCGAAGCTAAGAAAGTACCAATTCTAAGTAATTTTAATATATCAACAGGATATAATTTTGAATCAGATTCCTTAAGATTAAACCCTCTAAGTGTTAATGGAGGAACTAATATACTAGACAACAAAATGTCTATTAACTTTTCTGCAGGTCTTGACCCTTATGCTATTGATAACACCGGAAAACGTTTTAACACCTTTAATATAGATAATGGCGGTAGCTTATTACGTTTAACAAGGGCTAATGTAAATGTATCTTACTCTATTGATAGTAAAACATTTGGAAAGAAAGAAGATGAAGAGGAAGAAGATGAACCAGACCCTTTTGATTATGTAGCATCTAGTGGTGGTAGAACAGATGACCTTTTTGGAAAAGGGGATGATTTTAATGATGATAGATACCGTGAAGATGAGGATGACAAAAGAGATGGCGATGATGTTGACAACCCTATTTTTGGAACAAAAATACCATGGAACTTTCGTTTGGCTTACTCTGCCAATTACGCCAATACAGCAAGACAAAATGAATTTAGCAGTCATTCGTTAATGTTCTCTGGAGATATAGAATTATCCCCAAGATGGAAAGTTGGAGGGTCTTCTGGTTACGATTTTAAAAATAATGGATTTACACTTACACAATTACGATTCGAAAGAGATTTAAAAAGTTTTACTTTACGTTTTAACTGGACTCCATTTGGCCAGTATAAGAGATGGTATTTCTTTATTGGTATAAAAAGTTCTATTCTTAAAGACCTTAAATGGGAAAACAGAAGTCAACGAGTTAGGTAATTACTTAATAACATTTATTATGAAAAAAATAATAACAACTACTAAAGCCCCTGCCCCTATAGGACCATATAACCAAGCAATATTAAGCGGAAACACCTTATATATATCTGGGCAGATACCAATAAATGCTTCTACAGGAAAACTAGTAGAGGGTAATATAAAAGAAGAAACTAAGCAATCTATGGAAAACTTAAAAGCAATTCTGGAAGAAGCAGATATGACTTTTGAGCACGTAGTAAAGTCTTCAATTTTTCTTAGTGATATGAATCAATTTACAGATGTAAATGAAGTATATGGCACTTATTTTAATCCAGAAACAGCACCAGCTAGAGAAACCGTAGAGGTTGCTAACTTACCTAAATTTGTAAACGTAGAAATATCTATGATTGCTGTAAAATAAACTACTTTATAAAGTTTGTCTGTGAAACTCTACCAAACCATCAATAGGTTTTTGACGTATAACACCTACAATTAAATCGTTTCTTTCTAAAACAGTTTTTAATTCTTCTCTTAAAAAGTATGCAACACTACCAACAAAGTTAATTGGTACTTTTGTAGCTAACTCAAATTGCATTATATAGTTATTTATAAATTGCTGAAAGCCTTTATCTATAACTCCTTTACAATATGGATGTTCTTTATTCTCAATTAAAAAACGAGCAAATTTTGCTAAATAAGTATTTGGGTTAGGCTGTTTGTATAAATTATCCTTAATAACATCGGCCTCTAAATCGTATTCTTTACTAAACTTAATTCCTAAATCTGCTGGCATTTTATGAAAATAATAATCTCTTATTAATTTTCTTCCGAAAAAGTTTCCGCTACCATCATCCATAGGAATATACCCAAGCGATGTAACTTTTTGAAACAATTGATGCCCATCAAAATAACTACAATTAGAACCCGTACCCAGAATACAAACTATTCCTTGATCTCCAATTTTTGTTGTAGCATAAATAGCTGCATAGGTATCTTCTTTAACATCAGCTTTTGCATTAGGAAAATAATCTGCAAAAATTTCTTTTAAAAATTTACGCATACGATCTGTACCACACCCTGCTCCATAAAAGAATAGATGAGTTACAACTTCTTTGTTTTTTGAAAGTTCAAAGTTATTTGCTAACCTATCCTCTATAACATCTCTTGTTAAAACTTCCGGACTTAATCCTAAGGTTTGGGTAAAAAAAAGTTTTTCTCCTTTTTCATCTAAAGCTATCCAATCCGATTTTGTAGCTCCACTATCAACAATTAATATCATATTACGAACTTTTAAAACAATCCTAAAAACAAGATATAAACCTTGTTTTTAGGAAAAAATTGTACAAATAATTTATATGC
The DNA here is from genome assembly GCF_003634105.1 of Maribacter vaceletii. Taxonomy (GTDB): domain Bacteria; phylum Bacteroidota; class Bacteroidia; order Flavobacteriales; family Flavobacteriaceae; genus Maribacter_B; species Maribacter_B vaceletii. Next base: position 102,338 of record NZ_RBIQ01000012.1, on the reverse strand, counting down.
TTATAAACTAGCTACGTGTTGTGCTAAATCTACTAATTTATTAGAATAACCAGCTTCATTATCATACCAAGAAATAATTTTAAAGAAAGTTGAGCTTAACTCAATTCCTGCTCCTGCATCAAAAACACTAGTTTGCGCTTCTCCTACAAAATCTTGAGAAACTACATCTTCTTCAGTATATCCTAAAACACCATTTAAAGCACCTTCAGAAGCAGCCTTAAATACTTTTTTAATTTCTTCGTAAGAAGTTTCTTTTTTAACTCTTACCGTTAAATCTACTACAGAAACATCTGGCGTAGGAACTCTAAAAGCCATACCTGTTAATTTTCCATTTAATTCTGGAATAACTTTACCTACTGCTTTTGCTGCACCTGTAGATGAAGGAATAATGTTTGCCATTGCAGACCTACCTAATCTATAGTTTTTTCTAGAAGGAGAATCTACAACATATTGCGTAGAAGTACTTGCGTGAATAGTAGTCATTAACGCTTCTTCTATACCAAAATTATCATTTAACACTTTAGCTACTGGAGCTAAACAGTTGGTTGTACATGATGCGTTAGACACAATTAAATCTGACGCCTTAGCTTCTGTATGGTTAACTCCCATTACAAACATTGGAGCATCTGCAGAAGGTGCAGAAATAACTACTTTTTTAGCACCACCATCAATATGTAATTGTGCTTTTTCTAAAGTTGTAAAAATACCTGTACACTCAGCAACAACTTCTGCACCAGCGGCATCCCATCCAATACTTTTTGGATCTCTCTCTGCTGTAATTTTTACAGTTTTTCCATTTACAACTAAGTTACCATCTTTTACTTCAACAGTACCATCAAACTTTCCGTGAACAGAATCATACTTTAACAAGTATGCTAAGTGTTCTACATCTAATAAATCGTTTATAGCAACTACATCTACATCTCCTCTTTTTACAGTGGTTCTGAAAACTAATCTACCTATTCTACCGAATCCGTTAATTCCTATTTTTAAATTTGACATGTTTCTACTTTATATTAATTAATTTATGTTGTCATTATATCTGATACTCTAATAAGCTCTTTATCAATTTTAGTATGGCCTTTAATTGCCATTTCTAATGGAGTAAGTATTAGTTGATTGTCTTGAATACCAACCATTAAACTAGTTTTCCCTTCTAACAAAGCCTCTACTGCCTTTACCCCCATTCTACTAGCCAATACTCTATCATAGCAAGAAGGAGAGCCCCCTCTTTGCATGTGTCCTAATACAGAAACACGTACATCATATATTGGTAAATGCTTTTCTACATATTCCTTAAGTTCAAAAACATTTTTACCTGTTTTATCCCCTTCTGCAACTATTACAATACTTGAAGATTTCCCAGACTCTTTACTTCGTTTTAAAGATTCTACTAAACGTTCTAAACCTAAATCTTCTTCTGGAATTAAAATTTCTTCAGCACCTGCACCAACCCCTGCATTTAATGCGATATGACCAACATCTCTTCCCATTACTTCTACAAAGAATAATCGGTTATGAGAACTTGCTGTATCTCTAATTTTATCAATAACCTCTACCACAGTATTTAAAGCGGTATCAAAACCTAACGTAAATGTGGTTCCAAAAATATCATTATCAATAGTACCAGGAATTCCTATTACTGGAAAATCATATTCTTGGTTAAAAACCATAGCTCCTGTAAAACTACCATCACCACCTATAACAACAAAAGCATCAATTCCTTCTGCTTTTAATTGTTTATGTGCTGCACTTCTTCCTTCTTTAGTTCTAAAATCCATGCATCTAGCACTTTTAAGAACTGTACCTCCCTTATTAATAATATTATTTACACTACGAGCATCCATAGGTTTAAAGTCTCCTTCAATCATACCTTGATATCCTCTGTATATTCCTACGCAATTAATTTTATGGTAAGCGCAAGTACGAACAACTGATCGTATTGCTGCGTTCATCCCTGGAGAATCTCCACCAGATGTAAGAACGCCTATTTTTTGAATTTTCGTGCTCATTCTAAACTTATATATACACGAAATTAACAAACTTAATTTAATAAATTAAGGCTTGTAAGCATTAATTTTCAAGAGGATACGGGCTATAACGTTTTCGTATTGAAAATAATTTCTATTCTTAAAAAATATAACTAAAAACGGAAGTTAAATTAACGCAATATTGGATTTTCGGGCGTCTTTTTATAGAATCTTATTAGACTATCATTACCCATAATTGAAGTTGGAGGCACTTCTTTTTCTTCTTTAATATTATCTTTACCTAGAATTTTTCTAATAAGTTCTTTAAAATTGTTAAAGTCTACCTCATAAGATAAACCCACTCCTTGCGTATAGCCTTGGCGATCTGCTAAAAATTCTTGAATTTCATTCTCTCTATTAAAAAACTTAGCACTTAAAGTTCCTTCTTCATTAAGTAATAATTGTATTTCTACATCACCCGCAACTACTGTTTCACTAGAACCACCTACAGGAACTCCAAACTTACCATTAATTAGCACTCGGTCACTAATTTTCGTGGATACTGTTAAGCCTATTCTATCATCTGTTTCTATATCTGCGCTTTTGTCTATAATACCTTGCTCATAGGATAAACCAAGATTAAACTTATCACTATCACCACTTAGAACCTGATTTAATAATCCAGATGCCGATTGTAATAAATTCCCAGTAACTGCTTGTTGGTTAATTCCAGATTGATCATTAACAAAAGAACCTTGCGCTAATAAAAACAAGGCATTTTTTTCTTCTACGGTTGGATCTTGAAGTCTATACTCCAATTCAGATTGAATAATAGAATTTGTACTTGGGAACTCTATTTCAAAATCTATTTTAGGGCTTTCTAATTCTTCAGATAATTTTATAACTACATCTGTAGGTATTCTTCTAGTTGCTGTACCTGCATTATCTAATAAAGGTGCAGGGTTGGCCGTTAAAGAATAAACAGCTTCCATATTTAATTGCGCAGCTAAAGGGTCTCTCTCCCAATTAATTGTTCCTCCTGGTTTTACAATAAATGTTTTGTCTATTATACCCCCAAACTTATAATGGTATTGTCCTGTAACAACAACAAAGTCTCCAAACATTTCAAACTTACCTCTTGTATTAATTTGCATTAATATAGTACCTGCTCCTGTACCTTTTAAAGAACTTTTAGTTTTTTGATCGGTTACAATTTCTACTTCTGCATCTGGAGTTATATCTAAATCAAATTTTAGTTCTAATCCTTGATAATCCTTTAACACCCTTTCATCTGTTGCGTCTCCTGTTTTATTTTTACTAACAAAATTTATAAATGAATAATCTCCTAAGCTAGCAACATCACTTAAAGGAATTTTCAACGAAGTACCTTCCGCTGTAGAACCCAAAACATCAATATTTAATGCTGTAGTTGGCCCATAAATTCGTCCTGTTCCATTTAAATACCCTGTCCCATAAAAGAGCTGATCTTCATCAAATTCTGTATCTAAAATTAAAAAACGATTATTGTTTGTATCCACATCTAAATCTAAAACCCAATTATCAAAATATCTATGTGATATAGTACCGTCTATTGTTGCTTGGGTTTCGGCTTTTATATCGGTTAAATTTATATTTTCAAAATTAAAGGTTTGCTCATACAAACGTACTTTAGAATTTGGTGCAAAGGAATAATCTACATTTAAATAAGAAATACTTATACCAGCATCATCTAAAGACAGTAAGCCATTAATTTCTGGATTATTTGCAGGACCAGTAATACGTGCACTACCATTTAAATTTCCACGTATATTCCCTATAACCCCTTCTCCTAAGGGACTAAAGGGTTGTAATTTAAAATTACCAAAATTAACTAAAAGGTTTGCCTCTGGCATTTTTCCTGTATTTAGGACATTACCAACCACACCTAATTTTTCTATACCATTTTCTGTAAGTTGAGAATTGACTGAAAAATCTGTTAAATCTCTATTGCCAACAATACCTATAGACAGGTCTCCCAGTGGGATTTTATTGATACTAAAATCTGAAATAGTTAAATTAGAAGATGGCAAGTAAATATCATCCTTTTGTAGGATATTTAATATACCATTTACCTGTCCGTTTAATTTAAGACTATCAATAGCTGGTGTTATTTTATCTAAGGAAACTATTTTAAATTGCAATTCTAAGTCTTTGTAAGTTGAATCTGCTAATTGCCCTTTTAAACGTATTTGTTCTTCTTTACTGTTATTCATTACAATTTCTTGAATTGTAATACTATCTAATGTTCTATTAAGAATTACTTTATTTTTAGCATCACCAGCTTTGTTCAAAACCCAAGTATTTCCCTTAAAACTAATGTCTGAAGTTTTTAAACCTATTACAGATTTATTTTCTTTATTAAAAGTATGGTAGAAATTTAAATTATACGTATCGTTGTACTCACTCCCTCCTTTAAATTCTGTTCTAAAGAATAAAGTGTCTTTTAATGTGGTGTTTATTAAATTAAAATCTTTAACATCATAATATGGAGTAGACAAATCGCCAACTGAAACATAGGTATTATATAAAGGGTTTTTATTATCAATTTTTAATTCTATACCATCTGCTTCATTACCAAAGGCCACTATACTTGGTGATTTGAAATTTAATTTTAAATCGCCATCATCTGCATTTATTCTTCCTCTAATAAAAGTATTAGGATCAAACTTTACTTCTGGAAAAAACACATCGACAATCTTGTTATATATTTTAAAGTTAAATGTTAATTTTTGCCCCTTAGAAACCTTAAAAGGCTTATAATTGGTATAAATACTACCCAATGAATTTTGCACTACCCTCCCTAACTCTTTTACTCTAAAATTACCTTTTAAATACCCCGTAATTATATCTGGGGAATTTATAGCAATAGTACGGATGGTATCATTCTCAAAACTGGAAGATATTTTAAAGTCTTCAAAATAATAGGTGTCATTTTTATTTTGAAAATTTGTTTTAGAAAACTTTATATCACCAACTAAATTATCTAAAGTATTTCCCGTAATATCCATATTTACATTTCCTTTAAAAATAGAAATGCTATCGTTAATAAAATTTAGTTTTTTTAGATTAGCATACCCCACAGATGCAATAAAGTTGAAATTATTACGCCCCTCTTCAAAATCTGCTAGCCCTTTAAAGTTAAATTTTAAGTTTTCATCATTGCTAACCAAAGAACCATCAAAAAGTTGCTCTTTTAAAAGCCCTGATACCTTTATATCTTTATACGTATACTTATTAAATTCTATGGAGTAAAGATCCCCTATTACTTCTGTATTTAAATGTTCTTTTACAAACCCTTTCCCCTCTATATTAAAATCCAAATTAGCCTTCCCAACAGTTTCATTTTCTATAAAACCACCTAAATCAAAATCTATTAAAGAAACAAAACCTTTGTAAGTTGCATTATCAATATTATTAATATCTGTTAGCACTACATCTGCATAAGAGCTTCCTATGTTAGTATTTAAATTTATTTTTGCCTCTATTGCAGATTTTTCTACGGTGGTGTTTCCTCTAATAGTAAACTGACCCAATTTTTGGAATGAAGTTGGCAATGTTTTTCCTAAAACATTAGGCATTAAAGCTCTCATTTCATAGTAGCTAGAGGTAATATTTTTAATCTTTGCGACCATTTTAAAAGGGTCTTTTCTTGAAAAAAGATTCTTAAAATTAAAATTACCCCTAATTCCTGTATTATTAGTAGCTAAAAAAAGTTCTTCCGTATTTAAATCGTTTAAAACACCATTAACTGTAGTAGAAAACGTAGCAACTTTACCAGCCCCAAATTCATTGTAAAGTTTATTTATTTCATCTAAAGAAAGCTTAGAATCTATAAAGTCTGCCTCTACTTTTACTTTGTTTAAAAAGTCTGCAAAATCTTCCCGTTCATAATTAAAAACTAATTCCCCTACTAAATTAGAAGCTTCTGTTTTTAAGTTTAAAGAGTCAAAACGCATTTGTTGTTTTGTGTACTTAAAGTCTGTCTCGAGCTTATACACGTCTATCCCTCTACCACTATGCAAAGAAAGATCATGTATTGCCGTACCAACATTAGGCCCTTCAATGCTAAAATCTGACGAAGCAATATTTATTTTTTTAAAATCTAAAAGCTTCTCTTTCTCAAAATTTTCATTAATTAATTTAAAGTCGCTATTTAAAATTTCTACTTCCGATGCAGATAAATAAAATGGCGGAGTGTTGGGATCTTTTTCTTTAGTATCTAGTTTTTTCACAAATACATCTAGATTAGTATCTGTTTGGTCTTTATACGTTTTTAATTTAAAATTAAGGCTATCAATTTTTACAGTACCAAATTCAAACTTCCCGTTTACAAGGTTTTGCACACTTAAAATAGAAGTATTTAAATCTGCAACATAAAAAAGAGTATCTCTTTTATAATCTTCTACATACACTCCTTTTAGTGAGGCTTTCCAAGATATTAAAGAAATTCCTAAACGATCAATATTTATATTAGTTCCATATTTTTTGTTGATAGTTTTTGTTGCATACTCTGCAAAGCGAGTTTGTACAGACGGTAAAGCCAAGATAATGGTACCCAAAACACATGTAACTAAAAGCACAATTAGTATTCGTAACAGTATTTTTCTTAGTTTTTTGATAGTTCTTTATGTTTTACCTTTGTCTTTTCAATTTTTATTCCAAACCCTGTGCAAACTAAAACTATTTACATTCTTGCCATAGAATCTTCTTGTGACGATACTTCTGCTGCTGTTTTATGCAACGATGAAGTATTAAGTAATGTCGTGGCAACCCAAAAAATTCATAAAGAATACGGGGGTGTTGTTCCAGAACTTGCATCTCGCGCACACCAACAAAATATTGTTCCAGTAGTACACCAAGCTTTAGCTAAAGCAAATATCGATAAAAAACAGTTATCCGCCATAGCTTTTACACGCGGACCAGGATTAATGGGCTCTTTATTGGTTGGCACTTCTTTTGCTAAGTCGCTAGCATTAGGTTTAAACATTCCTTTAATTGAAGTTAACCATATGCAAGCCCATTTACTTGCTCATTTTATTGCTGACAAAGACAACACAAAACCAACATTCCCTTTTATTGGATTAACTATTAGTGGTGGGCATACTCAAATTGTATTAGTCAAAGATTACTTTAAAATGGAAGTATTAGGGCAAACACTTGATGATGCTGTTGGTGAAGCTTTTGATAAAAGTGCAAAAATACTAGGTCTACCCTACCCTGGAGGCCCTTTAATTGACAAATATGCTTCGGATGGAAATGCAAAAAAATATGAATTCCCTATTCCAAAAGTAGGCGAATTAGATTTTAGTTTTAGCGGATTAAAAACTAATATTTTATATTTTATACAAAAAGAAGTCAAAAAAGACTCCGAATTTATAACTGATAACTTAGAAGATATCTGTGCTTCTATTCAATATACAATCGTGAAAATATTACTATTAAAACTTAAAAACGCGATTAAGCAAACCGGAATTAAGCAAATTGCTATTGGTGGTGGCGTTTCTGCAAATTCTGGTATACGAAAAGCACTTAAAGACAAGGAAAAAACAAATCAATGGCAAACATACATTCCTAAATTTGAGTATTGCACAGACAATGCTGCGATGATTGGCATTGTTGGCTATCTTAAATACCAAGAAGAGTTGTTTTCTAAACAAGATATTACAGCAAATGCTAGGTATCGTATTTAAAATAAAAAAAATGTCTTTCCAAAAAGAATTAGAAAATAGAATAGATACCGCATTTTCTATTTTTCCAAAAAACATTACAGAAAACTTTTCAAAAAAAAGGATGTTTGGCGGTATTGCCTATTTATTTCATGGAAAAATGACTGTGGGTATTATCAAAGGCAATTTAATGGTTAGGATCCTCTCAGACAAAATAGACCATTACTTAAAACTAGAATACGTTAAACCAATGGATTTCACGAACAAACCAATGAAAGAATTTGTTTATGTTTCTGAAGATGGTTTTACAACAGAAGAAGAATTGCAAAATTGGATAGAATTAGGTTTGGAACATGCCCAATACAAACTTAAAAGTTCATAAATTAGTTTAAAATGTAATAATGCAATTATTTTACAATCCAAATATTGACCGCAGCACAGAAAACTTCACCTTTAGCGAAGAAGAGAGTAAACATATTATAAGAGTTCTTAGAAAAAAAGAGGGGAATATACTTACTATAACTAATGGAAAAGGTCTTTTAGTAACCTCAAAAATTACTATAGCTAACCCCAAAAAATGTACTGCTGTAATACTAACCTCTATAGAAAAAGAACCTAGTACCTCATGGATACATTTAGCTGTAGCACCAACCAAAAACAATGACCGTTTTGAGTGGTTTCTAGAAAAAGCCACAGAGATTGGAATAAATGAGATTACCCCTATTCTATGCGAAAACTCTGAAAGAAAAATTATAAAGCAAGAAAGGATGGAAAAAGTGATACAGTCCGCTATGAAACAATCCTTACAAACTTTTCTACCAAAATTTAATCCAATAATTAGTTATAAAGATTTCTTAAAAAAAGAACACAAGGGTCAATTATTTATTGCACATTGTGAAGAAACCGAAAAAATAGATTTATCAAAAAAGGCTGTTCCGAATAAAAACACAACGGTACTTATTGGACCCGAAGGAGATTTTTCTAGTACCGAAATTAAAACTGCTTTTGAAAATAAATTTTCACCAGTTTCGCTAGGAGAAAACAGACTTAGAACAGAGACTGCAGCAATTGTTGCTTGCACTACTCTATCTATCCTTAATCATGGTTAAAATATTATTTTGCCAAGTAAAAATAATGAGATTTAGATTAATTTCTCCCTAATATTTTTTTAAACATCTTAATTATTACATTTGAGACATCTAATTGTAAGAGACTTATGAAACAACTTACTGTAACGCTATTAATTTTAACTTTTATTTTTTCTACTATTTCTTTTGCTCAAGAAATAGCTATTTTAAAATATAATGGCGGCGGAGATTGGTATAGTAACCCCACAGCCTTACCAAATTTAATTAGTTATTGCAACATCAACTTAAACACAACAATTAAAGACAAACCGCAAGTAGTAGAAGCAGGAAACTCTTCTATATTTCAATATCCATTTATTCATATGACAGGGCATGGAAATGTTTTTTTCTCTCCAAGTGATGCGCAAAATTTACATGATTACTTATTATCTGGTGGTTTTTTACACATTGATGACAATTATGGTATGGAACCTTATTTACGAAAAGAATTAGTGAAAATTTTCCCAGATAAAGAGCTAGAAGAGATTGGAAAAAATCATGAAATATTTAAAGATAAATTTGTTTTTAAAGAAGGGTTACCCAAAATACACGAACACAACAGTAAAAGACCACAAGCATTTGGTTTTTTCCACGAAGCAAGACTTGTATTACTATTTACCTATGAATCAGACTTAGGGGATGGTTGGGAAGACCCATCCGTACACAATGACCCAAAAGAAATAAGGGAAAAGGCATTAAAAATGGGAGCTAACATTATTAATTACGCATTTAAACATTAGTAATATGACATCTAAAACAATAGCCAACGGAATTTTAAGAGCACTAGGCATTAGTATAGGTTTAATACTTCTTGTGTATTTTTTATATAAAATACAATCTGTAATAGCCTATTTAGCCTTTGCTGCAGTAATTGCCCTTATAGGAAGGCCTATAGTTCTCTTTTTAAGACGTAAACTTAAATTCCCTAACACACTAGCAGTAGTACTTTCTATGCTCTTAATGGTAGGAATTTTAGTAGGAATAGTTGCTTTATTTGTCCCACTACTCTCGGAGCAAGGGAAAAATTTATCTTTACTAGACATTGATAAACTTCAAGAGAATGTTAATATTCTTTATAAAGAAATAACAAACTATTTAGGTTTTTCAACCTCTGAAGTAAATGAAGCATTAGAAGATGCTGAAATTGAAAAAAACATTTTAGATGGTTTAAACATTGGTTTTATTCCAGATTTTTTAAACTCTTTTTTAAATATCCTAAGTTCTTTAAGTATTGGTTTATTTTCCGTTTTATTTATATCCTTTTTCTTTTTAAAAGATAGCAAACTTTTCCAAAATGGATTATTAATGTTTGTACCAAACAACAATGAAAAACGAACAGTAAATTCTATAGAAAAAATAAACAATTTATTATCCAGGTACTTTCTTGGCTTATTATTACAAATATTTATTTTGTTTGTTATTTATACCATTGTACTATTGATTGTTGGAATAGAAAATGCGATAGTAATAGCTTTTCTTTGTTCTCTTTTTAACATAATACCATACGTAGGCCCATTAATTGGAGGAGTACTAATGATAGGCTTAACAATGACCAGTAATTTGGGTGCCGATTTTAGTGAGGTAATACTACCAAAATCTGGCTATGTTTTAATAGGTTTAGCTATTGGTCAATTAGTTGATAACTTCTTTTCCCAACCATTTATTTTCTCTAACAGTGTAAAGTCTCATCCGCTAGAAATCTTCTTAGTAATCATTATTGCAGGGCTTCTTTTTGGCGTAGTAGGAATGATTGTAGCAGTACCCGGATATACTGCAATAAAGGTTATTTTAAAAGAATTTTTGTCTGAGAACAAACTCGTAAAGTCATTAACTCAAAATTTATAGCAAAACTTTGAATAAAGACACATTAAAAACTGGAGTTCAGGAATTTATAACTAAAAATATTAATACTGACACCATGTCAGTTCTATTAAAAAAGACACCTTTTACTACCGTTTCTTCTAAAGAGCTTGTAGAACAGATTGAAGCCAAGAAAAAATGCCAAAAAAAACTCCCAAAGTGGTATAATACTCCTAATATATATTACCCAAATAAGCTAAACATTGAACAAACCTCATCCCAAAAAACAGCACAGTACAAAGCCTCTCTTTTAGACAAAAATTCAGTACTAGATATAACTGGAGGTTTTGGCGTGGATAGTTATTATTTTAGTGAGAAAATGAAGGAGGTTTCTCATTGCGAAATCAATGAAAAACTAGCCCAAATTGCTGCGCATAATTTCAATGAATTAGGCGCAAAAAACATTAAAACTTTCCCTTTTGATGGAATAAAATATTTACAAAAAAGCAACCAATTTTATGATTGGATATATATAGACCCTTCTCGAAGAAATGATGCAAAAGGGAAAGTATTTTTACTTTCAGACTGCCTTCCTAATGTTCCTAAAAACATAGAACTTCTTTTTAGTAAAACCAATAATATTGCCATAAAAACATCTCCTCTTTTAGATTTTTCTGTTGGAATATCAGAATTAAAATATGTAAAAGAAATACATGTGGTTGCATTAGAAAATGAGGTAAAAGAGCTTATTTGGATTCTTGAAAAAAATTACTCAGATACTATAAAGGTGCAAACTGTAAATATTGGAAAAAAACATTCAGATTATTTTACTTTTACCCTTAATGAAGAAAAAGACGTATCTACTAATTACGAACTACCTCAGCAATATCTATTTGAGCCCAATTCTGCTATTTTAAAATCTGGTGCTTTTAAAACTTTAGGGGCAAAGCTTAATTTAAATAAACTACATGTAAACTCTCATTTATATACTAGTAAACATATGGAACCTACTTTTCCAGGGCGTATTTTTAAAATTGAAAATTCTATTATTTACAATAAGAAAAACATAAAAGACTTAAAAATTTCTAAAGCCAATATAACTACTAGAAATTTTCCAGAGAAAGTTGCCAATCTTCGTAAAAAGCATAAGATATCTGATGGTGGAACAATTTATTTATTTTTTACTACAGATATAAATAACAACTTAACAGTGCTAATTTGTAGTAAAAACAATTAAAGAGCATTTTACTCGATAATCGAGTTTTAAATACGCCGGTTTGCCACGAGATAAAATTAGTTTCCTAATAAATACCTCGTTAGCTTGCCCTAAGGTAGTTTACTTATCTATACAAAGTAAAATGCCCAACAAATTGTATTTTACTCTTATCATTGGCATTTACTACATACCAATAATCTCCTGTAGGAACTGGAGAACCTTCGTAATTTCCGTCCCACTGTGTTACATTATTTAGTATTGCTACAACACGGCCATATCTATCATAAATCTTAACTTCTATGTTAGGGAAAAATTCTCTATTATTAGGAGACCAAAAATCATTTAAGCCATCACCATCTGGAGTAAACGCATTTGGTATATCTAACATTCCTGTAAACTCAAAAGGTACGGTTACTATTGCAGAGCAACCATTACTATCTACTACCCTAACTTCTACCACAGCACTTTCATTAGTAGTGTACACAGTTTCACTACCATAAGATTCTCCTTGGAAGAAAAACTCATAACCTCCATAACCCCCTTCTGCACTAGCTGTTAACTCATTAGGACCAGTCTTTATAGCCGTAAGTGTTAAAGGGTCATAAGCATCTATAGTAAACTCTACCATATTGGTACAGCCATTTTCATGATAAATATAAACCGTATGGTTCCCTGGTGCTAAATTTCCAAAAACATAATCCGTACCTGCTAAAGCTGTTACAGGATCCGTTGGGTCTACTGGATCTAATGCAAATAATAAATCTGGTATTAAACTTCTTTCTTGCATTTCTATAGTTGTAGTACTATTTGGGAATATACCTTCACAACCATATTCAACAATTGGTTCTGCAGTTAAATCTACACCAATTGTAATGGATATAACTTCTGTAGCTTCACAATCGTTAGCATCTCTAATATACAATGCATAAGAAGCTCCGCCTTCTAAATTTTCAATTATTTGTCCATCATAAGGTGCAAAAACTCCAGTACCTGTTTCATCTACCGGGCTTATTTTTTCTAAATTATATTCATAATATGGTGTTGGGTGCACTAAAACATCATTAAACTGCGTACCTCCTATAATATCAAAAGACAATGTACCATCATTAGCGCCAATACATAACTCAGGTGTTGTAACTATATTGGTAACTTCTAATACATTTGGCTCTTGAACTGTAATAATATCTTTCTCAAAACAACCATTATCATCTTTAATAAGAATTTCATAATCCCCAGCAGCTAACTCATCAAAAACATAAGCATTAGGAGTTACTGGATCACTAAAAAATTCATCGAAATTAGGGCCAATTGCAAATTGCAATAACCCTACTCCACCTGATTGCACTTCTATTCTAATTTCGCCATCTTCCTCTCCAAAACAACTTACAGAAACCGGGTCTGCAGTAAATACTATTGGAGCTGGTCTAACAATTTCAAAAGGACCATCTATAGCCTCACAAGTTAAACCACTTGTAACTCCAACCCAATAATCTGTACCTTCAGGAAGCCCTTCAAAAGTACCATCCGTTTGCGGGCCTCTATATATAGTTGCTGTGCCAAGATTAAAACCATCTGTAGGCTCTCCAATATATAATGTAAACATATTATTACCTACACCTCCGTTTGCAAAAGATTCTATCCTACCATCTAATTCAGATGCACAAGAAATTGGATCCACTGGAGAATTTGGCAAAAGAGTAAGCACAGATGCATCTGTCATAGTTATACCATTAGACCTAACAGCACTACAAGTATTTAGTGCATTCTTTTTTCTAACATCAAATTGATACGATATACCTGCATTACCTGTCACAGTAACCGATGAGCCAACCATATCGGTATACACCCCTACAGCTGTTCCATCTTCTATTTGTAAATACTCATAGACAAAACTAGCATCATAATTTTCTATATCTAATCGCATTTCCCCTGCTCCTCCACAGCCAGGTACCCGTGTTTGTACTAATCTTGGTTCTACTGGTGGTGGTGGATCCACATAATAAGGAACCGTTATAAACAAACAGTTAAAACTAGAGGAAACCTCTATAGCATACCAACCAGCACTAATATAACCGCCACTTGTACCAATAAATGTAGGTGAATTTTGTAATCCACTTGTAGATACAATATTGGTATTATCATTACTACCTAAAAATAATAGCCTATAGTTATACCCTGCTCCAGGGAAACCTCCAGACGCTCCAGCAGTTGCTGAAGTTGCATCACCACTTGTTGGGTCATAAGCTTCTAAGACCGCATTATTTCCTGCAGGACATTGTAGCGCTTGTGGCTCTCTAATACCTGCATCTATCTGAGGTACCGCAGCTAAAGTAATATCAAAATCATTTACACAACCTTCTACATCTCTTATTTCTACCCTATAATCACCGCTAGCTAAGTTTTCAAACTCATTTGTATTAGAATACGCTGCAATTTCGTTAGGATAAGTTGTCCCACCATCCGTACTTTGTAGCAATCTATATTCATAAGCAGAGGTATCCCATCCTCCACTACCAATAGCTTCTATTTTACCTGTATCATCACTACAACTAGTATTTCCTATTTCGTTTGCTGTTACTTGTAAATCTCCATTTGGTGTACGTATGGTTGCTATATTACTATCGCCATCGCAAAAAGGCATTGCAGTAGAAGTAACCTCAACAAAGTAGTTTCCACCAACTAAACCTGAAATTGTTTCTGGATTATTAGCCGTATCCAAACCAGTACCACTTGCTATTACAGTTGTTTTTCCTGGATCATCCCCTCTAAACACTTCATAATCATAAAGACCTATATAATCCGTTACGGTTATAGATAACTCCCCATCATTACCAGGAGTAAAACAACTTATAGGTTTAGCCTCCGCAAGAACAACTGTAGGGCTTATTGGCTCTGCTACTGTATGTACTGGCATTGGATAAAAACAACCGCCATTATTATCTTCAACTTCAAAAATATAGTCGCCTGCCGCTGGTAAAAACACATCTACATAATCATTTCCAGAACTATTAGTTACAGGAGCAACTGCTACGACAGAAGTTGTCCTAACAGTAAAATCTACGGGCCCTGCAGGGTTAGATACTACTTGTATTCTTACTCTTTCTGGATTTGCGCAATTTAATAAATCTCTCTCTATGACAGAAGGAACCACATCTGTTGGTGGGTTAATCGTAATTGTTTGCGAAGTTGCTTGGCAACCGTTACCATCTATAGCATAAATTGTAAAAGTTTGCGGACTACCATTATCTACTACTTCAAAACTAGGAGAAGATTGGTAGTTAGAAAAACCGGTAATACTATATCTATATCCACTACCAATTGTACCAGGATCTATAATTGTAGCTGTTATTATCGCAGAACTAAATCTATTTCCTCCGGATTCACAAACAAAATTTGTTGGAGGTGTATTTATAGTAATAGAAAAATCATCTGGATTGTCAATTACATGCTCCAAAGATGTTATAGAACAACCTCTTGCAGTTACTATTTCTGCTTGATATCTTCCTGCTGATAAATTCCCAAAAGACCCCGTATTATTCCTGTCTTCTTCACTTGCTGTATCTAAATTTGTTAAAATATATTCTATAGGTAAATCTTCTGATGTAAAAGGGAATGCCGCATCATCTGGACCAACTAAAATTTCTATAGTACCATCATTTGCATCATGACAAGTTATATCTGTATGCGTATCTGATGTTATGGCTGGCAATGCTGCTCTATTAAGATTAATATCTGTTACTGTAAACTCACAGAACCCTGTACCGTCATTTACAATTCTATCTGTAACTACAACTTGGTAATTTCCAGGTAAAAGACCTGTAAATACTCTATTATTTATTTGTTGTGGAGCAGAATATGGATTGCCTAAATAATCTATACCAGAAATATCATAACTAAAGTCCCCACTACCACCATTAGTTTGTATTGTTATTACACCATCTGCAGCATTACAAGTAGATTCTGTACTAAAATCTCCAGTAGCTGCTAAAAAATCATAAACTGTAGCTGTGCCTTGCCCTGTACAACCATTAGCATCAATTATATCTACAACATAATCCCCTGGACTACTAACATTATAAGTATACTCCCAAAAACCACCAACAATTGTTGGCAGTCTCTCTACACCTCCTAATGTATACCTTGGAGTATCTATACTACTTGGCATACGTACTAGTATATCAAAAGAAGTAGAAGCTGGATTACATTGATTTTGTACCACAAATGTAGGTGTTGGTAAATTTGGTTCTAATAATATTACTGTAGCAATATCAAAAGACGTACAGCCACCGGCATCTTTTACATATATATCATAATTACCAGCAACTGCGGTAAAAGTAGTTGTCGAAGAGTAATCTCCTGCTAAAGGTTCTGGGTTACCCTGATTAGTAAAAGCATAAGTATATGGACCACCATTACCGCCCCTACCTTGCACTGTAATTTGCCCTAGAGCATTACAATTTGCCGGTTCTTGGGTTAAAATATCTATAGAAGGTAAGTTCTGATCTATTATTACTCCAGCTGCATCGGTACAATTATCAGATAAATTAGTAACTATAACTTGATAATCCCCAGGTAATTCTGGATATGTATCGTTAAAAGGAATAGCTAAAGGAGTAACAGGAGTATGTAATGGAATAGTAGTATTGTCGTCATTATTTAATAACTCTATTAATAAATCATCCCCCAAAGTAAATCCAGTAATACTATATGTTATTTCTCCATTCCTATTTACGTCACACGCTCCAGGAGTAGAACCAGCAGTTATTTCCAATAAGGACCCACCGTCTACAGGTGGTATTTCTTGCTCATAAATACAATTCGTACCAGTGTCTCTTACTTGTACTGTATATGCAACACCATACGTAATACCATCTGTAGCATTATCAAAAGTATGGTCATTTGTAGCAGGAGTATCACTTAAAGTATAAAAAGTAGGTTGGTGTTCTAGTTTTATTAAATAAGAACCTGTACCACCACTAACACTTACTGAGTATGTAAAACTAGTATCATCACAATCTGCTGGAATTGGTGGTGGTATAGGAGTTATTACCACCTCATTACTTGTAATAGTAACTGTATCAATATCTGTACAACCATTTGCATCAATAGTAATTACAGTATAATCTCCTGGAACTAAATCTACATCGAAAATGTCTAATGAATTTGCAGCAAGTCTTGTAACATTATCTTGCCTTGCTACTTCTGTTCCTGTATTATCTTCTACTATAAAACTGAAATTTTCTTGACCATCTGTTACCCCAGAAATTCGTATACCACCGCTTAATACACTAGCCGCACAAGTTGCTGGTATTTCTGTTACTGTAGCATCTGGTGTTGGCGTGGTATCTAAAATTATATCTACAGTTTGATTTACTATACAACCTCTTGCATCTCTAACCGTAAACGGATAGGTTCCTACTGCCAAATTAGAATATACAGTCTGAGCTGTAAAAGGACTACCATTAAAACTAATTACATATGGTGGTACACCACTAGTTGCATCTGGAGTAATAGTTACTGCCCCATTTGCTGTTTGCCCACAGGTAACATCTCTTGTATCTATTGCAGCTGCAGCAATAGGATCAGGAGGATTAACAACTAAAGGTGCAGACTCTACAACACAAGCTGCACTTGTCGTATTCGTATCTGTTATTCTAAATCTATAGGTGCCATCTACTCTCGTATCATAATTAAAAGAATTAGATGTAAATGCTATAGGAGACCCCCAAGTAACACCATCATCTGTACTTACTTCATATTGTGAACCTGGAGTATAACCCCCACTTACATTCACTCGTATTCTACCATCACTTGTTCCACAAGGTATTTCTGTAATTAAACTTGTATTTACTCGTAATTGCTCCTCTATTGTTATATTAATGGCAGCAGTACAATTATTACCATCTACAACCTCTATAGTATAATTACCTGGTGTTAAACCTGTAAATGTATTCCCCTGTAATGTTCCTCCATTTACTCTATATTGGTGTGTTCCTGCACCTGCTGACCCAGCTGTAGAATTAACTACTGCCGTTGCTCCTGTACCTGCAACATAACAAAAATCTGAAGCCGCTGTATCTAGTGTTAAGGTTGGAGCATCAATTTCTGTTAATGCAAAATTAAACGTTACTGTGCAGCCTTCTGCATCTTCTACTTCTAACACATAATTTCCTTCTGCAGTAAGGTTATTAAAAGTTCTTCCAGATTTTGGTCCTTGTACAGCCCCGACTGGAGGGGTTAACGTATATCTAAATGCACCCCAACCACCAGTTGCAGTAGCAGTAACTCTTCCTCGGTTTCCGTTTGCACAGCTCATATCCACAACTGCTCCAGTTAAAGATAAAGGAGCTGCTTCTATAATATCAAAAGAAGCTGTATCTGTACATCCTGTATCTACATCAGTTACAGTAATCGTGTATGTTCCTGGTCCAGACAAAGGTAAATCTACCTCATCATCATTTTGAGGGCCACCTGTATATAGACCACCATTTATATCGTATGTATAATTAGCTCCAAAACCATCTATTAAAAATGTCCCAGTACCATCCGTTGCTCCGTTACAAACACGTAAATCTCCTCCAGATTTTACTCTTGCTCTAATAGAACTAGTTAAAAAAGGACTATACCCTTCTGTATAGGTACACCCATTACTATCTCTTATTTGAAAAATATACGATTGTGTCGCATCTAAACTCACAAATGTATCACTAGCTCCATTATCATCTACTATAGGGCTAATAATTGAATAATTTGCGATTGTTGCTCCGCCTGTACCTAAAGTAGGAATTAATTGTAGGTCTACTGTATTAAGCGTACAGTTACTATTTGTAGCAATAAAATCTATATCTGTTGGTGGATCTACATCTAAAATTGTTATTGGCGTACCTTCTAGCCTACAACCACCACCATCTTCAATCATCGGTGTATAGGTTCCTGCTACTAAATTTGTGTAAGATGTAGTTGTTGTAAAGTTTGTGCCATCAATACTAAAAGTATATCCACTTCCTGAACCACCACTAACTGGGCCAAAATCTATTTGTCCACCAATTGTACCTCCAGAACCATCACAAGTTCTATCTGATATTTTTGTTGCAGAACCTGTTATAACCCCTACACTACTTACTGTAACATCATTTACAGTCCTTGTACATTCAAATCCCCCTTGTTGGTAACGTACTTCTAATTGATCATACAAAGTTCCTCCAGGAGTTGCTGTTACAGAAATTTGATCTGCGGTTACCCAAGTAACACCAGCATCTACACTATAGGTTAAATTATATCCGCGAGCATCCGTTACATTAAAATTAATTTTTGCTCCTCCATTGGTACAAGTACCATCTACACCTGTAGCATTTACATCTGGCGGCAATAAAGATTCTACATTAGAAGACGCCGTAATAGTACAACCATTACTATCTGTAATTAAAAAATCATAACTACCAGGAGAAGTTACTGTATATGTTGTTAATCCCGAATAAGAAGGGCTAGATGGCCCTGCACCATTGACAATAAAAGTATATGGTGGCGCACCTCCAGAAGTATTTACTGTTATATCTACACTTGTTATTGTAGCACAACCAAAACTACTATTTACCTCTGTAGAGGCATCTAATGCTACTAAACCGTTACCTATAACTATTGGGTTTCCAGAAGTATCTACCGTTTGTCTTGGAGGATCTATCCCATTTAAAGGATCTCCGGTACATTGTTGTGTTTCTACTTGTACTGTATAGGTTCCAAAACCAACTGCCGAAAATGTATATGGATTATCCGGTATAAATGCAGTAAATTCTTGAGCCACACCACTATCATTTAATAAAGTGTATTTATATGGGCCAGGCACATTATTTGCTGTAACTGTAATACTACCTGTTTCTCCACTACATTGCGCATCTACAAATGTAGCTTCAATCTCCATATCTAACTGATCTATAGTAATAGGTTCATACGGATATTCACAAGTATTTGGTGTATTCTGTAAACGTGCTTTAACAATATATGTTCCTGGTACTAAGTTATTAAATATTGGACCTTGCCATGGGCCAAAACCACTACCACTATCTATACTAAACTCATATGCACTAGATAAATTTGTGATTTGTATTCTACCATCTACCCCACATATATAATCTTGTTTTACATGAGTTTGGGTAATATTACTTTTCTTAACTTTTATAAAGTATTGTTGCCCATCTGCAATAACCCTATACTCTGCTCCTGTTGTAGAAGAAATTGAGCTAGCATCTAATGTATAGGTTTGGTTTGTTGACACACCGTTATAACAAGAAACTGTTGTATTTGGACAGTCTTCATTTACATCTGGAGCACAAGTTAACTCTTGCCACTGAACAGAAGTATATGGCCCTCCTGACAAACTTATAATTCTATCATCAAAATCTCCACAAAGATTAAAACGCGCAACTGTAAAACCATTATCAGCACAACCAACTTCTGCATCTGCCCCTTGAACAATTGTCATAAACATAGGAGCAATACTAACTTTAGCATCACTTTTAGCTGTACTATTAAAAGATGTTATGGTATTTTTTGTGTTAACAGACTCCGATTTGGGCGCAGTCTCTTTCTTTGAAAAACTTACTTCTTTAAGTAATTCAAAAACTGTTGTATTTGCTACTGCAGTTGAATATATTGCAGAAACAAAAACCAACAGAACAGCATACAAGGTATACTTGGTTTTTTTTGGTAGCATAGGTTAAGTCGTATTTTAAAAAAACAGTTTATGATTTGGGGAACCTAAATGTTTTTTTAGTGTAATTCTTTAAACTTATAATTTCTCTTTAATTTTAAACAAAAAATTTATTGACCATTTTAATATTATTCTAACGTAAGTCCATGAAGAAAAGTATCTACTATTTTTATTTATTCGTTGTAATGCACAATTTATCGATTTCACAAACTCTAGAAAATAAGGTTTCAGAACCAAAAAATGATGTGTTTTCTGCTGTGCTATTGGTCGATGAACTCGAAATTCCATGGGGTTTTACCTTCTTACCAAATGGCGCTATTTTAATTACCGAAAAAAAGGGAGAGTTACTTCTTTTTAAAGACAATAAAAAACAAAAAATAGGCAATATTCCAAAGGTTTACAAAAGAGGACAAGGAGGTCTACTAGATGTTGCTTTACACCCTAAATTTAAAGAAAATGGTTGGATTTATCTATCCTATGCGTCTCCTGAAGGAGAGCAAAAAGGAGGACATACAGCTATACTAAGAGCTAAACTAAAAGACACAATACTTGCAGAAAAAAAAGTGCTTTACAAAGCAACTCCTAACACTACAAAAGGGCAACATTTTGGTTCTAGAATAGTGTTTGACAAGAATAATTATTTATATTTTTCTATTGGAGAACGTGGTGCTAGAGATATAAATCCGCAGGACATAAAACGAGATGGAGGTAAAATCTACAAACTACATGATGATGGACGCATTCCTGAAGATAATCCTTTTGTTGGTGTTGATAGTGCAAAAACCGCAATTTACAGTTATGGACATAGAAATCCCCAAGGGTTAATTCTACATCCAATTACGGGAGAGATATGGAATAATGAACATGGTCCAAGAGGAGGAGACGAAATTAATATAATTAAAAAAGGTGCTAATTATGGTTGGCCATTAACTACCTATGGCATTAATTATAGTGGCACTTCTATAACTGATAAAACTGAGATGAAAGGAATGGAGCAACCTTTATATTATTGGATTCCGTCTATTGCCCCAAGTGGAATGGCATTTATTACATCAGACAAGTATCCAGAATGGAATGGTAATCTTTTAGTAGGTTCTTTAAAATATCAATATTTGGAAAGACTTATTTTAGAAAACAACAAAGTAATCCGTAGAGAAAAGCTTTTACCAGATTTAGGAAAAGTAAGAGCTGTTAAACAAGGACCAGATGGTTATATTTATGTTGCCGTAGAAGGCAAAGGTATTTACAAACTAATTCCAAATTCTAAATAATTTTAAGAATGAAATTTATAATCATCGTTTTTTTATTTTTTATAGCTTCTAATATCTCTTTTTCACAACAAGAATCTACCTTACAAGAAAGCATGTTAAGAGGCGAGGAAATTTATGCCGACTTTTGTGTATCCTGTCATCTAAAAAAAGGAAAAGGTTTTGCTAAAATTTATCCTCCCTTAGCAAAATCGGATTACTTATTAAATAATAGAACTGGAAGCATAAAGGCTATACTATATGGTCTTCAGGGAGAAATTGTAGTGAATGGAAAAACGTACAATAACTCTATGCCTAGTCAAGGTTTAGAACCAGAAGAAGTAGCAGATGTTATGAACTACATATTAAATACATGGGAAAACTCTAGCGATAAAATTGTTACTCCAGAAGAAGTATCTTTAGTTACAGAATAATTTTATTTTTGAGATTCTATTGCTAGTTTAACAGAACCATGTTCTTTTAATAATTTTTCGGCCTTTTCATAACTAATACCTAAACCTTCCATAATATAGCGCGTACCTCTATCTACCAACTTATCATTGGTTAGCTGCATATTCACCATTTTATTTCCTTTTACACGTCCTATACGTATCATTAAGGCTGTGGAAATCATATTTAAAGCCAATTTCTGTGAAGTTCCGCTTTTCATACGAGTACTCCCCGTTACAAATTCTGGCCCTACATTTATTTCAATAGGAATTTCTGAAAGTTGTGCTAAAGGTGAGCCAGGATTATTCGTAATGCCTGCAGTTAACAGCCCCTTTTCATTTGCAGCTTTTATACCTCCTAAAACATAAGGGGTTGTACCAGATGCTGCAATACCAACTACTACATCAATATTAGTAATATTATGCGCCTCTAAGTCTTTCCAAGCTTGGGTAGTAGCATCTTCGGCATTTTCTACCGCTTTACGTATGGCTTTATCTCCTCCTGCTATTAAACCAAGAACTCTTTCATGTGGCATTCCAAAAGTTGGTGGAATTTCTGATGCATCTAAAATTCCCAATCTTCCACTTGTTCCTGCTCCTATATAAAATAGTCTTCCTCCTTTATGAAACCTTTCTTCTAAACCATCTACCAACTTTGTTATTTGAGGTATTACTGCTGCAACTGCATCAGCAATTTTCCTATCCTCTTCATTCATTGCTTTAAGAATTGTAGTAGTGTCCATCAATTCTAAATTATTGTGATTAGACGGCGATTCTGTGATTTTTTTATAGCTCATATTTTTTTATAAGTAACGAATATCGTTATTTCTAGAAGGATATGGAAAATTTTCTTGAGACCATTCTATAAAAATAAAATTTAACCTTAAAAAGGGTTATTTTAGTAAAAAAATTGCCTTTTTCATTTTTCCTATGTCAAAATACTTTTTAGTTTTTCTCCTTACTACTACCCTTTTTTCTTGTAGTTCTTTACAGTCGTATAATAAACATCCAAAAACAGAATTTAGAGGCGTTTGGATTGCCACAGTAGTAAATATAGATTGGCCAAAAAATGGATTAGACACCATAGAAAAACAAAAAAAAGATTACTTAGAAATCTTAGATTTTTACCAAAACCTTAATTTCAATGCTGTGATTGTTCAAATTAGAGCTGCAGGCGATTCTTTCTATGCATCAGACAAAGCACCATGGTCTCGGTATTTAACCGGAAAAGAAGGTAAAGCTCCAGAACAAAATTTTGAAGTATTAGAATGGATGATTTCCGAGGCGCATTCTCGCGGTATGGAATTTCATGCATGGTTAAACCCTTATAGAGCAACATTTGATCTAAAAACAGAAGTTCTTAGTCCTACGCACGATTTTAATACCCATCCA
Organism: Maribacter vaceletii; assembly: GCF_003634105.1. Classification (GTDB taxonomy): domain Bacteria; phylum Bacteroidota; class Bacteroidia; order Flavobacteriales; family Flavobacteriaceae; genus Maribacter_B; species Maribacter_B vaceletii. Next base: position 78,725 of record NZ_RBIQ01000012.1, on the reverse strand, counting down.
GAATGGATGCTTAAATATGGCAAAAAATATTACTATAATCCCGGATTACCAGAGGTAAGAGAAAAACTAGCTTCTATTATAAAAGAAGTGGTTCATAAGTACGATATTGATGCTATACATTTTGATGATTACTTTTATCCATATAAAATTAAAGATGCTATTTTTGAAGACCAATCTTGTTTTGAATTTTACAAACACCCCAACCAAAGCCTAGAAGATTGGCGTAGAAGCAATATAGATTCTTTAATTAAAAATACGCATCAAACTATAAAAAAAGAAAAACCTTGGGTGCAGTTTGGTGTTAGCCCGTTTGGTGTTTGGAAAAACAATTCTACAGACCCAAAAGGCTCAGATACCAAAGCAGGAGTTACTACCTATGAAGATTTGTATGCAGACCCACTGTTATGGATGCAAAAAGGATGGCTAGATTATGTTATTCCGCAAGTATATTGGAGTATGGATTTGCCTGTAGCATCGCACAATAAAATAGTTAACTGGTGGGCAAAAAATAAAAGCAATAGTAATATTTACATTGGTAATGGTGCCTATAAAATTCGTAACAATAGTGATAAAGCTTGGGAGAATAAAAAAGAACTTCCTAACCAGTTAAAACTAACCAGAAACACAAAAGAAATGGGAGGAAACGCTTTTTTTAGCGCCAAATCCTTAATCCAAAAAAATCCTGATGTTGTAGATTACATTCAAAAAAAATATTATAAAAAGTCTGCATTAAACCCTATTTCTCCTTTAAAGAAAGAAACTATCAAGGAGGTTAAAATTAAGGGCTTAAAAATTACATCAGATACTATTCAATTTTCTATAAATACTACAGCTAAAATTAGATATGCACTTTTTTATAGTTCTGGTAAAAAGCTAAAAGACACCTACCCTATAACTAAATTACTTACAAAAACCAACATTAATAACAAGCATCAATTTATAATTCCTTTAAAAAAATTGAAGAGCAAAAAACAAGTAGCGGTTAGTTTTATTGACTATTACGGGCAAGAAAGTGAACCAATAGTATTAAATTTAAGACCATGATTAAAAAAGATAAAGGAGCTTGGGCATGGGTTCCTGTTTTATATTTTACGCAAGGTCTCCCATATGTAATGGTAGTTACCGTATCTGTAATTATGTATAAAAAACTAGGGGTTAGTAATGCTGATATAGGACTATACACCAGTTGGCTTTATTTACCTTGGGTTCTAAAACCGTTATGGAGTCCTTTTGTTGATTTAAAAAGTACTAAACGAAAATGGTTTTTAGGAATGCAATTCCTAATTGCTTTGGCTCTTTTAGGAGTGGGACTTACATTACCTACCAACATCTTTTTTACAACTACTTTAGCATGTTTTTGGATGGCTGCTTTTGCCTCTGCCACGAACGATATAGCGTCGGACGGATATTATATGTTAGGATTATCCGAGAAAAAACAATCCTTTTTTGTTGGTATGCGAAGTACTTTCTACAGACTAGCAATGGTGACTGGAGAAGGTTTAATTGTTATACTTGCTGGTTATTTAGAAACTAAATACGGTGATAGTACTAAGGCCTGGAGCATTACCATGATTGCTGCTGCTATACTAATGCTAGTTTTAACAATAGCCAACTTTTTCACAGCTCCTAAATACGAGAATGAAGAAAAAAATAGTGCAGACAAACCTCAAAGTTTTGGAGCTATTTTGGGTTCTTTTTTTAAGAAACCAAAAATTGGCATTGCATTAGCTTTTATTTTAACGTACCGCTTAGGAGAATCGCAATTAGTAAAAATGGCTGCTCCTTTTATGTTAGATGAAGTTTCTGAAGGCGGATTAGCTTTCTCTACCGAAAAACTTGGCACTTTGTTTGGCACCGTAGGTGTAATAATGCTTTCTATTGGAGGAATTCTAGGAGGAATTTTAATCTCTAGAGACGGACTAAAAAAATGGATGTTACCCATGTTATTATCTTTAAACATCCCTAATATTTTATATGCAATTTTGGCCGTAACTAAAACCACTAATATTATTGCTGTTACTGCAACAGTAGCTTTTGAGAAATTTGGTTATGGCTTTGGTTTTGCCGCCTTTCTAATGTATCTAATATATATCGCAGAAGGAAAATCTAAAACATCGCATTACGCAATTGCTACAGGTTTTATGGCTTTAGGAATGATGCTTCCTGGAATGATAAGTGGTTTTATGCAAGAATGGTTAGGCTATGGAGGCTTTTTTATCTGGGTAGTTGTTGCAGCCCTCCCTGCTTTAATACTTTTAAAATACATTGAATACCCAGCAGAATATGGTAAAAAATCAAACCAAGAAAATGCATAATATAACTTCCTATACTACAGCATCAGAATCTCTTAGTAAAAGAGAAAAGATTGGTCAGCTTTTTATGCCTGCAGCCTTTATTAATGATACAGAAGAAGAAATTTGTGCTTTAGAAAAACTAATAAAAGAACAAGGAATTGGAGGTTTATGCTTTTTTCACAGTAGAGCCAGCGCAGCGACAAATTTTGAAGGGAAGAAAAAAATAATAGTTAATACTGAAAGTCTTAGTACGCTTAAAAATTTAATACAACGATACCAAAAAGCAGCAAAACAACCTCTTTTAATAAGTATTGATGCCGAATGGGGATTAGCAATGCGTATTGAAAATACGCCACAATACCCCTATGCTATTTGTTTAGGTGCAATGCAAAATGGTTTAGATTTAATAGAACAAGTAGGAAAAAATATTGCGCTAGATTGCAAAAACGCAGGGATTCATTGGAATCTAGCCCCTGTAGTAGATATTAATAATAATCCTAATAATCCCGTTATTGGTTACCGCTCTTTTGGAGAGGATAAGAATAACGTTACCGAAAATGCTATTGCTTTTATTAAGGGAACCAAAGAGGCAGGAATCCTAACAAGCATTAAACATTTTCCTGGACACGGCGATACCGCGACAGACTCACACTTAGATTTACCTTTAATAGATAAAAACATAGATGAATTATGGGATAATGAGTTATATCCTTTTAGAAAAATAGTAGCTTCTGGTGTAGACTCGGTAATGATTGGGCATTTATCTATTCCTGCATTAGCTAATGGAAGTAAAATATCATCTAGCATATCAAAAGATATTATTAAAGGGGTTTTACGAACAGAATTAAGTTTTAAAGGAGTAGTGATTTCTGATGCTTTAAACATGCATGCCGTTTCTAAAAACTATCCTATAAAAGGAGAGTTAGAATGGTTGGCTTTTGATGCTGGAAATGATATTTTATGTTTTGCTGAAAATACAGTTGAAGGAATTGAAACTATTCTAAAAAATGCAAATAATAAAGCTATAGAAGAAAGTTTTAAAAGAATCTGGCTTTTAAAAGAAAAAGCTATAAACCAAATAGATAACCACAAATTACAAGCTGTAGATTACACTACATTACTTACTAAAATTGCAAAAAAAAGTATTACACAAATAGTTGGTAATACCAATAATTTTATGAATGCCCCTTTTGTTGGAATTGATATAAACTTCAAGGAAGAAAACACTTTTTTTACCACCATCAAGAAAGAAAAAGACTTTGATTTTTATAATTTAAGTGATACATCAATCCCAGAAATTAAAGCTAAAATAAAAGACAAAGAGAACATTCTATTATCTATTGAAGCCCCTAAAGTAAAACCGCAAAATAAATTTAATATCCCAAAAGAATACTGGGCTCTTATTGGAGAACTCTTAGAAACTAAAAACGTAATACTCTATATATTTGGCAGCCCTTTTATACTTAATCACCTTAATTATAAAAACACCAAATCTGCTGTGGTTGCTTATCAAGATTTTGAAGAATTTAAAACTGTTGCTGCCAATCATTTTCTAGGTAAAATAAATGCAGAAGGAAAATTACCGGTAACTATTTCTTAATTATTATGAAAAACATGTATAATGTAATAGGATTAATGTCTGGCACCTCTTTAGATGGGCTAGATTTGGCATATTGTCAAATACAAGAAACAGAAGGCTCCTACACATATAATATAAAGCAAACAAAAAGCGTAGACTACACCCCAGAGATGAAGAATAGCTTAAAAAATGCTATTCATTTACCTACCTTAGGATTGCTAGAATTAAATAATACATACGGAACGTGGTTGGGAGAACAAACGAAAATTTTTATTAAAGAAGAAAATTTAGAAGTTGATTTTATTGCCAGCCATGGGCACACCACCCACCACCAACCCAAAAAAGGAGTTACTTTCCAAATAGGTTGCGGACAGCACTTAGCCAATGCTTGCAACCACGTTGTAATTAATGATTTTAGAACGAATGATGTTTCTCTAGGAGGACAAGGAGCGCCTTTGGTTCCTATTGGTGATATGTTTTTTTTTAAAGAGTATGATTTTTGCTTAAATCTTGGCGGCATAAGTAATATATCTTTCCAAAAGGAAGAAAAAAGAATTGCTTACGATATTGGTTTGGCTAACATGATTCTAAATTACATTACACAAAAGATAGATTTAGCCTATGATAAAAATGGAGAATTAGCCCGTTCTGGAGTTATAAATATCCATTTATTAAATGAATTAAACGACTTAGAATTTTACAAGCTTCCTTTCCCTAAATCCATAGGTTATGAATGGTTTTTAAACAAAGTAATTCCTTTAGTAGACCAAACAGAAGATAGCATTCCCAACTTATTACACACGGCTGTTCATCATATATGCCAACAAATAGCCATTCAGATTAAAAATAACATAAAACCAAAAAACAGTAAGCTTCTAGTTACTGGTGGTGGCGCTTTAAATTCTTTTTTAGTAGATACCTTAAAACACAAATTAAACAATATAGCAACAGTAGTTATCCCTTCTAAAACGGTGATAGAATTCAAAGAAGCATTAATTTTTGCATTAATGGGCGTTCTTAGACATGAAAACAAAACAAACGTTCTTAGTTCGGTAACTGGGGCTAAAAAAGATTCTTGTAGTGGTGTAATATACTATCCACAATAAGAAAACCACACTACTCTATTAAATATTCACATATTTATTGATAAAAAACTACCATTAAAATAAATCTATCCTTAAATTGTTACATATTACGTAACAACTTAAATCATGGCTTCTAAAAAAGAAAAAGCTTCTGCTTATTGGAAAGAAAATATAAAATATTTAACAATCTTATTAATTATTTGGTTTTTAGTTTCTTTTGGAGCTGGCATTCTATTTAGAGAAAATCTAAACGAATTTCGCTTAGGCGGTTTTAAATTAGGCTTTTGGTTTGCACAACAAGGGTCTATTTATGTATTTGTAATCTTAATATTCATTTACGTACGATTAATGAATAGGTTAGATAAAAAATACGGCTACGACGAATAAAAACATCTCACTTATAAATAAGAATACTATGAGCGTTCAAGTATGGACATGGATTTTAGTTGGGATAACATTTTCCCTTTATTTTGGAATAGCAATTTGGGCACGAGCTGGCTCTACAAAAGAGTTTTATGTTGCTGGTGGTGGGGTTTCTCCCTTAGCAAATGGTATGGCCACAGCTGCCGATTGGATGAGCGCAGCATCTTTTATTTCCATGGCAGGAATTATATCTTTTGCGGGTTATGATGGTTCTGTTTATCTTATGGGGTGGACCGGAGGTTATGTTCTACTTGCCTTACTCCTTGCCCCTTATCTTAGAAAATTTGGGAAATTTACAGTGCCCGATTTTATTGGAGACCGCTACTATTCTAACACCGCAAGGACCGTTGCTATACTATGTGCACTTATTGTTTCTTTTACCTACGTTGCAGGACAAATGCGAGGTGTTGGCATTGTTTTTTCTCAATTCCTACAGGTAGATATTACACTAGGAGTATTTATTGGTATGGCAGTCGTATTAGTTTTTGCCTTTTTAGGAGGTATGAAAGGAATTACCTATACACAAGTAGCACAATACTGTGTATTAATTTTTGCTTTTATGGTTCCAGCTTTCTTTATTTCTATGCAAATGACAGGAAACCCTATTCCACAATTAGGAATGGGCGGTAAAGTCGAAGGAGGAACATTTTTACTCGATAAATTAGACGCACTACATACACAATTAGGATTTAATGAATATACAGGCGGAACAAAATCTACCTGGGATGTTTTTGCTATTACTTTAGCTTTAATGGCTGGTACAGCAGGATTACCACACGTAATTGTACGTTTCTTTACGGTTCCAAAAGTAAAAGATGCTAGAAAATCTGCAGGGTATGCTTTATTATTAATTGCTATTCTATATACTACAGCTCCAGCAATAGCCGTATTCTCAAGAACCAACTTAATAGAAACTGTTAGTAACAAAGAATACAATACCATTCCCGAATGGTTTAAAAATTGGGAAAACACTGGTTTAATTGCCTGGACGGATAAAAATAAAGATGGAAAAATTCAATATGTAGCAGGTAGTGCTTTATCTAGTAAAAAACCTGAATTCACAAATAAAAGAGGCTCTAATGGGGAACGCTTAATATCTAATGCTAACAACGCTGCAAATGAACTTTATGTGGATCGCGATATTATGGTACTTGCCAACCCCGAAATAGCAAATTTACCTAACTGGGTAATTGCCTTAGTAGCCGCAGGTGGTTTAGCCGCCGCTCTATCTACAGCTGCAGGTTTATTGCTTGTAATATCTACATCAATTTCTCATGATTTAATTAAGAAACAATTAAAACCAGATATTTCTGAAAAAGGAGAATTACTAGCTGCACGTATTGCCATATTAGTAGCAATAATAATTGCTGGAATTTTTGGAATATACCCACCAGGATTTGTCGCCGCCGTTGTTGCCCTTGCATTTGGTTTAGCTGCTGCATCTTTTTTTCCTGCCATTGTATTAGGGATTTTTGATAAACGTATGAATAAAGAAGGTGCTATTGCTGGCATGATTGTAGGAATATCTCTTATGTTATTTTATATGATTAAATACAAAACAGGATTAATTGGTGTTATGGACCCAAGACCTGCCAACGAATGGTGGTTTGGAACCTCTCCTGAAGGTTTCGGAACTGTTGCAATGCTAGTTAATGTTGTTGTTTCTATAATTGTATCTAGAGCTACCCCAGCTCCTCCAGAAAAGGTACAAGAAATTGTAGAAAGCATAAGAATACCAAGCGGTGCAGGAGAAGCTACATCACACTAAAAAATCTAATAGAAATAGAAACAACACTATTATAAGTTGAATTTTCTTGTAGAAATTTCTACTTTAGATACGTTTTGCCTAAATAAATAAAGAATAATGAGTAATTACCATATAAAACATTTAGAAGAGTATTATCAAGTCTATAGAAAATCTGTTAGAAATCCTGAAGCATTTTGGGAAGAAATAGCAGAAGAACATTTTGTTTGGAGAAAAAAATGGGATTCTGTTTTAAATTGGGATTTTAAAAAGCCAGAAGTTAAATGGTTTGAAGGCGCCCAATTAAATATTACAGAAAACTGTATAGATAGGCATTTAACCACTCGTGGAGATAAGACAGCTATTCTTTTTGAGCCAAATAACCCTAAAGAAGAAGCTTTACATATTACATATTCTCAATTACATGAACGAGTGTCCAAAATGGCTAATGTTCTTAAAGAACAAGGAGTAAAAAAAGGAGATCGCGTTTGTATTTATTTACCAATGATTCCAGAATTAGCAGTTGCTGTTTTAGCATGCGCAAGAATAGGTGCAATACATTCGGTTGTATTTGCAGGGTTTTCTTCTAATGCACTTTCTACAAGAATTAACGATTCGGATTGTAAAATTGTACTAACATCTGATGGTTCTTATAGAGGGGCTAAAACTATAGATTTAAAAGGTATTGTAGATAAAGCTTTAGAAGATTCTCCTGGAGTTACTAGCGTTTTAGTAGTTAATCGTATTAATTCTGACATTAATATGAAAGAAGGAAGAGACCAATGGCTGCAACCTTTATTAGATGATGCTTATGGAGATTGTGTTCCTGAAATTATGAATGCAGAAGACCCCTTATTTATATTATATACCTCTGGTTCTACAGGAAAACCAAAAGGTATGGTGCACACTACAGCTGGTTATATGGTATATACAGCGTATACGTTTAAAAACATTTTTCAATATAAAGAAGATGATATTTATTGGTGTACTGCAGACATTGGGTGGATTACTGGTCATTCCTATATCCTTTACGGGCCATTGGCAAATGGTGCTACTACGGTTATGTTTGAAGGTGTACCCTCCTATCCTGATTATGGAAGATTTTGGGAAGTTGTAGAAAAACATAAAGTAAATCAATTCTACACAGCTCCAACTGCTATTAGAGCTTTAGCAAAGGAAAATTTAGAATATGTAGAAAAATATGACTTATCCTCTTTAAAAGTTTTAGGCTCTGTAGGAGAACCTATAAATGAAGAAGCTTGGCATTGGTACAATAACAATGTTGGAAAAAAACAAAGTCCAATCGTAGATACTTGGTGGCAAACAGAGACTGGTGGAATAATGATTTCTCCAATACCTTATGTAACCCCTACTACTCCAACCTTTGCCACACTCCCATTTATTGGTATTCAACCTGCATTAATGGATGAAAACGGCAAAGAAATAAAAGACAACCAAATAGATGGTAGATTGTGTATTAAATTTCCATGGCCTTCTATTGCGAGAACTATATGGGGCAATCATGAGCGGTATAGAGACACTTACTTTTCTGCTTATGAGAATAAATATTTTACTGGCGATGGTGCACATAGAGATGCTGTTGGATATTATAGAATTACCGGCAGAGTAGATGATGTAATCATAGTTTCTGGTCACAACTTAGGTACAGCACCAATTGAAGATGCAATTAATGAACATCCTGCCATTGCAGAGTCTGCTATTGTAGGTTTCCCACATGACGTAAAAGGAAATGCGCTTTACGGTTATGTAATTTTAAAAGAAACCGGAGAAGGTAGAGATAGAGATAACCTTAAAAAAGAAATAAACCAGCAAATCACGGAACATATAGGACCTATTGCAAAATTAGATAAAATACAATTTGTCTCTGGTTTACCTAAAACACGTAGTGGTAAAATTATGCGTCGTATTCTTAGAAAAATTGCTAGTAAAGAAACTAGCAACTTGGGAGATACTAGTACACTATTAAATCCTGAAGTAATAAAAGAAATTATGGAAAATGCATTCTAATACTATCTTGTAATAAAGTATCAAAAGTCAAACATATTCTGTTTGGCTTTTTTTACACAAGTGCAATTCTTTGTTTTCTTCTAATAAGAAGAAAAATAAATAAAGATACAAAACCACAAACAGCTAAGCCTGCAAATAAAGGCCAAACCGTATTCTCTACAAAACTACCAACATATGTTGCTATTGGTATAGATATTATTGTAGAAGTAAAGCCTGTAATTGCAGCTCCTATTCCAGCTATATGCCCAATAGGCTCCATTGCAATAGAGCGTAAATTACCAAACAAAAATCCTAAACTAAAAAATTGAGTAGCCAAAAAAACTATTAAAACAATAACATTAGGATTTGGAGAGTTCCAAAACAAAACTACATATAACAAAGACACTCCAAAGAATAAATAAAGTGCCATAAATGCTAATTTTTGCATTCCAAATTTTAGAACTAAATTTCCATTTAAAAACGTTGCAACACCAATAGAAATAGCTAATCCCGCAAAAATATATGGAAATTCATCTACCAAATCATATTGCGTTTCAAAAACTTGTTGTGCTGCACTTAAATACACTAAAAAAGAACCTGTAATTAAACCAGATATTATAGTAAAAGCAATCGTCTTTTTATACCGAATAAGTTCTTTTAATCCATCAAAAAAAACATTCTTTGTAAAAGGAATTTTATAAACTGGCTTTAAGGTTTCTGGTTGTCTTTTCCAAAACCAAATACATACTATTAAAGAAAAAAATAATTGCACTAAAAAAATTGCTTGCCAACCTAAACTATCTAAAATTGCTTTTCCCATTGCGGGTGCTATTACCGGTATTAGGATAAAAAAAGCGGTTACAAAAGACATGACCTTAGCCATATAATCCCCTTTATATGTATCTCTGATTATAGATATACTTATAGACCTAGCTGCAGACAAACCTACTCCTTGCAAAATTCTCCCAAAAACCATCCAAGACATAGAAGGAGCAAAAACACAAATAAGACTTGCAATAAAAAACACCCCAAAACCAATGTAAATCATAGGTTTTCTACCATAACTATCAGATAAAGGTCCAAAAAATAATTGCCCAACTCCCAAGCCTAAAAAAATCATGGTAATGAGTTTTTGGTTTTCCGTGTCTCCTAAGCTATTAACTGCTAATCCTATATTTGAAAGAGCTGGTAAAATTGCATCTATTGCCAATGCTGTAATAGACATTAACGATGCCATTAAGGCAACAAACTCAAAATTTGGTTTTACATTCTCATTCTCCATGATACAAAGGTACCTATATGTTATATGGCAATTAGATTATTTATCATTAAAAAAACGTATCTGTTAATAGATTTTATCAATACAAAAAGTAAAAAAGAGTTGTTTTTTATTGGTTGTTCATAATTTAAATAATCCCACACATATTTTTTAGTTGCATTAAATAGCAAATACTTATTTTTGTATAAATTGTTATACATGTTAATTATAGGTATTGCTGGAGGAACAGGTTGTGGAAAAACTACCGTTGTTAATCAAATTATGAATGAATTCCCCAAAGAAGAAGTTGGTGTAATTTCTCAGGATTCATACTACAATGATTTATCACATCTAACAATTGAAGAAAGAAAAAAAACAAATTTTGATCATCCATCCGCTATAGATTTTGACTTATTAGTAGAACATTTAGAATTATTAAAATCTGGTCAATCTATAGAACAGCCAGTATATTCTTTTATTGAATGCAATAGAACAAAGGAAACTGTTGCAACGCAACCAAGAAAAGTAGTATTAGTAGAAGGAATTCTAATTTTAACCAACCCTAAAATTAGAGAAATGTTTGATATTAAAATTTATGTACATGCAGATTCTGATGAAAGATTAATTCGTAGATTAAAAAGAGATACCGCAGAAAGAGGTTGGAGCTTAGATGAAACCCTTGATTGCTATCAAAACACTTTAAAACCTATGCATGACCAATTTATAGAACCTACTAAAGAATATGCAGATATTATTATTCCAAATAATAAATATAATACGGTAGCTATAGATATTGTGCGCACTATAATAAATGATAAATTATCCTAAATGGGATTGGCAGATTTAAGAAAAAAGTCTTGGTTTAAAATAATTACTAACGCCTATGTGTTAGTGTTGACTGTTTTTGTTATTTGGATGCTATTTATTGATACCAATTCTCTATTAATTCATTTAGAATTAAAAAATGAAATTAACAAACTAGAAAAACAACAAGAGTTTCTAAAAGAAGAAATTGCAAAAGACAAAGTAATTATTGACAAGCTTTCTGATGCTAAAGAATTGGAAAAATTTGCAAGAGAAGAGTATTATTTAAAAAAGAAAAACGAGGAAATTTACTTAATAGAATATGAGGATAGTCTAAAAACGACAAATAAACTTCCTTAAATATTTTTTCTTTAAAAAAAGACCTAAATCAGAGCTTCATAAACTATTATTTTACAACACTTTAACGCTATTTAACATAATCTCTTACACTTATTCACTTTGTGTTAACAAAATCGTTTCTAGAACACCACAAATAATTGTATTTTTACGCCCTAACTTACTTTACAATGGGCAAGATAATTGCGATAGCAAATCAAAAAGGTGGTGTTGGTAAAACTACAACCACAGTAAACCTTGCAGCTTCGCTAGGAGTACTAGAAAAGAAAGTATTATTAATTGATGCTGACCCCCAAGCAAATGCTACATCTGGACTAGGTATAGATGTAGAAAGTATTGAGCTGGGAACATATCAATTATTAGAACATACAAAAACCGCAGAAGAAACTATTATAGAAACTACATCCCCAAATGTAGATTTAATTCCTTCTCATATAGATTTAGTAGCTATTGAAATTGAGCTAGTAGACAAAGAAGAGAGAGAATACATGATGAAAAAAGCGATTACTAGTCTTAAAGAAAAGTATGATTATATTTTGATAGATTGTGCTCCTTCTTTAGGCTTATTAACACTTAATGCTTTAACATCTGCAGATTCTGTTATAATACCAATTCAATGTGAATATTTTGCATTAGAAGGACTAGGAAAATTACTAAACACCATAAAAAGTGTTCAAAAAATTCATAATCCTGATTTAGACATAGAAGGCATGCTTTTAACTATGTATGATTCTAGGTTACGATTATCTAACCAAGTTGTAGAGGAAGTTCGCAAACATTTTGGCGATATGGTTTTTGAAACTATAATTCAAAGAAATGTACGTCTTAGTGAAGCTCCTAGTTATGGAGAAAGTATTATAAAATATGATGCTAGCAGTAAAGGTGCTGCCAATTATTTAAATATGGCTAACGAAGTAGTAAACAAAAATAAGGAAATTGCGTAATGGCAAAAGCAACAAAAAAACAGGCTCTAGGTAGAGGTTTATCTGCATTATTAAAAGATCCAGAAAACGACATACAATCTGCAACAGATAAAAATGCAGATAAAGTTGTTGGAAATATTGTAGAGCTAGAGTTAGAAAGTATAGAAGTTAACCCTTTTCAGCCTAGGTCTTATTTTAATGATGAAGCTTTAAATGAATTAGCAACTTCCATAAAGGAATTAGGAGTTATACAACCTATAACTGTTCGTAAGTTAGATTTTAATAAATATCAATTAGTCTCTGGAGAAAGAAGGTTTAGAGCTTCTAAACTTATAAATCTCCCAACTATACCTGCATATATTCGTATTGCTAACGATCAAGAATCGTTAGAAATGGCTTTGGTAGAAAATATACAAAGACAAGATTTAGACCCAATAGAAATTGCCTTGTCTTACCAACGTCTTATTGATGAAATAGAACTTACTCAGGAAAAATTAAGTGATCGCGTAGGTAAAAAACGTTCTACAATTGCAAATTACTTAAGACTTTTAAAGTTAGATCCTATTATACAAACTGGTATGAGAGATGGTTTTTTAAGCATGGGTCATGGTAGAACTCTAGTGAACATAGAAAAAACCAAAGATCAAATAGCGCTTTATGAAAAAATTGTTTCTGAAAATTTGTCGGTAAGAGAGACAGAAAAAGCAGTTAAAGAATACCATGAAGCAAAAAAACCAAAAACTACAACAAAACCAAGTACAGAAACCTTAAAAACACCTGAATATATAGCAAAGGGAGTTACAAATTTATCGAACTACTTAGATGTTAAAGTAGACATTAAATCAACCACAGGAAATAAAGGAAAAATTACGATTCCGTATACATCCAAAGAAGATTTTAAACGAATAAAAAAAATAATCCTAGGTGAATAAATACCTAATTACAGCAATTATTCTAATCTTATTTTCTTGTTACACTTTTGCTCAAGAGGACAACAAAAAAATAGATAGCACAAATACACAAACTAATATAGATAGTGTAAAAACTAATCTTAAAGATAAAGGTGTTGTTATTGATTCAAAAAAGATTAAGAAAAAAAGAAACATTAATCCTTTAGCTCCTAGCAAGGCTGCATTTTACTCTGCTGTACTTCCTGGACTAGGACAAATATATAACAAGCGCTATTGGAAAGTTCCTATTGTATATGCTGCTATAGGAACGGGTATATATTCGTATAAATACAACAACGATCTTTATGATCGCTTTAGAGTTGCATTCAAAAGAAGAAAAGCTGGCTTTTTAGATGATGAATTTTATAACCCTAATGGAGAAAACGGAAATACAAATGCAAATTTTTCTGATACTGTATTACAAAATAAACAAGAAGATTTTCAAGAAGCAAGAGACTTGTCCTTAGTAATTACAATTGCTCTTTATATATTAAACATTGTAGATGCTAATGTAGATGCACATTTACAACAATTTAATGTCAGTGATGATCTTAGCGTAGATTTTAAACCTTTTTTAAATGTAGACCCTATTAATAACAATCCTAATTATGGAATGGGACTAACAATTAATTTTTAACTTATGAGAATAGCATTATTTGGATACGGAAGAATGGGTAAAATGATTGAGCAAGCTGCTCTAAATAGAAATCATACCATTGTAGCCAAAATAGATATAGATACTAAAGAAATAGATTTTTCTTCTTTTGATGTTGCCATTGATTTTAGTATGCCTACCGCCGCATATGGTAATATTACAAAATGTCTAGAAAACAATATTCCAATTATTAGTGGAACAACTGGCTGGTTAGAAAATTATGAGAATGCCGTAGCTCTTTGTAAAGAAAAAGAAGGGGCTTTTATTTATGCTTCTAATTTTAGTTTAGGAGTTAATGTTTTTTTTGAGTTAAATGAATATTTAGCCAAAATGATGAAAAGCCTTAAACAATATAATGTGTCTATGGAAGAAATTCATCATACACAAAAGTTAGATGCTCCAAGTGGTACTGCAATTACTTTAGCAGAAGGAGTAATAAACAACTCTGATTACACAAAATGGAAACTAGACGAGTCTGGCACTAACCAAATTCCCATTACTGCTAAAAGAATAGAAGCTGTTCCAGGAACCCATACCGTTTTTTACGATAGTGAAATTGACAGTATAGAAATTAAACACACTGCACATAATAGAGAAGGCTTTGCCTTAGGAGCCGTTATTGCCGCAGAATGGATTATTGGTAAAAAAGGAATTTTTACCATGAAAGATGTGTTAAACCTAGGTTAATGTTTGTAACAGAAATTTCTTTTAGATACTAATACAAAACAAATAAAAATTAGAATGCTTCGCATTACTATTAAAAAATAGCATTATTTATGGATACTACACAGTGGATTATTTTTATACTTATAGTACAAGTTATTCATTTTTTAGGTACTTGGAAACTATATGTTAAAGCTGGAAGAAAAGCATGGGAAGCAGCTATACCTGTTTATAATGCTATTGTATTAATGCAAATAATTAATAGACCAAAATGGTGGACTATACTATTATTTATTCCAATTATTAACTTATTAATGTTTCCTGTTATTTGGATAGAAACCATACGAAGTTTTGGAAGAAATAGTCTTATGGAGTCTTGGTTAGTTGTTCTAACTCTTGGTTTTTACATATACTATGTAAATTATATGCTAGATGTAAAGTATATAGAAGACCGTAGTTTACAGCCAACAACCGCTTTAGGGGAATGGGTTAGTTCTATTGTTTTTGCAATAGTAGCAGCCACTTTAGTACATACTTATTTTATTCAACCCTATGTAATTCCTACAGGTTCTCTAGAAAGAACATTACGTGTAGGCGATTTTCTTTTTGTAAGCAAGTTTCATTATGGAGCAAGAACACCTATGACTACTGTCGCAGCACCAATGGTTCATGACACACTTCCAATAGTTGGCACACGTTCCTATTTAAACAAACCACAGCTCCCATACTTTAGACTTCCTGGTTTCACAAAAGTCAAAAAAAATAATATTGTTGTTTTTAGCTGGCCTGCAGATACGGTTCGTGTTTTCTTTAAAAGAGAAAAAGGGGTTAAAAAACCAATTGATAAAAAATCTAACTATGTAAAGCGCTGTGTTGGTACTCCAGGAGATTCCTTAGAAATTATAGATGGTTATGTTTTTATTAATGGTAAACAACTAAAACTGTCTGATAGAGCTAAACCCCAGTACGACTATATGGTTTATAGTAAAAAGGGAGTTTCATCACGCCTACTAAAAGATATTGGAGTGGTAGATTTAACTAGAAAATATCTTTCAAATCCAATTAACCAAGAACAAGCGCAAATTATTCAGGAATACCTTTTAGGATATAACCAAGCCGAAGATGGCAAACTAGAGTTATACACAAAACATTTAGGCATCCCAACTAAAGTTATTCAAAAAGCAAGGCTCTCTTTAAAAGAAATTACAGAAAGACAACGTTTAGTTTCCTTAACCGATGAAATGGTTTCTAAATTAAAAGCAGACACTTCTATAGATTCTGTTGTAAGGCAAATTGAGCCTAAAAATACTAGGGGTGCTAATATATTTCCTCAAAACCCTAACTACGCCTGGAATAATGATAATTTTGGCCCAATTTACCTTCCTAAAAAAGGAGTTACTGTTCCGTTAAATTTAAACGTACTACCTGTTTACAAAAAAATAATTAAAGATTACGAAGGAAATAAAATAAGTGTTTCAGGAAATCAAATTAGTTTAAATGGCAAAGTAGCTACGACCTATACTTTTAAACAAGATTATTATTGGATGATGGGAGATAATAGAGATCACTCTGAAGACAGCAGAACATGGGGATATGTTCCAGAAAATCACATTGTTGGAACCCCTATTTTCATCTGGATGAGTTTTGACAATTTTACTGATGGTTTTAAAAATTGGAAAATTAGATGGGATCGTGTATTTACAACTGTTAATGGAGATGGTGAGCCAAGGTCTTATTTTAAATTCTTTTTAATTGCTTTAGTAGGGTGGTTTGTATTTGACTTTTTCCGTAAGAAAAGAAAAAACAAATCTTAAAAACCTTGAAACATTTAATACACCCAACATATATTCCCAACATAGTAACTTTTGCTGTTATAGCACAAAAAGAAGTTTATTGGGAATATATGGATAACTACCAGAAACAAACCTATAGAAACAGAGCCTATGTTTCTGCGGATCGTGGTAAACATATTTTAAATATCCCTATAATACATTCCAATAAAGAAAAGGGGAAGCAAAAATATAAAGACATAAAGATTGATAATTCTTATCCTTGGCAAAGGCAACATTGGCGCACCTTAGAAACGGCTTATAGATCCTCTCCTTTTTTTGAATTTTATGAGGATGAAATACAACCATTATATTCCACTAAATTTGAGAGTCTTTTAGTCTATAATCTTAAAACAATTGAAGTTATATGTGAGTGCCTTCAAATTGATATACCTAAAGAAAAAACTACAGAGTATACTTCTAAATTAGAACAAGATATAGACCTTAGGTTTTTGGTAAATGCAAAGAAAGAACCAGATTATACTGCTAAAAAATATATTCAAGTATTTAGTGACCGTAATAATTTTATTCCAAACATTAGCATCCTAGACCTTTTATTTAATGAAGGAACTAATTCTCTTACTTATTTAAAAGACATACAATTAGACTTCTTAAATGTTTAGATTTGTAATACATTATGGCATACATTTTTTAGTGCCTATTATCATAGGCTTACTATTTTACAAAAAAAATAAAACCTTTGCTATTGTTGTTCTTTTATCAGGAATAGTCATTGATGTAGACCATCTTTTTGCAACCCCATTATTTGATTCTATGCGTTGCAGTATTAACTTTCATCCTTTACACACCTATTGGGCCATAACCATATATATAGTAATATTTCTATATAAAAAAACAAGAATATTTGGATTAGCACTTCTTATTCATATACTAGCAGATATAGCAGACTGTTATATGATTACTCTAAACTAAATGAAGCCATTACAGGAAAATGGTCTGAGTATTTTAAATTAAATTTCTTATGAGATCTCACCTTCAACTCTTTATCCGAAAGAATAAAATCTATTCTTAAAGGAAAATGATAAAAATTATACGATCTATCATATCCAGATCCTTTTTCTATAAATGTATCATTCTTATCTCCTTTTAATAACTTATAAATATTAGAATATTGGGTATTATTAAAATCACCACAAATAACTTTTAAATGAGTATTATTTTTTTGGTCTTCAAGAATAAGTTTAGCTTGCTCTTCTTGTTTTGAAAAAGAAGATGCTAATCTAGAATATAATTTATTAGAATTTTCATCTTTAATCATTCTTGGCCTAATATTTAAAGACTGTAAATGTACATTGTATAACCGCATAGTGTCTTCTTTATATAAAATATCAACAAAAATTGCATTATTAGCAGTATTAGGAAAATTGAAATTTCCTTTATTAATTATTTTATATTTAGAATAAATTGCCTGAATAGATTTCCCCTTGCTACCAAACTCAAAATCTACATAACTATATGGGTAAGAGTCCAACTCTCCACTTTTTATTCTTTTATAATCAAACTCTTGAAAACATATAATATCAGGATTTTGTTTATTAATAAAATTAATAATATTTTCCCCGTTATTTTTAATGTTTTTTTTTCCAGATTTTAAGCCTTTAAAACCAAATGTATTATAGGTAAGAATACTCAAATCCTTTTCTAATATTTTTTCTGATGGTTTTCTAAACTGTAGAAAAGACCCTAGAGAAAAATAACCAACTATCAGTACCAAAAAAGAAACAAAAAAAACTCTTTTCCACTGTAATATCCAATATACAAAAAAAGAAAAATTAATTACTACAAGTATTGGTACAGCTATGCTTAAAAAAGAAAAAAAAGAAAAAATACTTACAGAAACATATGGAACAATACACGATAAAAGTAAAAAAACACTAAATATCAAGTTAATAAAATAAATAAGTTTTTGGGATACAGTCAGCTTTTTCACTCTTTAATTTTCTTTACCAGCTTTAAACAAAAAATCTTTTTCTTCTTTAGATAAACTTTCATAACCAGACTTACTAATCTTATCCAAAATACTATCAATTTTACGTTGTTTACTTTCCTTATTATAATCTGTATTTAAAGGAGATTTTTTTGCATTTTTATTTTTATATACTGTCTTTAAAGGAGATTTTTTTTCTCTTTTCTTAAATAGATTTGCAATACCATCTACAATTTTTTCGAAACCTGAACCAATATCATTTCCATTAAGAAGTTGCCTTGCATAAAAATATCCTAAAGCAGCTCCTCCCAAATGTGCTAAATGTCCGCCAATATTACCACTAGTAGGTATTTGAATTAAATCTGTCAAAACAACAAAAGCACCTATATACCAAAGCTTAACATTAATAATAAAAAGTCTAACTTCTTGATTAGGAATATATGCACATATAAAAATCAATATAGCTGTAACCCCCGCCGAGGCTCCAATGAGAGAAGTATTTGCATATATTAAAGTAGGAAAAACATTATAACTTAATAAAAAAATTAATCCACCAGCTATAACTCCTAATAAATAGACATTAAGAAAACGCTTATTCCCAAAAAGGTTAAGAAAAATTCTTCCAGAAAAATATAATAGCATCATATTCCAAAATATGTGCCCTAAACTACCATGAAAAAAAGAATAACTTACAATAGACCATGGCTGTCTTATAAACATGGAAACATCTTTTGGAAGTTCAAACCATGCCATAATACTAAATCCTAAAAGAGCTTTTAAAAGTCCATCTACAATAAAAAAGATAACATTTATTGCAATAAGCTTTTCAGCTATAGAGAGATTAGCGAATTGGTATTTTAAATTTCCTTGTGCCATACACTTAATTCCAACGGTTACCGTTAAACTGGTTTTTTTTCCAATACCACATCATAATAAAACCAAAAAGAGCGCCACCAACGTGTGCAAAATGCGCTATACCTCCTCCTAGTAAAGAAAAACCAGTTACACCAGAGAATAAATCTAAACCAATTAAAACTGGAATAAAATACTTTGCTTTTACAGGGACTGGTATAAACATTAAAAACAATTCACTATTAGGATAAGACATCCCAAAAGCAACTAACACTCCATAAATAGCACCTGAGGCTCCTACTGCAGGGGTATTATATGATCCTAAAAAATTATCTATAGTATTTTTTGATGCTATACTATACCAATCTGTATTGTATTGACCGTTTGCAAGAACTTTTAAAATTTCTGTTTCTGAAATTCCCGAACTTACTAAAGCGTCCATTCCTTGTGTAAAATAAAAATAATTTACACCTGTATGTATAAGTGCTGCTCCTAACCCTGCAGAAAAGTAGAAAAAGAAAAATTTATTTCTGCCCCACATTCTTTCTAAAGGTGTTCCAAAAGCCCATAAAGCATACATATTAAAACCAACATGCATTAAACCTCCATGCATAAACATATGAGACACTAATTGCCATAATTCAAAATTTTCATTTTTAGGAAACCATAAAGAGAACCATTGGTACATTTGATCTCCATATAACTCTGTTGCCACAAAAAACAATATGTTTACTATAAGTAAGTGCTTAATAGCATCTGTTAATCTAGCCATTTATATAAATTTTTTATCAATATCGTTTTCTGTAATAGTAACATACGTTGGTTTATTAAACGGACTTAAGCCAGGTACCTTACAAGCAAATAAATCGTTTACTAAAGCTTGTTGTGAAGTTGCACCTAATACTGTTCCAGTTTTTACACTTAAAGTTTTAGATAGTGTTTTTGCCAAAATATCGGTTTGCGAAAAACTATCGCCAGTAATTTCCATCTGGTAATCTAAAATTAATTGTTCTAAAACCATTTCTACTTCACTTTCTGCTACTTGTAATGGTACACCTGTTATTTCTACAACTTCTTTATCTACTATTTTAAAAGCAAATCCTATACTTATTAACTGCCCTTGTATTTCTTTTAATATAATAACATCTGTAGTAGAAAAGTGTAAGGAAATAGGAAATAACAATTGTTGACTTACCGCTTCCTGAATAGTAATATTTTTTAAGAATTTTTCATAGAGTACTCTTTGGTGCGCTCTACTTTGATCTATAACTACCATACCAGACTTAATAGTGGTTACAATATATTTTCTCCTAAGCTGAAATGTAGTTGAAACAGATTCATCTTCAACCTTTTCTTCTTTAAATATAGACCCAGTAATAACCTCAGACTCAAACTCCATACTTGTAAAAGGAGCACTATCATCTTTTTTTGTTCCTAAACCTTCATATAAATTTTCCCAACCTTTGTTACTTGGCTTAGTATAATTTGCAAATGAAGTTCCTGCTGCATTAGAAGTGCTTTTTGGCTTTTCAACCTCGTTAGCAAAAGGATTAAAAGAAGCATCTACTGTAACTTGCGGTATTTCTGCTTGTTTATTTTTATAAGAATAAGGGGTATCTAAATTAGGGTCTTGTTCAAAATCTATGGCTGGCACAACACTAAATTGCCCTAAGCTATGTTTTATTGTAGAACGTAACAAAGCATATAAAGTATGCTCATCATCAAACTTAACTTCTGTTTTTGTTGGATGAATATTAATGTCTATTGTACCTGGATCCACTTCTAAACATAAAAAATATCCGGGATAGGTATTTGGTTTTATTAGCCCTTCAAAAGCAGCAACTACTGCATGGTGCAGATAAGGGCTTTTTATAAATCTATCATTCACAAAAAAGAACTGTTCTCCTCTACTCTTTTTAGCAAATTCTGGCTTGTTTACAAATCCAGAAATTTTTAAAACTTGGGTTTCTTCATTAACAGGTACTAATTTAGAATTAGCTTTTCCTCCAAATATTTGCACTATTCTTTTTCTAAAATTTACAATAGGCAAATTAAATAACTCACTACCATTATTATAAAAATGAAATGCAATAGTTGGATGTGCTAAAGCTACCCTATGAAACTCATCTGTAATATGTCTAAGTTCTACTTGGTTAGATTTTAAGAAATTTCTACGTGCTGGTATATTAAAAAAAAGGTTCTTAACCAGCATTGAAGTTCCTTTAGGAGTAACCGTAACTTCTTGTGCAATTACTTTACTACCTTCAATTTTTAACTGGGTACCTACTTCATCTAACTCTGTTTTGGTCAAAAGCTCTACATGTGCAATTGCAGCTATAGATGCCAAAGCTTCTCCTCTAAACCCTTTTGTATTTAAGTTAAATAAATCCTCGGCTTTTTGTATTTTAGAAGTTGCATGCCTTTCAAAGCTTAAACGAGCATCTGTGACACTCATTCCTTTACCATTATCTACAACTTGAATAAGATTTTTACCACCGTCTTTTACAATAAGTTTTATTGTTGTAGCTCCCGCATCAATTGCATTTTCTAGTAGTTCTTTTACAACAGAAGCAGGACGTTGTACAACCTCACCTGCAGCAATTTGATTGGCCACATGGTCTGGCAAAAGTTTTATAATATCTGCCATGTTAACTTATAAATATGGATAAATCAAAATCGATAATAAATAGAAATATTAAGATTAAAACAGCAAGGATAATTACCATTCTCTTTTTAAGATTACGATCACCTTCTCTTTTTACATCGTCTAAAACGTTATTAAACTTTCTTTTAAGCCCTCTATTTCTTCCTACAGTAGATCTATACTTATCAAACTTATGTTCAATTTCATAAGGATTACCTTCACCTTTATCGTCATAAAAACGAGGAGAATATCCAAATTTCTTGTTCTTACCTAATTTCGTGATTTTACTAAGCATACCCATTGTATCAAAGTTACTTAAAATCAAAAAAAATGCCGTAATAGGAACCTTAAAATTTGTTAACAGTTTTAAAGTTTTCTACATATAGAAGTTAAAAAAGTATAAAAACTAGGAATACTAGCCTAAAGCAGCCATTTTTATTGCAGCAATTGCAGCCTCTGTACCTTTATTACCATGTTTTCCTCCACTACGATCCATAGCTTGCTGTAAAGTATTGTCTGTTAAAACACAAAAAATAACAGGAGTATCTGTCAAAACATTTAAATCTTTAATGCCTTGAGCGGTTCCGCTACATACAAAATCAAAATGTTTGGTTTCTCCCTGAATTACACTTCCAATTGCAATAACAGCATCTACCTCTTGTGTAGCTATCATTTTTTTGGAACCGTAAATAAGCTCAAAACTACCAGGAACATCCCATTTAACAATATTTTCTTCTATAGCACCACAATCTTTAAGAGCTTCTACTGCTCCTAGATAAAGTCCGCTAGTTATTTCTGTATTCCATTCAGAAACAACAATCCCAAATCGAAAATCTTTCGCATTTGGGATTGTTGTTTTATCGTAAACCGATAAATTTTTATTTGCTGTAGCCATTTTTATTCACTTTTAGCCATTCCAAGAAAGGCATCAATACTACGAGCTTCATCAGAACCAGAAAATTCATCTTTAATTCTTTGAAAGAATTTTGATGCCTTTTCATTTTGGTTTAATTCCAGAGCAGTTACTCCTGCTTTATATAAAAATTTTGGAGCTGTGTATTCATTACCACTATGTGCAACTGCACTTTCATAATATCCTAAAGCATCACTTGCTTGTCCTAATTGCATAAAGGCATCTCCTAAACCTCCTTTTGCTAAGGCTCCTAGAATAGCATCATCAGAAGAAAAATCTTCTAAATACGTAATTGCTTCTTGGTATTTTTGCATATTCATGTAAGACATACCAGCAGAATAATTTGCCAAATTAGCAGCTTTAGTACCGTGATATTCTTCTATTATATTTAAAAAACCATATTTACCATCAGCACCATTTAATGCTAAAGTAAACAATGAATCTTTTGCTGTAGTACTTACTAAAGCTTGATCAAAATGTTGCTGTGGATAATACATTTCATTTGCAGCATCTGCCTCTTTAGGGTTTTGTACAAACTGCATATATCCTAAGTACCCTAAAACAGCTACTGCTACTACACCAATAATACCTAATATGTAATTTTGATTATTAGAAACCCATTCCTCACTTTTAGAAGCACTCTCATCTAAGGTGTTAAATACTTCGGCAGTTGTACTTTCTTGCTCCTCTACCTGTTGTTCTTCTACTTGATTTTTAGGTTTAAATCCTCGTTTTTTATATGTTGCCATCTTAAATTTTATTGATCGCGCAAAAATAAAGTTTTTATTGAAATTCAAGTGGGTATTTATTCGTTATTTTTCGATATTTTGCAGGTTTCTATGAGAATTTAGAATAAAACACCCGAAAATTAAGCATGCATCTACATAAATTATCCTTAATAAATTATAAAAACTTTAGTTCAGAAAATTTTGAATTTGACACTAAAACCAACTGTTTTGTAGGGCATAACGGTGTTGGAAAAACAAATGTTCTAGATGCTATTTACCATTTATCTTTTGGTAAAAGTTACTTTAATCCAATAACTTCTCAGAATATAAAACACAATGAAGACTTTTTTGTTATTGATGGTGTTTTTAAAAAAAATAAAAAAGAAGAACATATTGTTAGCAGTCTAAAAAAAGGAGCAAAAAAAATAATTAAACGCAACGGAAAAGCATATGAACGCTTCTCTGACCATATTGGATTGCTGCCGCTGGTTATTATTTCTCCCTACGATAGAGACTTAATTGCAGAAGGTAGTGTTACTAGAAGAAAATTTATAGATGGTGTTATTTCCCAATCTGACAAAGAATATTTAATTACGTTAATTAAATACAACAAAGTACTTTCGCAACGGAATTCTCTATTAAAATACTTTGCTATTAACCACACTTTTGATGCCACAAACCTAGCTGTATATAATGAACAACTTAATGAATATGGTACATTGCTATTTAAAAAAAGACAAGAATTTCTAGATACTTTTATTCCAATTTTTAAAGAACAGTATAAAGCTATAACTAATAATACGGAAGACGTAACCATATCTTTTGAAAGTAAACTAAAAGACCAAACGCTTTTGCAGTTATTAGAAACTACCGTAGATAAAGACAGAGCGTTACAATATACTAGTAGCGGAATTCACAAAGACGATTTAAGTTTTAAAATTAATGACTACCCTGTAAAAAAATTTGGTAGTCAAGGACAGCAAAAGTCGTTCTTAATTGCTTTAAAATTTGCACAATTCCACTTTATTAAAGAACAATCTAAAACAACTCCTATTTTAGTTTTAGATGATATTTTTGACAAATTAGATGAAAATAGAGTTTCTCATATTATAAGTTTAGTAGATAATGAAAGTTTTGGACAAATTTTTATTAGCGACACCCATGCAGAAAGAACTGAAAATCTGGTAAAAAACATACATCAATCTTATAAAATTTTTAAATTATAAGTATGCTTAAAACTTTAGTTATCCTTTCTAGTCTATGCTTTATAAGCTGCTCCTCAAAAATAGAGAAAGAAGATTTAAAAAACCTAAATGGATATTGGGAAATACAAAAGGTAACTTTTAAGGACGGTACTTCTAAAGAATACAAAATGAGTACTACCTTAGATTATATTCACGTTTTAGATAGCACAGGATATAGAAAAAAAGTACAACCAAAATTTAATGGCACTTACCAAACCTCTAATGATGCCGAAACTTTTAGTATTACAGAGGAGAATGCAAATTTCTTTTTAAATTACTCATCGAATACCGTTAGTAAAAGAAAAGAAAAAGTAGTTACTTTAAATAAGAAAACACTCTCTGTTGTTAACGAAAAAGAAATTATGTATACTTATAAAAAATTCACCCCTATAAATATTACTAAATAATGGCAAAACGCAAGTTTGGTAATTTACCTTTAAATGAAGCTTTACAAGAATTTATTAAAGAAAATAAATTGCAAAGCGGCATGGACAAAGTTAATGTTAAGGAGGCATGGATTAATTTAATGGGAAATGGTGTAAATAATTATACTACCGCAGTAGAATTACGAAACGAAACTTTATTTGTTTCTCTTTCTTCCTCTGTATTAAGGAATGAGTTAAGCCAAGGAAAATCTAAAATTATTACTATGCTAAATGAAGAGTTAGGCAAAGAAGTAGTAAAAAAACTGGTTTTAAGATAAAGAAAAAGCTGCTTATAAAAATAAGCAGCTTTTAAAATAATAAATTTTTATATTTAGTAAATTTCTCTTCCTGAAAAATGGAAACTTCCTTCTATAGCTGCATTTTCATCACTATCAGAACCATGAACAGCATTTTCTCCAATACTAGTTGCAAACATTTTACGAATAGTACCTTCTGCAGCTTCTGCTGGGTTAGTAGCTCCAATTAATGCTCTAAAATCTTCAACCGCATTTTCTTTTTCTAAAATAGCAGATACTATTGGACCTCTAGTCATAAAAGTAACTAAATCTGCAAAAAATGGACGCTCCTTATGTACTGCATAAAAAGCTTCTGCATCTCTTTTGCTTAACTGCGTATATTTCATTGCTACAATTTTAAAACCAGCAGCTGTAATTTTATCTAAAATACCACCAATATGCCCATTTTCAACAGCATCTGGCTTAATCATTGTAAAAGTTCTATTTGTTGTCATGTCTTTAAATTTTGCGCAAAAATACGTTTTTCCTTACAATGCACAAGCATTAGAACAATTGTTATGTATATTAAGTTAGTTATTTCTTATTCTTTACAATAGTATAAGGCAGCGCTAATAACTTTGCAAGCAAGAAAAGTATAATATTATCTTAAAACTTCCTCAAAATTAGCATTTTCTAATTTACCACTATAGTATAAAATTGTATATTCGTCGTCATGAATTTAAAGGACATAAATACACTTAAAACATTACTTTCTACACCCCAAAAAATTGTAATTGTTCCTCATAAAAACCCAGACGGAGACGCTATTGGCTCCACTCTAGGCCTTTGTCATTACTTACAGAATGAAGGGCATAAAGCAACCATTGTTTCGCCTAATGATTACCCAAAGTTTTTAAAATGGATTCCTGGAAATGATAGTATTTTAAATTTTGAAAAAGAGAACTACCAATCTAAAGACCGTATTAATGAAGCTTCTGTAATTTTCACCTTAGACTTTAATCATCTAGGAAGAATAGGACAAATGCAACCATTTTTAGAAGAAGCAAATGCAACTTTTGTTATGGTAGACCACCATCAAGAACCTGCAGACTATGCTAGTATTATGTATTCTGATGTTAGTATGAGCTCTACTTGTGAGATGGTGTACAACTTAATTGAATTTCTGGGAGATGTTAGTAAGATTGATACCAAAATTGCTAATTGTCTTTATACTGGAATAATGACGGATACTGGCTCTTTTAGATTTGCATCTACTACCAGTAGAACACATGAAGTTGTTGCCGACTTAATTAAAAAAGGTGCTAAAAATGCCGAGATTCATCATAAAATCTATAACGCTAACACACCCAGCAGACTGCACCTATTAGGCTGTGCTCTTAAAAACATGGTTATTTTAAGAGAATTTAATACCGTTTATATTACCTTAAGTCAAGAAGAGTTAGACACTTACAACTATCAAAAAGGAGACACTGAAGGATTTGTAAACTACGGTTTAACTTTAGAAGGAATAAAATTTGCTGTCATATTTATTGAAAATAAAGAAGAAGGTATTTTAAAAATATCATTACGTTCTATTGGAGATTTTTCTGTGAATGAATTTTCTAGAAAGCATTTTAGTGGTGGTGGCCATACTAATGCTGCTGGAGGCAAAAGTGATGACTCTATTGAAGCTACCACGCGGTATTTTGTAAGTTTATTAGAGAATTATAAAGAAGAACTAACCGCATGAAAAACATCTCACTAATTATATTCCTATTAGCTATTGTAAGTTGCAAAGGACCAGAACCAAGAAGAGCAGTTAAAAAAAGTTCAGGAAATATTATCAAAGAATCCGTTGCTAGAAACAAAAGACTTTTAAAAGAAGAAGAAGAACTCTTTAAAGATATTATTGAAAAAGATACTATTAACAAATACATACATAGCGATGTAGGTTCTTGGTATTTTTATACATCCAAAAATAATGAAAGTAACTATACTGCTAAACCAAAAGACTTAGTTACCATGACCTATACCATTTTAAATGTAAACAATGACACTATTTACTCTTACAAAGAAATAGATACTATTAATTACAAAGTAGATTTACAAGAACTATTTCCAGGACTTAGACATAGTGTTAAATTATTAAAAGAAAATGAAACTGCAACATTCTTATATCCTTCATCTTTAGCGTATGGCTATCACGGAGACAATAAAAAAATTGGAATTAACCTTCCTATAAAAGCAACTATTTCCATTTTAAAAATTAAAAAAGAAAACCAATAGATTTAAAATTAATATTATGATTAAAAAAGTATATGCATTTATAGTTATAACTCTTGCAATAGCAAGTTGTAAATCTGGAAAACATGCAGAATTAGGAGATGGATTATTTGCAAATATAGAAACCACTAAAGGAGATATAATTGTAAAATTAGAACAAGAAAAAACTCCAGTTACTGTTGCTAACTTTATATCTTTAGCAGAAGGAACAAGTCCATTTGTTAGCGAAGAATTTAAAGGAAAAAAATATTATGACGGTATTATTTTCCATAGAGTTATAAAAGACTTTATGATTCAAGGTGGCGATCCTACTGGAACTGGCTCTGGTAGCCCAGGATATAAATTTAAAGATGAATTTAATGACTCTTTAACGCACAGTAAAAAAGGTATCTTATCTATGGCTAACTCTGGACCAACAACCAACGGTAGTCAATTTTTTATAACACATAAAGAAACCCCTTTTTTAAATGGAAGACATACTGTTTTTGGCGAAGTAGTAGAAGGTTTAGATATAGTAGACTCTATTGCTGTAGTAAAAACACAATCTGACAGACCTTTAGATAGTATTGTCATGAATAAAGTTAGTATTATAAGAAATGGGAAACTTGCTAAAAAGTTTGATGCCGTTGAAGTTATGAGTTCTTATTTTAAAGGTGAAGAAGAAAAAATTGCTGCTTTTGAAAAAATGAAAAGTGAATTTGCTGCTGAGCTTAATGAAATGAAAACAAAAGCAACAGAATTACCAAGTGGATTAAAAGTATATACAATTAAAGAAGGTACAGGAGACAAACCAAAAGTTGGACAAAAAGTAAAAGTTTTTTATGCTGGCTACTTATCTAATGGGAATTTATTTGATAGTAATTATGAGGAAGTTGCTAGAAAATTTAATAAATATGATGATAGGAGAAAACAGGGTCGCGGATATGAAGCAATTCCTATGGACTATAGTCCAGATGCAACTCTAATCCCTGGATTTAAAGAAGGATTATTAAGTATGAAAGTTGGTGACAAAATACGTGTATTTATACCGCCACACTTAGGATATGGAGAAGCTGGTGCAGGAGCTGTTATTCCTCCTAACGCAGATTTAGTTTTTGATTTAGAAATCACTGATATTGCAGAATAAAATTTAATTAAACCAAAAAAAAGGCTTGCAATGTGCAAGCCTTTTTTTATGATTATTTTTCTGGGCTATCTTTTAAAATTTCCAAAACAAATTTCCAGTATTTTTGAACAGATGAAATACTTACTCGTTCATCTGGAGAATGCGCTCCTTTAATTGTTGGACCAAAACTTATCATATCTATTTTTGGATAATTTTGCCCAAGAATACCACATTCTAAACCTGCATGACAGGCGGCTACATTTGGTTTTTCTTTAAAAATTGTTTCATATTTATTTACCAAAACTTTTAATATAGCAGAATCCGGGTTAGGATTCCAACCAGGGTAATCTCCAGACAAAGAAACATCCATACCAGCCATTTCAAAAGTAGCTGTTAACACGTTTGTTAAATCATCTTTAGCCGAATTAACAGAAGAACGTGTTAAACAAGCTATGACAACCTCTCCTTTTTTAACAGTTACTCTAGCAATATTATTAGAGGTTTCTACTAAATTTGGCATTGAAGCACTCATACTATAAACACCATTATGCGCTGCATAAATAGCATTGAATAGTTTTTCTTGAGGACGTAATCCCATAACTTTTTTAGGTTTTTTAACTACAGTAAACGTAACATTAAGATTAGGCTCTGTTATTTTAAACTCCTTTTTTATTATAACTGCTAAGTTTTCTATTTCTTTTTCAAATGCACTTGCATGGGCTTTATCTACAATTAAAACAGTAGAACTTTCGCGTGGTATTGCATTACGTAAACCACCACCATTTATTTCAGAAATTCTTATATTATAATTCTTATTACAAGTATATAAAACCCTATTCATTATTTTATTAGCATTCCCTAAACCTTTATGAATATCCATACCACTATGCCCACCTTGCAAACCGTTAACAACAATTTTATAAGGAACCACTCCCCTTGGAAGAGACTTTTCAGAATAGGAACGTTTTGCAGTTATATCTACTCCTCCAGCACAACCTATACCTATTTCATCATCTTCTTCGGTATCTAAATTTAGTAAAATCTCACCTTTTAAAATACCTCCTTTAAGACCCATTGCACCAGTCATTCCCGTTTCCTCATCAATCGTGAATAAAGCCTCTAAAGCAGGATGTTCTATATTTGTACTCTCTAGTAATGCCATTATGGTAGCAACTCCTAACCCATTATCTGCCCCCAAAGTAGTTCCATTAGCTTTTACCCAATCTTCCTCAACAAACATTTCTATCCCTTGTTCATCAAAATTAAAAATAGTGTCATTGTTTTTTTGATGCACCATATCTAAATGGGACTGTAATGTTATCATTTTTTTATTTTCAAAACCTTTAGAAGCAGGTTTTCTAATTATAACATTACCAATCTCATCTTTAAGAGTTTCTAAATTTAAAGATTCTCCAAAAGCAAGCATAAAATTTATAACACGTTCTTCTTTTTTAGAAGGCCTTGGAACTGCATTTAAATCTGCAAACTTGTTCCAAACAGCTATAGGTTCTAATTCTCTTATTTCTTTACTCATTTTTTTTATTTTAATCACTCAAAAATACGGATTGATAAACAACCTTACGAGGAATTTAGCTAATTTTGAAAAGGACACTACGTATTCATAATTTTATAACATCAATATAATTTGAAATTAACTCTAAATAGAAGCATTGCCTTATTATTAATACCACAAATTATTGCTGTGAAGTGGCTTGGAAGCCACCCTGAGATTATAGAAAAATATTATAGCAATTGGCTATACCCAATACTATCCTCTTTCTTTAGAACACTTTTTGGATGGGTTCCTTTTTCTATAGGAGATATTATATATTTTTCTTTACTAGCTATAGGTTTAGGATATATTTATACCAATAGAAAGTATTTACGAAAAAACTTAAAAGTGTTTTTTATAAACTGTATAATGATACTCTCTATAGTTTATTTTACTTTTCATTTACTATGGGGATTAAATTATTATAGAGAACCTATTGCTAAAAAGTTCCATTTAAAGGAAGATTACACGCAGGAAGAACTTATTGTTTTAACTAAAAAACTAATTGCCAAAACTAACGCCACACAATTACAAATAACAAAAGACGCTACAACTCCCGTAACTTCCCCTTACACTAAAGAAGAAATATTTTCTAAAACTTTAGAGGGTTACGATCAATTAAATAAAAAATATCCTTTTTTATCTTACCAAAAACCAAGCATAAAAAAATCGCTCTTTAGCACAGGACTAACCTATATGGGGTATGGTGGCTATCTTAACCCATTTACTAATGAAGCGCAAGTAAATGCATTATTACCTAAATTTAGATTTCCTGTAGTTGCAGGTCATGAAATTGGGCATCAAATTGGGTATTCTGCAGAAAATGAAACTAATTTTATTGGTTATTTAGTTACTGTTCGCAATTCTGATATATATTTTAAATATTCTGCATATGCTTATGCTTTAGGTTATTGCTTAAATGATATAAACAAAAAAGACCCTGAACTTGTTAAGCAGTTATTAGATGAATTAAACCCTGGAGTCAGAAAAAATTATAAACAAATGGCAGACTTTTGGGATACTTACGAAAATCCGCTAGAGCCAATATTTAAAACTATATACAACAGTTTTTTAAAAGCAAACAATCAAACAAAAGGAATACAAAGCTATAATGCTGTTGTATCCCTTATGATTAGCTATCATAAAAAAAACAATTTGTAACGTTATAAAATATTATTCAACAGAACCCCAGTTCTCACCAGATTTAATTCTGTACAACTGCATTTCAGAAATACCAAATTGCTTCGCTAACATTTTTAGCCTAGTACGCCTATTAGGATCATTTATTTTTTTCTTGAGTAACCTTACTTTAGCTTCGGATAGTTTTGAATACCTACGCCTTTTAGAAGCCTCTTTGTATTCTGGATTACTAAATTGGTGTTTTTCTTTCTCCTCTTTAGTAGCCCATTTTAAGTTTTCGAGTCTATTATCCTTTTTATCGTAGTTTAAATGAATAACATATTGACCGTCATTTTTTTCAAGAAAATGCTCTGCAATTAACTTATGTACATATCTACTAGTTAATTTTTTATTCACTTCTTGTTTTAAAGGCAAATTCTGGTAGCCATTAATATAAGTTACTTTAACCAATTTCTCGGTAGTACCTTTACAATTAATGATTCTTCCAAAATTTGAAATCTTGTACTTCTCATTTTTAGAAATCTTGTCGTCAAACTTAATTTCTTTCCAATTTTCTTTTCTGTAGCTTTTTATCATCTTTAGGGGGTTCAATGATAGTTAATGGTTTCTTTATATATTTTAACAAGATATAAAATTCTTTGCAATACCAATATTATTTGAGGTATTCCTTACAAAGAACAAAAATAAATCAGCTTATTTGCGTAAAAAAACATACGTAATCCTACAAAAGATATGTTCATAATTTATTTTACCTTTATGAAAGGTACTAACTCCCCTATTTTATAAATATCTTCTCTAGGGGACAAACAAACAAAGCCATTAGCTCTGGATAATGTTGTTAAATCTCCAGAACCATTACCATTTATGAGTTTTCCACAAAACAAACCTTTCTCTAAAAAAGTAGTTACTTGAACAAATTTTGTTAAGGGAGGTTTTGCTTCTATTTCCTCCTGTAATTGCACTTGTAAATTATCTTGTGGTAATCCCAAACTCTTTTTTAGCCACGGTAAAAAATACACATGGTAGTTAGCAAATGTGGAAACAGGATTTCCAGGGAAAGAAAATATAATAGTTTCTGTTTCTTTATGAATACCAAACCAAAAAGGCTTTCCTGGTTTTTGTGCCACTCTATGAAAAACTTTTTCTACTCCTAATTCTTCCATAACTTCTGGAATAAAATCGTATTTTCCTTTAGAAACACCACCGCTTAACAATAGAGCGTCATTATTCTTAAGCGCTACGGAAAGACTTTTTTTTATTTCTTCTTTTTTATCCGCTAAATGCAACTGTTCCGGAATAATATACTCTTTGTACAAAGCTGCCTCTATAGAAAGAGTATTAGATTTTCTAATTTGATGTGGTAATGGTTTTTCTTCTACTGGAACAAGCTCATTTCCTGTAGAAATAACTGTTATTTTTGGTGTTTTTTTAACGTTCACTTCTGATTTACCAACTGTTGCTAAAACTCCAACCTCAGCCGCATCTATTAGTATTCCTGGAGATAATAAAACAGCTCCTTCTTTTTCATCTGTTCCTTGAGCATGAATATTTATTCCTTGTTTTGGAATTTGATTTATGGTAACCACACCATCAGTAATGCTAACATGTTCGTACATTACAATGGTATCTGCGTTTTTAGGTAACACAGCTCCTGTCATAATCTCTAAACAATTATAATCTTCTTTCAATTCTTGCTGCGGAATTCCTGCACTACAAATACCCTCTATTTTTAACTCCGTTTTCCCTTCTAAAATAGATTTATAATTTAGTGCAATACCATCTTTAGTTGAACGATTAAAAGGCGGGAAATCACGGTCTGCATAAATTGTTTCGGCTAATACCCTACCAACACTGTTTTTTA
The DNA here is from genome assembly GCF_003634105.1 of Maribacter vaceletii. Lineage (GTDB taxonomy): Bacteria > Bacteroidota > Bacteroidia > Flavobacteriales > Flavobacteriaceae > Maribacter_B > Maribacter_B vaceletii. The sequence continues at coordinate 45,223 of NZ_RBIQ01000012.1, read as the reverse complement.
ATGTAACAGTCTCTTCTCCAAAATCTTTAGTATTTTCTAATACCTTAGTAAAGGCATCCTCAAAATTTATCATTAGTAATAATATATTTAGGCATAGTTAGCAAAGGAATTTAATTTATTCATTCCTCCGTTTACATTAATACAAATAGCTTCTGGAAATTGTTTCTTTACTTCTAGCAAAGCTTTTTTACTGCGTATACCAGATTGACAAATAAAATAAACTGGTGACGCTATATCTAGTTCTTTTAATCGGTCATCTATTTCATCTAACGGAATATTTACAGCCCCAATAAGATGCTCATCTTCATATTCATTATTTGTCCTAACATCAATAAGTTGTATATTTTTATCGGCTAACAAATCTTGTAAACCAATAGCTTCAATAGATTCTAGAATTGTTTCACAACTAAAACTATAACTAGTCTGTAATTCTTTAATTAATAGATTCTCTTCTACAACTGGAAATTTTATTTTTTGAGTTCGCTGAGCTAAAGCATCAAAAATTAATAAAGTCCCTGAGAGTAAATCTCCAATACCGGTAATTAACTTAACTGTTTCTAAAGCTTGAAGGTTACCTATAATTCCTGGCAGTATTCCTAAAACGCCATTATCATTACAATTTGGAACCTCATCTTCTTTTGGCATGGTTGGGAACAAACACCTATACGTTGGACTACCATCTGCATTAAAAACACTTACCTGCCCTTCAAAATCGTGCAAAGCACCATAAACAAAAGGTTTATTTAGGATAACACAAGCATCGTTTACAAGGTATCTTGTTGGGAAATTGTCCGAAGCATCTACAACGCAGTCATAATTTCTAATAATTTTTAGAGCATTTTCAACATTAAGAAAAGTCGCAAAAGTTTTAATTTGTGTGGCGGAATTCTGTTCATTTAATTTCCTAGCTGCTACAGTTACTTTTAGCGTCCCTACATCTGACTCATCATATAAAACCTGCCTATGCAAATTGGTTATAGAAACCGTATCATTATCTACAATTCCAATTTCACCAACTCCCATGGCGTTTAAATATGTTAAAACAGGTACACCTAAACCACCAGCGCCAATTACCAAAACTTTAGCATTTGCTAATTTATCTTGCGCTAATTTTCCAAAACTTTTTAATTGAATTTGCCTACTGTATCTATTCTCACTCATGAGACAGCTATTTTCTCCAGCGCTTTTTCATAATCTTCTACTGAATTTGCATTTAACAAGACATGTTCATTAGTAGGAAAAACTAATTCCACATCACTGTTAATTAAATATTTACGTGGACAACTACCATTGCCTGCTTCCAAGTAAGTAACAGATTGTTTTAGTGCTTCTGGCTCCCAAATAGCGCATAATGGTTCTGGCAAAGGATTCTCCTTTAATGCAAAAGCCGTAGATAAAGGATTCCTTTTTGTATTTCTAGAAGCTATTAGTTCTTTTAGAGAAGTAACATTCATTAAAGGTAAATCACAAGCCAATACTAACCAAGCAACATCTGGATGTTCTTTATAAGCAGATAAAAGCCCATTATAAGGCCCTTTATATTCATCTTTATCTATAATAACATTAAAACCTGTACTAATTTCCGATGTTTGTTCCTTACGAATACTCATAAAAGTCTTATCGCAAACAGAACTTAACATTTCATATAAATATTCCCTTTGAGGGATTCCATGATAAGACAGCAATCCTTTATCTTGTCCCATTCGGGTACTTTTACCTCCAGATAGAACTAAACCGTATATTTTATCTTTCAAAATCATTTTTTCCTCCTGTTTTTTTCTCTAATTTAATTTCAGAAATAACAATATCCTGAGATAAGGCTTTACACATATCATAAATAGTTAATGCTGCTACAGAAACACCTGTTAAAGCTTCCATTTCTACTCCTGTTTTTTCTGTACATTTTACGGTACAACTAACCAACAACTCATTAGTTCCTGGCTCTATATCTATATGTACTTTAGTTAAATTTATTTGATGGCAAAGAGGAATTAACTCAGATGTTTTTTTTACTGCCTGTATTCCTGCTATTATTGCAGTTTGTAAAATGCTTCCTTTTTTACCCGAAAATTGATTTTCTGATAAGGTTTTAAAAACTACTTCTGGAAAAATCACTTTCCCTGATGCAATAGCTAAACGTGGTGATTCTACTTTATCAGAAACATCTACCATTACGGCATTACCAGCTTCATCTATATGTGTAAGTTTAGTACTCATTACCCTCCTATTGATGTCATTGAATTAGAAAAAACATTTTTATATTTTTCTTGTGCTTCAAAACCTGTTTTAGCTCTGCTCCCAACAGCTTTTAGAATTTCGGCTTTAATTCCCTCTTCAGAGTTCTCGCCTCTCATAATATCTCTTAAGTTAGAGCTAGCTTTTGCATATAAACAAGTAATTACATCTCCGGTGGCAGAAATACGTAATCTATTACAACTCCCACAAAAAGTTCTACTAAAAGAAGGAATTACGCCAAAAGTGCCTTTATAACCAGGTATTTTATAATTAATAGAAGTCGATGTTTTCTCGGATTCTAATTTAAAATAATCCGGAAAACCTTCTTTAATATGTTCTAAAATGTGCTTATAATCCCACTTTAATTTAGAGAATGATTTTGTTCCACCATTAAATGGCATTTCTTCCAAAAAACGCACACAAACATCAAAATCTTTAGTTAACTCTAAAATAGGAAGTATATCCTGTGTATTTTGCCCTTCTAGTGCTATAAAGTTAATACGAACATTAAATCCTTCTGTAATTAACTTAAGAATATTTGCATGTACTGTTTCGTACTCTTTTCTTCTAGTAATACGCTCAAAAGTATCTCTATTAATAGCATCTAAGCTTACATTAATATTTTTTATTCCTAATTCTTTAAGCTCATTTATGTATGGCCCAATGACTGTTGCATTAGTAGTTATAGAAATATCTTTTAAACCCTCTAAGTTTGAAAGATGCCGCAGCAAGACCATCAAATCCTTACGAACAAATGGTTCTCCTCCTGTAATTCTAATTTTATCTATACCTTGACTAACCAAAATAGAACTTAACTTAGATAATTCTTCTATTGTAAATAAGGCATTGTTAGGTGCAAAATTTATACCCTCAGAAGGCATACAATAATTGCATCTTAAATTACAACGGTCTGTTACCGCTAAACGCAAATAATTAATGGTTCTATTATGATTATCTATTAACATAACTATGGATGGGCAGATACCCAAACTTCTTTATTTTTAAACATTTCTTTTTTCCAGATAGGAACTCGTTCCTTTAAGGTATCAATTAAATAACGGCAAGCCTCAAAACATTCTGGTCTATGTGCTGCAGAAGCACCAACAATAACCACTGGCTCTTCTACTTTTTTTGCACCAACAGCATGTTCCATAACTACACTGTTTAGATTCCATTTTTTAACAGCCTCATCTGCAATTTTTTGCATTTCTTTTAAAGCCATTGCTTTGTAGGTTTCAAATTCTAGCGCAATAACCTCTTCGTTATTTGTAAACTCCCTAACTGTACCTATAAAAACACAAATACCTCCACTATGTGCATGCGATAATTTTGCATATATATTGGAAGTATCTATTGTATCTACTATTTGTATATTTAATTTCTTCATTATCCTCCGCTTACTGGTGGAATAATTGCAATTTCATCATTCCGTTCTAAAGGTACATTATCTTTAGCATATTCGTTATTAACAGCTACAGCAAAGGATGTTAATTTAGAAAATTCGGAATATCTAGTCTTTAAATATTCTTTTAAATCATTTACCGTAGGTTTATTTACTAAATCCGAAATTAACAATTCGGAAGTTCCCACAATATCTCTGGTAATTCCAAAAAACAAAACATTCATCTTAACACCTCTTAATTACCCAATTATTTCTTTTGCCACCATATTTTTAGTAAATGGTTGCTTATATATTCTATTACCTGTTGCTTTAGTAATTGCTATAGAAACAGCAGCTCCTGCAGGAGGCAAAGTTGGTTCTCCTAAACCAGTAGGTGATAAATTATTTTCTACAAAGTACGTTGCCACTTTAGGAGATTCACTATTACGAATAAGACGATAAGTTCCAAAATTACTACTATCTGGCATACCATCTTTAAATTTAAAATCGCCATACATAGCATGTCCAACACCATCTACTACACCACCTTCTATTTGATTTATTGCTCCTAGCGGATTAACCACTATACCACAATCTACCGCTACAGTAACATTTTTTACTACAGGTTTATTATTCTCCATAACCACATCGGCAACCTCAGCTACGTGAGTATTATGACAATAGTAAGCGCAAAAACCTTGATAAACGCCTTCTTTTGGTGTTCTATATCCAGATTTTTCAACTACTAAATTTATTACTCCTTCTAAACGCTCTGGTGAATATTGAATTTTATCATCTTTAGTACCTTTTACTTTTTGTAGTAAATCTAATCGCATTTGAACAGGGTCTTTCTCTATCACTTCTGCTAATTCATCAAAAAAACTTTGCTCAGCATAGGATAAAAAATTAGTGTATGGAGCTCGCCATGCACCAGTAGTTATATTACTTTTTAAGCTAGCTACATCTACTTGATAATTTTCTATGGCACCAGCTGGAAAAAAATTAGGAATTAAACCATACATATTCCCATTTACCGCGGCCTCTTTAAGCTGGTATCCTGTTATTTCTCCATTTTTTACACTAGCCTTAATTCTATATTTTATTGCAGGCCTATATACTCCTGTTGTCATATCATCTTCTCTAGAAGAAACCATTTTAACAGGCTTACGAATTACATCTGCTATCTCTGCAACCTCCATAGCAAAGTCCCCATATAGTCTTCTTCCAAAACCACCTCCCATACGTGTCATTTTTACACTAATGTCTTCCAAGCTTCTATCTAACATAGTAGAAACTGCTGTTGCTAAATCTTCAGGTGTTTGTATTGGCCCCACTAATCTTACTTTAGCGTCATCTACACTTGCAAAGAAATTCATAGGTTCCAAACAATTATGTGGCAAAAATGGCGATTCGTAAGTTCTTTCTAATACTTTATCTGCCTGCGCAAAAGCTTTTTTTACATCGCCATCGGAACGCATAGTTCTAAACTTTTTACCATCTAGTAACTTTACCAATTCTTTATCATGAGCCTCTGTACTTTCTAGTGGCGTTCCTTCTTTCCAAACTGCTTTTATTGCTTTTTTTCCTTTCATAGCAGCCCATGTAGAGTTAGCTATAACTACTACTTTATCACTACTACTAAGCTTTACAGACCAACCCGGTTTTTCACTATTTAAAAGATTTCTTGCTTTTTCTCCAATAGTAATAACATCTACCACTCCACTAATATTCTTAGCAGCAGTAGCATCAAAAGATTCTAATTCTTGTCCAAAAGCTGGAGGTCTTAAAACAGATGCATATACCATTCCCTCTTCCTTATAATCCAATCCAAAAAGGGGTTTGCCACTAACAATTTCATCTATATCAACATTTATAGCCTTTGTACCAATTATAGTATAATCTTTTGGTTCTTTAAGCGCTACATTTTCTGGAATTTCTAATAAAGCAGCCTCTTTTACAACATCTCCGTACCCAAGAGTTTCTCCTTTTGCATTTGTAATTACACCTTCCTTTGCAGAGCATTCTGAAGCACTTACTCCCCACTTTGCTGCAGCAGCATTAATTAACATTTGTCTAGCTGTAGCTCCTGTCTGGCGTAAAGCATCCCAACCAAAACGAATAGATTGACTACCACCAGCAACTTGTCTTGTATAATTTTCGGTATCTAAAACACCTTGCTCTACAACTACATTTTTCCATGCTACATTTAATTCTTCTGCAATAATCATAGGCATAGATGTTTTTACTCCTTGCCCAATTTCTGGATTTGGAGAAAAAATAGTTACCATACCATTTTCCGCAATTTTAATAAATGCATTAAAATCTGCGAAATTTAATTTACTTATATCTATTGGCATTTCTGCCTTTTGTTTACATGCTGTAAAAAGGTTAAAACCAATTAACAAACCACCACTTGCTAAAGAGGAAGCTTTTAAAAACCCTCTTCTACTAAAATTAGAATTATTTTCTGTTGCCATTTTTTTTTAGTTTTTTAAGGTTATCCTATTTTTTCTGAAGCAATTGCAACAGCTCTTTGTATACGATTATATGCAGAGCAACGGCATATATTACCATTCATTGCAATTTTAATTTCTTCCTCTGTAGGTTTAGGGTTAGTTTCTAAAAAAGCCGAGGCTGTCATTATTTGCCCCGCCTGGCAGTAACCACATTGCGGCACATCTACTTCTTTCCAAGCTTGTTGCACTGGATGCGAACCGTTTTCTGAAAGTCCTTCTATAGTTGTTATTTCTTTATCTTCTAAAGCGGAAACGGGTAATAAACAACTCCTTGTTGCTGTACCATCTATATGTACCGTACATGCTCCACATTGTCCTATTCCACAACCAAATTTAGTTCCTACTAAATCTAAATTGTCTCTAAGCGCCCATAGTAATGGGGTATCAGACTCTGCTTCAACTACTTGTTTTTCTCCGTTAACTTTTAAATTGTATGTTGGCATAATTAGTAAAGATTGGATTATTAAAAAATCTCACATAAGATACTCTAAAAATAATTATAAAAAATACTACCAATATAGAATAAATGTATTTTTAACTTTTAATTATGTTAACACGTAAACTTATTTTTTATTTACTACCTGAGCATTATTAGGCATTTTAAAATAGTCTTCCTTTATTTTATTTGAGCTTAAAGTAGCATTCGTAAATTCTAAAACATGGTCTGGTTCTATTAAAGTCCTTCCTTCGTATTTATACCATGAAATAGATTTTGGAAGCACTATGTTATTAATAGTTTGCCAGTTATTATAACGAATCCACTTTACGTTTTCAGAAACCTCTCCACTTCGATACGTTACCGTATACCCTAACCATTCCATCTTATTAGTTTCTGGGTGATAATGCAAAAAATAGTTATCCTTAGAAGAAGTACCCACTCCGGTATTAAAACTAATTTTTATTCCAGGATAAGAGACCCCATTAAAATCTAAATTTTCTGTTTCACTATACACAATTCCCTTATCCGCTATAACAAATGGCATTGCAAAAAAATAAAAGTATAAATTATGAAAAAAGACAGGGTCGCCTTTAAAAAGATTCTTCTCATTTAACATCCAAATATTTTCTCCATCAAATCCTAAAGAATAATCTGGAGCATCTACCCTCTCCCTCCTTAGCTTTAAATCTATAGAATGTTTTTCAACATATTCTTCTTTAGCAATTTCAAAAATTAACAAACTATTTTCTTTCCAGGCATCTAATCCCCCATGAGCATTAAGAACTTTCTTAAAAACATCTGGATAATCATTTAAATTAGAGGTTTCTATTTTTACTTCCTCTTGTTTCACTTTTTCTACTTTTTTAGTATTCTCTTTACAAGAAAAAAGAAAAAAAGATAAACACACTCCAATAATTGATTTTCTAATCATATTTTGATTTTTAATATAGTAGTTCTATTAAAGTTTGAATTACACTATTTTTGTAATAATGAGCAAAATTAAACATTTAAGTAGTCTTCAAAATTCTTTAATTAAAAAAGTATTGCTACTCAAAGATAAATCTAGAGAACGCAAAAAAGCAGCACTTTTTGTAGTGGAAGGTCAAAGAGAATTAGAATTAGCCCTAAAAGGAGGCTATATTATTTCCACTTTATTTTTTGAACCCTCTTTATCTCTAGAAGCATCATTAGATAAATACAATACTGTCAAAGAGGTAATTTCTGTAAGTAAAGAAGTATATCAAAAAATAGCTTATAGAGGTACTACTGAAGGTATAGTTGCTCTTGTTGAAAGTAAAAATAATACTTTAGAAAATTTAAAACTAAAAAACAAAACCCCTTTAATTCTTATAGCAGAAGCCCCTGAAAAACCAGGAAACATTGGCGCTTTATTACGCACTGCAGATGCTGCAAATTTAGATGCTGTTTTAATTGCTAACCCTAAAACAGATTTGTACAACCCCAATATTATACGTTCTAGCGTAGGCTGTGTTTTTACTGTGCCTATTGCCATGGCTAATACTAGTGAAATTATTTCTTTTTTAAATACCAAAAAAATAGACATTTATTGTGCGGCATTAACCGCATCTGTTAATTATACAAATGTGGATTATACAAAAGCTACTGCAATTGCTGTAGGTACAGAAGCTACAGGATTAACTGACACTTGGTTAAATGCTTCTAAAAAAAATATAATTATACCTATGGAGGGCGAAATAGACTCTATGAACGTATCCGTATCTGCTTCTATACTAATTTTTGAAGCAAAAAGACAACGTCTAACATCTTAAGAACAGAACTTATTACAATGGATAGCACTATTTTACATTATATAATATTAGGAATCTTATTTTTTCAGTTTATCCTAGAAACAATTTTAGATTATTTAAATGCAAAAAAATATAACGATGCTATTCCAGAAGAACTGCAAGATGTTTATGACGACGAGGCTTACAAAAAGTCGCAAGAGTATAAAAAAACCAACTATCGTTTTGGGCTACTAACCGCTACATTTTCTTTATTTCTAACCATAGGGTTTTTACTATTTGGAGGATTTAACTTTGTAGACCAATTAGTAAGTTCCATTACCAGTAATGTAATTATACAAGCACTACTGTTTTTTGGAATTATTTTAATTGGAAGTGATATTATTACTACTCCTTTTTCCTATTACCAAACCTTTACCATTGAAGAAAAATTTGGCTTTAACAAATCTACACGCGCTCTGTTTTTTCTAGACAAAATAAAAAGTTGGGTAATGATGGCTATTGTTGGCGGGGGAGTTTTATCACTAATAATATGGTTTTTTCAATGGGCAAATACCAATTTTTGGATTTATGCATGGGTATTAATAACACTATTTACAATATTCATGAATCTCTTTTACAGTAAATTAATAGTTCCTTTATTTAATAAACAACACCCAATAGAAGAAGGAACATTAAAGAACAAGATAGAAGCTTATGCTCATAAAGTAGGGTTTGCTTTAAACAATATTTATATAATAGATGGATCCAAAAGATCCACAAAAGCAAATGCTTATTTTTCTGGATTTGGAAAAGAAAAAAGAGTAACATTATATGATACTTTAGTGAACGATTTAGAAGAAGAGGAGATTGTAGCTGTTTTAGCACATGAAGTTGGTCACTACAAAAGAAAGCATATAATTTTTAATTTAGTTTCCTCTATAGCACTTACTGGTTTTATGCTTTTTATTCTTTCTTTATTTGTTAATAATCCAGAAATATCTTTAGCTATTGGCGTTTTAAAACCAAGTTTCCATGCAGCACTAATAAGTTTTGGCATATTATATAGTCCTATTTCAGAAGTAACAGGATTAGTAATTAATAGTATATCTAGAAAATTTGAATACCAAGCAGATAATTATGCTAAAAACACTTATGCAGCAACTCCACTAATTAGTAGTTTAAAAAAACTTTCAGAAAATAGCTTAAGTAATCTTACCCCACATCCAGCATATGTTTTTATGCACTACTCTCACCCTCCATTAATTAAAAGAATACGCAATTTAAAGGAATAGTTTTTGTTGTATACCAATAAAGAATGTATTAAATTTAATGTAGTATGACGGATGTAGAAATAGAAAAAGAGAATAAACAAATTGCAAAGCAGTATAAAGAGTTGCTTCGTATTAGCTACCAAACATTATCTGATGATGATAAGAAGCTAATACGTTCTGCTTTTGAAATTGCTGTAGATGCTCATAAGGACCAACGCAGAAAATCTGGCGAAGCTTATATTTTTCATCCTATAGCAGTTGCAAAAATTGTTGCATCAGAAATTGGTTTAGATGCTGTTTCTATAGCATCTGCCTTATTGCACGATGTGGTTGAAGATACGGAATATACGCTAGATGATATAGACCGCATGTTTGGAGAAACCGTTGCACGTATTGTAGATGGGTTAACAAAAATTGCACATCTAAAAAAGGACATGAATATCTCCCAACAAGCGGAGAACTTTAGAAAAATGCTATTAACTCTCAATGATGATGTAAGAGTTATTATTATTAAAATTGCAGACCGTTACCACAACATGCTTACTATGGATTCCATGCCAGAGCATAAGCAAGTTAAAATAGCTTCAGAAACCCTTTATATTTATGCGCCATTAGCACATAGAATTGGCCTCTACAATATTAAAACAGAACTAGAAGATTTAAGTCTTAAATACACAGAGCCTAATGTGTATAGAGATATTAAAAGTGAAATAGAAGATTCAAAAGAAGATAATCTAGCATATATTGATGCTTTCTCTGAAGTAATTGACACTTCATTAAAGAAAGAAGGACTAAACTACATCATAAAAGGACGAATGAAATCTATCTTTTCTATTCGTAAGAAAATGAAGGTTCAGAATGTTGTTTTTGATGAAATATATGACAAGTTTGCAATCCGAATAATTTATAAATCGGATCGAGCAAATGAAAAGTTTTTAGCATGGAAAATATACTCCATAGTAACAGACCACTTTACTCCTAACCCAGTACGTTTACGAGACTGGATTTCTTCCCCAAAATCTACAGGTTACGAAGCGCTACATATAACGGTAATGGGGCCAAAAAGACGTTGGGTAGAGGTGCAAATTAGAAGTGAGCGAATGCATGAAATTGCAGAAAAAGGATATGCTGCACACTTTAAATATAAACATGGAGACCAAAAAGAACAAGGGATAGAAGTTTGGTTAAATCGTTTACAGGAAGCTTTAGAAAATGCAAATACTAATGCTGTAGATTTTGTTGAAGAATTTAAACTAAACTTATACTCTAAAGAAATATTTGTTTTTACCCCAAAAGGAGAATTAAAGTCTTTACCTAAAGGAGCCACTCCTTTAGATTTTGCTTTTAGTATACACACCCAAGTTGGTATGCGAACTCGTGGGGCAAAAGTAAATGGAAAACTTATACCTTTAAATACTACTCTAAATAGTGGAGATCAAGTAGAAATTATAACTTCAGAACAAGCAAAACCTAATCAAAACTGGTTAGATTATGCCACAACGGCAAGAGCAAGAGCCAAAATTAAATCTTCCTTAAGAGAAGAGAAAAAAACCATGGCACTGGAGGGTAAAGAAATTTTACGCAGAAAATTAAAATCGCAAAAAATTACTCTTAATGAAGACACTATAAACAAAATGGTTACCTTTTTTAAGCTAAAAACAAGTTTAGATTTGTTTTATAGAATAGGAATAGGCTCTATAGACAACCAAATGATTAAAGATTTTGCTTCTTCCTATAGCAATGCCTTTATAAGTTTCTTTAAAAATAAAATTAGAAGAAATCCTGCTCCAGAAAATGTAGATAAAGAGGAAATAACAAGTAAATATGATGTATTAGTTTTTGGGAAAGAAGAAGAAAAACTAGATTACACCTTATCACAATGTTGTAACCCAATTCCTGGAGACCCCGTATTTGGTTTCGTTAGCGTATCTGACGGTATAAAAGTGCATAAAAAAAACTGTCCAAATGCTATTTCACTACAATCTAACTATGCCTATAGAATAATAAGTGCAAAGTGGATAGACTCTTCTCAAGAAGAATTTAAATCGGACATTATGCTTACAGGTATAGACAACTTAGGCCTTGTAAGTCAAATTACAGAGATGATATCTAAAAATATGCATGTTAATATTAAACATTTAAGTTTTAGTACAGATGGCGGCACTTTTAAAGGAAAAATTACTGTAGTTGTAAAAAATATAGCTATCCTTAAAAAATTAATAGGAAACCTAAAACAAATTAATGGCATTCATAAAGTAACAAGACTATAGAAGAATGTATCAAAATTTAGCTGTACATTTGTAAATTAATGCTGTAAAAGAGTATGGCTCAGAACAAGAATCAAGACATTGTAAAAAACGTTTTCACCACTTTCTTAGAAGAAAATGGTCATAGAAAAACACCCGAACGTTACGCTATTCTTCAAGAAATATACGATAGTGAAGACCATTTTGATATAGAATCTCTCTACATTAACATGAAAAACAAAAACTATCGTGTAAGTAGAGCTACATTATACAATACCATAGAACTTCTTATGGATTGTAAATTGGTACGTAAGCATCAATTTGGGAAAAACCAGGCACAATACGAAAAATCTTATTTTGACAGACAGCACGACCATGTGATTTTAACAGATACTGGCGAGGTTATGGAGTTTTGCGACCCTCGTATTCAATCTATAAAAAAAACAATAGAAGAGGTTTTTGATATTAAAATTAACAACCACTCCTTATATTTTTACGGAACAAAAAATAAAACAAATAATAAAACCAATTAACTAATTACTTAAATGGCAGTAGATTTATTGTTAGGGCTTCAATGGGGAGACGAAGGAAAAGGAAAAATCGTTGATGTACTAACCAAGGACTATGATATCATAGCAAGATTCCAAGGAGGTCCAAACGCAGGACACACTTTAGAATTTGACGGAATTAAACACGTTTTACACACAATTCCTTCTGGTATTTTTCATAAAACAGCTATGAATGTTGTTGGTAATGGTGTTGTTATAGACCCTGTTATATTTAAAAAAGAATTAGATGCTCTAGGGAAATTTAATATAGATTTTAAATCTAAATTATTAATTTCTAGAAAAGCACACTTAATTTTACCTACGCATAGACTATTAGATGCTGCTTCGGAAGCTTCTAAAGGAAAAGCAAAAATTGGTTCTACATTAAAAGGTATTGGTCCAACATACATGGACAAAACCGGTAGAAACGGAATGCGTATTGGTGATTTAGAATTATCGGATTGGAAAGAAAAATATCGTACCCTAGCCGATAAGCATGAAGCCATGATTGGTTTTTACAATGTAGATATTCAGTACGATTTACCTGAATTAGAAACTGCATTTTTTGAAGCTGTAGAAGAATTAAAACAATTAACTTTCATAGATAGCGAAGAGTACTTATACCAAGCGCAAAAAGGAGGTAAAAAAATACTTGCAGAAGGTGCGCAAGGTTCTTTATTAGATATTGATTTTGGAACCTACCCATTTGTAACATCTTCTAATACTACTGCAGCAGGTGCCTGTACTGGTTTAGGTGTTGCTCCAAACCAAATTGGTGGTGTATTTGGAATTTTCAAAGCATATACTACACGTGTAGGTAGCGGCCCTTTCCCAACGGAATTATTTGATGCCGATGGAGAAACTATGGGAAGAGTTGGTAATGAATTTGGCGCTACAACAGGAAGACCAAGACGTTGCGGATGGTTAGATCTAGTAGCTCTAAAATATGCAGTACGAGTGAATGGCGTTACTGAACTAATGATGATGAAAGGAGATGTTCTTAGTGGTTTTCCTAAATTAAAAGTTTGTACAGCATACAAGTACAAAGGAGAAACTATTACACATTTACCTTATAATATAGAACCAGAAAACGTTACCCCTATTTACACAGAAATGGATGGTTGGGATAAAGATTTAACAAAAATGAGAAGCCCAGAAGAGTTTCCGGAAGCGTTAAATAACTATATAAACTATTTAGAAAAAGAATTGGAAGTGCCAATTAAAATAGTTTCTGTAGGTCCAGACAGAACACAAACAATACACAGATAAAAAAAGAGCCATTTAAAAAATGGCTCTTTTTTTTACATACTGTATTAAATGTATCCTAAAGGTGGTAACACTCTTTTAAAAAATCCTATTTTTGAAAAAAAATTGCATTGCAAAAAAAATACTACACTATACTGTTTCTACTAATTTCTACTGTAATATGGTCACAAGACACTAACACAGAAGAAAGCAATCAAATTAATATTGTTTATGGCGCCAATTTTACAAAAAATGAAGTAAAATATCCTGGAGCTTCTATTTTTAGTAAAGATGAAAAGCAAGTACAATTTGAGCATCAAGGAGCAGATTTATGGTGCGATATTGCTATTTTTTATCAGCATGAAAACAGATTAAAAGCTATAGGAAATATACGTTTACAGCAAGGAGACTCTGTAAAAATGACTAGTGGAAAAATTGAATATGATGGCAATATAAAACTTGCAAAAGCCTATGAAAGTGTTGTATTAGAAAATACAGACATGACCCTAAAAACAGATACGCTACGTTTAGACCGTGAAAAGCAAGAAGCTTTTTACCAAGACTTTGGTACTGTTGTAGATTCTGCCAATACACTAACAAGTGAAATTGGAAAGTACTTTATGGAAACTAAAAAATATCAATTTTTAGATAGTGTTCATGTACAAAACCCAGAATACACCTTAGATTCTGAACAATTAGATTATTATACTTCTTCTAAAAATGCGTACATGTATGGTCCATCTACCATCATAGGAAAGTCCTATAAAATATATTGCGAGCGTGGTTTTTATGACACAAAAATAGAAAGCGGTTATGGCATAAAAAATACAAGGATAGACTATAATGATCGTATTATTCAAGGAGATAGCGTTTACTTTAACAAAGCTAAAGAATTTGCATCTGCCACTAATAATATAGTAGTAACAGATACTATAAATAATGGTTTAATAAGAGCTCATTATGCAGAGGTTTACAAAGCAAAAGATTCTCTTTTTGCTACAAAAAGAGCCGTTTCTATAAGTGTTATGGAAAAAGACTCCTTATACATGCATGGAGACACCCTAATGATAACTGGAAAACCGGAAGAACGTATTTTAAGAGCATTTAGAAATGCTAAATTTTACAAGAAAGATTTAAGTGGTAAGTGCGATTCTATACATTCTGAACAAAAAACAGGAATTACGCAACTTATAAGAAATCCAATACTCTGGAATGGTGAAAACCAGATGACAGGAGATAGTATTCATTTAATATCTAATCTAAAAACAGAAAAACTAGACTCCTTAAAGGTTTTAAATAATGCTTTTATTATTTCGCAAGATACTATAGGAAAAACAGGTTTTAACCAAGCAAAAGGGAAAGATTTATTTGGTAAGTTTGAAGAAAATGAGCTTAAAATAATTGATTTAATTAAAAATACTGAAGTCATATACTACATGTACAATGACGATGACGAGCTTATTGGAATTAACAAAACTATTTGTAGCGAAATACGCATTACAATGGCCAATAATGACGTAGAAGATTTAGTTTTTAAAACAAATCCTGATGGAACCATATTTCCGGAAACAGAATTACCAGAAAACAGTAGAAAACTAAAAGGTTTTATCTGGAGAGGAGATGAAAGGATACTAACCAAAGAAGATATCTTTGATGAAGATGATAACAACATAGAACTAGTAGTTATAAGAGGTATAAGCAACCCTATAGACATTGATGCCGAAGAAGAAGAACGAAGTAAAAACGAAGGAGACCCAGTTAACAAAAGCACTTCAAATAATACTAATAACAAAGCTACCAAGCCTAAAAAAGCTAAAGTGCAAATAGAGTAAAAAGTTGTTGATTTTAAAAAAAGCCAAAGGCTAAGAGCTAAAAGCTAAAAGCCAACTTTATTATCGTATTATACTATGAAAGATGATTTTTTAAAATACCAAGCACAAACCTCTCCTCACCCACTAGCTCTAGAAATATCTCATGCAAAAGGCTCATTTATTTATGATTCCGAAAACAACGCACATTTAGATTTTGTTGCGGGTGTTTCTGCTTGTACTTTAGGGCATTGCCACCCCACTGTTGTAGATGCTATCCAAAAACAAATAGCAAAGTATATGCATGTTATGGTATATGGAGAATATATCCAAGAACCAGCAGTTAAATATGCAAAAGAACTAGCTTCAATTCTACCTAAAACCTTAAATTCCACATATCTGGTAAATTCTGGTACCGAAGCAGTAGAAGGCGCTCTTAAATTAGCACGAAAATTTACTGGTCGCTCCCAAATAATTGCTGCAAAAAATGCATATCATGGCAATACTATGGGAAGCTTAAGCTTAATGGGATTAGAAGAACGCAAAGCTCCTTTTAGACCTCTTATACCAGATATTGATTATATTTCTTTTAATTCTTTTCCAGATATAACAAAAATTACTACCAAAACCGCCGCGGTAATACTAGAAACCATTCAAGGTGGTGCAGGTTTTATTGTCCCCATAAAAGAGTATTTAAGAAAAGTAAAAGAACGTTGTATAGAAGTTGGTGCTCTTTTAATTTTAGATGAAATTCAGCCAGGATTTGGCAGAACAGGAAAATGGTTTTCTTTTGAACATTACAATTGCACTCCAGATATCTTAGTAATAGGAAAAGGAATGGCATCTGGAATGCCAGTTGGTGCTTTTGTAGCATCTAAAAAAATAATGGATGCTTTAAAAGACAAGCCCAAATTAGGGCATATTACCACTTTTGGCGGAAACCCAGTTATTGCTGCTGCTAGTTTGGCTACCTTATCAGAACTAAAAAAAACAAACCTAATACAACAAGCTGTAGAAAAAGAAATTTTATTAAAAAAATTACTAATTCACCCACTTATAAAAGAAGTAAGAGGAAAAGGCTTAATGCTCGCTATACTTGTAGAAAATGAAGAATTAGCCACCAAAATAATAATAGAAGCTGCCAAACAAAAGCTAATACTTTTTTGGTTGTTGTTTGAACCTAAAGCAATTAGAATTTCTCCTCCCCTAACCATTTCAACAACTGAAATAGAGCTTGGATGCGCTATAATTCTTTCTATTCTGGATACACATCTGCAATAATTTGTTAACTAATTTGTTAATAATATAGCTGTAATAAGGAAGATAAAGTACTAGCAATAGCGTACTTTTAATTCTATACACAAACAAAAATGTTCCTATGGCATTAGAATCTAACGAAAGGCCTAACAAGCCTATAGCGAAGTTTGAATCCATGTTAAAGACAGATGATGTTTATTTCTTTGACTCAGAAGATTTTGAAGATATCATTCATCATTACCTAAACAACGGAAAAATTTCTTTAGCTAAAAAAGCCATTAAAATAAGTTTAAAACAACATCCAGATTCTATAGAACTAAAACTATTAGATGTGGAAGTTATGGTGTTTGAAAATAATTTTGAAGAAGCAGAACAGCATTTAGATAAACTGCAGCTATTAGATAATAGTAACGAAGAAATCTATATTCAAAGAGCAAATATTTTTTCTAAAAAAGATAATCATCAAGGTGCAATACAGCTTTTAAAAAAGGCATTAGAATTATCCGACAACACTTTTGATATTCACTCCCTTTTAGGAATGGAATACCTTTTCATGGACGACTTTAAAAAAGCTAAAGAAAATTTCATGAAATGTGTCTCCTTTGATGAGCAAGATTATTCTTCTCTCTACAATGTAATATATTGTTTTGAATTTCTAGAAGATTATGAAGGAGCTATTCTTTACTTAAATGATTATTTAGATAGAAACCCGTATTGCGAAGTTGCATGGCATCAATTAGGAAAACAATACTATGCAGAAAAAATGTATAAAGAAGCTCTTGCTGCTTTTGATTTTGCAATAATATCTGATGATAGTTTTATTGGCGCTTATTTTGAAAAAGGAAAAGTTTTAGAAAAACTTGGAAAATACAAAGAAGCAATAGAAAATTATGAAACTACTATAAAAATAGAAGACCCAACATCTCATGCTTTTTTGCGCATTGGAAAATGTTACGAAAAACTAGAAGATTATGACATGGCTAAGTATTATTATTACCAAACCGTTCATGAAGACCCTCTTTTAGATAAAGGCTGGTTAGCAATAACCCGTTTTTATATGAACAGAAAAAACTACAATAAAGCGCTATACTATATTAACAAAGCCCTAAACATAGATGGCGAAAGCCCAATTTACTGGAAAAAATGCGCTAAAATAAATACGGAGCTAGAAAATTATGACCAAGCAGATTTTGCCTATAAACAAGCGGTAGACTTAGGAAATTACGAACTAGAGACGTGGTTAAACTGGTCTACTATTGCAACGTATAATGAAGATATTCCTGCTGCATTACAAATATTAGCACAAGGAAAACAATTTTATCCAGATAGTCCTGAAATAAATTATAAAATTCCGGGTTTATATTTACTAGCAAATGATTTAATAAATGCAAGAATTACGCTTATTGACGCTCTAAAGCAAAACTTTAAGTCTTTTTCCGTTTTTAAAGAACAGTTTCCAGAATATAGCGAAACACAATGGACGCAAGAAATAGTAAATTCTATTAAGAAAAAAATGTAACTATCATATACGAATGACAGAAAAAAGAACCCCAATCCAATACCTATTTATCACGCTTAAAGGAATAGCAATGGGAGCTGCAGATGTAGTCCCTGGAGTATCTGGCGGAACAATTGCTTTTATTTCTGGTATTTATGAAGAACTAATAAACTCAATAAATAATATAAGACCATCTCTTTTTACAACTTTAAAAAATGATGGGCTAAAACCCTTTTGGGAGAAAGCAAATGGCAATTTTCTTGCTGCACTATTTTTAGGCATATTTATTAGCCTATTCTCATTAGCAACAATTGTAAGTTGGCTATTAGAAAACGAACCTATTTTATTATGGTCTTTCTTTTTTGGGTTAGTATCTGCAAGTATTTTCTTTGTAGGCAAGGAAATAGAAAAGTGGAATGCTATCGCAATTATTGCGCTTATATTTGGTGCCGTTATTGCTTATTACATTACAACACTCCCTCCTAATGAAAATGTAGAAAGTTTACCATTTCTATTTTTATCTGGAGCTCTTGCAGTTTGCGCTATGATTTTACCAGGAATATCTGGAGCTTTTATACTCGTATTGCTAGGATCTTATAAGACTATACTTGAAGCAGTACATGAACGAAACATAAAAATTGTAATCACAGTAGGTCTAGGTGCTATATTTGGCTTACTAAGCTTTGCAAAATTATTAAAATGGATGTTTGCTAATTACAAAAATACTACTCTAGCATTACTAACAGGATTTATTGTTGGTTCGTTAAATAAAATATGGCCTTGGAAAAAAGTTTTAGAAACCAAAGTTTTTGACGATAAAGTAATACCTATAAATGAACAAAGTATATCTCCTTTTTCTTTTGATGGAGATCCAAAAATAATATTTGCTATACTACTTGCTATCCTAGGTTTTTCTCTTATTTTTATCATGGAAAAAGTAGCAAATAAAAAATAAACGCTGCTTTAGCAAACTACCTCAAGGCAAACCCAATAGACATTTATGAGGAAACAAATTTTGATTTAGGGGCAAGCCTCGAAGCATTTAAATCTCGATTATCGAGTAAAAGCATGAGCAGCGCAAGAACTACAAAAGACCAATTTTTCTTAATCCTAAAAGGATTATTTATGGGTGCTGCAAATAAAGTACCTGGAGTTTCTGGCGGTATTGTTGCCTTTGTAGGGGGCTTTTATGAAGAATTTATTTATTCATTACAAAAAATAAATCTAAAAGCTTTTAAATTATTGGTTAGTGGTAGGGTAAGAAGCTTTCTTCAATACATTAACGGAAGATTTTTAGCCCTTTTAATATTTGGTATGCTAATTAGTTATTTTAGTATTTCTAAAGTGTTAGATTACTTTTTAGCACAAAAAGAATTGTACGTTTGGTCCGCTTTTTTTGGGATGATTCTTGGGTCTATATACTATATAGCCAAAGACTTTAGTCATTGGAATAAAAAAACAATTGGTATTGGTTTCATAGGTTTACTAATTGGCATTTCAATAAGTTTTTTAAGCCCTGCCAAAGAAAACGACAACTTATTATTTATTTTTATTTGTGGAATGATAAGTGTTTCTGGAATGACACTTCCGGGCCTATCTGGTTCCTTTATCTTAATTCTCCTTGGTAATTACGTGTTACTTTTAGTAGATTCTGTAAATGCCTTATATGATACTTTTTCAGAAATTATTATCGGAGATTTAAGTTTTGTAAAAAATCCTAAAAGAATAAATACTCTAAAGATATTAGCTGTTTTTACAACTGGTTCCGCAACAGGTTTAGTTACTTTATCGCATTTACTAAGTTATGTTTTAAAAAATTACAAAAACAACACTACAGTATTAATCATTGGTTTTATTACAGGCTCTTTAGGGGTTGTCTGGCCATGGAAAAAAACTATTTACAAAACTAGTAGTAGCGGAAATATTCTTCTAGACAGTAATGATAAAAAAATAATTAGTAACTATGAACGGTATTTTCCCAATTTTGAAATTAGCGAAACATGGTGGGCTATACTTTTTATAGCAGTAGGAATATTTATTTTATTAGGAATTGATTGGTATGGAAAAAAAAGAAGAGAAGCAATATAAGTTTGGGTTAGTAGGCAAAGACATATCCTATTCTTTTTCAAGAGGATATTTTTCTGATAAATTCAAGAACATGGGATTACATAATTACTCCTATGTTAATTTTGATCTAGAAAACATAGAAGAATTTCCCGAAATAATCCAAAAATCGGAAGTCATAAATGGTTTTAATGTAACTATCCCATACAAAGAAGCTGTGATGCCTTTTTTACAATCTTTAGATACCGATGCCAAAAAAATTGGGGCAGTAAATACTATAAAAATTACAGAGCAAGGCCTAAAAGGATACAACACAGACACCTACGGATTTAAACATACCATACTTCCACATTTAAAAGAACACCACAAAAAAGCCTTAATTTTAGGAACCGGAGGTGCATCTAAAGCTGTAGCTTTTGTTTTTAAAGAATTAGGAATAGAATTCACTTTTGTTTCAAGAAACTCAGGAGCAAACAAATTATCCTATCAAGAACTAACCAAAACTGTTTTAGAGGATTATACCGTGATTGTTAATTGCACTCCACTTGGAACACATCCAAATATTTTAGAAAAACCAGCAATACCCTACAACCATATAACAAAGAAACACTTACTTTTTGATTTAATTTACAATCCAGAAAAAACCGCTTTTTTACGTGCAGGGGAAGCACAAGGAGCAGCCATATGTAATGGTCAAAAAATGTTAGAGTTACAAGCTGAAAAGTCTTGGGAAATATGGAATTCTTAATAAAAGGTATACACATAATTTTCTATGCCTTTTGGAGACACACTACTTTGAAGCAAACCAACAAAGCAATGCAATAAATTTATACTTATAGTATTCCGTAGATACAAATGTAACAGTAAATACCTTCAACGGATTATAGTTTTGTCTTTCAAAAAGAAGACCAGACAGTTCGAGCGGAGTCGAGAACTATTCGTTAGTTCTAAATCGACTTCGACTCCGCTCAGCCTTTCATTTTCACAAATAGAGTAGTGCTTATCCTTTGTATCTAAAAAAGAAAGTCTTTTATCTTTTGCTATATGTTTTGTTGTCACTATCTTACAATGTACTTTTTTTAGAACAAAAAAACATAGTATAATGCAGGAAGAAAAAGACCATAATCTACAAGAAAACGTAGAAGAACAAAATAGCTCAGAAACTACCAACACTACTAATGAGTTGGAGAAAAGCACTGAAAACTCTACTCCAGAAATAGCTAAAGAGACTAGTAGCGAAGAATCTATACATAAAGAAATAGATAAGGAAAACGCTGAAGATGCCGAGGATACAAACAACCAACAAAGGCATGAAATTCCTATTCTAGATTACCACTCCATGTCTATGGAAAATTTAGTTGGCGAACTACAACGTCTTGTTCGTAATGAAAAAGTACAAGCTATAAAAAAACATGTAGACGGAATAAAAACAGAATTTGATTTAAAATTTCAAGAATTTTTAGATCAAAAAAAAGAAGAATTTATTGCTGGAGGTGGTAATGAAATTGACTTTAGATATAACTCTGTAACTAAAAGACAATTTAATGAAGTTTATGGAGATTATAGAGAAAAGAAAAATACCTACTATAAAAGCCTAGAAAAAAGTTTAAAGGAAAATCTTAAAGACAGGCTTAACCTCATAGCAAACCTTAAAGGCTTAGTTAATGTAGAAGAGGATATTAACACTACCTACAAAAACTTTAAAGATATACAAGAACAATGGCGTAATGCAGGACCAATTCCTAGGACAAATTATAATGATGTATGGAAAACATACCAGCATCATATTGAAATTTTTTATGACTTTTTAAATATAAATAGAGAACTTAGAGATTTAGATTTTAAACATAATTTAGAGGAAAAACAAAAAATTGTAGAAAAAGCAGAAGAGTTAGGTAGTGAACCAGATTTAAACAAAGCTTTTAGAGAATTACAAACCTTACACAAAATCTGGAAAGAAGATATTGGACCGGTTGGCAAAGACCACAGAGAAGAAATATGGGATCGTTTTAGTGCTGCAACAAAAGTTTTACATAATAGAAGGCAAGAATATTATGCAGAACAAGATAAAGTTTATGAGAAAAACTTAGATGAGAAAAAAGGGATTATTGAAAAAATAACCGTTTTATCTAAAAACGTATCTCATAACCATAAACAGCTACAACAACAAATAAAAAACTTAGAAGCTTTAAGAGAATCCTTTTTTAAAGCGGGTAAAGTTCCGCAAAAAGAAAATGAGAAAACATGGGCTCTTTTTAAAGAAGCAGTAAGAGAATTTAATCGTAATAAAAACAGTTTTTATAAAAACTTAAAGAAAGAGCAGCAAGTAAATCTTGATAAAAAAAGGGAATTACTAAACCTTGCCGTTACGCTTAAAGATAGTGAAGACTTTGATGCTACCACCCCTAAAATGAAACGCATACAGAGCGATTGGAAAAAAATTGGTCATGTACCAAGAAAATATTCTGATAAAATCTGGAACGAGTTTAAAACCGCATGCAATCATTATTTTGATAGAGTTCATGCCGTTAAAAACAAATCTAATAAAGAAGAAGAAGCTAATTACGAATTAAAAAATGCATTTTTAGAAAAATTAAAAGCATTTACGCTTACCGGAGAAAGAACCTCTGATTTAAATGCTATAAAGTCTTTTATTGCCGAATGGAAAAGTTTTGGCAGAGTCCCATTTAACAAAAAACACATAAATCAAAAATTCAACAAAATCCTAGATGCATTGTTTAATAAATTAGACATTAGCAGACAAGAATCGGAGCTTTTAAAATACGGGAATAAAATACAACAACTTGCTAATTCACAAGATAACGAAAGGGCAATTTACAACGAACGTACTTTTATTCGTAAAAAAATTAATGAGAGTAAAGATGAAATTAGACAGCTCGAAAATAATTTACAATTTTTCTCAAATGCATCAGAAGACAATCCATTAGTAAAAGAGGTTATTAAGAATGTTCAAAAACATAAAGATGCTCTTGCAACGTGGACTCAAAAATTAAAAAAAATAAACATTCTAGAAAACAATTTAAACAAAGAAGAGACTGCTAAAGACAATGAATCTTCTCCTGAAGAAGAATAAAAAAAATTATAATAACTAAAAAATCTCTATAAAATACAGTGTATTTTATAGAGATTTTTTAGTTATTATTGCTTCTACTTCGCCACATTCACAGCTCTAGTTTCACGTATTACAGTAACTTTTACTTGCCCAGGATACGTCATATCGGTTTGTATTTTTTGAGAAATTTCAAAAGATAATTCTGCCGCTTTATCATCATTTACTTTTTCGCTCTCTACAATTACACGTAACTCTCTACCTGCTTGTATTGCATATGCTTTTTGCACACCGCTAAAGCCAAAAGCAATTTCTTCTAAATCCTTTAAACGCTGTATATAAGAATCTAACACTTGTCTTCTTGCTCCTGGTCTTGCGCCACTAATAGCATCACAAACCTGTACTATTGGAGATATTAAAGTTTTCATCTCTATCTCATCATGGTGCGCGCCAATAGCATTACACACATCTGGCTTTTCTCCAAATTTTTCTGCCCATTGCATTCCTAAAATAGCGTGTGGTGTTTCTACCTCAGCTTCCGTATTTGGCACTTTACCAATATCGTGTAATAAACCAGCTCTTTTAGCTAGTTTAGGATTTAACCCTAATTCTGCAGCCATTACGCCACAAAGTTTAGCAACTTCTCTAGAGTGCTGTAATAAATTTTGTCCATAAGAAGAACGATACTTCATTCTACCTACAGCTTTAATTAACTCAGGATGCAGTCCATGAATTCCTAAATCTATAACCGTACGCTTTCCTATTTCTACAATTTCTTGCTCAATTTGCTTCTCGGTCTTTCTTACTACTTCTTCAATACGTGCTGGGTGTATTCTTCCATCTGTAACTAACTTGTGTAAAGATAAACGAGCAACTTCTCTACGAACAGAATCAAAACAAGAAAGGATAATTGCTTCTGGAGTATCATCCACAATAATTTCTACGCCAGTAGCAGCTTCAATAGCTCTAATGTTACGACCTTCTCTACCAATTATACGCCCTTTAACATCATCAGACTCTAAATTAAATACAGAAACACAATTTTCTACTGCTTCTTCAGTACCAATACGTTGTATGCTATTAATTACAATTTTCTTAGCTTCTTGTTGTGCAGTAAGCTTAGCCTCTTCAATTGTAGATTGTATGTAAGACATAGCGTCTGACTTTGCCGTTTCTTTTAAAGATGCTAATAGTTGACTTTTTGCTTCCTCAGCAGATAAACCAGAAATAACTTCTAATTGTTGAACTTGATTTTTATGCAATTTCTCTAATTCAGATTGCTTCTTTTCTAAAAAGTCTGATTTATGTTCTACGTCTTTTAGTTTATTTTCTAACTGACTGTTTATTTTTTTATTCTTAGCGAGCTCTCCACTTACTTGAGATTCTTTATCTCTTGTGCGTTTTTCTGCTTCACCAATTTTCTTATTCTTGTTAATTATAACTTTTTCATGCTCCGCTTTTAATTCTAAAAACTTTTCTTTAGCCTGAAAAATTTTATCTTTCTTAAGGCTTTCTCCTTCAATTTTAGCTTCTTTTAAGATACTATCTGCATCTTTTTTTGCTGCAGCAATAGTTTTAGAAGCCTTACCCTTCTCCATAAATTTTGCAATTACAAAACCTACCGCAAGACCTACTATTCCTGCTATAATCAATATACTGTTATCCATAGTGTTAAATATTTAATATAAAAAAAGCCCACATTAGCGAAGTTTTGTACAAACTCCAAAATACAGGTTTAGGGCTAACAAATAGATCAAGGATCCTTATACGAGTAAGGCTTGCTTTTACCATTTAAACTCACCCTTTTTAAACAATTTAATGTTGAGTTTGTCAAAAGATAATACCAATGTGGGCAGTAACTTTAGTTTATTTATAAGAACTTATTTTATTCCAAGCTTGGAACTCACTAAAAAATCTAACGCTTTTAAACGTTCGGTAGCTTCATCAGTTCCTTCTGCTTTTTCAATGCCTTTTTGCTCTATTTTCGAAGCAAACTGTAAGGCACACATTGCCAATACATCTTGCTTGTCTCTTACTGCATAATTTTGCTCAAACTTTTTTGCAAGCTGCTCTATATTTTTAGCTGCTTTACGCAAACCTTCTTCTTGGCTAGGGTCTATGGTTAAAGGATATACCCTATCTGCAATAGAAAGTTTTATTTTGAGCTTTTCTGACATATTATTTGTAAAACACTATTCAGCAAGTTGGGCTATGCAATAATCCAACTCTCTAATTAATGTATTTATTTTAAGCTTCGCTTCGGTTTTATTTGTATCACTGCCCAGCATTGAATTTGCTAATTTAAGCGAATTGTATTTCTCCTGCCACTCTGTAATACTCCTGCGAGTAACATCATGATCCATTTTAATGGTCACTAATTCTTTTTCCAACTTCTCATTAGCTTGCTGTTGCACTTCTAATTTATGCAATAACTTACTAATTTTGTTTTCTAAGGAATCAACAATTTTAACCAATTCACTCATACACAAAAATCAATGCGTTTTACACAAAGTTAACATACATCTTAAGACTTAGCAATATTTTTTTAATTATTATTTATAGAATACTTTAATTCGTTTGAAAACGTTGCTTACTTGTAGGGTTTAAATTAAATTAATAAGAGTTTGTTTAAGGTTTAAATCCTATTAATTACTTTCGTAGTAACTTATCTATTTTTATGAAACGTGTTTTTTTATTTTTTACCCTTATTTTATTTTTTTCTTTACAAACAAACGCTCAGACCGAATACCCTCAAGATACTTTTAGATCTCCAATGGACATTCCTCTAATTTTAGCGGGTACGTTTGGAGAGCTACGATCCAACCACTTTCATTCTGGAATAGATATAAAAACACAACAAAGAGAAGGTCTTCCTATTTATGGTATAGGAGATGGTACAATTACTAGAATAAAAGTTTCTTTATGGGGATATGGAAAAGTAATTTATATTGCACACCCTAATGGTTATACATCTGTATATGGGCATCTTCAAAAATTTTCTCCAAAAATTGAAAGCTATATAAAGAAATTACAATACCAGAAAAAGTCTTACGAAGTAGAAGTTTTTCCCGATTATGGGGCTTTAAAAATAGAAAAAGGAGAACTTATTGCATATAGCGGTAATACAGGCAGTTCTGGAGGACCGCACTTGCATTTTGAAATACGCAGCAGTGCTACAGAAAAACCAACCAACCCATTACTTTATGGGTATAAGGTTGCTGATGCTACTAACCCTACTCTATTAAAGTTATTTGGATATCCTCTAGGTAAAAATGCTCTGATTAATAAAAGTAACGAAAGAATACAATTAAATTTTAAGAAACAAAAAGATGGTTCTTTTTTGGCTGATAAAGTAACAGCTATAGGCACTATAGGTTTTGGTTTTGTTGGTTTTGACCGACAAGATATGGCTGCTAATAAAAACGGCATTTTTTCATTAGAACAGATTGTAAATGGAAAAACATACTCTTTTTATAATTTTGAAAAATTTTCCTTTTCAGAATCTAGATATATTAATACACTTATAGATTACGAGTACTATAGTAAATATAGGCAACGTATTCAAAAATGTTTTAAAACACCTAGCAATAGACTAAGTATTTACAATCAAATTAAAAATGACGGCAAAATTTCTGTTGTCGAGGGGCTTTCATATAATGTAAAACTAAAAATAAAAGATTTAGAAGGTAATACTACAACACTAATAATACCAGTAACAGGAAAAAAAGAGGTGCTACAAAAAGAGAAAAAGACACTTAAAACGGACCATTATGTTGTTGCTAAAAAACCAAATAATTTTAGCGCGGGCCCTGCCAAAATTTATTTTCCTTCGAATACTTTTTACGAGGATTTTTATATGAATTTGCAACACACAAATGACACTATAACATTTCATAATAGTAGTGTTCCTGCGCATAGAAATTTTACCATTACTTTTGATGCTTCTACATATACTAAAGAAGAACAAAAAAAATTATTCATTGCCCGCTTAGATAGCAAACTAAGACCTAGTCATGTAACCACCTACAAGAGAGGTAACACCTTTACAACAAGAACCAAATATTTAGGTACTTACACCATTGCAAAAGATACTGTTGCTCCAAAAATTAGCCCTAAAAATTTTAAAGCCAAACAATGGTTAAATAACTATAAGTATTTAAGTCTTAAAATAACTGATGATTTTAGTGGTATAAACACCTATTCTGCTACCATAAATGGAGAATGGATTTTAATGGAATATGAAAGCAAAAAAAATACCTTAACCTATAACTTTGAGGATAATATTATTAAAGAACAAAAGTGCAACCTTAAAGTTGTAGTAACAGATAATGTTGGTAATACTAAAGAATACACCACTACTTTTTATAGAAAATAATTTTGTTTGAAAAACTTTACGTATATACTCTTAATAATTTTCTTGTGTTCCTCTTTTATGGGGTATGCACAAACAGCTACTATTACAGGTATTATCTTAGATGAACAAAACCAACCTATACCTAATGCTAATATAAACACAAAAAAATACGGTACTTATACCGATTCTACCGGCTATTATATACTTCAAATAACGGCCGATCAAAAAACAACTATTACATTCTCCCACATAGGTCATAAAAATGTAATCCTAAATTCATTAGTTCTAAATACTAATGAAACTTATGAATTTAACCCTGTTTTAAAAACAAATACAATACAAGTAGATGAAGTTACTGTTACAGCAACTGGAGAAAAGAAAGTGGATGGTGTTATAAATTTATCTACCAAACAAATAACTAAAATTCCTGGAGCAAATGCTGGTGTAGAGACTATTTTAAAATTGTTACCAGGAGTAAATTCTAATAATGAACTTAGCACCCAATATGCTGTTCGGGGTGGTAATTATGATGAAAACCTTATTTATATTAATGAAATAGAAGTATATAAACCTTTTCTTATACGCTCTGCACAACAAGAAGGCTTAAGTAGTATAAATACGAACATGGTACAAAGTATTAAATTTTCCTCCGGAGGTTTTCAGGCAAAATATGGCGACAAACTTTCTTCTTCTTTAAATATAACCTACAAGACTCCCGTAAAATTACAAACACAAATA
This sequence comes from Maribacter vaceletii, assembly GCF_003634105.1. GTDB lineage: Bacteria > Bacteroidota > Bacteroidia > Flavobacteriales > Flavobacteriaceae > Maribacter_B > Maribacter_B vaceletii. The sequence continues at coordinate 16,805 of NZ_RBIQ01000012.1, read as the reverse complement.
GACCTAAGTCTTTTAGGTGCAAGTGCTACCCTAGAAACGGCATCAAAAAACAAAAAACTAACTAGTATTACAGGAGTAAGATATAGAAATAATAACTTATTCCTAAATAGCACGAACACCAATGCAAACTTTAACCCCACCTTTGCAGATATACAAAGTTATTTTACATATAAATTTTCAGAAAAATTTAGACTAAACCTTTTAGGAAACATATCTATTAACGATTACAAAAATGAGCCTCTAAATAGAGAAACCAATTTTGGAACTATTAATAATCCGCAAACCTTAGTAGTGCACTATCAAGGACAAGAAAACAATAGATACAATACTGCATTGGGCGCCATAAAAGGCAAATATTATGTTAATGACAACCTTACATTTAAAGCTATTTCTTCTATTTATCATACTACGGAAGAAGAATATTCTGATGTTATTGCCGCGTATAGACTAGGAGCAGCTGACACAGATTTAAATGATACTAATATTTCTAAAGGAATTGGCTCACAATACAATAGAGCAAGAAATGATTTAGATGCACTACTTTTTAATTTTGAAGTAAAAGGAATGCATCGCAAAAATAATAAGGTTTTAGAAATGGGTATAAAATATACCCATGAAGATATAAGAGACCAATTAAGAGAATCTGAGTTCATAGATTCTGTTGGCTTTTCTATAAGACCACCTCTATTGCAATTTATAAATGACCAGCCCAATACACCATTTACAGCTCCGCTAGTGCCGTTTACAGGTATAAATGCTACAAATTTTGTTAAAACAAATAGATTTTCTGGGTATCTTCAATATAGCAACACAATAAATTGGAACCAACATAGCATATATTATAATGTAGGAATAAGAAGCCAATATTGGACAGTTAGCGGCACAGGTATTCAAAAAAAATCGCATGCCATACTTAGCCCTAGGTTTCAATTTGCATGGAAACCAAACTGGGAAAAAGATATGCTTTTTAGAGTAGCAACTGGCGTATACCACCAACCTCCTTTTTATCGAGAACTTAGAAATCAAAATGGTATCATAAACCCCAATGTTAAAGCGCAAAAAGCAATACATATTGTAGCTGGTAATGAGTATAGCTTTCTTTTATGGGAAAGACCATTTACACTAATAAGTGAAATATATTATAAAAAAATCTCAAATGTAAACCCATATACTTTAGAAGATGTTCGTATTAGATATGCTGCATTAAATAATGCAAAAGCCTATGCTTATGGTACAGAAGTTAGGTTAAATGGTGCTTTTGTACCTGGTACAGAGTCTTGGATATCTATTGGCTACTTAAAAACAGAAGAAAACATTGACAATAGAGGCTATATTTTTAGACCTACAGACCAGCGTTTAAAGTTTGGAATACTTTTCCAAGATTACGTCCCCAATATGCCGCAATTAAAAATGTATTTAAACTTAGTTTATAATACTGGAGTACCGGGTGGTTCTCCTAGTTATGCAGATTCCTATATTTTTCAGAAAAGATTAAGAGATTATAAAAGGGCAGATTTAGGAATTTCTCATATTTTTGTTGACGCTGACAAGAAGTATCCAAAAAATCATTGGTTGCATGGTTTTAAAGATCTTAGTGTAGGGATTGAAATTTTTAACCTTTTTAATAATCAAAACTCCATAACTAACACATGGGTAAGAGATGTAGACAGCAAACAACAATATGCAATTCCAAATTTTATGACCAGTCGCGTTCTTAATTTAAAATTAAGTATGCGCTTATAAACTAAAAAATGTCTAGATTAATTTTTACCGCCATAGTATTAGTAACATTCTCTTTGAGTGCACAGAAAAATATTTATGAGAGTTCTAAATTTAACTCTTTAAGTAAAACGCATAAAACACTTGCTATTTTACCTTTCTTAACCAATTTAGATTTAAAAGAAAAAGTAAATAAACAAGATTTAAAAAATTTAGAGAAAAAAGAGGGATATGCTGTTCAAAATGCATTGGAAACCTATTTTTCTAAACGCAAAAAAAAGAAGAAGCTTTCTATAGAATTTCAAAACACGAAAGACACAAAAGCAATCTTAGCTAAAAACAATATTGATTATCAAAATATTGATATTTATACTGTAAAAGAACTAAGTTCTATACTTAATGTAGATGGCATAATTAGCGGAAACCTAGATCTTACCATCTTACTATCTAAAGGAATACCTTCAGAATTTAATTTTGCAGATTACTTTTTAGGAGATTCTAATTATGGTAGAATTGGAATGAAAATAAGTGATGGCCCCACAGGAAAACTCCTATGGAAATATGAAAAAAGAATCACAAAAAAAACTGGTAAAAACACCAACGATCTTATTGATCGTATGATGAAGCTAGCAATTAGAAAATTCCCTTATGATAAAGAGCGAAAGAAAAATAAAAAATAATTATTTATTTTTCTATAAACTCTTTTAAAACACTAATTGTATAATCTATTTCCTCTTTAGTATTATATTTTGAAAAAGAAAATCTGACCGAAGGTTTCGCTAAATCTTCTTTAGACAAAACCTGAGTTAATACATGGGAACCCATATCACTACCAGATTGGCAAGCACTACCCTTAGAACAAGCAATACCTTTAATATCTAAATGAAATAACAGCATTAATGCTTTATCTTGCGAAACAGGCAAACAAGTATTTACTAAAGTATAAGTGCTCTTTTCTAAATCTCCTGAGAGGCCATTAAACTTTACCCCAGGAATTTCTTTAGAAATAGTATCTATAAAATATTTTTTTAAACCTTTTACATAAAAAGCCTCCTCTTCCAAATTATTATAAGCGTTTACAAAAGCTTCTTCTAGCCCCACAATATTATGAAAAGACTCTGTCCCTGCTCTAAAACCTCTTTCTTGTGAACCGCCAGAAATAAAAGGTTTTAGCCCAGAATTTTTTCTAATAAACACAAAACCAATTCCTTTTGGCCCATGAAATTTATGTGCAGCAGCAGTTAAGAAATCTATTTGCGTTTTTTGAACATCCCAAGAATAATGCCCTATAGATTGCACAGTATCCGAATGCATAAGTGCATCATTTTCTTTACATACAGCACAAAAAGCATCTATATCAATTTTATTTCCTATTTCATTATTAACATGCATTAAACTAACAAGCTTTTTAGAGTCATTTTCTTTTAAAAGAAATTCTAAATGCGATAATACCGGGCTTCCATTTTCGTCTAAATCTACATACTTAACAATAATGTTACTTTCTTTTTCTAAATCCTCAACTGTATGTAATACAGCATGATGTTCTATTCTTGAAGTAATAATCGTTTTTACCCCTAAGTCCCTAACAGCACATCTTAAAACCATATTATCAGCTTCTGTACCTCCCGATGTAAATATTATCTCTGAGGCCTGGGCATTTAAAGATTTAGCAATGATTTTTCTAGCACTTTCTACTGCTGTTTTTGCAGAACGCCCAAAACTATGTGTAGAGGAAGGATTACCATAAAAATTTAATAAAGCATCTTGCATTTTCTCAATAACACTTTGTCTTACTTGTGTAGTTGCTGCATTGTCTAAATATACCTTTTCCATAAAAAATTATAACATTATAGCTCTTATTTTAATAAGAGATAAGACAAAAGTAGGCATTTAAAATCGAAATTAGTTAATATAGTTAACTAATTTTTTCAATAGTTAATTTAGACTTAAATATGTTAGCCCATTTGCTATAGTTTTACTTTTTTAAATTAAATTTGAAACATGAAAAACTTGTTACTTTCTATTAGCGCTGTCCTTTTTTTTTCTTGTGATGATGGTGATTTACAAATTGAAACTATAGATTTTGATAGTATAACTACTATAAACACCTGTAATACCGTAGAAGTATCTACTGCTAGTTTATTATTTAAAATTAATACTGTTGAAGCTTTAATTTTAGAATTACCAGCAAACGCTTTAAAAAATGAAGTCATAACAGAAGCAACTGTAAATGCAATTACAGAAAGTGGGCCATATAAACTTACTTACAGAACATTTTCTGACAATGTTTCTAAAGATTATTTTTGTTCCTCTGTACCTTTAACATCCCCAACAGTTGTTGAAGAAATTATTGCAAAAAGTGGAAATATACTTATAACTACAAGTGAGGAAAATAGTACTACGTACAATCATAATATTACATTAGAGAATATTACTTTTGAAACCTCTGAAAATAATCGTATTACAAACTTGAGTATAAATGATTATGGAAAAGTAGTAACAACAAAAGCTAACTAAGAGTTCTGATAAATATATACTTCTGTAGCTCCCATTCCATATTTTTGATAATCGGCGTCATAATATTTTAAATTCTCATAGCGCCTAAAAAGGTAACCCAATTCTTCTTTCAATACTCCCTCTCCTACTCCATGGATAAATACTACCTTCTGTATTCTTTTGCGCATAGCAAATTCTAATTGCCGTTTTGCAGTTTCTAATTGTAAATTTAACTTTTCATAACTACTCATATTACCAGAATTACGAACTAGCTTATCTACATGCAAATCTACCTCCAATTTAGGGGCATTACGTTCTTTGGTTTTTAAAACAACATTTTTCTTTTTCTTAGGGATTTCTTTTTCTGACTTAATTTTAGCAATCTCATAATTAGTAACACTAATATCCCCACCAACTTTCATTAACTCTTTATCAAAATAGGATAGTACAAATCCATTTGAGTCCTCTATTGTAATTTTAGAACCATCTATACTAAGGATAGTTCCAGAAATAACATCGTCTATAGTTTCTACTTTATCTCCAATATTAAAAACACGCATTTTTTTATTTTAAATACCCAAAAATAATAGTAATTTTCAGCATCTTTCTTTAAAAATGCCATGAAATTAGCAATTATCCTATTTTTATTAACCATTGAAGAGTTTATGCTCCCTTGCTTAACTAAAAAATTTATAGGAATAGATTGCCCTGGCTGTGGCTTACAACGTTCTTTTATATTAGTAATACATGGTAATTTTGAAGCTGCTTATACGATGTACCCTGCTATTTATAGTATTTTTTTACTCGTAAGTTTTTATATTCTTCAAAGTTTTATCATTATTAAACATGCAAATAAAATTATACTAACTTTGACATTAATCACAGTTATTTTTATTACAACCAATTATATTTCAAAATTTATATAACTCATAAAATATTATGGAACAAAAATTACCAAACACAGGAGCAATTATTGGATTAAGTATAGCCTCTATACTATTATGTTGGTGTTATGGCGTTTTAGGCTTAATTCTTTCCGTTGTTGCTTTAATTTTAGCAAGCAAAGCAACCAAAGTGTATAATGCTGAACCAGAATCTTATTCTGATTTTGGGTCCGTTAAAACTGGTAAAATTCTAGCTATTATTGGAATTATCTTAAACCTGCTTTTCTTATTTTTTATTATTTGGCTTATTGTTTCTGTCATAGGAATGGATGCCTTAGAAGATGAAGAGCTTATGAGGGAAAGGGTGGAAGAATTTTTTCAATAACAAATAAATGACCTCGAGGCAAGCCAGCATGACATTAAAAGGGTTAATTTTAAGATTTTCGATAAAAGTATCGGGGTATTAGCCTACTGGCAAAATAAAAGTATTTAACATAAAAAAATCCCTGAATTAGAAATTCAGGGATTTTATATTTTACTCACTTTCGAAAAAAATTACTTCTCAAATTGCTTTACTGTATTTGTTATAATAGAAATACAATCTAATAATTGCTCTTTAGTAATTACTAAAGGTGGCGCAAAACGAATAATATTACCGTGTGTAGGTTTTGCTAATAAACCATTTTCCTTCATAGCCATACAAATATCCCAAGCAGTAGAACTATCTTCAGTATCATTTATAAGAATAGCATTTAAAAGTCCTTTTCCACGAACTGCATTAACAATGTTACATGTTGGGATAAACTCATTTAATTTTTCTCTAAAAAATTGCCCTAAAATTTCGGCATTTTCAGCTAAATTCTCCTCTTCTACAACTTCTAAAGCTGCTATGCCTACCGCTGCAGCAACAGGATTACCACCATAAGTACTACCATGATTACCAGGACGTATAACCCCCATAATAGGGTTATTAGCTAAAATCCCAGAAACTGGATACGCACCTCCAGATAATGCTTTTCCAAGAACTAAAATATCTGGTTTTACATTTTCATGATCTACTGCTAACATTTTACCAGTTCTAGCAACACCTGTTTGTACTTCATCAGCAATAAATAACACATTATGTTTCTCACATAACTCTTTTGCCTTTGCTAAATAATTTTCTGATGGCACATACACACCGGCTTCTCCTTGTATAGGTTCAACTAAAAATCCTGCAATATTCTTTGTGCTAGATAAAGTTGCTTCTAAAGCCTCTAAATTATTATATTCAATTTTTATAAAACCATTAGTGTATGGCCCAAAATTTGTCCTTGCCACTGGATCATTAGAAAAAGAAATAATTGTAGTAGTTCTTCCATGAAAATTATTCTCACAAACTATTATTTGTGCTTCATTTTCAGGAATTCCTTTTACTTCATAAGCCCATTTTCTACACACTTTTAATGCCGTTTCTACAGCCTCTGCTCCTGTGTTCATTGGCAAAAACTTGTCAAAACCAAAGACACTAGTTACCTTTTTTTCAAACGTACCAAGCATATCATTATAAAATGCTCTAGAAGTTAATGTTAAAGTTTGTGCTTGCTTTGTCATTGCTTCCACAATTTTTGGATGGCAATGCCCTTGATTTACTGCCGAGTAAGCAGATAAAAAATCATAATACTTTTTTCCTTCTACGTCCCAAACATAAACTCCTTCTCCCTTACTAAGTACTACTGGTAAAGGATGGTAATTGTGTGCTCCGTACTTGTTTTCTAAATCTATCGCTTGTTGCGATGTTAATTGGTCTAAAACAGCCATTTTAATTTTGTTTAAATTAATAAAATAACCATTCCTTATCTACCTTTATCCTTTCGAAGAACTCGAAAATTCAGCGTGGGAAAGAAATCATCCCTAAGAGGCTGCAAATTACTAAATATTAATTATTCTAAAAAAGTAATTTATGCAAGAATAAAAGGTGTTTTCGCATGCAAATTCTTAAATAAAAATTAAGTTCACTTTTATTTAACTAAATTTAATTAGATTCCTTCTTAAAGATACTGTTATAAATGAAGTGCTATTCTTATTTTTGCGCTATGCGAAAAAAGAATAAAAGAATAATTCTTGAAAATATTGAGATTATTGATGCTGGAGCAAAAGGAAAAACTATTGGTAAAGCTCCTGATGGTAGAGTAGTTTTTACTACAAATGCAGTTCCTGGAGATGTTGTAGATATACAAACAACAAAAAAGAGAAAAGCTTATTTTGAAGGTAATGCAATTAATTTTCATAAATTTTCTGACAAACGTTCTGAACCAGTTTGTGAACATTTTGGTGTTTGTGGTGGCTGTAAATGGCAAAATATGAGTTATGAAAACCAACTTTTTTATAAAGAAAAAGAAGTCTACAATAATCTTCTACGTATTGGCCATTTAGATTTACCTGAAATTACTCCAATCTTAGGTTCTAAAGAACAGTATTTTTATCGCAATAAAATGGAGTTTTCTTTCTCTGATAGTAAATGGCTTACATTAGAACAAATACAATCTGGAATTCAAATTGAAGACAAAAATGCTCTTGGCTTTCATATTCCTGGTATGTGGGATAAAATTTTGGATTTAAAAAAATGCCATTTACAAGAAGACCCTTCTAATGCTATTCGTATGGCAACCAAAGAATATGCTCAAAAAACCGAGATGTCTTTTTTTAATCCAAGAAACCATACCGGAATGTTGCGTACACTTATGCTTAGAACAACATCCACAGGTGAAATAATGGTTTTAATACAATTTTTTGAAGACCATAAAGAAAAAAGAGAAAACTTATTAAAACACTTAAAGGAAACATTCCCTACAATTACTTCTTTACAATATGTTATTAACCAAAAACAAAACGATACTATTTATGATCAAGAAATAGTATGTTTTGCTGGCCGTGACCACATTATAGAAGAAATGGAAGGTTTACAGTTTAAAATAAATGCAAAATCCTTTTACCAAACCAATTCTGAACAAGCATATGAATTATATAAAGTAACTCGTGATTTTGCAGGATTAACAGGAGAAGAGTTAGTGTACGATTTATACACAGGAACTGGAACTATTGCACAATTTGTAGCTAAAAAAGCAAAAAAAGTTATAGGAATAGAATCTGTACCAGAAGCAATACTAGATGCAAAAGAAAATGCAAAAAATAACAATTTAACTAACGCAGAGTTTTATGTAGGGGATATGAAAAATGTGTTTAATGAAGCATTTATTGCCGAACACGGAAAACCAGATACCATTATTACAGACCCTCCAAGAGTAGGTATGCATAAAGATGTAGTAGAGCAAATTTTAAATATTGCTCCTAATAAAATTGTATATGTAAGTTGCAATAGCGCTACACAAGCAAGAGACCTTGCCTTAATGAAAGATTTTTATAAAGTGACTAAAGTGCAACCTGTAGATATGTTTCCGCAAACACATCATGTAGAAAATGTTGTACTTTTAGAAAAGATATAATAGTATGGTTAAATTAAAAGTTTTAGGAATATTACTTGTAGGGATTATTTTGTTTTTAGCATGTGAAAAAGATGATATTTGTGTAGATGGAGACACTCCTTTATTAGTTATAAGGTTTTATGATATTAATGACACTACCGCTTTAAAAAAAGCTCCAAAACTTAGAGTATATGGTGTAGGCAAAGACGTTACTGTAAATACCTTTACAGATAGGACAGATTTAGACTCTATATCTATTCCTTTAAGAATTACAGAAAACAGCACATCTTTTAATTTTGTGTTAAATTCTGCAGATACTTCTAGTACAGATACCACTGACACAGGTAATTTAGATGAAATAACTTTTAATTATGAGCTATCAGATGAATATGTATCTAGAGCTTGTGGTTTTGTAGCTACATATAATGGAGTTTCAGAAACCTTAGTACCAGACACCGATAACTGGATTAAAAGAATAGAATTTATTACTACAGATATAAATCTTGAAACTATAAATACTGCGCATGTTAAAATTTATCATTAGTCTATTATTCCTAATTAGCAGTATTGGTTTTTATGGGCAAAGCAAGCCTATAGACACTAAACCAAAAGATACTGTAGTATACAAACAAGCGTATGGCTTAAGAGTTGGTGTAGATTTAAGCAAGCCATTATTAAATTTCACTAATAACAATTATGAAGGTTTTGAAATTGTTGGAGATTACAGATTAACACAAAAACTATTTTTAGCAGCAGAAATAGGAAATGAAACTAAAACAAGGCAAGAAGAAATAGGATCAAATTTTACCGAAACAACTACTAACCCATTATATAATTTTACAACTAAAGGAAGCTATATTAAATTTGGGATAGACTATAACACATATGCAAATTGGTATGGAGAACAAAATTCTATTTATATTGGAGCAAGATATGCATATGCAACTTTTTCTCAAACACTAAACAACTATCAAATATATAACAGTAATAATTACTGGAGAGAAGGTAGCGCATTTGTTGCTGGATCTACAACACCACAAGAATTTGGGAGTCTTTCTGCGCATTGGTTAGAGGCCGTTCTTGGCGTCAAAGTAGAAATTTTTTCAAATCTATATCTTGGTGCTAGTGTTAGAATAGGCATCTTAGTTGCAGATAAAGACCCGGACCCATCTAGATTTAATAATCTTTGGATACCAGGATTCAATAATGTGACAGACAATAGTGCCTTTGGAGTAGGATATAATTACAGTATCTCCTATTTTATTCCTTTATACAAAAAAGAGAAAAAGAAAAAAACAGAAGTAGAAAAAGAAGTAACAGAGTAAACTAGCTCGGGGCAAGTCCAAGAGGCATTTCTTAGAGAACTAATTTTGATTTCGAGACAAGCCTCGGAGTATTTAAATCTCGATTATCGAGTAAATTAAAATTCTTTTATTTCTTTTCTAAAAATCCATTTCATAACCATTTTTTCTTCCCCTTTAATTCTTGCTAGAGCAAATTTAGGGGCAAAAACTGTTGCTGTAATAGCTGAAATTCCTGCCAATAAAAAACGATGCATTGGAACAAAATGACCTAACAAAAGTCTAACAATTATAAATATAAGAGTAAAACCTATAAAGTTATATAAAAGAGCTTTATGTTTAAGTTTCATATTTTATTCTTCTTTATTTTGATATTTGGCTTTTTTACTACCAGAATACATTACATATTTTACCAACTTAGATTCTAAATGGCTATTAAATACTTTTATTTTTCTGGAAGGTCTAAGACCTACAAACTTTAACGCCTGCAAGTTTGATGTTATAAACCAAGCATCAGTACCAGGGTATTTTTGTTTTAAAGTATCACCGATAGAGGCATAAAAATCTTGCATATCTATATCTAAACGCTCTCCATATGGAGGGTTAAAAACCATATGTAATTGATTTTCGGTAAACTTCTCGGTATCAAAGAAGTTTTTTCTCTCAATAGTTATATATTCAGAAAGGTTTGCGTTTTCCACATTATCCTGAGCTTTACGAACAGCAGATGGAGCTTTATCATAGCCAACAATTTTATAATTAAAATCTCTAGTTTTATTTAAAGATACATCCACAATTTTATCAAAAAGTTCTTCATCAAAATCTTCCCATTTTTCAAAAGCAAATTCTTTTCTATTAATATTAGCAGGTATATTACAAGCGATCATTGCTGCCTCAGTACACATAGTACCACTACCACACATTGGATCTAAAAAATCTGATTGTCCCTTCCACCCACTTAATAATAATAAACCAGCTGCTAAAACTTCATTTATTGGAGCTATATTCGTTGCTGTTCTATACCCTCTGTGGTGCAAAGACCTCCCTGAACTATCTAAAGAAACATTACATTGTTCATCATGTATATGAATATTAATTCGTATATCAGGAAATTTAACATCTACATCTGGTCTTTCCCCATCGGTATCCCTAAACTTATCTACAATAGCATCTTTAACCTTTTGCGAAACATATAAAGAATGCGTAAAATTATCAGATTTTATTGTAGTATCAATTGCAAAACTAGTGTCCACAGTTAAAAACTGCTCCCAATCCATTGCATAAATTTTTCTATATAGCTCGTTTTCATTTCTAACAGAAAAAGAATGTATTGGTTTTATAATTTTTATTGCAGTACGCAAACAAAGGTTTGCTTTGTACATAAATCCAGTATCTCCTTCAAAAGAAACACTACGAGTTCCTTCCACAACATTTAATGCACCTAAATCTTTAAGTTCCTTAGCTAATATTTCTTCAAAACCAAATAAGGTTTTCGCTAACATTTTAAAATTATTGTTCATGGTATCTGTAAAAATTCACACAAAAATACACTAATTTTACCCTTTGTATATATTTTAACTACTTTATAAAAACTTGCAACCAATTTCATGACCTATATATTACCAATCTTAGGTGTCTTATTAAGTTTTCTTTTTGTATATTTTGTTAAACCACAAAAAAAAGAAAACTTTAAATTACTTCTTGCTTTTAGTGGCGCCTTCTTATTAGCGCTAACTCTTTTTGAGTTATTTCCTGAAGTATACGAACACACCAATTCTAAAACTGTAGGTCTTTTTGTAATGCTTGGAATATTATTCCAAATATTTTTAGAATTCTTTTCTAAAGGCGCAGAGCATGGTCATGTACACGTAAAGAATGATACCAAAAAATTTCCTTGGTTACTATTTATAAGCTTATCCATTCACTCTATATTAGAAGGTGTACCTATAGAACATAACCATACAATGTTATATGGAATATTAATTCATAAAATTCCTATCGCAATTATTCTTAGTATATTTTTATTAGGATCCAAATTAAAACTAACAAGCTCCATATTCTTCATCTCTCTTTTTGCGATAATGACACCAATAGGTAGTTATATTTCTGCTAATTTTGAGTTAGCACCTAAATACTTTGCCATGTTAAATGCTTTAGTAATAGGTATATTTCTTCATATTTCCACTGTTATTCTCTTTGAAAGTTCAGAAGGTCATAAATTTAATTTAAGAAAACTAGCTGTCATAATAGTTGGAATAATAATTGCTTATATGTTATAAATGTTTAGTAAAGAAGAATCAAAACGTTTAAAACAAGACTTTTGGATAGCATTTGGAAAATCTTTTCCAAGAAAATGGACCTTATACAACACTAAAATCAAAGGTTTAACATTTAAGTTTCAGTTTAACTTAAAAACTGCAGAAGTAGCAATAATAGTTGACCACAACAACCTAGAAGTTAGAATGGAGCTTTGGGAAAAACTAATTTCTTTAAAGAGTATTATTAAAGAAGAATACTTACCTAATGCTACATTTAATGATTCTTACCCTATAAATAATAAAGAAATCTCAAAAATTTATGTAGAAATAAAAAATGTTTCTATACATAATAAAGACACCTGGCAAGAAACCATGATTTTTTTATCCAATAATATGAAAAAAGTGGAAGCTTTTTTCCAAGAATATAAAGATATTCTTGGAGTATAATTATAAAAAAAGCATTAGAATCTATTAAATGCTAATGCTTTTTAATAATAATAAAAACAATACTATTTAACTATAAATTTAGCTCGCATAATTTTAGAATGCCCGGGAAAAGTACACACCATCCAATACTCACCAGGAGTACTAGGTGCCTCAAAATATATTTTTTCTTCTGTCTCTGGCGCAACAATACCAGTATGATATAATACTAAATCTGTATTAGGAACATAATTTAAATCGGCACCATCTAATCCTAGTTTTAATGCCATATCCCCTACTTCATCTACAGACGCAACACCTGGTTTAGTAATTACTAGGTTATGCAACATATCATCGTTATTATTAAAGGTTAATTCTATTTTTGTTCCTTTAGTTACTATAACTTCAGAAACATCGTATTTAAGACCTGGCTTTGTACTAATTACAAGTTTTTTCTTTGCTCCATTACTCCAACTATCAGGCATCTTATTAGTACGTTTTACTTGTATAACTTTCTCCTTAGAACTACTTTCTTGTTTTAGTGCAGGAGACATTAAAATACCTCCTGGAACCTCATTTAGAGTATAATACCCAGTGTTATGCAACAATTTTTCACCCGTCGTAGATTTTAATTCAGGTATTTCTATTTGGTGAATAAAACCGCGACGCATTCCATGAACTGTTAGCTTTGCAGATAACCCATCTTCAGAAACTTCAACTTTATGTACCATAGCTTTTTGTTGATCTACAATTGGGCTACCATAGGTCTTATGATATAGATAGTTAAAACTTGTAAGTTTATATATTGCAGTATTAGAAGCTACTCTCTTATTTACAGGTTTTGTAAATTCTAATGAAAATCCATCTGCTAGAGCTTTCATAGTTTTTATTTCAAAAGGAGTTTTTCCTGTCCACACTAGACGTTGAAGACCAAATTCCTTTTTTCCTGTTGAAGCCCAACCTCTACTAGTCATTCCTACAAACATACTATTATCACTACCCCAAATCATACGGAGCACACCAGATGAAAAACCTTCTACAAAAGGAAAAGCAGCTCCTTGGTAAACTCCATTTACTTTTTCTATAAAAACCCTCATTATTTTACTATGTCCTTGGTCTCCTACAAATTGCTGACCATCAAAAGGTCCAAACTTGCCTCCATTAGTATCATAAATAATATCTGAAGTAGAAATCCCCAAAATAGTATGAGGAAACCATATTGCAGGTGCCTTAAGCTTCGATATTTTTTTAGAATATTCATATAAAGTTAAACCTGAGCTATCCTTAATATCACTTGGCTTTAATTTAAGTGGAGACAATTCATCATCTGACCATTTTAACCCTTCAGGATGTCCTGCAAAATCACCAACCTCTAGGTGTGTCATACGACCTGACCCCACCCAATCGCCTTGATTTTCTGTATAGAAAAAATCTCCTTCCGGATTAATCTCAAATCCTGCAGGAGATCGTAAACCTGTAGCTATTGGAGTCATTTTTCCTTCTGGAGAAATTCTTAACATCCAACCACGCCATCTTACAGTACTTTTACCTCCTCCTATCCAAGATAAATTAAGGGTAACAATCATATCCCCATTATCCATAAATTTTGGACCATAAGAATAATCATGGTAATTACCTGATAATGGCCATGAAATAATTGTTTTATATATATCTGCCTCATTATCTCCATCCTGATCTTCTAACCTAGTTAATTCTCCTCTCTGAGATAAATAAAAACCTTTATTCCTATACCCAAGGCCTAGTGCTTCATGTAAACCCTGTGCAAAAAGTTTATAATTTGGATTTTTACTATAAGGCTTATCTATAAGCCATACTTCTCCACGTCTAGTAGACACACCAAGTTTATCTTCATCAGTCAGAGCTAAACCACCTACTTCTAGTTTAATGCCTTGCGGTATTGGAACATCTACAATTTTATAAAATTCAGATTCTTTTTTGGTTTGGACAGAATTAAAAACTTTATTCTTTTGCCCATAATTTATTTGACAAATCCCTAGTATAAATAACAGTAAAATTGATTTATTAATGATCTTCATTCTTTTCTTTTTTTAGTTACCAAACAATGTTATAAGTAACAGTATTATTCCCCTTCGGAACTTTAATTAGTAACTCATATTTACTACCATTATTTCTAATTATTGGCTTCAAATTTTGGTTTCCAATAAAATCTACATAATAACTTTCATCATTAATTATATATCTATTATTAGGAAGAGATTTTATACTTTCTCCATCTGCAACTTTATGCCAAAGAGTTTTATTACTAGAAATTTGAATTAATTTATTCAATTGTCGGTTACCTTTAGATACAGTTAACTTATTTTTAATAGTTGCACCTTCTATCTGGTATGAAAATTCAGGGATTTTTGAAGAATCAAAAACGTATCCTAACTGTTTAACTCCTTTATTTTCAGCTAAAGGTGTAGGCCAAGAAGAATCTTTATCTGTTAAAGATGCGAATTCCAAATCGCCATGCATTGCAATAGAAAAACCAATAGGTTCTCCTAATTGATCTTTTCCTCTAGATAACCACATATGTGTGGTATTTAAAAAAGAACCACTCCAAACTTTTAATAAAGAACCTCTTGCCAAATCATAAGAATAGTGAATACCTTGCGGCGTACCAACAGAAATACAATGTGTGCGTTTAATATTTTTATGATTTACAAAACTACGTTGCGTAATCACTCTGTCTACAGGTTCAACAGTAATTCCCTTTAAAGGATTAAAATCTCCTGCCCCTTTCTCTACTCCTTCTTGTAAAGAATATCGTTGCATTTCAGGACCCTCAACATGCAAGCCAAATCCACGAGCCCATGGTGCACTTTGGTTGTATACCAATATAAAAGATGCATCTCCTTCTTTTAAGTTTATAATCACTTTATGTATTTTATCCATACCCCCTCGCATCTCTAAAGCAGTTTTTCCATTAATTATTAATTCTGCAATACCATTTGTGCGTCCCTCGAAAAGATAGTTACCAGATTTAGGAATTATAAAGTTCCCCGAATATGAAACAATCTTTTTTTCCTTTACACTTGTTATATCAACAAGAGAAAACACGTTTGTATCTTCTTTTTTTATAATAGGGATTGTATCTAGATTTCCAATAGTTGGAGATGTACTTTCATATTCTAATCTTTTAAGATTACTTAAGAACACTTTATTTCCTTCGTAAAGTTTATATTTAATGTTTTTAAATGCAACGGGGCCGTGATCACCCTGAATCATAATAGGACCTCTAGGGTTTTCATTATTAAAAGCAGAACCCCTTGTAGGACCCGTAACTTCAACATTCTCATGTATCAAAACACCATTTAACCAAACTTCTTCAAACCAAGCGTTTTTTATTTTTTCTCCTGTTTTGTTAAACTTTGGTGCATGAAAAACAATCTTAAAATGTTGCCATAACCCGGGCGCTTTAGCTGCATTAATTCTGGGAGCACGACCTTCATAACCTCTCTCTTTTTTATCTTTAGAATTATCCCAACGTTCATAAATTCCACCTAAATCTTTATGAGAAACATCAATGGTTTTCCAACTATCAAACAATTGTATTTCATACCTTCCTTGAAAATAAATACCTGAATTAGAGTTTAAAGGCATCATTATATCACATTCAAATTCAATATCACCATGTTCAAAACTTGTAAATAAATTACGCTTATCAACTTCATTAGGAACATTTACTAAAATCCCTTTTCCTTTTGTAAAGTCAATAGTTTTTTGCTTAGAAACATCACTATAAACATTATTTGCTAATTTCCAATTAGATGAAACATCTTTAAAACCTTCTAAATCTTCTAATTTTAAGTTTATAAAAGGAATTTCTACTAATGGTACTACGTCAACATTAATTTTCTTCTTCTTTTCTTTTTTTAAACAAGAAGTAAAAAGAAGCAGAAGAAATAAAAAAATACAATAGTTTATTTTTTTCATTATTTTAATTTAATTCTTTCAAGTTAATTAAAATATAAAATAAAAATCACACATCGTTAATTCTAAAAAAATTATTTTAAAAAGCGTTATTAAAAAAACCAATTAACCACTTAACAATCAGCAATTTAAACAAGAAAAAAGTCTACGAAAAGGGTTTCGCGAAAAGAAGAAAAACATTAATTATCAAGGCTATTGTTTGGGTATAAAAATAGGGCATAAAAAAAGTCCGATACGTAATGTATCGGACTTTGAAGAAGGCGGCTTCCTACTCTCCCACTTGGTGTAGCAGTACCATCGGCG
>NZ_RBIQ01000011.1 GCF_003634105.1 Maribacter vaceletii | reverse complement strand
ATACTATTGCTGTACCAAACAACTTAGATAATAGTGTAACCAACGAAACAAACACAGCGTTTGCTTCTGCTGTAAACACCTTAACGATTACTGATTCTGATGGAGCTTTAACAGCACCGATTGTAAATACGAATGCACTCGCTATTGCTAGTGGTGAAATTACTTCTACTATTAACGGTGTAGCTTCTGCGCCTATCGCACTTCCGGTTGCAGATGGTACGGAAACAATACTTAATGATGGGACGAATACAATAGTTTCAGGTGATGGTTCTACGGCTACTCCATATTCTATTGCGGTTCCTGACAACTTAGATAATAGTGTAACTAACGAAACAAACACAGGTTTTGCTTCTGCTGTAAATACGTTAACGATTACTGATTCCGATGGAGCTTTAACAGCGCCAATTGTAAATACGAATACACTCAACATTGCTAGTGGTGAAATTACTTCTACTATTAACGGTGTAGCTTCTGCGCCTGTAACGCTGCCAGTTGCAGATGGTACGGAAACGGAAGTAACTGGTGCAGGGATTAACGTTGTAACAGGTGATGGTTCTGCTGCTACTCCTTATGTAGTTACCGCTACAGAAGTAGATGGCTCTGTAACTAACGAAACAAATACAGCGTTTGGTTCTGTTGTAAACACCTTAACAATCACAGATTCTGATGGAGCTTTAACAGCACCGATTGTAAATACGAATGCACTCGCTATTGCTAGTGGTGAAATTACCTCTACTATTAACGGTGTAGCTTCTGCGCCTGTAACGCTACCTGTTGCAGATGGTACGGAAACAATACTTAATGATGGGACGAATACAATAGTTTCAGGTGATGGCTCTACGGCTACTCCATATTCTATTGCGGTTCCTGACAACTTAGATAATAGTGTAACTAACGAAACAAACACAGCTTTTGGTTCTGCTGTAAATACCTTAACAATCACAGATTCTGATGGAGCTTTAACAGCGCCGATTGTAAATACGAATACACTCGCTATTGCTAGTGGTGAAATTACCTCTACTATAAACGGTGTAGCTTCTGCTCCTGTAACTCTGCCAGTTGCAGATGGTACTGAAACGGAAGTAACTGGTGCAGGGATTAACGTTGTAACAGGTGATGGCTCTGCTGCTACTCCTTATGTAGTTACCGCTACAGAAGTAGATGGCTCTGTAACTAACGAAACAAACACAGCTTTCGGTTCTACTGTAAATACCTTAACAATCACAGATTCTGATGGAGCTTTAACAGCGCCAATTGTAAATACGAATGCACTCGCTATTGCTAGTGGTGAAATTACCTCTACTATTAACGGTGTAGCTTCTGCGCCTGTAACGCTGCCAGTTGCAGATGGTACGGAAACGGAAGTAACTGGTGCAGGGATTAACGTTGTAACAGGTGATGGTTCTGCTGCTACTCCTTATGTAGTTACCGCTACAGAAGTAGATGGCTCTGTAACTAATGAAACAAACACAGCTTTCGGTTCTGCTGTAAATACCTTAACGATTACTGATTCTGATGGAGCTTTAACAGCGCCAATTGTAAATACGAATGCACTCGCTATTGCTAGTGGTGAAATTACCTCTACTATAAACGGTGTAGCTTCTGCGCCTGTAACGCTACCTGTTGCAGATGGTACGGAAACAATACTTAATGATGGGACGAATACAATAGTTTCAGGTGATGGCTCTACAGCTTCTCCATATTCTATTGCGGTTCCTGACAACTTAGATAATAGTGTAACCAACGAACTTTCGGATTTAAGCTTAGATGCTACTTCTAATATGCTTACGCTTACCAACCCTGCTACAGGAACTAATCAAGTGGATCTTTCTGGATATGTTTCTTCCGATGATCAAGCGGTTGAAATGTTCGCTTTTAATGGCTCTACTTTTGAACTACTACTTAAAATTGAAGATGATCCAACTACTAGAACAGCTAATTTGTCGTCTTTACATGCAGATGGTACTGAAACTAAAATTATTGCTGGTAATTCTGGAATAACAATTACAGGAGATGGTTCTTCTTCTTTACCTTATGGTATATATAATAACTTCACTGAAGTTGATGGAAGCATCTTAAACGAAGTAAATACAGGTTTTTCTACCGTGAATGTTGCTGGTACAGATTATTTAAGGATTACAGATTCTAATGGAGACCTAGATGTTCCCTTATCTGATTTATCTCCTACAGGAACAACAGGCTCCATATTTTTTGCAGATACTGATGGTTCTATTACTGAAGATAACGGGCAATTATTTTGGAATGGCACAAATAATCGTTTAGGAGTTGGAACTTCAAGCCCTACAAACAAATTTCATGTTACTGGAGCTATTCGTTCGGAAGGCTACCTTAACTCAGATGGTTCTGTAGGTGAACCTGCATATAGGTTTCAGGATGATACTGATACTGGTATGTATAGCCCATTTCAAGATGAAATTAGTTTTACAGCAGGTGGTATTGAAGCCTTAAATATTGATGAAACATCTAATAATACTACAGTTACTATTAAAGAAACACTAGAGCTAGAAGGAGCAGTTCTTGATGAAAATGATTCTGCTGGTACAGTAGGGCAAGTATTAACAGCTACTGCAACAGGAACAGAATGGGTTACTAATTACAACCCTGTAAAAGCTATTGGTAAAATTTCTAGTGGTGGTAGTGTTGTAAAAGCAACAACAGGAGTTTCAACTTCTAGAATCAGTCAAGGAAGATATCAAGTAACATTCGCAAGTGGTATAGTATCCGATGCCGATTATATTATTCAACTAACACAACCAGGTAGAGGTGGCTCTGGCAATGATGACCCAGGAATATCTTACTCTAACCAAACAGCAACAGGTTTCCAAGTAATTATTGGAGATAACGACAATGGTGGAACCGATAGAAACAGATTTGACTCTGAGTTTATGTTTACCATTTTAGACTTATAATAATATGAAAAAAAGTATCTTAATTTCCTTTTTCTTAATTTCTCTATTTGTAAAAGCGCAAGCTCCAAATGCTGGAGACTTAGTTACTATACATTCTGCTACACTAGCAGAAATAAATGCAATAGTAAGTCCTCATGAAGGTTCTTTGGTATACAATTCTGAAGACAAAAATATTTACCAATATAATGCTACAGAATGGAAACAAATTCAACCAACTGGTAATGAAACTATAATTGTTGCAGATGACAATATATTAATCTCGGGTAGTGGTACTGCTATAGACCCTTATAGCATATCCTCTATTCCTGCAAAATTTATTCAAAATTCCGATGGGTCTTACACTTTTTCTAATGGTGTGGACCCAGATATTAATTTTATAGGTATGCCTCTTAATCATCCTATTGTTTCTAATTCCAATGCAACTAATGGTTCTTGTTCACAATTCTCTGTAAATGAAACTAGAGATATTATTATAAATGGCAACTTTTTTGATGGCTCTGCTACTGTTACAATACCAGGGCAGACAGTAAATAATGTAACTATAAATAACACTACTAGAATAACTGCTAATGTTACTTCAGGTGGAACCGGTGGTAGTTTTGATATTCAAGTTACCACAGATACAGGTACAAGTACTTTACCCAATGGTTTTAATGTTGCTAATGGTTCAAATACATACAGTCTAGGAACAATGGATATTGCAATAACAGGGGCTATGACCTATAACGCAGGTGTTCTTAACAAAACATCTAGCTCAGGATGGAACGCACAAGGGTACTCAATTTCTCATGCCATAGCCGCAGGGGAAGCAGGTAATTTAAGCTTTACTGCAGTAACAAATGATAGATTAAGAATGGTGGGTCTTAATAGCGACCCAGCAACAAATGCCTCCTATACAACCCTAGATTATGCAATTTATTTACATTCAAATAAAAATGTATACATCTACGAGCATGGTGCTAGTAAAGGAAGATATTCTACTTATTTACCAGGTGATAATTTTGAAGTTAATGTAGATTGCACAGGAAGGGTTTCTTATTTAAAAAATGGCAGTGAATTTTATAACTCTGCAACACAAGCAACAGGAGATTTATATTTTGATTCTTCTTTTCATCAAACCAATAGTGGGATATCTAATATTTCAATGACTTTTTAAAAACATGAAACTATTTAAAATCATATCCATCTTTCTACTGCTACAAAATACTATTGTAGCACAAGATGCTGTACATAATTTTGGTGCAATGCAAGTACATAATGGAACATCTGTAGGATTTCATTTAGATTTGGTAAATGATGGTGTGTTTAATGAAAATCTAGGATTAGTAGGTTTTTATGGGTATGATAAATCTATAACCGTTTCTGGAACTAATACCCCTGTTTTTTATGATTCAGAGATTTTGGTTGACAATAATTTATATTTAGAAACTCCTATTGAAATAATAAATAACGCAAATTTAATAACAGGTAATATTGTTACGCCAAGAGATAACTCTGATATTCATATTAATTTTTTAAATAGTGCTTTTTATATTGGAGAAAATATGGTTTCTAAAGTAGATGGCTATGCTGCAATAACCAATAAAGACGATTTTATCTTTCCTGTAGGCACAGAAGACAGATTACGTATGTTAACGCTAAACTCACAAGCTACAAATGCATTTGCTAAATGCGCATACTTTTATGAAGACCCAAATAAT
The DNA here is from genome assembly GCF_003634105.1 of Maribacter vaceletii. Lineage (GTDB taxonomy): Bacteria > Bacteroidota > Bacteroidia > Flavobacteriales > Flavobacteriaceae > Maribacter_B > Maribacter_B vaceletii. Next base: position 183,617 of record NZ_RBIQ01000011.1, on the reverse strand, counting down.
CCTTCTACCTTTAATGAAACTTTTGATACGGATGAAAAGGAGACCGATTTTTTAAAGGTAAGTGAGAAAGAATTTTGGCATTTAGAAAGCGCTATACCTTCTACAGTTACTTTAAACTGGGACATTTATAGCAATATAAATACTTTAGGAGAATTTATAACCGATTTAAAAGTAGTTGGTTGGAGTAAAGCCCAACAACATTGGGTAGACCTAGGAAATACAGATGTACAAGGCAGCCTAACACTGGGTACGCTAACATCAGACATTTTTGTACCTAATGACTATTCTATAATAACTATTGGGGGTAATAATGACATACTAGAAACTTATAATTTATTAGAACTAGACAATTATTATATGACTCCAAATGGAGACGGAGTTAATGACTTTTTAGTAATAGATGGCATAGAAGATTCTCCAAATAATAATCTTCAAATTTATAATAGATATGGTGTCATGGTATTCTCTAAAAATAATTATACCAATGAATTTGGTGGCTACTCTAATAGAAGCTCTGTTGTTACAAGAAATGATGGACTTGCTTCCGGTATCTATTTCTATATAATTACACTAAACGATTTAAGACAAAAACATCAGGGGTATCTTTATTTAACCTCTAATGCAAAAAAATAACTAAATTTATAAACCATTACCACCTTTAGTAATTAATACTATTTAAAATGCAACGAAGATCATTCATAAAAAAAAGTGGGTTAACTACATTAGCCTTATCAACAATACCATCAACTATCTTATTAGAAGGTAATGACTATTCTATTTTAGAATTAATGGGTAAAGAAGATATAAAAGTTTATGGTAAAGGTATAAATCTTAGAAAAGAAGCTCATGATGCTTTTTTAGAAATGAAAAAAGCCGCTTACAGTGCTGGTATAGATTTAAAAGTGGTCTCTAGTTATAGAAATTTTGAAAGACAAGTCCAGATTTGGGAAAGAAAATACGATAATTATACCGAAGAAGATGGAATGGCACCAATAGATGCTATTGACAAAATTATAGAATACTCTACTATTCCAGGAACTAGCAGACACCATTGGGGAACCGATGTTGACATTGTAGACGGTTATCGTAAAGTAGAAGGAAATGTTCTTGATCCAAATAAGTTTGGTGAAGGAGGTCCTTATGAAGATTTTAAAAATTGGATGGATGAGAATTCAGAAAAATATGGTTTTTACTTAGTATACACGGATCACCCTAAAAGAAAAGGGTTTAAATATGAACCTTGGCATTATAGCTATGCCCCAATTTCTAAACCTATGCTAACGGCCTTTAGAAGAAAAAATATTCTTTTATTATTACAGCAAGAAGATTTTTATGGAAGTGAGCATTTTACAAATGGCTTTATAAAAAATTATGTAAGAAATAATATTTTAGACATAAATAAAGACCTTCTCTAACTCTTTTGTATATTGTTGGCCTATAAAACACTATAAGCCATGAGAAGAGGAAGTTGGAAAATTCGAATTTTTATAGGTCTCGCCATTGTAGCATTTGCCTTTATACAACGCTGTAATAACAGTGAAAAAAACGAATACACAGGAAGAACTCAAAATATAAACATGACCGCGGAGCAAGAAATTGCTATCGGCTTACAAAGTTTACCTGAAATTTCGCAACAACATGGCGGTCTTTACCCAGATGAGCGTATGCAAGCTTTTGTAGATGCTGTTGGCAACAAATTGGTAAATAGTAGTATTGCCAGAGAAACCCCTTATAAATATGATTTTCACTTATTAGCTGATTCGCAAACTATTAATGCTTTTGCATTACCTGGAGGTCAAATATTTATTACCTATGCACTTTTTTCTCAATTAAATGAAGCACAACTAGCAGGTGTTCTTGGCCATGAAATAGGACATGTAATTGGTCGCCATTCTGCGGAACGTATTGCAGACAGCAATTTTTGGCAAACCCTAACTATGGGTGCTACGGTTGGTGCAGATATGGGTGGATTAGTTGGTGGTATTGGCCAAAACAAATTATTAACCAATGGTCGTGGAGATGAGCTAGAAAGTGACGAACTTGGTGTTCTTTTTATGATTCAATCAGGGTACCAACCTGAAGAAATGATAAAAGTTATGCAAATACTTAAAGCAGCAGCAGGACCTAATAGAACTCCAGAATTTCAAAGTACGCACCCAGACCCCGAAAATAGAATAGAAAAAATAAAGGAGGCCATTAAGAAATATAAAGGCAATGTTTAAATTAAAACGATAAAAGTACCGTAAATTTCGACAAAAAACACTCACTTGAGAGTTGATTATTAGTAACTTACCTGTGTTTTACAGCTTATCGAATAAATTTAATTAATCGTCGAAAGTTCTATTTTTTTTTCTACATTTGGGGCTCCCACAGTCTTATTACCGTCTCAGATTTAATCCTTATAGCTTTGTAATTTTTAATTATTAAACAAAACTATATGGGAACATTATTACACTTTAGAAACATTTACCAACAAGCCTTTGAAAATTGTCACCCTAATATTGCAGTAATATTACTTAAAATTTATTCTGTTTTTTGTGGTGCAATGTTAGCGTTCGCAATCTATGCTTTTATGTATAGAGCGTTTACTGGCTTTGAATTTTAATTACCTTATTCGCACTCTTTTACCTGAACACTATTTGAAGTGAATATATTATAAAAAAAAATCCCATCCTGATTAGGAATGGGATTTTTTTTAGCACATTTTTCTTACTTAACTCTCTTAGCCTTTTTAGCTTTCTTTTCTTTCTTCAACAAAGCAAGAGCATCGGTAGCATTAGATGCTTGAGCAATTTCAGTAATAGTAAGTCCATTTTTACACTTAATTCTAAGATTAGCTCCGTTTGCTATAAGAAGCTCTAAAATTTCTGCCCTATTATAACGTGCAGCAAAAATTGCGGGTGTCATTCCTGCAGAAATTTTATTTACATCTTCTCCTGCTTCAATCATACCTCTTACTAAATCTACATCTCCTTTAAGAATAGCTTTACAAAAAGTACTAATTTCTAACTTTACAATTAATTGTGTTTCATTAAGCTGTAATGTACTAACATTTTCATTTGCCATTACCCCTGTATACATTAGCATACCTGCAATAGCCATAATTACTGTTGTTTTTTTCATGATGATTGTTTTTAATTGATGAATAAATGATTTGATATTAAAGAGACGATAGCATTTATAATTTGTTACAAACAAACGTTACAAAATTTAAAAATTTAACATCTTTAACACTTTTTGAAAATAGATACAACAAACAAGGAAAACCCTTAAAAAATGGGTACTAAACTTAGTTTAAGTAAACAAATCATAGTATTTTTGACTTTGTAAAGACACTACAATTATGAATAAAAAAGTAATCCTAATGATACTGGATGGTTGGGGAAAATCACCAGATCCAAAAGTATCTGCTATAGATAATGCGCAAACTCCTTTTATAGATTCCTTATATCATAACTATCCAAACGCAACTCTAAGAACAGACGGAGAACATGTAGGATTACCTACAGGACAAATGGGAAATAGTGAGGTTGGCCACATGAATTTAGGAGCCGGTAGAATCGTTTATCAAGATTTAGCTAAGATTAATTTAGCGGTAGAAAACAATACTTTAAAAGACGAAAAAGTATTAGTAGATGCCCTTGCTTATGCTAAAGAAAATAATAAAAAAGTACATTTTTTAGGATTACTTAGTAATGGAGGCGTACATGCACATACAAATCATTTAAAAGGATTTATTGATGCTGCAAACAATGCTGGTGTTCAAAATTCGTATATCCATGCTTTTACAGATGGTAGAGATGTTGACCCAAAATCTGGAAAAGGATATGTTGAAGATATTGAAAACTATATTTCTGGAACCAATACAAAACTAGCCTCTGTAACTGGGCGTTACTATGCAATGGACAGAGATAAGCGTTGGGAACGTGTACAATTAGCTTATGATGCTCTTGTGAATGCTTCTGGCACAAAAACTAACTCTATAGCAAACAGTATTCAAGAAAATTACGATGCAGATATAACAGATGAATTTATAAAACCACTGATTGCTACAGATACTAACGGACAGCCTTTAACTACCATTGAAAAGGATGATGTAGTTATCTTTTTTAACTTTAGAACAGATAGAGGAAGAGAATTAACAGAAATGTTAAACCAAAAAGATTTTCCAGAATACAATACCAAAACACTAGATCTTTACTACGTTACTATAACTAATTATAGTGATGATTTTAAAGGAATAAAAGTAATATTCAATAAAGATAATATTACAGAGACCTTAGGTGAGGTACTAGAAAAAAACAATAAAAAACAAATCCGTATTGCGGAAACAGAAAAGTATCCGCATGTTACTTTTTTCTTTTCTGGGGGACAAGAAACTCCTTTTAAAGGTGAATCTCGTATTCTAAAAAATTCTCCAAAAGTTGCAACTTATGATTTGCAACCAGAAATGAGTGCTTATGAATTACGTGATGCTTTAGTGCCAGAATTAGAAAAAGGAGAAACAGATTTTGTTTGTCTAAATTTTGCCAATGGAGATATGGTTGGCCATACAGGAATAATGAGTGCGGCTATTAAAGCTTGCGAAGCCGTAGACATTTGTGCAAAAGATGTTATTACTACAGGTTTAGAAAATGGATACACTACCATTCTTATTGCCGATCATGGAAATTGCGAAACTATGATGAATCCAGATGGTAGCCCTCATACAGCGCACACAACAAACCCTGTTCCTATTATTTTAATAGACAAAGAGTTGAAAAATATTGAAAGTGGTGTTCTTGGAGATGTTGCTCCTACTATACTTAAATTAATAGGAGTACCGCAACCAGAAGCAATGACACAACATTCCTTAGTGTAATTTAACACAGAATGGTAGCTACTATAAAAGACCAGCTAAGTAGAACAATTGTTTTACCTAGCTGGCCTTTTCGTATTATATCCCTAGTACCTTCGGAAACAGAATTACTAGTAGACCTCGGGTTAGAAGAATATATTGTTGGTATTACAAAGTTCTGTGTACATCCTAATCATTTAAGACAAAACAAAGAAATTGTTGGAGGCACAAAAAATATATCTTTTGAAAAAATTAGAGATTTAAATCCTAATATTATTCTTTGCAATAAAGAAGAAAACACCAAAGAAATTGTAAATACTTTAGAAAAAGAATATGAAGTTCATGTTTCTGATGTAAAAAATATAGCAGATGTATTTGATCTCATAAAACAATATCAAAACCTTTTTAATTGTAAAGAAAAAGCTTCCAAAATAACTACTAATATTAAAAGTGAACTAGCAAGCTTTCAAAAATTCATACAAAATAAACCCAAAGTAAGTGTTCTATATTTTATCTGGAAAACCCCTTGGATGCTAGCAGGAAAAGACACTTTTATAAATTCTTTATTAGCAATTAATAAATTTACCAATCTAACTAATAATCAAGAAAGATACCCAACAATTACTTCAGAAGAAATTAAACAAACTACTGCTCAATTAATTCTATTATCATCAGAACCTTACCCATTTTCCGATAAACATATTTCAGAAATTAAAAAATTAGCTATTTCAAGTACTATTACCTTGGTAGATGGCGAATATTTTTCTTGGTATGGCTCTAGACTACAAGCTGCTTTCACCTATTTTAAAAAATTACATCTTACTATAAATCAATCTAAAACTCATAACCTATAAAGGTTTTCTTTCTTAACTGTAAATATTTACCTTTGCAAACTATGATTATAGTAAAAACACCCGAAGAAATAGAATTAATGCGAGAAAGTGCATTAATAGTTTCTAAAACATTAGGGATGCTTGCTGGCGAAGTTAAACCAGGAGTAACCACTTTGCAGTTAGACAAACTTGCAGAAACTTTTATAAAAGACCACGGAGCAATTCCTGGATTTTTAGGTTTATATGATTTTCCTAACACGCTATGCATGAGTCCAAATGCTCAAATAGTACATGGTATTCCTAATAAAACTCCGCTTGTAGAAGGTGATATTATTTCTATTGATTGTGGCGCATTAAAAAATGATTTCTACGGAGATCACGCCTATACTTTTGAAGTTGGAGAAGTAGATCCTGAAACAAAGAAAATGCTAGATGTTACCAAAGAATCTTTATACATAGGGATTCGCGAATTTAAAGCTGGTAATAGAGTTGGCGATGTTGGCTATGCTATTCAAAAATACACAGAAGACCACGGCTACGGTGTTGTTCGTGAACTTGTAGGTCATGGATTAGGACGTAAAATGCACGAAGATCCAGAAATGCCAAATTATGGCAGAAGAGGAAGAGGTAAAAAGTTTGTAGAAGGTATGGTTGTTGCTATAGAACCAATGACAAACCTTGGTACACGAAGAATAAAACAATTAAAAGACGGCTGGACAATTTTAACTGCGGACGGTAAACCAAGTGCTCATTTTGAACATGATGTTGCTTTAGTAAACGGAAAACCTGAGCTACTTTCTACTTTTAAATACATATACGAAGCATTAGGCATTACGAGTACCGAAGAAGATGAATTCAAACAAAACACTCTAAACGAGTAGTTATGACTTTTAATATAGACGAAATAAAGGCAAAAGAACTCGTAAAAGGAATCACTGGCAAGTATGTTCATTCAAAAAATGTAACCATTGGTTATGTTACTATTGATAAAGGAGCTATTTTACCCGTTCATTCCCATGAAAACGAACAAATAACGCAAATAGTTTCTGGCAGACTAGAAATGACAATTGATGGTACTACCTCAATTCTTGAACCAAATACAATAACGATTATTCCTTCAAACACTATTCATAGTGCTGTTGCTTTAACAGATTGCGTTGTTATGGATACGTTTTTTCCTATTCGTGAAGATTATAAATAAGCTCTCTTTTGAAAAAAATCTTCAAGTTAATTCTCAATATAATACCTAGACCTGTATTAATTAGGCTAAGCTATCTTGTTAGACCATTAATTGCTTTTACCTTAAGAGGAAATAATTATACAGATCCTATAGATAATAAGAGTTTTAAAAAATTTCTTCCTTATGGTTATAAAAACCAAAGAGAGAATGTACTTTCCCCTTCTACCCTATCTTTAGAACGGCATAGGCTTTTGTGGTTGTTTTTAAAAAATGAAACTAACTTTTTTACTCATAGGCTTAAAGTTTTACATTTTGCCCCAGAACAAGCATTTTACAAACGTTTTAGAAAGCTAAAAAACATAGAATACACTACTACAGATTTAAACTCTCCTTTAGCAGACGTAAAAGCAGATATTTGTAACCTTCCTTTTAAAGACAATTCTTATGATGTAATTTTTTGCAATCATGTTTTAGAACATATTCCAAATGACACTAAAGCAATGCAAGAGCTTTATAGAGTTCTTAAACCTGGTGGTTGGGGCATATTTCAAATTCCGCAAGAATTGGACAGAGATACAACTTTTGAAGATGACACAATTACTGATAAAAAAGAGCGAGCTAAAATATTTGGCCAGTACGATCATGTACGTATTTATGGTAGAGATTATTTTAACAAACTTAGAACTATAGGTTTTACTGTAGAAGAACAAGATTACACAAATACACTTTCTAAAGAAGAGGTAGATAAATATAGACTTGCCAAAGGAGAAATTATTCCATTAGTTAGAAAATAATTATTTCACAATTAATTGTTTAATTCCATTTGTCATGAACTCTTGTGTTTCTCCTTTATCATCCAAATAAATAATATAAGCTTCTAAGGTTTTATTACTGCCAAGTAACGCCTTAACCTCTTCAAGTTCCATTGCCATAAAAGATGTCGCATAAGCATCTGCCTCTGCACAAGAATTAGCAATAATAGTTACTCCCAAAGTAGTTCCGTTTTTAGTATATCCAGTAATAGGATTTATAGTATGCACATATTTTTTTCCTGTACTTTCATCTACTCTAAATTTTCTATAATTACCAGAAGAAGCCATGGCTTTATTCTTTAACTGAATCATTAGTTTAAGCTGCCTTCCTTCTATTACTTGTGGGTCATCTATACCAACTACCCAAGATTTATTTTTAGAAGGGTTAATTCCTTTAGCAACTAATTCTCCTCCTACTTCTAAAAGGTAATTATGTATTCCATAATTCTGCATCATTACAGCCAACCTATCTATGGCATACCCTTTTGCGATAGCGTTGAAATCGAAATAAATATTTGAATCTTCTTTTTTAATACGATATTCCTTAGTTAAACTAACCTTATTAAAACCTACATATTTTAAAAGACTATCTACCCTTGCACTATCCAACTCAATTTGTTTTCCTGGGCAAAACCCCAAGCATTAACCAAAGTCCCAACAGTGGGATCAAAATACCCTTTAGTAGTCTTATTCACTTCTTTAGAAAGCTTAAAAACTTCTTGAAACATAGTATCTACAACCAGAGTAGAATCACCACGATTAATTTTAGAAATATCAGATTCTGGTATATAGGTGGATAAAGATTTGTTTATTACCGTAAAAACAGAATCAATTTGAGGTTTTAAGTCAAGTTTCTGGTCAGAAAAATATATTAAATTATACGTAGTTCCTAAAGCTGCTCCGTTGGCATCATTCCTAACTAATTCTTGTTTATGGCTTTTACAAGAAAAAAACAAACCAACAAATACCGTTAAACAAAGGGCGTTTTTAAATTTTAACAAGTCCATCATAATCTACAATATATTCTTCATTTAAATAAACTGGCAAATTGTAATCTGCAGCATTTACTAAACCTACACCAGCATAAAAGGTATCTGCTTCAAATTTTAGAGCATGATCTTTCATTTTATTTAAATCTGACATAAAAAAATCTAAATCTTTAGGGTCCCCAGGATAACCAATTGCCTTAACTACAATAAAATGAAGTTTTTTGTCTTTTAAACACACAAACTGAGGGTTCTTCTTAAGCTCACTATTTACCGCCATAAACTCAAAACCACTAGCCTCTAACTCTTTACCAACAATATTCATTGCTAGGTTATGTAGTTCTTGTTCTGTTAATTGTTTTTTCATTATCACGTATAAAAAAGCCGATATAAAATATCGGCTTTTAAAATTTATCTAGAATTTACATTTCTGTAGATACTAAAATTATCCACCAAAATCATCGAATCTAATATTCTCATCAGCAAGACCAAAATCTTCACCCATTTTCTGAACAGCCTTGTTCATTAATGGTGGGCCACAGAAATATAATTCTATATCCTCAGGAGACTCATGTTTACTTAAATAATTATCTATTACACAATTATGAATAAATCCAACAAAACCATCTCCAGGAGCATCTATATCTTCTTTAACTTTCCAGTTATCTTCTTCCATAGGCTCAGAAAGAGCTAAATAAAATTTAAAATTTGGAAATTCTTTTTCTAATGCATAGAAATGTTCAAGATAAAATAATTCTCTTTTAGAACGTCCACCGTACCAGTACGTTACTTTTCTATCTGTTCTTAATGTTTTGAATAAGTGATATAAATGTGATCGCATTGGCGCCATACCAGCACCACCTCCAACATAAAGCATTTCTGCATCAGATTCATTTATAAAGAATTCTCCGTAAGGGCCAGAAATAACAACGTCATCTCCTTTTTTCAGATTAAATATATAGGAAGATGCAATACCAGGGTTAACATCCATCCAACCGTTTTTAGAACGATCCCATGGTGGCGTAGCAATCCTAACATTAAGCATAATTTCTCTTCCTTCTGCTGGGAAAGAAGCCATAGAATAAGCTCTTTCTACGGTCTCTGGGTTTTTCATAACCAAAGGCCAAAGATTAAATTTATCCCATTCTGCCTTAAATTTATCTGGAGTTTCATGTTCTTCCGGGTGAGCCGTAATGTCTATATCAGCATATTTTACTTCACATTGAGGAATCTCAATTTGAATATAACCACCAGCTTTATAGCCCATATCCTCCGGAATTTCAACTACAAACTCCTTAATAAAAGAAGCTACATTATAGTTACGAACAACTTTAGCATTCCATTTTTTTATTCCGAAAACCTCTTCTGGTATCGTAATTTCCATGTCTTGTTTAACTTTAACTTGACAGGCTAAACGAGCTCCATGACTTAATTCTTTTCTAGAAAAATGAGGTGTTTCAGTTGGTAAAGCTTCACCACCACCAGCTAATACATGACATTCACATTGAATACACGTTCCACCACCACCACATGCAGATGGTAAAAACACTTTATTACTTCCTAGTGTTGATAGTAGGCTGCCTCCAGAAGCTACTTCAATCTCTTTTTCACCATTGATTGTAATTTTTACTGGACCAGATGGTGATAATTTTTGTTTTACAAATAATAGTAAAGCAACTAACAAAAGCGTAATAATTAAAAAAGCTGTTACTGTTGCTATTATTGTTCCTAATGTACCTGCGGCTAAAATCATTTTACTTATTTGCTTTTATGTTGTTAGCTAACACTTCTTTATTATCTTCAGTAGCTTTAATGGTAACTGTTTTTTCTTCCTTAGGAGCTTCTTCATCTCCACCGGTAAGCATACCACCAAAACTCATAAATCCTATTGCCATTAACCCAGTAATTATAAAAGTTATTCCTAACCCTCTTAATGCTGGTGGTACATTAGAATATCTAATTTTTTCACGTATAGCAGCAATTGCTAAAATTGCTAAGAACCATCCAATACCAGAACCAATACCATAAGTGGTTGCCAAACCTAAAGAAGCAATTTCTCTAGACTGCATAAATAATGACCCCCCTAAAATTGCACAGTTAACTGCAATAAGCGGTAAAAATATTCCTAATGAATTGTATAGGGAAGGAGAAAACTTCTCTACAACTATTTCTACTAGCTGAACCATGGTTGCAATAGTTGCAATAAACATGATAAAAGATAAGAAACTTAAGTCATACTCTGCATACTCTGCACCTAACCAAGATAGAGCTCCTGGCTGTAAAAGGTATTGATCTAACAGCCAGTTTAGAGGTACTGTTATTGCTAATACAAATATTACTGCTGCTCCAAGACCTACAGCTGTTGATACTTTTTTAGATACTGCTAGATAAGAACACATTCCCAAGAAAACCGAGAATACCATATTATCTATGAATATTGATTTAAAAAATAATTCTATATGCTCCATATTTTATATTATTAAATATTGATTTTTTAGTGGTTAGTTTATCACCTATATTTTTTCAATATTTCTTTAATCTTCTATTAATGCTTTGTTTTTAGTACGTTGTATCCAAATAATTATTCCCACAACAATTAAGGCCATTGGAGGCATAATCATAAATCCGTTATTTTCATAACCTATAGCATACAAACCTGTCTTTGCAATTGGATCCCCTAAAACTGGTATTCCAAATAAGGTTCCTGAACCAAATAATTCTCTAAAAAAACCAACAATTATTAAAATAACACCGTAACCTACTGCATTACCAATACCATCTAAAAAGGATTTCCATGGTCCATTTCCTAAAGCAAATGCTTCAAAACGTCCCATTATTATACAGTTTGTAATTATTAATCCTACAAAAACAGATAATGTTTTACTTAACTCATAAGCAAATGCCTTAAGTACTAAGTCTACTATAATTACCAAGGCAGCAACTACAATTAACTGTACTATAATTCTAATTTTTGATGGTATTATGTTTCGCATTAAAGAAATAACTACGTTACCTAATCCTAATACAAAAAGTACGGAGATTGCCATTACAAGAGATGCTTTTAACTCTGCTGTAATTGCTAATGCAGAACATATACCCAATACCTGAATTGTAATAGGGTTATTATCTGCTAATGGGTCTGTAATTAACTGTGCGTCTTTTTTTGATAAAAGTCCCATAAATTATTAATTTTTTAAAGTTTCAAAATATGGCACATATAATTTCAGCTCGCTTTTAAGCATTGCCGAAACACCATTTCCTGTTATAGTAGCACCTGCAATAGCATCTACTTCATTATCTGATTTATCTTTATTTAATGGATCAGCGTTTCCTTTAGCAACATCAATACCCTTAAAAGTTCCATTATTCTTTAAATCCTCTCCAATAAAATCATCCATAAAGAAACGTTTATTAATGTTTGCTCCTAAACCAGCAGTTTCCCCTTTGTGATCAAAGAAAACACCTTGGACTACCATGTTTTTATCCATAGCAACATACGCCCAAATAGCATCCCAAAGTCCTTTTCCTCTAATTGGTGCTATATAGAATGTTTTATTATCCTTTTTACCAACAAATAAAGGCAGTTTTCTTTCGTTACCTGCTTTAGCATTTGTTTGTTCTTTTTTAACATCTATCAGGTAAGCTTCTTTATCTTCAACAACATCTGCTCCTTGAATAACTAATTGTTTTTCTATATATTTTTTAAACAATTCTGGGGCATCTGCTGTAGATACAAAATTTGCATTACTCTCATCATTCTCATTAACTCCCATTGCATACAAAATATTTTGTTGCTTTTCTAGGCGTTTATTCTCATCTATATTTGGTTTTAAAAATGATGCCGCAAATGCTAATAAAGCACCTACTACAAGCACCATACCTATAGCAAATAGAATTGTATATGAATTTTTATCTGTTCTATTCTCCATCGTTAGGCTGTTTTTGCTTTTAGACGTTTCATTCTTTGTTTTACATTTCCTTGAACCACATAATGGTCTATTGTTGGTGCAAAGACATTCATTAATAAAATGGCTAACATTACACCTTCTGGGTAAGCAGGGTTAAACACTCTAATTAGTATAGATATAAATCCTATTAAGAATCCATATATCCATTTACCTTTATTTGTCTGCGAAGCAGTTACTGGATCCGTTGCCATAAACACTGTACCAAAAGCAAAACCACCAATTAATAAATGATGCCAAAATTCTGTACTCATTAATCCATAAAATTTACTGCTTTCTGTTATCCAACCAGAACTAACTACTCCGTTGAATATAAGTCCCATTACTAGTGCTCCTAATACTGAGGATAACATAATTCTCCAACTTCCTATTTTAGAAAATATTAAAAATAAACCTCCTAATAAGACTAATAAGGTAGATGTTTCTCCTACAGACCCTGGAATAAAACCAAAGAACATATCCATAACATCATAACCAGCTTCTTTATTTTGCGCCAAACTACCTAATATAGTTTCACCAGAAATGGCATCTAACTTTTCTCCTGCCGCAATAAGTTGATCTTGTTTTACAGCTCCTTCTACCCAAACTTTATCTCCGGACATCCAAGTTGGGTAAGCAAAGAATAAAAATGCTCTTATTGTTAATGCAGGGTTTAGAATATTCATCCCTGTACCTCCAAAAACCTCTTTTCCTATTACAACACCAAATGCTACTGCTACTGCCAGCATCCAAAGTGGAATGTCTACAGGAACAATAAGAGGTACTAACATACCTGTTACTAAGTACCCTTCTTCTACTTCGTGTTTTTTAATTACCGCGAAAATAAATTCTATTAATAAACCAACACCATAAGAAACCACTAGTATTGGTAAAATTTTCCATGCCCCTATTAATAGGTTCTCTAAAGACCAGAATTCTGCACTAAACAATCCTCCTGAGATAACGGAACCTGTTCCAAAAGCTACATTATGTTGGTAACCTGCATTGAACATACCAAAAATTAAACATGGTACCATTGCCATTATTACGGTGTTCATGGTACGTTTTAAATCATCGGCTGCTTTTATATGAGTACCATTATGTGTAGTCTCATTTGGTAAATATAAAAAGGTATGGATTGCGTTAAACGCAGGAGCCATTTTTGTTCCTTTATATTTTTCTTTTAAATTATGTAAATTATTCTTTAAACCCATTATCCTATCTCTTTAAGCATTAAGTCTAAACCTTCTCTTATAATTTTTTGGTGTGGTTGCTTAGACACACATATAAACTCTGTTAATGCAAAATCTTCTGGTGCAACTTCATACATTCCTAAAGCTTCCATCTCATCTAAATCTTTATACATACAAGCTTTTAGAATTTGCATAGGAAAAATATCTAAAGGAAAAACCTCTTCATAATTTCCTGTTGTTACAAATGCACGATGCTCTCCATTAGTATTTGTATTTAAATCAAACTTCTTGTTTGGTGTTAACCAAGAAAAAGTCATTGCTCTTGATGTAGAAATCTTATTAAAAACAGGTTTATTCCATCCAAACAACTCATAGTCATCTCCTTCAGGAATAACAGAAACCGTATTGTTATAATATCCTAAGTTACCATCTGGACTACTTTTAGTTCCTGTTAAAACATCTCCATTAATAACTCTAAAATTTTCTGAATTTACACCACTAGCATATAAGAAAGTAGAAACCTCTGCCCCTATTGTAGTAGTATAATATTTTGGTACTTTAACAGAAGAACCTACTAAAGCAACTGTTCTTTCTGCATTAAACTTTCCTGAAAGCAATAAATCTCCTATTACAACAAGATCCTGAGCACTTACCGTCCAGACAACCTCTCCTTTATTAACAGGGTCTATTTTATTTATCTGAGTACCTACTAAACCTGCAGGGTGTGGCCCCGATACTTTATGCAACTCTATATTATTTAATCCAGATAATGGAGAATTTTCAGAAGCACCAACAGAAACATGAACTTTTCCTGATGTTAGCTTAGACAATGCTGTTAAGGCCGCTTGCAATTGCGCTTCTTTACCTTTTAAAGCATAATCCAAATCTACTGCTAGTGGAGCCGTTGTATATCCTGAAACAAAAATAGCCTTTGGCTTATTAGCAGGATTTGCAATAACGTCATAAGGCCTTTGCTTTACAAATGGCCAACAACCTCCTTTTAACAAATAACTTTTAATTTCTTCTCCGGTAGCAGAAGCTAAATTTAAAGAAGAATGTTCCAAAACAGATTGTTCTTTATCTGACTGAATCTTTAAAGTTAGTATTCTTCTTCTTGCCCCTCTTACAATTTCCACTAATTCACCACTCACAGGAGATACAAACAACATATCTTCTATTGTCTTGTTATAAAACAATGGTTCTCCCGCTTTTACTTGAGCTCCTTGTTTTACCAACATTTTAGGTATTATTCCGTGAAAATCATCTAGTTGGATTGCATAAACATTACTTAACACTGCTTTAGAAGTTGTTTCTTCTGCAGCACCTATAAGTTTAATATTTAAGCCCTTTTTAATTCGAATGTCTTTAGACATATTGATGTAGACCTTTGGTTAACAAAATTTGGTGCAAAAGTAATGTTAAATAAAAATAATTCATAATTATTAGACAAAAATTTAAGTCATACATCGATGTTAATTTTTTAGGTATGCTTTTTGTTTACCTTTACCAAAAAAAACTCCTTTTTAATGCACTATATAATTATAACGATAACACTGTTATTTTTTAGTCCTTACCTCACTAGTCAAGCCCTAGAAGAAGCAAACGAACCTTATAATATTAAATCCATTATTTTTAAAGGACCTACTGAAGACCAATTTCCTATAATACAACTAGGAGACCCAATGTATCTTGAGTTTGACGATATTTTAGCAAATGAACAGGATTATTATTACAAAATAATACACTGCAACTATAATTGGGAAAAATCTGATTTATTAAAATCTCAATATTTAAAGGGTGTAGACAACCAACGTATTACCAATTATGAGAATAGTTACTCTACCCTACAACCCTACTCTAATTACCAACTAACCATTCCTAATGAAAACGTTAAACTAAAAGTAAGCGGGAATTACATTTTAGAAATATACAACAACAGCTATGAACTTCAATTTTCAAGAAGATTTATAGTATACCAAGATCTTGTTAAAATTGGAGCTACAGTAAAAAGATCTAGAGATTTTAATTTTTTAAACGAGAAACAAGTAGTTCAATTTACTATCAACGCTAGCAACTACTCCTTAGTAAATCCAAAAAAAGAAGTTAAAGTAGCTATACTACAAAATTACCATTGGCCAACAGCTATCAACAATATTCCTCCTCAATTTACTTTAGGTTCAGAGTTAGTATATAAATATGACAAGGAAACCAGTTTTTATGGTGGAAACGAATTTTACAATTTTGACACCAAAGACTTAAGAGCCCCTACCTCTGCAATAGCAAAAATTGGGCTTACAGACTTATACAATCATTATTTATTTTCTAATATGTATAGAAAAGAAAGACCATACACCTATTATCCAGATATTAATGGAGATTTTGTTGTTAGAACCCTACAAGGAACTAATTCTTCTAGAGAAGCAGAATACACCAAAGTTCACTTTAGCTTACCATATAAAGAAGAATTAGCACTTGATGATGTCTACATTTATGGAAAATACAACAACTATGCTTTAAATGAGGATAACATAATGACATATAATGAAGAAAATGGCATGATGGAAGCTACAATACCTCTTAAACAAGGGTTCTACAACTACAAATATGTAATTAAAAGAAAAGATGGCACTATAGAATTAAATACTATATGCGGGAATTTCCACAATACAGAAAACAATTATACCATTATTGTTTATTACAGAGTTTTTGGCGATTTATACGATAGCATTATAGGAATAGGATCTGCCAACTCACAAAACATTAGTAACTAAAAAAATTGTAGGTTTAGGGTATTTAAAAAAATAAAAGAATCACTTTCGCAATCAAAAAATACATTTTTTAAAAAACCATTCACCGATAATAAAAGAGCTACATCAGGAAAAGAAATACTTATAACGATCATAAGCTTTTACTTTTTTTTAATCCATTAATGTTATTTATCTTGCTCTCTCTTAATCAATTAAAAGAATTGATTATTAAAAAAACAACCATAGTATTTTATTTGTTGACAGCATAGTATTAACTAAACATCAACACATAAATACTTGAATAAATATTTAGAACTAAATTCTATTTTTCTATTTTAGCGCCAAATTTGCTTTTTAGATAAACAATAGAAGGTATTTTACACATTGCATACATATGACAACACAAGTAACTAACGGCATTAAAGTATCAGTAAATACAAATTTTGAAGGCACTTTTTTTAAAAATTACAAAATGCATTTTGCTTTTGGATACACAATTACCATTGAAAACCAAAGTAAAGATTCTGTACAATTAAACTCTAGACATTGGAAAATCTATGATGCTTTAAATGACCTTGAATTACTAGATGGCGAAGGTGTAATAGGTAAAAAACCCGTGATACTTCCTGGAGAATCTCACACCTATAATTCCGGATGTTTATTAGCCTCTCCTATTGGAGCCATGAAAGGACATTACAACATGATTAACTTTGGAACTTCTGAAAAAATAAGAGTATATATTCCCACTTTTAAGTTTAGCGCACCTTTTGCTCTAAACTAACCAAACTAAATATTTTACCAAAAAAAATCCTAATCTATACAATTATATAGATTAGGATTTCTTATTTAATAACACAAAGCATCCTATTAATTATTAGGAACACTACCGTATAATACATTATTCTCACCAAAATAGTGTAGAAATTACCACATTCGTAAATCAAATAAATATAGTTTCGAATATCTTAATTAAGATCTCAATTTAATACCTTTGCTTGATAATTTTTAATTTAAAAAAACAAAAGTATGGGTAAAGGTTTTTTTCAAGTACCTACAGCTATTAACGAACCTATTAAAAGCTACGCTCCAGGCTCTCCTGAAAGAGCAGAAGTACTTCAACAATATAGTACTTATTTTAACAGTACAGTAGACATTCCAATGTACATTGGCAGCAAAGAAGTAAAAACCAATAATACAAAACCATTATCTCCTCCACACGACCACAAACATATTGTTGGTCAATACCATGTTGCAGAAAAAAAACATGTAGATAATGCTATAGCAAATGCTTTAGACTCAAGACAAGATTGGGCTAATTTAAGTTGGGAACAACGTGCTGCTATTTTCTTAAAAGCTGCAGATTTAATTGCCGGTCCATACAGAGCAAAAATAAATGCTGCAACAATGATTGCTCAATCTAAAACTATTCATCAAGCAGAAATTGATGCTGCTTGTGAGTTTATAGATTTTTTACGTTTTAATGTAGAGTTTATGTCTCAAATATACACAGAACAACCAGAATCTGCTGAAGGTATTTGGAACAGAGTAGAATATAGACCATTAGAAGGTTTCATATATGCAGTAACTCCGTTTAATTTTACCGCCATTGCGGGCAACTTACCAGCAAGTGCTGCTATGATGGGTAATGTTGTAGTATGGAAACCTAGTGATAGCCAAATTTTTTCCGCCAAAGTAATTGTAGATATTTTTAAGGAAGCTGGCTTACCTGATGGTGTAATTAATGTAGTTTATGGCGATCCGGTAATGGTTACAGACACTGTACTATCCAGCCCAGATTTTGCTGGTCTTCACTTTACAGGTTCTACTTTCATATTTAAAGAATTATGGAAACAAATTGGAAATAATATACATTCTTACAAAACTTACCCTAAAATAGTTGGAGAAACTGGTGGTAAAGATTTTATTGTGGCTCACCCATCTGCAAAACCTGCTCAAGTAGCTACCGCTATTGTAAGAGGTGCTTTTGAGTTTCAAGGTCAAAAGTGCAGTGCTGCTTCTAGGGTTTATTTACCAAAATCTACTTCTAAAGAAATTTTAGATTTAGTAAAAAAAGATATTGCTTCTTTTAACAAACCTGGATCCCCTGAAGACATGAGTAATTTTATTACCGCTGTTATTCACGAAGGATCTTTTGACAAGTTAGCTAAATATATAGACCAAGCCAAACAGGATAAGGATGCTACAATTATAGCTGGCGGCACTTATGACAAATCTAAAGGATACTTTATAGACCCTACTGTTATTGTTACTACAGACCCTAAATACACTACCATGGAGACCGAATTATTTGGCCCCGTAGTTACTATTTACGTATATGATGACAAAGACTGGAGCAAAACATTAAAGCTAGTGGACAACACTTCGGAATATGCACTTACTGGAGCTGTACTTTCTACAGACAGGTACGCTATTGAAGAAGCTACAAAAGCATTAGAAAATTGTGCTGGTAACTTTTATATTAATGATAAACCAACTGGAGCTGTTGTAGGACAACAACCTTTTGGTGGAGCTAGAGCATCTGGAACCAATGACAAAGCTGGTTCTCCACAAAATTTATTACGTTGGGTATCCCCTAGATTAATAAAAGAAACTTTTGTGACACCGGAGAATTATAGATATCCATTTTTAGGATAAAATAATTTTAAATTAAAATTTAAAACTCCCATTTTTCTAATACTGAAAAATGGGAGTTTTTATTTGGCCATAAACATAGTAAGTAACAATCTATGTACTTAATAAAAAACCACAGGTGCTTTTATTTTACTATTTTTGATTAAATACCATTTACACATCATTCTAACTTAATACTATCGTAAAATGAAAACATTATTTTTACTAGCGTCTATTTTGACGTTAACAATTTTTAGCGCAAATGCGCAAGACAACCTTACGCAAACTACTATTCAAGCAGTTTTAACAGGCAACCAAGGGCAAGTTATTCAGTTAGCAAATGCTTTTTCCGAGGAACAATATGATTGGAGACCTACTGAAGGCGTAGTTTCTGTTGGTGAAGCACTTTTACATGTTGCTGGAGGAAACTATTACCTAGCTTCCAAAATGGGGTTTGCCCCACCAGAAGATGTAGATTTAATGAAGTTAAACAAAATCACTGGTAAGGAAAATATTATAGCTGCTCTAGAAAAATCTAACGCATTTGTTCTTGAAAAGATAACTAAAGTAGCCACAGCTTCCCTTAATGAAGAAGTTGATTTTGGATTTGCAAAAATGAATAAACTTGGAGGACTTTTAGCTATTATGGAACATAACGGAGAACACAAAGGACAATTAATTGCCTATGCTCGATCTAACGGTGTTGTTCCACCTTGGAGCAAATAACATTCACCCATAAATAAAAAATGCACCTAAATAAGGTGCATTTTTTATTTAAACTAGCCCTTATATTTCAGTGGCAAATACACCACTTTTTTGGTTTCAAAAAAACCTTCTTTAAACAAGGGTTCTAAATCAAAAATCTCAGTATTTTTATAATCCTTCAACTCTTCAGACAAATCCCCTCCTTTTAGGTATAGAATTCCATTTTTTCTTTCATGTAAAGATTCTTTTTTAATTTTACCCTTAACCCAATGTACAAAAGTTGGCATAGCTGCAACTGCTCTACTAACTATAAAATCAAATTTATCCTTAACATTTTCAACCCTACTATTAATGGTTGTAACATTCTTCAACTTTAGCCCAGCTACAACCTCATCAACAACTTTAATTTTTTTTCCTATAGTATCCACTAGAGTAAAATGAGTTTCTGGAAATAAAATAGCTAAAGGAATACCCGGAAAACCTCCACCTGTACCAACATCCATTATCGATGTTCCAGGTAAAAACTGTTGAATTTTGGCTATTCCTAAAGAATGCAAAACGTGTCTTATATACAGTTCATCTATATCTTTTCTAGAAACTACATTAATCTTTTGATTCCAATCTTTATACAAAAATTCTAGCTCAGAAAATTGTTTTTTTTGCTCTTCCGTTAAATCTGGAAAATAACTATATATTACATTTACATCCATTTATATGGCTTTTTCTGCAAAAATAAGGATTTTAACACCAATTAATTTTCTGATTTAGCAAAGTATTATAACTTCCCAACTCATAATTAAGTTACCTTTGTAAAAAAAATATACTATGGAAAAAACAACAATACGGTTTTCCAGAAAAGATTCTACAGACTTTTTTAAAACTCTTAACAAAAGAGTAAATACATACTTTAAAGAAAATAAAATAAAGAAAACAGGAAACTGGAAATTGCACTTAAAAACCGCAATTATGTTTGCCATTTTCTTAGCTCCATATTTTGCAATTTTAACTTTAGGGTTACCCAATTGGGCCAATTTAATTTTAGCAGCTGTAATGGGAGTTGGTATGGCTGGCGTTGGCATGAATGTTATGCATGATGGCAACCATGGCTCTTACTCTAACAAAAAATGGGTAAATAAACTTATGGGAGGAAGCATTTATATACTTGCTGGAAATGTTTATAATTGGCAAGTACAACATAATGTATTACACCATACATACACTAACATTCAAGGTCATGATGAAGATTTAGATGCTGGAAGAATTTTACGTTTCTCTAAGCATGCAGAATGGAGAAAGTATCATAAATTTCAACACTTTTATTCTATTTTTCTTTATGGTTTATTAACTTTTAACTGGGCTATTACAACAGATTTTCAACAAATGTATAGGTATACAAAAAGAAAATTATCTTACGGAGAATTTCCTAACCCAATAGCAAACTGGAGCAAGCTAGTTGTTTTTAAATTAATATACTTAACACTTTGGATTGTTATTCCTTTTATAATTCTAGATATTTCTTGGTGGAAATTATTACTTGGTTTCTTTGTAATGCATTATGTAGCAGGAGTAATTTTAAGTGTTGTTTTTCAATTAGCACATGTTATAGATGATGCCGAAACCCCTTTGCCAGACGACAAAGGAAACATAAAAAATACTTGGGCAATACACCAGTTACTTACAACAGTTAATTTTGGAAATAAGAGTAAAATAATAAATTGGTTTACGGGCGGACTTAACCACCAAGTTGAACACCACATTTTCCCAAACATTAGTCACATACATTACACAAAAATTGGAGAAATTGTTAAACAAACAGCAAAGGAGTTTAATTTGCCATATAACGAATATAAAACAACAAGAAAAGCTATAATTTCGCATTTTAAACATTTAAAAGAGTTAGGAAAAAAACCTGCTCTACAGTATTAGAAAATTTTTTATTTTATGAGTAATAATTTATCCGACAGAATTAACAGCCTAGCTCCTTCTGCAACCTTAGAAATGGCTGCAAAAGCTCGTGAATTAAGAGCCGCTGGAAAAGATATTATTGGCCTTAGTTTAGGCGAACCAGATTTTAACACACCAGATTACATTAAAGAAGCTGCAATAAAAGCTGTTAATGATGATTACAACTCCTACACTCCCGTAGATGGTTATGTAGAATTAAAAGATGCTATTATCACTAAATTTAAAAGAGATAATAACATTACATATAATCCCTCACAAATAGTTGTTTCTACTGGAGCAAAGCAAGCATTATATAACGTAGCACAAGTATGCCTTAACAAAGGTGACGAAGTTCTTTTACCATGCCCTTACTGGGTAAGTTATAGTGATATTGTAAAGCTAGCAGATGGTGTTCCTGTAGAAATAGAAACTTCTATTGAGAATGATTTTAAAATGACACCTGCGCAATTAGAGGCTGCTATTACACCAAAAACTAAAATGCTTTGGTATAGCTCTCCTTGTAATCCAAGTGGTTCTATTTATAGTAAAGAAGAATTAAGAGCTCTTGCTGATGTTCTTAAAAAGCACCCTCAAATTATTGTGGTAAGTGATGAAATTTACGAACACATTAATTACGGAGTTACCGCTCATGCATCTATGGCTGAGTTTGAAGATATGTATGACCGTACAGTTACCGTAAACGGTGTAGCTAAAGCTTTTGCCATGACAGGTTGGAGAATTGGCTATATTGGAGCTCCTACCTATATTGCTAGAGCATGTAACAAACTACAAGGACAAGTTACAAGTGGCGCAAATTGTATTGCTCAAAGAGCGGTTATTACAGCATTAGAAGAGCCTGTAAGCAAAATACAATACATGGTAGATAAATTTAAAGAACGTAGAACTTTAATTTTAGACTTACTTAACAATATAGAAGGTTTTACATGTAACGAACCAGAAGGTGCATTTTATGTTTATCCAGATGTGACTTTCTTTTTTGGAAAAACTTTAAATGGAACAAAAATTAATAACGCTTCGGACTTTTCTATGTACTTATTAGAAAATGCTAATGTTGCTACCGTTACTGGAGATGCTTTTGGGAATGGAAATTCTATAAGAATTTCTTACGCGGCAAGTGAAGAACAAATTATAGAAGCTATAAAGAGAATTAAAGCTGCAATACAATAGTTTTAAAAACTCTCTCTAAACCTAAAAAACCTGCTCAATGAGCAGGTTTTTTTTATTACGTTTTTTTCCAGAAATAAGGAGTAAATAATATTAATACTGTAAAAAGCTCTAACCTACCTACCAACATTAAAAAACCACACCACCACTTTCCTAAAGCTGGCAGCCCATTAAAATTACTTAAAGGGTTTAGGTCTCCCAATCCAGGGCCTACGTTACCTAATGATGTTGCCGCACCTCCTACTGCCGAAACAAAATCTAAGCCCATTGCCCCTAAAACTAAAGCCCCAATAATAAACAACAACATATAAAGAACAAAAAAGGCAATTATATTATACACAAAATGCTCTTTAATTGTCTTATCATTATACCGCACTGGTATTATCGCATTTATATGTAACGTTCTCTTAAATTCTAACAAGCCATTTTTTATAATTAGTAAATGACGCATTACTTTTATACCACCAGCAGTAGAACCCGCAGAGCCACCTAAAAACATTAAGCCAAAAAAGAAAATTGTTAAAAATGGAGTCCAATTCGTAAAATCCGCAGAAACAAAACCCGTAGTTGTTATGACAGCTATTACTTGAAATAAGGAATGTCTAAAAGAACTTTCTGCAGCACCAAGAACTTTAGGATGATATTCTGACACGGGAACATTTGCTTGATAGTAAATAACAAATGCCGCTAAAACAGAAAAAACAGCTATAAATATAGAATAGAATTTAAATTCCTCATCTTTAAGAACTCGCTGTATTTTTCCTTTAAAAGCAAAATAACTTAAAACAAAATTACTCCCTGCCAAAAACATAAATAAAATTATTATGTATTGTATTAAGGGAGAATCATTCCAATACGCTAGACTCGCATTTTTTGTAGAAAACCCTCCTGTAGACAATGTTGATAAGGAGTGATTAACCGCATCAAAAAAAGACATGCCTGCCAATTTTAGCAATATAGTTTCTGCAACGGTATAGCCAACATAAATATACCATAAACGTTTAGCAGTATCTGTTATTCTAGGGTGTAATTTATCTGCATTAGGCCCAGGAGCTTCTGCAGAAAATAATTGCATACCTCCAATTCCTAATAAAGGTAGTATTGCTATTGCAAGTACTATAATCCCCATACCACCAATCCAATGGGTTATACTGCGCCAAATTAAAATTCCTTCTGGCATTGCTTCAATATCATCTAATATAGAAGCTCCTGTTGTAGTATAACCAGATATTGTTTCAAAAAAAGCATTCGTAACATCAGGGATAGCCCCTGAAAACAAATAAGGTAACATACCTGAGATAGACATTACGACCCATCCAAAAGTAACTATAATATACCCTTCTTTTCTTTTTACTTCTTTCTTATGACCCCTTGTGTAAAACATTAAAAAAGTACCTATAAACATACTTGTAATAGATGCCAAAGTAATACCCAAGGTAGCTCCGTCCTTGTATACTCCGCTTACTACTGCTGCAACAAGCATAAATAAACCATTGAATAACAATAGCAAACCCATTAAATGGAATATAATTTTTGAGTTTAGTTTCATGTTATAAAAACAACCTTTCTATTCTTCCTATTACTTTTGGCAAACAGCATACCACCACCCTATCTCCTGCTTTAATTTCAAAACCTCCCAAAGCAATAATACCCTTGCCATCTCTAACAACACCACCTATGGTAGCCGATTTAGGAAAATCTAATTCCCTTATTATTGTTCCCGTAACTTTAGAATCTGGTTTTACAACAAATTCCAAAATTTCTGCATTTAAATTATTTAAACGCATAGTAGCAATTACTTCTCCTTTTCTAATATGACGAAAAATATTATTAGCCGCTAATAGTTTTTTATTAATAAGTGTATCTATACCAATAGAATGTGACAATTGAAAGTAATCCATATTTTCTACAAGCGCTATGGTCTTTTTTATCTTTTTAGATTTTGCTACTAAACAAGACATTATATTGGTTTCGGAATTACCAGTAACTGCTATAAAAGCATCCATAGATTCTAGACTTTCTTCTTGCAAAACTTCTACATTTCTGCCATCCCCATTAATTATAAGTGCATTTGGCAAATCGTCCGCTAAATCAAAGGCCTTTTCTTTATTTTTTTCTACTAGTTTTACATTAAATCTACTTGCACATAAATCTCTTGCAGTCTTAAATCCTACTTTACTACCACCAAGAATCATTACATTCTTTATTTCTTCTTTTTTCTTTCCCGTTAACTTATACAACTCATCTACACCTTCACTAGTAGTAATAAAATAAACCTGATCACCTTCTTTAAATACCGTATCTCCTCTTGGTATTACAGTAAATTGTGTTCCTAACCTTTTTAAGGCTATTGGCATAAAATGCAACTCTGGAAATATTTTTGCTGCCTCTTTAACCATTTTACCAACAAATGGGGCTGTCTTTAATAGCGAAACCCCTATCATTATTAGTTTTCCATCTTCAAACTCATAAGTATCGTTAAAAGCAGATTTATTAAGAAGTAATTGTATTTCCTCGGCAGCTAAAGCTTCTGGAGAAATAAGTTCATCAATCCCTAATTCAGAAAACTTTAAAATATCTTTATTTTTAATAAACTCTGTATTAGAGATTCTTGCAATAGTTCTTTTACAACCCAATTGCTTTGCTAATACACACAAAGTTATGTTTGTTGTTTCTGAAGAGGTTACCCCAATTACTAAATCGGAGTCTTGTACCTGTGCATCCTGTAAAAGAGAAATAGATGTGGCATCGCCTTTAATAACACGAATATCTAAATGACTATCTGCATACGCTAAGCTATCCTTTCGGGTATCTATTAACGTTATGTCTTGGGATTCGTAGGAGAATAATTTCGCCAAATGAAACCCCACTTCACCAGCTCCCGCTATTATTATTTTCATTTAGTACTTATGTAGTTTAGCATAATAAGAACATTTGTCTTTTCTAAACAATTAGATAGCAATACCTTAAATGGTATTTTTATTTCAAGAAGATTCATTTTACTACAATTTTGCAAAAATGCATTGCAAAATTACATAATTTTATTGGTTGCCATACACTTTAACTCTTTAAAGAACATAAGATTACTTGCTTTTATTGTACAAATAAAGCAGTACTTGCTTATTCCTAAATTGTATATTTGCCAAAAATTGAAAAAAATGACCAAAAAGGTTACACCATATAAAGACTCTGACCTAGGAAAAAAAGAACAGGTTACACAAATGTTTAATAACATCTCTAAAAACTATGATGGCTTAAACCGTGTAATTTCTTTTGGTATTGATATAAAATGGAGAAATAAAGTTGTTGCTATTTTAACCAAAAGCAAACCAAATTCTATTTTAGATATTGCTACTGGAACTGGTGATTTAGCAATAAATATGGTAAAGACCGGAGCATCTAAAATAGTTGGGTTAGACATTTCTCCTGGAATGTTAGAAGTTGGAAAGGACAAAATTAAAGACAAAAAACTAGCTAGCACCATTGAAATGGTGGTTGGCGATAGTGAAAACTTACCTTTTAAAGACAATTCTTTTGATGCTGTTACTGTTGCTTTTGGTGTTCGTAATTTTGAAACCCTAGAAAAAGGATTAGCAGAAATTTATAGAGTATTAAAACCTAACGGCTCTTTTGTAGTTTTAGAGACTTCTGTTCCTACAAAAACGCCATACAAACAAGGCTATAGTTTTTATACAAAAAGAATATTACCACTTATAGGAAGAATCTTTTCTAAAGACCGTTCTGCCTACGCGTATTTAAGCGAATCTGCCTCTGTTTTTCCACATGGTGAAAACTTCAACAATATTTTACGTAAAATTGGGTTTATAGATGTAGTTAATAAACCTCAAACTTTTGGTGTTGCAACAATATATGTTGCTACCAAATAGCCAATAAAGGGCAGTAAAATTATGGCAGTAAAAGTATTTTATAATATTTATAAAAATAAACTCTCTTTAAATTACACAAGAAATGCGTTGTTCTTTTCTTTATTTATAGGGTTGTTTTTTATTTCTAGTAATTTATCGGCTCAATTTAACGAAAGACCTGTTCTTAACTTAGAAACAGAAGATGAACCATTATTAAACTGGGGATATTATTTAGGGTTTAACCAATATGATTTTAAATTTAGCTACATAAATAATGCTCCAGATATTCTAGTAGAAAAAAGCATTGGCTTTAATGTTGGGTTAATTGGAGAGCTACGCCTTAACAACCATTTAGACCTTAGATTTGAACCTGGACTATCCTACACCTCTAGAAATCTTGGATTTACAGGTTTTACCGAAGAAAGAGATGCAATTAGAGAAGTAAAATCTACTTATATTAATTTTCCATTGTTACTAAAAGCTAGCACTAAAAGACTTGGAAATTGGAAACCTTACTTAGTTGGCGGTGTTTCTACTTCCATGAATTTAGGAAGCAACGAAACCAGTTTAGATGATAACTCTGCCGGCACCTTTAGAATGAAAAAATCGGTATATAACTATGAAATTGGTTTTGGTATTGATTTTTACTTAGAATACTTTAAATTCTCCCCATCTATACGTGGTGTTTTTGCATTAACAGATGAACTAGTTAAAGATGTAGACCCTAATAGCCCTTGGACTGGAAATATTGACATGATGCAAACTAGAGGGCTTTTTATAAACTTTACTTTTGAATAGCTTCTTTTAAAAATTTCCTCGCCTTATCTCATTTAACAAAATAGAGGTTGCTGTAGCTACATTTAAACTTTCAGTAGTAGATTTACCAAACTGTGGAATTGCAATTTTATTAGTACAAATATTTTCTATATTTTTAGAAATGCCGTTGGCTTCATTACCCATTACCAAAACTCCTTTCTTAGGTAAAGCTTGGTTATAAACTACCTCTCCATTCATAAAAGTTCCATAAATTGGCATATTACATTCTCTTAAAAAGGAAGAAACATCCTTATAGGTAATATTTACTCTTGTAATAGAACCCATTGTAGCTTGCAAAACTTTGGGATTATAGCAATCTACAGTAGTAGCAGAACAAAGTAAGTTTTTTATCCCAAACCAATCACACAATCTAATAATTGTACCCAAATTTCCTGGGTCACGAATATCGTCTAAAACAACTACCCAATCTTCCATATCAATTTTTAAAGGTTCTGGTATATAAAAAACCCCTAAAACAGAACTAGGATTTTTTAAAGAACTAATTTGACTTAACTCTTTATCGCTTATTAAATCACAAACTTCTCCAATATTATTTTTATAATTTTCATCGGTACTAAACACTTTATAAACTACCATTTTAGAAGCCAATAACTCGTTCACCGTTTTTTTACCTTCTACAACAAACATTTTCTGGGCAATTCGGCATTTTTTTTGCTGTAGACTTCTTATAAGTTTTATTTGGCTTTTAACAACCATACAAATAATGTATTTTTGATTTCTATGAGGATTTTGTGGCGCTTTAATAAAAACATTGCTAAAATAAGCTTATTATTTTTTGCTATAGCAATTACTTCCTGCAATGCACTAAAAAGAGTTGGAGACAATGATTTGCTGCTTACAAAAAACAATGTTTATACAAATAATCAAAAAATAAATGATGAAGATGTAGAAAGTCTTATTGTTCAAAAAAAGAACAGTACTATACTAGGTTACCCTCTACGTCTAAACCTATACAATCTGGCAAAAAAAAATCCAGACTCCTCTTTCCAAAGTTGGTTATATAAAAAAGAAAAAAGAGAACAAAGACTAGTTAACCTATTATCTAAAAAACAAGTTAACAGACTTGGAGAATCTTTTCTAGTAAAAGGGATGAGTGTTTGGTTAAAAAATATTGGAGAAGCACCCTCCATAATTGACACTTCTAAAACAACAAAAACATTAGAAAGACTAAGTGCTTACTATGACACCAAAGGCTACTTTAACAACAACACTACTTTTAAAATAGATTCTAGCAAAAGAAAAAAAAGAGCTGCTATTAATTATAAAGTAGCTTTAGGAAAACCTTTTAAATTAGACTCTGTTTCCAAAAAAATAACCTCTACAGTAATAGATTCTATTTACTTAGCACATAAATCAAATTCTTTTGTAAAATCTGGCCAACAGTTTGATTTAAATAACTTTAATAACGAAAGAGAAAGACTAACTTATATTTTTAGAAATAATGGTATTTACAATTTTCAAGAAAGCTCAATTAGTTATGATATAGCCACCGATACTACCAAAACAGCTAATGACCAATTAATGAATGTAAAATTAGTTATTGCTGGTCTTAAAGTAAGAGGAGATAGTGCTATAACAACATCTAATTATAAAATAGCAAAATTTAATAAAGTTAATATTTATACCGATTATTTATATGATAGCGAAGAAAACAACCTACAATCTATAGAGTATAACAATTATACTATCTATTATAAAGACAAATTAAGATATAAACCCAAAACCCTTGTTAATGCTATTTTCTTTAAAAAAGATAGTATTTATAGAGACCTAGACAAAATAAGAACTTACAGGCAAATTACTAGTTTAAATGTTTTTAAATACCCAAGTATAAATTTTGACCAAGAAAATAATACTCTAGATGCTAATATATACTTAGCTAGCAGGTCCAAGTACGCTTTAGAAACAAATTTAGAAATAACAAGGTCAAATATAAGAAGATTAGGAGTTGGTTTTGGAAGCTCCTTATTAATGCGTAATATCTTTAAAGGTGCAGAAACACTTAGCTTATCTGCTAAAGGAACCTTTGGATTATTAAGTAACTCTACCCTTTTAGATAATTTTTTCTCCGAAATAGGCGGTGATATTAATCTTAATTTCCCAAGAATTTGGCTTCCTTTTATTAATACTGATAAAATAATTCCAAATTACTTTTTACCACAAACAAGAGCAACAATAGGAACAAGTTTTCAAAAGAATATAGGTTTAGACAAACAAACATTTAACACCATCCTCGGTTATAATTGGACTCCGTCAGATTTTAAGCAAAATACCGTAGAACTATTAAACATACAATATGTAAACAACAAGAATACAAATCGCTTTTTTGAGGTTTACCAAAGCTCCTATGACAATCTTGATAAAATAGCTGATAATTATGAAACACTTCCCGAATTAAGTGATTTTTTTAGAACTGAAGAAGGAAACACCAACGCTGCACTAACAATACCTGAAGGCACAAATGGCTTCATGAATGCTGTTCTAAACAATGAAATTGCAACCACTACCGAAGATAAAGACGATGTTAGCAGTATTAAAGAAAGACAAGAAAGATTAACTGAAAATAATTTAATATTTGCGAGTAATTATACCTTCTCTAAAAACAATAAAAAAGGAATTACAGATAATAATTATTATCAATTTAGATTTAAACTAGAAAGTGCAGGTAATTTTTTATCTGGACTATCCTATCTTACCCCGTTTAAAGAAAATGAGGACAAACAACTTCTTGTTTTTAATGTACCCTACTCTCAATACATTAAAACCGAATTAGATTATATTAAATATTGGGATTTAAACCAATCTAACGTATTAGCTTTTAGAAGCTTTACAGGAATTGCAATACCCTACGGAAACTCAGACAACATTCCTTTTGTTCGAAGTTATTTTGCTGGTGGTTCTAATGATAACAGAGCTTGGTTCCCTTACTCCCTAGGGCCAGGAAAAACAGATGCAATTAATGATTTTAACGAGGCTAATTTTAAAATTGCTTTAAATCTTGAATACAGGTTTCCTGTTTTAGGAAATTTTAATGGAGCAATTTTTGCCGACGCTGGAAACATTTGGAACGTTTTTGATAATGTAGAAGACCCCAATGCCACTTTTAATGGCATAGAATCTTTAAAAGATATTGCCTTAGGAACTGGTTTTGGAGTACGGTATGATGCTACTTATTTTATTTTTAGAGTAGACCTAGGGTTTAAAACCTATAATCCAGCTGAAATTACTTCAAAAAGGTGGTTCAGAGACTATAATTTTGGTAATTCAGTACTTCAAATTGGTATTAATTACCCATTTTAAACTCTTATTTGTTTTAATATTAACAATCGCAAACGTTGTAGACTATCTATATACACTAAACTCCTTGTTTACAAACAAAAAGACAATTACCTATGAATAATTTTTAATACTTTTGTTACTCAATTTTTTTTAAACTTTTAACAAATAAAAAATGGCTCACAACATAAAACCAGGAGTTGCTACTGGAGATCAAGTTCAAGAAATTTTTAATTACGCAAAAGAAAAAGGATTTGCTCTACCAGCTGTAAACGTTATTGGATCAGACACTATTAATGGTGTGTTAGAAACTGCAGCAAGTTTAAATGCTCCAGTAATTATTCAATTCTCTAATGGAGGAGCTCAATTTAATGCAGGTAAAGGTCTTTCTAATGAAGGTCAAAATGCTGCTATACAAGGAGCTGTTGCAGGAGCAAAACACGTTCACCAATTGGCTGAAGCTTATGGAGCAACAGTTATTTTACATACAGATCACTGTGCTAAAAAATTATTACCATGGATAGATGGTCTTTTAGACGCTAGTGAAAAGCATTATGCAGAAACTGGAAAATCTCTTTTTAGTTCTCACATGATAGATCTTTCTGAAGAGCCTTTAGAAGAAAACATAGAAATATGTAAAGGATACCTTGAGCGCATGAGCAAAATGGATATGACTTTAGAAATAGAATTAGGAATTACAGGTGGTGAAGAAGATGGTGTAGACAATTCTGATGTAGATGATTCTAAATTATATACGCAACCAGAAGAAGTTGCTTATGCATATGAAGAACTTTCTAAAGTAAGCCCAAGATTTACAATTGCAGCTGCTTTTGGTAATGTTCACGGTGTTTATAAGCCTGGAAATGTAAAGTTAACTCCAAAAATTCTTTTAAACTCTCAAGAATATATTTCTAAAAAATACAATGTAGAGCATAATCACATAGATTTTGTATTCCATGGTGGATCTGGGTCAACTGTAGAAGAAATTCGTGAAGGTATTAGCTACGGCGTAATAAAAATGAATATAGATACCGATTTACAATACGCTTTCTTAGCAGGTGTAAGAGACTATATTCAAGACAAAAAAGACTACTTACAAGCACAAATTGGAAACCCAAAAGGGGCAGATGAACCTAACAAAAAATTCTATGACCCAAGAGTTTGGCTACGTGAAGGAGAAAAATCTTTTATAGAAAGATTGAAAAAAGCCTTTGAAGATTTAAACAATGTTAATACATTGTAGCCCCAAAGTAAATCTAACAATACCTAATTTGAATATATGACGGCTTGGTTTAAAAGAACAGAAAAAGGAATACAAACCTCTACAGAAGAAAAGAAAGACACTCCTAAAGGATTGTGGTATAAGTCCCCAACAGGTAAAATTGTAGAGTCTGATGAATTAGCTAAAAACTTTTACGTAAGTCCAGAAGATGACTATCACGTAAGAATTGGCAGCAAAGAGTACTTTGAAATTCTTTTTGACGAAAACAAGTTTGAAGAGCTTGATGCTAAATTAACTTCAAAAGACCCTCTTAAATTTGAAGATACTAAAAAGTATTCTGATCGTTTAAAAGATGCCCAAAAGAAAACTGGATTAAAAGATGCTGTGCGTACAGCTGTAGGTCTTTCTTCTGGCAAAAAACTTGTAATCTGTTGTATGGATTTTGGTTTTATTGGTGGCTCTATGGGTAGCGTTGTAGGAGAAAAAATAGCAAGAGGTATAGATTATTCTATAAAAAATAAGATACCATTTTTAATGATATCAAAATCTGGAGGTGCCCGTATGATGGAAGCTGCTCTCTCTTTAATGCAATTAGCAAAAACATCTGCTAAACTTGCACAATTGGCAGAAGCAGGCATACCGTATATTTCTTTATGTACAGATCCAACTACTGGTGGTACTACAGCTTCTTATGCAATGCTTGGAGATATTAATATTTCTGAACCTGGTGCATTAATTGGTTTTGCAGGCCCTAGAATTGTAAAAGATTTTACAGGAAAAGACCTTCCAGAAGGTTTTCAAACCTCAGAATTTTTACTAGAACATGGCTTTTTAGATTTTATTTCGCATAGAAGAGATTTAAAAAAGAACATAAATCTATATATAGATTTAATTCAAAATAATAAAGTAAGACTTAATTAGATAAATTAAGCATTACAAGTAAACTACCTCAGGGCAAGCCCACGAGGCATTTATTTGGAAACTAATTTTGATCCCGAGGCAAGCCTCGGAGTATTTAAATTATAGAGTATAGAGTAAAAGTGCTACACTAGTTTATACTAGTGTAGCACTTTTTTTATACTTAGTATAAATTTAATTTAAAAAAAGTTATATTTGCGCCCAGATTGAAAATCAATCTTGTACATAAAAATCATTTAAAATAATATTGGAATGTATTTAACAAAAGAAGTTAAAGCCGAAATTTTTACAAAACACGGCGGAAAAGCAGAGAACACAGGTTCTACTGAAGGTCAAATAGCGTTGTTCACACACCGTATAAACCACCTAACAGGACACCTTAAAAAAAATCATAAAGATTTTAACACAGAACGTTCTCTTGTAAAATTAGTAGGTAAAAGAAGAAGTCTTTTAGATTACTTAAAGAAAAAAGATATTGTAAAATATCGTGAACTAATTGTAGAATTAGGTATTAGAAAATAATTTTAAAAGGGGAAGCAATGCTTCCCCTTTTTAATATACTCTACTGTTCAAGAGGTAAAACCTAAACTATTTTAGGAAGAGCAAACACAAAAAGCTACGTATAGTTTTTCATTGGTCCACACAACAACACAACACACAATTTGTCTAACAAGACAAAAGACCATTGTTTAACACTCATGTAAAAATAGACATGGGTAAAATCGAATTTATGATTCCAAAAGTATTTAAAGAGGTCATAGACCTTGGGGACGGTAGAGAAATTTCTATCGAAACCGGAAAATTGGCAAAACAGGCACACGGTTCTGTTGTTGTTCAATCTGGAAAATGTATGTTATTATGTACAGTTGTTTCCAACTACAAACAAGCAGATGTTGACTTTTTACCATTAACGGTAGATTACAGAGAAAAATTTGCTGCTGCTGGTCGTTACCCAGGTGGTTTCTTCAAAAGAGAAGCAAGACCTAGTGACGGTGAAGTATTAACAATGCGTTTAGTGGATCGTGTTTTACGCCCATTATTTCCAAAAGATTACCATTCTGAAACTCAGGTAATGATTCAGTTAATGTCACATGACCCTGATGTTATGCCAGATGCTATGGCAGGTTTAGCTGCTTCTGCTGCTATCCAATTATCAGATTTCCCGTTTGAATGTGCTATCTCTGAAGCTAGAGTTGGTCGTGTAAATGGAGAATTCATTATTAACCCAACTAGAGCACAATTAGAAGAGTCTGACATTGATATGATGATTGGAGCATCTGCAGATTCTGTTATGATGGTTGAGGGTGAAATGGATGAAATTTCTGAGGAAGAAATGACAGAAGCTATCAAATTTGCACACGAAGCTATTAAAGTACAATGTGCAGCGCAAGAAGCTTTAGCAAAAGCATTTGGTAAAAAAGAAGTACGTGAGTACGAGCCAGAACGTGAAGATGCAGATTTAGCAAAGAAAATTCATGACATGGCTTACGATAAAGTATATGCTGTTGCTCAAGCAGGTTCTGCTAAACATGAGCGTAGCGCAGCTTTTGGTGAAATTAAAGAAGAAATTAAAGCATCATTCTCTGAAGAAGAGCAAGCAGATTTTGGCGGATTAATTTCTAAATATTACAGCAAAGCTGAAAAAGCTGCTGTACGTGATTTAACATTAAACGAAGGTTTACGTTTAGATGGTCGTAAGACTGACGAGATTAGACCAATCTGGTGTGAGGTAGATTATTTACCATCTACTCATGGTTCATCCATATTTACACGTGGAGAAACACAAGCTTTAGCTACAGTTACTTTAGGTACTAGTAGAGAGGCTAACCAAATAGACATGCCATCATACGAAGGTGAAGAAACCTTCTATTTACACTACAACTTCCCTCCTTTTTCTACTGGAGAAGCTAGACCAATTAGAGGTACCTCTCGTAGAGAAGTAGGACATGGTAACTTAGCGCAAAGAGCATTAAAAGGAATGGTTCCTGCTGATTGCCCTTATACAGTACGTGTGGTTTCTGAAATATTAGAATCTAACGGTTCTTCATCTATGGCTACAGTATGTGCAGGTACAATGGCAATGATGGATGCTGGTGTACAATTAAAGAAACCTGTTTCTGGTATTGCAATGGGACTTATCTCTGACTCGGATTCTGGGAAATATGCTGTATTATCTGATATTTTAGGTGATGAAGATCACTTAGGAGATATGGATTTTAAAGTAACGGGTACAGAAGATGGTATTACAGCTTGCCAAATGGATATTAAAGTAAAAGGTCTTTCTTACGAAATTCTTGTAAATGCCTTAAAACAAGCCCGTGATGGACGTTTACACATCTTAGGAAAAATTACCGATACTATTTCTTCTCCAAATTCAGGTGTTAAGGAGCATGCTCCTACAATGATTACAAGACGTATTCCTAATGAGTTTATTGGAGCTTTAATTGGTCCTGGTGGAAAAGTAATTCAAGAATTACAAAAAGAAACAGGATGTACAATTGTTATAAATGAAGACCCTGTTACTGAAGAAGGTATTGTTGAAATATTAGGAACTGGTTCTGAAGGTATTGCTGCTGTGGAAGCTAAAATAGATTCTTTACTATTTAAACCAGAAAAAGGTAGTGTTTACGAAGTTAAAGTAATTAAAATGTTAGATTTTGGTGCTGTTGTAGAATATACAGATGCTCCAGGAAACGAAGTTTTATTGCACGTATCTGAACTGGCCTGGGAACGCACAGAAAATGTAACCGATGTTGTAAACATGGGAGATGTTTTTGATGTTAAGTACTTTGGTGTAGACCCAAGAACTCGTAAAGAAAAAGTTTCTCGTAAAGCTCTTTTACCAAAACCAGAAGGGTATGTAGAAAGACCTCCAAGAGATAACAACAGAGGTAGAGACAATCGTGGACGCGATAATCGTGGACGTGACAATCGTAGAGACGACAGAAAACCAAGAGAAGGTAAAAAAGAAGATTAATTCTTAATTCCCTTAAATTATAAAAGCCCAGTTAGTTTACTAACTGGGCTTTCTTTTTTTTAAAAATTAAACAAAAAAAACACCTCTAGTTCTTCGCTCTAAAAACACAAAAAAAACCCTTATTATTTAATATTAAATTCTCTCTTTTTTAACAACTTTTTAGATTATAAAACTCAAATGTTAGAATATTCATAAAGTATTCATAAAACGAAAAATTAAAAAATCTAAAAGACCAAAGTCATCGTAAAAGTAGTAGAACAAAATATTAAAAAAATATTCATGGAAAACAAAAACACTTTACCATTACAATCAAAAAAAACTACAGACCCTTGGGGAATTACAGTATTGGCTAGTACATTCTTATTAATGATTGGTGCTATTTACCTAGTTTATGTATTTCAAAGTGATTTTGACCAATTTAATAAAGAAAGATCAAGCTCTATCATAGGTCTTACTTTTATGGCTATAGCAGGTTTTTTATTCTTTTTAAAAGCAGCTTATTTTGTTTATGTTTTATTTAGATATTTTAAATACAAGCCAATTGCATCTGTATCTGATGAAGAACTACCAACTTGTACAGTTATAGTCCCAGCTTATAATGAAGGTAAGCAAGTATATGACACTCTAATAAGTTTAGACGAGAGTAATTTTCCAGAACAAAAATTACAAATAATCTCTATAGATGATGGTAGTGCAGATGATACATGGGAATGGATGAAAAAAGCCAAAAACATCTTGGGAGATCGTTTAGAAATATACCAACAACCAGAAAACAAAGGTAAAAGACATGCATTATACCGTGGCTTTAACCTTGGAACAGGAGAAGTTTTTATTACGGTAGATAGTGATTCTATTGTAGACCCAGACACCCTAAGAATTTTAGTTAGTCCATTTGTAACAAATGAAAAATGTGGTGCCGTTGCAGGTAATATTAGAGTCTTAAATAAAGAAAAGGCTTTGTTACCTAAAATGTTAGACGTAAGTTTTGTTTTAAGTTTTGAATTTGTTCGTTCTGCAGAAAGTAGTTTAAACTCTGTATTATGTACTCCTGGAGCTTTAGCTGCGTATAGAAGTACTGCTGTTTTTACTTGTTTACCAGAATGGATTAACCAAACTTTTATGGGGCAACCATCAGATATTGGAGAAGATAGAGCAATGACAAACATGATACTAAAACAAGGATACCATGTATTATTTCAAAAAAATGCAGTTGCTTATACAAATGTTCCTGAAGAATATACTGGTTTATATAAAATGTTTATTAGATGGGGAAGAAGTAATGTTCGTGAAAACATTCAAATGTCTAAATATGTATTCAAAAACTTTAGAGAAGAAACTAAACTTGGGACTAGAATATTATTTATAAATCAATCTTTAAAAATAATAATGAGTTACCCATTTTTAATATTCATGTTATTCTTTATATTATCGCACCCATTACTATATATAAGCTCTACTTTATTAAGTATCCTTATACTATCTTCTTTCCCTGTTATATTCTACGCAAATAAATATGACTTTAAAGAAGCTTTCTGGGCATATTCTTATAGTATTTTATATGCTTTTGGTTTGTTTTGGATTACCCCTTATGCAATTGCAACTGCAAGTAGAAGAGGTTGGCTAACAAGAGGATTACCCGAAAAAAAATAATATTTTTTCAACATAAAATTGCTAGTTTTTTACCTCTATGAGGTATTAAAGACTAGCAATTTTACTTTATAATTAATATTTTAATTCTCCAAGACTATATATTTTATAAAATAAAATCTTCCTAATTATTCTTTTTCTGAAAGTTATTTTTCTTTTTTCGACTAATAAATACATGAAGTAAAACAAAGAAAAAACCTTGTTTTCTTACCGTTTAACTAAAAAATGCATTTTTTTTAATGCTTTTGTAACATTCGTAGCTTTTTTACGTATAAGTATATGCAGTCTATGCAAATGAACTTAATTTTATTAAATGAGACAGCTTAAGATTACAAAACAGGTTACCAATAGGGAAACCGCATCTTTGGATAAGTACTTACAAGAAATTGGAAAAGTAGACCTTATTACTGCAGATGAAGAAGTAGAATTGGCACAACGCATCAAGGCAGGCGACCAGATCGCTCTTGAAAAACTTACAAAAGCCAATCTAAGATTCGTAGTATCGGTTGCTAAGCAGTACCAAAACCAGGGCCTTACTCTGCCAGACTTAATCAATGAAGGAAACTTAGGATTGATAAAAGCGGCACAACGTTTTGATGAAACTCGTGGATTCAAATTTATCTCTTATGCAGTTTGGTGGATTCGTCAATCTATCTTACAAGCATTAGCAGAACAATCTCGTATTGTTCGTTTACCATTGAACAAAATTGGTTCAATAAACAAAATAAACAAAACTTTTGCATTTTTAGAGCAAGCACATGAGCGCCAGCCTTCACCAGAAGAAATAGCAAAAGAATTAGACATGACAGTTGATGATGTAAAGCAGTCTCTTAAAAATTCTGGTCGTCATGTATCTATGGATGCTCCATTAATTGATGGGGAAGATTCTAACCTTTACGATGTACTTCGTAGTGGCGAATCTCCAAATCCTGATAAGGAATTGTTGCATGAATCATTACGTACGGAAATAGAACGTGCTTTGGAAACATTAACTCCAAGAGAAGCAGATGTTATTCGTTTATATTTTGGTTTAGCAGGACAACACTCTATGACCCTAGAAGAAATTGGTGAAACTTTTGATTTAACAAGAGAAAGAGTTCGTCAAATTAAAGAAAAAGCTATTCGTAGATTAAAACATACATCTAGAAGCAAAATATTAAAAACATATCTTGGTTAAACAAGACACCTATTAAAATTATATTGCAAAATTTTAACATATTGGAAATTTGGCATATTAATTGTAATTTGTGAAACATAACAACAGTTTATCATGACTGTTCGTTTTTTGATTGATGAATAAACTCCGGCTGATTACCGGAGTTTTATAATTTTAGAATCTTTATGGAAACACAACCCAATAATCCTCTTCATGGTGTTAAACTCGCAACCATTCTAGAAGAACTAACAGACAAATACAGTTGGGAAGAATTAGCAAACCAAATAAATATAAACTGCTTTAAGAGCAATCCTTCTATAAAATCTAGCCTAAAATTTTTAAGAAGAACACCTTGGGCAAGAGAAAAAGTAGAAAAACTATACCTTCACAGCATTAAAAAATAAATATGGCATTTAATATTGTTCTTATAGAACCAGAAATACCAAATAATACTGGTAATATTGGTAGGTTAAGTTTAGGAACAGGATCCACATTACATCTTGTAAAACCATTTGGGTTTGAACTTAGTGACAAAAGAGTTAAACGTGCCGGTTTAGATTATTGGCAACACTTAAATGTACTTATTTACGAAAGCGTAGAAGACTTTTTTTTGCAACATAAAGATAAAGAAATGGTTTTTTTATCTAGTCATGGCAAAAAAAAACACTGGGATATTCCTTTTAAAAAAAATATGTTTCTTGTTTTTGGAAAAGAATCTGTAGGATTATCAAAACAAATTATAGAAAGTAACAAAGAGCATCTTTACAAGATACCATTATATAGTGAACATATACGAAGTTTAAATATTGCCAATGCAGTTAGCATTGTAGTTTATGAAGGTTTACGACATATACAGTAAATACTATTCTTAAACACACTACTAAAAAGTATACATTTCCGTATTTTTGTTATTAAACTAACAAAGGTATTTTCTAATGAGCAAAACAAAAATTGCCCCTTCCCTACTGGCTGCCGACTTTGGCAACTTACAACAAGATGTTGAAATGGTTAATAACAGTAATGCAGATTGGCATCATATAGATGTTATGGATGGTGTTTTTGTTCCAAACATCTCATACGGTATGCCTGTTTTAAAAGCTATTCAAAAACACGCAACAAAACCATTAGATGTTCATTTAATGATTGTAGACCCGGACCGCTACATTAAAACATTTGCAGACTTAGGTGCTTCTATACTAACCATACACTATGAAGCTTGCACCCATTTACACCGTTCTTTACAAGCAATTAAAGCAGAAGGTATGCTAGCCGGTGTGGCATTAAATCCGCATACAAATGTTTCTCTTTTAGAAAATGTTATACAAGATATTGATGTAGTTTGTTTAATGAGTGTTAATCCTGGTTTTGGCGGGCAATCTTTTATAGAAAATACATACAATAAAGTAAAAGCCCTAAAAGAATTAATCAATAAAAAGAATGCAAAAACTTTAATAGAGATTGATGGTGGAGTTACATCAAAAAATGCTGCTGCTCTTACAAATGCTGGTGCCGATGTATTAGTTGCTGGTAGTTTTGTTTTTAAAAGCGAAAATCCTACACAAACAATAGAAGAACTAAAAAATATAGCTGGATAATGCATTTTGATGTTATCATAATTGGTGGTGGGCCTATAGGAATAGCTTGCGGGCTAGAAGCTCAAAAAAAAGGGCTTACCTATCTTATTATAGAAAAAGGACCTGTAGTTAATTCTATTTTTAATTACCCAACCAAAATGCAATTCTTTTCTTCATCAGAAAGACTAGAAATTGATAACATTCCTTTTATCTCTACAGAAGTAAAACCAAAAAGGAACGAAGCATTAGAATATTATAGAAGGATAGTTACAAGTAATTCTCTTAACATACATTTATTTGAAGAAGTACTTTCTATAGAAAAAGAAGAAAATTTCTATATTAAAACTACAAAAAACAACTATACTTCTAGTAAAATTGTAATTGCTACAGGTTTTTATG
The DNA here is from genome assembly GCF_003634105.1 of Maribacter vaceletii. GTDB lineage: Bacteria > Bacteroidota > Bacteroidia > Flavobacteriales > Flavobacteriaceae > Maribacter_B > Maribacter_B vaceletii. The sequence goes on along the minus strand of NZ_RBIQ01000011.1, from coordinate 142,748 downwards.
ATGTTCCTAATTTATTGAATATTCCTGGGGAAAACCTACCAAAAGTAACGCACTATTATAAAGAACCTCATTACTATTCTAGACAAAAAGTTGCTGTTATTGGCGCAAGCAATTCCTCTGTAGACGCTGCTTTAGAATGTTGGCGTAGTGGTGCAGAAGTTACCTTAATTATTAGAGGAAATGAAATTGGTTCTAGGGTTAAATATTGGGTACGCCCAGATATACTTAACCGTATTGAAGAAGGTAGTATTAAAACCTATTATAACACCAATGTTACTAAAATAACAGAGAATGCTATAGAAATTAATACGAATGGAAAACTACAATCTTTAAAGAACGATTTTGTAATTGCATTAACAGGATACAGACCCAACTTTAAATTATTAGAGCTTTTAGGAGTAAACCTATCTAATAACGAAAAGAAAATACCACAATATAACCCAGAAACCATGGAAACTAATATAACTGGCGCTTATCTTGCTGGTGTAGTTTGCGGTGGCATGGAAACCCATAAATGGTTTATAGAAAACTCTAGAATACACGCCAAACAAATAATAAGCAATATATTACAAAATAAATAGTAAATATACCTCCCTAAAAACAGGGATGTTTTTTTTACTACTTAAAGCCTATTTTTAAAGAACCTAATATCCCAATTTTGTAATTGGCAAAAACCTTATTGTTTTACCAAATAAAACTTAAAAAGGTCTATAGAATAAAAAATGAGGAATAAAAAACTTAAAATAGGAATATATATATATATAAAAAGATTGCTTTTTGTATGTGTACACTTATGTTTTATAACTATAAATGGCCAAGATGGTACCGCAAATAAAAACCAAATGGTTAATTTTTCTTGGTCAAAAAGAAGCCCTGAAAAATCTTTACAACCTTTTTATGAATTACTAAAAACTACAGAATATGGTGCGCAACGTTTTTCTGTAATAGAACAATTAATAGAGCATCATACAAAAAAGAGTAACACAGATTCTATTTTACATTATGGGAACTTATATATAAAAGAAATTGGAAATTGGAACCAAACAGAACATATAAAACTAAGACACTACTCTAAAGCGCATTACTACTTAGGTACTGGAAGCCTTATGAATGGACTTACAGACAATGCTATAAAATGGTATATTCAAGGCTTACAAGAATCTGAAGAATCTAATTTTAAAGAATATAATTACAAAAATAAACTGGGCTTATCTAAAAGTTACATTTACCAATTAAAACTAGATAAAGCCATAAAAATACTTCGCAAATCTTTAAAAGAATTTTCACCAGAATTTCCATCGTTAAAAATTAGAAATTCTCTTTTACTAGGAAAAGCCTTTAGATTAAAAAAAGAATATGATAAAGCAGCATCCTATTATAAAGAAGGTTTAGAGATTGCTAACTCATTAAATGATTTAGAAATGCAACTAACTATAAAGTTAGACATAGCTAAACTTCTAGAAGCAAAAGGCGATTTTGAAAAAGCTTTTAATGCATATGAAAATACTAGAAATAAAGCTAAGGCTAATAACCTAGATGCTATTTATTATGAGGGTTCTTTATTACTGGCAAAATATTATTACAAACATGAGCATTATGATGCTGCTCTTATAGGTTTATCTACAGCTTATATAAATGCAATAGATAGCGAAAACCTAGAGTTTCAGAAAGAGTTACTACAAATACAAGCTAGAATATTTTCCAAACAAAAAGACTACCCTAATGCTTATGCAGTTATGACTCAGTTATTTGGAGTAACAAGAAAAATAAACTCCAAACAACAACGCGAAATAATTAAAGAACTTGAGATACAATACGAAACTTTAGAAAAAGAAAAAGAGATATCTAAATTAGAAGAAAGCCAAATTAAAAGAGAGGCAGAGTTAGAAAGGCAAAAAACCATTAAATATGCTTTTTTAATAGGTTTCCTAATTATATTAATTCCCGTAATTGCATTACTCTACACGTATTACCAAAAAATACAAACCCAAAGTTTATTATCTAAAAAACAAGAAGAAATAAACCAACAAAAAGTTACCACACTAAAACAAGAACAAGAGTTAAACCTTATTAAAGCTTCCATGGAAGGTCAAGATGAGGAACGTAAACGTATTGCTCAGGAATTACATGATAGTATTGGGGGCAATTTAGCAGGTATAAAACTACAACTTTCTAGTATAGATAATAAACCTAAAGAACTAAACACTATTACAACTCAATTAGATGAAACATACCAGTTAGTAAGAGATATATCACATACATTAATTCCAAAAAAATTTAGACAAAATGTTTTCACCAATTTAATAGGTGAATATGCAAAAACCATAAGCAACACAGGAAAAATAGAAGTAGATTTTTATCCACATCCAGAAGAGTTGATAAATACAATTCCTGATCAAATTCAATCTGAATTATTTAAAATTATACAAGAATTAATGACCAATACTTTAAAACATGCAAAAGCAACTAAAGTAGATATTCATTTAAACTATTTTGAAGATAAATTATCCTTACTATTTGAAGATAATGGGCAAGGATTTAACACAACAGAATCTTCAGAAGGCATTGGTTTTAAAAATATAAAAGGTAGAATAACAGAACTTTCGGGTAGTTTACATATAGATTCTACACTAAAAAGAGGCACCATAATAGCAATAGAAATACCAAACACTCACAATAATGAACTATAATCTTATAATTGCAGATGACCATAAAATGTTTATTGATGGTCTTTTAAGTATTCTTAAAGATGCACCAGAATTTAATATTACTCTTACTGCAAAAAACGGAGCTCAGGTTGCCAAATATTTAGACATTAATGGTGTAGACGATTTAGATTTATTAATAACAGATTTAACAATGCCAGAAATGGATGGTATTGCGCTTAACCAATTAGTGAAAGAAAAATATCCAAAGCTAAAAACCTTAATTGTTAGCATGCATATTGATGGCGTAATGATAGATAAGTTAATACGTAATAATGCAGATGGTTATGTTCCAAAAAATGCAGAAAAAGAAGAATTACTTACTGCAATAAAATCTATTGTTAAAGGAGAGAAATATTTTTCTCCCGAAATTAAAAGGGCTTATACAGATGCCATGTTTAAAAATGAAAAAGCTAAAGAAATTAAACTTACAACAAGAGAAAAAGAAGTTTTAAAATTAATTGCGGAAGAAAATACTACGCAAGAAATTGCCGATATTTTATTTCTAAGCAAACATACTATAGAAAGTTATAGAAAAAATTTAATATCTAAATTAAATGTAAAAAACTTAGCTGGTTTAACCAAACACGCCATTAAAATGGGTCTTTTAGACGAATAAGCTTAAAAATTCAAACTCGTATTTATTAGTAGCACCCTGAAAACAGGGGGTAATTTTTAGCCTTTTAAGGTGTATTTTAAGAATAGTGATTATTGGAAATTTGTAGTGTTATAAAACATTACAACTATGAAATATCAAATTTTATTTATCACTATTACCGCATTATTTATTTCTTGCAGCAATGACAAAAAAGCTACTGAAACAGCCAAACAATTTTCTAGTTTAAAATCGGACATTTTATTAGAAAATAGCATGAATAAACCTTTCAATACAAACAACAACGAGGAGCATACCTTATTCATTTCTGGGAAAAATATTTTAGAAGGGACTGCTACTTTAAAAGTAACCAACAAAAAAGGAGAAGAGTTATCATGTACATCTTTCCCTGCAAAAAAGTTAATACATCAAGAATATAAAATGGCAAATTCTACCTTACAAGAACAACACCTAAGAGAAGTTGTTAAAACCTTTTTTACAGAGGATATAAACGACTCTATAGCTAACCTATAACCATTGCACTAATACTAGTTTTTATTCGTTAATACTATAACCATTAATATAACCACCATGATAATATTCGGAAGCAGATCAGCATACATTGGTTCAAAAATGTCTACAAATGCAATTTGCAGTAATTGCCAAACCCAAGGAAAAATTCGCTATAGTGTTTTTAGTGGCCATGCCCATGTTTTTTGGATACCTGTATTCCCAATGGGAAAAACAGGAGTTTCTGAGTGCCAACACTGTAAACAAACTCTACGAGTAAGAGAAATGCCTCCGCAAATGCAACAGGAATGTAATGCCGTAAAAAAAGAAATGAAAGCTCCTATTTGGCAATTTTCTGGTTTATTTATAATTGGTGCATTAATAGTTCTTGCTGGCTTTGCAAGTAAAAACGACAAGAAAAATGAGGCCGAATATTTAATAAAACCTTTAGTAGGAGATATTTATGATTACAAAACAAATACAGACCAGTACTCTACTATGAAAGTAGCCAAAATTACAACCGACTCTGTCTTTGTCCAATTAAACGATTATGAAATAAGCCGAAGTAGTAAAATCTATAAAATAGATAAAGAAAAAAATTATGCAGACGCTATATACGGGTATTCTATAGATGAAATAAAGAGCATGTATAATGAAAGAATAATTATAGATATTGATAGGGATTAAAATACTGTCCTTATTTTTTAATTACTTGAATTTGAAAAATTTTATTAAAGCCACTTTTTTCTTTTAAAATATAGTAACATCCCTATAAAAATAACAACCATTACAGTTAGCAATACAAAATATCCATTTTCATACTTAAGTTCTGGAATATTTACAAAATTCATCCCATAAATACCAGCCAAGAATGTAAGCGGAATAAATATTACAGAAATTAATGTTAGCAGTTGCATTACTTGGTTCATTTTAAGGCTCATCTCTGAAATAAATAAATCTTGAAGGCCATTTAGGATTTCTCTAGTAGCATCTACTGTATCCATAACCTGAATGGTATGCTCATACAAATCTCTAACATACAATTGACTAGAATGTTCTATAAAAGCATTTTCTGTTTTAGAAAACTTACTTATAGCCTCTCTTAATGGAGAAACAGATTTTCGCATAGACATTAGTTCTTTTTTAAGCTGATGAATTTTATTCTTATCTTGAACTTGCTGGGTCTCTATAATTCTTTTTTCCAAATCTTCTATAACCTCTTCTATTTCATCTAGAACTATATAATAGTTGTCTACTATACTATCTATTAAAGCATAGGCAAGATAATCTGCTCCTCGCAGTCTAATTTTACCTTTACCTGTATTTATTCTTTTTCTAACGTATGCAAATAAATCACTATCTGTTTCTTGTACTGTTAACATAAAACCAGTATTAAAATATATGGCTACGTGTTCTTTTTTTATTTCTAAAAGAGTACTATTAAAGCTAATAGAAGCTAGAGTAATAAAAATACCGTTCTCATATTCTTCAAACTTTGGTCTTTGATGAATATCTACTATTGCTTCCTGTATTAATGGGTGTATTTCAAATATTTGCCCTACTTGTGAAATTAAATCCGTATCATGCATTCCACGAATGTCATACCAATCATTTTTTTCAATAGAAGGCTTTTTTAATATTGTTTTAGAATGGCTTTCTATTATTTGATCATTACAATAGGTTTCATTAAAAGCCAAGTAATGCGTATGTACATTATCTACTTTTTTATTTCCTGTAAATACTACAGAACCAGGAGGTAAGCCAATTTTCTTATTGTGTTTTCGCATAATTACTTTACAATTCTTTTTAAGGAGAAAGTATGATTTTCAATATATTAAAAAAAAAGCCATGATTTCTCATACCTTTTTAATTTTTAAAAACTTCTATAATCTATAAAAAAGAAGCGAACCAAAATTAACAATTTAATACCTCTGCAAGTTTATTTGCAACTAAAGGTGAGCTATCTATATTTTTCACATGCGATTTCGCTCTTCTTGCGATCCTGTAACTCGCTTCCTTTTTTCCTTTACTTTTTGATTTCCGAAAGGAAAGGAATAAGTGACTTGAAAAACTCTTTCGGAAAAATCATTATTGCCGTATGTTTTTACGCCCAATTCGGGCTGTTCATATTCCCAATCGATATTGCCGCTTGATGCAGTAATGTCTTGTATACTGAACGTTAGCGAACTTTCGTTCTTAAATTTTTTACTGATTCCGAAGTTTACAAAATGACGCAGATAATGCACTTGATCACCAGTGATGAACGGACTCATATACCTACCATCGATATTGGCCGTCCATGAATTTCCTAATTCAAAAACATTGGTCAGTTGTGCTGTAACACCAATCACACCTTTTTCAAAAGGCAAGGGACGGTTTGATGCATCTTTTACTTTTTTGTAGGCACCATCTAAATTCCAGTTCATTTTCCATAGTTTACTAACTTTCACAGGAAAGCTCATTGTAATTAGAACTCCACTCATACTATCAAAATTAATAGGTGTACTTGTTTGCAAGTTTTGTTCTTTATCTACAGTATTATAAAAAGAAATGGCCCCTCTGGTCTTATTGACTTCAACGGCCAGTAAAAAAGAACGAAGTTGATAGGTTAGTCGTATAGCATTAGTAAATGAAGGCCTTATTCGGGTGTTTGAGGTAACGAAGAGGCTAGGGTCTATTAATAAATTAAAGCCGGCAATTTTCATAAAAGCAGGCCTCTCAATTCTTCTATTGAAAGATAATGTCATAGTATTTAGAGAGTCTATGACATAACTAGTTCGAAGAACAGGAAAGAGGTTGTTGTAGGTAACCATAAAATCATTGTTTCCCTCAGCATCAGTAAGCTCGTAATTGTAATGTTCTAAACGAAGCCCCAAATCACTTTCCCATTTCTCGTTCCATTTTTTGGAGTAAGAAGCATAAGCTCCTAAAATGGTCTCACTAATATCGTCGTTCATTCGAAATGAAGTATTTTCAGACCAAACACCTGAATTTCGGGTACGTCTTTGAGAAACGGTATTCGAATTATTAAAAGTACCTTTGACACCGGTCTCTAGTTTAGTGCCATTTTCCGTTTTCCGTTCGAAATCAGCTTTGACGGTATATATTTCGAAGTTAGAATTACGGTTAGCTTCTATCATTTCTTGTCCACTTGACAAATCAATAAAAGTAAGGCCAGAAAAATTTTGAACATCCAGCGCCACCCTATCCATATCTATATTGATGGAGCTGTTTGGGTTTAGTTTCCTAAAATAATTTAGATTAAAGAAGCTATTTCGGTTCGGGTTATCCATACCCATAAGAAATTGCGAATTTGTATTGGACATTTGATTCATAGCACCTGTCGAATTACTCTTAAAATCAACCCCCGACATATTGCTTTTTGAGAATCCGAAAACGGCACCAATAATATTATTTTTATCGATTTCGAAATCTGCTCCTAAGTTGAAACTGATTGAATTGAAAGTTGGATTGGTAAAATTTAACCGGTTCTCATAATAATATTGGTCGCCTTCAAATTCATATTCCCTGAAATGATTGACACTCCACAGGGGAGACTTATTCTGAAAACCAGTCGTATTAGCATATATGTTCAAACGATCGTTTCGAAAATTCAAGTCTAAATTTCCACTGAACTTTTCTCGTTGTCCAATTCCAACTGTAAGACTTGTATTTCCGCTCATACCATAAATGCTATTTTCTTTTAGGACAATGTGTATGATTCCAGCCGCATTGTTTGCATCATACTTGGCCCCAGGTTGATGAATGAGTTCAATTCGGTCAATATTTTCGGCCCTCATGCCCTTTAGTTGCTGAATTAATACACCTTGAGGAACTCGAGAAATTCTATCATTTATCATTAGTAAAACTTCCCCCTTATTGTTCAAACTTATACTGTTTGAATTTTCTTGCACAATAACTCCGGGTGCTTTTTGAAGAATTTGTAGCGCGTTGTTGCCAGTAAAAGTCGGTAAAGAGCCAACATTCAATATCAATCTGTCACTCTTTTGTTCGTAGAGTAGTTTTCGACCTACCACTGCTACTCCCTCTAATTCTTGGTTTTGACCTTCTAATTTAGTGATGCCATTCAAAATTTCTTGACTATCTTGAAGTTGCAGTTGTTTAAAGTAAGGTTTAAAACCAAGTAGCGAAATGTTTAGTATATAGTTTCCTGCTGCAATGTTTTCAATTAAATAATTACCTTGATCATTACTAGTTACACCTTTTACTAAAACAGAATCTTGCTGTTGCAATAACAGAACATTAGCAAATGTGATTGGTTCTTCGTTTTCGTCATAAACAGTACCAGACACAGAACTGTTTTGCGCTTGTATTTGTCCTATTTGTATCAATAGAAATGTTACAAGTAGAAAATAACTAAAAGATGTTTTCATTGCATGAATTTTGATTTGTTTTAAGAAAATTACTAGTAGGAATTGTAGATCAACACCTATTTCTTAAACTAATTAATTTAATGGTGAATGATGCTCAGCAACAATTTTCCAACCGTTATCTGTATTTAAGAATAACAATGATATTTGGTCATTTACAACAACAAGGTCTTCCCTGAATTTTAAATGAAAATCAGAATGAAAAGTTACATTGGCAACCGCTCCATAAACTGCAATTTTCAAATCTTTTGCATCAAATTTTATTACTTCTGTTACTCCACCAAAAACACTACGTTCATAGCTTTCATTGGCTTCATCCCCATTGCGCAGTTCTCCATTTTTAAATTCGGTAAACTTGGGGCCGTATGCATGAAAAGAAATTAACTTATCCATATCTCCATCTTTTAAGCTTTGGGCGATTGCGCCAAAAGTTTCTATAATTTCTTGTTGTGCTTCCGGAAATTCTTGGTTCAACAAATCCACTTTTGTAGTAGATTGGTCCATACAACTTGTAATGGTTAGTAATAAAAAAGAGAGTACTGTAAATTTTAAATTTGTTTTCATAATAAAAATTTTAATCGTTAAAAGCTGTTCTTTTCTATATAGAACCAGTGAGTGTCAAAGTTGAAAAGAAAGTGCTTGCAGTACCTAACAAGTATGTTTCAGTCTTGTTAAGCTTTTATACAGGTCTTCAAATTATGGTGCAAAACCTTTAAATTATGTTGAGTTGCGTACTAGAGGGGTTACTATTTAAAAGAAACCTTTATTGGCAAACCGATTCTCGAAAATCCTACGTTGTTATACAATTCTTTATATCGAAGGTCATTTCTTATTGGGGTCAATAAGGGTTCTTCTCTTAACCATGTCATTTCGACTTCATGCCTATCGTATGACTTTTGCAACCAATCAAAAGTTTTTTCATAGTCTTTTACGTGTGCATAGTAAAGCGCTATAAACCATGCGGGGCTACCTGAAGATCCTTTGCCATACTCGTTTTTTAACTCGATTAAATATTTTTCAGTAAATTTTGCGTTTCCATCAGCTTCGGCATAAATCGCATTAAGCCACATTAATATAGGTGGGTAATCAGGAAATTGATTAGTTATTTTTTCAAATTGAATTTTTGATCTTGCATATTCTCCTAAGTAAAAATAAAGTTTGGCGGATTCTCGTAAATAAAACCAGTTATTGTTATACAAGGGGTCTGTTTGGGTTAATATTTCTAGGGCTTCATCAGTAGAACCTAAATAAAACTTGGCTTCTGCTTTAAAAAACGGATAAAATACATTTGATGGGTCATTTATTATTAAACGTTCAATTGCCTTAAGGGTTTCTTCGGGCCTACCGGTTTTAATAGGGTAGTCAAGCGAAATGACAGATGGTTTGTCATGTGTGGAATTGTTTACTATTTTTTGATAAAACTTCTCAACCAGTTCAAAATTCCAGTCATAAAAAAACCGTCCTGTATTAAGTTCTTCCTCAACTCGTAGATTTATTGGTTCTATTTTTAATGCTCTTTCTAATAAACCCTTTGCATTACCCCAAGCTTTTTGTTCGTCATAAAAACCCCAAACCGAACCACCCATATGCCAAACATTGGCCATGTCTATATAGGGTTCAACAAAATTCGAATCCACTGTAATTGCTTTTTTATATAGGCCAATAGCATTTGAATAGGATAGTTCGTTTCCCTTCTGCCGTTGAAACTCTCCTTGAAGATAATAAGAATAGGCCTGTTTACTCTTTGTTGGTACTTTTTTAATATCTGCTAGTTCATCTTTAGCTATTATCGCATTCATATTGGTAGCAATACCTTCTACCACTTCAGTTTGCAGTTCAAAAATCTCATCACTTTTCCATTCTTTCGTGTACTCCTCGGACCAAAGATGAACATTTGAATTGCCATGAATTAATTGTAGCTTGATTTTGATTTGATCACCTGAAATTTGCAGATTACCCTGCAAAAGATTGGACACCCCTAGTTCATTGGCAATTTGTTGAATAGACTTTTCAGTCTTCTTGTATGTTAAGGTCGAAGTGAAAGGGATAACATGATCAATGGCATCGATTTTCGATAGTCTTGAGATAACTGCATCGGTCATACCATCTGAAATGTATTCCAAATCAGTACTCCCTGTCCAGTTTTTAAAGGGCAGTACTGCTATTGATTTATGGGCGATTATTGATTTGGTTATTCTCGGTTCTTTCTTTTCGGTATCAGTATCGCTGAAATAATAATAAACTGCTGCCAAAACTACTGGAATTATCAATAAGGCCCACCAAAATGTAATCTTGGTCTTCTTCTTTACTATTGGGACATCGGTTTGAATTAGACCTTCAATTTCATCACTAGTTTGTGATTTAACCTCACCAGGTGTAAAACCATAGAATTTATGAAAACAAGTATTGAAATAAGTAGAACTACTAAACCCAACCCGATATGCTGTTTCAGAAGCGGTAACCTCTTCAGTTTTTAAAATTTCTAAGGCTCTTTTCAGACGGTATTCTCTAATAAATTGACTCGTTGAAACACCTAGTAATTTGTTGAGTTTTCGATGCAAACTTGATCGGCTCATGCCAACGGCTTGCGCAAGACTGTCCACACCAAATTGGTCGTTGTTAAGACTACTCTCAATTTCTTTGGTTAGTTTTTTGATCAGAGTTTCCCTCAATGGTTTTTCTTGAAAATTCTTATTAAAATTATCATCCGAATTCATATATACGTCTAATTTCTTTCGGGGGACATTACAAGTTAAACAATTTAAAGTAACAGTATTATTGGTATTTAAGGAGTTTTATAAAACAATCTTCTTTAGTGTAATTAATCTCAGCAGTGTTAAACTCTTTACATTACACCTATCTGAGTGACATCAGAATTGTAAATAAACTAACCGAAATGTACTTTGATTCAATAGAACTCTTTGCAAAATTCGCTTTTTGTAAAGAATTTAAATCTATTACAATATCAGTTTCATAAAAACACAAAATCTTTCAAACTTATCAAAAGCTTTAAGCTACAAAGTAATGAAAATAAGAAGGATATGTGTGAAAAGTTAAAATTTAGGCAAAAATAAAAGCTCTATAAACAATTGGTTTAAAGAGCTTTGTATATAAGTGACCGCGAAGGGATTCAAACCCCCAACCCTCAGAGCCGAAATCTGATGCGCTATTCAGTTGCGCCACGCGGCCTTAAAAATTATTGGCACCGCCAAAGGGTATAATACTCAGAGGCTTGCCTTAAAATTGAAAACTTATTTCCATTGAATACCTCGTGGGCTTGCCTCGAGGTAGTTAACTTTAAGATAATAACTTTTTTACGATAGTAGATATAGTTTTTCCATCTGCTTGTCCAGATAATTCTTTAGATACCATACCCATAACTTTCCCCATATCTTTCATTCCTGAAGCTCCAGTAGCTTCTATCGTTTGCACAACTACCTTTTCTACTTCTTCTTCCGTTAACTGTTCCGGTAAAAATTGTTCAATTATAGCAACTTCTGCTAATTCTGGTTCTGCTAAATCTGCCCTACCTTGTTCTGTAAAAATAGCAGCACTATCTTTTCTTTGCTTCACTAGTTTTTGCACTAGTTTCACTTCTTCCTCTTCAGATAATTCTGTCTTAGAACCACTTTCTGTTTGTGCTAATAATAATGCAGATTTTATTGCTCTTAATGATTGCAAAGCAACAGAATCTTTTGCTTTCATAGCAGCTTTCATCTGCTCCATAACCTTAGACTGTAAGCTCATAACTATAAATTTTAGAAGTGCGAAGATAAAAAATAAACCCGAAAATAGTTTCTATTTTCGGGTTTATTAAACTTGTAAATACGTTGCTTAATCTACATTATCATGTAAAAAAGAATTATTAGATCGTAACTGAATTTCATCATTACTATCAGAACCTAAAGTGGTTCTAGAAATTTTTTTTTCAGCACCATTATCATTCAAATTAACTCCTTTTCTCTTATATGCAGGTTCTTTTTCTATTTCATCTACACTAGAGTTTCCTTGAAACTTATAATTGTAATCTTTTAATTTTCTTCTGCGTTCGTCTGCTCTTTCTTTTAAAAGCTCTTCTATTGGCTTCTCTAACGGGTCTACTTCTTCTTGCGTAGCTGTAGGAGAAGGGCTTACTGTTCTTTTTTGAAAAACTAGCTCATCTTCTACAATTTTAGGTTCAAATTCTTCTGCTTTAGATTTTGCTCCCGTGAGCTTATTTTCTAGCTCCATATAGTCGTCTAAACTATATCTTTTTTCGCCACCTTTATTATACTCTAAAACAGGAATTACTTCTATATGCTCATTTACATCTACATCTTTAATATCATCATCTAAGCTAAATGTAATTATATTCTCTTGTTCTTCTTTAGTTTCTTTTAAAGGCATATCAAAACTAACAGCAAACATATCATCTTCTTCCTTAGGTTTAACCTCTTGATGATCTATAACATTCATATTCTTTATAGCATCAGAAGAATCTATTATTACAAAATCTTCTTCATTTACATTTTCTGCTACCACTTCATCATAAAACACATTAAAGTTTTTAATGTAATTAGTTGTAGGTATTAAATCTAAGTCACTATCATCTTCGAAAGTATTTGTTACAGTATTAGAAACTTCATCTTCAGAGTCATCTATTAATTGATGTACTATGTTGTTTTGTGTTAAATCTTTTTCTGCCTTTTGACCATCTTCAAGTGTGTGAATAATTTTTTTTGTTTCTGTATTCACAATTTCATCTTGCTGGTCTACATTAAAACCCGTAGCAATAACAGTTACAGCAATTGCTTCTCCTAGGTCTTCATCTTCACCAACACCCATTATTATGTTTGCTCCGTATCCAGCTTCTACTTGTATGTGATCATTTATTTCTCCTATTTCATCAATAGTAATTTCTTGAGAACCAGATACTATAAGTAATAATACATTTTTTGCTCCGTTAATCTTATTATCATTTAATAATGGAGAGTCTAATGCTTTCATTATTGCTTCATTAGCTCTTGCTGAACCTGAGGCAACTGCAGAACCCATAATTGCTGTTCCACTATTAGAAAGTACTGTCTTAGCATCTCTAAGGTCAATATTTTGTGTGTAATGATGTGTAATTACTTCTGCAATACCACGAGCAGCGGTTGCTAATACTTCATCTGCTTTAGAGAAACCAGCTTTAAAACCTAAGTTACCGTATACTTCTCTTAATTTATTATTATTTATTACAATTAAAGAATCTACATTAGCACGTAATTTTTCGATACCTAATTGTGATTGCTGCCCTCTCATTTTACCTTCAAACTGAAAAGGCATAGTAACAATACCTACAGTAAGAACATCCATTTCTTTTGCGATTTTGGCTATAATTGGAGCAGCACCAGTTCCTGTTCCACCACCCATACCCGCAGTAATAAAAATCATTTTTGTAGTAGTCCCCAACATAGCTTTTATGTCTTCCATACTTTCAATGGCAGCTTGCTCCCCTACTTCTGGGTTAGCACCAGCCCCCAATCCTTCTGTAAGAGATACACCTAATTGAATTTTATTTGGCACAGAACTATTATCTAAAGCTTGCGAGTCTGTATTACAAATAATAAAATCTACACCGTTAATACCGGCTTGGAACATGTGATTAATGGCATTACTACCACCTCCACCTACTCCAATTACCTTAATAACGTTGCTTTGATTCTTAGGTAAATCAAAAGAAATATTTTCAAATTCCGTGTTGTCGCTCATGCTCTTTAAAATTACTGGTTAAAATATGTGTTCTTAATTATAGTTTCTTACTCTGCGTTATCTAAAAAGTCTTTTAACTTATCTGACCATTTATCTAAAACAGATTTTCTGGGGGCTCTATTTTGTTCTTGCGATGATTCTAAATTCCCATTTTCTACTAAAACAGGTTCTTCTTCAGCTAAAGGATTATTTTCTTCTTCCTCTATAGTATTTAACTCTTCTAGCCGTCTGGTTTTAGCATCGTTCTCTATTGCATTCATTAACAAGCCAACACTGGTAGCATACAATGGACTTACTACTTCTTTATCAGAATCTCCTGCTAAATGCTCATTAGGATACCCTATTCTTGTATCCATTCCTGTAATGTACTCTACTAATTGTTTTAAATGCTTTAGTTGGCTGCCACCACCTGTTAAAACAATACCTGCAATTAATTTCTTCTTTTGCTCATCGTGCCCGTAGTTTTTTATCTCTACATATACCTGCTCTATAATTTCTACAACTCTTGCATGAATAATTTTAGAAAGGTTTTTAAACGAAATTTCTTTAGGCTCCCTACCTCTTAATCCCGGTATTGATACTATTTCGTTATCTTTATTTTCTCCTGGCCACGCAGAACCAAACTTTATTTTAAGAAGCTCGGCCTGTTTTTCTATAATAGAACAACCTTCTTTAATATCTTCTGTAATTACACCACCTCCAAAAGGAATTACTGCAGTATGCCTAATTATACCGTCTTTAAAAATGGCTAAATCTGTAGTACCACCACCTATATCTATTAGTGCTACACCTGCTTCTTTTTCTTCTTGACTTAATACTGCATTAGAGGATGCCAAAGGTTCTAATGTTATGTTTCCAAGATCTAGACCTGCACTTTTAATACATCTTCCAATATTCTTAATAGAAGTTACCTGGCCCACTACTACATGAAAATTAGCTTCTAGCCTACCACCATACATTCCTATAGGCTCTTTAATTTCTGCTTGGCCATCTACTTTATATTCCTGTGGTAATACATGAATAATTTCTTCTCCAGGCAACATTATTAATTTATACACTTGATTACAAAGTATATCTAAATCATTATCATTAATAACTTTTTCTGAGTCTTCTCTAGAAATATAATCACTATGTTGTAAGCTTCTTATATGCTGCCCTGCTATACCAACCACAACAGAACCTATTCTTAAACCAGAATTTGCTTCTGCTTCTTCCACAGCTTGTTGTATAGATTTTATAGTTTGTGTAATATTATTTACAACTCCTCTATGTACACCCAAACTCTTAGATTTACCAATACCAAGAATTTCAATTTTACCATATTCATTTTCCTTACCAATAATTGCTACAATTTTGGTAGTTCCTATGTCTAAACCTACTGAATAATTACCCTGTTCCATTGTTTCTATATTTTGGTGCACACTACTTGATTATTAAACTCTAGACTTACCATTGTAAAATTATCTAAAGTTTGATCCCTATTAGCCTTGGTATAAAAGGCTTTAAAATTGTTAAATTTTTCTTCCAAATTATCTACGCCACCCAGACTAACAACAAATTGCTCCATTCTAAATTTTAGTTGATAGTTATTTACATCTTCTATATGAATTCCTATTACATTTTTTCTTAAAAATTCATCTTCATTTATGTACTTTAAAATTTCATACACATCTTTTAAACTATCTCCCGATATTTTACCCGTAATAATTGGTACTCTAGCCGAGTGATTTCTGGATAACGGCATACGTTTTCCTTCGTCATCTAGATAACAATTTGTATTCCCCGTAATTCTTGCGATTGGCTTGCGCTGAACAATTCTAGACGTAAGCTCCCCATCTACAGTAAGATACACTTGGGCTTTTTTCACCATTTCATTGGCCTCAATAGCCTTCTCCACAGTATTCAAAACTAATTTTTCTTTTGAGACGTTTTCAAGGTTCCCGTAATTTTGTATTAACAATTTATTAACCATGCCTTGTGTAAGGTATAAATTGTCATTTCCAACAAATTCTATATTTACTTTTTTAATGTTTTTTTCTTCATTTCTATGATTAGAAAATGCGAATAAGCCTAATAAAATAAGGCTTAAACCAAAAATCTTAATATAATTCCAATTAATTTTCATAGTGTAATTCTTTTTTTATTTTCTCTACTTCTAAACCAATATCTCCTGCTCCCATTGTGATTATTATTTCAGGGTTTTGTTGTTTAATTTCTGAAATAATATTTGCTTTATTAATTAATTTTTTATTAGGGTTTTTTATTTTTTCTAATAACCATTGCGAAGTAACTCCTTCTATAGGTTTTTCTCTTGCTGGATATATATCTAACAATAATATACTATCAAACTTTGAAAGGCTTTCTGCAAATTCTTCAATAAAATCTTTAGTCCTTGAAAATAAATGTGGCTGAAAAATGGCTAACACTTTTTTCTTTGGATGCATTTCATAAACTGCGTCACAAACAGCGTTAATTTCTGTAGGATGATGCGCATAATCATCTACATAAACCAAATTTGGTGTTTTAATTTTATAGGAAAACCTACGTTGTACACCCTTAAATGTAGCAAGCGCATTAGCAAGGCGATTGGCTGGGGAACCGGCCTGTATCGCCATTGCAAAAGCAACTAAACCATTAAGCAGATTGTGTCTTCCTGGTTTATTAAATGTAACTCCAGTTAAAACTTCATTAGGAGTTCCCAAATCAAAAATGTAGGCACCATGTTCTATTTTTAAATTTCGAATACAAAAATCCGAATCATCTTCTATTCCATAGGTAATACCATTTATAGGTAAACCATTACGCACAAACAGTTTTCCATTTGGCTTTATACGTTTTGTAAATTCTTTAAAAGAATTTTGCAATTCTTCTTCTGTTCCATAAATATCTAAATGGTCAGCATCCATAGAGGTTATGCAGGCCATATTGGGTGATAATTGTAAAAACGAACGGTCAAACTCATCGGCCTCCACAACAGAATACGCTGTCCCTTCTAATAGAAAATTACTATTAAAGTCTTCTGATATTCCTCCTAAAAAAGCTGTAATTGGCGTTCCTGTTTCTTTTAACAAGTGAGCTAATATACTAGAGGTTGTAGTTTTTCCATGGGTTCCTGCAACTGCAAAACAAAACGTGTCTTTTGTAATTATTCCTAGTACTTCTGAACGTTTTTTTATTGTAAAACCATTATTCAGAAAATATTGATATTCCCCATGACTATTTGGTACTGCAGGTGTATAAACTACAAGTGTTTTTGCAGAATCTAAATACTCTGTATTTATGCTTCCAACAGCATCTTTATAATGTATTGTTATTCCAATTCCCTGAAGTTCTTGTGTTAACGGCGTTTCTGTTTTATCATACCCTGCTACATTTTTATTTATGAATTTAAAATAACGCGCTAGAGCAGACATTCCTATGCCCCCTATGCCAATAAAATATACGTTATGTATTTGTTTTAAATCCATTTTATTTTTTCAACAATATTTCTATTTGGTCTACTATATCTTTTGTAGCATTTGGTAATGCCATATTCTTTATATTTTTTGAAATTTCTTCTTGCTTTTCTTTTGATGCAATTAAACCCGAAAAAACAGTATCAAAATCAGCATCTAAATCTTTCTCCTTTACTAGTATAGCGGCATTATTATTCACTAAAGCCATTGCATTTTTTGTTTGATGGTCTTCTGCTACATTTGGTGATGGTATAAAAACCACAGGTTTTCCAACAATACTTAACTCGGACACAGAACCTGCACCTGCTCTTGAGATAATAACATCTGCACTAGCGTAAGCATAATTCATTTTATTAATAAAAGCCATTACTTTTACAGTATCTGAATTGTATTTTTTATACTCCTCAAAATATAGTTTACCACACTGCCAAATAATTTGTAAACCAGCTTCTTTAAAAAAGCCTATTTTCTTTTCTATTAGTTTATTTATTCTACGAGCTCCTAAACTACCTCCTAAAACAACTAATGTTTGCTTATTTTCCTGTAACTCAAAAAAACTTAAAGCTTCTTTCTTATTTCCAGTAAGCGCAATTAAATCTTCACGAACAGGGTTTCCTGTTTTTACAATTTTATGTGCTGGAAAAAACTTCTCCATTCCATCATAAGCAACACAAATTTTAGCTACAGCATCTTTTAAAAGTTTATTTGTAACCCCTGCATACGAATTTTGCTCTTGTAATAAACAAGGCACTTTTCTCCCTGATGCAATTTTAAGCAACGGCCCACTAGCAAACCCCCCAGTACCAATTACGGCATTAGGTTTAAACTGCGATACTATTTTTCTTGCTCTTAACAAACTACTAATTAGTTTAAAAGGAAACATTAAATTCTTTAAAGTCAACTTTCGTTGTAATCCTGTTATCCACAAACCCTCAATTTTATATCCTGCTTCTGGCACTTTCTCCATCTCCATCCTATCTTTTGCTCCAACAAAAAGAAACTCCGCATTAGGGTATCTTTTCTTTAACTCATTTGCAATAGCAATTGCCGGATAAATATGTCCCCCTGTACCTCCTCCAGAAAGAATAAATTTATAATTGTCCACTTAATATTTCTAAAGGATTTGTCTCATCTATATTTTCACTACTATCACTTTCTTCTATCTCCGCATCTTTATTACTTACACTTAATATAATACCTATAGCTAAGCATATCATCCAGCTTGAAGTACCTCCCATACTTATTAGAGGTAAGTTTTGACCTGTAACTGGGAATAACTCTACAGCTACAGCCATATTAATTAATGCCTGAAAAACAATAGGCAACCCAACTCCTAAAACCAATAATTTTCCAAAAATTGTGGCACTACCATTTGCTACTACTATGATTCTAAAAAGCAGTAATAAATAAAAAAACATCACCACAAATCCGCCAACAAGCCCATATTCTTCTACTATAATAGCATAAATAAAATCGGAGGAACTCTGCGGTAAAAAATTCTTTTGCACACTCTTACCAGCTCCTTCACCCAAAAATCCACCGGTAGCTATGGCAATTTTAGCTCTTTCTATTTGATAATCTGCATCTGTATCTTCTGGATTTGTAAAATTATCTACTCTACTCATCCAAGTATCTACCCTATTTGGAAACAAGTCTGGTGCGGCCTTAGCTGTAAGTATAAAAATTGCTAAAAAGGCTATTCCTGTTCCTATAATTCCTAATAAATATTTAATGGGATATCCTCCTAAAAAACACAACATTAAAACCATCGAGAAAATTATTGCTGCAGTAGAAAAATTTGCCGGTAAAATTAACACAATCGTTAAAAAAACAGGAACCCACAAAGGAAGTATACTCTCAGTAAATGTGACCACCTTGTCTTTTATTTTAGTAAGGTAACGAGCTACATAAATCATTAAAACAACAGCTGCCAAATTAGATGGCTGAAAACCTAAACCTACTAATGGTAAACGAATCCACCTACTTGCATTTGTACCACCACTAGTTGTTCCTTGTGCTAAAGTGAATATTAATAATATTAATACAATTGGCATAGCTATTAAAGACAAGCCCTTAAAAAAATGAGATGGAATTTTATGCACCCCATAAATAATTCCGAAACCTAAAAATAAAAGCAAAGCGTGCTTTACCAAATGCCCCATAGTAGTACCATTACCAACAACATATACTAAATTACTACTAGAGCTATATACTGGCAAAAATGAGAATAACGCCAAAAGAGCAACAACTGCCCAAATAGCTTTATCTCCACTAATATTTTTAAATAACTTAAGCACTCTTATAAATTTTTAATTGCATTTTTAAATTGATTACCTCTGTCTTCGTAATTTTTAAATAAATCGAAACTAGCACATGCAGGGGATAATAATACCGTTTCTCCACGACCTGCTATTTTATAAGCCACTTTTACCGCTTCTTCCATTGCATATGTTTCCACTACTAAATCCACAACATTACCAAAGGCATCAATAATTTTAGAATTATCTTCACCTAAACAAATAATTGCCTTTACCTTTTCTCTTACTAAAGGCATTAATTCTTTATAATTATTCCCTTTATCTACACCACCAACAATCCAAACCGTAGCCGTTTTCATGCTATCCAAAGCATAATACGTTGCATTTACATTGGTAGCCTTAGAATCATTTATATACTGTACATGATTAATTTTTAACACCTTCTCTAAACGATGTTCTGCACCCTGAAAAGTAGCAATACTATTACGTATAGTTTCCTTTCTTATGCTTACCAATTTTGCAGCAGTAGATGCTGCCATTGTGTTTTTAAGATTGTGTTTTCCTTCTAAGGCCAAGGTCTCTGTTGTCATTTCTATAGTGTTATTTTGTGTCTTTATTATTATTTTTTCGTCCTGAATAAATGCTCCTTCTTCTAATTGTTCTTTTATAGAAAAAGGAATTAATTGTGATTTAACTGGGTTATCCTGTAACCATTGTACTATTACTTCGTCATCTGCATCATAAATTAAATAGTCTTCTGGTTCTTGATTTTTTGCTATCCTAAATTTAGAAGCCATATAATTTTCAAACTTATAATCATACCTATCTAAATGGTCTGGTGTTATATTAGTTAAAATAGCTATGTGCGGTTTAAAATCCACAATACCGTCTAGCTGAAAACTACTAATCTCCAAAACATAGTAATCATAGGAATTTTCCGAAACCATTTTAGCATAACTATCACCAATATTACCTGCCATACCAACATGCAAACCGGCCTCTTTAAAAATATAGTTTGTAAGCATTGTAGTGGTAGTTTTTCCATTACTGCCAGTTATACCAATAATTGTTGCATTGGTATATTTTGATGCAAACTCTATTTCCGAAATAACAGGAATACCTTTTGTATGTAGTTTTTGTATTAAAGCAACTTTGTCTGGTATACCAGGGCTTTTCATTACTACATTGGCATTTAATATCTTAGATTCTGTATGAACCTCTTCTTCCCAATTAATCTCAAAATGTTTAAGAACGTTTTTATATTCTTCTTTTATTTTTCCTCTATCAGATACAAAAACTTCATATCCTTCTTTTTTCCCTAGAATTGCGGTTCCAACACCACTTTCTCCTCCTCCTAGTATTACTAACCTTTGCATTACTATCTTACTTTTAGTGTAACTATAGTTATAATAGCTAGCAAGATTCCTATAATCCAAAAACGAGTAACTATCTTACTCTCGTGATAGCCTTTTTTTTGATAATGGTGATGTAATGGCGCCATTAAAAAAATACGTTTTCCTTCTCCTGTTTTCTTCTTTGTATATTTAAAATATCCTACTTGTAATATGACCGAAATATTCTCCGCAAAGAAAATTCCACACAACACTGGTATTAATAATTCTTTACGTATTACAATAGCTATAACAGCAATTACACCTCCTATTGTTAAACTACCAGTATCTCCCATAAACACTTGTGCAGGAAATGTATTATACCATAAAAAACCAATTAATGCCCCCATAAAAGCGGTTACAAAAACCAACAATTCTCCTGCTCTAGGAATAAACATTATGTCTAGGTATTCTGAAAAAATATAATTACCAGAAACCCATGTAAATATGCCCAACGCAAAAACTATTATAGCAGAAGTTCCTGCTGCTAAACCATCAATACCATCTGTAAGGTTAGCGCCATTAGAAACTGCTGTAACAATTAAGATTACAATAGGAATAAACAGTAACCATGCATATTCTTTAGCCCCTTCTCCCATCCAAGAAATAAAAGTGCTATAATCCATCTCATTATTCTTAAAAAAAGGCACTGTTGTCATGGTAGATTTTATATCCTGCCCACGAACCTCTTCTACCGTAAAATTTTCGGTAATCATTGTTTTATTATGCTCACGCATAGTTACTTCTGGATGAAAATAAAGAGTTGCGCCAACAATTAACCCTAAACCAACTTGTCCTAAAATTTTAAAACGCCCTTTTAAACCTTCCTTGTCTTTCTTAAAAATCTTTATATAATCATCTATAAAACCAATAATGCCCATCCAAACCGTGGTTACTAGTAATAAAATAATATAGATGTTATTTAATTTTGCAAATAACAATACAGGAATAAGGGTTGCCATAATTATTATAAGCCCCCCCATTGTTGGCGTTCCTGCTTTTTGCTTTTGCCCATCTAAACCTAAATCTCTAACCGTTTCTCCTATTTGCTGTTTTTGCAAAAACACTATTACGCGTTTCCCATAAACGGTAGCAATAATTAAAGAAAAAAGAATAGCCATTGCAGCACGAAACGTCGTAAACTGGAACAAACTTGCTCCAGGAAATTGGTATTGTTTCTCTAAATATTCAAATAAATAGTACAGCATTACTCTCTTTTTATCTTATTTGTTTAGGTCTGTTAAAAGCTCTTTAACTATTTTAAAATCATCAAAATCTACACGCTCCCCATTCGTTTCTTGGTAGGTTTCATGTCCTTTGCCTGCTACCAAAATAATATCATTAGCCTCCGCAAATTGACAAGCTGTTTTTATAGCTTGTTTACGATTTTCTATAGAAAGAATTTTTCTAAAATTTTGAGGTTCCACACCTGCTTCCATCTCTTCAATTATAACACTAGCTACTTCTGTTCTAGGGTTATCTGATGTAAAAATGGCCTTATTACTCATTTCGGCAGCAATATTACCCATTACCGGACGCTTAGACTTGTCTCTATCGCCACCACACCCCACAACGGTGATGACGTTTTCATTTCCAGTCCTCAATGTATTGATTGTCTCAAGTACATTTTTCAAGGCGTCCGGCGTATGGGCATAATCAACTATTGCCGTAATTTTTTCTTTAGATATATAATATTGGAATCTACCATCTACATTATCTAACTCACTTAATAAGCGTAAAGTCTCCAGATTTTCTAATCCCAATAATTCTGCCGTAGCAAATATTGCAAGCATATTATAGGCATTAAAATGACCAATTAATTTAGTCCACAACTCTTGTTCATTTACCTTAAGTAGCTGACCATCAAACCTATTTTCTAATATTTGCGCTCTATAATCTGCATAAGACTTTAAAGCATATGTATATTTTTTTGC
This sequence comes from Maribacter vaceletii, assembly GCF_003634105.1. Classification (GTDB taxonomy): domain Bacteria; phylum Bacteroidota; class Bacteroidia; order Flavobacteriales; family Flavobacteriaceae; genus Maribacter_B; species Maribacter_B vaceletii. Next base: position 119,776 of record NZ_RBIQ01000011.1, on the reverse strand, counting down.
TTTGGTGTTCTGGAGCATTACCTCGCCATTCTTATCATCTAAATTGGTAAGTGCAAATGCCTTTTTACTCAAATTATCAAATAGTACTTTTTTAGTATCTCTGTACTCAGCAAAAGTTTTATGATAATCTAAATGGTCATGTGAAAGATTTGTGAAAATTGCTCCTTCAAAAACCAACCCTTCTGTTCTTTTTTGATGAATACCGTGCGAACTTACTTCCATAAAGCAATATTCTACACCGGCATCACTCATTAAACTTAAATGCTTATTTATTGTCAAAGCATCTGGGGTTGTATGTGTTGTTTTATGTTCAACCTCATCTACCATAATTTTTATAGTAGATATTAGTCCAACCTTAAACCCTGCCTTTTTAAATAATTGAAAAAGAAGACTACTAATAGTTGTTTTCCCATTTGTCCCTGTAATTCCAACTAATTTTAAGTTTTTTGATGGGGTATCATAAAAATTAGAAGCCATGATAGCCAAAGCACTATTACCATTACGCACTTCTACATAGGTTACTCCATTTACCAAAACTTCTGGCATTGTTTCACAAACTATTGCCTTTGCTCCGGAATTAATAGCAGTTTCTATATAGTTATGCCCGTCTGTAATTGTTCCTTTAATAGCCACAAATACATCATCTAAACTTACTTTTCTAGAATCAAAACATACCGCATTAACCAGACAATTAGTATCTCCACTAACTGCCGATAGGCTTACTCCAAATAATATGTCTTTAAGTAATTTCATGAAAGCACTAATACTATTTTATTCTTTACTTTACTTATTTCTGTTCCTTTTGTCACAGATTGCTTTTTTACTTTTCCGTTTCCTTGTATCTCTACATTAAGTCCTAGATTTTCTAGAATTGCAACAGCATCCATACCACACATACCTTTAACATTTGGCACTGTAGTTTGTTTTTTCTGTGCTTGCACGTAATATTTTTGATACGAAGAATCTAAATTCCCATCCTTAACATCTTCCATGTTAATTTCATCTACTAAAGGAGAAGTTGCATATACTTTTTGAGCTACAGATTTAAATACTGGTCCAGAAACATCTGCACCATAATACCCTACACTTTTATCTGGCTCATGAATAACTACTATACAAGAGTACTTAGGATTATCTGCCGGAAAGTAACCTGCAAAAGTGGATATATATTTTAGTTTGTCTGGATCTTTAGAAACATAGTCTTTTTGACAGGTACCCGTTTTCCCTGCCATAGAAAAGTTAGGAGAATATAAACCGTGGCCTGTACCATGCTTCTTTTCTACCGTATTTTTTAACAATTGCTTTACTTTTGATATAGTCTCTTTAGAACATATAGATGGATTAAGAACTTCCTTATCAAAAACCTCCACGGTTCTATTCCATTCTTTTACCTCTTTAATTAACCTAGGCTTCACCATCTCCCCATCATTTGCGATAGCATTATAAAAAGCCAATGTTTGCATAGGTGTTACCGACACCTCATAACCATAAGCCATTTGTGCTAAAGAAAGTCCTGACCAACCTTTATCTCCTGGATAACGAATTACTGGTTTTCCCTCTCCTTTTATAGGCATACCCAACTCTTTATGCAATCCCATATTCATTAACCTATTAACATAGCGTTCTGGGTTTTCTTTATAACCGTTATGAATCATTTTAGCAAAAGCAGTATTAGAAGACACCTCAAAAGCTTTAGACATAGTAATTTTACCATATCCTCCATGCTTAGAATCTCTTACCCTATGCTTATAAATTTTCCAATATCCTTTTTCTGTATCCTTTACAGAACTTGTATCTATTATACCATCTTCTAAAGCAGCAACAATATTCATTAATTTAAAGGTAGATCCAGGCTCATGAGATTCTCCAATTGCGTAATTAAGGCGTTCGTAATATTTACCCTCTTTAGTTCTTCCTAAATTAGATATTGCTTTTACTTCGCCTGTTTTAGTCTCCATTACAATTACACAACCGTGATCGGCTTTGTAATAATCTAGCTGTTTTAATAAAGCATGGTGCGCTATATCTTGTATATTAACATCTATAGTAGAAATAACATCGTACCCGTCTTGTGGCTCTACAATATTATCTGTACCAATAGGTTTCCATTGTCCTTTTGCAATTTTCTGCTTTAAACGTTTACCTTCTACTCCACCTAAATACTGCCCAAAAGCACCTTCTAAACCTACTCTTGTGTAATATCCATTTTCATCTATACGCTCGTACCCAACACTACGTTCTGCTATTTTTCCTAATGGATGCTCTCTAACCGTTTTTTGCTCTACAATTAACCCTCCTTTATATGGCCCCAACTTTAATAAAGGAAATTCCTTTACAGCCATATAATCTGAGTAATCCAGATTTCTAGCCAATAATGTATACCGGTTTTTATTAGCCTTTGCTTTACGTAATACTTGTTGGTAATGAGAAGGTGTTTTCCCTAATAATTTTGCTAATGAATTTGCCAAAGGCTTTACATTTTCATTAAATGTTTTATCCTTTACAGTAACCGCATCAAAACGAATAGTATACCTAGAAACCGATGTAGCCAACAAACTACCATCATCAGAATATAGATTACCACGATTAGGCGCTATGGTAAACATTTTAGATGTACGCTTATCTGCTAAATCTTTATACTTATCCCCATCTACCATTTGTATGCTTACCAGTTTAAACATAACAGCGGCAGCAAAAAGGAAAAGCCCTCCTGCTACAAAGTATAATCTTGTTAAAATACCTTTATCTGTTACTGGCATTATTGCATTTCTTTATTTAAAGATTTTACCATTATTTTTTTTGGAGGCGTCTCTGAAGGATATAAATCTTCTTCTGCCAATATCTCTGTAATTTTAGACTCTAACTTAAGTCTTTGCACATCAGAACGCACATCCACAAACTCACTTCTTAGCTCACGTACTTGCTCATTTAATGCTGCAATTTTATGCACCTTAGTATCTGCGCTATGTGAACTACCAATCATTATAGTTGCTAAAAAAGAAGCAAAAATGATAAAAAGCCAATTTTTAGGAGCATCACCACTCACCAAAAATTTACCCTTCAAAATATCTAATATGCCTTTCTTTACTTTCATAGCTTTACCCCTATTCTAAGCTTAGCACTCCTTGCTCTATTATTTTCTTTTATCTCTTCTTTAGATGGAACTATAAGTCCTCCTACTTTTTTAAATGGAACATCTACATTACCGTAAAAATCTTTCTCTGGCTCCCCTTCAAATTGCCCTGCTCTTATAAATCTTTTTACTAATCTATCTTCTAAAGAATGATAACTTATCGCACTTAACCTTCCTCCTGTCTCCAACAAATCTGGCGTTTGTAACAAAAATTCTTCTAATACTTGCACCTCCTGATTTACTTCTATTCTAATTGCCTGATATATTTGTGCTAATATTTTATGCTCCTTATGTTGTGGCAAAAACTGCTTTAAAACCTCTTTTAAACCTTCAGTTGTCTTTATTTTAGCTTCTTCTCTTTTTTCAATAATTTTATTTGCCATTGCATTTGCATTACGCAAATCGCCATACTGAAACAAAACCTTTCTTAAATCATCAAAAGAATATTCATTTACCACACTATATGCAGAGACCATATTCTTTTTACTCATACGCATATCTAAGTCTGCATTAAACCGAGTTGAAAAACCTCTTTCTGCTTTATCAAATTGATGCGATGAAACTCCAAAATCTGCTAAAATTCCGTCTACTTTCCGAATGCCATAGAACTTTAAGAACTGCTTTATATACCTAAAATTCTCATTAATAAGATTAAACCTATCATCCTCTATTACATTAGCTAAAGCATCCTCGTCTTGGTCAAATGCAAACAACTTCCCATTACCTCCTAATCTTTTTAATATTTCTCTAGAATGCCCTCCTCCTCCAAAAGTTACATCTACATAAACACCGTCTTCTTTAATATTAAGCCCATCTACAGACTCCTTCAATAAAACTGGGTTATGATAACTCATTGTTGGACTTACCTGTATTTCTTACTTTTTTTGCTAGACTAACTTTTTCTTCTTTAGATGCCGATATTCTAGCATCATAAAGGTCTTTATCCCAAATTTCAATACGTTTTCCTATTGGCGCTAACACAACGTTTTTTGTAATACCTACTGCTGTTATAACATCTTTAGGAATTAACAACCTACCATTAGCATCAATCTCTACTTGCCTTAAGCTGGCTGTATATTTTCTTATAAAGTCTATATTCTCTTCCTCATATCTACTTAATTCATTTAGCTCCCGCATAACGGTGTTCCACTCATTCATAGGATACAACTCCAAACAATCTTCATAATAAGAGCGCTTAACTACAAAACCATTATTCAATACAGGCGCAATCTGATTTCTAAGACTCACAGGCAACATTACCCGACCCTTAGCATCAGCTTTACAATTAAAAACCCCAAAGAAAAATATATCCAAAGCGCTGTATTTACTTTTTACAACTCAAATATATATATTTTATTACCACAATTTACCACAAAATACCACTTTGTTAATAAATTTTAGCTTTTTTGAAAAAAAGAGGACCCAAAAAGTCAAAAAAGAGTTGTTTTTAAAAAAATAGAGCTAATGTTTTGAAGACCAATTAGATTACAGAGTCTATTCCTTAACCAAAAAAGGATGAAAAACTATTCTATATAATTCCCTATATTTGCCGACTAAGACCACAAGCATCCTTGAATGGAAGAAGAAATAATAACGGAAGGAAAATTTAAGTATATAGAGAAAGGAGAAGGTACTGCTATAATTATACTACATGGTCTAATGGGCGGTTTAAGCAATTTTCATGGTGTAACAGAACATTTCCCAAAAAAAGGGTATAAAGTTTTAATTCCAGAATTGCCTATCTATGATATGCCCATGATTAAAACCACTGTAAAAAACTTTGCTAAATATCTAGATAGCTTTATAAAATTTAAAGGACTTACCAATGTTATTCTTTTGGGCAATTCTTTAGGAGGCCACATTGGACTTTTATATACAAAATTATACCCTCAAAATGTTAAAGCTCTTGTAATAACAGGTAGCTCTGGGCTCTATGAAAGTGCTATGGGTGATGGCTATCCAAGAAGAGGAGATTATGAGTTTATAAAGAAAAAAGCCGAAGGTGTTTTCTATGACCCTGCTGTAGCTACTAAAGAAATAGTTGATGAAGTTTTTGAAACGGTAAACGATCGTATGAAACTTGTAAAAACTTTAGCAATTGCAAAAAGTGCTATTAGACATAATATGTCTAAGGACTTAGCCAAAATGCCTACACCTACTTGTATTATTTGGGGAGAAAACGATAATGTAACACCCCCGAATGTTGCAAATGAATTTCATGAATTGCTACCAGATTCTGATTTATTTTGGATAAAAAAATGTGGTCATGCACCAATGATGGAACATCCAGAAGAATTTAATACAATTTTAGATTCTTGGCTAAAGAAACGTAATTTCTAACACCTATTTTAATGAAAATAAAGTCGGCCGACTTTGTAATTAGTAATACCGAGGTTTCTAGGTGCCCTAAAGAACCTTTGCCGGAGTATGCATTTATTGGAAGGTCTAATGTTGGAAAATCTTCTTTAATAAATATGCTCACAGAGCGTAGAAGTTTAGCAAAAACATCTGGAAGACCAGGAAAGACACAACTAATTAATCATTTTAAAATAAATGAAAATTGGTTTTTGGTAGATTTACCTGGCTATGGTTACGCTAGAGTATCTAAAAAAGATAAAAACACTTTTCAAAAATATATAACTAATTATTTTACGCAAAGAGAACAGCTTGTTTGTTCCTTTGTTTTAGTGGATGTTCGCCATACACCTCAAAAAATTGACATGGAATTTATGGAATGGATGGGGCAAAATGGAATACCTTTTTGTATCATATTTACTAAAGCAGATAAGCTTAAACCTAAAGCTATTGAAAAACAAGTACAAAGCTATTTAGATGTATTACTTGCAGATATTTGGGAAGAAGCTCCTATGCATTTTGTTACCTCTTCTAGCAAAAGATTAGGAAGGGATGCAGTATTAAATTTTATAGAAACCATAAATCTTGATTATTTTAAAAGGCAAAAAGATTCTATTTAAATATTACTTTTAATTAAGTTTATTAAATCCTGAGGAGTTTTTAAAGCATTCAATTCCTGTGATTTTAACACTATCTCTATTTCATTATCCTCACTTTTAAAAACCATTGGAAAATCATATTTTTCTTTCGTTTTATACGCCTTTAGAAACTCATTTTTATGCAGAAATTGCATCTCTATATTTGTTTCTATTCTAAACTTTTTCCAAATTTCATTTTCAGAAAAAATACCAAAAGTAATAGCACACAAATTACAATTATATGTTTTTGGACTCATTACTTTATGAAAACTATCTATTACACTATTATGCCAACCCGAGTTAGCATTATAAACTAAGATTAATTTCTTCATTTTTAATTTTTATCTCTTAATGAGTCTTAAAAACATAACAAGAATTACATAAAAAAGAAAAAACCGCATAAAGCGGTTTTTTCTTTTTAGAAATAGTACTACTACTATTTATTTTTTAATTCTAATTTCTCTGCAAAGTACTCACAAAAATCTTTCATGGTAGCTGTCATTTTTTCATCTTGTGTTGCCTTCATAAACGTATCAGACATAGCAACTAAGGTTTGATGAAAAAAAACTTTCATCTCATCTACAGGCATATCTTTTGTCCATAAATCTATTTTTAAAGATTCTTGATTTTTACTATCCCATACAGAAAGTAACATTGCTTTTATTTCTTGGTTTTCTACGCCGCCATCTTCTGCGGACCAATTTAATTTTTCAGGTACACGATTTTCATCTAACCCAACTTTAAGTGTAATTTCTGATGTATGCAATTCTGCCATTATTTTTTTGGTTTGTAATTCGATTTTTTGAAAATTTCTTCTGCTGTTACAGGCATTAATTGCACAAGTGATAAATCATTTTTCTCCATAAAGGATTTTACAATCTGCCAACCAATATAACGTCCTATACGCCCTGGGGATTCTTTATCCAGCTCTAATCCAAATTTTGAAAATGGAGCTGGGTCTAAAAAACGTTTCCTTAAATTATTATTAGTACTATACAAATATTCTTGTTCTACAAAATTTCGCCATATAGGCTCTTCATTTGCTATTGCCCAATTCAACTGCTCTTCTGTATATCCTATTTTTATTGCATCTGTAGCATTAGGCAACAACTTATCTTTTAAATATAATTCTTTACCATAATATATTATTTGTGCTAAAAAAGTACGATCTCTGGGCTTTGGAACTGCTTTATTTGCAAAAACACTTGCTATGTTACTAACTATATAACTCCTATCCATTCCTTGAGAAATATAACGCTGAATACTACTATAAAATCTATGATCTTGCCCTAAATAGTTATCCAAACCAATGAATAACAAACTATCGGCCAAAATAATTCTATTATTATAATCCACATCATTTGTTACTGTAATAATATGTGGGATTTTATATTTTGGAAAGTAATATTTTACGTGTTTGTAAAAATCTGCTAATTGTAACGATTCTACCTTAAAATCTAAAAACTCCGAACTAACCTCTTGCATTAACTCTTGTTGAATAGTGTCTTGCATTTTTTTAACCCAAACACTATCCGGTGCAGGAAATAAATAAGGATATTTAACTCTTAACTCAGGTAAATCATTGGGTTTTGCTTCTGAAAACTCTTTATCAAAACGAGAAATAGACAAACTTACCTCTAATTTAGAAATCTCTTTTTCTAATTTATCTTCCTCTTTACAACCAAAAAACAAGAAAATAATAGAGAATAAGGCAAAAATATGTTTTTGCATACAAAGTAATTTAAGATACATTTTAATATTCAAGAACTAGGTCTTAATTTTAGAGGCAAAGTTAGTAGTTTTAAATCAAATAATAATATTTCTATGCAAACAGAAAAAGTAATAGACCACATTGTAGGCTGGTTAAAAGACTACGCAACAAAAGCAAATATAAAAGGTTTTGTTATAGGTATCTCCGGGGGGATTGATTCTGCCGTAACTTCTACCTTATGCGCAAAAACAGGCCTAGAATTATTATGTGTTGAAATGCCAATACACCAAGCCGAAAGTCAAGAAGATAGAGCTTCTAAACATATAGAATGGTTACAAAATAATTTTCCAAACGTTAGTAGACAACCTGTTAACCTTACTCCTGTTTTTGATAATTTAATTGCTGTTCTCCCTCCAGTAGAGTCAGAGGAAGAACGTTTTATGTCCTTAGCCAACACAAGAGCCAGGTTACGTATGACTACACTATACTATTTTGCAGCATTAAAAGGATATTTGGTAGCAGGAACAGGAAACAAAGTAGAAGATTTTGGCGTTGGCTTTTATACAAAATATGGAGATGGAGGTGTAGATTTAAGCCCTATTGCAGATTTAATGAAGACTGAAGTTTATGCAATTGCCAAAGTTTTAAATGTGAATAATGACATACAAATTGCCGCACCTACTGATGGTTTATGGGGAGATGACAGAACAGATGAGGACCAAATTGGAGCATCTTATCCAGAATTAGAATGGGCTATGAAAATGAACGATGAAGAAAAAAAAGAAACCGATTTTTCTGGTAGAGAAAAAGAAGTGTTTAAAATATTTAAAAGATTAAATACTGCTAACCAACACAAAATGAAACCAATACCTGTTTGCGTGATTCCTGATTTGTTAAAATAAGTAGTTTAACAGATTAAAACACTAACAAATCGAATATTCTTACAAAAATAACGTTAGTTTTAAAAAAATAGTTAACCTTTAACTTCATAATTAAATTTTTATGCCTTACATTGCATGTCAGTCATTTTAGACAGAGCATACCTTGATTGAGGTTAATTTAGAAAAAAAAAGAAATGATTAAAGTACTTATCGCGGACAACCACCCCATTATCCGCATGGGCGTTAAAAGTGTATTAGATTCTACTTCAGAATTTGAAGTTATTGCTGATGCATCAACTACAGCTGAGCTTTTTCAAAAGTTAGAAGAAGTATCTCCAGATGTAATTATGTTAGAAATGGATATACCAGAAATAAACGGTATAGCTACATTAAGAAAAATAAAGAAAGAATACCCTGAAGTTAAGGTATTAATGTACAGTGGTCAATCTGAAGATGTTTATGCGTTAAGCTCAATTAGAGCTGGTGCATTTGGATATTTATCTAAATCTTCTGATGTAGATTATATAATCACTGCAGTACGTAAAGTTAGTGAAGGTAGCATGTTTATTACCAATGAACTTGCACAACGTTTAGCTTTTGATGAAGGTACACAAAAACCAAGAAGATTCTTTAGAAAATTATCTACAAGAGAAATAGAAGTTCTTAAACTTTTAGCTAGTGGAAAAAGGAATAAAGATGTTGCAATTGGTTTAAATCTTAATGAAAAAACTGTAAGCACCTATAAAGCTCGTTTAATGAAAAAATTAAACGTAGATAATATGGTAGATTTACTACAACAAGCCAAAGCGCTAGAGTTGTATTAAAATATTTTTTACGAATAAAAAAAGCCTGATATTCATATCAGGCTTTTTTTATGGTAATTTTTATGAAAAAACTCTATTTAATTTTTTACTCAACAACTTATTTAAATTTAGATAGTTTAGAATTTCTTCTAAAACCTCACTATTATCTTCTGTATGATCTGCAGTTTTACCCTGTAAGGCTTCCATTCTTTTCTTTATTAAATAACACCGTAAGGTTAAAATAGTTTCGCTTACTAATTGCGCTATTTCTGTTTTTCTATCTTTTGGGTATATATCTTTTCGCTCCCAATTATGTAGTGTATACTTTTCCTCTTCCATTAAGATAGAAGAAATTTCTGAAACTGTATCTTGTTCTAAATTTGCTATAAAAGTATTTATCGCAAAATCTTCCTTCTCATTAAGTTCCTCGATTAATTTATAATAAATAGCTCTAAAACCTTCATTTGCCAATTCTATTTCATCGTCCTGTAAGTCTAAATATATTTTCTCGTAGACTTTAATTTCTGATAATTCTGGCTCTAACTCTAAATCTCCAGCTTCATTTTCTTTTAACACCAAATCTTCAAAAGAATGTACTTCATTACCGTATAATAACAGTTGTTCAATAATTTTCTTTTCAAGTACATATTGCACATCTACTTTTTCTTGTACCTCGGTATTCTTAACAACAGAAAAAGCTTTTTGCTCCTCTTTTTGTTTACTTACAGCTTCTTTCTGGTCTTTTTTTCCAATTTGAGCAAGCGTATTAAAAAGTACTGCTTCGGAAACATTCATGATTTGTGCACACTCTTGAATGTAAATTTCCTTTTTAATACGATCTGGAATTTTAGAAATACTATTTATTATATCTCTTACTGTATCTGCTCTTTTTATTGGATCATTATCTGCCTCTTTCATTAAATGAGAGGCTTTAAATTGTATAAAATCTTGAGAGTTGTCTTTTAAATAAGCAACTACTTCCTCATAAGAATTATTCTTAGAAAAACTATCAGGGTCTTCTCCTTCTGGGAATGTACATACTTTTACATTCATCCCTTGTTCTAAAATTAAATCTATACCTCTAAGTGATGCCCTTAATCCTGCTGCATCCCCATCAAACAAAACAGTAATATTTTTTGTAAGTCTATTTACCAAACGTATTTGTTCCGGAGTTAAAGCCGTACCACTAGATGCTACTACATTATGTATTCCTCTTTGGTGAAATTGAATAACATCTGTATACCCTTCTACCAAATAACAATTATCTTCTTTGGCAATGGCCTGCTTTGCATAATAAATACCATAGAGAACTTTACTTTTATGATAAATATCGCTCTCTGGAGAATTTAAATATTTGGCAGCTTTTTTATCATTACTAAGAATACGGCCACCAAACCCTAACACTCTACCACTCATAGAATGGATAGGAAACATAACCCTACCTTTAAACCTATCAAACTTTTTAGAATTTCCAGGATTCTGTGTATCTTCTTTTACAATAGTTAATCCTGTTTTCTCTAAATACTTTAGCTTATACCCTTTATCTAGAGCTGCAAGGGTAAAACCGTCCCATTTATCTAAACAATAGCCTAGTTTAAACTTTTTTATAGTTTCCTCTGTAAAACCTCTTTCCTTAAAATAAGATAACCCAATAGCTTTTCCTAACTCGGTTTCCCAAGCCATTTCTGAAAAATGCTTTTGTGCAAATTCTGAAACCAAATACATACTTTCCCTCTCACTAGCTTCTTCTTTTTGCTCTTCTGTACGTTCGGTTTCTTCTATTTCTATATTATACTTTTTGGCTAAAAATTTTATTGCCTCTGGATACGTAAAATGTTCATGTTCCATTAAAAATGCAACTACATTACCTCCTTTACCACTACTAAAGTCTTTCCAAATTTGCTTTACAGGAGATACCATAAAACTTGGTGTGCGTTCATCACTAAACGGACTAAATCCTTTAAAGTTAGTGCCCGATTTTTTTAATTGTACAAAATCACCAATAACTTCCTCTAAACGAGCAGTCTCATATACTTTATCTATGGTTATTTTAGAAATCAATCTTAAAAATGGTTTTATTTTTTGATATTCTGTAAAGATAATTTAAATAACAAAAGTAACAACTATACCTGTTTACAGGGAGTGCATTTTAGCTACATCAAGGGAAAAATAAACTTTACATTCTCTAGATCTTTGTATCAAACAAAATAACACAATTAATAACCTTTTAAAAACAAAAAATTATGATCTGGGGAATTACACTTATTTTACTAAGCCTTATTGCAGTACCTTCTTTAATACTTGCAAAAAAGCCAAATGCCAAAGAATTATTAGCAAAAGTAGAACCATACCAAGGATGGATTGGTTTAGTATTTTGCTTTTGGGGGGTTTGGGGAATTATTACTGCCATTCTAAACTTAGGCTGGCTTACAAGTGCACCAATATGGTGGATTACTTTACTTGCAGGAAACATAGTTTCTGCAACATTAGGGTTTATGCTTGGCTCTGGTTTAATAAACAAATTATTCTTAGGTAAAAATGAAACAGCACAAGCAAAAGCAGAAGAATTAAGAGCTAAAATTGCTCCCAAACAAGGTAAATTAGGTGTTCTAGGACTAATTGTTGGTGGGTGGATGATTGCAGCTTCTTTCTTATTTTCAGTTGTATAACGACATAAAATAAATATAAAATGAAAAGATTATTTATAGCATTATTAGTAATTATGACTACCATAAAAAGTTATTCACAGGAAAAAAGAAATACTATTAACGTAAATGGTTTACATACCGTACAAACAAAACCTGTTTTCCATGCAAGGATGATGGTTAGTCTTAATAATGTTTATTACGATTCTCAAACTATGACGTTAGAAGAAATAAAATCTGGTTACTTTACTAAATTAACAAAAGCTGGGATTTCTAAAACAAACCTAAAAGAAAACCATTTGCATTACGATTTAATGGGATATGAAAAAGATGGTACTATTATAGAATTTACCACAACATCTGAAGAAGCCATGCAAAAATTTTTAAATGTACGTTCCCTTGGCGTGTCTAAACTAGAATATACCTATAAGACAGAATTCACAGAAGAACAAGCTGCTGCGTATGCAAAAAAAGCTTTTGATAACGCTAAACAAAAGGCAATTAATATTGCATATAAAATTGGTAAAAAAGTAGGAGATGTAACTTATTTTAATGACAACAACACCTTAAAAAGAAATACAACATGGTACTATACTGTACCTACAGATTCTTTAGAGTACCATATTACAGTAACTTTTGAGCTTTTATAATACAATTACTTTGGTTGGTTAATTGTTAGAGCGCCTTGTATACTTGGTAATAGTGTCCATGTTTCTAAGGCAAGGCGTTTCTTTATTAGAACCTTAAAGTGTACACTTTAAGGTTTTATTTTTTTCTATCTACAACATAATTAACCATAAGTTGTAGCGCACTTTTATATTCTGATTCTGGGTAAGAGTCCAATAACTTCAGGGCTTCTTCTTTAAATGCCAACATTTTAGTAACAGCATATTCTAATCCGCCTTTATTCTTCACAAAAGCAATTACTTCTTTTACTCTTTTTTTATCTTTATTATGGTTTTTAACAGAATTAATTACCCATTTTTTTTCTTCTTTAGAACAATTATTTAAAGCATAAATTAACGGAAGTGTCATTTTTTGCTCTTTAATATCTATCCCTGTTGGCTTCCCTATTGCTGTACTACCATAATCAAAAAGGTCATCTTTTATTTGAAATGCCATACCGCACAACTCCCCAAATTTTCTAAAAATTTCTACGTGTTCAGTATTTGGCTTTACTGCACAAGCACCTAGACTACAACAAGCTGCAATAAGCGTTGCTGTCTTTTTTCTTATAATATCATAATAAACATCTTCTGTTATATCTAATCTTCTAGCTTTTTCTATTTGAAGCAATTCCCCTTCGCTCATTTCACGAACAGCTACAGAAATAATTTTGAGTAAATCAAAATCATCATTATCTATAGATAGTAAAAGTCCTTTAGAAAGTAAATAATCGCCTACTAAAACTGCTATCTTATTTTTCCAAAGTGCATTTATAGAAAAAAAATCTCTCCTTTTATCACTCTCATCTACAACATCATCATGTACCAAAGTAGCGGTATGAATAAGCTCTATAACAGAAGCACCTCGATAAGTTCGCTCATTAACAGCACCATTATTTAATAATTTAGCGGTTAAGAAAACAAACATTGGACGCATTTGTTTTCCTTTTCTATTTACTATATAATATGTTATTCTATTTAATAGCGCTACTTTAGAGGTCATAGAGTCCCGAAACTTTTCTTCAAAAAGTTCCATTTCTTTATTTATAGGCTCTTTAATTTGTGCTACTATTTTCAAGTACTTCGGTTTTCTTATATATTAAATAATACGCCTCTAAATTAGGGAAAAATACATGCCTAATAACGTGATAAACAGAATTACAACGAGGTAAAAATAAATTTGTAAGATATTAATTACAAATAAATTGTTATTTATGATTTATTTGCTAATTGTCCACATGCAGCATCTATATCTTTTCCTCTAGATCTACGAACAGTAACTACAATTCCATTTTTTTCTAAGGTAGAAACATACATTTCTATAGCGCTATTTTCTGCTTGTTGAAAAATACCATCATCAATAGGATTGTATTCTATTAGGTTTACCTTAGATGGCGCAAATTTGCAAAAAGAAACAAGAGCATCAATATCTTTCTTTGTATCATTTATTCCTTCCCAAACCACATACTCATAGGTTATTCTACTACTAGTTTTTGCATACCAATATTGTAGTGCTTCTCTTAAATCTGCTAATGTAAAAGTTGCATTAAATGGCATTATTGATGTTCTAACCTTATCTATTGCAGAGTGTAACGATACAGCTAATTTAAATTTAACTTCCTCGTCTGCCATTTTTCTAATCATCTTTGGTACACCAGATGTAGATACCGTTATTCTTTTAGGAGACATTCCTAGGCCTTCTGGAGATGTTATTTTCTGAATCGCTTTAAGAACATTATTATAGTTCATTAAAGGCTCTCCCATACCCATAAAAACAATATTACTTAAAGGTTTATCAAAATATAATCTACTTTCATTATCTATTGCAACAACTTGATCGTAAATCTCATCTGGATTTAAATTTCGCATACGCTTTAACCTTGCTGTTGCACAAAACTTACAATCTAAACTACAACCTACTTGGCTAGAAACACATGCTGTTGTTCTTGTTTTTGTTGGAATAAGAACAGACTCTACAATTAAATCATCATGCAAGCGTACTGCATTTTTTATAGTACCATCGCTACTACGCTGCATTTGGTCTACTTTAATATGATTTATTACAAAATTTGCCTCTAACATATCTCTTGTTTCTTTAGATATATTAGTCATTACCTCAAAAGAATGTGCAGATTTTTGCCATAACCACTCGTATACCTGGTTACCTCTAAAAGCTTTATCTCCGTTTTTAACAAAGAATTCTCTTAGTTGCTCTTTTGTAAGTGCTCGTATGTCTTTTTTCTTGTCCAAGTTTAGTAGATAAAAAATCCCTCTTTAAATATATTACAATGTAAAGAGGGATTCTAATTATTCCTTTTAAAAGGAATATACTTATATTATAAGCATAGCATCACCATAAGAATAAAACTTATAGCTTTCTAAGATTGCTTCTTTATATGCTTTTTTCATTAAATCATGACCTGCAAATGCAGACACCATCATCATTAAGGTAGATTTTGGCAAATGAAAGTTAGTTATCATACAGTTTGCAATACTAAAGTCATAAGGAGGAAAAATAAATTTATTTGTCCAACCTTCATACGTATTTAATGTTTGGTTCGATGATACTGCACTTTCTAAACCTCTCATTGCAGTAGTACCTACCGCACAAACTTTTCTTTTATTGGTCTTAGCATTGTTAACTACTTCTGTAGCTTTTTCATCTATAATTAACTCTTCGCTATCCATTTTATGTTTAGACAAATCTTCTACCTCTACTGGGTTAAAAGTACCTAAACCAACGTGTAATGTTAATTCTGCAAAGTCTACCCCTTTAATCTCCAAACGTTTTAATAAGTGTTTAGAGAAATGCAAACCTGCAGTTGGAGCTGCAACAGCACCTTCGTGCTTAGCATATATGGTCTGGTATCTTTCTTCATCATTCTCCTCTACTTCTCTTTTTATATATTTAGGAAGTGGTGTTTCTCCTAAATCTCTAAGTTTTCTTCTAAAATCTAAATAAGAACCATCATATAAAAAACGTAATGTTCTTCCTCTAGATGTAGTATTATCTATAACTTCTGCTACTAGAGTTTCATCATCTCCAAAATACAATTTGTTTCCAATACGTATTTTACGAGCAGGATCTACTAAAACATCCCATAAACGCTGTTCTTCATTAAGTTCGCGTAATAAAAACACTTCTATTCTTGCGCCAGTTTTTTCTTTGTTTCCGTATAATCTAGCAGGAAAAACCTTTGTATTATTAAGCACCATTACATCTCCCTCATCAAAATAATTAATAAGGTCCTTAAACATTTTATGCTCAATTTTACCGGTTTCTCTATGAACTACCATTAATTTAGATTCGTCTCTGTGTTCTGCAGGATACTCTGCTAGTAACTCCTCTGGTAATTCAAAATTGAAGTTTGATAATTTCATCTATAAAGTTTTTATTAGCGATTTTTCAAGACGGCAAATATACAACCTCAAGGGAGGGGTTGTCAAGTAAAACCGTAATTAAATAGTATTATGCTTCTTTTATTACTATTCCTAAGCGCTTAAAGTCTTCCCAATAATCTGGATAAGACTTAGAAACTACCCCTGCATCATTTATAAACAAGCTAGTTTTTAATGCTAAAGGACCAAACGCCATTGCCATTCTATGGTCATTATAGGTATCTATAGCCACATCAGGAATTATATTTTCTGAAGGTTCTAGTGATAATGCTTCATTAGTAACCGTTATATTAGCACCAAGCTTAGATAGCTCTGTATGTAACGCTTCTAAACGGTCTGTCTCTTTAATTTTTAATGTATGCAGGCCTGTTAAATGGCATGCTACCCCTAATCCAAAACATGTAACCGCTATAGTTTGTGCTATGTCTGGTGCATTTGCTAAATCTATAATAACTTTTGGTAATTGTTCTTTCTGTATTTTTTCTAATACAATTTGATTTTCCTTAAATGTAGTTTGTACACCAAAATCTGTATATATTTTTGCTAACACACTGTCTCCTTGGAGGCTATTTTCTTTGTAAGCCGATAAGGTTATTTGTGAACCTACATCACTTAAAGCAATTAAACCATAGTAATAAGATGCCGAGCTCCAATCTGATTCTACAACCAAATTTGTGGTCGCTACTTCTTTTTTAGACGAAACTGTAATTGTATTACCTACAAAACTACTCTCTACCCCTATTTGACTTAAAAGCGCTAGTGTCATTTTAATATAAGGTACAGAAGTTATTTTACCAACTAACTCTAACTCTATACCGTTTTCTAAACTAGGCGCTGTAAGTAATAAAGAAGATATATACTGGCTACTAATATCTGCAGGTAAACTAACCTTATTCTTTGTTATTTTTTTTCCTTTGATATGTATTGGAGGGTATCCTTCATTTTTAACATAAGAAATATCTGCTCCTAAGCTTTGTAATGCTTCTACCAAAACTTTTATAGGACGCTCCGTCATACGTTGCGACCCCGTTAAAGTAATCTCTTTGCCTTCTTGCGTAGCAAAATAACTAGTTAAAAAACGCATTGCTGTACCTGCATGATGAATATCTACTTCACCAGTAGTTATTTGCAATCCTTTTTCCATTACAATTGCATCATCTGAATTAGATATGTTGCTAATATTTATTGAAGAATACAGGGCTTTTAATAAAAGAGAACGGTTAGACTCACTCTTGGAGCCTGTAATTTTTATGCTTTCTTTTATTAAATTAGATACTGGTTTGGAGATATGTAATTTCAAAACTAAAGTGTGTTAAAAACGAGCGTCAAAGATAGTACTATTTAAGCTTTTTATTGTTGTGATGGCGGTCATGATCGCGCTTTGTTTTTAATTCTAACTTTTTATCAAAAGCTTGTTGTAAATCTACTCCTGTTTGGTTTGCCAAACAGAGTACTACAAACATAACATCTGCCAATTCTTCGCCTAAATCTTTGCTTTTGTCTGACTCCTTTTCGCTTTGCTCTCCATACCTACGAGCAATTATACGAGCAACTTCCCCTACTTCTTCCGTAAGTTGTGCCATATTAGTAAGCTCATTAAAATAACGAACTCCGTGTTCTTTTATCCAATTATCTACTTCTTTTTGGGCTACAGCTATACTCATTATTCTTTATTTTTTGTATCCATAATTATAGTAACAGGGCCATCGTTTAGTAGGTCTACTTTCATATCTGCACCAAAAACGCCTGTTCCTACTTTTTTTCCAAGATTTAATTCTAAGGCAGCAATAAATGTTTTATATTTTGGTATTGCTACTTCTGGTCTTGCAGCTTTTATATAAGACGGCCTGTTTCCTTTTTTTGTTGCAGCAAATAAGGTAAATTGAGAAACTACAATTGCATCTCCTAAAATATCAAGTAAAGATTTATTCATTACTCCTTCACTATCGTTAAAAATTCTAAGATTTGCTATTTTTCTAGAGAGCCAATCTATATCTTCCTTACTATCGGAATCTTCTATACCCAAAAGAATTAACACCCCTTTATTTATAGAAGCTATTTTTTGTTCCTCTACCGTTACACTAGCTCTAGAAACTCTTTGTACAATTGCTCTCATTTTTTCACGGAATGAATATCTACTCTATAATTCTCGTCTTCTCCTGAAACCATTTGTACATAACTCCTGTATCTACTCCATGCAATTTCATCTTTTTCTAAAGCTTCTTTTATTGCACACTTAGGCTCATCTATATGTAAGCAATTATTGAATTTACAATTACCCTTATTCTCAAAAATCTCAGGAAAGTAGTCTCCAATTTCCTCTTTCTCCATATCTACAATTCCAAAACCTTTAATACCTGGAGTATCTATTATCTGAGCATCAAAACTTAAATCAAACATTTCTGCAAATGTTGTTGTATGTTGCCCTTGTAAATGTTGCTTAGATATTTCGGTAGTTTTTATAGCTAAGTTTGGTTCTATAACATTTACCAATGTAGATTTACCTACACCAGAATGCCCTGAAAACATAGATATTTTTCCTTGCATTAATGCCTTTACTTTATCAATGTTTTTTCCTGTTTTTGCCGATATACCAATACAAGTGTAGCCTATTTTACGATATAAAGCTGCTAAATATTTTATTTCTAGTAGTTCCTCTTCATTATACGTATCTATCTTATTAAATAATAATACCGTAGGAACATCATAAGCTTCTGCAGTTACCAAAAAACGGTCTATAAATGCTGTATGCGTCGGGGGGTTATTTAAGGTAACCATTAAAAAAACCTGATCTAAATTTGCAGCAATTATATGTGTTTGCTTAGATAGGTTTACCGATTTTCTAATTATATAATTCTTACGGTCTTTAATCTCCGTAATTATACCAACAGTTTCATCTCCTATATTTTCTATTGAAAATTCTACAGAATCGCCAACGGCAACAGGGTTGGTACTTTTTATACCTTTAATTCGGAATTTTCCTTTTATTCTACAATCATAGAACGTACCATCTTTTGCTTTAATGGTAAACCAGCTCCCTGTAGATTTATAAACAATTCCTTTCATTAATAGTAATTAGAGCTGCAAAGAAACAATATTAGTTTTTAAATTGTTTTACATTCCTAATTTTTCTATTTCATAAACTCTAAGAACTTAAACAAAAAAGCGACCAATAATTGTTTAGATTATAATTGGTCGCCCTATTGCATTACTTATTTAAAAGAAAGTTATTTCTCTTTGGTAAAGTTTTAATTTTCTGTGCAGTCAATATCATTTAGTTCCTCTTTGGCATCATCAAAGTCTCCATCAAAATCGGCAAGACCTCCATAGCAATCTTCAACATCTTCTAGTGCATTTATATAATTATTAAGAGCACCTTTATAACTATTACAATTTTCTACTGTAGGGTTTTCTTCATATTTGTTAAATGCATCTGTCCAAGCTTCTAAATCTGAAGCTACATCTTGCGCCCAGCTACCATTTAAACATTTTATTGGGTTCTTAGAACAATTAACAAATAGCATTAAAAAAAGCATGCTTAAGATTGATTTAAAAATTAACTTACTCACAGCTTGGTTGTTTTGTGGTTTCATTTTTGGTTTTTTATTGGCATAATGCCTTGTTGTTTATAGCAAACGAAAATATTTATTATAAAGTATTTATACACTTAGTAATGTATAGCTTGTATGCTTTATTACATAATTGACTGCTTTTTAAGTTTATTTTACCCAAAGTATACTCCAATTTTTTTACACATAAATAAAAAACTATTCTTAAGATGCAACCCATTAGAATTTATTTTGTCTTTAAAATAAACAATACAATGAAAAAAATAATATTAGGTATTGCATTAGCTTTAACATGTTTTATAGAAACTAATGCGCAGGAATTTAAAGTAATTACAAGTGTAGAGTCTATTGTTCCAAGTGGTATGGGGCGTTCTAGGATTATTGAGGCAAAAGAAGAAAAAAATTATAAAGAATATACTTCTACCCAAACAGAGGAAGATAATACTCGGAATAAATCTAAAAGGAAGGATATTAGAGTAAAGAATTTTGAAGAAACAAAATTGCTGAATTTTTACAATATTACCGGAATACGTTTTCAGAACATTGCTGCTAATGATGCTGTTATATCTTCTAAGCTTAACAAAATGTCTGAGGAAGGTTGGCAACTAATACATGTGGTTAGCGCAGTTGAGAGTGATGCTGGAGATAAAGATGGACAAGGTATTTTTATTACTCGTTATATTTTTAAGAAGTAAAAAAAAAATCCCGACTTAATTAAGTCGGGATTTTAATTGTTTAGTTATTTACAATCTTCTCTTGATGATTGATAGACTCTTGGTGAATTGCTTTAAACATTCTTAAAACAAACTCCTCACTTAATCCTTTAGATTCTCCTTCTAAAATCATAGCGCCTAAAATCTGGTTCCAACGATTGCTTTGTAATACTGCAACGTTTTTCTCTTTTTTAAGTTTTCCAATACTATCAGAAATCTTCATACGCTTCCCTAAAGATTCTATTAATTGATTATCAATAACATCAATCTGTGCACGTAAATTTGTTAACTCTTTATTATACTCTGCTTCTGGATCAGATTCTTTTCTAATTTTTAAATCTTTCATTATTTGAACTAGTTTTGTTGGTGTAACCTGCTGCGCAGCATCACTCCAAGCATTATCTGGATCAAAATGTGTTTCTATCATTAGTCCATCAAAATTAAGATCTAATGCAGTTTGCGAAACATCAAAAATCATTTCTCTATTACCTGTAATATGCGATGGATCGTTTATTAATGGTAAATCTGGAAATTTGTTTTTAAACTCAATAGCTAATTGCCATTCCGGAATGTTTCTATATTTAGTTTTCTCATAGGTAGAGAAACCTCTGTGTATTGCTCCTAAATTTTTAATACCCGCAGTATGCAAACGCTCTATACCACCTAACCATAATGATAAATCTGGGTTAATTGGATTCTTTACTAGAACTATTTTGTCTGTACCTGCTAGTGCATCTGCAATTTCTTGCATGATAAACGGACTTACAGAAGTACGAGCACCAATCCATAATAAATCAATATCATGTTCTAAAGCCAGTTCTACGTGTGCTCTATTTGCAACTTCAGTACAGGTTTTCATACCTGTTTCTGCTTTTACTTTTTGTAGCCATTTAAGCCCTAAAATACCTACGCCTTCAAAATTCCCTGGACGAGTTCTTGGCTTCCAGATACCTGCTCTGTAATAACTTACATCGGTATCCTTTAATTCATGAGCAATTTTTAAAACTTGCTCTTCTGTTTCAGCACTACATGGCCCTGCTATTACTAGTGGATGATCTAGCTGCATGTCATCCAACCATGTTCTCATTTCTTTTGAATTCTTCATTTTACTTATACTTTATTCTTTGTTTGTGGTATTCCGTTTAATATTTCTTTTATTTTATTGGTGTTATTCATTTCATTATAAATTCCATCATAATCGTCTGCCAACAACATCTTTTTAAATTCGGTTAGGTTCTTAATATACCCTTCTAAAGTTTCCACCACATTTTCTTTATTTTGTTTAAAAATAGGTGTCCACATAGCTGGTGAACTTTTTGCTAAACGAACTGTGCTCTCAAAACCACTTCCCGCCATGTCAAAAATATCACGTTCATTTCTTTCTTTCTCAATAACCGTCTTTCCTAACATAAAGGAACTTATGTGTGACAAATGTGATACATATGCTATATGTTTATCATGCGCTTCTGGATTCATATACCTAATACGCATTCCTAAAGTCTGAAAAAGCTCTAATGCTCTTTCTTGTAATTTAAAAGCTGTTTTTTCTACTTCGCAAATAATATTTGTTTTCCCTTCATACAACCCATTAATTGCTGCTGATGGCCCTGAAAATTCCGTCCCCGAAATAGGGTGGCATGCCAAAAAATTTCTTCTTTTTGGGTGCTCATCTAATACTTTACATATTTGTAGCTTAGTAGAACCTGCATCAAAAACAACACAATCATCATTAACTGCATCTAGTATTTTTGGAAGCTCTTTAATCATTGCGTCTACTGGAATACTTACAATTACTACATCTGCAATTGGTAATTGACTATAATTTGCTTGCTCTTCTATTATTCCTAACGACAATGCCTCATCTATATGCTCCTGTTTTGCATCAATCCCATAAATAGTAACATTAGGCATTAAGCGCTTAATGTCTTTTACCATGGAACCACCTATTAATCCTATACCAATTACAAATACATTCATTTTATTAAAATCTTGCTATTGCTTCTTTTATTTTTTCTTCCGTTACGCATAATGAAAATCTAATGTAGCCTTCACCATTACTACCGAATATAGTTCCTGGGGCTATAAATATATCTTTATCGTATAAAACTTCATTTACAAAATCTTCTGAAGATACAATGCCCAACGGAAGTTTTGCCCAGACAAACATACCTACTGCGCTCTTATCATATTCACAATTTAACTTATCTGCTAATTGATACATTAAATTTCTACGCGAAGTATATACCTGATCTAACCCACTAAACCATTCGTCCCCGCTTTGTAATGCTGCAATTGCTCCTTTTTGAATTCCGTAAAACATTCCAGAATCCATATTACTCTTTACTTTTAAAATAGCATTAATATTTTCTGCACTCCCCATAACCATTCCTACACGCCAACCAGCCATATTAAATGTTTTGCTTAAAGAATTTAATTCCAGAACTACTTCTTTAGAGCCTTTAATTGACAAAATACTGGTAGGGTTAGTACCCAACACAAAACTATATGGGTTATCATTTACCAACAAAATAGAATGTTCCTTTGCAAATTGAACAAGCTCTTTTAACTGTTCTTTAGATGCTGTTGCTCCTGTAGGCATATGCGGATAACCTACCCACATTAGTTTAACTTTAGATAAATCTTCTTTTGCCAATGTTTTTAAATCTGGAAACCAACCATTTTTAGCAGATAAGTTATATTGCTTTGCTTCTGCCCCAACTAATTTAGTTACAGAAGTATAGGTTGGATATCCTGGATTTGGAATTAAAACTTGATCTCCAGGATTTAAAAAGGCCATGCAAATATGCATTATACCTTCTTTAGAGCCCATTAAAGGTAAAATTTCATTTACAGGATTTAGCGCTACTTTAAACTTAGCATTATAAAAATCCGCAATTGCCTCACGCAATTCTGGCAACCCTTGGTAGCTTTGGTACTGGTGCGCATTTGCGTCTTCTAAAGAATTAGTCACCGCAGTAATAACTTCTTTAGAAGGTGCCAAATCTGGGCTGCCTATACCCATGTTTATAATAGGTTTACCATCTGCTATTAAGCCACGTACTTCCCTTAATTTTTTTGAAAAGTAGTATTCTTCAACTGTTTTTAATCTATCTGCAGTAGTAATCATGCTCTTGCATTTTTATATTCTCCTAATACTTTAAAATCTTCTGCCATAATCTCTAAGAGCGATTTTGCTTTGTCAAAATTACTATAATTATCAAAAGTAATATCTACAAAAAAAGCATACTTCCATGGTGTTTCTATTATTGGGAGAGATTGTATTTTAGTTAAATTCAACCTACAATCGCTCATTACATTTAAAACGGCTGCTAAGCTTCCTCTTTTATGGTCTGTTACAAAACGTATAGACGCTTTGTTAATTTCTTGTTTAGGTAATTCTTTATTGGTTGTTTTTACTATAATAAATCTGGTAGAATTATTTTTTATAGTTTGTATTTCCGGTGCTATTATATCTAAACCATATAGCTCTGCTGCTACATTAGGGGCTATAGCCGCAATATTTTTTAACTGCTTTTCTTGTATTTGTTTTGCAGTTTCTGCCGTATCTACATCTTCTACCATTTTTATATGGGGATAGGCTCTAAAAAAATCCTTACACTGTAACAATGCCATAGGGTGTGATCTAACTTCATCAATATCTTCAATTTTTTGCCCTTTTAACACCATAAGGTTATGATGAATATTTAGGTACTGTTCCCCTATTATATGCAAATTGTTGTGGTAAACTAAAGCGTAATTAGGAATAATAGAACCTGCAATAGAATTTTCTATGGCCATAATCCCTTTATCTGCTGTACCTTGTAATAACTGATCTACAAGAAAATCAAAAGACAAACATTCTACCAAGTTTACATCCTCTCCAAAATAGTCTTTTGCTACTTGGTGGTGGTTAGACCCTTTTATTCCTTGTATGGCTATATTTAATTTCATTTACGCTATATACTAATATCCTTCAACTTCGCTCAGCTTTATTAAAGCTAATTCTTTGAACTTTAATCAAAAAAAAAGTTCCGATATGTATCGGAACTTTACTCTATATATGTTTTAAAATATGCTAGAACAGTCCCGTACTTCTTTTAAAAAAGAAATAGAATGTAAAACTGTTAAAGAAATATTTATTTGTCATTTTCTTGTAAAACTTTGGCTAATGTAATCATTATATTCAAAAACAAAAGCTTTAATCTCTATTTTTACTTATTTTTAAATTTATACAACAATAAATAACAATAATTTTATATTTATCAAATATTGTTGCGAATTATTAAAATAATAAAAGCCCTCCGTTTGGAGAGCTTTTAAAGTAAAGATATGTTTTTATCTTATTTTTTATTGAAATGATACTCGTACACTTCTTCTTCTCCTTCGTATGTATCTTTTTCTATAATAACTAATTTATCTGCAGTAAGAGTTATTTCTCCGTCAAAAGCTAAATAACCTTCTTCTTCTACTCCCGTTTCAGTTTCGCCATTATACGTTTCAGTGTATTCAAACTCTACTAAGGTTAATTTACTTTCCTCTTCATTATACGCCCAATTACCTTTAGAGGTATATATTTCTTCCTCATCCTCATAAACTGCTTCACAAGATTCCTCTGAAGCGTCCCAATCAAAATCTCTATCAGTATCGTTATAAGTATACTCGTAAGTACCATCACTATTAAAAGTCATTAGTAAACTATCTGTAGTATAACAATATTCTATTGTAATCTCTTTAGCTTCTCCACTTGCGCAATCTAAAGTAGTTGTATAACTATCTTCATCACAATACTCATCTCCTTTATTTATTGTTTCTCCATTATCTATCTCTTTTGTAAAATCCCAGTCTGCAACAAGGTTAGTATTACCACCCCAAGACTCTACAGTTACACAAACCTCTTCTGGTTCACTAATATTTCCTTGACCATCATACACACAAATTAGATAACAAAAAGTACCTGCTGTAACTTCTGCTTCAAAGTTTACATCTATAGAAGTGTCTTCACCTTTTCCTGCTAAATTACTTTTAGCCGATTTTTTATTTGCAAAAAGTCCTCTTTCAAAAGTTTTTGCAGCTTTATTATATACTCCAGAAGTAGCTCCTACAGGAATATCAAAATAAGAATCGGCCATTCCGTTTTCATCTTTCAATTGCACATACGCACCTGCAAAACCCGCTGGAGCCTTAAATTCTATGTTAAAGCCATTGGTTTGAAAAGCAGTTTGCTTTTCATAATCTAAACTAAATTCTATATCTCCGCTAGGTACTGGGCTTCCTTGAACCTTAGTAGCTCCTTCTATAGTTACGCCACTACTTACCGCGTTAACATCTAGTAAAACTTCTTCTTGTTTGTTAACCCCGTCTGGATCTGAGTTCTCATCTAATTTCTTTTCATCATCTTTAGAACATGATAATGCCGCAACTGCTAAACAGCCCATTAAGAATACGTTTACTTTTTTCATAATTTTAATTTTTGGTTTTATGGTTGATTCCTTAGCAGAAACGAAGAACCTTCTTACTTTATTGTAACAACTTACAACCTAAAAAAAAGGAATATTATGTTTAACCTATAATGGAAGAAATAACCTCATCTAAAACATCTTGTATTTTAGGATTGGTACCATTTGTTAAAATAGAAAACACTAGTTGTTCTTTAGGGTACACATAAAAGTTAGAATACCCCCCTACACCATTACCTATATGCCCAAAATAATCTCTATCCTTACTATCTTGGCTAACCTGCCAACCTAGTCCATAATACGTTAATTTGCCCTTTATACTTGCTGAAGTTAAAAATTGACTTATAGTCTCTTTGCAAAGAATTTTATTCTCTAAAAATGCTTTTCCAAAATTTGCTATATCTACTGTGGTAGAGAGGAACCCTCCCCCGGCTAACTTATAGAAATTATTTACCGGAATAGCCTCTCTAAAACCCCCTCTGTTTTTTACATAAAAAGAAGTGGCATTTGGATATACGTGTTCCTGAATTTCTGCAACCGTCTTTTTCATATTCAAAGGCTTTAAAACCTTCTCTTTTACATACTCTTCAAATGGTATTCCGCTAGCTTCTTGCATTGCAAGAGAGACTAAAACCCAATCATAGCTATTATATAAATAATCTGTTCCTGGTTTAAATAACAAAACATCATCCTTGAAAATAGCTATACTCTCCTTTATAGTATAGGGCTTATTTAAGGCATACTCCATTCCCTCATAACTTCTTATTCCTGCGGTATGGCTTGCTAGTTGACGGATGGTAAAATCCCATTCTTTTTTAGGATAATATGGCACATAATCATAAAAAGAAGCATCTAAATTTATTAATCCGTCAGCAACCATATGTGCTAAAGCCGTTGCTGCAATGGGTTTAGATACGCTTGCAATTCTAAACTGCGTTTTTACTGGATTTATCTGTTTTTTCTCTTCAATATTTGCATAACCATATCCTTTTTGAAAAATAGTGTTTCCTTTTTCTAAAACGGTTATTGCCAGGCCTGGTATCTTTTTCTCTTCAATTAAATTTTGCAAAAGAACATCTGCCTTTACTAACCCTTGCAAGGAAGTATTATCTCCTATCACATTCTCTGACAAAAATACTTTTTTTAAATATCGAATAATAGGATTTTTCATGGTACATTAATTAATTGACCTCAAAAATTAATTGCCCTGTATATAAAGTTTCTACAGAAACTATAGGTGGTTTTTTAAAACTCCTAACATCTCCCGGCCCCCGCAAAACTCCATTTAAAGTTTCTTGGGGAGATATAAGTAAATCATTAGACCCTCTATGGTTAAATGTTACATTGTTACTAATAAGACTTTCTGTTTCTATCCTAGAATCCCCTGCTGCTATAACCACATTTAAATTATTTGTTGTTCCAGAAAGTTTAAAATATGAATTACCATTTACTACTATAGAAATAGTATTGGAATTTAACATCAAATTAAATTCTCCATCTGTTGTTTCTGCTTCTGGCTCCCCATAACTTTCAGATAATAATGTTAAACCACCATAAGACAACACACCATCGCTGCGAACAGGCCAACTGGTACTGCTTCGTATTTCTGTAATATTAGGTGCTGTTACATAGATTTTTGTTACCCCATAATCTCTTACAAAATTGCAATTATTCTCGTCTCTTAAAATTAATCTGTTGTCTTTAACAACTGCAGTTACTTCCTCTCTTAAAAACTCCCCAGTTTCTATCGCTACTTTTTGCTCTCCTTCTTTTAATATTAATTCTATATTTTCAAAAACTGTAATTTTATTAAAGACAGGTACAGTTATTTCTTCTATAGATAAATCTCCAGCTGCCTGAAAACAATCTGGAGCATTGGTACTACTACATGCAAAGTTTAGTAGTACTACTAAAAAATATATGTGCTTTATTTTTTTCACTTGTCTATTTTAAAACCGAATTCCTACTCCAAACTCAATAGCTTCGGCATTTGCTGCATGAGATTTTAAAGACACTACCGCAAAGACCTTGTCTCCTACATATCTTTTTAATCCTAGCCTATTATATATTCTACCTTCAAAATCAAAAGGATAATACACATAGTACCCTAATTGCGTAGTTATGGACAGTTTATTTATAAATAATTCATGTCCTACAAATACACCAATTCTTTTATAGTCTGTATCCGCAGAAATAGTATCCTCTGGAAAAGATATACTCCTAAAACGTATTAACTCTTTTAAAAACCTAGAAAAGAAAACATCGGTTCCTACATGAAAGGCACTTTTTCTTCCTATACGCTTATCTGCGTATGCAGATATAATATAAAAAGGATATTGCCCCATACCCTCCACATCACTACTATTAATTCCGCCTCGTAAAGCTAAATTATACTTTACAGGTTCTTTAAAATTTTCTTTCTCTGCGGTTACTTTAAAAGCTATCTCTTTTCCGCCATCTAAATCATACACAAGCCCTGCATTAAAAGCCAATGTATTGGTAGATGTATTTGGCGATTTAAAACTTCCGTTAGAGTAATGAATTAAAGAAAGCCCTGCTTTAAACCCTAAGCCTTTATAAATATTTTCTTTATGGTAATTAAGCATAAAATAAACCGATGCCATAATGGAGGTTCCATAGGCATTATTCCTAAAATTAGTTTCCTTATCGTAAGGGTTTGTATTGTAAGATACCCCCTGCCCAAACCTTAATTGCAAGTTTCTTTTTAAGTAATAAAAATTATAATGAAGAAAAACACCATAATGTTCCCCAAGTGTACTATTATTCATATTTTGATATATGAAAGAATACCCCAAATCTGGATAATTATAAGCCTGCTCCCACTCTTCTTGCCCAAAAGTTTTTTTATTTAAGCTCAAAATAACACCACCAGGGTGCTCTTTAATTAAGTGCGATATACTTGGATTATGTTTTAAGACAGAACCATAAAATTGATTAGCATCAATGGTATACTTTTTTGCAACTATAGCTTCTTGTGAAAAACAAAAAGAAAATGAAAAAAATAGGGCTATAAAAAAAACTAGTCTCATAAACCACAAAAATAGGGATTATAGACTAGTCTTAATTCTTTTATTTTTAACAAAAAAATATTCTCTAAAATAATGTTTTAGCTATAGAATATACGTTATCAGATTTTCCCATAGAATAATAATGTAATACCGGCACCCCTGCTTCTTTTAATTCTTTAGACTGTTGTATTGCCCATTCTATACCTACTTGCCTTACCGCTTTATTATTTTCACAACCATCTACAGCATCAATTAAATCTTGCGGTAAATCTATTTTAAATACTTGTGGTAACAATTGTAAATGCCTTTTTACAGCAATTGGCTTTATTCCTGGAATAATAGGTACATTAATTCCTATTTCTTTTGCAGCCTCTACAAACTGAAAATATTTTTGATTATCAAAAAACATTTGCGTAACCACGTAATCTGCCCCAGCATCTACCTTTTCTTTTAATCGTTTTAAATCCGATTGTAACGAAGGTGCTTCTAAGTGTTTTTCAGGATATCCTGCTACTCCAATACAAAAATTAGCATTATTCTCCATAGGAGTATCGTCATGCAAATACTTTCCTGTATTTAAATTCTGAATTTGAGAGACTAAACTTGCTGCGTAAGGGTGTCCGCCTTTTGTTGGTGTAAAATATTGTTCTTCTCGCATAGCATCGCCACGCAAAGCCATAATATTATCTATTCCTAAATACTGGCAGTCTACCAACATGTATTCTGTTTCTTCTTTTGTAAAACCTCCACAAAGCACATGTGGTACAGTATCTACATTATATTTATGTTTTAAAGAAGCACAAATACCAACTGTTCCTGGTCGCATACGAGTTATTTGTTTATCTAAAAGACCTGATTTTTTAATATAAACATATTCTTCTCTAGAGGTTGTAACATCAATAAAAGGAGGATTAAACTCCATTAAGGGGTCTATATTATCATATAATTGCTGAATATTTTTCCCTTTAACAGGAGGCACTATTTCAAAAGAAAATAATGTTTCTCCGTTCGCTTTTTTAATGTGATCTGTTACTTTCATTACTCTAAACTTATTTCCTTTCTTAAAGGCTATTTAATTGGCTATTGATTAAGTTGATTTGTCCTAAGTGGTATACATCATGCTGTAAGACACCATGCAACATAAAATCATTTATATATTGTTTACCCACTGTTTTTTCACGTAACCAAGTTTCCTTTTTTTCTTTTACTAATTTGATAAGCTCCTCTTGTGACACTTTTAATTCTAATACTATTTTATCTCTTTCCTCTTCCGAAGATACTACTACATTTTCTCTCCAGTCTGCTTTAGTATTTAGCTCTATATCAAAAGAAGTATTTCCTTTTAATTTTTCAATTACAAAATACTTCCAATCTATTACATGACAAACTATACTTGCAATAGAGTTAGAAGTGTTTTTAGGTTTTACATTCCAATTTTTAAGTGGAATGTTTTGTAAAGATCCAACTAATGAATTTCCAAACCAAGGTTCTCCATTAAAAACTTCATTAATGGTAGAACAATAATTTTCTATCTCCATAATTTACAAAATAAAAATAGTTACAAACCCAACATTAATTTTACATCATTATACGTCTCTTTATACTCCCAATATATCCATCTTCCATCCAAATAATCTGTCAAAATGTATTTTTCACTAACCGATTTTATACGTTCTAGTGCTACGATTTTCTTAAAAAAACCTTCTACTTTAAAATTTTCAGTTATCTCTTTATTATTAGTATCATATCCATGACTAATACTATAACTACCTAAAGAAACTTCTATAAATTTTTTCATATTACTCGTCTGA
This sequence comes from Maribacter vaceletii, assembly GCF_003634105.1. Taxonomy (GTDB): domain Bacteria; phylum Bacteroidota; class Bacteroidia; order Flavobacteriales; family Flavobacteriaceae; genus Maribacter_B; species Maribacter_B vaceletii. The sequence goes on along the minus strand of NZ_RBIQ01000011.1, from coordinate 88,968 downwards.
TATATTTGTTACCAACCATTTAGTTGCTTCTTCTAAAGGCATTCCTTTCCGGCTTGCAAAATCTGCAACCTGATCTTCTTTTATTTTTCCTAATCCAAAATAACGCGCTTCTTCATTAGCAAAATAGTAACCACTAACACTAGATGCTGGCCACATTGCCAAACTTTCGGTTAACTTTACTCCTATCTTTTCTTCTACTTGTAAAAGTTCCCAAATAGTTAATTTTTCTAAGTGGTCTGGACATGCAGGGTACCCGGGTGCAGGACGTATTCCTTTATAGGTCTCATTTATTAAATCTTCATTTTCTAAAGATTCATTAGCTGCGTATCCCCAATGATTTATACGCACCTCTTTATGTAAATATTCTGCATAAGCCTCTGCTAAACGGTCTGCTAATGCTTTTATTAAAATAGAATTATAATCATCTAAGTCTGCCCTATAAGCGTCTGCAATTTCATCTACCCCAAAACCTGTACTTACACAAAAACAACCAATATAATCTTGTTTACCTGTACTTTTAGGTGCTATAAAGTCTGCAAGTGCATAATCTGCTACTCCTTCTCTACGTTTTAATTGTTGTCTTAATGTTCTAAAAAAGTACTCTTTCCCGTTATGATCTAAAGCAATATCATCATCACTAATTGCATTTGCAGGAAATAATCCAAAAATAGCTTTTGCTGTAAAAAGCTTCTCTTTAAAAATTTTCTTAAGCATTTGTTGTGCATCGTCAAACAACTCTTTTGCTTGTTTACCAACCACCTCATCCATAAGAATATCTGGAAATTTACCATGTAATTCCCATCCTCTAAAAAACGGAGACCAATCTATATATGGTTCTAATTTTTCTAAAGAAACATCTTTTATAACCTGTACTCCCAATTTATTTGGTTTTACAATATTTGATGTTTCCCAATCTATTTGGAATTTATTTTTACGAGCGTCTTCTATTGTTTTATATTCTTTTTTCTTTGTTCTGCTTAAAAACTTATCTCGGAAAGATTCATAATCTAACTTTATATTTTTCTTATAATCTAAAGAGGTTTCTTTCTGTAATAAATCGCCAACCACCGTAACTGCTCTAGAGGCATCATTTACATGCACTACTGCATTGCTATATTGCGTATCTATCTTTACTGCTGTATGTGCTTTACTTGTTGTTGCGCCACCAATTAATAAAGGAACATTAAAATTCTGGCGTTCCATTTCTTTTGCTAAAAAAACCATCTCATCTAAAGACGGAGTAATTAATCCACTAAGGCCTATAATATCTACATTGTGCTCTATAGCAGCATTAATAATTTTCTCTGGCGGAACCATTACTCCTAAATCTACTATCTCATAATTGTTACAAGCAAGAACAACACTTACAATATTTTTACCAATATCATGAACATCGCCTTTTACAGTTGCCATTAATATTTTTCCATTGTTATCAGAATCTCCTACTTGTGGATTTTTTAGCTTTTCTTCTTCTATATATGGTAATAAATATGCAACTGCCTTTTTCATTACTCTGGCAGATTTTACTACTTGTGGTAAAAACATTTTTCCGCTACCAAATAAATCTCCAACAACGTTCATCCCAGTCATTAAATTTCCTTCAATAACTTCTATAGGTTTTTCTGCATTTGTACGAGCCTCTTCTACATCTTCTACAATATACTTATCTATTCCTTTTACTAAAGCCCGAGTAATACGGTTTTGCAAAGGCTCTTCTCTCCAAGATAAATCTATCTTACTTTCTTTTGCTGTACCAACTACGGTTTCTGCAAAATCTAATAACCTTTCGGTAGCATCATCTCTCCTATTTAAAACAACGTCTTCAACACGTTCTAATAAATCTTTAGGAATGTCATCATAAACACCCAAAAGACTAGGGTTTACAATTCCCATATTCATACCAGCTTGGATTGCATGGTATAAAAACACCGAGTGCATAGCCTCTCTCACCGGGTTATTCCCTCTAAAACTAAACGAGACATTACTTACTCCTCCACTTACACTACAATGTGGTAAATTGTTTCTTACCCATCTTGTTGCTTCAATAAAATCTATAGCATTAAGCTTATGCTCATCCATACCTGTAGCAACAGGAAAAATATTTAAATCAAAAATTATATCTTCTGGAGCAAAATTTACTTCATTTACCAAAACGTCATAAGAACGTTTTGCAATTTCTAGTCTACGCTCATAATTATCGGCCTGCCCAACCTCATCAAAAGCCATCACAATTACAGCAGCACCATATCTTTTTATAAGTTTAGCCTGATGAATAAATTGCTCTTTACCCTCTTTTAAACTAATAGAATTTACAACACATTTTCCTTGAACAACTTGTAACCCTGCCTCAATAATTTCCCACTTAGAGCTATCTATCATAATAGGAACCCTAGCAATATCAGGTTCTGCAATAACAAGATTTAAGAACTTAACCATGGCTTGCTTACCATCTATAAGTCCATCATCCATGTTAATATCAATAATCTGAGCTCCGCCATCTACTTGTTCTCTTGCTACACTAAGCGCTTCTTCAAAATTTTCTTCTTTTATTAATCGAAGGAATTTTTTTGACCCTGCAACATTGGTTCTTTCTCCTACATTTATAAAATTTGTATTCTCAGAGAGAACTAAAGGTTCTAAGCCCGAAAGTTTCAGGTATCTTCGTTCTTCGTTCTTCGTTGTTTGTTGTTCGATGTTCATCCTATTTTCCTTTGATAATTAATAAAACCACTTAACAACTTTTTTACTCTTTCCACTTCTTTTAAAATAATATTTATGTCTGATTCTAGAAACTCTAAATCGTTAACTAAAATTAATTGTGTTTCTAATTCATATAAAGAACCTTTATTTATGTGCAAAAAACGAATAGTATCTGCAGACGTTCTTCTACCGCAACCCTCCGCTATATTTGAGGACACTGAAATAGCACATCTTCTTATCTGAGAAGTTAAGCCATATTGCTCATCCTTAGGAAAAACATAAACAGATTTTACCAATTTACGTGCCTGTACCCAAATATCTAATTCTTTATAGTCCAACTTAAATAATTTAAAAACAACGAAAATGATTAACGTTAAACGTTTAACGACCTTGGCTTTATACCCTTAACTAAATTCGCTATGGCAGTAATATGCTCTGGCGTTGTACCACAACAACCACCAACAATATTTACCAAACTCTTTTCTACGTATTCTTTTATTTGTGATGCCATTTGCTCTGGAGTCTCATCATACTCACCAAAGGCGTTTGGCAATCCTGCATTTGGATGTGCTGATACTGCAAACTTAGTTTTAGCGGATAAAACTTCTAAATGCGGCACTAACTGGTTGGCTCCTAATGCACAATTAAAACCTACCGATAAAATTGGAATATGAGAAACAGAAATTAAAAATGCTTCTGCGGTTTGCCCAGATAATGTTCTACCCGAGGCATCTGTAATAGTTCCGCTTACCATAATTGGGACTTCAATATTACGTTCTTCTTTAACTTCTTCAATAGCAAACAAAGCAGCTTTAGCGTTTAAGGTGTCAAAAATTGTTTCTACCATTAACATATCTGAGCCCCCATCTAACAAAGCCTCTACTTGTTGCTTGTAAGCTATACGCAACTCATCAAAAGAAACAGCTCTATAACCAGGATCATTTACGTCTGGAGACATACTAGCGGTCTTATTCGTAGGTCCAATACTACCAACAACATAACGTGGCTTATGAGGTTCTTTTTCTGTAAACTCATCAGCAACCATTTTTGCTATTCTAGCAGATTCGTAATTTAAATCATAAACCAACTCCTCCATGTCATAATCTGCCATGGCAATGGTTGTGCTAGAAAATGTATTGGTCTCTACAATATCTGCTCCTGCAGCAAAATATTTTCTGTGTACTTCTGCAATAGCTTCTGGTTGGGTTAAAGACAATAAATCATTATTTCCTTGTACTGGAGATTTCCAATCTTTAAAGCGTTCTCCTCGAAAATCTTCTTCTGTAAATTTATAGCGTTGCAGCATAGTTCCCATAGCACCATCTAACACTAAAATACGTTCCTTTAAAATATCTTGAATATTCTTTTTCATAGCATATAAGTCTCCCGAAACACCTAAAAATTACTTTGCTTTTTAGGAAGTACAAAGGTAGACTATAGGCTATTCTTTACCAAGAATAGAAACAGGATACAACAGGAATAAAAACAGATGTTAAAAAAAAGACTATAATAATCCTTTTGCCTTAATCTCTAGATATTTATTTATAGTATCTATTGTTAAATTTTGGGGTTTGGTAAGAATGGTTTGTATCCCAAACTTATTTAACTCTGCCACTATTAATTTTTTATCATAACTAAATTTTTCGGCTATGGTCTTGTCAAAAATTTCTTGTGTATTTTTTGCTACTTGTCCTTTTAACTGTTCTAGCTCCGTATTCTTAAAGAAAACTACTACTAGCATATGACTTTTATTAATTGCTCTTAAGTAGTTCATTTGCCTATGAACAGCATCTAAACTTCCAAAATTAGTGTATAATAACAATAAACTTCTTGTGGTTATTTTTCTTTTTATATGCCCATATAAATTTCCAAAATCCGACTCGCTAAAATCAGTATTCACATTATAAAGGGATTCTTGAATTAAATTCATCTGGGAATTTCTACGCTCTGCGACTACAAAATTTTCTGGCTTTTTAGAAAATGAGAACATCCCCGCTTTATCATGTTTGCGAACTACAACACTACTAATAACTAAGGCTGCATTTATAGCATAATCTAGCAAACTAAGATTTTCAAAAGGCATTTTCATTACTCTACCTTTATCTATGATGGAATAAATTTGTTGCGATTTTTCATCCTGAAACTGATTCACCATTAAATGGTTACGCTTTGCAGTTGCCTTCCAGTTTATATCTTTTATATTATCTCCTTGTACGTATTCTTTAATTTGCTCAAATTCAAAAGAATTTCCAATACGTCTTATCTTTTTTATTCCAAATTGTAAACTACTCTGGTTTAAAGAAATTAAATCGTACTTTTTTAATTGTAAAAAACTAGGGTATGTTTTTACCATTTGCGATTCTCCAAAAGAAAATCTACGCATTGCAAAACCTATTTTTGTAGCGGTATATACATGTAATTTTCCAAAAATGTATTCTCCTCTTTCTGTTGGCCTAACGGTATAACTTAATTGCTCTTTTTTATTTGCAGCTATACTTGCTGTTATATTAAAATCTCTTTGCTGAAATTGCATTGGAAGCTCTTCCAGAATAGTGCAATACGTTTTTAAAGAATATTTATTAGTAATGGAAATTGGTACTTTATTCTCATCGCCATTAGAAAATTTCTCTGGTAATTCTCGCTGTGCTTCTATTCCGTTTTTATTTCCAAACAGAATTAGTATATCTACAAGAACAAGTGCTATAAAAACAAAGAATAAAAGTTTAGCCAATAGTAATATACTTGGAAAAACAAAACTTAATATAAATAGAACTATGATTCCAAACATCGCATAAAAAAAACGATTATTTAGAAACAAGTCTTTAAAAAACCGAACTATCGGCATTCTAGAAAATTCTGATGTTTTATTCTCCGACATTAACTTTCCTTATTTAGGAATATCTACACTTTGTAAAATATCATTAATAATCTGTACCGATGTTATTCCTTCCATTTCTCTTTCTGGAGTAATTATAACTCTGTGCTGCAACACAGGAATAGCAATTTGCTTAATATCTTCTGGAGTAACAAAATCCCTACCATTTATAGCTGCAAATGCTTTACTTGCTTTAAGAACTGCAATAGATGCTCTTGGAGAAGCTCCTAAATATAAAAATGGGTTATTACGGGTATTTAGAATAATTTCTGCTATATATTTTATTAAATGCGGCTCTACAATTACTTGCGATATTAAACTTTGGTACTGTACTATTTTATCTTTACTTAAACTATTGGTTATCTGGGCAAGCTTTGTTGTTTTTAATTGATGCTCTCTGGTAATAATCTCTACCTCATCTTCTAAATTAGGATAATCTATAGTTATTTTAAACAAAAAACGGTCTAATTGTGCTTCTGGCAAACGGTAGGTTCCCTCTTGCTCAATTGGGTTTTGTGTTGCTAAAATCATATAAGGAGCTTCTAGTGGGTATTTTACACCATCCATAGTTACTTGCCTTTCTTCCATCACTTCAAACAAAGCGGCTTGTGTTTTTGCTGGCGCTCTATTTATTTCATCAACCAAAATAATGTTAGAAAAAATTGGTCCCTTTTTAAATTCAAAATTGGAAGTTTTTAAATTAAATATAGATGTTCCTAAAACATCCGACGGCATTAAATCTGGTGTAAACTGCACTCTACTAAAATCTACCTCTAAAGACTTTGCCAACAACTTTGCTGTTATTGTTTTTGCAACACCGGGAACACCTTCTAACAAAACATGCCCCTCTGCAAGTAGTGCAGTAATTAACAAATTTGCTATATGTTTTTGACCTACAATTACTTTTGCAAGTTCTGTTTTTATCTGAGCTACGCTTATTTTAAGCTCTTCTAAATTTAACCTACTATTAAATTCAATATCGTTGTTTTCTTCCATACTATATTGTTTTATCCTACTGGCGGATTTATTGTTTATAGAATTTTTCTATTTCCTTGTTCAATGCTTTTAATGGTTCTTTTGTACTAAATTGATGCGATTTCATCTTTATAATTAAACTCACTAACTGCTGTATTTCTTCTACAGGTTTACCTGAACGTAATGCTAATTTTGTTACAAAATCTTCATTTAACTTATCTGTAGATAAATGGAATTTACTACGAACATGCTCTAAAAAATGAACAATTACTTTTTGTATAATACCATTATAATCTTGCGCCTCGTAATGCAAATTACTAACTGTTTGCACAAACTCTGTGGTTGTATTTTTTAAAGGGTCTTTTATAGGAATTATTCGTTGCCTACGTTTTGCATTAAACAACATAAACAAGCCTATAGAGGTTAACAACAAATACCAACCCCATTTTAACGGTTCTTTAGATAGAATATATCGCAACGGACTTCTGCTAATTTCTGGGTCTAACTTAACTGCTTTATCTACTAATATTGGTAGCGTTGGCAAATAGGATATTACACTACTAACATAACCAGCATCTTTTGCTTCTAACATTTGGTAGTTTGTAAAAACTTCTGGCGTTGTGTGAATATAAAATACGCCATCTCCGTAGGGAACCCCTATAAAATTAGAATGTTTTTTATTTTCCAATGACCTTACATAACCAAGTTTTTTTCCTTTCGAGATAGAATCGGAAAAATAACTAGTACCAAAAGGAACCTTTGGAGTATATTTTAATGTATCTATAACATAATTTAAAAACAGTGTCTTTTCTTCTTGTTTTATTTCTACATTATCATATTCCATTTTAAACCCTAAAGTATCTTGTACATATTTAGGGAAATAATAGGCCGATATAAAAGCCTCATTACCATATTCTACATACTCTAATAAAGAATTAAAAGAAGTTTCATCTATATCATATCTGCCAGAAATACTAACATAATTTTTTAAAGTCTCTTTTTCTTGCATTCGCAAATGCTGATCGTATTCATAAAAAGTTGTGTATACTTTTTTAGAAGATTCTCCCTTAAAATAAAATGGTATTTGATCAAAGAAAACTTTAGTATCTAAAGGTTTTGTTTGGGTTTCATCAAAAGTAGGTGACCAATCTATCTTATTGCTTTGGTTTGTAACCAATAGAATAAATACTAGCAATACTGCTCCAAGAATAAGTATTTGTTTTTTACGCATTTTTAAATGATTTTAAAATTTGCGAATAAACTGTTGATGCCGTTGTATACTCTTTTTCGTCTATAGAAAATTCCCCGTACCATATATAGGTGAAGTAATACGTAGCTTTATTAAAGCCTGTGGCATAGGAAGTACCTTCTAATGCTACTTGGTAATCATAACTGGTTTTTTGAGAATCATACGTAATAATATTATTCTGGTCTAATTTTTTAAGAAGTAATAAGTAATTATAACGTACCGCTAAACGATAGTCTTTATTAACTAAGGCTTCTTGAATTAAAACTTCAAAATTTACTTCTTGAATATTTTCTCCTATTTCATAATTAAGCTCACTAGCCTCTTCTTTTTTCTTCCTAAAAAACCAACGCCCTTCTTTGTTTAAAATTACTCTTACAATAATATAGACTACACCCGCTATTATTACAATAAAAAACAAAAGTTTTAGATTCTCAATTATATTCCTAGCTCCTTCATCTTTTACACTAAACCAGCTCGTAAGTAAATCTGTTAACCAGGCTTTAAACTTGTCTATCCAAGAAATAGTTTCTTTATAGTCATAATCTGCCCCTTTATATTCTTCCTTAAAGGTATTGGGTAACGTACGAAACTCTTCTGGTTTGTTTGGAACAACACCTTCTTGCGCCACAACCAAAAAAGTGCCTATTACAAAATAGAACACATAACAAAAAAAATATGGGATTCTCTTATTTTTTAACACTTCCTGGAATTGTTTTCTTATACACCTTAAATGGGTATATTAAATAGTAATAAGAGATTAAACTAAGGGTTCCTAAAATTATAAATAATGCCACATAATTAGGCATAATATTAGAATACCGGGTAACAAAACCTTCTAAAAAACCTGCGGCAATTGTAAACGGAAATGTACTAATAACAATTTTAATACTGTCTCGCATTCCTCTTTTAAAAGAATTTAGTCTAGAGAAAGTTTTAGGAAATAAAATACTAGCACCTAAAAGAAAACCTGCCGCACCTTCTATTACAATAGCAAAAATTTCCATTGCCCCATGGATCCATATTCCTTTAGCGCTTTTCCACAAAACACCTTCTTGTTCAAAGAAATATTGGAAAGCTCCAAGCATAATTCCGTTTTGTAAAAGTACATACCCTGTTCCTATGCCACCAGTTACCCCATAAGCAAAACTCATGAGACCTACTCTTAAATTATTAAATGTAATTCCTATAAAACTCCCCCAATTACTACCACTTTTGTAAATAGCAACTGGGTCACCGTTTTCAATATTTTGCAATGTTTCGTTAACATAGCTATTCCCTAAAATTAAACGCACAAAAGTATCGTCATTAGCAGCAGAAACTACACCCATTAAAACCGCAATTAAGAAAAAAGAAAAAGAATACAGTATATATCTTTTATACTGATACAATAAAAGAGGAACTTCTACTTTAAAGAAATGAACAAATACGTTAGACTCTTCTCTTTTAGTCTGATAAATTTTTTGATAAACCCGAACCGCAAGATTATTAAGATAGGTTACAAGTTTGCTTTTTTTGTAGTAAGTTTGGGCGTATGCTAGATCATTAATTAAGTGCATGTATAAATTAGACAAATCATCTGGGTTATCAATTTTTTTTTGTTCAATGGCTCTTTCAAACTCCAACCATTTTTCCTTATTTTGTCTAATGAAGGCAATTTCTCTCATGCTTAACAAATAAAATCATATAATGGCAGAAATACAAATTACGACTACTCAAAATGTAACAATAGCTTTTACTGCTGCTGAAGTAGGAGAACGTATTTTAGCTTACTTTATTGACCTACTTATTAAAATAGCTTACGTAAGTGTTGTTATTGCCACTATAAGAGCTGTTTCTAGTACTGGAGGTATAGGTTTTGAAGATAATTTTGACACAGACCCATGGAGTGTTATGGCTATTATTATAATTTTAGGTTCTCCTGTTATTTTTTATACTATAGTTTCAGAATCTTTAATGTTAGGCCAAACCATAGGTAAAAAAATAGCTAAAATACAAGTTGTAAAAATTGATGGTTACCGTGCTACCTTTTTAGATTTTTTTATACGTTGGGCAATGCGCTTTGTAGATATTAACATTTTTTCTGGCGTGGTTGCTTTAGTAAGTATTGGCAGTTCTAAAAACCATCAAAGATTAGGAGGCATGGCTTCTGGTACCGGTGTTATTACCTTAAAAAACAAAGTAAACATTAGCCACACCATACTCCAAGAAGTAGCAGATAATTATAAACCTACCTATCTTTCTGTTATTAAACTATCTGATAATGACATGCGTATTATTAAAGAAAATTTTATTCGCGCTAAAAAAGCAGATGACCATAAAACCATCCTTATTTTAAAAGAAAAAATAATTGGTGTAATTGAAGAAGAACCACATGCTGACGTAACCGCCGAAAATTTTATTAAGTGTGTGCTAAAAGATTATAACCATTTTACGAAAAACATGTAAGTTTTCTATGTGGTTAATGGCAAGAAAAAATAAAATCACAACAAAAACACGTGTTTATAAAAAAAAAGTTATAATCCATTTACGAAGAACTAAAAACCAAGAGCTAAGGGCTAAAAAACTTTGGACATTCGACTTTTAGACTTTAGATTTAAAAAAGAGGCAAATTAAAACTAGAATCTTAAGATTACACTTCAGAAATTCCAATATCATTAATCTCATTATCTACAGGTTTCTTAGGGTTTAATCCGTATTGGTTAGCGTTATTTTCCCCATCTGTACACATTAAAACCAAAAACCAAATTCCACCAATAAAAGGAATACAACGCACAAACATATACCAACCACTTTTACCTTGATCATGTAACCTTCTTACTGTTAATGCTAATGAAGGTATCACAATTGCCAACATATACAAACCTACTGGAATCATAACTGCATAATCCTCTATTCCTAATAAAGCTATTACACCTACAATACTAATTATAATAATTGCATTAAAAAGATTAAACATCCAATATTCTTTTCTCCTGGATCTTCCAGAAAAATCTGCATACTGCTTCATTGCTTTTATATACCACTTCATATCTTATTTCTTTTAATTGAAATAAAAAAAGAGATAAAACGTAGGTTACGTTTTATCTCTTTTTATAAAATTATTATTAAATTAAGCTTCTGAAACTCCTATTTCATTAAGCTCATTATCTGGATTTTTAGGATCTGGACCATATTCATTTGTTCCTTCATCTCCGTTGGTACATAACAAGTATAAGTTGTAAAATGGTATTAACAAAAACCAACCACTCTTACCTACATCATGCATTCTTCTTACACCTACAGCTATTGTTGGCACTAATACACCTAAACTATACAAAGTGTTTATTCCAAAGCCTTCTAAGCCTAAAACAGATGCATCTACAATACTTAATACTACACTAATAATTGTGCTAAACAAATAGAACATCCAGTATTCTTTTCTTCTAGATCTTCCCTTAAATTCTGCGTACTTTTTAAGTACCATTGTAAACCATTCCATACTTTTATTTTTAGGTTATTGTTAATTATTGAATTTCTAAAACGTATTAAAAATAAAAAAATTACTCTAACTCCAGTCTTTTACTAATAAAAAACCTCCCAATCTATAAAGATAAAGGAGGTTTTCCTGACTAATTAAAATAAACTTTTCTTAAGCTATACTTTGTACAACTTCTTTTTTAGCTTCTTTTTTACTTCCATCAAAACCTTCTACACCACCCACCGTAGTATACTTCATAACAAAGCGTTTATTAGGATTTATAATTTGATATGCATACTGACACATAACTGCTGCTTCATGAAAACCAGAAAGAATAAGTTTTAATTTTCCTTCATAGGTATTAACATCCCCAATAGCAAAAACACCCGGAATGTTAGTTTGGTAATCTTTAGCGTTATTTACCTTAATTGCATTTTTCTCTATTTCTAAGCCCCAATCTCCTATAGGTCCTAATTTTGGAGACAAACCAAATAAAGGAATAAAATTATCTACTTCTAAAATAGTATCCTCTTTATCGGCATCTTTATGCTTAATAAGAACAGATTCTAATTTATCATCCCCGTTTAATCCTTTTACCTCAGCCTCTGTAAATAATTTAATCTTACCTAATTTCGCTAATTCTGCTGCTTTTTCTACAGAATCTAACGCACCACGGAATTCGTTTCTTCTATGTACTAAAGATACTTCTGAAGCTACATCTGCAAGGAAAATAGACCAATCTAATGCAGAATCTCCTCCACCAGCTATTACCACTTTTTTATCACGATAAACTTCTGGGTCTTTAATTATATAGGCAACTCCTTTATCTTCAAAGTTTACTATGTTTTCTAAAGGTGGTTTTCTTGGTTCAAAAGACCCCAAACCTCCTGCAATAACTACTACAGGTGCATGGTGTTTTGTTCCTTTGTTTGTTGTAACAATAAAAGAACCATCTTCTTGCTTATCTAAAGTTTCTGCACGCTCTCCTAAAGTATAACCAGCTTCAAAAGGTTTTATTTGCTCCATTAAATTATCTACTAATGTTCCTGCTAAAATTTCTGGAAAAGCTGGAATATCGTAAATTGGTTTCTTTGGGTATATTTCCGAACACTGCCCTCCTGTTTGCGGGAGTGCATCTATTAAATGGCATTTTAATTTTAATAATCCCGCTTCAAATACGGTAAACAAACCTGTTGGTCCCGCGCCAATTATTAATATATCTGTCTCTATCATTTTAATCTAACTTAATTCTTTACTATACTTATTTATTGCTTCCTTTAAAGTTGCTCTATGTTTTACAACTTCTCCTATTATTATTATTGCCGGATTTGCTAATCCTTTTTCTTCTACTTGCGTTACTATTGTTCCTATAGTTGCAACTGCTACCTGTTCATTAGTACGTGTACCATTTTGTATTATGGCAATTGGTAAATTTGTCTTATCTTCTTTCTTAAAAAGAGTAACAATTTCTGCCAATTTACTCATACCCATTAAAACAATAACCGTTGCATTAGATTTTGCTGCTAAAGCAACATCTGAAGATAATTTATGCTCTTTTGTAGTCCCTGTTATTACCCAAAAACTTTCTGCTGAACCTCTCTTAGTAACTGGTATATTTTGAGATGCTGGTACAGCTACCGATGATGATATTCCCGGAACCATTGCCACATTTATACCATAAGCTGCAGCATATTCCATTTCTTCTGCTCCACGACCAAAAACAAATGGGTCTCCCCCTTTTAAACGAACCACATGTTGTGTTTTACCACGACTAACAATTAATTCATTTATTTGTTCTTGCTGATATGCGTAACAACCTTTTCTTTTTCCTACAAAAATAAGTTCTGCATTTTCTGCATAATCTAGCAACACAGGATTTACTAAAGCATCGTACAAAACAACATCTGCAGATTGTAATGCTTTAATAGCTTTTACTGTAATTAAATCTGGATCTCCAGGACCCGCTCCTATTACCGTAAGCAAACCTTCTCTATTGTTTATATGTTGCTTTATGTCTTTCATAAAATTACGCATTAGCTAAATCTGCTTCTCTAAAAGCTTGCACTTTATTTAAAAACTCTTTTGTGTCTTTTAAATAGTTTTTAGCAAATTCTTCTGTTGGCTCTTTTTTATTAATCTGTAAAATAAACTCTTCAAAACCAGTATTCAAAGATATTCTATTATTTGAAACAAATTTTTCATCAAAATCTTTAATAATTGCAGCGTGTGTATTTGTTTTTACATTTTCTGCCGTTAATATTGCTTTTGCCGTATTAACCATAGAAGAATAAGAGTGATAAATACTAGCTGCCCATTTACCCTCTGTAAAAGTAGCTTCTGCTGTTTCTATTTTTTCTTCACTCTCAAATAATAAAGTTGCAATTAAATCTATAACTACACCAGCACATTCACCAACACCAATTGCTTTTACATATTCTTCGGAATTTCCCCAATCTATAAAATCATCTGCAGTTAAATTATCTACTGCAGTTAAATCTTTTAAGAAATCATAAAAATAGTGTTCTCCTTTTTCTGCATAGTACTCTGGGAAAGATGCTCCATTACCATTTGCATCAAAATCATTTAAGATTAAACGCAATGCTTCTGGCCCTCTTTTACTTGGTATTTTTACCACTTTATCCGCAAATCTACCCTCTCCATTTCCAATATTACCACCACCTAACAAAACTTGTAATGCAGGTGCTACTAATTTATCTTTTGTACGAACAGACATTCCTTGGAAACCAATATTTGCCATATTGTGTTGTCCACAAGCATTCATACATCCACTAATTTTAATAACCACATCTGGATTATTAATATAATCTGGATATTCAATTTTCATTATTCTTTCTAACTCTTCTGCAATACCTGTACTACTTGCTATACCTAAATTACAAGTATCTGTACCCGGACATGCAGTAATATCTATCGCCTTGTCATACCCAACTTCTGTAAATCCTAATTTACTTAACTCGGCATAAAAGAAAGGAAGCAACTCTTCTTTAACGTAAGGGATTAGTATGTTTTGACGCAAACTTAATCTAATTTCATCTGCAGCATATTTTTGAACTAAATCTGCTAATGCACGAGCTTCTTTAAGGTAAAAATCTCCTAATAAAACTTTTACTCCAATTGCAACATACCCTTCTTGTTTTTGAGGAATTACATTTATAGCCTTCCAAGCATTGAAAGCTTTCTGGTCTTCAATAGTTACATTTGGTACCGCAACCTCAGCAATTTGTGGTTTTGGATATGCCTCTGCATCAATAGGGAAAGATTTTATTGGCACAGCAATTTGTTCTTCTTCCAACAAAGCTTTAAAACCATCTAGTCCTAAATCTTTTAATAAGAATTTTAAACGTGCTTTTGCTCTACTCTTACGCTCTCCGTATCTATCAAAAACACGAACAACACCTTCCATTAATGGAATTATTTTATCTGTAGGCAAAAAAGAATACAACTCATCTGCATGACGAGGTTGTGAACCTAAGCCACCACCAAGCATTACTTTAAAACCTCTTACTCCGTTTTCTATTTTAGCTATAAAACCTAAATCGTGCATATAAGAAAGTCCTGTATCTGCATCACTAGAAGAGAATGAAACTTTAAATTTTCTTCCCAATTCTTGACTAATTGGGTTTCTTAAGAAATACTCAAATAAAGCATGTGCATAAGGAGAAACATCAAAAGGTTCCTCTACATCTATACCTGCTGTTTCACTTGCTGTTACATTACGTACCGTGTTACCACAAGCTTCACGCAAAGTAATGTCCGATTTTTCTAGCTCTGCCCATAATTCTGGAGTTCTATCTAAATCTACATAGTGAATTTGAATATCTTGACGTGTAGTAATATGCAAACGACCTCTAGAATATTCTTCAGAAACATCACATATTCTTCTTAATTGCTCAGAGGAAACTTTACCATAAGGTAATTTTATACGTATCATTTGTACGCCTTCTTGACGCTGACCGTAAACCCCACGAGCTAAACGAAGACTTCTAAATTTTTCTTCATCAATTTTTCCATTGTGGAACATATCAATTTTATTTGCTAAATCGATAATATCTTTTTCTACAATTGGATTCTCTATTTCTGTTCTAAAACTTTGCATACTCTTCTAGTATTAAATAGTTAGCATTTAGTATTGAGAATACTTACTCTTATTTACTATGGCTTACTACTATTTTTTATTTTTTAATACGCTATAACTATTGGATAAATCCAGCGCCTACTGTATTATTATTCTTAGTATCTATCACTATAAAAGAACCATTTGTTCTATGATTTTTAAAAGCATCAAAGAAAATTGGCTTATTTAATTTAAAAGTAACCTTAGCAATATCATTCATTCCTAAACCATCTACCCCTTCTACTATCCCGGAATAATCTGGATTAATTTTATGATGAATTTTATCTACTTTGGCTAAAACTTTATTTACTCCATGCTGTATTACATATTTAGCACCAGAGGTAAGTTGATTCGAATCCATCCAAGCAATTGTAGCAGTAAATTGCTTATCAATAGTAGGTAAATCTCCTTCTTTAACAATCATATCTCCTCTACTAACATTTATCTCATCTTCTAGCGTAATAGTTACCGATGAGCGTCTTGATGCAGTCTGGTATTTTTTATCGTAAGCATAAATTTCTTTAATCTTAGATTTTGTTTGTGATGGTAATGCAACAACAGCATCCCCAACATTTAACTCGCCACCATAAACTTTACCTGCAAAGCCTCTAAAATCATGAAATTCTTCTGTCTTAGGGCGCACTACATATTGTACAGGAAAACGTGGTGTTCCTACATTTGAAACGGCAGCTAAATCTAAACCTTCTAAATGCTCTAAGATAGTTTCACCGTTATACCAAGGCATAGCACTTGTCTTATTTACTACATTATCTCCTTTAAGTGCACTTACGGGTATAAATGTAATATTCTGATTTTCATAATCTCTTTTTCCCATTAATTCAGAAAAATCTGCCTTAATAGCATTGTATGTTTCTTCAGAATAATCTACTAAATCCATTTTATTAATAGCTACAACTACTTCTTTTACACGAAGTAAATTGTTTATAAAAAAATGACGATTGGTTTGCTCAATAACACCCTTACGAGCATCTATTAAAATAATTGCCGCTTGTGATGTAGAGGCACCAGTTACCATGTTACGCGTATATTCTACGTGGCCTGGAGTATCTGCTATAATGTAACTTTTCTTTGCTGTTGAAAAATATATGTGTGCAACGTCTATTGTAATACCTTGCTCACGTTCTGCTACCAAACCATCTGTTGCTAAAGAAAAATCTAAATAATCATATCCTTTTTGCTTACTAGTTTTTTCTATAGCTTCTAACTTATCACTTGTAAGAGATTTTGTATCGTATAGTATTCTACCAATTAAGGTGCTTTTACCATCATCTACACTACCTGCTGTTGCTATTTTTAGTACTTCCATTTTATTAGCTGTTGGCTATTTGCTTTTGGCATTTAGCCTTTTTAAATATTATTTTTAAAGTTTGCTAATGGCTAAGAGCCATAAGCTAAAGGCAAAATTTTCTAAAGAAAATTTTAAAAGTATCCTTGTTGTTTACGTTTCTCCATTGCTGCTTCGGAACGTTTATCATCTATACGAGCACCTCTTTCAGAAATACTAGAGTCTCTAATTTCGCTTACAACTTTATCTATACTAACTGCATCTGAAAGCACAGCGGCTGTACAAGACATATCCCCAACGGTACGGAAACGCACTAAACGCTCTTCTACCACTTCTTCTGCATCACGGAAAACTATATCATCTTCTGCAGACCAGATCATACCATCTCTAACAAATGTTTTACGCTTGTGCGCAAAATATATAGACGGAATTTCAATTTCTTCCTTCTGAATATATGACCAAACATCTAATTCTGTCCAGTTAGATATTGGGAATACACGAACATTTTGTCCTAATTCTATATCTCCATTTAACATATCAAACAATTCTGGACGTTGGCTTTTTTCATCCCACTGACCAAAATCATCACGTACAGAAAAAATACGTTCTTTTGCTCTTGCTTTTTCTTCATCTCTACGGGCACCACCAATACAAGCATCGAACTTAAACTCTTCAATAGCATCTAATAATGTTGTGGTTTGCAAAGAATTTCTACTAGCATATCTACCAGATTCTTCTTTTACTTTACCAGCATCAATAGAGTCTTGTACATTACGAACAATAAGTTCTACACCAAGTTCTTTTGCTAACCTATCTCTAAATTCTATAGTTTCAGGGAAGTTATGCCCTGTATCTATATGCATTAAAGGAAAAGGAATTTTTGCAGGCCAAAATGCTTTTTGTGCCAAACGAACTAGGGTAATAGAATCTTTACCTCCTGAAAACAATAACACAGGTTTTTCAAACTGGGCAGCCACTTCTCTCATGATATAGATGGCTTCGTTTTCTAATGGATTTATATGTGATGTATTTGTACTCATCTTATTTTTTTAATTCTTTTTATTTTCTCCTTATATATTTATAAATACTATGTGTGCAACCCACATTCTCTATTTTCTAGAACCTTAGTTGGGTCAAAATATTTATGCTCATTTGGTAAATTATTTTCTTCTAAATAAGCATCTAATTGTGCATCTTCCCAGTGGTAAAAAGGACTAACTTTTAAGACACCATCTTTACTTACGCTAAAAATATCTAGACTATTTCGTAAAGCAGTTTGCCCCTTTCTAAGGTTTGTAAACCAAACTTCTGGCTTATGCTCTGCCATTGCTCTACCAAAGGGTTCTAATTTTACCTGTTCTGTAAAAATTGCATGGTTTGGATCCTCTATTCCTGGGATTCCCATAACTACATCTCTATGAGAAGAAGTTTGCTTAGGAACATATAAATGAATATTTAATTCTAATTTCCCAATTAACTCTTCTGCGTGTCTATAGGTATTAGGGGTATTATAACCAGTATCGCACCAAATAACTTTAATATCTTTATTTACTGCAGTAACTGCATGTAAAATATTTACTTCGTATGGCCTAAAATTTGTAGTCACAACAGCATTTGTAGTTTGTTGTAGTGCCCACTCTATTATTTCAGCAGGAGAAGATTTCTCAAACTTTTTATTCCAATCTGCAATTTTTTCTTCTGTATAGTTCATCGCTCTTTATCTTATTTACCCCATTTTATACCATTCCAAATACGCTCATGGAAAAAATACAAAACCATCTTAGTTAAAAAATCTACAGAGGCTATTGATGCAGCCACTGCCATTTCACCAGTTAATATATAAGACACCACCAAAGTATCTAGTGTACCTATTACTCTCCAGCTTAATGCCTTTGCAACACTACGAATAGGTTTTTCAGACTTCTTGTCGTCTTCATACTTACTTTTCGTGGCTTTTTTATCTAAAATCAATTGATCAGCAATCATTTGTTATTATTTATCTATTACCCTATAGATTTAATAGGATAATCAAAAATACTATATTTATACAACCTAAGACGTTAAAGAATAACTAAAATTACTTTTACCCTATCGATTTAGTAGATTAATAAATATTTAGAAGTTTTATTGAGAATAATTAAGCTAATAATGTGATTTTATAAAAATTTTGAACCCATAAAAACACCAAAAAAGAACTATTTGGTAGGTTAAACCAAAATATCTGCCAACGTATTATTCCTATATACCTGCAGAGTACTGTCTCTTATTTGAAGCATTAACTTGTTTACAGAACAGGTTTTTTCATCTGGACAATCGTCACATTTTTCATAAAAATTAAGACTCACACAAGGCACCATTGCAATTGGCCCTTCTAAAACTCGCATAACATCAGTCATTAAAATATCTTTTGGTTCTTTAATTAGGTAGTACCCTCCTCCTTTTCCTTTCTTAGAACCTAAAAAACCTGTTTTACGAAGGGTTAATAATATACTTTCTAAAAATTTTTGTGATATATTTTCTTGCTTAGCTATCTCTGCTATTTGCACAGGAGCATTTTCCTTTTGTAGTGCCAAAAAGGAAAGTGCTTTTAAGCCGTATTTAGTTTTCTTAGATAGCATATAGCACGAAGATAGGGAAATAAAAAACACCTATTAATATACTAATTAAAATACCGAGTCGTTATCCCTTTTCATATATTAACCGTTACAATAAAACCATGAAAAAACTAAGTTTATTTTTATTTTTATCCGCATCTATTTTCCTAACTTCTTGTGAAAAAGATTCTAATGATGACCAAAGCAATAACAAAACTACTTCTGAAGAAGCAATACTAGGAAACTGGGAATTAACTGATTATAAAGTTGAAGAAGGAGAAACCGTAACCAAAATAACTGGAGGAGCTGTTACTCAAAAATATTCTTCCGTTGGTAAAGATTTTGATATGGAAGTTATTTTTAACAATGAACCTACACATACAGTAACCAGTAATGGCTCTTTTATTTCTGAAACTAAAATAACTGTATTAGGACAAACACAAGTAACCGAAATTCCTCTTTATACTTTATTTGAATCTTCGGAATGGAAAATAAAAGATGGTAATCTTATTTTTATTGATGAAGACAGCAAAGAAACAAAAATGAATACACTAGAATCTACAGACAAAAAATTAGTTCTTTCTTATGAACTTAATGAAGTTCTAGAAGTACAAGGAGGAGCAACAGCTACTACTACTGGTAAATTAACTATTACCTTAGAAAGAGATAGTTCAGATAATAACAGTAATACATCAACTCCTTCTTTAATAATTGGTGATTGGAATTTAACAGAATTAACATCTGAAGATGAAGTTTTAAGCTTACCAGATGTTAATGAAGAAATAAAATTTGAAGGGATTGCAAGTGATTTAAATGGAACTTTAACTTTTACTGATAATCCAAAGGAAATTAAAACAGAAGGGAATTTTCACTATAAAATAACTTACGAAGACGAGGAAGAACCTTTTGAAGAGGATAGAGAGTTAGATTTTTTTAATTTTGCGAGTGGATGGAAACTAGAAAACAATGACACAGAATTATATGATCACCGCGATGGATCATTAGAAGTCAGTAGCGCAGCTGAAATTTTAGAGCTTACAGAGACCACTTTAAAGCTTGAAATACCTTATACAAAAGATTATGGTATTAATGATCTAAGTGAAATTGAAAAAATTACCTTTTACGCGACATTTACTAAAAAATAATACCAAATCAGTAGTAAAAACAGGAAGCAAGCAGCTTCCTGTTTTTTTATATTTATCTACCCCAAAGCCTGCTTAATATCCGAAATAATATCATCTATATGTTCCAAACCTACGGAAACACGTACTGAACCATCTGTTATTCCAGACTCCAAACGCTCTTCTACAGACAACTTACTATGTGTTGTAGATGCAGGGTGTGTAACAATACTTCTAGAATCTCCTAAATTTGCCGATAAGGATAACATTTTAATGCTATCAAAAAATTGTTTCCCTGCTTCTATTCCTCCTTTTACCTCAAAAGCAACTATACTACCACCTGCTTTCATTTGCTTTTTAGCAACCGCATACATTGGGTGCGACTTTAAGAACGGATATTTAACCCAACTAACTTTAGGGTGCCCCTCTAAAAACTGAGCCAATTTTAAAGCATTTTCACAATGACGATCTAAGCGTACTGCCAAAGTCTCTAAACTTTTAGTTAATACCCAAGCATTAAATGGCGACAATGCCGGACCAGTAATTCTTGAAAAACGATATACTTTATCCATTAAAGCCGCGCTCCCAACAGTAATACCAGCCAAAACTCTTCCTTGCCCATCCATTAACTTGGTTCCTGAATGTATAACCAAATCTGCACCAAACTTAATTGGTTGTTGTATATAAGGAGTCGCAAAGCAATTATCTACAATAAATATTAAATTATGTTTTTTTGCTAGTTGCCCCAGCCTCTCTAAATCTAATACATCTACCCCTGGATTGGTTGGGGACTCTGCATAAATAATCTTCGTCTGCGGTGTAATCATAGTCTCAGCAGCATCTAAATCATCAATAGGAAAATAACTACTAGTAACGCCCCATTTTGGCAAAAACTTAGTAAATAAGGTATGCGTAGAACCAAAAATACTTCTTGCAGAAAGAATATGGTCTCCCGTTTCTACTAACGCTGCTAAAGTAGAAAATACTGCTGCCATACCAGAAGCAAAAGCAAAACCAGTATCTGCTCCCTCCATTTTACAAACCTTCTCTACCAATTCATTATTTGTAGGATTTGAATATCTAGAATAAATATTACGTTCTTTTTCTTCTGCAAATGAAGCTCGCATATCCTCTGCATCTTCAAACACAAAACTTGAAGTTAAGTACATTGGCGTAGAATGTTCTAAAAATTGCGTACGCTCTGTTTGTGTTCTTATCGCTTCTGTTTCAAATTTTTTCATCTTTCTTATATTCTTTGGCTTCAGCTACGCTCAGCCGTCATTTATTCTACAATTCTATATTTCTTGGCTTCGGCTACGCTCAGCCACCTTTATTTTGGCTACGCTCAGCCAACATTATTTCGGTTACGCGAAGCAACCACTTATTTGGCTTATACTATCGGGTAATTGAGCGTAGTCGAAATTCACTCTTTAAAACACTTATAATGAGTTTCATTTTTACATTCGGATAAATTTGGTAATATTCCAAACTCTCCATTAATTAACGCTTCTTTTTTTGCCCTACTCCAACCCTGTATTTGTTTTTCTCTTTTAAAAGCATTTCCTATACGTAAATACTCTTCTACATACATCAATTTTACAGGCAATCTCTTTTTGGTATGATTTGCTCCTCTACCTTCATTATGCTCTACAAATCGTCTATCTATATCTTTAGTACTGCCAGTATAATAACTACCATCTGAACATTTTAATATATACATGTATCCTGACATTTTACAAATGTTATGGCTTCGACTACGCTCAGCCAACAGTAATATGTAACTGGTAACTGAGCGTAGCCGAAGTTAATTTTTTTCTACAATTCTTAATATATCTCCAAAAACACCTCTTGCGGTAACTGCAGCTCCTGCTCCTGCTCCTTGGATTACTAATGGATTTTCCCCATAGGATTCTGTATAGATTTCTATAATAGAATCCGAGCCTTTTATTTGCCCTAAAGCGCTTTCTTTAGGTACAGAAACCAGTTTAACATCTAACTCTCCTTTTTCTTCTTGTAAATTCCCATGTAAATCGCCAACGTAACGTAATACGTGATTTGGTTTTTGGTTTTTCTTTATCTCGTTAAAAGTATCGTCTAACATTCCTAAATTATCTAAGAAATGTTTAGTGTCTCCTTTTTCTAATAAAGCCGGGATTAAATTTTGGATTTTTACATCTGAAAACTCATTGTGTAATTCTAACTCTCTAGCTAGTATCAATAACTTTCGGCCTACATCATTTCCAGATAAATCTTCCCTAGGGTCTGGTTCTGTAAATCCTTTTTGCATTGCATCTTTTAAAATAGATGAAAATGGTGCATTTACCTCAGAAAAAGTATTAAATATATAACTTAAGGAACCAGAAAAAACTCCTTTTATTCTAGTTATATTTTCTCCTGATAAATGCAAAAGTTTAATAGTATCTATTAACGGTAAACCTGCACCTACATTAGTCTCATACAAATATTGCTTCTGATTTTTAGCTAATTCCTCTCTTAGAAGTTGATAATAATCAAACCCTAATGTATTTGCTATTTTGTTTGATGAGACAATATCGAAACCATTCTCTACAAAATCGAAATAATTAGCAACAAAATTTTCACTCGCAGTATTATCTACCACAATTAAATTTTCTAAATGATGTCTTTTAGAAAAATCAAAAATAGTATTTATGGTATAAGACTCTCCTTTTTTCTCTAGCAACGATTGCCAATTTTTAGAGACTCCTTTTTTATTTAGCACTACTTTTTTAGAATTTGCAACCGCAAAGACCCTTAAATCTAATCCCTTTCTTTTCTCTATATTTTTTGCAGACTTTAGTATTTGGTCTATTAAGGTTCCTCCAACATTTCCATGTCCAAAAACAGCTATATTAACCTTTTTACTCATTCCAAAAACTTGTCCATGCATTACATTTACAGCCTTATGCAAATCGGTCTTTTTTACTACCAAACTCACATTTTTTCCTGTAACTGTATTATTAAATAGTAAAGGTGTTATCTGGTTCTTAATTAAAGAATTGTATGGCTTATGAAAAGTACTCAAATCTTGACCTACAATAGAAATAACAGAAACATCGCCTACTACTGTAATTCTATTAACATCCTTAGAAGTATAATCATGTGTAAATTCCCTATCCAGTGCTTGCTTTGCTTTTTGTGCAATGTCTGCATCTACCACCAAACCAATACCACGTTCTGAAGAACCTTGAGAAATAATACTAACACTAATATTACTATCTCCTAAGGCTTTAAAAATACGAGCATCTACCCCTACTTTTCCTAGCAGTCCTCTACCTTCTAAATTAATTAAGGCTACTTTTTCTATAACAGAAATAGATTTAATACCATCTTTACTAGTTTTAGCACTAATTAAAGTTCCTTCATTATCACTATTAAAAGTATTTAAAATACGTAAAGGAATATTTTTTTCTATTAAAGGAATAATTGTTTTGGCATGTAAAATAGTAGCACCAAAATTTGCTAATTCATTAGCCTCACTATAAGAGAGTTCAGAAATACGTTTAGCGTCTGCTACAAAATCTGGATTTGCAGTATAAATACCATCTACATGTGTATAATTTTGAAGCTCTGCTGCGTCTAAAAAATTAGCTAATAAAGCCGCAGAATAATTACTTCCGTTTCTACCTAACGTGGTTGTTTCCCCGTCTAAAGTAGACGCTATAAAACCTGTAAAAACAGGTACAGTTCCTTGTGGTAACAAACCAAATTCTCTTAATACATTTTCTTTAGATACGGTTTCTAAAACACTAGCATCTCCAAAATTATCATCGGTATTAATAAGGCTTCTAGAGTCCATTAACTTTGCCTTTACTCCTTTCCCTATTAATAGTTTTGTTATTAGTTTTGCAGATATTAATTCTCCATAAGCCAAAACTTGATCTTTAATTTTGGAACTATAATCTCCCAATAAAGCAACTCCTTCATACAACTGAAACAAACTTGCAAACTCTTTTGATAAATTTACATTTTTATAAGAGTGTGTTTGATATTTTTCAAAAGCTTCAAAATCTTTTGCATAACTTTTACCAGATGCAGCTTTTTCTAAAATAACTTCTAATTGGTCTGTTGCTTTTTCTCTTGCAGAAAGTACCACAGCAACTTTTTCTTTTGCCTTTACTTTATCTAAAATAATATCTAAAACATGTTCTAAACCTTCTCCGTTACTTAAAGATTTACCTCCAAATTTTAAAACTTTAACTTTAGTAGCCTCCTCTTCTTTATTAAAAATAGGGTTCAATAATTTTTGCATTTGATCAAA
The DNA here is from genome assembly GCF_003634105.1 of Maribacter vaceletii. Taxonomy (GTDB): domain Bacteria; phylum Bacteroidota; class Bacteroidia; order Flavobacteriales; family Flavobacteriaceae; genus Maribacter_B; species Maribacter_B vaceletii. The sequence continues at coordinate 64,277 of NZ_RBIQ01000011.1, read as the reverse complement.
CTCAATCAAAAAAGCATCATGCCCATGTAAAGATTGTACTTCGCCATAGGTAACATTACTGTTTGCCTGTGCAATTTGCTTAAACGTTTCTCTATTTTCTTTAGCTGTAAAAAACAAATCAGAATCTACGCCAACAATATGAATATTAGTTTCACTATTTTGCAGTTCAGTGAACGCTTCTTCTCTACCTTTAGTTATATCAATAGACTTTAAAAGTTGATTCATTAATTTATACGCCGATAGTTGAAAACGCTCTTTCAATTTATCACCGTGATGCATTAACCAACTCTCTACATTAAAAACCTGTAACTCTTCATTGGTACTACGCTTAAAACGCTCATTAAAAGACTCTGGCGTTCTATAACATAGCATTGCATGCATACGAGCATCATGCACAGGTTGCTTAGAATTAATTAAAAACTGCTCTTGTATTTGGCAATTTCCTATTAACCAATCTGTAGATTTCCAATCCGATGCTACAGGTATTAAATGCTCTGTTAAATTAGGGTTTAGTGCTGCCATTTCCCAAGCAATACCACCCCCCATAGAACCTCCAATTATAGCAAATAAATTAGAAATTTTTAAATCCTTAAGTCCCAATAAAAATATTCTTGCAACATCTCTTGCAATAAAATCTTTATAATTTTCAATTACAAAACTATCATATCCATTTCCTGGAACGTTAAAAGCCAGAATAGTATAGGTATCCGTATCTATACATTTTCCCTCTCCTACTATAGCTGACCACCAACCATCTTTACCAGTAACATTAGAATTTCCTGTTAAAGCATGATTTACCAGCACTATTGGCGCACTATGCAAAGGCTTTCCAAAAAGTTGATAGGATAGCGAAATATCCTGAGATACTCCGCTATATGTTTTGTATTTATTAATTGTAAGATGATGTAACATCTGGTATTTTTTACTTTATTAAATTTTATGTTTATTGCGCAAAAGCCTGTTCTAAATCGGCTTTTAAATCTGCAATATCTTCTAAACCAACAGATAAACGTATTAAATCTGCTCCTACTCCTGCATCTATTTGTTGCTCTGCTGTTAATTGTTGGTGCGTTGTACTTGCTGGGTGAATAATAAGTGATTTTGTATCTCCAATATTTGCTAAAAGAGAGAATACTTTAGTAGCATCTGTAACTTTTTTAGCAGCTTCGAAGCCTCCTTTTAAGCCAAATGTAACTAACCCGCTTTGCCCTTTAGGCAAATACTCTTTTGCTAAATCATAGTACTTACTACTCTTTAATCCTGGGTAATTTACCCATGCTACTTCTTCTCTACCCTCTAACCAAGTTGCCAATTCTAATGCATTAGCACTATGTTGTTTTATTCTTACGTTTAGAGTCTCTAAACCTTGAATAATCTGAAAAGCGTTGTAAGGACTTAAAGCTCCTCCAAAATCACGCAATCCTTCTAAAATTAATTTAAAAGTAAATGCTGCAGCCCCTAAAGCTTCGCTATACACTAAACCATGGTATCCTGCTGATGGCTCTGTAAACTCAGGAAATTTTCCATTTGTCCAATCAAAAGTACCTGCATCAATAATTGCACCACCTAAAGATGTTCCTTGACCTCCAATATATTTAGTAAGTGAATGAATTACAAGGTTTGCTCCATGCTCAATTGGGTTTAATAATGCTGGGGAAGCAACCGTGTTATCTACAATAAAAGGTACTTGCGCAGCTTTTGCTTGTTTAGAAATTGCTTTTAAATCTAGTACGTCTAATTTTGGATTACCCAAAGATTCCACAAAAAAGGCTCTTGTATTATCCTGTACTGCTTTTCCAAAACTTTCTGGATTCGATGCATCTACAAAAGTAGTAGTAATCCCCAATCTTGGTAGTGTAACATTTAATAAAGTAAACGTACCTCCATATAAGCTACTAGAGGCAACAATATGATCTCCAGCTTTTAACAAAGTCATTAATCCTGTTGCAATAGCAGAAGTTCCCGATGCAAAAACAACAGCACCAACACCGCCTTCTACAGCAGCTAAACGATCTTGTAATATTTGATTTGTTGGATTATTTAATCTTGTATAAATAAATCCTAATTCTTTTAATGCAAATAAATTTGCTGCATGTTCTGTATCATTAAAAACATAAGAAGAAGTTTGGTAAATAGGCACTGCTCTAGTTCCTCCTGTTTGTGTTGTGTCATGCCCTGCATGTAAAGCGTTTGTTGAAAATTTTTGATCACTCATGATTTTTGATTTTTTTAGTTAATTGATAAAAAAATTCAAATCTTATAATACCGACTTTGTAAAATAAGTAAAATCAAAAAGTTAAAAAGAAATTGGAAAGTTGCTATGTAACATAGCTTATTTCGTTATCTGCCTTATAAATCATTCTCTGATTTCTCTGGTAGAATTTAGCACCTTCTTTGTTAAACAAAGGGTTGCTAAGGTTTCACAGGGTCTAATCCCTCCGCCTTTCTTGATAACAATTCAATATGTATTTGAACTTAATATGATGCAAATATATACTCCAAAAGTTTATTTGCCTATTTTTTATTAATAAAATAACAATTTTATTATTTTACTTTAATAACGGCTATAAACAAGAAATCTTATTTATAGCCTATAATACTCTAAAATTATATACTAAAACTTGCTTTTACTTTATCTACCATATCTAATTTCTCCCAAGTAAACAATTCTACTTCTTTCTCTACTCTACCATTATAAGGAGATTCAAAAACTTTTGTAATCGTTTTTGGTTCTTTTCCCATATGACCATATGCTGCTGATTCTAAATAAATAGGATTACGTAATTTCAAACGTTCTTCTATAGCAAATGGACGCATATCAAACAACTTTGCTACTTTTTCTGCAATTTCACCATCCGTTAAATCTACATTTGCTGTGCCATAAGTATCTACAAAAATAGAGGTTGGCTCTACTACACCAATAGCATAACTTACTTGCACTAATATTTCATTAGAAACACCAGCCGCAACTAAATTTTTAGCTACATGTCTTGCAGCATAAGCCGCACTACGGTCTACCTTACTTGGATCTTTGCCACTAAAAGCACCACCACCATGTGCACCCTTACCACCATAAGTATCTACAATTATTTTACGCCCTGTTAAACCGGTATCTCCATGAGGGCCACCAATTACAAATTTCCCTGTTGGGTTTATATGATATTTAATTTTATCATCAAACAAAGTCTGAATAGTACTTGGTAATTGAGACTTTACTCTTGGAATTAAGATAGACACTATGTCTTCCTTAATCTTTGCTAACATTACCTCATCATTATCATTAAAAGCATCATGTTGTGTAGAAACTACAATTGTATCTATGCGTTGTGGAACATTTTCATCGGAATATTCTATAGTTACTTGCGACTTGGCATCTGGTCTTAAATAACTAATTTCTTTATTTTCTCTTCTTAGCTCTGCTAAAACTTGAAGAATTTTATGAGAAATATCTAATGCCAAAGGCATATAATTTTCTGTTTCTTTAGTTGCATAACCAAACATCATTCCTTGATCCCCTGCTCCTTGTTCTTCTTTTTTACCTCTATCTACTCCTTGATTTATCTCTTTAGATTGTTCATGAATAAGAGATATAACACCACAGGAATCTCCACTAAATTGATACTCACCTTTAGTGTATCCAATTTTATTTATTACCTCTCTTGCTATATTTTGAACATCTAAATAGGTATCACTTTTTACCTCTCCTGCCAAAACTACTTGACCTGTTGTAACTAGAGTTTCACAAGCAACTTTACTTTCGGGATCAAATGCCAAAAAACTATCTAATAATGCATCGCTAATTTGGTCTGCAACTTTATCTGGGTGTCCTTCACTAACAGATTCTGACGTAAATAAATAAGACATAATTCTTTTTTAAAAAGGAAAGTAGCACGCAAAATAAAAAAGTAAATAGATAGAATACCCTATAAAGGTGTAATAATATCTGTTTTAGCATTTTTTAGAGGTTGCAAGCAGTCAAATCTTTCCTCGTAGGTTTATTTTTCAAAAATAATGTTATTCCAAAATATGTCAAAATAATATCTCTTAAAAAATTACCCAGTTTGCTTTTGCCTATAAATTGTATGTAACTTTAAACATTGCATATCTAGGCTGCACTATATAAGTTGATGTTCTATAAAATAATTCATTAAAAGTATCTTGATTTAATTCTGTATTATTTAATAGGTTTGTAAGTTGGATACTATATTCCCATTTACTATCTTTTTTTTGATATGATACATCTGCATTTAAAAAACCATATTCGTTCTCTACCGTATTTTCTGCATCATTATATTTATAATAATTAAAGTCTGACTTAAAAATAAAATTCTTTAGAAAAGAAGCATTAAACTCTATAAATGGTGTGCTTGTATAAAATGTGGTTTCATTCCCTCCATTATCGTAATTATTAATTGCGTAATTATACCCTAATTCTAAATTAGGTGCATTTTTAAAACTTGTTGCCAAAGAGCCTTTATAACTTTGTGTTAAAGATTCTGATATACTAGGGTTATTATTAATAATATTATTTAAACTAGAATAAGATAAAGATGCTCTTGCACTTACTTTTATTTTTCCAAAAGTTCTTTGATAATTAGCTGATCCAGATAAAACCTCATCTTCTAAATTAGAGTTTATTGTAGAGGTTACTTGATTTATGCCTACTATACTACTATTATTCTTAAAAGCATCTATACGTTTGCTATAGTTTAATCTTGCAAAGATGTTCTGCATATTAAACATACTAAAACTAAAAAAATTAAGGCTTACATTATGATAAAGTGCGCTTTCTAAATCTCTATTACCCTGATAAAGGGAGTTGTAATTACTAAACACATACGCGTTTGCAAATTTTTCTATGTCCGAAAAATTTCTTGTTACCGTGTAATTAAATCTAATATTTTCAGATTCCTTTAGTTTATAGTTTATAAATAAATCTGGAACAACATTTACTAACTCATTAGAAACCTTGGTTCCTAATTGTTCGTTTTTAGCTTGATAATTATGTGCTATTATACCTGGGTTTATTGTAAAATTACCAGCAATTAATTTATAATGGAAACCTAAAAAAATATCTGAAAATTTAAAATTAACTCTATTATTAAGGTCATTATCTGCAAAAGAAAGCTTTGATTCGTCATCTAATATTTGAAATATTCTAGAATCAAAATCTTGACTACTTTGCGTAACTCCTAAAGTAAAATTAATATTACTTTTGGCCCCTGTAACATAGTAATAATCTGCTTTAAAGTCTAACTTATTAGTCTTTACTTTCCTTTCTTGATTTATATCAAAATTGGACTGTGTATCATCTAAAGGCAATATATTTACAAAAGGTTGCACTTCTCTAATTGCATTGTAAAAAGGATCTTCTGTTTGTATTAAATATTGACCTTCAAAAGCTAAAATATTATCTTCATTCAAAGTATAATAAACATTTGCGTTTTGATTAACACTCGTTGGTGTTTGTTCTTTATTTTCTGTAATTTGATCTGTAACATCTGCAATAGACAAATTATCTACGTTTTCCTCAGATCCGGAGAATTTTGATAAAATATCATACTCTACTTGTAAATTTTCACTAGGCTTATAAGAAGCGCTAAATTTTAACAATCCTAAATTAGATGTTTGGTCTGTGTTTGTTGTCGTAATTTCTTCTTCATTACTACTTATATAACTCCTTTTAGCACTTGTTTCTAGTAGCGTATTACTGTAAGAATAAATAGCAAAACCACTAAGTCCTAAAATCTTATTTGGAGAATAACTAAAGTTTATTGCACCAAATCTTGCATTTATTTCTTTAGCCTTATTATTTTGTAATTGAGACAAACCTAACCCTCCTTCTCCTACAGAAAAACTAGTTCCTGTGTTTCCTGTCCTAGTTCTAAAACCACCAGTAAACCTTCTATAATCCCTATTGGTAAAAGCAAGTTCCCCTATATTATTCACATCGGTTAAAATATTAATACTATACTTTGGACTATAAAAAAATAATTTTGGATGGGCCAAATAGCGGTCATCTAAACCAACACCACCCGTAATTTCTCCAAACCAGAACTTTTCTTTTCCAGTTTTCAGCTTAATATTCAGTGCTACATTATCTTCATTATTTGTAACACCTCTTAATTGAGATACTTCAGAGTAGTTACGTAAAACTTCTATTTTATCTAAAGCGTTTGCAGGTATATTCTTTGCTGCAAGTTTAGAATCTCCATCAAAAAAATCCTTCCCATTTACCATTACTTTTGTAACGGTTTTCCCTTCCACCTCAATCTCACCTTCATCACTAACTTCTACCCCTGGTAATTTAGAAAGTACATCTTCTAATTTTTTTTCGGTACCACTTACAAAAGAATCCGTATTATATACAATAGTATCTCCTTTTACAGTTACAGGCATTTCGTAAACAACTTCTACTTCATCTAAATTTTCGGCTTGTTCTACTAAAATTGTATTTTTCTGTATATCACTTTCTGCAACACTAATGGTATATTCTTTTGGCTCAAAACCTAAGTAACTAAACCTTAAATTATACATAGTATTTGCCTTTACATTTATTTTATACTTACCCTCTGGATTTGTTATTCCAAATCCATCTAACCCTTTAGTTTCTATATTAATTGCAACTACATTCGCCATTTCCAAAGCGCTTCCCAAACTATCTGTTACAACACCTTCAATTGTGATTTTTTGAGCACTAGCAAAAAGAGAAAAAAATATTAAAAAACCTATTAGAATTTTTTCCATTAAATACATATACATTATTAATTTCTAGGTCTATTACCTCCCCTTGAACCTGGACCATTTCTAGGTCTTTCTGAAAACTCTTTCATTTTAGCTTTCAGTACTTTATTATATTTTTCTTGAGTAATTTCTTTTCCTTTTTTTGGCGCTTCAATTATTTCTTTATCTTTTGAATTTATTATAATTTTAGAACACAAAATAGTAGTCTTATCCGCATTCACCTCCAATATTAATCCAGGTAAACCCCAATATTCTCCAGGACCTTGACTTATTGGTATATCCAAAGTATACCAGGCAGTAACCTCTATTTCTTTTGTTTTTTCTTTATCTTTAAATAGAGAATTTTCCTTACTTACAGAATCTTTTTTAGCATCCTGCTCTCTATTTCCCCCTGGTCTTCCTGGCGGTCTAAAATTTAAAACACTTGCAGGGTCTACAGCTTTAAGTGCAGTTGCTTTATAACACAAATATTGTCCAATTTGCTTTGTTTCTGACCCCATAACCCAAGATAAACTGGGCAACTCATCTTTAATTAGAAACACTTTTCCAAACATTTCTTTTTGATTAATATACTTTTCCTCTTTTATATTTTTGTAATATTTACCACTTACATTAAAAGCAAAACCCCTAAAGCTGCCTCTGTTATTTCCAGGTTGCTCTAACCTCTTTTCTTCTAAATACAAGGCTTCTATTTTATTAAAAGACAAAACAAAAGTCTTTTCAAAATTTCTTTTAATACGTTCTTTAATTCTCTTTTTGTCTTCTTCAGGCATATCTGGTCTTCCAAAATTGGATAAATCAACACTTGTTTTAGACTCATAAACTGCCTTACCCTGAAAATCTTGAGCATAAGAAGAGGTCATTATTAATAATGCGATAAAAAAAATATTCTTTTTCATACTTCGTGTATTTAATTAAAATTTAGACTTCTATTTTCCGTAAAGGTTTAATTATCTTTTTTAAAATATTTTTTAACGGATATTTACATAAACATTTTACCATCCTATTGTTATCTTGTATATTGTATGGCAATATTTTTTTCTTATTATCATAACTATAAAAACATCTAAAAAATGCATATTGCTGTAGCAGGAAATATTGGTGCCGGAAAAACCTCTTTAACCAAATTATTAGCCAAGCATTATAAATGGGAACCCCATTTTGAAGAAGTTGCCGATAACCCTTACCTAGATGACTTTTATAATCAAATGGAACGTTGGAGTTTTAATTTGCAAATCTATTTTTTAAATAATAGATATAGACAAATTCTTGAAATTAGAGAAAGTGGAAAAAGCATTATTCAAGATAGAACTATATATGAAGATGCTCATATATTTGCCCCTAACTTACACGCTATGGGTTTAATGACAAATAGAGATTTTAGCAACTATACTGGTCTTTTTGAACTAATGGAGTCTTTAGTACAGCCACCAGAATTACTTATTTACCTAAGAAGTTCTATCCCAAACTTGGTAAAACAAATTCATAAACGTGGTAGAGATTATGAAAATAGTATTTCTATAGATTATTTAAGTAGACTAAATGAACGTTATGAGGCATGGGCTCATAATTACACTAAAGGTAAATTATTAATTATTGATGTAGATCAATTAGATTTTGTGGACAAGCCCGAAGATTTAGGGCAAGTTATAAATAAGATTGATGCGGAAATAAATGGTCTTTTTTAAATGATCAACTGTATTCTAGCCAGCACATCTACTATTCACAATAGCAGTTATTTAGAATATCTTTTTAATGAGTTAAAAGAATTATTCCGTAATACGGATGAAGTTCTATTTATTCCTTACGCTAGACCAAGCGGTATTTCACATGAAGAATATACTACAATAGCAAAAAAAGGATTTCAGAAAATTAACAAAAAACTTATTGGCGTTCATACTTTTGATGACCCTATAAAAGCTATTAATAATGCTAAAGGAATTTTTACTGGAGGAGGAAACACATTTGTCTTAGTCGCTAAGTTATACGAGTTACAACTTATAAATCCTTTAAGAAAAAAAATTCTAGAAGGCACTCCCTATTTAGGAACTAGTGCAGGAAGTAATATTGCTGGCGTTAGCATGAAAACTACTAATGATATGCCTATAGTTTACCCTCCTAGCTTTACTACATTGCATATTACCCCTTTTAATATTAATGCACATTATTTAGATCCAGACCCAAAATCTACACACAAAGGAGAAACAAGAGAAACTAGAATAAAAGAGTTTCATCAGTTTAACAAAACTCCTGTTATTGGTTTACGTGAAGGTAGCTGGATTCGACTAAAAAACAATCAATGTATTCTTGAAGGAAAAGAACTTTCTGCAAGAATTTTTGAACAGAATAAAGAACCTGTTGAAGTGCCTCCAAACACTTCTCTACTATACTTAAAGTAAATTCTTTTAAATAAAGCCTTTCATTTTTGCATGATCAATTGCTTCTTTAGTATTATAAACTAACAAAACGTCCACATCTTTATAGTCCTGAAACAACTTTTTTACACGAAGCATTTTCTTTTTACTTTTTACAGACCTTAAATAAATAGAAGTTATTCTGTTTGGGTTTTTAGCAACTATATCTACATATATATCTGGGTCATGCTCTCCACAATCCCCAATTAGTATAAAGGATAAATCTGGATACGTATTTAATATATTTTGAATTTCATGATGCTTATGTGATATTTTTGACTTTGGAGTTTTATCGAACAAAAATTTTAAATTTCGTAATAGTATTGCTCCCTTTGGAAAATTATTTCCATTTAAAAAAATCTCTAAATACTTGTATAAATTCCAAGGACTATTACTTACATAAAAAACTGGGTTACAATTATTTTTAGATTTTCCTTTATGCAATTGCATATAAAAATCTGCAGTCCCTTCTAAAGCTTTGCGATGTAATACATTAACAAAAAAAGTATTAAAAACTGCTTTCCATTTAAGTTTTGAAGCAACACCTGTATGCAAAATAGTATCATCTATATCACTAATAATTCCGTATTCAGATTCTGGTAAAACCACCAACATTTCTCCACAAAAACGATTTTCAGAAACTATCCTTTTTGTATACTCTTCTGGTTTCGCGTAAGCTACTTTATAAGAAACCCACCCGTCTTTAGAAACAATTTCTGACAAATCTTCTATTTCTTTATTAAAAATATAATAGCCTTCAGAATCGGTAATTGTTTTTTCTTGTTCTTTATTTTTTACTTGTATATGTATTGAAGCAAATCTTATTTCGTCTGTTTCAAACCTCTTCCAGGTACTTATAAATACTGGCCAAATCCCTTTTTTATTTATATCTATATTTTCATCCTCTAAAGTTCTACCTCGTAAATACATATGAGTTAATGTCCCATAGGTTTTAAAAGGTATTATTTGCAACTTATCTTTCTTAAACATAGCTTTAATTTCACCAGAAATTAAAAGTATAAAAAAACCGTCTTACATAATGCAAGACGGCTAAATATAAATTTACTAAAATTATTATTTCTTAATTTCCTCTTCATTCACGAATGCTACATAAGCCATAGGCATTTCTTTGCTACCTTCCACTTTTGTGGTTTCCACTTTTATACTATTAGCATCCTTAGTATGCTCAGCAAGACCATCTTCGGTTATTGCAATACTAGGAGCTATTACTAAAGCAACAACAGACATTAATTTTAAAAGAATATTTAAGGAAGGCCCCGAAGTATCTTTAAAAGGATCCCCAACGGTATCGCCTACTACTGCCGCTTTATGAACATCTGTCCCTTTTCTTCCATCTTCCTCTATAGTTTTCTTTGCATTATCCCATGCACCACCTGCATTGGACTGAAAAATAGCCATTAAAACGCCACAAGTAGTAACACCAGCAAGTAAGCCTCCTAACATTTCTGCGCCGCCAATGCCAACTATTTTACCCCCAAAGCCAACAATTACTGGAACAGCAATAGCTAATAAACCTGGCAAGACCATTTCTTTAATAGATGCTTTTGTAGATATATCTATACATTTACCATAATCTGCAACGCCATCTGCAGCATCAAATATTTTTCTATCTTCTTCCGAAGCCTTACTCATATCCGAATCATACTTACGCATAATACCTAATGCAGCTTTTAATTCTGGAATATCTCTAAACTGACGCCGAACTTCCTCTATCATTGCCATTGCTGCTCTACCAACTGCATTCATGGACAAGGCAGAAAAAACAAAAGGCAACATACCACCAATTAATAAGCCTGCCATAATATCTGGTCTAGAAACATCTATAGAAGTTACATTTGCTGTTTTCATAAAAGCCGCAAATAATGCCAATGCCGTTAAAGCTGCTGACGCAATTGCAAACCCTTTACCTATTGCTGCGGTTGTATTACCAACAGCATCTAACTTATCTGTACGTTCACGAACTTCGCTCGGCAACTCTGCCATTTCTGCTATACCACCTGCATTATCACATATAGGACCATAAGCATCTACCGCTAATTGAATCCCTGTATTTGCCAACATACCTACTGCTGCAATAGCAATACCATATAAACCTGCTTGACTATGTGAAATAATAATTGCTGCCGCTATTAAAAGAATTGGAATAGCGGTAGACATCATTCCTACACCTAAACCTGCTATTATATTTGTTGCAGCTCCAGTTTCCGATTGTTTAACTATATCCATAACAGGTTTTTTACCCGTAGCAGTATAATACTCTGTTACTTTCCCTACTAAAAGACCCGCAACTAAACCTGCTATTGTAGCCCAAAAAACTCCCATAGAAGTATAAGTTACACCTGCTTCTACCCATGATTCTGGTAGCATTTTTTGAATAATAAAAAAAGATGCAACCAACATTAAACCTGCAGAACCAAACTCCCCAATATTTAGTGCTGTTTGCGGATTTCCACCATCCTTAACACGAACAAAAAATGTTCCTAGAATAGACATAACAATACCTGTTGCTGCTAATACTAATGGAAGATATACTGCTCCTAAACCATCAAAAGAGGAAGCAAACTCTGGTAAACCAGCATAAACAGCACCAAGTACCATTGTTCCTATAATAGAGCCAACATAAGATTCGAACAAATCTGCTCCCATGCCTGCTACATCCCCAACATTATCACCAACATTATCAGCTATAGTAGCTGGGTTTAAAGGGTGATCCTCTGGAATACCTGCCTCTACTTTACCTACTAAATCTGCACCAACATCTGCTGCTTTAGTGTATATACCTCCACCAACACGTGCAAATAAAGCTATTGAAGATGCTCCTAAAGAAAATCCAGAAAGAACATTTAACACTTCTCCAATACCCCATCCTTGTCCACTATAAATCATAAAGAGTCCGCTTAAACCCAAAACTCCTAATCCAACTACGCCAAGCCCCATTACAGCTCCTCCTGCAAATGCAACTTCTAAAGCTTTTCCTAAAGAAGTTCTTGCAGCTTGCGTTGTTCTAACATTAGCTTTAGTAGCTACTTTCATACCTATAAACCCGGCTAATGCAGAACAAATTGCCCCAACAATAAAAGATACAGCTACCATACCATTAGACCCTTCCTCAGAATTTCCTTTAAAGTAAAGCAATACAGCAACTGCTACTACAAAAACCGCTAAAACCTTGTACTCTGCTTTTAAAAAAGCCATTGCTCCGTCAGAAATGTTCTTAGCTATCCTTGCCATTTTTTCTTCCCCTTCGTCTTGTTTAGATACCCAAAGGTTTTTTACGAATACAAAAATTAAGGCCAGAATACCAAAGCCCCATAAATAGTTCACAAATACATCCATAGTTTATTATTAATTTGATATTTATATGACGCTAAATATACGAAATCAATAATAATAAAAAAGCCACTCTTAAAATTAAGAGTGGCTTTTGATTCTATATTATTGGTTTACTATATAGTAAAGGTACGTTTCTTTTTGTGTTCGCTTTTTTCATAGCGCTCTACACATTCATGATATATTTTAACTGCGTCTGCAGCATTTCCCCAACCACCAGTATCTACTTTCTTTTTCTCAAGATCTTTGTATACTTTAAAGAAATGCTCTATTTCTTTTAATCTATGTGGGTTTATATCTGAAATATCATGCTTATTACTCCATATAGGATCTGATACAGGTACACAAATTACTTTTTCATCTGGCCCTTTTTCATCAGTCATATAAAATACTCCTATAGGTCTAACTTCCATAACCACCATAGGGTATGTTGGCTGGTGCCCTAATACTAAAACGTCTAATGGATCACTATCTAAGGCTAATGTTTCTGGAATAAAACCATAATCGCCAGGGTACATCATGGAAGAAAATAACATTCTATCAAACCTAATTTTATGTAATGTAAAATCATATTCATATTTATTTCTACTTCCTTTTGGAATTTCTATTAAAACATCAAAAGTTATGCTTTTCTTTTCTGCCATTATTGTATTTTTTTTCGTGTACAAAGTTAACAAATGAACGCTAGCTCATTAATGAAATTGTATTAATTCTGAATTAATTTTAGAAATTAAACCCAAAAGTTCCTGTTACACTAAATGGCCTTGCATCTGGTGTATCTAAATAGTTACCTCTAAAGTTAAAATCTATTCTAAATATTTTAAAAATGTTCCCTATACCAAAAGAATATTCATAATACACTTTATCTGAAGGCGCTATTAATGGTGTTGTAACATTTGCTGGCGCATTTAATGCTATATTTTCATCAGACAACTGCCCCCAAACACCACGCAATCCTACAATTTCTCTTAAATTCCATTTTCTTATTAATGGAATTCTAGAAAAAAGCCTTCCATTAAAATTATGCTCTAAATGCAATGACGCATAGGTATCTGTAACAAACTCATAAAAATCTAAATTTGGGAAAGTACCATAATTAGAAAAGAAAGTTTGGTTCCCCGGAATAACACTTAATAACCCTAGAGGCACCTCTCCAAAAGTTTTTCCAATTTCAACGGTACTATACAATCTTCCAAAACCTCCTACTTGCCATGGCTGACTATAAGAAAACTGAAGTTTACTATAATTAAAATCGCTATTCATGGCGCCTTTTAACCCTTTTGTATAATTTAATAATAGTGTGCTATAGTTATCATTAATATCTCTACGTTCTACACCATGCCCTATTGTTTTTTTACCAGGGGTATATATTACTATAGTATTTACATTAAACTGTTTAACCTCTGAAGATGTTCCTGTTACAGATTCTGCATCTACATAGTCTAAACTAAAATCTCCAGGTAATGCAGAACTAAGCGTCCTAAAGTTTGCTCCCAAAGACACCCTTACATTTGTTAATGGCTCTACCTCTACACTAAGTGCACTTAAATTAATATTGGTAAGTCTATTATTTGCCCCAACAGTTAGCAAAGAGGAGGATGCTATGCTCCTTCCTAAAACATCGTTCGTAGCAGTTAAACTTACCCCCAGCTGTTCTATATCTCTTCTATTTCCTCCAGAGATTATTAATCTACTTTTATTATCTAACAAAAACTTACCAGATATACCATGTTTAACTTTTTGATCAGCAAAACCATATGCAGCATAACCTTCTACTCTCCATGGATCGTTTGGTCCATAATATGTTCTTGCCCCTAACCTTACTCTTGCCCCTTCTGCATCATTATAACCAAAAACATCGTAAACAGAACCAATATCTAAATTCCATTTATCAATTTCTACATAGCCAGATCCCAGAATACTAACTAAGTTATAATAGGACTTAAATTTGGGAACAGTTTTTAACGTATCTATTAACTTATAAATTCCTTTTTCATCTTTATTTAAAGATTCTAATCTATTCTCCTTCCAAAACTCGTCATCTTTTACAACTACCTCTGGATCAAAAGGATTCCCATCTTTCTTATAAAAATCTCTGGGTTTTTCTTTATCAAATTCATATGCATTATAAACCGTTGTTCTTTTACCGTAAACTCCTTTTGATTTTTCTTTCTTTTTAAAACTAAAATCACTCAACATATAGTCTCTCTTTAAAAGAAAAACAGAATCGTTCATTACATCAAAATCTTGCTCAATATAAATCTCCTTAACCCAGTTTATATTAGCACTTTTAGTAACTTCTAAATTTATATTTTTAATAGCGTATGTAGAATCATTTACCCAAAAATCTCCTTTAAATGTTAGTTCATTTTTTCTTCTTGGGTAGTATACAATATTATAGCACCATTTATTATCTATAAAAGCACTATCTCTAAGTGCATAGTTATAAGTATCTATTCCTGTTCTAGATAAAGGGCTTGTAAAACTTTTATCAAAAAACTTTAAGTAATTATCATAAATATCATAATCCTGATACAAATCTTCTACAAATGCAATTATTGCTTGGTTGTTATCAAAACCAGAATTCTTATTTCCTAAAATTTCTTCTTTTTCTTCTTTTATAATATTATCGCCATATACCTTAGAAAAAGTTTCATTTAAGAAAATTGGCAAGTACGTTTTTCCTGTAATTTTTGAAGTATCCAAATCTTGAAATACAAATTCTAGACCTTTAAATATTTTACGCTGCATTAAAGCACTATCTATAGTATTTAAATCAAACTCTACCTTTTCATATTTATCAAAAGCATATTGTTTAAACTTACGCACTCCATTTTCTCTTTTTTTAGCCCATATTTTTCGCAGTATATCTACTGCTGGGTTATTTTTTTTAGATTGCTTACCAGCTATAAGAACTACTTCATTCAATTGTTCGCTAGATTCTGCTAGCTTAATTTCCATTTCATAATTAACCTTAGAGTTAAGAGTTAGTGTTTGTGTTTCATAGCCTATAAAAGAAACCACAAGCGTATTATAACTTGCATCTGACTCTAAATAAAACCTTCCATTATCGTTTGTAATGGTTCCTTCAGTAGAATTCTTAAAAAGTATATTAGCAAATGCAACAGGTTCTCCCAAATCATCTAATACTATTCCAGAAACTTTAGTTTGCGCATTTACTAGTAGTGCAAATAAAAAAAGGAAAAGAAAAATTATTTTTTTCATTGTAATTATATGTTCTATTTAATGGTACTAACAAATAACGTACCAATAAAAAAGCCTCGCCGACTATTTTAAGTTGGCGAAGCTACTATTCTTTTACAAATATGTAAGTGTTTATTTACTTATATAACACTTTTTTAACGGCAGTAACCACATCTGAAGCATTTGGTAACCACTCTTCTAATAAAACTGGAGAATATGGTGCTGGTGTATCTGCTGTATTTATTTTTATAATTGGAGCATCTAAATAATCAAAAGCATTAGATTGTATATGGTATGTAATCTCTGTAGCTACATTACCAAAAGGCCAAGCTTCTTCTAAAATTACTAAGCGATTTGTTTTCTTAACAGAATCTACAACAGCTTTATAATCTAAAGGTTTAACCGTTCTTAAATCAATTATCTCACAGCTAATACCTTCTTTTTCTAACTCATCTGCCGCTTTATCTGCCTCTTTAATAATTTTACCAAAAGAAACTATAGTAACATCTGAACCTGATCTACGAATATCTGCAACACCTAAAGGAATTGTAAATTCTCCTTCTGGAACTTCTCCTTTATCACCATACATTTGCTCAGATTCCATAAAAATTACAGGATCATTATCTCTTATTGCTGCTTTTAGCAAACCTTTAGCGTCTTTAGGGTTAGAAGGTACTACTACTTTTAATCCTGGGCAATTAGCATACCAGCTTTCAAAAGCTTGGGAGTGTGTTGCAGCTAATTGTCCTGCAGAGGCTGTTGGCCCTCTAAATACTATTGGACATGGAAACTGCCCTCCAGACATTTGTCTAATTTTAGCAGCATTATTTATAATTTGATCAATACCAACTAAAGCAAAATTAAATGTCATGAATTCTATAATAGGTCTATTTCCTGTCATTGTAGAACCTACTCCTACTCCTGCAAAACCTAATTCTGCAATTGGAGTATCTATAACTCTTTTAGGACCAAATTCATCCAACATTCCTTTAGAAGCTTTATAAGCACCATTATATTCCGCAACTTCCTCTCCCATTAAATAGATAGATTCGTCTTTTCTCATTTCTTCAGACATAGCCTCCGCTATAGCTTCTCTAAACTGTAATGTTTTCATGTTTATAACAATTGAATTCCTAAATTAATTACCCAAAAGGCAAGCAAAAATAGGGAATTATATATCAAAATAATAACCATTTTAATCAAAAAAAGTTATAAATTTACTATGCACGCATAGTAAATTCAGAAATTATTAACTATCTTAGCCCTATTATATTTAAAAGCTTATTTAATCGATGAAAATATTAGTTTGCATAAGTAACGTACCAGACACCACCTCTAAAATTAATTTTACAGATGGTGACACAAAATTTGACACCAACGGTGTGCAATTTGTTATAAACCCAAATGATGAATTTGGCCTAACAAGAGCCATGTGGTTTAAAGAAAAGCAAGGCGCAACAGTACATGTAGTGTCTGTTGGAGGACCAACAATAGATCCTACAATTAGAAAAGCTCTTGCAATTGGAGCAGATGAAGCTATACGTATTAACGCAGAACCTACTGATGGTTTTTTTGTTGCACAACAACTAGCAGAAGTTGTTAAAAATGGAGATTATAACCTAGTTATAGCCGGTAGAGAATCTATTGATTATAACGGTGGTATGGTTCCTGGAATTCTTGCTGCTTTATTAGACATGAATTTTGTAAATACTTGTATTAGCTTAGAAATAGACGGTGAAAATGCTACCGCGCAAAGAGAAATAGACGGAGGAAAAGAAACCTTATCTACTTCTTTACCTCTTGTTATTGGAGGTCAAAAAGGCTTAGTACAGGAAAGTGATTTAAAAATCCCTAACATGAGAGGAATCATGATGGCTAGGCAAAAGAAATTAACTGTTGTTGAGCCTGTAGATGCACTAAACGCTACACAAGAAACTAAATTTGAGAAACCAGCAGCAAAAGGTGCTGTTAAATTAGTAGACGCTAGTAATGTTGATGAACTTATAAGTTTATTACATAATGAAGCAAAAGTAATTTAGTTTTAATTCTTTATTCCAATTAATATAGGAATATTTTTAATTTAAGAAAAAATGTCAGTTTTAGTATATACAGAATCCGAAAACGGAAAATTTAAAAAAAATGCTTTAGAGGTTGCCTCTTACGCTGCAGAAGTTGCTAAACTATTAGGAACAAATGCCGTTTCAATATCTATTAATGCAACAGAAAATGAAACTTTAGGAACTTATGGTATTAGCAAAGTATTAAATGTTAGTAATGATAAGTTATCTACATTTAATGCAAAAGGGTATGCAAATACTATTGTACAAGCTGCAAAGGCAGAAAATGCACAAGTTATTATTACTAGTTCTAGTACAGATGCTAAATATTTAGCTCCTTTAGTAAGCGCATCATTAAAAGCTGGATACGCTCCTAATGTTGTTGCTGCACCAGAAAGCACAAGTCCTTTTACCGTAAAAAGAACCGCTTTTAGTAATAAAGGATTTGCTCTAACACAAATAAATACAGAAATAAAAGTTGTTGGAGTATCTAACAATTCTTTTGGAATTATAGAAAATGCTACCACAGCAACTGTAGAAAGTTTTGACCCCTCTTTAGAGGATAATGATTTTTCAACCAAATCTACAAAAGTAGATAAGGTTATTGGAAAAGCTACAATAGCAGATGCAGATATTGTTGTATCTGGTGGAAGAGGGTTAAAAGGCCCTGAAAATTGGGGGATGATTGAAAAACTTGCCGATGTTCTTGGCGCTGCAACAGCTTGTTCTAAGCCTGTATCCGATTTAGGTTGGAGGCCACACGGAGAACACGTAGGACAAACAGGAAAGCCTGTAGCAAGTAATTTATACATTGCAATTGGTATTTCTGGAGCCATACAACATCTTGCTGGTGTAAGTGCCTCTAAGACAAAAGTTGTTATTAATACAGACCCTGAAGCTCCATTTTTTAAAGCAGCAGATTATGGTATTGTAGGCGATGCCTTTGAGGTTGTACCGCAGCTCATCGAAAAATTAAAAGAATTTAAAGCGCAAAACGCTTAATTTTTGTTAATTTGTGCCTTTCTAAAGGGTTGTTTAAATAAATGGATACCCAACTTATTTAAACAACCTTTTTTTTACAACTATTTATGAGCTTAGTAAGATTAAAAATAAAAGGGATTTCCTATAGCCAAACTCAAAATGGAGCTTATGCCCTTATTTTAAATGAAGTTGAAGGTGACCGCAAACTTCCAATTGTAATTGGCGCTTTTGAGGCACAGTCTATTGCAATAGCTTTAGAAAAAGAAATTAAACCCCCAAGACCACTAACACACGATTTATTTAAAAATTTCTCCGACAGGTTTGATATTATTGTAAAACAAGTAATTATTCACAAACTAGTAGACGGTGTTTTTTATTCTAGCATTATATGTGAAAGAGATGGTATAGAAGAAATTATTGATGCAAGAACTAGCGATGCTATTGCATTAGCATTACGTTTTGATGCTCCTATATTTACTTATAAAACTATCTTAGATAAGGCCGGTATTTTCTTAAAATTCTCTTCTAAAGATAAAGATGAGGAGAATGATGATAGTATAATGGTGGATGAAATTCTGCAAGAAGGCGGAGACCCAATAGAAATTGAATCCGGTGCAACAGATGGTTATACAGAACTTACCACAGATGAGCTTCATAAAGAGCTAAATAAAGCTGTAGCAAATGAAGATTACGAAAAAGCCGCTAAGCTAAGAGACGAAATATCTAAAAGAAACTAATTATTAAAATAGTTTGCATGAAAAACTTGCCTTGGGTAATTTTTATATTTTTTATACTTGGCATTTCTTCTTATGCTCAAGACACCACAGTACAAGATACCATAATAAGCAATACTACTATTGTAAATGATATTGCGGCTACAACACCAACAATAGTTCCTAATGCAGGGTTTTCTATACATAGTTTATGGAGAGGCATTTTAGGAATGCTAGTTATAATCGCTATCTCTTTTTTATTTAGTTCTAATAAAAAAGCAATTAACTGGAAAACTGTTGGTATAGGTTTAGGGATACAATTATTAATTGCTATTGGAGTATTAAAAGTTCCTTTTATTCAAAAAATATTTGAAGGATTAGGAAACATTTTTGTTAGTATATTAGATTTTACCAGAGCTGGAAGCCAATTTTTATTTGAAGGTTTAGTAGTAGATATGGACACCTTTGGTTTTATTTTTGCCTTTCAAGTACTCCCTACAATTATCTTTTTTTCTGCACTAACCTCTTTATTATTTTATTTAGGAGTTATACAAAAAGTGGTAAAAGCACTTGCCTTACTTTTATCTAAAACCTTAGGAATATCTGGCCCAGAAAGTCTTTCTGTTGCAGGTAATATTTTCTTAGGTCAAACGGAAGCCCCTTTGCTTATAAAAGCGTACTTAGAGAAAATGACAAAATCCGAAATCTTATTAGTTATGATTGGTGGTATGGCAACTGTTGCTGGTGCTGTTTTAGCTGCTTATATAGGATTTTTAGGTGGAGATGACCCTGCCTTACGTTTACAATTTGCTAAACATTTACTAGCAGCATCTGTAATGGCTGCTCCTGGTGCTATTGTAGTTTCAAAAATTTTATACCCACAAACCGAAGAAATAGATACTAATGTAACTGTATCTACAGAAAAAATAGGTGCAAATATATTAGATGCCATTGCAAACGGAACAACCGAAGGTTTAAAGTTAGCCGTTAATGTAGGCGCTATGCTTTTAGTTTTTGTTGCTTTTATTGCCATGATTAATGGTATATTAGAATGGACTGGAGACATAACCCACTTAAACAGTTGGATTGCTAATAATACTAGCTATGAAAAATTTTCTTTAGAAGCTATTTTAGGAACCATTTTTGCCCCTTTAATGTGGCTAATAGGTGTTGCTAATGAGGATATAATGCTCATGGGACAATTATTAGGCATAAAATTAGCTGCAAGTGAATTTATTGGTTACATACAATTAGCAGAACTTAAAAATATGGCTAATGCCACCCATTTTACTTATAATAAATCCATTATAATGGCGACTTATATGCTTTGTGGTTTTGCAAATTTCGCATCTATAGGAATACAAATAGGAGGTATTGGCTCTCTTGCTCCTGGACAAAGAAAAACGCTTTCAGAATTTGGAATGAAAGCCGTTCTAGGTGGTTCTTTAGCTTCTTTACTATCTGCTACTATTGCTGGAATGATTCTTGGATAACTACCTTTTACTAACTAAAAATTAGTAGTTAATAATTAATGGATAATTATTAATTTTCTCTTTGTTGCGCCCCAAATTCTTTTTCTATTTTTACCATTATTAAGCAATACATTTTATGAAACAATATCACGATTTACTAAAACACGTCTTAGAAACAGGAAACCAAAAAGGAGACCGTACTGGCACCGGAACTGTTAGTGTTTTTGGACATCAAATGCGATTTGACCTCAGCGAAGGTTTCCCTATGGTTACCACCAAAAAATTGCATTTAAAATCTATCGTGTATGAGTTGCTTTGGTTTTTAAAAGGAGATACTAATATAAAGTACCTACAAGAAAATGGCGTTCGTATTTGGAACGAGTGGGCAGACGAGAACGGAGACCTAGGTCCTGTTTACGGTCACCAATGGCGTAATTGGAATAGCGATGAAATAGACCAAATTAAAGAAGTTATTCATTCTCTAAAGACCAACCCTAATAGCAGAAGAATGTTAGTTTCTGCATGGAACCCTAGCGTACTACCAGATACTTCTAAATCTTTTTCCGAGAATGTTGCTAACGGTAAAGCAGCCCTACCTCCTTGTCATGCATTTTTTCAATTTTATGTTGCTGATGGTAAATTATCTTGCCAATTATACCAACGTAGTGCCGATATTTTTCTTGGTGTTCCTTTTAATATTGCATCTTATGCCTTGTTTACCACGATGATGGCTCAAGTATGCGGTTACGAAGCCGGGGAGTTTATACACACCTTTGGCGATGCCCATATTTATAACAACCATATGGAGCAAGTAGAATTACAATTGAGTAGAGAGCCAAGAGCCCTACCAAAAATGACATTAAACCCAGAAATTAAAGATATTTTCGATTTTAATTTTGAGGATTTCACCTTGACCGACTATAACCCTCACCCCCATATTAAAGGTATTGTAGCTATTTAAAATAACAAAAACATAGTTTAAACTATTCCAAACATTTTTAGCAATTTTTGTCTTTTACATAATCCTTATCTTTAAAGGAAAATAGTTTTAATGACCCGTATAGAATCTTTATTACTACAATTTATACAGACTAGACAGCATACGCAAGATATATGTAACCCCTTGGAGCTAGAAGATTATGTTGTACAACCTATAGAAGACGTTTCTCCTCCCAAATGGCATTTAGGACATACTACTTGGTTTTTTGAGGAATTTATTTTAAAAAAACATCTTACAAACTACACCTTATTTAGTGATGATTTCTCCTTTGTTTTTAATAGCTACTATGAAACCGTTGGCAAACGAGTAATACGCTCTAATAGAGGTAATTTATCTAGACCATCTGTTCAAAAAATATACGAATACAGAGATTATGTTACTAACGCATTAAAAGAAGTA
The DNA here is from genome assembly GCF_003634105.1 of Maribacter vaceletii. GTDB lineage: Bacteria > Bacteroidota > Bacteroidia > Flavobacteriales > Flavobacteriaceae > Maribacter_B > Maribacter_B vaceletii. The sequence continues at coordinate 41,942 of NZ_RBIQ01000011.1, read as the reverse complement.
ATAGCAAAAAATAACAGTCTAGAATTAGAAAATCTGTTAGAAATTGGTATTCACCATGAAAAACAGCATCAAGAATTACTCATAACCGATATTAAATTTATCTTAGGAAATAACCCGCTACTTCCTGCATATAACAATACCATAAAAGAACATTCCCCAGAAACCCACATGCATGAATGGATAACTATAGAAGAAGGAGTTTATGAAATTGGTCACCATACAGATGAGTTTTGTTATGATAATGAATTAGGTAGACATAAAATATACTTACAGCCTTACCAAATAGCTAACAAACTAGTTACCAATAAAGAATATATTGCTTTTATAGAAAATGGTGGCTATACCAACCATAACTATTGGCATGCAGAAGGATGGGATTGGGTAAAAAATAATAACATTACATCTCCATTATATTGGCATAATATAGATGGTAAATGGCATTATTATACTTTAAATGGACTACAAGAAATAGATTTAAATGCTCCAGTTACACATATTTCATATTTTGAAGCTTTTGCATATGCTCAATTTAAAAAACTAAGACTACCAACCGAATTTGAATGGGAAATAGCGCAAAATAAATTCTCTTGGGGAGATAGATGGGAATGGACAGAAAGCGCTTATTTACCTTATCCTGGATACGCAAAAGCAGATGGTGCTCTAGGGGAATATAATGGGAAATTTATGGTGAACCAAAAAGTATTAAGAGGAGGTTCTATTGCCACTCCAACGCAACATACAAGACCTACATACCGTAATTTTTTTCAAACAAATTTAAGATGGCAATATACCGGGTTAAGGTTAGCCAAATAATTACGACCTAATAATTATGCAAGAAAAAACCACCGTACTTTTTAAAACCACTTTTGAAGAGGACATTTATAATGGCCTAACAGATTACCCTAAACATTTATCTTCAAAATATTTTTACGATACTAAAGGAGATAAACTATTCCAAGAAATAATGGCAATGCCAGAATATTACTTAACAGATAGTGAGTATGATATTCTTTCAAAATACAAAGAACAGATTTCTTCTTTATTCCAAAGAGACAGTCAATCTTTTAACTTAATTGAACTAGGAGCTGGCGATGGAAAAAAAACAAAAATTCTACTAGAACATTTATCTAATTCTAATGTAGATTTTGTGTATCAACCTATAGATATTAGTCAAAATGCTTTAGATCAATTAGGTAGCTCTATTAATGAAGAATTTCCTAAAATAAAGGTAAACAAGAGACAAGGAACTTATTTTAATGCACTTAAAAATATTGAAGTCCCTAGTAACTCTAGAAAAATTATTCTTTTTTTAGGCTCCAATATAGGAAACATGGAACACAGTGATGCAATAGAATTTCTTAGTTCCATTACCCAATACATGAACCCTGATGATTTACTATTTGTTGGTTTTGATTTAAAGAAAAATCCGCAAACTATTCTAGATGCTTATAATGACCAAACAGGTATTACTGCTGCTTTTAATAAAAATATTTTAACAAGAATTAATACTTCTTTACATGCTAATTTTAATTTAGAAGCTTTTAAACATTGGGAAACCTATAATCCAGAAACTGGAACCGCAAAAAGCTATTTAGTTTCTACAATTGACCAAGAAGTTTTAATAGAAAAATTAGAGTTAAAAATTAATTTTAATGCATGGGAAACTATACATACAGAAATTTCTCAAAAATATGATGAACATACTGTGCAAATGTTAGCAAAAAATGCAGGCTTAACTATTGAAACAGAATTTAGCGACCAAAAGAATTATTACAAAAACTATATTTTCAAGAAAAAATAAATCCTATGAAAGCAATTTGGAATAATACAATTATAGCAGAAAGTGACAATACAGTTGTTATTGAAAACAATCACTATTTTCCTTCTGAAAGTATTAAAAAAAAATATTTTAAAGAAAGCGACACACATACTACTTGCCCTTGGAAAGGACTAGCTTCGTATTACACGCTAAATGTAGGCGGAAAAGAAAATGTGGATGCTGCTTGGTATTATCCTGAGGTAAGTGAATTAGCCAGAACAATTAAAGGCAGAGTTGCCTTCTGGAAAGGTGTAGAAGTAAAAGAATAAGTACGTCTGTAAACTAAAAAGCCAACCTATGTACAACCATAGGCTGGCTATAATTATTTACAAACTATTATAGTTCTAATACTGCATTTTCAGAACCTGCAAAATCGTTCCATTGGTAACGATCAGCTTCTGCCTCATTTACGTAAGCACCATCTATTATATACTTATATTCAAAAGAATTCTCTTTAGGTAAATCAAAAGTACCTTTAAAAGTTCCATTCTTAAGTTTCTTTAATGTTGCTCCTTTAGGTTTCCAATTATTGAAATCTCCTACAACTTCTACTTTTTTTGCCTCAGTTGCCGGTACTGTAAAAGTAACCTTACAAACTGGTTTAGATTTTAAATACTTTTTTACTACTGCCATAACATATTAAATTAAAATATAGGGCAAAACTAATATAATAACTCTCTCATTAACAAGGATTAATAAATTATTGTCAATTTAATAATAAACAGATGCTATTTACGAAACTATCATAAAAAAAAGATGTTTTTTTAGTAATTGTAACAACTAAATAACTGATTTTATAATCTTTACGATGTCTTCTATATCCTTTTCTGTATTATAAAAATGGAAACTTAACCTAATTCCATCTCCTCTTTGAGAACAGATTATATCATTTTCTGTTAAGTAATTAAATAGTTTACTATCCCCTTTTATGTTAAATATAGTGCTATGGTTTTTTCTTTGAACAACTACCTCATTTAACAAACCTAATTTAGAAAATTCTAATGTTGCTTTAGCTGCTAAAGTTTTAATTTGATTTTCAATTTTACCTATCCCAATACTCTTCAGGTATTTAATAGAAAAATTTAAGCTTCCAAAAGCAGCACAGGATAAATGACCAGGCTCAAAATGTTTTACAAACGAAATACTATCTTTTTTTTCTTCATCTGCATCTGCAGAAGAAAAGCCAATTATAGGAATTGTAAGCTTCTCTTTTACAGCCTCATTAAATAGGAAAAAACCATTCCCATAACCAGACAAAAGCCATTTGTAAGCACTTGCTCCTAAAATATCTATTCCTGATTCTTGAAAATTAAAATCTGAAGTTCCACAAAATTGAGTTCCATCTGCAATAATTAATAGCTCCGGATTTTCTTTTTTTAGTTTTTTTAAAAAATCTAAATCAATCTTAACACCATTTAACCACTGTACAATACTTAAAGCTAAAACATCAATATTTTCTTTTGCTATAAGATTTTCTATATCTTCTTCTAATTGTACTGTTATAGGAATTTCAAAAGTTTTAAAAGAACGTGTTTCAAATGGCCATTTTACAGACGGATAATCATTCCCTAATAAAGCTATTTTAGAGCCTTCCTTTAAACTATTTAAAACCATATTTATTCCTAAAGAGAAATTAGGAACTAAAGCCACATCATCACTTTTGCAATGAAATAATGATGCTACAGACTCTCTAGTTTCTTCTATTATTTTAAGTCCTTCCGTTCGCATTGCACTTCCTTTCAATAAAAAGTCTAGGTCATGTTCCTGCCTCCAATCTAATAAATCATCAGAAAACAATCCAAAAGCTGCTGTATTAGCATAGATATATTGTCTTAATACCGGAAAATTGCTTCTAACTTTATTCATCTTGCAAACTTATTTAGTAATTACTTTATCTTTGAAGTAAAGATAAGTATTGCTATGTTTTCCAAGAATAAAAAAACATCTCTATTAGATACAGAGCAACATGAATTACTAGAAAATGCACAAACTCGTATTAAGCAAAAAAAACGCTTATACGTTCACTTTGTTATTTTTCTAATTGGCAGTGTGTTTCTTATCCTAATTAATAAAATTCTTAAATACGGTGTAGAGTACAATTGGTTTATTTGGGGTATTACCTTTTGGGGCTTCTTGTTTGTAATACATGTTTTTAATGTTCTTTTTACTCAAAAATTTATGGGGAAAGATTGGGAACGTGAACAAAGAGAAAAATTAGTGGCTAAACAGAAAAAAAGAATCTTAGAAATCCAGAAAGAAATTGAAACAGAATTTCCTTTAAACAATATTAATAAAAAAAGAGTAGTGTATAACATAACAATGATAGCCGCAGCAGCAGAAAATAATGCGCTAGGAAAAGACAACGATTTATTATGGCACTTACCAGATGACTTTAAAAGGTTTAAAGCTTTAACCACTGGACATAAAATTATTATGGGAAGAAAAACTTTTGAAAGTTTTCCTAAACCACTACCAAATAGAACGCATATAATTATTACTAGAGAACATAACTACATTGTAGAACATCCAAGTTGCGTTGTAGTACATAGCATTGAAAATGCTCTGAAATTAGTTGCTAAAGAAGATTGTTTTATTATTGGAGGTGGCGAAATTTACAAACAAGCCGAAAAGTTTTCTAATAAAATTGAACTAACAAGAGTACATGCTTCTTTTGATGCAGATACTTTTTTTCCTGAAATTGACAATAATAATTGGAAACTAAGTGAAGAAAAATACCATCCTATTGATGAAAAACACAAATATGCTTTCACGTATTTAACGTATCTAAAAGTCTAAAAAAGATACTTTTGTAGTAACACCTTCTTTTACGGCCAAACACTTTAAAACATTACTATCTACATTACTATAAAGGGTATGCTCTCCTTTTATTACAGAAGGGTTTACTATTTTATTTTTCTCTAAAATAGCTTTTGTCTGTTTTGCAACAGCCTCACCAGAGTCTATTATTTTTACTTTTTCTGGCACTATTTCTTTAATTAAAGGTATTAAGTAAGGGTAATGGGTGCACCCTAAAACTAAATAATCTATACCTTCTTTTAACATAGGCTGCAAATATCTATGTAGTAATTTTTTTAATTCTACACTTTGCAATTCTCCTTTTTCAATAAGTGGCACTAAACCCTCCCCTTCTCTTTCTATAATTTTTATACCACTTGCATGGTTTTCTGATGTACTATGAAATAAGCTACTAGACAATGTGCCTTTTGTAGCCAAAATACCAACTATTTTAGATTCTGATTGTAATGCTGCAGGTTTTATAGCTGGCTCTATTCCTATAAATGGGACCTTATAATTTTTCCTTAAATAATCTATGGCATTTGTTGTAGCAGTATTACAAGCAACTACAATTAATTTACATCCTCTTTCTAATAAATACTCTGTATTTTTTATACTAAGCTTTAAAATTTCTTCTTTAGACTTTTTACCATAGGGAGCGTTCTTACTATCTGCCAAATATATTATGTCCTCATTAGGAAGTAAAGATTCAATTTCTTTCCAGATAGAAGTCCCTCCTACACCAGAATCAAATATACCTATAGGCATTCTACTCATAATTACAACTAATTTAAAACAGGTACAATTGGTTTTCCTGTAGTTCCGTTTGGAAAAGCAATACCCAACAAAGTAGCAATAGTAGGTGCTATATCTGGAATTTCAGTTCTAATTACTGTATTCCCTTTCTTAATACCTTTTCCATAAAATAGTAATGGCGCATGGGTGTCATATATTTGTGGGGATCCATGTGAAGAACCTGTTTTTCCATAACTTATTACACCTGGTGCTAAAACAAACAATACATCTCCAGACCGTTTTTGATTGTACCCATTTTGCAATATGTAAGGTATACCTCTAGTGTATTGCTGACTCCACATTTGTTCTGCCGTATACACCCTATTTACAACCTTATACTTTAAAATTTCCTTAGCAATTGTTTCTTGTACAACACTAACTTCTAATTCTAGATTTTTAATAATCTTATGGTCTAAAAAAAGTTGAAAATTAGAAAAATTCTTTACTATATCTGTTGTTCCATAGGCATACTTTAAAAACTCATTTAATTTAGATTTTAGGCTTTTAAATTCTGCATATCCTGCTGGTATTTTATTATCTTTTAAATACCCAGGAACATGTATCGCAGCATGGTCTGCAGTTAAAAACAAAGTATATTCTCCTTTTCCTACTTTCTTATCTAATGCATTAAAAACTCTTGCTAAGTCTTGGTCTAATCTTAGGTAAGTATCTTCTATTTCTTTAGAATTTACACCAAATTTATGTCCTATATAATCTGTACTAGAAAAACTTATTGCTAAAAAATCGGTAATAGCATCTTTTCCTAAATTTTCTCCATCTAAAGCTGCAATGGCAAAATCTGCCGTTAAACTATTACCAAATGGTGTATGCTTTAAAATATCATACCCATTATTAGCATCCCACAAAGCTGGAATATTATGAGGAAAAGTGGGCGTAACCTCTCCTTCAAAAAGACCTTCGTAAGCTGTATTATCTAAGCCACTTTCTATATATGTAGTTATATTGTTTAGTGTGTTCCATTCTTTCTTATATGAATCTACCTTTCTAGAACTATTAAAACTTGTTACCCATTTGGGTAAAGAATTCATATAAAAAGAACTTGTAATCCAGTTTCCTTCATTTTTTCCATAAAACCAATATGCCCCATTAGCTGTATGCCCTCCTGGCATAACTGCCCCTCTATCTTTTAGAGCTATGGCTATCGTTTTTCCTCTCATTTGTGTGTGTAAACGTAACTGATCAGTAATTGTAGTAACTCGCATTCTATGCGGAGACATTCTTTCTGCATCTGAAGCAGTCCCCACAGAAGCATACGTTGTATCTGATGCGCAATACACCATTCTACCTAGCTCTTTATCATACCAATCATTTGCAATTATACCATGTGTTGCAGGTGTTGCACCTGTGTATATAGATGCATGGCCCGGACCAGTATAAGTTGGCGCATAATTAAAGTGATTATTTTTGCAATTAAACCCATCATTTAGTAGTCTATTAAAACCACCCTCTTTAAACTTACTAGAAAACCGAGTTAGGTAATCGTAACGCATTTGATCCACAACAATACCAACTACTAGTTTTGGAGAACTCATCTCCTTTTTTATTGCTTCTTTGTTTCTCTTTTTTTGTGCGTAACTATTAGTTAAAATACTTGCAAAAACAAGCAATACTATAAATGTTCTAATATTTTTAAAATGCATACGTTGTAAATTGAATAGGTAAAAGTAAATAAAATCCTTCTCAAAAAAATTAAATGCAAGTTAAATGACAGTCATTATTGTTATTTTTACATAAAGAAATTTATATTTATTAAATGAATTATTTAGCATCAATTGGTAGCTATGCAATAATGATTAAGGAGGTTTTTAAAAAACCTACCAAATGGAGCATAATGAAGTCCCTGATTCTCAAAGAGATTGACGAACTTATTTATGGCTCTCTTGGTATATTAATATTTATATCTTTCTTTATTGGAGGTGTTGTTGCCATACAAACAGCTTTAAATATTACTAGTGAATTAATCCCAAAAAATTTAGTTGGTTTTGCTACAAGGCAATCTATAATATTAGAATTTGCTCCTACTTTTTGCTCTATAATTATGGCAGGTAAAGTAGGGTCTTATATAACCTCTAGTATAGGAACCATGCGAGTAACTGAGCAGATTGATGCTTTGGAGGTTATGGGTGTTAATGCTTTAAATTATTTAGTTTTTCCTAAAATTGTAGCATTAATGCTATATCCTTTTATAATCGCAATTGCCATGTATGTGGGTATTTTTGGAGGTTGGTTTGCAGGAGTTTTTGGAGGTTTCAGTACCAGTGCAGATTTTATTGAAGGGGTACAATTAGATTTTATTCCTTTTCATATAACTTACTCCTTTTTAAAAACAATAGTATTTGCCTTTGTTTTAGCAACAATACCATCCTACCACGGATTTTACATGAAAGGCGGCGCTCTAGAAGTTGGTAAAGCAAGTACTACATCCTTTGTTTGGACTAGTGTTGTAATTATCATTATCAACTATATACTAACACAACTTCTTTTAGGATAATGATACACGTAAACAATATTCACAAATCTTTTGATGGCACCCATATTTTAAAAGGTGTAGAAACACAGTTTGAAAATGGAAAAACTAACCTAATTATTGGACAAAGTGGTTCTGGGAAAACTGTTTTTCTTAAATGTTTATTAGGGCTTTTTATGCCAGAAGAAGGTTCTATTTCTTATGATGGTAAAATTTATAAAGATTTAACCCCAGACGAAAAACGAAATTTAAGACAAGAAATGGGAATGGTTTTCCAAGGTAGCGCATTGTTTGATTCTATGACCGTAGCTGGTAATGTTATGTTTCCATTAGAAATGTTTACCAAACAGTCTAAGTCTGAAATGCAGGATCGTGTAGATATTGTTTTAAAAAGAGTTAATCTTATTGATGCGCATCATAAATACCCTTCCGAGATATCTGGAGGTATGCAAAAGAGAGTAGCAATAGCAAGAGCTATAGTTATGAATCCTAAATATTTATTCTGTGATGAACCTAACTCTGGATTAGACCCTAGAACTTCTATTATTATAGATAATCTTATTAAAGAAATAACCGAAGAATATAACATTACTACCGTTATTAATACCCACGACATGAACTCTGTTATGCAGATTGGGGAAAAAATAATATTTTTAAAAAATGGCCTTAAAGAATGGGAAGGCACTAAACATGAAATCTTTAAAACTGATAATAAAGCTGTAACAGATTTTGTTTATTCTTCTGATTTATTTAAAAAAGTAAGGCAAATGTATATTGAAGAGAAAAATTAATCTTGAATTATTTCGGTTAAAAGAATGGTACTATCTTTTAATCGTATTTTAAGCCAATTATGAAGTTTTTTTGATTCTTTTACAATTGTAACTCTTTTAGCATTTCTTTTCCACTTAGCCTCAAAAACAGATACCGTATCTAACTTTTTAAAATCTGTTCGTATTGCATTTGAAAATGCTAAATACTCCAAATTATCATAGTTAGTTTCTGCTTCTGCGCTAATCTCCTGAAAAGGAATTTGCTTAGCATTTAGCTTATTAAGTCTTTTTAGTTCCGATTCTAATAACTTAATTTTTTCATCTTTACCTAAGAGTTCATTTTTTTGAGATGTATACAATTCTTCTACATACTTCAATTGGTTTCCTTGCTCACTCTGGGAACCTTGAATAATTTGTAACTCAGCATCTCTTAATCTTGAGAACCCTTCAGCTTCGTTCTTTTGCTTATTCCAAGTGGCAATAACATTATCAGGAATAGTTTCATTACCCATGAAAACCAACTCAATAAATGGTTCCTTTCCGCCATTAAACTCAATATCTGTAAAATCTTCCATAAACCTACCTGAGCCAGAGAATTGGTATGGCGCTACTTTTTCAGAAATAAAATTCTGAGCTTGTTTCTTAAAAAGTGATTCTTGTAATGCATCCCAAAAAGTTATACCTGCAGGTATCATTACTAAAATTGCAACTAAAGAAGCTATTCTAGCAATACGCCTTCTCTTTTGAGAATTTACATAACGTACCATTGGAAAACGCAATAATTTTAATACTAAAAATGTTGCCAAAGCAATAAAAATGGTGTTTATACAAAACAAATACATTGCACCAGCAGCATATTGGTAATTATTTATTGCTAAACCAAAACCAACAGTACACAATGGGGGCATTAAGGCTGTAGCAATAGCAACACCAAAAATAACCGAAGCCATGGTACCTTTTTTAGCACGTGCAATTACCAATGCCAAACCACCAAAAAAAGCGATAAGAACATCTCTAATATCCGGAGCAGTACGTGCTAATAACTCTGATGACTCATCTCTTAAAGGAAATAAAACAAAAAATAAATAGGCTGTAAGTATACTAAGAACAACCATTACTGTAAAATTCTTTAAAGACCTTCGTAATGTATCTATGTCGTTTATTGCTAAAGACATACCTATACCTAAAATAGGCCCCATAAGCGGAGATATTAACATGGCTCCAATTACAACAGCTGTAGAGTTTGCATTTAAACCAATAGAGGCTATAAAAATAGAACAAATAAGAATCCAAGAAGTATGCCCCTTAAAAGGAATATCAGCAATAATAGCTTCTTTGGTAGCATCTAAATCTGTATTCTGACGAATATCTAACAATTCTCTTAAAAACTGTTTTACACTACCTAAAAGCCCTTGAAAGTCTTTTTTTACTTCCTTACTGCTAACCTCTTCTACTGGGTTTTCTAAATTCTCTTTATCCAAATTTTCCACTCTTAATTAAGCATACTCTTCGCCGTAAGTATCTTTAACTTTACCAAGAACCTTTTTAATGTCTTGCTCTTTAGTTTTTGGGTAAATTAAAAGAACTTCTTCTTTATCCACAATAATATAATCATTTAAACCGTCAACCACAACAATTTTCCCTTTTGGAGAGCGGATCATGTTTCCTTGTGCATCTTCTACTATGACTTTACTATTTACAACTGCGTTGTTTTCTGAATCTTTATCTAATTTATCATATAAAGAACCCCAAGTACCTAGATCATTCCAATCAAAAGTTGCGGGTAAAACATAAATAGCTTTAGATTGTTCTAAAATAGCATAATCTATAGATATATTTTCTGCCTTTGGATAATTTTCATTTATAAACTCCTGCTCTGTAGGTGTATTATAAACCGGTATACCTTTTTCAAATAAAGCATACTGACTAGGCTGAAAGTTCTTAAATGCATTTACAATAGTAGAAACACTCCACATAAAAATACCTGCATTCCACAAGAAATTCCCCTGTGCTAAGAAATCTTTTGCAGTTTCGTAATCTGGTTTTTCTCTAAATTGATTTACTTCTTTAATTTCTGTAGTACTCTCTTTATTATACTCTATATAACCAAATCCAGTATTAGGAAAACTAGGTTTAATACCCAAAGTACAAAGAGCTTCTTCTTTTTCACATTTTTCAAAACACGCCGTAACATCTTTTGCAAAAGCATCTTCATCTTCTATCCAATGATCACTTGGCGCAACAATCATTACACCATTAGGGTTCATTTTCTGAATTTTTAAAGAAGCGTATAAAATACATGGTGCAGTATTACGCATAGCAGGCTCCAGAACCACTTGCTCTTGAGAAACCATTGGCAATTGCTCCAAAACCAAATCATTATACCTAGCATTCGTTAGAATAAGAATATTTTCTGTAGGCACAAATTTATTTAATCTCTGAAACGTTTTTTGAATTAACGTAGTTCCAGTACCTAACATATCATGAAATTGTTTTGGATATTCTGATGTGCTTATAGGCCAAAAACGAGATCCAACTCCTCCTGCCATTAATACGGCATAATAATTCTTATTCATTTTAATCTTTTATTAATTCTACTTCTGCATTGGGCTGAAAAAGAAACATTCTTCCTGTAGCAATCTCAATACACTCTATTCTTTTAACTCTCCTATTTCCTTTTTTGTATAATTTACCATTATAAATTCTAAAAATACTTCCAATAGGTATTTCAAAAACGTAGGAATTTTCTGATTGTTGTGTATCGTACCTTTTTAAGGCTATAGACAAACTAGCATCTGTGCTACTACTTGCCTTAGGATTTTTAAAATGTTTTGCAATTAATGGCAATAATGCTGAAGGAAAAATTTCAGGCCTAATAAATGGTAACATTAAATATTGAAAGGTTTTTTTCCACTCTAATCCATGCGGTTTAATAGCTCTACCATATTTCTCAAAAGCAACCAAATGGGCTATTTCATGAACAAGTGTAATTAAAAAACGATATTTATTAAGATTAACATTTACGGTAATTTGATGTTGACCGCTTGATAATCTTCTATAATCCCCATGTCTTGTAACTCGCTCATTAACTATTTTTAAATGAACTTCGTTAGTCTTGATAAGTTCCGTACACAAGGCTACAGCCCTCTCTGGCAAATATTTTACGAGTGTACTTTCCATTATATCAAAAATAATATATAATAAGATTAAAAATTAAATTATTAGCATAATTTAAAGTAAAGGTAATCTTAAAAGGATATACCTATGGCGTGCTATTAGAAACTTGAAGCATTTTACCATTGTAAAATTTTTGTCCATTTAAAGAAAAATCTTTTATGTATTTTGCCATTTCTAAAGCTGTTGTTGGTGCTTCATAACCAGGAAAGGCTTCTTCTAGCATTTCTGTTTGTACCGCCCCTAATGCTAAAACATTAAAAGATGGGCCTGTTTCTTTAAATTCTTCTGCCCAAAGCTCTGTTAATGTAATTACTGCTCCTTTACTAGAGCTATAAGCAGATAAACCTGGAAACTTAACACTCCCTTGTACCCCTCCCATAGAACTTATAGTTAAAACATGTCCTTCTTTTTTAAGAAAAGGTAGTACTGTTTTGGTTATTTCTGCAACACCAAAAACATTTACTTTGTATACATTAATAAATTCCTCTGTAGAAATTTCTAAAAAAGGCCTATTTAATAAAGCTCCTGCATTATTAATTAAAACATCTACAGTCTTCCAATTTTTACTTAAGAATTCTTTTACTACTGTATAATCTTCTTTTCTATTTAAATCAAAAGGAATGGCAGTTATTTGTTTATTGTTTAAATCATTAATTGATTTACTATTTCGTGATAATGCTAAAACATTATGCCCATCATTTGCAAAAAGTTTTGCAAGCTCAAACCCTATACCACGACTAGTTCCTGTTATTATAACATTTGCCATTTTAATATTTTATTTCTTTAGTAGTAGAATTCACAATAGCCTCAATCATTGGAATAGATTTATTTATGATATTTGCCATATGCTCAAAATCCATTAACTCATTTTCATCTCCTACATTATGGTAATGATTAAAATTAGTAAAATCGAAAGTGCAAAAAGTTTGTGAAGGCACATTAAATTCTTGATGAAAAGGGTAATTATCTGATCTCTTAAACAAACCAAACTCCTTTGCTTTTGGTAAAAAACCTATTATTTTTTCATTTGCATAGGCATTTCCTATATCTGCCAAATTAGAAGATTCGTAACCAGTAACATACATTAAGTAATCTTTTCCTATTAAAGGCACTCCTACCATTTCATAATTTAACATGGTATATAAATTAAAGTTTTCCTGTTTTAGCTTTTTAGCCAAATGCTTGGAACCTAATAAACCTTTTTCCTCAGCTGTAAATAAAACAAATAAAATACTACGTTTATTTTTCTTTGTTTTGCCAAAATAACGAGCAATTTCCATAACTGTTGTGGTTCCAGAAGCATTATCATTAGCACCATTCGCAATTACATCTGTAGTCCCAGGTAATTGCCCAATATGATCATAATGCGCCCCTATTATAAGAAATTCCTTTTTTAACTCTGGATCATTACCTTCTATTAAACCTACAACATTAAATGCCGGTTTTTTAAAATTAGAAATAGTATCTCTATAAGTCGAAAAATAAGGTGTTAGTCCATTTTTTTTAAATTCCTTTTCTATAAAAACAGCTGCTTTTTCTATGCCTTCACTTCCAGAATCCCTTCCTTGCAAATCATCTGAAGCTAAAAAAGACATTATTCTTGAAACATCATCAGAAGTAGAAAATATATTATTCGAAATAGGCAACACGTTTACCTCTTTTACACTTTCTTCTTCTTTTAAAACCGTATTGGTTTTAATAGTTGAGGAATTCGTTTCTTTTAATTTTGTAGTACCACAACTAAAAAAAAGAACTAAAAAGAATACGTTAATAATTCTATACATACTTTTTATTTTAAATAATAAAGATAAAAAAAGCATTCAGATAAATCTGAATGCTTTTTTATACTAATTTCTATTCTAGCAGAATTTATGCTAACATAGTTACTGGATTTTCTAAATAAGACCTCAACGTCATTAAGAATTGAGCTCCTACAGCACCATCTACGGTTCTATGATCACAAGCCAAAGTAACTTTCATTGTATTACCTACAACTATTTCTCCGTTTTTAACTACTGGCTTTTGCACAATAGCACCTACAGATAAAATTGCTGAATTTGGTTGATTTATAATAGATGTAAATTCTGTAATTCCAAACATACCTAAGTTAGAAACCGTAAAAGTACTTCCTTCCATTTCTGATGGAGTTAACTTTTTGTTTCTTGCTTTACCTGCCAATTCTTTTACAGAAGCACCTATTTGAGATAAACTCATTTGATCTGTAAACTTTAAAACTGGAACAACTAAACCTTCATCTACTGCAACAGCAACACCTACACTAATATGTTTATTATATCTTGTAGTATCTCCATTCCATGAAGTATTTACTTGTGGATGTTTTTGCAATGCCATTGCACAAGCTTTTACAACTAAATCATTAAAAGAAACTTTTGTATCTGGTAAACTATTTATTTGTACTCTAGATGCTTTCGCATTATCCATGTCTACTTCTATTGTTAAATAGAAATGCGGTGCAGATGTTTTAGAATTTACTAAAACTTTTGCAATAGTTTTACGCATAGAAGAGTTTTTAACTTCTTCAGAGCTTTCTTCTCCTACTGGTAAAATAATAGGAGTAGCACTTGCGGTTACAGCAGCAGCTGGCGCAACTGAAGTAGATTTAGAAGGAGTAAATTCTTCTACATCTTTTTTAACTATTCTTCCTTGATCTCCAGAACCTTTAACTTCAGTTAAGTTAATTCCTTTATCCTTTGCTATTTTTTTAGCTAATGGCGAAGCAAAAACTCTTCCTCCATCATTTACAGATTGCGTTTCTTTTGCTGGAGCAACTTCTTTATTAGCAACAGCTTTTTCTTCTTTAGCTTCTGCTTTAGGAGCAGGAGCCACAGGAGCGCCATTTAATAAACCATCTACATTTGTCCCTGCTGGGCCAATTATAGCAAGTAAAGTATCTACTGGAGCACCTTCTCCTTCGGCAACGCCGATATGCAAAAGAGTTCCTTCATTAAAAGACTCAAATTCCATAGTAGCTTTATCCGTTTCTATCTCTGCTAAGATATCCCCTTCTTCTACTTTATCTCCAACATTTTTTAACCATGAAGCAACTGTACCTTCTTCCATGGTATCGCTAAGTCTTGGCATGTTTACGATTACAACTCCTTCAGGAATTTCTGTAGATGTAGCGGCTGGTGTCTCTTCTACAGAAACTTCCTCCTCAACAGTTTTAGCAGCAACTTCTGTTTCTCCTCCACCGTTCAATAACCCAGAAATATCTTCTCCTTCTTCCCCTATAATAGCTAATAAGGTATCTACTGGAGCACCATCACCTTCGGCAATTCCTATATGAAGTAATGTACCTTCGTTAAAAGACTCAAACTCCATTGTAGCTTTATCCGTTTCTATTTCTGCTAGGATATCGCCTTCTTCTACTTTATCTCCAACATTCTTAAGCCATTTGGCCACTGTACCTTCCTCCATTGTATCACTGAGGCGAGGCATATTAATTACTATTGCCATTTTACTTATTTTTTATGTTCTACAAAAGGAAAATCTTCTTGCTCATAAACCATATCATATAATTGGTTTACTGGAGGATAATCAGACTCTTCAGCAAATTTCTCACATTCAGAAACTAATGCCTTAACATCTTTTGCCACTTGCTTAATTTCTTCGTCTGTAGCGTATTTCTTTTCTTTTATAACGTCTAGAACTTGAGTAATAGGATCAATTTTCTTGTACTCCTCTACCTCTTCTTTTGTTCTATAATGTTGTGCATCAGACATGGAATGTCCTCTATAACGATATGTTTTCATTTCTAAGAAAGTTGGTCCACCACCACTTCTTGCTCTTTCAATTGCTTTACTCATTTCTTGTGCAACCGTAACAGGATTCATACCATCTACTGGTCCACAAGGCATTTCATAACCCAAACCTAATTTCCAAATTTCTTCTGTATGTGAAGTTCTAGCAACTGAAGTTCCCATTGCGTAACCATTATTCTCACAAACAAAAACAACTGGTAACTGCCATAGCATTGCTAAGTTAAATGTTTCATGTAATGAACCCTGTCTAACAGCACCATCTCCCATATAACATAAGGTTACAGCATCTCTACCATGGTACTTATCTCCATAAGCCATACCAGCTCCTAATGGAATTTGACCACCTACAATACCGTGTCCTCCATGAAATCTATGTTCTTTAGAAAAAATATGCATAGAACCACCCATACCTTTAGATGTTCCAGTAACTTTTCCATAAAGCTCTGCCATTACTCTTTTAGGGTCTACACCCATTCCTATTGGCTGTACATGATTTCTGTATGCAGTAATCATTCTATCTTTAGTTAAATCCATTGCATGTAAAGCTCCGGCTAAAACTGCTTCTTGTCCATTATATAAATGAAGAAACCCTCTTACTTTTTGCTGTATATATACTGCTGCTAGTTTGTCTTCAAACTTTCTCCAAAACAGCATGTCTTTGTACCAATTTAGGTAGGTTTCTTTAGTAATTTTTTCCATTAATCAGGTCTTTAATTAGGATTCTATATAATTGGCCAAATAAACTAATTGGCTATCCAGTTACAGAGAGCAAAAATACACATATTAATTAATCGGTAAAAAAAAATAAACTAAAACGTACAAGTAAAAATTAACCTTTAAAATAGCTTTTGTTAAAAAATGCTTTATCCTCTTAAATAATACACTACACAAGGATACCCTACAACAAAAAACTACTTGTAAATGCAAGTGGCAAAATATCTGCTATTGCATTGCATTTTAACACTTTACCGGTTTCCCCCATCAAAAACAATTCTATAGGGCTTTCTTGTTTTGTTTCATATTCAGAAATTGCTTGCCTACAATTACCACACGGAGCTGCAGGTGTATCTACTTTATAATTAATTGATGTTGCTGTAATTGCAATAGCTTTTATTTTAATTCCTGGATAATTAGCTCCAGCATAAAAAACGGCTACACGTTCTGCACATAAGCCTGATGGATAGGCTGCATTTTCTTGATTATTACCTAATACCATTTCACCGTTTTCTAAAAGAACGGCTGCACCTACAGTAAAATTAGAGTATGGGGAATAAGCATTTTTTCTTGCCTCTACTGCTCGTTTCATTAATTTTTTATCTCTATTTTCCAACTCATCCATAGAAGAAAAGACAGAAATATCAAAACTCACTTTTTTCTTTATCATAAAAAGAACGCTACTTATTTAAAATTTAGAATACAAGGTAACTTATATTTTTTCTAATTAACAAGCTGCCTTAAAATTATCGCAAAAAAAAACCACACAAATGTGTAGTTTTTTATATAAATTATACTGAGGTCTTAATCATTATAGAACTCTTCTCCTAAATTAAAAGTTAAAGAAAAACGCAATGTATTCTCTAAAGGGTTTCTCACTTGTGATGTAGAAAATAAATAAGATAAATCTATCTGAGCAGAATTAAATCTAAAACCTGCTCCTAAAGTAAAAAACTTTCTAGACCCCTTTTCTTCACTCTCATTAAAATAACCTGTTCTTATCATAAAAGAATCCTGGTATACATACTCTGCTCCTAAAGCCCATGTAAACTCTTTTAACTCTTCTCCAAAACCATCTGGTGCATCTCCAAAAGATTTAAATACTCCTTGAAAAGCTCCTATATTTTGGTATTCATCATTATCTTCCCCATTAACCTCCCCATCATTATTAAAATCTTGTGGAGTTGGCACTAATAATTTATTAAATTCTGATGTTATTCCTATTGTATTATCTTGATCTAATATAAAATCAAAACCAACTCCAAATTTTAAATTAGTTGGTAAAAAGTTTTCTTGTCCTCCAGCATCATATTGTATTTTACCTCCTAGATTAGAAATATTAAATCCTGCTCTCCAACGACCATCAAAACTATTATATGCCATTTCTCTAGAACGATAATACCCAGCCACATCCACAGCAAAAGAACTAGCAGCCTGTGAATCTTCAGAACCTGATGTTTGTGGTAATTTTAAATTAGACCTTATATATCTACCGCCAACAGCCATAGAAAATTCCTCACTTAACTTTAAAGAATATGAACCATCTATTGCTAATTCATTAGGTTTTGCCAAGGTTCCTGGATCGTTTGCAAATTGCCTTAACTCTATTTCTCCTAACGTAAAATAACGTAAACTAACTGCAAAAGCACTACGTTCGTTTAGCTTATTAAAATAACTAGCATTTAACAATGCTATGTCTGTAATTATACTTTCTAGATATGGCGTATAACTTACGCCTATACCCATTTTACGTTCCGCAAATGCAAATTTTGCCGGATTCCATTGTTGAGAAAAAGCATCTGTAGATGTAGCCACACCCATATCTCCCATACCTGCTGCTCTTGCATCAGAAGCAATTGTTAGAAAAGGGACTGCTGTGGTTATAACACGATCTGAGTCCTGTGCATTCATTTTAATCACAAAAACTAGTAAAAAAAGTAAAGAAAATCTTCTCATTTTATAAAGGGGTTGATTTTATATATAATATTGAATACTTATGAAGTAATAACATTAAAACATATGTATACAAATGGTAAACGACCATTTTAAAAATATCTTGTATAACTACTTAACATTTTAATAAATAATTTTGTAGGAAAAATATTTCAAATACTAAAAAAAAGAACATCACTCTTATATTTACAGTCCAAAACAAGTTAATATACCTTAAAATAACATTATTGAAAAAGAATACGCTTTCTAATACTAGAAAAGAAATTAAGGCGTTATAAATTCTAAACCACGTCTTTTAAGACTTATAGTTCTTAAGCATGATTTAAAAAATATTTTTATTATATAAAATATTATACACAAATCGTCGTTTTATAAGCCGAAAGTAAGACTAAAATTAATCTAAATACAAATTTAATACCGCATTAATTGTGGTAGCAATTTGAACTCAAGTCCTAATTATGAAAAAACAGTTTATTAAAGTTGTACTCTCATGTGCCGTAATAGCGGGAGGTTTTTCAGTTACCAGCTGTAAAAAATCTTCATCATCAAAGAATGTATCGAGAGCTACTGGCTGGAAAATAAATGCTAAAGAAGGAGGTTTCCAATACAACTCAGATTTTAAAGAGCAAGAAACTGCTCCTGGTCTTGTGTTTATTGAAGGAGGAACCTTTACTAAAGGTAAAGTACAAGATGATGTAATGCACGATTGGAACAATACCCCTACTTCTCAGCACGTACAATCCTTTTATATGGATGAAACAGAGGTAACCAATGTTATGTATTTAGAGTACTTAGATTACCTAAAAAGCGTATACCCACCTGAAAACCCTAAATATGCAAATATTTATAAAGGTGCTTTACCTGATACTTTAGTTTGGAGAAATCGATTAGGTTTTAACGAAACCATGACAAATAATTACCTACGTCATCCAGCATATGCAGAATATCCTGTAGTTGGTGTTAACTGGATACAAGCTACTCAATTTGCTGAATGGAGAACTGACAGAGTTAATGAAGTTATGCTAGAGAGAGAAGGGTATTTAGCTAAAGATGCTAAATACAAAGCATTAACTGGAGAAGATGCAGGTACCTTTAATACAGAAGCTTACTTAAATAGACCTGAATCTGTTTATAATGGTCAAATAGATTCTCTACAAGGAAAAATGAAAAAAGATAGCACCAGCTCTTTTGCAAACAGAAGTAGTGGTGTTATTATGCCAGAATATAGATTACCTACTGAAACAGAATGGGAATATGCTGCGCAGGCACAATCCGGAACTAGAGAGTATAATAACTATAGAGGTAGAAAAAAATACCCATGGGATGGAGATTACACTAGAAACGGACAACGTGTTGGTCGTGGAGATCAGTTAGCGAACTTTAAACAAGGTAAAGGTGACTATGGTGGAATTGCAGGATGGTCTGATGATGGGGCAGATATTACAGCACAAGTAATGTCGTACAAACCAAATGATTTAGGCTTATATGATATGGCTGGTAATGTTGCCGAGTGGGTTTCTGATGTATACAGACCTATAGTAGATGATGAAGTAAGTGACTTTAACTATTACAGAGGAAATATTTACATGAAAACTGCTATTGGAAAAGATGGTAAAGTAAATGTACTTAGAGACTCTATTGTTTATGATACATTACCAAACGGAAAAATAGTTGCTTTAAATTTACCAGGAGAAATTAAAATGGTTCCTGTTGATGAAGAAGAAACATATTTAAGAACAAACTTCTCTTCAAGTGACAATAGAGGTTATAGAGATGGTGATGCTAGTTCTTCTAGATTCTACGATAGATTTAGTGAGGATGATGAAAATCAAAGAAAAATGTATGATGCTCCTAAGCACTCTGTACAAAGAGATTCTGCTGGTGTAGTTACAAGACAATACGACCAATCTAACAACAGAACTTCTTTAATTAATGACGAAGTAAGAGTTTTTAAAGGAGGTTCTTGGAGAGATAGAGCATACTGGTTAGACCCAGCACAAAGAAGATATATGCCACAATATATGGCTACAGATTATATTGGTTTTAGATGTGCAATGTCTAGAGTTGGTTCTAAATCTAAAACTAAAAACAAGACAATAAGAGGTAAGAAAGCAAAATAATACTTCTCTAAAATAAATAGATTAAAAAGCCCTTTTTAAAAAGGGCTTTTTTTATATCTTCGAATCATGACAATACAGGAATTACACCAACACTTTTTAGATTTTAAATTAGTTAGTACAGATACTAGAAAAATAAGTAAAAACAGTATTTTCTTCGCCTTAAAAGGTGACAACTTTAATGGTAACACGTACGCAAAAGAAGCACTTTCCAAAGGAGCAATCTTAGCTATTGTAGATGAAAAAGAATATGCCAATAGTAAAGACGTTATTTTAGTTAATAACGTTCTTACCACACTACAACAACTTGCCAATTATCATAGAAATTATTGTAGTGCAAAAATCATTAGCATAACTGGTAGTAACGGAAAAACCACAACAAAAGAACTTATACATGCTGTATTATCTACAAAATATAAAACCATTGCAACTAAAGGAAATTTAAACAACCATATTGGAGTTCCCTTAACTTTATTATCTATTAAAGAAGACACAGAAATTGCCGTTGTAGAAATGGGTGCTAATCATAAAAAAGAAATTGCATTTTTATGTTCTATTGCAGAGCCAGATTTTGGTTATATCACAAATTTTGGTAAAGCACATTTGGAAGGTTTTGGAAGTTTAGAAGGTGTTATTGAAGGAAAAAGTGAGTTGTACGATTTTTTAACTACCAATAAAAAACAAATTTTCTTAAATGCTGATGACCCTATTCAAAAAGAAAAACTTGGAAATTATATCCAAAAATTTGGCTTTAGCACTACCCTAAGCGACTATTATAAGTTAAACTTACTAGAAGCCAACCCTTTTGTTTCTATCCAAGTAGAAGACACCAGAATAGATTCTCAACTAATTGGAAAATATAATTTCACTAATTGTTGCGCAGCTATCATTATGGGGAAATATTTTTCTGTTCTCTTACCAAACATAAAAGAAGCTATAGAAAACTATGTACCAGAGAATAACCGCTCGCAAATAATTGAAAAAGAAGGGTGCAAAATTATTTTAGATGCCTATAATGCAAACCCAACAAGTATGAAGGCCGCATTAGAAAACTTTAACCAAATTAAGGAAGATAATAAAATTTTGTTTTTAGGCGATATGTTTGAGTTAGGTAGCTCTGCTTATAAAGAACACCAAAACATAGCTGATTTAGCTGAAGAACTAATTTTTAAAAAAGTATATCTGATTGGTGAGAATTTTTCTAAAACAAAAACGAAACTAAGCACCTTTAATTCCTTTGACACTTTAAAGGTATACTTAGAAGAAAATGCTGTTCCAAAAAACACCTCTATATTAATAAAGGGATCTAGAGGAATGGCTTTAGAAAGAATATTGGATTTAATACAGTAAGCCACCTCGGGGTAAGCCCACGAGGCATTTATTAGGAAACTAATTTTGATTTCGAGGCAAGCCTCGGAGTATTTAAATCTCGATTATCAAGTAAAATTACTGAATAGTCTTTGTAACGCTACCGCAATGCAACATTTTATCTCCATAATAAGGGTTAAAAACCTCATCACTAAAACTTAGCCATGTAGCACCTTTATTATTATCCGCCATTGGACAATATTGCACATAAATTGGTTGATCTAACTTACTTAATTTTTCCGCAATAGCAACCATATTTTTAGAAAGGCCTTTAAATTGCTTTCGCTGCTCCTTAATATCCATAGTCTTCGAAATTTTCTCAGATATAGTTCTAACAGCAACAATACATTGTTTTGTTTCTTTGTCTAAAACAGATTCATTTACCCTTAAAAGAATACTCATTAATTCTTTTGCTTTTCCCATAGATTTATTAGAGTCTGTAGCAACTAGAAAATCTTTCAATTCAATATAAGTACTAATTACATTAGGCAACTCTGATTGTAAATTAGCATTAAAAACTAATTTACCACTTTCATCATTTAACCCTCTTACATTACTCTGACTTAAAGAATTAGACATCATAGATTTTTTACCTTGCAATTGCGCTGCAGCATCTATAGTAAAGGCTCCATTAGTCACTACCTCATCTCCAGGAATTAATCCATCCAAAACTATGTATGAATCCCCTAAAACATTCCCTAATATTACTTCTCTCATTTCAAAAACAGATTCTTTAGGGTTTGGCTTAACATATACAATAGACCTTTTACCTGTCCACAAAACAGTAGACTTAGGTGTTGTTAAAATCTTATTGCCATCTTGAGGAATATTGATTTTCCCTTGCAAGAACATCCCAGGTTTAAAATGTTGTTTTTTATTATTTAATGTAACTCTTACAGCTACAGTTCTACTATTTACATTTAACACGGGTTCTATAAATGCTATTTTAGACTTTAATTCTTCACCCTTGAAAGCATTAGAAGTTATAGTAATATTTTGCCCAATTTTTAAAAATGGAAGTTGATTTTCATAGGCATCAAAAACAGCCCAAACTGTATATAAATTAGCTACTTTATAAAGGGAATCTCCTTGTTTATACCAATTTCCTTCTGCTGCAATAATTTCTGTGACAGTTCCTGAAACATCTGCATAAATTGGAAAACGCATCATAGGAGTACCAGAAGCAATCATAGCATCAATCTGTTCATCTGTCATTTTCCACAAACCCAGTGTATTTCTTGCGGCATTATATAATTTCTTATGAGTGTCTTTATATGTAACAGATGTTAGTAATTTATCTTGAGCTGCATACAATTCTGGAGAATATATGTAGCCGACCAACTGACCTTTTTTAACATATTGACCAACATAATTAACTACTAACTTTTCTATTCTACCATCAAATAAAGTTGTTTGGATTGCATTAGTTTTTTCATTAGTAGTAATTTCTCCGGACAAAAGAATTGTATTTGAATTTAAATTCCCCAAACCTATTATTGTAGTTTCTACATTTGCTAATGCTAAAGCATTTTTTGTCATTTTAAATTGGTGGGCTTCCAATTCACCATCTTTTTGACTAGCAATTGTTAAATCCATACCACATAAAGGGCAACTCCCCTTTTCTTTAGCATTTATTTGGGGGTGCATAGAGCATGACCAGTTAACTTCTTTATTAGCAACAACTATATCTTCTTTAATCGCATTGTCTTGCTTTGAATCAGAAAAAATATAACCTAAAGCCATACCTGTTATTAAAATAACAAGATAAATACTATACTTTTTTAGCATATTTTTTTCCATTACACTTCTCTTTATATTAATTTACTTTCTTTATACCAACTAAACAAAACTGGCACAATAAATAATGAAATCAATGCCACTAACATACCTCCAAAACTAGGAATAGCCATTGGAATCATTATATCACTTCCTTTTCCAGTTGCCGTTAAAATAGGCAATAATGCCAAAATAGTAGTTCCTGTTGTCATTAAACAAGGCCTAATTCTTTTTTTTCCTGCCTCTAAGACAGAATCTCGAACTTCTGTAATACTTCCCGGGTTATTTTTATTAAATGTTTGTTTTAAATAGGTCGCCATAATCACTCCATCATCTGTAGCTATACCAAACAAAGCTATAAAACCAACCCAAATAGCTACACTAAGATTTATTGTTTTTATATGAAAAAGCTCTCTTAAATTAATAGCTCCTATGCTAAAATTCATAAACCAACTTTGTCCGTATAACCATATTAAAATAAAGCCTCCTGCAAATGCAACAGCAACACCAGTAAATACCATTAAAGATATTGACACTGATCTAAATTGAAGGTATAGTATTAAGAAAATAACCAAAAGTACTAATGGAACAATAAATGACAGTGTCTTCTCTGCATGTAATTGATTTTCATATGTTCCCGAAAAACTATAACTAAGTCCTTTTTTTATTTTTAATTCTCCATCTGTAATTTTACTTTCTATTTTTTCTTTAGCATTTTCAATAACATTAACCTCTGCAAAACCTTCTTCTTTATCAAAAAGAACGTAACCAACTAAAAAACCATCCTCACTTTTTATAATTTGTGGTCCTTTTTCATAACGTATTGTAACCACATCTGAAAGGGGAATAGAATTTTCATTTCCTATTGATAAATAAATTTTTTCTATATCCTCAGGAGTAGCTCTTAGTTCTCTTGGGTATCTAACCCGAACACTATAACGCTCCCTTCCTTCTACTGTATGTGTTAAAATTTTTCCTCCTACAGCCACCTCTAATAGCTCCTGAACTTCCAAAATAGAAACACCGTAGCGAGCTATTTTTTCTCTATCTATATCAACCAACAAATACGGTTTCCCTACAATTCTATCTGCAAATACAGCTTCTTTTTTAACTCCTTTAACAGTTTTGAGTGTCTTTTCTAAAGTTATTCCTAATGCCTCAATAGATTTTAAATCATTTCCTTTAACTTTTATACCCATTGGAGCTCGCATTCCTGTTTGCAACATTACAAGGCGGGTTTCTATAGGTTGTAATTTAGGTGCTGTAGTTACTCCTGGTAATTTGGTTACATTTACAATTGCCTCCCAAATATCATCTCTATTTCTTATTTCTGGTCGCCAATTTCTATAAAACTCCCCATCATCATCTATAATTAAATCTTTTATAGTATAACCCTCTCCTGATTTTACAAAATCCCCTTCTTTAGTTTCGAAAAAATTCTCTTCGTTAACTTTAAAAGAAATTGGACTTCCTTGTTTATCTAAAATAAATTCTGGTTTGTATAAAATAATATTTTCATACATTGATAAAGGAGCTGGGTCTAATGCAGAACTTACCCTTCCTGCCTTACCAACCACAGTTTCTATCTCTGGAATAGCAGCAACCGCCATATCCAACTGTGTTAAAATTCTTTTATTTTCAGATGTTCCCGAATGCGGCAAAGAAGTAGGCATAAGCAAAAAAGACCCTTCATCTAATGATGGCATAAACTCTTTCCCTGTATTTGCCATTATCAATATGCCAAAAAATAACAACCCAATAGGGATACTTAAAAACTTAACTTTATTTGCAAGTGCCCATACCAATATAACCTCGTAATATTTTCGAAATATGAGCAAGACCCCTAAAACCAGAAGGCAAATTATTACAACAAAGAATAGATTACCTACTATTGTAGTACCATAACTTAATGGCCTCCAGTAATAACTTAACAGAATTAAAATAACAAAACTACTCCATAGTAATTGATAGTTCTTAAATTTATTTTTTGTTATTTTATCTAGTTTTTTTATTATCCCTAGAATTGCGAAACCTAATAACAAGGCTCCAATATAATAACCAAAAATAATTGTAATTATTCCTAATCCTGCAAGCATTATATTACCTACTATTGCTATTTTTCTCTTTACCGCTTTATATGGTTGAAATAATTTTGCAGCAAAAGGCGGTATTACAAATAACGCAACGACCATAGAAGCTGTTAACGCAGCCGTCTTTGTAAAAGCTAATGGCACAAATAATTTCCCTTCAGCTCCCGTTAAAGTAAACACTGGAATAAAACTTATAATAGTCGTTAAACCTGCGGTAATAATTGCTCCTGAAACTTCTATTGTTGCATTATAAACTACCTTATCTACATTTTCATTTTCTTGTTTTGTTTCTAAATGGCGAATAATATTCTCTGATAATATTATTCCCATATCTACCATTGTACCAATTGCAATAGCAATACCAGAAAGAGCTACTATATTAGCATCAACTTTAAACAGTTTCATTGCTATAAACACCATAAGAACAGCAACAGGCATTAATCCAGAAATAAGAATTGAAACTCTAAGATTAAAGAGCATTACTATTACAACTAATATTGTAATTAATATTTCAAAAGTTAACGCGTCTCCAAGTGTATTTATACTTTCTTTTATTAAAGTAGTCCTATCATAAAAAGGCACAATTGTAAGTTTAGAAACCCTACCGTCTTTTAATGTTTTTGTAGGTAAACCTATAACTATATCTTTAATTTTGTCTTTAACCCCCTTAATAATATTTATTGGATTTTCCCCATAGCGAGCAACAACAACACCCCCAACCACCTCTGCTCCTTCCTTATCTAAAACTCCTCTACGTTCTGCTGGACCAAAAGCAACTTTAGCTATGTCTTTAATCTTTATTGGAGTGAAATTTTTGCTTGTTACTTGGGTATTTTCAATATCTTCTTTATTTTTTATATACCCCAAACCTCTAACAAAATATTCTATCTGATTTATTTCAATGGTCTTTGCTCCTACATCTTTATTACTTTCTTTTACTGCTTTTACAACATCTGCAATAGTAATATTGTATTGCCGCATTAACTCTGGATTAATGTCTATTTGGTATTCTTGTGTAAACCCTCCAATAGAAGCTACTTCTGAAACTCCATCTGCAGCCAAAAGAGCATTTTTAACATAAAAATCTTGAATAGACCTTATTTCATGTAAATCCCAACCTCCAGTAACTTCTCCTTTTTCATCTCTACCTTCTAAAGTATACCAAAATATTTGCCCTAGAGCTGTTGCATCTGGCCCTAATGTTGGCTTCACTCCATTAGGCAATAGATTAGTAGGCAAGGCATTTAATTTTTCTAAAAGTCTACTTCTTGACCAATAAAAATCTACATCATCTTTAAAAATGACATAAATACTAGAAAAACCAAACATGGATGAACTTCTTACTGATTTTACTCCAGGAGTCCCAAGTAAACTAGATGTTAAAGGATACGTAATTTGATCTTCTATATCTTGTGGAGATTTCCCTTCCCACTCCGTATAAACTATTTGTTGATTTTCCCCAATATTAGGAATAGCATCTACAGACACAGGATTACTGGGAAATATTCCAAACCCCAAATTAAATGGCGCATGTATAATTCCCCAAGCAAAAAAGAAAAACAAGAGTATAAGAGCTACTAACTTGTTTTCTATTAAAAATTTAATGCTTTTATTTAGCATACCTTTTACTTATTCCGAGTTTTTAACTGTAAACCAAACTCTTGCTATAAATAACGTTTAAACTCCTAAATGATTGTAAATAATAAGCTATTTAAACAAAAGCAATGTAAACAAAAAAAGCTTCCAAAAAAATTGGAAGCTTTTTAATTACTGTGGGCCCTACTGGATTCGAACCAGTGACCCCCTGCTTGTAAGGCAGGTGCTCTGAACCAACTGAGCTAAGAGCCCTTGTTAAGGGTGTGCAAATATATAATAGTTTTTGGTTTACCCAAAGAAAAAAAGAAAAATTTTAAACTATTTCTGCAACTACAAAATTGCTCCCTCCGACAAAAATAAAGTCAGATTCTTTTGCATTTTTCTTTGCTGCATTTAAAGCTTCTGAGACTGAGTTATATACAATCCCTTTTAAACCAAAAAGTTCTGCTTTACTTTTTAAATCATCTTCATTTAATCCTCTAAAAATATTTGGCTTACAAAAATAATATTTTGCACTTTTTGGAAATAACGGCAATACTGTTTCTAAACTTTTATCCTTTACAAAACCTAAAACAATATGTAAATCTGCGTAATCTTGCTTTTTTATCTGATCAACAACTAATTTTAATCCTTCTTGGTTATGAGCAGTATCACAAACTAATAAAGGTTTAGTACCTAGCACTTGCCATCTACCTAATAAACCTGTATTACCTACTACATTTTTTAAACCTTTTTCAATATTCTCTCCTGTGACTTTAAAAGCCTTTAAAACCTTTAAAAGAGCTACTACCCCTTTTATATTTTTTGCTTGATACGACCCTAATAAATCTGTAATATATTCTTCACTATCTAAAGTAGATGCAAAAAATATTTCAGCATTATTCTTTTTAGCTATACCCTTAAAAATATTAGCCGTTTCTTCTTGGTACTCACTAATAACAACAGGAATATTCTCTTTTATAATCCCTGCTTTTTCAAAAGCTATTTTAGGCAAAGTATCTCCCAACATATCGGTATGATCTAAACCTATATTTGTAATCAAAGAAGCCTCCGGAGTAATAATGTTTGTAGAATCTAACCTTCCCCCTAAACCAACTTCAACTATAGCTACATCTACTTTTTCTTTTGCAAAATAAGCAAAAGCCATACCTACTGTCATCTCAAAAAATGAAAGTTTATTCACTTCAAAAAAGGATAGGTTATCCGCTACAAAATCTACAACATACGTTTCTGATACTGGCTCTCCATTAATGCGAATACGCTCTCTAAAATCCTTTAAATGTGGTGATGTATACAAACCAACCTTATACCCAGCTTCTTGCAAAACAGATGCTAACATATGACTACTAGAACCTTTACCATTAGTCCCAGCTACATGTATACTCTTAAATTTTTTATGTGGATTTTTTAAATGGAATGCTAAACTCTTAATATTATCTAACTTACCATTAAAGGCTAATTTACCTTTTTGTTGGTACATTGGAAGTTGTGCAAACATCCAATCTAGTGTTTCTAAATAGGTCACTCCCCTAGTTTAAAATTAACAACAACAAAACCTACTTGTTTACTTGGCGCATTAGAATCTAAATTCCATTTATGCATAAATGCTGTTCTTTTTGCTGGCTCTAGTAAGCAATCACTATTATTTGTTGTGCCTTTAACTCCAGGTGTTGCACTTATAACTTTACCGTTTCTATCTACAATAATTTTTACAACTACTCTACCAGATTCATTACACTCTTGCGCAACTTTACCTTTATTAACTAAAGATCTTCCGTTTAACCCATACCCACCAGTTCCTGTTCCAGAACCTGGGATACCATAATAACTAGTTGCATAGGGGTCTCCATCTGGCTGCCCTTTATCCCCTGCCTTAGTATCATCTCCTTCACTTCCTGATGCAGTACCATCAGATTTATTTAAGCCACCCATCATAGCATCTAACTTTGCTTTCTTTGCTGCTTTTTCTTTTCTTATTTTTTCTTCAGCATCTCGTTTTTCTTTAGCAACTCTTTCTGCTTTTGCTTTAGCTTTTTTTGCTGCCTCATCTGCTTTTTTCTTTGCTTGCTGCTGTTGCTTTATTTTTATAGACTCTTCACTCTCTTGTGTTACTAATTTTTCTGCTGGAGATTCTTCTGCAATTTGCTGCTCAGGTACCTGCTCTTGAATTTGCTCTTCCACAACTTCTTCTTGCATAGTTTCCTCCGGAGGCGTATCTAAAGGTTCTGACCTAATTTTTTCTTTAGGTTGCACTTTTCCACTACCAAAACTTGTAGTTCCAAAATTTACAGAAATTCCATTTTCCTCAGGAGGGTCCATATAGGTAAGACCTATATAAAAAAGCACAAGCAATAGCACACTTAATAAAAGTGTGGTTATTGTAAAAGAATTTTTCTTGTGTTTAGTGTCTAAAAATGCCATTAATTTGGTCGCACTGCCAAAATAACCTTATAACTATTTCTATTTGCAATATCCATAACGTTTACTGCCTCTTTAATAGCTACACTTTCTTCTGCTCTAAGAATAATAGTGGGTTTTTCTTGTCCTTCTAGTGCCTTTTTTAATTCAATTTCAATGTACTCTCCGTTAATTCTTTCATTATTAACATAGTACTGTAAATTCTTATCTATACTAACAGATACATTCTGTGTATTTGTAGATTTTCCTTTTGCTTTTGGTAATAATAAATCTAAAGCATTAGGGGAATTAGCGGTAAGCATAAAAAATATCAACAACAGAAATACTATATCTGTCATTGAAGACATGCTAAAGTCTGGACTTACTTTATTTCTTCCTTTTAACTTCATAGTTACAGATTCTATAGAGGTTCATTTAATAAATCTAAGAACTCTACAGCGTTAGCCTCCATCTTATGTACTACTTTATCTGTTCTATTCACTAAATGGTTATACCCCATATAAGCAATAATACCAACTATAAGACCTGCCACAGTTGTTGTCATAGCAGTATAAATACCTGATGCTAAAGAACCCATTTCTGCTTGTCCACCACTACTTGCCATTTCATGGAATGCTAAAATCATACCAATTACGGTTCCTAAGAAACCAATCATTGGAGCAGCACCAGCAACAGTAGCTAAAACACTTACATTTTTTTCTAACTTATATACTTCTAAGGTACCAGCATTTTCAATAGCTGTATTAATATCATCTAAAGGTTTTCCAATTCTAGAAACCCCTTTTTCTGTTAATCTTGCAACCGGAGAATCTGTTTGTGCGCATAACAATTTAGCCGCATCTAGCTTACCATTTGTTACATGGTCACGAATTTGATTCATGAAATTTTTATCTATTTTAGAAGCTGCATTTACTGCTAACAATCTTTCAAAATAAATATATAAAGCAACTGCAAGCATAATAAACAATACAGATATAATTATTACACTACCTGTACCACCATTAAAAATTAAATCTATTACAGATAATGTTTTCTCTTCGGAGAGTACATCTCCAGCGGTAGAATCTTGCGCTAAATCTTGAAATAATAACATATAATTTCTCTTATAGGAGTTGCCTTTATAACGGTAATTTATCTATTAAATTATGTAACCTATACAAATTGTCTTAATATAATAAATACTATTGCACCAGATAAAAATCCTACGAATGCTAGCCAAGCAATTTTCTTTAGGTACCAAAAGAAATCTATTTTCTCCATACCCATTGCTACAACACCTGCCGCAGACCCTATTATTAACATACTACCACCAGTACCAGCAGCATAAGCAATAAAGTGCCACAACTGGTTATCTAAGCTTTCTGAGAACATTCCTAAACTAGCAGCAACTAACGGCACATTATCTATTACCGCAGAACCAACTCCTAATAGTAATACAACTAAATCCGAAACACGTGTGCCAGCTAACTCTGTTCCTAACATTGGTGTAGACTCTTGTAACCAGCTAGCAAAACCAAATAACTGCCCTAAAGACTCTAATGCAGCAACTGCCATTAATATTCCTAAAAAGAAAAGGATACTTGGCATTTCAATTTTAGATAAAGAAGAATGAACTGGGCTATGGTGAGCTGCCATATGTTCTCCATCTGTCTCATCTAAACTGGTTATATTAAATTTACTGTTACTATAAATTTCTGCAAAAGTTGCAACTACTCCTAAAGAAAGCATCATTCCTACATATGGAGGTAAATGAGTTACAGTTTTAAATATCGGAACAAAAACAATAGCGCCTAAACCTAGATATAGCATTCTTGCACTAAATTTTCCTGGGGCTTTATCTTCTTCTTCAGAAACATTTAAATCCCCTTTAAACGCTGGTAAAAAAGAAGCAATAAATGCCGGAACCAACATACACACAAGAGAAGGCAAAAGAAGAAAGCTTACTAATTTTCCTGTGGATACTTTATTTCCTATCCACAACATAGTTGTTGTTACATCTCCAATTGGAGACCAAGCTCCACCAGCATTAGCAGCAATAATTATTAGACCTGCGTACCATATTCTTACATCTCTTTCTTTAACTATCTTTTGCAAAATAGATATTAAAACAATAGTAGCTGTTAAATTATCTATAATAGCAGATAATATAAATGCTAAGAAGCAAAATATCCATAAGATTTTACTCTTACTTTTTGTTTTTATAAAACTTTTTATAGTAGCAAAACCATCAAAGTAATCTATAATTTCTACTATAGTCATAGCCCCAAGTAAGAAAACTAATATCTCCGATGTTTTCCCAAGATGATGTAATAAAGTCTCCTCCATTAAATGCAGCTTACTTTCATGTTCCATGCCTCCAAAATTATCAACAAGGGCATGTGCACTAGAATCAAACCAAGTACCAAAACCATCAATCCCCAAAGCTATTAATGCCCAACATATAGCCATCATTACCAAAGCTGGTATTAGTTTATCAATTTTTAAATTATGTTCTAATGTTATTGCTAGATATCCTAACACAAAGACAAGAATAATTGCTGATTCCATTCTAGATAAATTTTAATTAAAATTGGTTGTAAAAAAAATATTTAAAAAATTCTTTATTTCGGTCTAAAAGAATTTTGGCTAAAGATATTCAAAAATGTACTCTTAACGGCAAAAGTTATACTAGAAAATAGTAACTCTTAATAAATTTATTTTATCAAAAACAAAAAAGAGCACATATAAAAAACATATATATACTCTTTTAATATTTTTATCAACTACACCAACTGCTTCAAAGCAATTTCAAAGGCAGTATTACTAATATTTAATTTGGAACTATTTTTTGCATGAACCTTTTCAATAGCTTCTTTAATGGTTTTAGAAGTATCCATAAAAATTAAAGCATCATCTATACCTACTCTTTTTTCCATAAAATATGCAAACACCCTTGCCATCCCACAGTTAGAAATAAAATCTGGAATAAGACTCACTTTTCCATCTGTATATTCCATTATTGGTCCAAAAAATATTTCTTTATCAGCAAAAGGCACATTAGCACCACAAGAAATTACTTCTAAACCAGTATCTATCATCTTAGATATTTGCTCTTTAGTAATTAATCTAGATGCTGCACATGGCACAAAAATCTCTGTTGGTAAAGTCCAAATACGTTCATTAATTTCTTCAAAAGGAATAAAATCTTCCTTTGAAGCCACTAAAGTATTTCCGTTTTTATTTAAGAATAGCATCTTAATCTCCTCAAAAGAAAACCCCTCTTCTTTAATAACTCCGCCCTCACGATCTATAATGCCTACTATTTTAGCTCCCATTAATGCCAAATAATAAGCTGCTGCACTACCTACATTTCCAAACCCTTGTATAACAGCTTTCTTACCTTTTACGTTGCCTCCATAAATATTGTAATAATGCTTTACCGCCTCTGCAACACCATACCCAGTAATCATATCAGCTACCGTATATTTTTTAGAAACTTCAGGAGAATATATAGAATTCTCAATAGCTTTTATTACTCCTAATCTAAGTTGGCCAATTCTATTTATTTTATCTGCTTCAGTGGGCTTAAAATGCCCATTAAAAACCCCTTCTTGTGGGTGCCAAACCCCTGCATCTTCAGTAATTGGAATTACTTCATGTATTTCATCTACATTTAAATCTCCTCCAGTACCATAATAACTTTTTAATAAAGGAGCTACCGCTCTATACCAACGCTCTAAAACACCTTTTTTTCTTGGGTCATTAGGGTCAAAATTAATTCCAGATTTAGCACCACCTATTGCAGGGCCAGAAACTGTAAATTTCACCTCCATAGTTTTCGCCAAAGACAAAACCTCATTAACATCTAAGCCTTTTCGCATTCTAGTACCACCTCCAGCGGCACCACCACGTAAAGAGTTAATTACAGTCCAACCTTCAGCTTCTGTCTCAGAATCTTTCCAATTAAAAACTATTTCTGCTTGTTTATTCTCGTATGTATATAGTAATTCTTTCATAAGAATTGATTTTTTATGATATTATTAGTTTGCAATACTTGTTTTATGTACTCTCCGAAAAAAATAAATATAACTCCCCTTTCGGGGTTACTGCTGTCTCATAACTAATAATTAAACATCAATTCTATTTAATGTAGTGATGCAAATATAAAAAAATGAAATCATTTTCAGTAGATTACTTTAGTGAAATTTAACAAAAAACAAAGTTTTGAATAATGCGATATTCGCATTATAACCTTATATTAGCCTTATCATTTTATCATAATTTCAAACATATGGACTTTACCTTAACAGAAGAGCAAAAATTAATACAACAAGCAGCAAGAGATTTCGCACAAAACGAACTGCTTCCAGGAGTAATTGAACGAGACGATGCTCAAAAATTTCCTGCAGAACAAGTTAAAAAAATGGGAGAGCTAGGTTTTCTAGGAATGATGGTAAATCCTAAATATGGTGGCAGCGGTTTAGACGCCGTTTCTTATACTATTGTTATGGAAGAATTATCTAAGGTAGATGCCTCTTCTTCTGTTGTTGTCTCTGTAAACAACTCTTTAGTTTGTTATGGTATTGAGGCCTATGGAACAGAAGAACAAAAAGAAAAATACCTAACAAAATTAGCAACTGGAGAAATTATAGGTGCTTTTTGTTTATCGGAACCCGAAGCTGGTAGTGATGCCACTTCTCAAAAAACAACAGCTATAGATAAAGGAGACCATTATATACTAAACGGCACTAAAAACTGGATTACAAATGGTAGTACAGCAAGTGTATATATTGTTATAGCACAAACAGATAAAGAAAAAGGACATAAAGGAATTAATGCGCTAATAGTAGAAAAAGGAGCAGAAGGTTTTGAGATTGGCCCTAAAGAAAATAAACTAGGAATTCGAGGTAGTGATACCCACTCCTTACTATTTAATGACGTAAAGGTTCCTAAAGAAAATAGAATAGGTGAAGATGGGTTTGGTTTTAAATTTGCAATGAAAACATTATCAGGAGGAAGAATAGGTATTGCTGCACAAGCTTTAGGTATAGCTGCAGGTGCTTATGAATTAGCAAAAAAATATTCTAAACAACGTAAAGCATTTGGGACAGAAATTTCTAATCACCAAGCAATTGCTTTTAAATTGGCAGATATGCACACTCAAATAGAAGCTGCAAGACACCTTGTATATAAAGCAGCATGGGATAAAGACCAAGGACATAATTTTGACTTATCTGGAGCTATGGCAAAACTTTACGCATCGCAAGTTGCTATGGACACAACCGTAGAAGCCGTACAAGTACACGGTGGAAATGGTTTTGTTAAAGATTACCATGTAGAAAGATTAATGCGAGATGCCAAAATTACGCAAATCTATGAAGGCACTTCAGAGATTCAAAAAATAGTAATTTCTAGAAGCATTTTAAGAGATTAATTCCATTTTAATTAATACATCTTACAACCTTACCCTGATTTTTCATGGGTAAGGTTGTTTTGTTTTCACTACAAAGCTTGTTACTGCATTAATATATTTGGGGTTATTTGTTACAAAACAAGATATGCAACAAACTACCCCCTAAAAAACCTTTCAAAACAATCATTAATGCACTACTTTTATCATTATGATAATTTTAACCTTTTAAAAATTCATTATTAGGTGATTTTTATACTTTTATCCTAATCATTGAATTTATTACGTGTTTTATTCTTAATCGTTGAATAAAACACAAATAAATTGATATTTTTGAAGAAATACCATAATCTATGAAGTTGAAAAAACAAGGGTTGTACCTACCAGAATTTGAACATGAAAACTGTGGAGCAGGTTTTATTTGTAACCTTAACGGGGAAAAGAATAACCAAATAATACATGATGCTTTAGAGATTTTAGTAAAACTAGAGCACCGTGGAGGGGTAAGTTCTGATGGAAAAACAGGCGATGGTGCTGGTTTACTAATAGACATTCCACATGACTATTTTAAAAGAGTATGCGAATTTTCTATTCCTGAGCAACGCAAATATGCCGTAGGTATGGTTTTTTTACCAAAAATTAAGAACCAATACAATTTTTGTAAAAAAGAATTTGAAAAAGAAATTACAGACCAGGGCTTAACTATTCTAGGATGGAGAACAGTTCCTGTAGACTCTTCTAATTTGGGAGAAATAGCCTTAGCGTCTGAACCAAACATAGAACAAGTATTTATTGGGCAAGGGGATTTAGAAGAGAATATTTTTAAAGCTAAATTATATGCTGCTCGTAAAATTACAGAACATACTATTCGTAATTCTAAAACTTCGCAAGGCAACTACTTTTATGTTGCAAGTTTATCTAACACTACCTTAATATATAAGGGCATTATAATGCCTGAAGATATTGGTCCATATTATACAGATTTACAACAACCAGATTTAGTTACAAGATTAGCCTTAGTACACCAACGTTTTTCTACCAACACAATGCCTACATGGGAGCTAGCGCAACCATTTAGATTCTTATGTCAAAATGGAGAAATTAATACCTTAAGGGGTAATGTATCTAGAATGCGTGTGCGAGAAGAAATAATGAAATCGGATATTTTTGGAGATCAATTTGAAAAGCTTTTCCCAATAATTTTACCAAACAAATCTGATTCGGCATCTATGGATATGTCTGTAGAATTATTAACCTTAACTGGACGTTCATTACCAGAGGTTATGATGATGACTATTCCTGAAGCATGGGAAAAACATGCAACAATGTCCGAAGAAAGAAAAGCATTTTATGAATACAACTCTTGTATCATGGAGCCTTGGGATGGACCTGCTTCTGTTCCTTTTACAGATGGAGATTATATTGGGGCGTTATTAGATCGTAACGGTTTAAGACCTTCTAGGTATACCGTTACAAAAAGCGGAAAACTTATAATGTCTTCTGAAGTTGGTGTTGTAAATATAGACCCTAAAGACATTGAAAGTCACGGACGTTTAGAGCCTGGAAAAATGTTTTTAGTAGACATGAATAATGGACGTATTATTGATGACGAGGAAATAAAAAATAAAATTGTTACTGAAAGGCCATATAAAAAATGGTTAAAACAGAACAATATGCAGTTAAAAGATGTTCCAAATACAAACGAAGTTTGTCCTATTGAAACATTAGACCTTAAAACAAGACAACGTCTATACAATTACACCATAGAAGATATTCAAGAAGTGATTGTTCCTATGGCGCAAGTAGGTAAAGAAGCACTAGGATCTATGGGAATAGATACACCTTTAGCAGTTTTATCAGATAATCCACAATTAATATCAAACTACTTTAAACAACTGTTTGCACAAGTTACCAATCCACCTTTAGATGGTATTCGTGAAGAAGTTGTTACAGATATTAGTTTAGCTTTAGGTCATGACAAAAATATTTTTGACATAACACCAGAACAATGCCATAAGTTAAGAATACAAAACCCTGTAATTTCTAATAATGATTTAGAAAAAATTAGAAATATTAATGTAGAAGGTTTTAAAGCAGATACTATAGAAATGCTTTATACTAAAGACCAAGGAATGAATGGTTTAGAGGATGCTCTGGATGATATCATTATTAAAATAACAAAGTCTTTAGAAAAAGGTACTAATATTATTATATTATCAGACAGAGGAGCAAAAGAAGGGTTAGCACCTATTCCTGCTTTACTAGCATGTTCTTTTGTGCATCACCAAATGAACCGCTTACGTAAGCGTTCTTATTTTGATATTGTAATAGAATCTGCAGAACCAAGAGAACCACATCATTTTGCTACTTTATTTGGTTACGGAGCATCTGCTATTAACCCATACATGGTTAATGAAATTATTAGAGAGCAAGTAAAAGAAGGGTTTATTAAGTTAGATGAGCAAAAGGCTGTAGATAACTTTAATAAAGCTATTGGTAAGGGAATTCTAAAAGTGATGAATAAAATTGGAATCTCTACTTTACATTCCTACAGAGGTTCCCAAATATTTGAAATAGTTGGTTTCAATTCAAATTTTGTAAATAAATATTTCCCTTATACAGCTTCTAGAATTGAAGGTATAGGGCTTTATGAAATTGAAAAAGAAATTACAAAAAGATATAAATATGCTTATCCAGATACTTATATTGATAAGCGCCTTGGATTAAATATTGGTGGAGAATATAGATGGAGACGTAATGGAGAACGCCATTTATTTAACCCAACAACAGTTGCAAAATTACAGCAAGCAGTACGACTAAATGATCAAAAATCGTACGACATATATAAAGATGCCATAAATGAGCAATCTAAAAACCTTTTAACAATTCGTGGATTGTTTGAGTTTAATAACTTAGACCCTATTCCTATTGATGAGGTAGAACCATGGACAGATATTGTAAAACGCTTTAAAACTGGAGCAATGTCTTACGGATCTATTTCTCGTGAAGCGCATGAGAATTTAGCAATTGCCATGAACCGTTTAGGCGGAAAATCTAACTCTGGTGAAGGTGGTGAAGACAGAAGACGTTTTCAACCAGATGCCAATGGAGACAATAGAAACTCTGCAATAAAGCAAGTTGCATCAGGACGTTTTGGAGTAACATCTCACTACTTAAGTTCTGCAAAAGAAATACAAATAAAA
This sequence comes from Maribacter vaceletii, assembly GCF_003634105.1. Lineage (GTDB taxonomy): Bacteria > Bacteroidota > Bacteroidia > Flavobacteriales > Flavobacteriaceae > Maribacter_B > Maribacter_B vaceletii. The sequence continues at coordinate 3,691 of NZ_RBIQ01000011.1, read as the reverse complement.
ATGGCTCAGGGAGCTAAACCTGGAGAAGGTGGCCAATTACCAGGGCATAAAGTTTTACCTTGGATTGCAGAAACACGTAATTCTACTCCATTTGTAGGATTAATATCTCCTCCTCCGCATCACGATATATATTCTATTGAGGATTTAGCACAATTAATCTACGATTTAAAAAATGCAAATCGCGAAGCTAGGATAAATGTAAAATTAGTATCCGAAGTAGGTGTTGGTACTATTGCCGCTGGTGTTTCTAAAGCTAAAGCAGATGTAGTATTAATCTCTGGATATGACGGTGGTACTGGAGCATCTCCATTAACCTCTTTAAAACATGCAGGGAGCTTGGTTTAGCAGAAGCACAACAAACCTTAGTACTTAACAACTTGCGTTCTCGTATTGTTGTAGAATGCGACGGACAATTAAAAACTGGTAGAGATGTAGCTGTAGCTGCATTATTAGGAGCTGAAGAATTTGGTTTTGCAACTGCTCCTCTAGTTGCCTCTGGTTGTATTATGATGCGTAAATGCCATTTAAACACATGCCCTGTAGGTATTGCTACCCAAGATAAAGAGTTAAGAAAAAACTTTAAAGGTACTCCAGAACATGTAATTAATTTCTTCTATTATGTTGCTAACGAGCTTAGAGAAATCATGGCAGACTTAGGATTTAGAACTGTAGATGAAATGATTGGACAAACCCAAAAAATAGACACCAATAAAGCTATAAAGCATTATAAAGCTAAAGGGTTAGATTTATCTGCTATTTTATATCAACCTGCAGAGTATAATAATTCTACTTTAAAAAATACCGAAAAGCAAGACCATAATTTAGAAAATGTAATGGATTTTCAAATACTAAAAGATGCGCATGCAGCAATTTTCAGAAAAGAGATTACTACTTTAAATTACCCTATACATAACACTGATCGTTCTTTAGGAGCAATAGTTTCTAATGAAGTGTCTAAAATATATGGTCACCTAGGGTTACCTGAAGACACTTTAAACCTTAATTTTAAAGGCTCTGCTGGTCAAAGTTTTGGTGTTTTTGGAGCAAGTGGAATTACATATACTGTTGAAGGCAATACTAATGATTATTTAGGAAAAGGGCTTTCTGGTGGTAAAATAATTATTAAAAAACCAGCTGAAGCAGATTTCATAGCAGAACACAATATAATAGTTGGTAATGTTTGTTTATTTGGAGCTGTAAAAGGAGAAGCATACATAAATGGTATTGCTGGTGAACGTTTTGCAGTTCGTAATTCTGGAGCTACAGCTGTAGTAGAAGGAGTAGGAGACCACTGTTGTGAATATATGACTGGTGGAAGAATTGTTGTTTTAGGAGATACTGGACGTAATTTTGCTGCAGGTATGAGCGGTGGTTATGCCTATGTATTAAACAATAATGGAAAATTTACTAACGGTCTCTGCAATGAAGAAACTGTAGATTTTGACCCTATATCAGGAGAAGATGAAAAAGAATTAAAAGGATTAATACAAAAACATGTTGCCAATACTAATAGTAATAGAGGTAAAGAAATTTTAGCTGATTGGGAAAATAGTATATCTAAATTTGTGAAAGTAATGCCTAAAGAATACAAAGTAGCTCTGGAGCGTATTGCAAATGAAGAACCAATGGTAGAAGAATTAACAATAGCGTAATTATGGGAAAGACAACAGGATTTAAAGAATTCGAAAGAAAAGACGAACAATACACTGCTGTTGAAAAGCGTGTTAAAGATTATAAAGAATTTACAGTTCCTTTAAGTGATAAAGAAATTACTGAACAAGGATCACGCTGTATGGATTGTGGTATACCTTTTTGTCATAGTGGATGTCCATTAGGAAATTTAATACCAGATTTTAATCATATGGTACATCAAGGAGAGTGGCAAAAAGCTTCCTTGATATTACATTCTACAAATAATTTCCCAGAGTTTACCGGTCGTTTATGTCCAGCCCCGTGTGAACAAGCATGTGTTTTGGGAATTATAGAAGACCCTATTTCAATAGAAAATATAGAAAAAAATATTGTTGAACGTGCTTTTAAAGAAGGATGGATAAAACCACAAACTCCTAAAAAGAGAACCGGAAAAACTGTTGCTATTGTAGGTTCTGGACCTGCGGGTTTAGCTACTGCACAACAACTAAATAGAGCAGGTCATTTAGTAACTGTTTTTGAAAGAGATGATGAAGTTGGTGGTTTATTACGATATGGAATACCTAACTTTAAAATGGAAAAAGGTATTATTGACCGTAGAGTTGAAATTTTAAAAGCTGAAGGAATTATTTTTAAAGTGAACTCTAATGTTGGAAAAAATGTTTCTATTGATGAGTTAAAAGCTTTTAGTGCTATTGTTTTAGCTGGCGGAGCTACAGAAAGGCGTTCTTTACCAACTCCTGGTATTGATGCTGATGGTGTTGTACAAGCAATGGATTTCTTAACGCAACAGACAAAAGTTGTTTTTGGTAAAGAAGTAAAAGATCAAGTTCTTGCAACTGATAAAAATGTAATTGTAATTGGCGGTGGAGATACTGGTTCTGATTGTGTAGGGACATCAAATCGTCAAGGTGCAAAATCGGTAATTAATTTTGAAATTATGCCAAAACCACCAGGACACCGTTCACCTTCTACACCATGGCCTTATTGGCCACTACAATTAAAAACATCTTCTTCTCACAAAGAAGGGGTAGAACGTAACTGGTTAATAAATACGAAAGAATTTGTAACTGATGAAACAGGAAAATTAACTGCTTTAAAAACCGTTAATGTAGAATGGGAAATGATTCCTGGCCAACGTCCAAAATTAATTGAAATTGAAGGAACAGAAAAAACTTGGCCTTGTGATTTAGCTCTACTTGCTTTAGGGTTTACCGGGCCAGAAAATTACTTAGCAAAACAGTTAGGTATAAAAACAGATGCTCGTTCTAATTATAAAGCTAAATATGGCAAATACCAAACAAATGTTTCTAATATATTTTCTGCTGGAGATATGCGTAGAGGACAATCCTTAATAGTATGGGCTATTTCGGAAGGAAGAGAAGCTGCTAGACAAGTAGATAAATACTTAATGGGTAAATCGGATTTACCATCTAAGAATATGGCTGGAGATTTACCAGGAATATAAAACTTAAGTAAAATAAAAAAGGGTTGCTTTAAGTATAAAGCAACCCTTTTTTTTGTTTTATTATTCCGTACTATCTATTAGTATAATAACTTATTAAATAACACATTCATTTGCTTTAAAAAAACAACCATCTTTTCAAGTTTTTTTTTAAAGCATATAACTTTAATAGACATGTTATTTTTTTTAGTCCTAGAGGTTTTCCTTCTTATTTTCTTCAGATACAACTCTCATAAACTAATATTAAATACTATATATAGTACAAGCCAATTATATTAAATATTATTTTAAGACCTAGTCTAAGCTTTAAAAGATATATTTCTATTTTTTCTTATAGATATGTGATTGATTCTTGATTAATATGAAGGAATAGTTCTTGTATATAAACAAAACACTATCATACATTTATTTACAAAGGCAACTGGTAATTTAATTAGTACAAGATTAGTGAACTAGTACTGTATACTATGTACTATTTTTTAAAATAGGGCATAAAAAAAGTCCGATACGTAATGTATCGGACTTTGAAGAAGGCGGCTTCCTACTCTCCCACTTGGTGTAGCAGTACCATCGGCG
>NZ_RBIQ01000010.1 GCF_003634105.1 Maribacter vaceletii | reverse complement strand
TTTGTATCTAACGAGGATGCGGGGCAGTATGTGTTAACTACAATTGATGGTTGTATTACGGTAATAAACCTAAATGTATCTGGTAATTGTGACCCAGGAGATACTCCTATATCCGCAGAATGGCGTATTGGAGGTTCTGGAAACCCTTATGAATCGGAAAGTGAAGGAGTAAATGCTTCTATAACTGCGGATAATGGACAAGAGGTACGTTTAAGTATTCTACCAAATGGACTTGGTTATAAGGTTATTACACCAAATGGAGGAATAATAGAAAATCTTACAGGGGATTATATAATTACAAATGTCACAAATGACAATACAGGGCTTTATTTACTAGAATCTGACCAAGGGTGTTCTGTTGCTATAGATGTAACTATTAATCAAGTGGTATGCGATGCAACTACTCTTAGAGCAGAATGGTCTTTAGACGGTGGTAACACCTACAATGAAGCACCTGATAACCTTCCTGTAACAATAGAAGCTAATACTGGTGATAACGTAATTCTAAGTATGATCCCTAATGGTATTACTTTCACTGTATCCCTTAACGGAGTAGAAGTTTATTCAGGAGTAGGGGATTACATATTAGGGAATATTGGTTTTTCGGATTCTGGTGTTTATGTAATAACCTCATCAGAGGGTTGTTCTACTTCAATAGATTTGGATGTGATTGGCGAATTGGAGCCTTGTTTACCAGAGCGTTCTATTCCAGAATATAGAATAAATGGGAATTGGCAAAGTGGGTCAACAGAGTTGAGTTTAGAGTTAGGTACATCGTTAATGTTGAGTATGTTGCCAAACAATATAGATGTTTCGATTACATTACCTAATGGGGATGTAGTTGGGGATGATTATAGTTTAGGGAATATTGGTTTTTCGGATTCTGGTGTTTATGTAATAACCTCATCAGAGGGTTGTTCTACTTCAATAGATTTGGATGTGATTGGCGAATTGGAGCCTTGTTTACCAGAGCGTTCTATTCCAGAATATAGAATAAATGGGAATTGGCAAAGTGGGTCAACAGAGTTGAGTTTAGAGTTAGGTACATCGTTAATGTTGAGTATGTTGCCAAACAATATAGATGTTTCGATTACATTACCTAATGGGGATGTAGTTGGGGATGATTATAGTTTAGGGAATATTGGTTTTTCGGATTCTGGTGTTTATGTAATAACCTCATCAGAGGGTTGTTCTACTTCAATAGATTTGGAGATATTTGATTCTGTGTCGCTGAAGTTTAATAGTAAGGAAAAGACATCGGTAAATAATAATGAAGTCTTAATTTATCCTAATCCAACAGCTTCTATAATAAATATAGATTTATCAAGTAAATTAAATGAGGCTTTAGATGTGAGAGTTATAAACTCATCGGGACAAGTAGCTTATTTTGTTAACTATAATAAAGATCATAAAGCAATAGAGAAATTAAATTTAGGTACTCTTTCAGATGGTGTATATCTTATAATAATAGAAGGTATTAATTATAAAATTTCTAAATCAGTAATTTTAAAAAAGTAAAAAATAAAGAATTTAATGTATAGCTTAACCCTTTCTAGTATACTAGAAAGGGTTTTATTTTTTATCTAATTGGCATGACAATTGTCTTTATAGTATTGAAAGAATGAGATGTGAGTTGTAAAGCTAATAAAAACAAGACTTTACAAATTAATTTAATAATAAGATAAAAAAGGTTTTTGTTATATTAATGACAAAATGACCGAATTAAAAATATGGGAGATTCTAAATTTTCAAATTTTGACAATATGTCTTTACATAGTATAGATGAGGATTCTGAGTTAATACCGTTATTAACACCAGAGGATGAAGAAAAAATGAATAGTGAAGGTTTGCCAGAAACGTTACCAATATTACCGTTACGAAATACTGTATTGTTTCCTGGAGTTGTTATTCCAATAACAGCAAGTAGAGATAAATCTATACAATTAATAAAAGAAGCTAATAATGGGGCTAAAGTAATAGGTGTTGTATCTCAGAAAAATGAAGAAACAGAAGATCCTGATGTAGATGATATAAATACATTAGGGACTGTAGCTAGAATTTTAAGAGTTTTAAAAATGCCTGATGGTAACACTACTGTTATTATTCAGGGTAAAAAAAGGTTCGAGATTGCAGAAGTGCTTACAAAAGAACCTTATTTTACAGCTACTGTTAGAGAAACGGAAGAAGAGAGAGGTGACCAAAATACAGAAGAATTCTTAGCTATTATTGAGTCTATTAAAGATTTGGCGCTTAAAATTATTAGAGATAACCCTAATATTCCAAGTGAAGCTTCTTTTGCTATTAAAAATATTCAGAGTAACTCATTCTTAATTAATTTTGTGTCTTCTAATCTTAACTTAGAACTAAAAGCAAAACAAGATTTATTAGAGATAGGCAATTTAAAGGAGCGTGCTTTAGCTACTTTAAAATACATGAATGTAGAGCTTCAAAAGTTGGAATTAAAAAATGATATTCAATCTAAGGTTCGTAACGATTTAGATAAGCAACAGAGAGAGTATTTTCTACATCAACAAATGAAAACCATTCAAGAAGAATTGGGAGGAGTTTCTTATGATGAAGAAATCCAGGTAATGCGAGAAAAAGCTGAAAAGAAGAAATGGAATAAAAAAGTAGGGGAGCATTTTGATAAAGAGTTGGCTAAAATGCAACGTATGAATCCGCAAGTTGCGGAATATTCTATTCAAAGAAATTATCTAGATTTATTTTTAGATTTGCCTTGGGAAGAATTTTCTAAAGATAAATTCGATTTAAAAAGAGCGCAAAAAATATTAGACCGTGATCATTACGGTTTAGAAGATGTTAAGAAAAGGATTATTGAATATTTGGCTGTTTTAAAGTTAAGAAATGATATGAAATCCCCTATTCTTTGTCTTTATGGTCCTCCAGGTGTTGGTAAAACATCTTTAGGAAAGTCTGTGGCAGAGGCCTTAGGTAGAGAATATGTTAGAATTTCATTAGGAGGATTACGTGATGAAGCGGAAATAAGAGGGCATAGAAAAACCTATATAGGGGCAATGCCTGGTAGAATTATTCAGAGTTTAAAAAAAGCCGGAACTTCTAATCCAGTGTTTATTTTAGATGAGATAGATAAATTATCAAACAGTCATCAAGGGGATCCATCTTCAGCTATGTTAGAGGTCTTAGATCCTGAGCAAAATAGCGAGTTTTATGATAATTTTTTAGAAATGGGCTATGATTTCTCTAAAGTAATGTTCATTGCCACAGCAAATAATATAGGTTCTATTCAACCTGCATTAAGAGACAGAATGGAAATTATTAATGTTACTGGTTATACTATAGAAGAAAAGGTAGAAATAGCTAAAAAACATTTGCTGCCAAAGCAATTAAAAGAACATGGTTTGTCCGATAAGCATTTAAAAATTGGAAAACCACAGTTAGAAAAAATTGTAGAAGGGTATACTCGTGAATCTGGAGTGCGTTCTTTAGAAAAACAAGTAGCAAAAATGGTTCGTTATGCAGCAAAATCAATTGCCACAGAAGAGGAGTATAATATTAAAATTAACAATGATGATGTAGAAGAGGTTTTAGGTGTGCCAAGACTAGAAAGGGATAAGTACGAAAATAATGATGTTGCTGGAGTAGTTACAGGTTTAGCATGGACTAGTGTTGGGGGTGATATTTTATTCATAGAATCTATTTTATCTAAAGGAAAAGGAGCGCTTAATATTACAGGTAACCTAGGTAAGGTTATGAAAGAGTCTGCAACAATTGCTATGGAATATATTAAATCTAATGCGGATGTTTTTGGAATAGAAGCTGATGTGTTCGATAAGTATAATGTACATATTCACGTACCAGAAGGGGCTACTCCTAAAGATGGTCCAAGTGCAGGTATTACAATGTTAACTTCCTTAGTTTCTTTGTTTACACAACGTAAGGTTAAAAAGAGTCTTGCAATGACAGGAGAAATAACTTTAAGAGGAAAAGTTTTGCCCGTAGGAGGTATAAAAGAGAAGATACTTGCTGCAAAAAGAGCACGTATTAAAGAAATAATTTTATGTGAATCTAACAAAAAAGATATTCTTGAGATTAAAGAAAGTTATTTAAAAGGATTAACTTTCCATTATGTTATAGATATGTATGAGGTTGTGGAATTAGCGTTAACTAAAACAAAAGTAAAGAATGCTAAAAAATTGTAATGTTACCGATGTAAAATATATGTAATGACAAAAATTACCATAGCAATAGATGGGTATTCATCTACCGGGAAAAGTACCATTGCTAAGCAATTAGCTAAAGCATTGGAGTATGTGTATGTAGATACAGGTGCCATGTACAGAGCGGTTACTTTGTATGCTATGCGTAGGGGTTTTGTTGATGGTTCTAAAAATGATATTTCTTTACTTTCTGGTAGTTTGTCTGAGATTAAATTACGTTTTGAGTATAATGAAGTTTTGGGTTATTCTGAAATGTATTTAAATGATGAAAACGTAGAAAAGGACATCCGAACTCTTGAGGTATCTAAAAATGTAAGTAGAGTAGCAGAGCTGCAAGAAGTAAGAGAAAAGCTTGTTCATATGCAACAAGAAATGGGGAAATCCAAAGGAATTGTTATGGACGGTAGAGATATTGGTACTGTAGTTTTTCCGGATGCTGAGCTAAAGGTTTTTATGACGGCTTCTGCAGATAAAAGAGCTTACAGGCGTTACAAAGAATTGTTAGATAAAGGGGAGAAGGTTACTTATGAAGATGTTTTAAAAAATGTAGAAAGTAGAGATTATATAGATTCTCATAGAGAGTTTTCACCATTACGACAAGCAGAGGATGCGATACCTTTTGATAATAGCGATATGGGACTGGAAGAGCAATTTGAGCGAATGTATAATTTTGCTTTAAGAATAATTAATAAAGATGAAAAGGGTGCTAATTAGCACCCTTTTTTAGTTTTGTGTAATACTCTTAATTAGTATTAAAACTCCATATTTGCCCTATAGACTGACCACCTTTGTTATCTTTAGAAACAATTTTCCAATAATAAGTTGTGGAAGTAGTTAAGGTAACATCTAAAGATTTTTCGCTTTGATTTTCACTAATTAGGGTTGTTGGAGGATTTGTAGTGTCAAAATACACATCATATACAAGAGGATCGTTATCTACATCACTAGCATCCCATTGTAATTTTGTAGCCATTCCAGTAACATTTCCGTCGATTTCAGGAGCAATTATTTTTGGAGAAAAAGGGACGTGATTTGTTTCTCCAATACCTTCTGTGTAAAATTGATATGTTGTTGAATAATCACCACTTAAATTTTTGCTATCCATTGCTTTTACACGCCAGTAATAAGCAGTTTCTTTTTCTAAAGTTACATTTTTGGTAGTTCCAGAAACTTCAAATGATTCCTCTGTAGTGGTAAATAGATTGTTTTTAGAAATTTCAAGTAAATAAGAAATACTATCACCGTCTGGGTCAGAAGCAGCGCTCCATTCAAAATCCAAAACATTTGTAGTACATAGCAGATTATCTGTGGGGAAAGTTAAAGTTTCAACTTTTGAAGGTGCTTGGTTTTCTGTAGGTGGTGGAGTAGGTTCATCACCGCCACCACTTTTTGAACATGAAATTAATAAAACTCCTGTTATGATTAATATGTTTATTTTTTTCATCTTTTAGTTCTTTATTATTTTAACATTAGTAGGTTTTTTACTTTTAATCTTTGCAAAATAAATTCCATCAGGATTGTTCTCAATATTTAGGTCAACAGTTCCAGACTCTATAGGGTATAATTTGGAGGAAATTAATTGAGAATTCATATCATATAATTCAATAATAACCTTTCCTTCATGAACTGGTAATGAAAGTTGAAAATTACCTTGAGTTGGGTTTGGGTAAGCAACTACATTTCCTTGTAAGTCTATAGGTTCAATAATTGTTCCTTCACATGTAACATCCGATTTAACTTCAACCGTATCACCATGTTTTACATCAACCGAAAAAGATTTTTCAGATGTTTTAAAAATAACTTTGTCATTAACAGAAACTCTAAAAGGAGCTGTACCTTTTTCAATATTTACAGAAAGTTTATTCTGTGTAAGTAATGATATACCTTGAATTTCATCAGCTTCTTTTATTTCTACACTAAAACATTGACTTTCGGTATCACCGTTTATAGAAATACAGAAATCATAAGTGCCTGGTTCAATGTTTTCTAATGTAGTTTCTGTTGTAAAATTGGTATTAGTACCGTTAAAAGCAACAACATAATCTTCCGGGTAATTTGCTACAATATTAACTTTACCATTATTTTGGTTTGGACATGTTTCAGTTGTTGTTGCAATAGTAAATTGAGTGTTCAGTACAGACCAAGGGATGCCTTCTCCTGTATCTTCTATAGCATTTATCCCTGCTGTCCATCTTGTGCCACCTAACTCGTAAGCACCTATATCTGGAGAATTTCCTTTAAAAGGTTTATTAAAACCAGTAATTATTGGTGCCATATCTACTAATGCACTACCTATAGCGGGCATAAAATTTTGGTTGTCCGCATCTTCAAATGGAGAGTCTGCAAAAATTGGGCTATCCTTAATTTCAAAATCCGTAGCCGTTTTTGTAAACCATTCTCCAGTATTTGCGTAATTATTATAAATTTTGTTGTCTAATTGAGGCCCGTTTATATCCCAAGAATCCATAGCACGTTCAGCATTCCAAATGGTATTATGGTAAAAATCGAGATTTGTATTATTCCAATTTACTTGGTAGCCACTCCATGATACATTCCATACAACGTTATGATGAACAGTAAAACCTTTACTATCGTTATCTAGATATATACCTGCGGCTTTTGCTGGGCTATTTGGGTTGTGTGAATAAGAAGGAGCCGTAGCATCATGGAACCAGTTGTGATGAATCTCACTATTTCTTAAATTATCATTTCCTACAGTGTAAAATACACCTGAATCACTATTGATTTTTTGAGAAGCAGACACATCATTATAGGCTATTTCATTTCCAGTTCCTGCAACATACATTCCATCTCTACCTGTAGTAAAGATGGTGTTTTTTAAAATTTTCATGTTATCACCACTAGATCTTATTGGAGAAGCATGTATACCTACATAATCTAAATTACTAATGGTATTTTCCTCAATAATGCAGTCGTCTGCAGCCCAACCTGCTACTAAAATACCATTAGTTGAACTGTGATTTATGGTGCAACCTTTTATAATGGTGTTATCTCCTAGAACCTCTATAGCAGATTCTCCAACTTGAGCGGAGGCATTAGTAAGAGAATCATGTCCTTCACTACCGTGTATAACTTTGCAGTTGATTATTTGATTGTTATCAGCATTATTGTGAATTTTTATAGCACCACCAAAAATTTCTAGCCCTTCAAGTTTTATGTAGTCTCCATTTAATTCGATAGCATATTTACGAGTTGCATATTGCACACTGCCATCAGTAGGAATATTACCATTAGCCGTTTGAAGGTATAATACCTTGTCTACATTATCATAGTACCATTCTCTTGCGCTATCTAAAGCTTCTAGTTTATTGAATAAAAATAATTGTCCATGTGGATTTGCTATATTACCTTCAGTCCATTGTGGGTTGTGATTAGAAAATGGCCATTTGTTTATATCAACACCCGCATGTTCAATCCTATTGGTAGAGCTTGCTGTTATAGGTCTAGTCCAACTAGTTCCAGAATGAGTTGCTAGGTAATAAACCATCCCTCCTGTCCAATCTATATTTGGGATGTTATCAGCAAGAAAATGCGCACCGTCACCTCCAGTAACAGGTTGGCAGTCTATAGTCCATCTGTTATTATCTGTATTATTAGGCCATCTAGCCAAATCCATATAGTCGTTGTTGTGATATACAGCTCTAAATCTACTTTCGATAGCCATATCAACATCGGCTTTGTAGATGTTTCCATTATGTATTTCCCATCCATCAACTGTAGAGGTAGCTTTAATTTCAACAGTTTCCCCATCTGCGGCTTTAAAGGTTAAGGGGTTGCCTGGTGTTCCGTTTTTATTCATAGATAGTTGTTCTTCATACACTCCTCCTTTAATAATGCAAATATCTCCAGCAGACATTTCCGAGATAGCTTTGCTAAATGTTTTATAAGGTGTGCTTTCAGATCCATTATTGTTGTCATCGCCATCAGTTGCAACATAAATAGTTTGGGCAAGAATTATAGAATGCGTAAAAAAAATAAATAAGAATGTAAAAAGTAATTTATTCATCATAAGTAGTTTTCTACAAATTAAATATGAATAAGGTGTTTGTGAAGATTTTCATGATCTTATTTATGATTCATATGGTCAGTAGATAAATTTTTAGTTTTTATTTAATTTTTTAATGAGAACTATATGTAAACAAAAAGGACGCTAAGTAGCGTCCTTTTTTATAAGTAATTTACTTTTTTTACAAGTTTGGAATAACTAATTCCTGGTCTGGGTGTATAACATCTGGGTTTTTTAAAATACTAGTGTTAGCAGCAAAAATTTCTTTGTATTTCATTGCATCACCATAATAGTGCTTTGCAATTTTACTTAAAGACTCACCACCTTTAACAGTATGTCTGTGGTATACAGAACTGTCAGTAACTGTAATATTAGCTTTAATGTCGCTAGCACTTTCACCACCTAATTCTTTTATTTTATCCCATAATAAGTTTTTCTCGTATGGAGTATTAGCTTCACCTTTTATCTTTAAGACACCACCTTCTTCAGATACATCTCCATTTTTTATTCCTAATTGCTCACCTAGATTTAATACTCCTTGGTATTTTGCTTTAACGCTCATAATAATTTTTTAAAACGGTTAATATTTATAGCTCAATATACTAATAAATAGCACAATTAATCCTAAAAAAAAGCTTAATTCTAAATTAAATATTTCACAGGTGCTAAAAAGGTTGGTAAAATGATAAATAAAGACTATTTTTGCACACCTTTTTTACAAAGAATCAAGAGGAAAAGGAATTAAATAAAAACAAACATAACAACTTCTGTGATAATTGTTTAGCTCTTGTAAAATTACAGAATACAAATTTAAATCTTCAAATGGCTGAAGAAAATACAAATGTTCCTGCAGAAGAAACTGTAGAAACACAAGAAACAAAGGTGGTAGCACCTGTACAAGATCCTAAGGAATTTTTAGAAAATTTTAACTGGGAAAAGTACGAACAAGGAATTGAAAAAGTGGAAGACTCTAAATTAGAAGAGTTTGAAAAGCTTGTATCTGAAAACTTCGTTGATACTGCAGATGAAGAAGTTGTAGAAGGAACAGTAGTTTACCTTACGGATCGTGAAGCAATTATTGACATTAATGCTAAATCTGAAGGAGTTATTTCTTTAAATGAGTTTCGATACAATCCAGATTTAAAAGTAGGAGACAAGGTTGAAGTATTAATCGACATCCGTGAAGACAAAAGTGGTCAGTTAGTTCTTTCTCATAGAAAGGCAAGAACAATCATGGCTTGGGATAGAGTTAATGCTGCACATGATAAAGAAGAAATCGTTAGTGGTTTTGTTAAGTGTAGAACTAAAGGTGGTATGATTGTAGATGTTTTCGGAATCGAAGCATTCTTACCAGGTTCTCAGATAGATGTGAAGCCAATTCGCGATTACGATCAGTATGTAAATAAAACAATGGAATTCAAGGTTGTAAAAATAAACCACGAATTTAAAAACGTTGTTGTTTCTCATAAAGCACTTATTGAGGCTGATATTGAAGAACAGAAAAAAGAAATCATTGGTCAATTAGAAAAAGGACAGGTATTAGAAGGTGTTGTTAAAAACATTACTTCTTACGGTGTGTTTATTGATCTTGGTGGTGTTGATGGTTTAGTACATATTACAGATCTTTCTTGGAGTAGAATTAATCATCCAAATGAGGTTGTTGAGTTAGATCAGAAATTAAACGTTGTAATTTTAGACTTTGATGAAAACAAATCTAGAATACAATTAGGTCTTAAGCAATTAGAGAAGCATCCTTGGGAAGCTTTATCTGATGAAATTAAGATTGGTGATAAAGTAAAAGGTAAAGTAGTTGTAATCGCTGATTACGGTGCATTTATCGAAGTTGTTGAAGGTGTTGAAGGATTAATTCACGTTTCAGAAATGTCATGGTCTACGCACTTACGTTCTGCACAAGATTTCGTAAAAGTAGGAGATGAGGTTGAAGCTGTTGTTTTAACTCTAGATAGAGATGATCGTAAAATGTCTCTTGGTATTAAGCAATTAACGCCAGACCCTTGGACAGATATTACTTCTAAGTACCCAGTAGGTTCTAAGCACAGTGGTATTGTAAGAAACTTTACAAACTTTGGTGTTTTTGTTGAGCTAGAAGAAGGTATTGATGGTCTTATTTATATTTCTGATTTATCTTGGACTAAGAAAATTAAGCACCCATCAGAATTTGTTTCTGTAGGGGATAAATTAGAAGTTGAAGTATTAGAATTAGATGTTGAAGGTCGTAAATTAAGTTTAGGACACAAACAAACTACTGCTAATCCTTGGGATAAATATGAAGCTGAGTTTGCTTTAGATACTGTACATACAGCAACTATTGCAGATGTAGTAGATAAAGGAGCTACAATTGAATTCAACGAAGATATTGTTGCTTTTGTACCGCAACGTCATTTAGAGAAAGAAGATGGTAAAAAATTAGGCAAAGGAGACGAAGCTCAATTTAAAATCATTGAATTCAATAAAGACTTTAAGCGTGTAGTTGCAAGTCATACTGCAATCTTTAGAGAAGAAGAAAAACGTAATGTAAAAGCTGCTGTTAAGAGACAAGCTGCTGCTGCAGATGAAGCTAAGCCTACTTTAGGAGATGCTAATGAAGCGTTACAAGCGTTAAAAGATAAAATGGAAGGTAAAGCGTAATGCAACATTCTTAATAATCTTATTCTACTAAGTAGAATCAAAAAGCCCAAACTCATGTTTGGGCTTTTTTGTTTTTAAATTTTAGGAATGCATTCGTGCATTTTCTTTTTCTTTAATGATAATTCCCTATTTTTGTATTTCAAAAAGTGTATAGAACCTAATGCATGAGTAAAAAAGTTCTACTTTCCTCAAAAGAAATAAACATCATCCTACATCGATTAGCTTGTCAGCTTCTCGAAAGTCACTTAGATTTTAAAAATACTGTTCTAATAGGAATTCAGCCTAGAGGAAAATTCTTGGCAGATAGGCTAACTAAAATACTTAGGGAAGAGTATGGGGTTAAGGAGATAGAATTAGGTTATCTAGATATTACTTTTTATAGAGATGATTTTAGAAGAGGAGATAAAACTCTAGAAGCTACAAAAACCAAAATAGACTTTTTAGTAGAAGATAAGAAAGTAGTTTTAATAGATGATGTTTTATACACAGGTAGAAGCATAAGAGCTGCGTTAACAGCAATACAAAGTTTTGGTAGACCTTCCGAAGTAGAGTTACTAACTTTAATAGATCGCAGATTTAGTAGGCATTTGCCAATACAACCTAATTATAGAGGAAGGCAGGTAGATGCTATAAATGATGAAAAAGTGCAGGTAATGTGGGAGGAGAATGATGGTAAAGATGTTATATATTTAATAAATAAATAAGAAATGAGCGAACTAAGTGTAAACCACTTACTGGGAATAAAATATCTAAAAGAACAAGATATACAACTCATTTTTGAAACTGCTGATCATTTTAAAGAAGTAATAAATAGGTCTATTAAAAAAGTACCTTCTTTAAGAGATATAAATATTGCGAATATCTTTTTTGAGAACAGTACAAGAACAAAACTTTCTTTTGAGTTAGCAGAGAAAAGACTCTCTGCAGATGTAATTAATTTTTCTGCAGGACAATCTTCCGTTAAAAAAGGAGAAACTTTAATAGATACGGTGAATAACATATTATCTATGAAAGTAGATATGGTTGTTATGCGTCATCCAAATCCTGGTGCAGGGATATTCTTGTCTAGACATGTAAAAGCTGCTATAATAAACGCAGGAGACGGGGCACATGAGCACCCAACACAAGCCTTATTGGATAGCTTTTCTATTAGAGAAAAATTTGGAGATGTTGCAGGAAAAAATGTGGTTATCGTTGGCGATATTTTGCACTCTAGAGTAGCGTTATCTAATATTTTTGCACTAAAATTGCTTGGAGCTAATGTTAAAGTTTGTGGGCCTAAAACATTAATACCAAAATATATAGAGTCTTTAGGAGTAGAGGTAGAGACTAATTTAAGAAAAGCTTTAAATTGGTGCGATGTTGCTAATATGTTGCGTATTCAGAATGAGAGGTTAGATATTAGTTATTTCCCAACTACAAGAGAGTATACACAACAATATGGAGTAAATAAGGCATTATTAAATAGTTTAGATAAAGAAATAGTAATTATGCACCCAGGCCCAATAAATAGGGGGGTAGAAATAACTAGTGATGTAGCAGATTCTAAACAATCTATAATCTTAAATCAAGTAGAAAATGGAGTAGCCATTCGTATGGCTGTAATTTACTTATTAGCAGCAAAAATTAAATAATCATGATTTTTACTAAAGAAGGAAATACTACTATTGTTTTTCAGGAAAATATAACTTTAAATGTGTTTTTGGATAATTTAAATAAAGAATATTCTAAAATAAATAAGGATAATATTATTGTAAATCTTTTTTCTTTTGATGCAATTACTGCAAATGATGTATTAGAATTTTTGCATTTATCAAATAATCATAGAGCTTTAAAAAAATCTTTTGTATTAGTTACTAATAAAGTATCTTATGACGACGTTCCAGAAGAGCTTTGCGTAGTTCCTACCATACAGGAAGCAAAAGATATTATAGAAATGGAAGAAATAGAAAGAGATCTTGATTTTTAATTAATGATAAAGCTAACCATATTAGGTTGTTATGCAGCTACACCAAGGACATTAACAAACCCAACAGCGCAATTACTCGAAATTAAAAACCATATGTTTTTAATAGATTGTGGCGAGGGAACACAAGTGCAATTACGTAAGCATAAGATTAAATTTTCTAGAATAAATCATATTTTTATTTCACATTTACATGGGGATCATTTTTTTGGTTTGCCTGGTTTAGTTTCTACATTTAGATTATTAGGACGCGACAAAGAATTGCATATTCATGGTCCTAAGGGAATAAAAGAAGCAATTACGATGCTTCTTAAACTAGGAGATTCATGGACTAATTATAATTTGTATTTTCATGAGATTACAGCTAAAGAATCTGTGTTGGTGTATGAGGATGATAAAGTTACTGTAGAAACTATCCCTTTAAACCATAGAGTATATACCAATGGATATTTGTTTAAAGAAAAAAAAGGGCTTAGAAAGTTACATGTAGAAGCGGTAGAAAAGTATAAAATTGATAAAGTCTACTATCAAAAAATAAAAAGTGGAAAAGATATTACTTTAGATACTAGAGAAACTATTTCAAATTCAGAACTAACAATAGATCCAGATGCTCCTAAAAGCTATGCTTTTTGTAGTGATACGGCGTATAAGCCAGATATAGTTCCAATTATTAAAAATACTACAGCTCTTTACCATGAATCTACTTTTTTACATACGCAAGAAGATTTAGCGGTTAAAACAAAGCATTCTACAGCAAAAGAAGCAGCTACTATTGCAAAAGATGCTGAAGTTGGCACTCTGGTTTTAGGTCATTACTCTACCAGATATAAATCTATAGAGTTATTTAAAACAGAGGCGCAAGAAGTTTTTGCTAATGTGCATTTAGCGGAAGACGGAAAAGTCTTTGAATTTTAATAAATACCCTCTCATTTTTTTCTTTGTCCCTTCTTTTGCAGAACTTTGTGTATCTTGTAAATAGACTAGAAAATAATGCAAAAAGACTTAGGTAATTATAGAAAATCCTACGAGAAAAGTGAACTTGTAGAGGAAGCTATTTCAGATAACCCAATGGAGGTTTTTCAGAAGTGGTTTTATGAGGTGGAAGCTTCTAAAGGAGTAGATGAAGCTAATGCAATGACAGTCTCCACGATAGGTTTAGATGGTTATCCAAAAAACCGAGTCGTGCTTTTAAAAAAATATACTTTCGAGGGTTTTATATTTTATACCAATTATACCAGTGAAAAGGGGAAAGCAATTTCTGAAAACCCTAATGTGTGCTTGTCTTTTTTTTGGCCAAATTTAGAACGCCAAATAATTATAAAAGGAAGAGCCGAAAAAATTGCAAAAAACCTATCGGATGGCTATTTTGAGTCTAGACCAGATGGCAGTAAATTAGGGGCAATTGTATCTAACCAAAGTAATGTTATAGCTTCTAGGGAAGTTTTAGAAGGAAAACTAAAAAAATTAGAGGAGGAATATCAAAATAAAGAAATAAAGCGTCCAGAGTATTGGGGTGGTTATATTGTAAAACCTGTATCGATGGAATTTTGGCAAGGAAGACCTAATAGATTACATGATAGAATCCGTTTTGAAATACAAGAAGATTTTAACTGGAAAGTAGAACGTTTAGCCCCATAAATTGTGTATGAAAAATTTAATTTTAGTTCGTCATGGTAAATCTTCTTGGGAGTATAATGTAAAGGATAAAGACCGTCCGCTAAAAGAAAGAGGCATTAATGATGCTTTTTTGGTAGCTGAAGTGTTAAGAAAACAACAATTAAATATAGACTACGTGTTTTCTAGTCCTGCAAATAGAGCGTTACATACAAGTATGATATTTTGTAGAGAGCTAAAACATGATTTTTCTAATTTTCAGATTTCCAATGAGTTGTATGATTTTTCTGGGGAAAGTGTTCTTTCTTTTGTAAAAACGATAGATAATAATTTAAATACAATAGTAATATTTGGACATAATTATGCGTTTACGCATATTGCTAATTCTTTAGGAAATAACTATATTGAAAACGTTCCGACCAGCGGTTTGGTACATTTACAATTTAACGAAGATAAATGGTCTTCTGTTACTAAAGGAATAACAAAACAAGTCATTTTTCCAAAACAATTAAGGGTATGATAAAAAATAAGAATCAATACATAAATAGAGAAATAAGTTGGTTGTTATTTAATGAAAGGGTGCTACAAGAAAGTGCAGACACTAATGTTCCTTTAATAGAACGCATGCGTTTTTTAGGAATTTTTTCTAACAACTTAGATGAGTTTTTTAAAGTTAGGTATGCTACTGTAAAGCGTATTGTAGAGGCTGGTAAGAATGGAAAAAGTGTCTTGGGCGGCGAAAAAGCTAAGGACCTTTTAGAAGAGATAACTAAAATCGTAATTTATCAGCAAACAAAAAGTTTAGGAATATTAAAAAAGGTAGAAGAGGAACTAGAGGCGCAAAATATTTTTATAATAAAAGAAACGGAACTCAACGATAGTCAAAAAGAGTTTGCCAAAAATTATTTTTTGCAAAAGGTAGGTCCGCAACTAATGACTATTATTTTAAGTGATGTAAATAAGTTTCCTACCCTAAAAGATACCGCAGCATATTTGGCTGTAAGAATACTTTTAAAAGAAGAAAAAGGGAAAAAACTAAAAAGGTTTGCTTTAATAGAAATTCCTAAAGGGATAGATCGTTTTGTAGTTCTTCCTAAAGAAGGAGATAAAGACTATATTATACTATTAGATGATTTAATTAGATATTGCCTTGGTAGTATATTTACTATGTTCGATTATGAGTCTATTTCTGCGCATATGATTAAAATTACCAGAGATGCAGAATTAGATATTGATAACGATTTAAGTAAGAGTTTTATAGAAAAAATATCCTCTAGTGTAGAACATAGAAAAGTTAGTGACCCAGTACGTTTTGTGTATGATAAAAGTATAAGGGCAGATACCTTATCCTATCTAAAAGAAAAAATGGAAGTGGAAGATACAGATAGTGTTATTCCCGGCGGGCGTTACCATAACCGTAGAGATTATATGGGGTTTCCAAGCTTGGGAAGACAAGATTTGTTATACGACAAAATAAAACCTTTGCCTGTTAAAGGCTTAAATACCGAAGGTAGTATTATAGAGTCTATTGCTAAAAAAGACTATTTATTATATACACCATACCATACTTTTTCTTATATAATTAAATTTTTAAGAGAAGCAGCTTTAGACCCAAATGTAAGGTCTATAAAAATTACTGTTTATAGACTTGCAAACGATTCTCAAGTGGCAGCTTGTCTAATAAATGCAGTTAAGAATGGGAAACAAGTAACAGTACAAATAGAATTACAAGCACGTTTTGATGAGCAAGCAAATATTGAATATGCTGAGCAATTACAGTCAGAAGGTGTTAAATTAATTTTCGGAGTTCCAGGGTTAAAAGTACATAGTAAAATATGTTTAGTAGAGCGTGAAGAAGAAAATGGTTTAAAAAGATATGGCTTTGTTAGTACTGGTAATTTTAACGAGTCTACCGCTAAAATATATACAGATTTTACGTTGTTTACTGCACATGATGCAATTTTGAAGGAGTTAAATAAAGTTTTTGACTTTTTTGAGACTACCTATAAAATTAATAAATACAAACATTTAATAGTTTCTCCACATTATACAAAAAGTACATTTATTAAATTCATTGAAAAGGAAATACAAAATGCCAACGAAGGTAAAGAGGCTTTTATTAAAATTAAGATGAATAGCTTTACATCGTATAAAATGATTGATAAATTATATGAAGCTAGTAATGCGGGGGTAAAAATACAATTGATAATTAGAGGAATCTGTTGCTTAATTCCTGGTGTAAAAGGAATGAGTGAAAATATAGAAGCAATTAGTGTAGTAGATAAATTTTTAGAACATTCTAGAGTTTTTATTTTTGGTAATGACGGAGATTCTAAAGTGTATATATCTTCTGCGGATTGGATGACAAGGAATCTAGACAATAGAGTAGAGGTAGGATGCCCAATCTATGATGAAGATATTAAAAAAGAAATTTTAGATACGTTTGATATTTGTTGGAATGATAATGTTAAAGCTCGTATTTTTTCAGACAAACAAGATAATGCTTATAAAGAAGGAGGAGAAGAGGCAAGTAGATCTCAGTTTGTAAGCTACAACTATTATTTAAATAAATTAAATTTGCAATAAAAAGGCAGAAATTTGAAGGTTAGAAAATTTGCAGCAATAGATATAGGCTCTAATGCAATACGTTTATTAACACATAACGTAATAGAGGAAGAAGGAAAAAAAACGCAGTTTAGAAAAAGTGCATTAGTACGTGTTGCTGTTCGTTTAGGAGAAGACTCTTTTACAAAAGGAGAAATATCCGAGAAAAACGAAATTAGAATGCTAAAATCTATGAAAGCCTTTAAACTTTTAATGGAGGTTGCAGGAGTAGAAGATTATAGGGCTTGTGCCACATCTGCAATGAGAGAAGCAAGTAATGGTACAGAAATTATTGAGAAAATAAAAAAAGAAGCTGGTGTTTCTATAGATTTAATTAACGGAAAACAGGAAGCTGCAATTATTGCATCTACAGATTTAAAAAGTTTAATCAAGGAGGATCAGTCTTATTTGTATATAGACGTTGGTGGTGGTAGTACAGAATTTACCATATTCACTAATGGAAAAATAAAAATATCTAAATCATTTAAATTAGGTACTGTACGTTTGTTAAATGATATGGTAAAACAAGAAGTTTGGGATAACCTTAAAAAATGGATAGAAACTAATACAGATAGTTTAGAAAAACTTTCTATTATTGGTTCTGGAGGAAACATTAATAAGTTACATAAAATGTCTGGTAGGAAAGAAGGACAAGCACTTTCTTATATATGGCTTAATGCACAATACAAGTTTTTAGATAGTTTAAGTTATGAGAATCGTATATCAGAATTAGGTTTAAATCCAGATAGGGCAGATGTTATTATACCAGCCGCACGGATATTTCTATCGGCTGCAAAGTGGAGTGTTGTCAAGAAAATATATGTTCCTAAAATAGGATTGTCAGATGGTATAATAAAAACGCTTTATCATTCTAAAAAGAAAAAAGCCTAGGTTAAAAGTGATTTAACTAATTTACTATTTCTAATTTAATTAATTCACAACTAATATCTGTTCGTTGTAATCCACTTACACGAAAAAGAGCATTAAAATGTTGTGATTTACCTTGTAATTCACTTTTAAATGTTGCTAGCCATTTTTTGTTAGTAAATTTTCTTACAGTGGCCATTACACCAATATCATTGTTTGATACAAAGTATAAAGCACTTTTATTAGGGTTTAGGGATGTGTAAGAAACCATTGCGTATTCCACTTTTTCATTAGCGCTAAATTCGGTGTTATAAATTTTTTCGATACCGTCTTTTGTGTACTTAAATCCGTCATTAAAAGTAGCAAATATTTTACTTTTTTTTAAGAATAATGATTTAGATAAATTCATCGTTTTATACTGTCCTATAAATAAAATATTGTGGTTTTGTATGTCTTTATATTTAAGTTTGCTCTCCAGTTCTAGTTGAAAATCAGAATCATTAGAACAGAACCAATAACTTAGAGCCTTAGTTGTATACGGTGCCATCTTAGACATTAGTGTATAATCTGTTGTACTTAACTCTTTATCAGTGTGCGCTTTTGTGTATTTAATAAAATCATTATAATTATTAATTTCTGGGTATGAAACCCCATAAGTTTTACCGTCAGTTAGCTTTTCATAAACTATGAATTGGTCAGAAAGTACAAGTAAATTTTTGGCGCCTTTCCTAAAATAGTCTTCCCATATAAAACTTGGTTTTTTTAAGTATTTCTGGATAACTAATAAAGATGCTATTGTAATTATTAAAAATACGAATGCTAGTTTAATATATTTTGTCGGAATCTTTACTGATTTACTGTAGTTGGGCTTAGATTTGTAATACTCATCAACAGACAAGAAACTTAGATTATACTGTCCTTTAATAATCTCGAAAATAATATCTTCATTCCCCTCCGTTTCTTTGTAGTATTCCGTTAGTTTTTTACGAAGTTTATACATGTAGGAACGGACGGTACTATTTCGTTTGTTTTCTGAATAATCAATTCCATAAAGATTACTTCCAATAGTAACTTCATTTATTTCTTCTTCATTAATTGTTTTTTTAACTAGGTATTTTAATAATAAAATATGTGTAGGTGAGTTTAAAAAAATTCTATGCGAGCAAATTTGATTAAGTGCTTTGTTAATAGACTTTTTTTCTTTCTCGGTTATCATAGGATACAAAAATACTACGATTTTACTTTAATGTATATATTACATAATATAATTGTTATATAGAGTGTTTAGTTGTTGATAATTAATAGTTTAAAGGTGGTTAGTAACTGTTGCAATCACCGTTTTATAACCCAAAATTATAGATTTAGCAGTTTTTTTATTTCAATTAAGCATACTATTGTATATGGCTTTGTGAAATAAAGAAGAAATTATTTTGTAAAAGAACACGCCATATATAAATTTAAAAATTGTATTAGTAGGTTCTATAAGTACATATGTTCAAATTTTGGAAAGAAGTTAAGGCAGATATTGATAATCGTGAAGAAGATTTATTGTCAAATCAGAAAAATTTTATAGTCCTTATTGAAATGTGTTTTTTGTTAATATATTATGGTGCCTCATGAAAATTAACTTTAAACAAGACTATTTAACTACTAATATAATGCAGGTATTAACTTTAGAACGGTTTCAAGAACCGTTATAGAAAATTTAAAAATGAAATTAAAAACCTTTATATTTTTAATAATTCAAATTCTTTTCCTAAAGAGTTTTGGACAAGCTTGGGACTATAACAATCATAGAATTGCTATAAGTGCTGATGGTAATAGTGCTCCAGATAATGAATATAAATGGCCAATTGGTGACCCAGATGATTGGGGTGCTAACGCTGCTATTCTTGCAGTTTTAGCAAAAAAGGAAATGCAAGATAATTTGGTGCATTATTCATATAATAATTTTATAGACGCTCCGGAAGGACCAGATAGTGAAAACCAAAACAAAATTAGTTGTGATGGCGGTATTATTCGGTGGAATTTTGATTCTTCTAACTTTTTTGATGTTACAGCGCAAAAAGAAAAAGCTATCCTTCATTTAGCAAAAGAAATGGCAAAGTCTACGGCAGAAGACCCGCTATATTTTTTGCATGCTGGTTTGTCCGAATTTGTATATCAGGCAGTAGAGAAAACAATCGATATTGGAGGTTTAAAAGCTTTGAGTCATGTAAAACTTATTTCACATAGCGGTTTTAATGAAAAAGAAAAGCGTAGAGAGTGGCATCATACATGGGCTGATATTCAAAGAATATCCGGTCAGCGTATACAGTATCATAAAATTAAAGATCAAAATGCATGTAGTGAGCCTGATATTTTGTGGTGTTCTGGTAAAAATTTTTCTCCTTGGTATTGGATGCGAGACCACAAAGATGAGAGTCTTCGTTGGCTATATACAAGGATGTTGGCTCATGATACAGGTAAAGCTGATATATCAGACGTTGGTATGCTGTATTGGTTATTAACTGAAGATGAGAATGGAAGCCCAGAAAAATTTAAATTATTTTTAGGAGATGGTATACCAAATGCAGTGCAAGGTATTGCTTTAACAAAAAAGCTTGATGAGAACGATAAGTTTACTCTTGAGGCCATAAAAGATTTTCCTATAATTAATATTCCAGGGTATGTGGCTCCTTATATTGATTCTCACAGAAAAGCATTAGCTATTGATGCATCAAAATATCAAAACATGTATGCTGCTAGTAAAGTAGAACTTACAATGCCAAGGGGGCTCTATTATTTGACACTCAAAACATTGAAAGAAATTGATGGTGAATCGTCTTATAAATTAATTATTAATGGAGAATTAATTAAAGAGGTAAGTAATTCTGATACTTCCAAGGATTATGAAGTACAAAATCATAGTTTTAGAAATGTAAGACTTAGAGCTATTAATGATATACAAATAGCTTTTAACTCTCATTCTAATGGTAAAGTGCCAGAGGGAAATCAATTTGCATTTTCTAGAGGAAGGTGGACTGAGCTTAAATTTCATTGTGTCGAAAAAGCAGTAGATAGGAGTAATGATTCTGAAATAATTGTTATTGAAGGTGAGAAATTTGACCTTCATGGGCAATGGAAAATGATTAAGGATAATTCGGCTTCAGGAAATAAATATATTACTTATTTTGGAGCTAATAACTATAAAAAAGTCGATAATAAAGAAACGATTATATCCCAATTTGAAATTTCTAAACCGGGAACATATACTGTTAAATGGTATATGAGGCAACCTTTAGAGGCTGAAGGAGATAAATCTAATGATGCTTGGATAAACTTTCCTGATGCTACTCAAATAGGGCGCGGAAATTTAAAAGGTTTTTACAAATTTGTTGGGCGCAGTAAAAATATTTTTGAATGTAATGGACAACTTGATTTACATGGCGACCAGCCGTGGATGAAGGTTAAATTTGATAAACCAGGATTTTATACACTGAAAATATCTGGGAGGTCAAAATTTCTACAGATAGATAAAATAATTCTTTATAAGGATATTACATTTGAACAGGCTAAATTAAAGACAAAATAGTTTCGGTTTGATTTTAATGAATTCCAGCATATGCACATATAGTTTACTCGATAATCGAGATTTAAATACTCCGAGGCTTGCCTCGAAATCAAAATTAGTTTCCTAATAAATGCCTCGTGGAGTTGACTCGGGGTAGTTTACTTAACCATGTACCGTTTCTTTACTACCAAGGTCTTTCATTATCTCAGCTTCATAAGTAAGTAAGTCTTGCCACTTTTTATTTACTTCTTCGGTGTCCCCATATTGTCTTGCAAATTGTAAAAACATAGTGTAGTGCCCAGCTTCGCTTACCATAAGTTTATGATAGAATTCTGCCAATTCTTTATCTTCAAGTTCTTCAGATAATAGTCTAAAACGCTCACAGCTACGAGCTTCAATTAGTGCGGCATATAATAATCTATGTACTAACTGCGTAGTTCTGCTACCACCTTTTGGAAAAAATTTTAAGAGTTCTATTACATAAGAATCTTTACGATCTCTTCCTAAAGTTTTGCCACGTGCCAATATACGGTCATGAACCATTTTAAAATGCCCCATTTCTTCTCTAGAAAGAGCTATCATTTCTTGGGTAAGTTCTGTGTATTCTGGAAAAGAAACTATCAAAGAAATAGCTGTACTTGCTGCTTTTTGCTCGCAATAAGCATGGTCAGTAAGTATTTCATCAATATTTTTTTCTACAATATTAACCCATCTTGGGTCTGTTGGTAGTTTAAGTCCTAGCATAATATAAAATGAAATCAAATGTACAAGTAAACATAATCACATCAAAATAGTATCTTTGAAAGATATAATACATTTTACTTTTTATTAGTATGCAAAAATTAGATGAATATTTAGGTTTTTTATACGGGATATTATGTTTTGTTTCTGCATTATTACAATACAATGACCCAGATCCAATGCTTTGGATTGTTATATATTCTTGTGCAACAATACTTTCTATTGCTTTTGCTTTAAATAAAATACACCCAATTTTGTTAGCTTTAACAGCTGCAATTAGTTTTTTTGGATTTTTTTATATGTATCCAGAAAAATTTGAGGGTTTCGAAATAGGAGCTGGAGATATTAAAAATATTGAAGAGGCTAGAGAGGCTTTTGGATTGCTCATTATGGCTATAATGTTTATCATATTTTCTTTTAGAGCTAAGAAAAAATTAGGTTAAATCCATATCAAATTCTTTTCGGAGTAAATCTATTACAGGATTTTTTTGTCTTAGTTTCTCGTATTTTTCTTCGGGTGTAAATGCAAATTTAGTTTCTGTAGTTTCGTTTACTTTAATTTTAAGCTCTAAAAAATAATTATTTAGCTGTTTTTTTAAAAACTCCATGAGTTCATATTGTTCCCGCTCTACTTCTTTTCTCATAGTATCATTAGGAAGTTCTATATGTATGCTAGTTTCATTTTTAAGTTTTGGAATATCTGCATTTAGGTTAGATGCTAGTATTTTTTGTCCTTTAGCATCAATCACATTAACAAATTCTGCCCATAGTTTCTGTAATTTTTCTTCGGATACAATATCTTTTGGAAGTTTAGATTCATCAATTACGAGTTCTTTTTTATTTAACTCATGTTCTTTTTTGGCTTTAAGGCTAGATATAGATAAACCAGAAACTCTTTTTGTTGGATTTTTTAAATCTATTTTTTTGGGAGTAGGAGTTTTAGTAGGAACTTCTTTTGTAATTGTAGATACTTTGGTTTCAAGGGTTGAAACTGTATTTTGTGGTAGTACAGTTTCTTGTTGTTCTTCTACAATTGGTTTGCTATTTTCTGTTTTTACAGTATTGGTAGAAGATTTCTCTTTTTTAGAATGAAAGAAAGAAGCAGGGGCAATAAATGAAATAGTTTTATTGTGTAATGCTACGGATTCAGGATTTTTTTTTTCTCCATCAAAATTGATAGAGGATAACTTCATTAAAGTAAGTTCTACAAGTAATCGTTGGTTTTTACTGGTTTTATACTTTAAGTCACAATCATTTGCAATGTCTAATGCTTGAAGTAAAAAAGAAGCCGATGCTTTTTTTGCTTGTTCTTGGTATTTCTTTTTTGTTACCTCTCCAACTTCTAATAAAGGTATTGTCTCTTGGTGTTGGCATACCATTAAATCTCTAAAATGTGATGCTAAACCACTTATAAAATGGTGGCCATCAAAACCTAAAGAAAGAGTTTTATTAAAAAGAATTAAAGCTTTTGGTATGTTATGTTCTAAGATATAATCTGTAGCAGAAAAATATGTATCGTAATCTAATACATTTAAGTTTTCTGTAACGGCTTTTCTTGTAAGTGTTGTTCCAGAAAAGCTTACTACACGGTCAAAAATTGAAAGCGCATCTCGCATGGCGCCATCTGCTTTTTGTGCTATAATATGTAATGCTTCTTCTTCTGCTTTTATCCCCTGATTTTCTGCTATGTATTTTAAATATTCCGTAGCGTCTTTAACTGTGATACGCTTAAAATCGAATATTTGGCAACGAGATAAAATAGTTGGTATTATTTTATGTTTCTCTGTAGTTGCTAAAATAAAGATAGCATGTTTAGGAGGCTCTTCTAAAGTTTTAAGAAAAGCATTAAAGGCAGATTGCGTTAGCATGTGTACCTCATCAATAATATATACTTTGTATTTTCCAACTTGTGGTGGTATGCGAACCTGGTCTATAAGACTACGAATATCATCTACAGAGTTGTTAGATGCTGCATCTAGTTCAAAAATATTAAAAGCAAAATCTTCATCAGAATTTTGAGAATCATCTTGGTTTATTTGTTTTGCTAATATTCTAGCACAGGTTGTTTTACCAACCCCACGAGGACCACAAAAAAGTAGCGCTTGTGCTAAATGATTACTATCTATAGCATTTAATAGCGTATTGGTTATAGCTTGTTGCCCTACAACATCTTTAAATGTTTTGGGTCTGTACTTACGTGCCGATACAATAAAAGGTTCCAAATATGCTATTTTTAATTCTGATGCTACACAACATGAAACATGTATAGTATTACAAATATAAAAATAGCATTAGATTTAGAACTTCATTTAAATAATAATAGCTACATATTTATCAACAATTAGGTTACATTTGCGGTTAGCAGGTCTCCTTATCGCTGTTCACCTTGTGTGAAGAGAGGAAAGTCCGGACACCATAGTGCAGTATAGCGGGTAACACCCGTCTCCCATTTATTGGGACGGACAAGTGCAACAGAAAGTATGTACAGGTAATGCTGTAGTGAAACCAGGTAAACTCTATACGGTGAAACGTCACGTAAATCAGTGTTTGAGGGCTGCACGCCCGAGCTGAAGGGTAGGCGGTTAGAGCTATTGGGTAACTAATAGTCTAGATAAATGATAAGGTTTTGTTTTTTAACAAAGACAGAATCCGGCTTATGGCCTGCTTTTTTATTCTATTAGAATTGTAGCTTTATGTTTTATTTTAAAATTACAAGAATTAGCGATAAAGCACATTTCATTAGCTTTTTCATGTAAAGCCATAGCTTTTTCTTTGTCAGAGCTATTTGTTATGGTAATTAAAGGATTTAAGGTTACACTTGTAAATTTCCCATTACCATTGGGGCTTTCTTCCATACAACCAGTTGCATTATCTTTATAAGAGGTAATAATAATGTTATTAGTAGCGCATAAGTGTAAATACCAAAGCATATGACAAGATGAGATAGATGATAAGAACAAGTCTTCTGGATTGTAGCGTGTTTTATCTCCTAAGAATGCAGGGTCAGAAGAACCAAGTATTTCAGTATATTTTCCTTCGCCGTTAATAGAGTGATTCCTGTTGTAAGTCTTGTAGTTTTTTGTTCCAGTACCTTCATTGCCAGTCCAAACAGTTTTTATATTATAATGATGTTTTTTCATTGCAAAGGGTGTCTTGATTAATCCGGGTTCTGTTCAAAGAAACTAAAAACACTACCGCCATATTTTCTTTGATTTGTAAAATTATCTAAAATAGATAAATCTGTATGTTTAGAGTGTTCTACAATTAATACGCCATTATCTAATAATAAATTGTTTTTAAGTACTAGTTCTGGAATTTTAGAAAAATCCTCAATAGATAAATCATAAGGTGGATCTGCAAAAATAACAGTGCTTTTTTGCGCTGCTTTTTCTAGATATTGAAAAACATCACTCTTAATGGTGTCAATAGTAAACTCTAATTCTTTTGAAATTTTATCAATGTATTGGATGCAGCCATAATTAGCATCTACTGCTGTTAACTGTGTGGTGCCTCTAGATGCAAATTCAAAACTAATGTTACCAGTTCCAGAAAATAAATCTAAAACCACTAGATCTTCTAAATAATATAAGTTATTTAATATGTTAAATAGTGCTTCTTTAGCCATGTCTGTAGTTGGTCTTACAGGCAGTTTTTTTGGGGCTTGTAAATATCTTCCTTTATGTTTTCCAGAGATTATTCGCATTATAAAGCATTTAAAACTGTAAAATCTATTGCCTCAGAATTAGATTCATCTATTGGATGATACGTATTTTTTGGAATAAATATGGTTATATTTTTTATGTATTTATAGCTTATATCATATAAGTTGTCTCCTTCTTCTATTGCTCCAAAAAGCTTTAATACAACTGTTTCTGGATCTAAGTTTAGTTGTTCTAAAGTAAAAAGAATGTAATAAATAAAATCTTCTTTAGAGTTAAAGTTAAAAGAGTTATGTAATATTATTTTTTTGTTTTTTAAGATAGTTATATCCATATATTTTTCAGAAACATGAATATAACAAATAGCTTCTTTGGAGGTGTTAGAGAGTCCTAAAAGCGTTTGGATCATTACAGAACTATTGTGCTTATATGTAAATTCTCCAAAAAGGTCATATATATAATTATTAATGTTAACAAAAGGAACATAGACAGGTATTATGTCATGATTTTCTATTTCATCATAAGCTAAAAGATCTGTAGCAAGAATTTTAGAATTAAAGTTTAAATAACTTTCAAGTTCATTTGGATTAAATAATGCCTTAGGAACCAAACTGTATAATAGGTTTTTGTGAATAACGATAACCTCAGAAAATTTTTGGGCAGTTATGTTATTTTCTTCTAAAACAGGCTTTAGTTCTTTTACTAAAGCATTAGGATTTACTTCTTCTTTAAAAAGTAAACTTTTAGAGGCAATGATTTTATTGCTAATTGTATCTGCAATACAAAAAGAAAGTCCATTCAAACTAATTTGAATGGACAATTTCTTATAATCGTTATCTCCGATGTTGGTAATATTATTCGTTCTTTTTGTCATAAATAGGAGGCCAGTTACCACTTGTGCTAACTTCGTCTAGAGAACCAACTTTAATTGTACTACCATTAACTTCTTCAACACTTGCGTGAGAATTTTCACGTTCTAAAAGAGTTTTAGGTTGGTCGTATAGTACTACGCTTTTTTCAACTTTTGCTTCAAAAACAGGAGCTTTATAGCCACTTTTTTCAATAACAGAAGATTTCATAGTAAATTTTTCACCATTTGCAGCACCAGGAACATTCATCATAGTTTTGTAACGGTCATCTTTCTTAAATAAAGAATCTTTTACAGATACAAATCCTAGAGTATCTATAATTTTTACTTCTTTTAAGACATCAATTTGATACGTTTCATCAAACTGCATGAAAGAAGAATCTCTTTGTTGTGTTATGGTATATTTTCCTCTTTCTACAAAATCAATAAGACCTTTAAAGTCATTTGCATACTTTCCAGTTACAGTTTTATAGGCTTCTTGTGAATTTTTAATGTCTTTTAATTTAGAAACAACTTTTGCAAAACGTTCTTGTTTTACTTTTTTAAATTCGATTGGTCCGTTAACTGATTGATAAATAGCATATCCTAAACCGATGCACGCAATCCAAAGTACAATTTGTATTATGGTCTTCATTTTGTATGTGTTAATTATATTTAGTGGTTCTCACAAATCTACAATTTTTTTTTAATCGTAAAAGGTTTTCTAGAAAAAATCCTGATTATATTTGATGTTATATGAAATCTATTACTGATGCTTCCTTTTTTAGCTTACTAAAATCTAAGTTTCCACATGAACCTACATTAAAGCAAATTGTGGCTTTACAAAAATTAGCTACCTATATATTATCTAAGGAAAAAGAACAAGTCTTTTTGCTAAAAGGTTTTGCAGGTACTGGTAAAACAACTTTAATAGGAACCATGGTAAGTTGTTTGTGGCAAGTAGGTAGTAAAGCTGTTCTTATGGCTCCTACGGGTAGAGCTGCTAAGGTTATGTCTAACTATTCCAATACAAAAGCTTTTACTATACACAGGAAAATATATTTTCCTAAAAAGCAAAGTGGAGGAGGCGTACAGTTTGTTATGGCGCCTAATAAACATAGGAACACTATATTTATTGTCGATGAGGCTTCAATGATACCGGATAGGCCAGCAGATTCTAAATTATTTGAAAATGGTTCTTTGTTAGATGATTTAATACAGTTTGTGTATTCTGGTCATAATTGTAAACTTATATTAATAGGAGACACAGCACAGTTACCGCCAGTACATTTAAGTTTAAGTCCTGCTTTGGATGCGGATAAACTTTCCTTAAACTATAATAAAGACGTTATTAAATTAGAGTTAGATGAGGTAGTAAGGCAAGCAGAAAATTCCGGAATATTAGTAAATGCCACTTTATTAAGAGAAGAGTTGCAAGGTTCTTTTTACGATACATTTAAATTTAATGTAGAGTCATTTAAAGATATAGTAAGGTTGCAGGATGGTTATGAAATTCAGGAAGCTATTGATGCCTCTTACTCTGAAAATGGAAAAGAAGAAACGGCGTTTATAGTACGATCTAATAAAAGAGCAAATCTTTATAATGAAAATATAAGAAGTAGAATTTTATTTTTAGAAAATGAACTTGCGGTTGGCGATTATATGATGGTGGTTAAGAACAACTACTTTTGGTTAAAGCCAGAATCTGAAGCTGGTTTTATTGCTAATGGGGATATTATTGAAATTTTAGAGATTTTTAGATTTAAAGAAATTTATGGCTTTAAATTTGCAGAGGTTAAAGTAACTATGGTAGATTATCCTAACCAAAAACCTTTTGAAACTGTTCTTTTATTAGACACTATTAGTGCAGAGTCCCCTTCATTATCCTATGAAGATGGGAACAAATTGTACCAAGAAGTAATGAAGGATTATGAGCAGGAATCTTCTAAGTATAAAAAATTCTTAGCAGTTAAGAATAATAAGTTTTTTAATGCTTTGCAGGTAAAATTCTCTTATGCTATAACATGTCATAAATCGCAAGGTGGGCAATGGAATACTGTTTTTGTAGAACAGCCATATATGCCAAACGGCATAGATAAAGAGTATTTAAGGTGGTTATATACTGCAGTAACTAGAGCAAAAAAACAATTATATTTAATTGGTTTTAAGAGTAATTTTTTTGAAAATTAAGAGCATAAAAAATGACAACAGAAACAATTTTAAGTGTATTTCTTGGAGTAGGTTTAGCAGCATCTGTAGGATTTAGAGTATTCTTGCCTTTGTTTGCTTTAAGTTTAGCTTCTTATTTTAATATCTGGGAACTAAATAATAGCTGGGAATGGATTGGTAGTTTAGCGGCTGTTGTTACGCTAGGTGTAGCTACCTTAGTAGAACTGTTTGCTTATTTTATTCCTTGGGTAGATAATCTTTTAGATAGTTTTGCAGTACCTTTGGCAGCTATTGCTGGTACAGCAGTGATGGTGTCTACTGTAGCAAATTTAGACCCGGTAGTAACATGGTCTTTGGCAATAATTGCAGGAGGTGGTACAGCAACTGCAATAAAAGGGGCAGGGGCAACCACTCGTTTGGCTTCTACTGCAACTACAGGAGGATTGGCTAATCCCGTTGTTGCAACAATAGAAACCGGAACAGCAGTAGCAGTTACTACGGCTTCCATTTTTGCTCCAATATTAGCAGCAGTTTTAGTAATAATAATTTTGGTTATAATATTTTCAATTTATAGAAAATTAAGACCAAAAAGTAATTAATATAACCATCAATAGCGTGAAAGTAATAGCAATGATTCCGGCTCGGTATGCCGCTTCTAGATTCCCCGCAAAATTAATGCAAGACCTTGCGGGAAAACCAGTAATACTTAGAACATATGAAGCTGCAGTACATACAAATTTATTTGATGAGGTATATGTGGTAACGGATAATGACCTTATCTATGAAACTATAGAAAAAGCTGGTGGTAATGTTATAAAAAGTATTAAAGAGCACGATTGTGGGAGTGATCGTATAGCAGAAGCTGTAGAAAATTTAGAGGTAGATATTATTGTTAATGTGCAAGGAGATGAACCTTTTACGGATAGAGAGAGTTTAGCTGCTGTTTTAGAAGTTTTTAAAAACGACCCTAATAAAGAAATAGATTTAGCGTCTTTAATGGTTAAAATCACTGATTTAGAAGAAATAAGTAACCCAAACACAGTTAAGGTTATAGTAAATAAAGAAAATTTTGCATTGTATTTTTCTCGTTCTCCAATTCCTTACCCTAGAGATACAAATATAGAAAGTACGTATTATAAGCATAAAGGAATTTATGCTTTTAGGAAAAGTGCTTTAATGGATTTTCAGCGTTTACCTATGTTAATGTTAGAGGCTGTAGAGAAAATAGAAGCTATTCGTTACTTAGAATATGGGAAAACAATAAAAATGGTAGAAACAACTGTAAGTGGAATAGAAATAGATACCCCTGAAGATTTAAAAAGAGCAAGAGCAGAATGGAAGTAGATTATAGTAATATAAAAGTTATTGGTTTTGATGCAGATGATACACTTTGGGTAAATGAAACCTATTTTAGACAGGCCGAAGAAGAATTTGCAAGTCTGTTAGATGGCTATGAAACCAAAAATAAAATAGACCAAGAATTGTTTAAGATGGAAATTAAAAATCTTCATTTATACGGTTATGGTATAAAAGGATTTACATTGTCTATGGTAGAATCTGCGATGGATTTGTCTAACAATAATGTGCCTCAAAAAGTTATTAATCAAATTCTAGATATAGGAAAAAGAATGATAACACAGCCAGTAGAATTGCTAAATGGTATAGAAGAAGTTCTAGAAAATTTACAAAGTAAGTATAGATTAATTGTTTTAACAAAAGGAGATTTGTTAGATCAAGAAAGAAAAGTAGAACGCTCTGGTTTAGAAAAATACTTTCATCATGTTGAGGTGTTAAGTGATAAAAAAGAAAAAAATTATCAAAATCTATTAGAGCATTTAGAAATAAAAGAATCCGAGTTTTTAATGATTGGAAACTCTTTAAAATCAGACGTTTTGCCTTTGGTTAATATTGGCGCAAAAGCGGTTCATGTTCCTTTTCATACTACCTGGGAACACGAAAAGGTTAAAGAAGGAGAGGATAATGGAGATTACCTTAAATTAAATTCTATAAAAGATATTTTAAACTATTTGTAATGCATTATTTAGATATTGATGCTTGGGAAAGAAAGCAGCATTTCGAGTTTTTTAACACCTTTACAGACCCATATTTTTCTGTAGCAGCAGCTGTAGATGTAACTCGTTCTTATGCCTTTGCTAAAAAAAATAAGATTAGTTTTTTTGCAGTGTACTTACATGCATGTATGACAGCAATAAATCAGGTTAAAAATTTTAAATATAGAATTGAAGAAGATAAGATAGTAGTCTATGATACAATACATGCATCTGCAACTATAATGAGGCCTAATAAAACATTTGGATTTTCATTTATAAATTATAATGAAGATGTAAAAGTTTTTGAAAAAAATCTAAAAAAGGAAAAAGATAGAATATATAACTCAGATTCGCTTTTTCCGCCTCAAAATACGCAAGATTGTATTTACTGTTCTGCTTTGCCATGGGTAAGTTTTACAGGACATAAAGAGCCTGTTAATGGAGGTAAAGAATCTGTTCCAAAATTAGCTTTCGCTAAAATAGAAGAGAACAATAAAAAATTAAGTATGCAAGTATCCGTAAGTGTAAATCATGCTTTGGTAGATGGGTATCATGTAGGGCTCTTTTACGAAAAATTTCAGGAAGCATTAAATAAAAATATATAACAGTATATGAAGTTTAAAAATTTTCCAATGGTTCCAAGAGTAATCTTTGGCGCAGGTAGTTTTAAACAACTGGGAGAAATACTATTGCCTAAACGTAAAAGTTCGGACACTCCAGTTATTTATTTAGTCGATGCTATTTTTGAAAATCAAGAAATATCTAAACAAATTCCGGTCTTATTTAGTGATCAAATTATTTATGTTTCTACAGATGAAGAGCCTAAAACAGAGCAGGTAGATGCGTTAGTGTCTTTATTAAAAACTAACTATCCAGAATTGCCTGCAGCAATTGTTGGTATTGGTGGAGGCTCTATTTTAGATTTAGCAAAAGCGGTTGCTATTATGCTCACCAATAAAGGAAAAGCGGAAGACTATCAAGGTTGGGATTTAGTTAAAAACCCTGCAATATACCATGTAGGTGTGCCAACACTTAGTGGAACAGGAGCAGAGGTTTCTAGAACTGCTGTGCTTTCTGGTCCAGAAAAAAAATTAGGAATTAATTCCGATTATACACCTTTTGACCAAGTTGTCTTAGATCCAGATTTAACCATAAACGTAGAAAAAGACCAATGGTTTTATACAGGAATGGATTGCTTTATTCATTGTATAGAGTCTTTAAACGGTACATATTTAAATGCATTTAGTCAATCTTACGGTGAAAAAGCGTTAGATTTATGTAAAGAAGTTTTCTTAGAAGATATAGATTCTTCTAGTGCCAGAGATAAATTAATGATGGCTTCTTGGCATGGTGGTATGA
Source organism: Maribacter vaceletii (assembly GCF_003634105.1). Classification (GTDB taxonomy): domain Bacteria; phylum Bacteroidota; class Bacteroidia; order Flavobacteriales; family Flavobacteriaceae; genus Maribacter_B; species Maribacter_B vaceletii. The sequence continues at coordinate 241,952 of NZ_RBIQ01000010.1, read as the reverse complement.
GTATTGCCTATTCTCAAGTAGGTGTTGCACATGCAATTAGTTATGGTTTGTCTCACGTATTAGGCATTAAACATGGTATAGGTAATTGTTTAGTGTTTCAATATTTAGAAGAATTTTACCCAGAAGGTGTTGCTTTATTTTCTAAAATGATGGACAAGCATAATATTATTTTGCCTAAAGGAATTTGTAAAAACTTGTCAGAAAATCAATTAAATACCATGATAAAAGTGGCTATGGCAATGACGCCTTTATGGGAAAATGCTTTGGGTGCAAACTGGCAAGACACAATTACCGAAAGTAAACTAAAATCTATTTATAAAAAGATTTAGTAATTTTTAGCTTTTTTAATAAAACAAGTCTAATATTTTTTGATGCACAAAATTGCAAAATTTATTTACTTTAAACTTTTGGGGTGGAAAACTGTTGGCGATTTCCCTCAAGTAAATAAATGTGTTATTGCTGTAGTTCCGCATACCAGTTGGGTAGATTTTTTTCTAGGTCTTCTTATTAGAAAAGTATGGAATGAGGAGATTAATTATGTAGGTAAGAAAGCCTTATTTAATCCTCCTTTTGGATGGTTTTTTAGATGGACAGGTGGTGCTCCTGTAGACAGAACCAAAAATAATAATATGGTTAGCGCTACTGCCGAAGTATTTAAAACTCGTAAAAAATTTAGGTTAACCTTAGCGCCTGAAGGTACGCGCAAAAAAGTAACAGAATGGAAAACAGGGTTTTACTTTATAGCAATAGAAGCAAAGGTTCCTATTGTTTTGGTCGCTTTTGATTTTGGGAAGAAACAAGTAAAAATATCTAAACCTTATACACCAACAGGAAATAAAGAAAAAGACTTTAAATCTTATGCACAATTTTTTGAAGGGGTAAAAGGTAAGGTTGAAAAATATAGTTATTAAAAAAGCCCTAACAATTAAAATGTAAGGGCCTTGTATAAGTTTTGAAGAGATATTTATTCTTGCATAGTATGGTACACATTCTGCACATCGTCATCCTCTTCAATTTTCTCTAATAGTTTTTCAACATCTGCAGCTTGTTCTTCTGTTAGCTGTTTTGTTACTTGTGGTATACGTTCAAAACCAGAGGATAAAATTTCAATTTCTCTAGATTCTAATTCTTTTTGAATAGAACCAAAGCTTTCAAAAGGAGCATAAATTAGAATTCCATCATCATCAACAAAAACTTCTTCTGCGCCAAAATCTATTAATTCTAGTTCTAACTCTTCAGGGTCTATACCTTCAGCAGGGATTCTAAAATTACAAGTATGGTCAAACATAAATTCTACAGAACCAGAAGTTCCCATATTGCCATTACACTTGTTAAAATAACTACGTACATTGGCTACTGTTCTGGTGTTGTTATCTGTTGCAGTTTCTACTAAAATTGCAATTCCGTGAGGAGCATATCCTTCAAACAAAACCACCTTAAAATCACCAAGACTTTTATCACTTGCTCTTTTTATAGCGCGTTCTACGTTATCTTTAGGCATGTTTACAGATTTTGCATTCTGTATAACTGCTCTTAGTTTTGCGTTTGAATCTGGATCTGGTCCTCCTTCTTTTACAGCCATTACAATGTCTTTGCCAATACGCGTAAAGGCTTTGGACATAGCAGACCATCTTTTCATTTTACGTGCTTTTCTAAACTCAAAAGCTCTTCCCATGGTAATATTTTTTTAAGGTATAATTACAAATTTAATAAATTTTATTGCTGTGGCAAGTACTAGATGCTACAGGTTTATTCGCTAGTAATTATTTCTTCTATGGTATGGGCAAGTGTAATATCGTTTTCTGTAATCCCATTAGCATCGTGGGTATTTAAACGTATGTTAAGTTTGTTGTATACATTTGTCCAATCTGGATGATGATTTTGTTTTTCGCACTCAAAAGCTATTCTAGTCATTACAGAAAAAGCATCTTTAAAATTTTTAAATTCAAAAGTGGTTTCTATAGCTCCGTTTATATATTCCCAACCATCTAGTTGTTTTAAGTTTTCTTCTATTTGGGAATCTGTTAGTTTTTGCATTTTGTTTTTTTATAAAGTTAGCTAATTATATGATGGTCTATTATTTCTTGATACGTAAATTGTAAATTCTTAGGTAGTTTGTTAGATTTTGGTAAAACAGCTAAGTAACGTTCGTTATTAGTTGTAAAATTTCGTTTATATATGGGGTTAAAAGTGCCAATACGTTCTATAATTTCTTTTATAAAATCTTCATGGTGTACTAAATCTTTAGAGCCTAAATGGTAAATTCCGCTTTTATTTCTATTAATTAAATAATGAATTTGTTGTGTTAGCTTATCATCATTAGTAACATTAATTATAAGGTTTGGAAAAACGTCAATAGGTATATTATTTAAAATACTCGTTTTAAAATCTTTTATCCTTGTAGATGTGTTTCCAAAAACCATAGGAACTCTTAATATTGCCATTTTTTCTTTTGGCAGTCTTAAGAGCATATTTTCAATCCTAATTTTTAAACGACCGTAAATACTTTCAGATAAAGTTTTGTCATTTTCATAGGATGGATATTTGCTATATGCATCAAAAACATTAGCAGAGGATACAAATACAAGTCTGCAATTATGCTCTTCAACATATTCTACTATATGATGATGTGCTTGTATTTGCGATGCAAAATTACCTCTTATCGCAGAAATAATTATTTGTGGTTTTATATTTTCTAGGATGGTATATATATCATCCTCTTCCATATTGTATTTAAAAAAATGTTGATTTTTTTCAAAAGACCTTCTTGCAGAATTGTAGGTACCGTAGGTATTAAAATAGGGGTGTAGCTCTTTATAAATAGCGTTACCTATAAAGCCACTTCCGCCTATTATTAAAATTCTTTTTACTTCCAATTTTAAAAAATTGAGTGCCCTGTTCTAGTTGTTAATTCTTCTAAGGCAGCCATGCCTAATTTGGAATTTCCTTTTTTGTTTAATCCAGGAGACCAAGTTGCTACACAATATGTATTGGGTAATAAAGCTACAATACCACCGCCAACGCCACTTTTTCCAGGAAGGCCTACCTCAAAAGCAAATTCTCCAGCTTCATCATAGAAGCCACAAGTTAGCATTAGAGCGTTTATACGTTTTACTTGATTTACATTTAAGTAATTTTTTCCTCTTTGGCATGTGCCATGATTCATAAAAATATAAAAAGCATTTACTAGTTGTTTGCAATTCATTTCTATGGCGCATTGGTGAAAATAAAAATCTAATACAATTTCTACATCATTATGTAAATTCCCATAGGATTTTAATAAGTTGGCAGCTGCATAATTTTTAAACCCAGTTCGTTTTTCAGATAAAGCTACTTTTTCATTGTATCTAATACTGGGGTCGTTAGTTAATTCTCGAATAAAATTTAAAAAATCTTCTTTAGGGTTTTTTAAGTGAGACGCTAAAATATCTGCAATTACAATTGCTCCAGCATTTATGAATGGGTTTCTTGGAATACCATTTTCTAATTCTAAAAGAGATAAATGGTTAAATGGGTCGCCAGAAGGTTCTACATCTACTCGTTTCCATAAGTCATCTCCTATTATACCAAAGGACAGTGCTAATGTTAATACTTTAGAGATACTTTGTATAGAGAAGCCTTCTAAAGCGTCTCCAGAACTATAATTATTGTTTTTTGCATCAAGAATATGAATTCCAAATTTATTTAAATTTATAGTTGCAAGTTCTGGAATGTAAGAGGCCACAACACCTTTATTTAAAGTGTTTTTGGAGTCTATTGCAATTTTATCTATTATATTTTGGTATGCAATCATTATCCTTTGTAAAATGGAAGTTTAACTACCGTTGCTGGAATAGCTTTTTTACGTACTTGTATGTTTATTTTAGAGCCAACTTCTGAAAATATTTTTGGGACATAACCAAGGCCAATTCCTTTTCCTAAAGAAGGCGACATAGTACCAGAGGTAACAATTCCTATTTTATTTCCTTGTCCGTCCACTATATCGTAATCATGACGGGGAATTCCACGATCATCTAACTCAAAAGCAACTAGTTTACGCTCTAATCCTCTTTCTTTTTCTTGAGCTAAGGCTTCACTATTTACAAAATCTTTAGTGAATTTTGTAATCCAGCCAAGTCCAGCTTCAAAAGGGGAAGTAGTATCATTAATGTCATTACCATAAAGACAATAGCCCATTTCTAAGCGTAAAGTATCTCTTGCGGCTAACCCTATAGGTTTTATGCCAAAGTTAACACCAGCCTCAAAGACTTTATTCCATACTTGTTTTACTTCTTCGTTTTTACAATAAATTTCAAATCCGCCAGAACCAGTATATCCTGTGGCAGATATGATTACATGTTCTATGCCTGCAAAATCTGCAACTTTAAAATTATAAAATTTTATTTGAGATAAGTCTATACTAGTTAAGCTTTGCATAGCCTCTACTGCTTTTGGGCCTTGTATAGCTAATAAAGAATACCCTTCTGAGATATTACGCATATCTGCATTAAATTCTTTATTGTATTTAGTGATGTGGTTCCAATCTTTATCAATATTAGATGCATTAACTACAAGTAAGTATTGCTCCTCTTTTATTTGATAAACAATTAAGTCGTCTACAATACCGCCAGTTTCATTAGGTAAGCAACTGTATTGTGCTTTGCCAATATAAAGTTTGGAAGCATCATTAGAAGTTACTTTCTGAATTAAGGCTAATGCATTTGGGCCTGAAATTAAAAATTCGCCCATATGCGAAACATCAAAAACCCCAACACCTTTACGAACGGTTTCGTGTTCTATGTTTACCCCTTCATAAGAAACAGGCATATTATATCCTGCAAAAGGAACCATTTTTGCTCCCAGAGCTTCGTGAATAGCAGTTAGTGCAGTATTTTTCATTTTTTCATAAATTTAGTCGCGCAAATTTATCGAAAATATATGGATAGACTTATTTCGACTCAATTTTTTAATAAAAATGTAATAACAAAAATACTATTGCAATAAGTAGCTTTTTAGTTCCTTGTATGTCCCTATTTTATGAGAAACTTTTTCTTTGTTCATCACTTTTAAGATTTGCGAAGGGATAGGAATTTTAACATCCATAGTTTCTTCAACAATATCTAAAAACTTTACAGGGTGCGCAGTTTCTAAGAAAATTCCGTAGGTGTTAGAGTTTTCTTTTTGGTATTTTTTTAGACCTAAATATCCAACTGCTCCGTGAGGGTCAGCTGTGTATTTAGCATCTTTATATATTTCTACCATGGCTTTTTTTGTTTCTTCATCTGTGAAAGAATAAGAAGAAAGGTTTTTAGCTAAATCTTGAAAATTATCTTTAAATAAATGACGAATTCTGATGAAATTACTAGGGTCACCAACATCCATGGCATTAGAGATTGTTGCTGTAGAAGGTTTAGGAGAATATTCTTGAGTTCTCATAAACTCAGGAACGGTATCATTAACATTAGTGGCTGCAACAAATTGTTTTACTGGCATGCCTAAACGCTGTGCCATTAAACCAGCACAAATATTTCCAAAGTTACCACTAGGAACAGAAAATACAATTTCTTTTCCTTTGGATTTAGCTTCTTTGTATGCAAATAAGAAATAAAATAATTGTGGTAACCAACGTGCAACGTTTATAGAATTTGCTGAGGTTAACTGCATTTTATCTAATAACTCATTATCTAGAAAAGCATTTTTAACCATTGCTTGGCAATCATCAAAAGTACCATCTACTTCTAAAGCAGAAATGTTTTGCCCTAAAGTAGTTAATTGTCTTTCTTGAATATCGCTTACTTTTCCGCTAGGATATAATATTACAACTTTTACGCCTTTTACCCCTAAGAAACCATTAGCTACAGCGCCTCCTGTGTCTCCAGAAGTAGCTACTAAAACAGTAACTTCATTGTCTTCTCCTTCAGAAAAATAGCCCAAACAGTTAGCCATAAATCTTGCTCCTACATCTTTAAAAGCCATAGTAGGACCATGAAACAATTCTAAAGTAGCAGTATCTTCATTTAATTCTACCACGGGGAAATCAAAATCTAAAACGGTATCTAATATCCCTTTTAATTTATTTTCAGGAATTTCTGAAGAAACAAATTGTTTTATAGCTTCAAAAGCAATTTCTGTATTAGATAAAGATTCTATATTTTCAAAGAAAGAAGCAGGTAATGGCGTTATGCTCTCAGGAAAGTATAATCCTTTATCTGGCGCAATACCTTTAATTACAGCATCTTTAAAAGATACAATTGGAGCTTGTTTATTTAGGCTATAAAAGTTCATTCTCTAATTTATTATTTTTATTCCTTGGGTATTAATTTTAGAGACATGTATGTCAAAATCAATACCAATATTTTTATATATTTTTTTCATTGCTTCGGCAACTTTTTGTGCGGTTTCTTCCCCTTTACTAAAAGTAAATATAGAAGGTCCAGAACCAGATATACCACAACCTAAAGCACCAGATTTAATGGTTTCTTCTTTTATAGAATTGAACCCAGGTATTAAGATAGAACGAATAGGTTCTATGATATGGTCTTCTAGTGAGCGACCAATTAAATCATAATCCTCCATAAATAATCCAGCAACTAATCCGCCTACATTGCCCCATTGTTTTATACCATTTTCTAGAGAAATAGTAGTTTTTAATATTTTTCTAGAGTCCGATGTTTTTACTTCAATCTGAGGATGTATAACAGTTGCGTAAAGCTCAGACGGATTCTTTATAGGAACAATATCTAAAGGTGTATAACTACGCACTAAAGTAAAAGCACCAAATAGGGCAGGGGCAACATTATCTGCATGTGCAACACCACTGGCTAAACGTTCTCCTTCCATAGCAAATTGTACTAATTCGGTTTTGGAAAAAGGATTTCCTAGTAAGTGGTTCATAGCCCATACTGCACCAGTAGAACTTGCTGCGCTACTACCTATACCGCTACCAGCTTTAATTTTCTTATAGATTTCTATTTCAAAACCACCAGTATATTCCGCTTTTTCTAAAAGAGCTAAGCCAGCAACACCTGCAACATTTTTATTGGTTTCTAATGGTAAATCTTGTCCTTCTAATTTTGTAATTCGTATTCCGGTTTCTTTGGTTTTACGAACTACCATTTCATCTCCAACAGAATCTAAAGCAACTCCTAAAACATCAAAACCACAAGAAATATTTGCAATTGTAGCAGGACAAAAAACTCTTACTTCTTCCATAATTAAAAGTTTCCTATTCTAATAATATCTGCAAAAATACCTGACGCTGTAACATCTGCACCAGCACCAGCTCCTTTTATAATCATTGGTTGGTTAGGGTATCTTTCTGTGTAGAAAAGAACAATATTGTCGCTACCTTCTAGATTGTAAAAATCATGACCTTTTGGTATTTCCTGTAAACCTACACTAGCTTTGCCATCTTCATATTGTGCAACATACTTAAGTTTACTATCCGCATCTTTTGCTTTCTTATAAATAGCTTGGAAAGAATCTTCATGTTTAACAAGCGATGCAAAAAAGTCTTCATTGTTTGTTGTATCCAAACTTTCTTTAGGTAAAAAAGGATTGTTAACAATATCCTCAATCTCAATTTGATTTCCGCTTTCTCTTGCTAAGATTAATATCTTACGCATTACATCAACCCCACTTAAATCTATTTTTGGATCAGGCTCCGTATATCCCTCTTCCTGAGCTTGTTTTACAATATCATGGAAGGTTGTTTCGTCATTAAAATAATTAAAAACAAAATTTAAGCTTCCAGAAAGTACTGCTTGTATTTTTAAGATTTTATCACCAGAAGCAATTAAATGCTTAAGTGTATCAATAATTGGTAAACCTGCACCTACATTAGTTTCAAATAAGAAAGGGGCATTATACTCTCTTGCTAATCTTTTTAATTCTTGGTAATTATCAAATTTAGAAGAACATGCAATTTTATTACAAGTAACTACAGAAATACTGTTTCCTAAATATTTGTTATATGTTTCGGAAACTTCTGCACTGGCTGTATTATCTACAAAAATGCTGTTTCTGTAATTTAGAGAATTAACTTTCTCAAAGAACTTTTGCTTATCGGCTTTTTCTCCTTTTTCAAGAGAGTCTTCCCATTTATTAAGGTTAATTCCACTCTCATTAAATAGCATAGTTCTGGAATTAGAAATTCCAATAACTCTAATATTTAATTTTAAATTTTCTTTTAGGTATTTCTTCTGTTGCGAAACTTGAGTTAAGAATTTTGCACCAACATTACCAACTCCCATTACAAATAGGTTTAGTTGTTTTACATTTTCTTCAAAAAACTCTTCGTGTAAAGTGTTTAGTGCTTTTTTTACGTCGCCTTTTTTAATAACAGTTGATATATTTCTTTCCGAAGCACCTTGCGCAATAGCTCTAATATTTACATTGTTTTTTCCTAAAGTGCTAAACATTTTACCGCTTAACCCTTGATGACTTTTCATGTTATCCCCTACAAGCGCTACAATTGCTAAATCTTTTTCAGGAATTACAGGGTTAATTTTTCCACGCTCTATCTCATATTCAAAAGCATTATTTACAATTTCTACAGCTTTATCTATGTCGTCTGCAGATATACCTACACAAATGGAATGTTCTGAAGATGCTTGTGTAATAAGAACTACACTGATTTCTGCTTGCGACAATACTTCAAAGAAACGTTTAGAAATACCTGGTATCCCTACCATTCCAGAGCCTTCTAATGATAGTAGAGCAATATTTTCTACACTACTAATACCACGAACTGTTTTTCCTTTCTCGTTCTTAGATTTTGTAATTAATGTTCCGTTATTTTCAGGTTCAAAAGTATTCTTAATACAAATAGAAATACCTTCAGAAAGTACTGGTTGTATTGTTGGTGGGTATAATACTTTAGCTCCAAAATGAGAAAGTTCCATAGCTTCTTCATAAGATATATGAGGAATAGCTTTTGCTTGTTTTACTAATTTTGGGTTGGCAGTATACATACCACTTACATCCGTCCAAATTTCTAAAATATCTGCTTTTACAGCTGCAGCATAAATAGCTGCTGTGTAATCTGACCCACCACGACCTAAAGTAGTAGAATTTCCATTTTCAGAAGATGCTATAAAGCCAGGAGCTACAACAACAGCATGTTTTGTGCCTGAGAAAAAGGTATTTGCATTTTTGTATGTAAGGCTAAAGTTTACAACAGCTTTACCGTTTAAATCGTTTGTTTTTATAAGCTCTCTGCTGTCTTTGTAAATAGCGTCTAAACCTTCTTGTTTAAAATATTCACTGATAATGAAGGAAGAAAGCAGCTCTCCAAAGCTTACTATTTTATCAGATAACTTTGCTGTAATTTCTCCTATTAAGAAAGCACCTTCTAATAAAGTTTCTAAAGTGTTAAGTTCACTTTTTACTTTACTTAAAACAGAACTTTGGTTTTTTACAGAAATAAGTTCTTTAGCTGTAGATAAATGCCTTTCCTCTATTTCGGTAATTACTTTCTTGTATGTTGCGTCTTGATTTGCTGCTAAGTTAGCAGCTTTAATAAGTAAATCTGTAACTCCGCCAAGAGCAGATACAACAACTATATTTTTTTTGTTACTACTATTGCTAACAATATCTTTTACTAAACCTATATTATTTGCGTTGGCTACAGAAGTGCCTCCGAATTTTAAAACTTTCATTATGTATGGAAATTAACTTGTACTATATGAGTGAATTGCGTAAAATAACGCGAAAAATGGACGTATATGTAGTTGCTTACCCCAATGGGGTAGTGGTTCCAATTGTAGTTGTACCATTGGTTAATGTAGAAAATAATATGTCCGTAATTTTGTCGTACATGGTTCTTTGTGAGATTCAAAAGTAGTACATTTGGGTTGTTAATCAAATGTTTCTAGTGATTTTTATAGAATTATCACTAATTGACTGAATAATTGTATAGTATGAAACTTTTTGCTGCCGAGCAGATTTATGCTGCGGATAAATTTACAATAGAAAAACAACAGATAACTAGTGATGCGCTAATGGAGCAAGCTGCAATTCAGATTTTTAATTGGATGCACCTACGTATGCAAGGGGCTCCCGTTAAAATTCATCTTTTTTGTGGAATAGGTAATAATGGAGGTGACGGAATGGCTTTGGCGAGACATTTGCAAGAGCATGGTTATAATATTGGAGTTCATGTTGTAAATTATAGTGAGAAAAGATCTAAAGATTTTTTGATAAATTTAGATAGATTAAAAGACCGAAAAATATGGCCAAACTTTATAGATTCGAACTGTGAGTTTCCAGAAATTCATAAAGATGATATAATTGTAGATGCTATTTTTGGAATTGGTTTAAATAGGGAGCCTAGTGACTGGGTTGTTAATTTAATAGACCATTTGCATAAATCAGAAGCATTTGTTCTTTCTGTAGATATACCTTCAGGGTTGTATACAGATAAAATTTCTACTAATGAAAAGGCAATTGTTAAAGCAAATTACGTACTAAGTTTTCAAGCGCCAAAGTTAATTTTCTTCTTGCCAGATACGGGAATTTATATAGGACAATGGGAGGTTTTGGATATAGGATTAGATCCAGAATATTTGTCTGCAACAGAGGTGGAGTATGAAATTATTGGAAAAAATGAAGTACTTCCAATGTATAAGCCAAGAGAAAAATATACGCATAAAGGAACGTATGGGCATTCATTGTTAATAGGTGGTAGTTATGGTAAAATAGGAGCTTCTATTTTAGCTACAAAAGCTTCATTAAAGATTGGAAGTGGTTTGGCAACGGCTTATGTACCAAAGTGTGGTTATATTCCATTACAAACTGCAGTTCCAGAAGCAATGGTTTTAACTAATTCTGAAGAATATATTGCAGATATAAGTTATAAAATAGAGCCTAATGCAATAGGTGTAGGAGTTGGTTTAGGAACCGAAAAGGAAACTGTAGATGCTTTTTCTAAATTCTTAGATAGCAATAAATTGCCTTTGGTGGTAGATGCAGATGGTTTAAATATACTGTCTGAGAATAAAAAATTACTTAAAAAACTCCCAGAGAATTCTATTCTTACGCCACATCCTAAAGAATTGGAAAGGTTAATAGGTGTTTGGAAAGGAGATTTTGATAAACTTAAAAAGGCCAAAGCATTTTCTAAAAAGTATACCTGTGTACTTATTATAAAAGGTGCAAATACAATTACTTTATTTAATGGTAAGGTGTATATAAATACTACTGGAAATCCTGGTATGGCTACGGCTGGAACAGGGGATGTTTTAACTGGTGTAATTACAGGCTTAATGGCACAAGGTTATGATTCTCTTAGTGCTGCAATATTTGGTGTTTATTTGCACGGTAGAGCAGGAGATATGGTTGTTGAGCAAGTTGGGTATCAATCCTTAATGGCGAGTGATATTTTAGAAGCGCTAGGTGATGCTTATATAGATTTGTTTAAGGTTCCTGAGCAGGCACCACCGCAACAAGAACAACAGCAAGAAGAGGGTTAGGTTACTTTGCTTTAACTCTTCTTTTTACCCATGCAATTGCATTATCATATTCAATATAGAACTTCATTGCTTTTTTGTAAAAGAGTTTTTCTATATTAAAATTATGCATGTCTATTTCTTTCACAGATACAATAGCAAATGCTTTTAGGTTTTCTAGTTCTCTTAAGTGACTATATATGGTTGGGTCTACCGCATAAGAATTTTTGCGGTAGCTAACGTAACCAAAAGGTTTGTTTTTAAAGTGAATTTCTGCAATACCAATTATTTGGAAAACACGTTCTAAAGTAAGTGTAACCCCTTCATTAAAAATGGAAACCATATAGGTGTCAAACACCTGTATTTTTCCTATCTCTAATTGATATTCTTTTACTATAATTTTTTTCTTCGCCAAACTCACTTTCAAATATTATTTGTTATAGTGTCTTGAGCGAATTTAGGGGTAAGTAAAGGTTTGGGATAATATTTTAGATTAAAAGCTTAAAATTCGTTTATACTGCTTTTGGGTATTTTGTAGTATACAGTAGATTTAGCTTTTTTGTGGATTAAAAAAAGGGCTCAACTGAGCCCTTCTTCTTATAATATGGTAAAAATTTTATTCTGTTTTAGAAGACTCTTCAGCTTTTTCAATTTTAATAGTAAGCTCGTCTTTCTTCTTATCTAAATCCATGAAAATGCTATCTCCTTCTTTTAATTTAGAATTTACAATCTCTTCGGCAAGTGCATCTTCAATATATTTTTGGATGGCTCTTTTTAAAGGTCTAGCACCATATTGCTTGTCAAAACCTTTTTCAGCAATATAGTCTTTGGCTTTATCTGTAAGATTAAGATTGTATCCTATATCTTTAATTCTAGCATATAATTTTAGAAGTTCTATATCAATAATTTTATGAATATCTCCTCTTTCTAAAGCGTTAAATACAATTACGTCATCTATTCTATTTAAGAATTCTGGAGCAAATGCTTTTTTAAGAGCATTTTCTATAACTCCTTTTTGGTGTGCATCTGCTTGCGATTTTTTTGCTGCAGTACCAAAACCAACACCTTGTCCAAAGTCCTTTAATTGGCGAGCACCAATATTAGAAGTCATTATAATGATAGTATTTCTGAAGTCAATTTTTCTGCCTAAACTATCTGTTAAAAATCCATCATCTAATACCTGAAGCATCATATTAAACACATCCGGATGCGCTTTTTCAACTTCATCTAATAGTACAACAGAATAAGGTTTGCGTCTAACTTTTTCAGTTAATTGCCCTCCTTCTTCATAACCAACATAACCTGGAGGTGCACCAACTAATCTTGAAATGGCAAACTTCTCCATGTACTCACTCATGTCTATACGAATAAGTGCCTCTTCAGAATCAAACAACTCTTTTGCAAGAACTTTAGCTAACTGTGTTTTACCAACACCAGTTTGTCCCAAGAAAATAAAGGAACCTATTGGTTTATTAGGGTCTTTAAGTCCAGCTCTATTTCTTTGGATGGCTTTTGCAACTTTAGAAACAGCATCGTCTTGGCCAATTACGTTCGATTTAATTAATTCTGGTAATTCGGCTAATTTGTTGCTTTCTGTTTGTGCAATTCTATTCACAGGAATACCACTCATCATGGAGACAACATCGGCAACATTGTCTTCAGATACAGTTTCTTTGTGAAGTTTGCTGTCATCTTCCCATTTTTCCTGAGCAGTAGCAAGGTCTTTTTCTATCCTTTTTTCATCGTCTCTAAGTTTTGCAGCCTCTTCATATTTCTGCTTTTTAACAACGCTATTTTTTAATTCTCTAACATCTTCTAGTTGTTTTTCTAATTCTAGAATTTGTTTAGGAACATCCATATTAACAATATGTACTCTAGATCCGGCTTCATCTAAAGCATCAATAGCTTTGTCTGGAAGAAAACGGTCTGTCATATACCTATTTGTTAGTTTAACACAGGCAATAATAGCTTCATCTGTGTATGTAACATTATGGTGGTCTTCGTATTTTGTCTTAATGTTTTGTAAAATTTCTATAGTTTCTTCTACAGAGGTAGGTTCTACAATAACTTTCTGAAAACGTCTTTCTAAGGCACCATCTTTTTCAATATACTGTCTATATTCGTCTAATGTGGTAGCGCCAATACATTGAATTTCGCCTCTTGCTAAAGCTGGCTTAAACATGTTAGAAGCATCTAAACTCCCAGTAGCACCACCTGCACCAACAATGGTGTGTATTTCATCAATAAAAAGAATAACATCATCATTCTTTTCTAACTCATTCATAACGGCTTTCATGCGTTCTTCAAACTGGCCACGGTATTTTGTACCGGCAACTAAAGAAGCTAAGTCTAGGGTAACAACTCTTTTGTTGTATAAGATTCTAGAAACTTTTTTGTTAATAATTCGTAATGCTAAACCTTCCGCAATAGCACTTTTACCAACACCAGGTTCCCCTATTAATAATGGGTTGTTCTTTTTTCTTCTACTTAGTATTTGAGAAACACGTTCTATTTCTTTTTCTCTACCAACAACAGGGTCTAAATTGTTTTCCTCTGCCATGCGTGTTAGGTCTCTTCCAAAATTATCTAAAACTGGTGTCTTAGATTTTTTGTTTCCTTTAGGAGTAGAAGAGTTTCCAAAGGTACTTTCTTTGTTGTCACCAGTCTCGTCAGAATCACTAGGAAAAGATTCAGATGTTGGAGGGTTTACAATATCATCATCGCTTGTAATCATAAATTTAAACTGTTCTTTTACGCCATCATAATCTACTTTTAATTTGTGAAGTAGTTTTGTGGTGGGATCATTCTCATTTCTTAATATGCATAATAGTAAATGAGCTGTATTAATTGAGGAACTTTGAAATAACTTAGCTTCTAAAAAAGTGGTTTTTAGAGCGCGTTCTGCTTGTCTTGTTAAATGTAAGTTCTTTTTATCTTTTTGTATGCCGCTTGGGTTGGGATTGGAAGGACTAAGAATTTCAACCTTTCTTCTTAAGTGGTCTAAATCTACATCTAGAGCATCAAGAATGTTGATAGCTTTACCGTTTCCATCTCGTAATAATCCAAGCATAAGATGCTCTGTGCCAATAAAGTCATGGCCAAGTCTTAGTGCCTCTTCTTTGCTAAAGGCTATTACATCTTTTACCCGTGGTGAGAAATTATCATCCATATAATTATTTGTATCAACTATAAAATTACTAAATATTGCTTAATTAGTCGCAATTACCGTACCTATATTCGTTAAACTATTCCTAAATGACGAAAAAAGAGCCGGATTACAAAATTTTGCCCTATATAATTGTTAACGGTTGTTGTGGTAAAAAGTGTTAATAAATTATTTAATAAAATATCTTAAGTGTGCTGTGTTAGCTTCGATTTTGAGTATATTGGCATGCTTTTTTAACCTTAATTAAAACAACTAGATTTTTAAGATGGCAGACGGAGAAAAATTGATTCCTATTAATATTGAAGATGAAATGAAATCGGCTTACATTGATTACTCAATGTCGGTCATTGTGTCACGTGCACTTCCAGACGTAAGAGATGGATTAAAACCTGTACACCGAAGAGTTTTATTTGGAATGTATGAATTAGGTGTAAGATCTAGTAGTGCTCATAAAAAATCTGCCCGTATTGTTGGGGAGGTTTTAGGTAAGTATCACCCACATGGAGATACTTCGGTTTATGACTCTATGGTGCGTATGGCTCAGGAATGGAGTTTGCGTTATATGTTGGTAGATGGCCAAGGTAACTTTGGTTCTATTGATGGGGATAGTCCTGCAGCAATGCGTTATACAGAGGCTCGTATGCGTAAGATTGCAGATGATATGTTAGCAGATATTGACAAGGATACGGTAGACCATCAATTAAACTTTGATGACTCTCTTAAGGAGCCTACAGTATTGCCAACCAGAATACCAAATTTATTAGTAAATGGAGCATCTGGTATTGCAGTTGGTATGGCAACCAATATGCCTCCTCATAACTTATCTGAAGTTGTAGACGGTACTGTTGCTTATATTGATAATAATGATATTGAAATTGATGAGCTAATTACGCATATTAAGGCGCCAGATTTTCCAACTGGTGGAATTATATATGGGTATGAAGGAGTAAAAGAGGCTTTTCATACGGGTAGAGGTAGAGTTGTAATGCGTGCTAAAGCCGTTATTGAAGAAGTGCAAGGAAGAGAATGTATTATTGTTACAGAAATTCCTTATCAAGTGAATAAAGCGGATATGATTAAGAAAACCGCTGACTTGGTGAATGATAAAAAGATAGATGGTATATCTACAATCCGTGATGAATCGGATAGAAAAGGTATGCGTATTGTTTATATTCTTAAAAGAGATGCTGTACCTAATATAGTATTAAATATGCTATATAAATACACGGCATTGCAATCTTCTTTTAGTGTAAATAATATTGCTTTAGTAAATGGTAGACCGCAATTATTGAATGTGAAACAAATGATTCACTATTTTGTGGAACATAGACATGAGGTAGTTGTAAGACGTACAGAGTATGAACTAAAGAAAGCTGAAGATAGAGCACATATCTTGGAAGGCTTAATTATTGCTTCGGATAATATTGACGAGGTAATTGCTATTATTAGAGCATCTTCTAATGCAGATGAAGCCAGAGAGAATTTAATGGAGCGTTTTAAGCTTACAGAAATTCAATCTAAAGCAATTGTAGAAATGAGGTTGCGCCAGTTAACTGGTTTAGAGCAAGATAAATTACGTGCAGAATACGATGAAATATTAAAGACTATTGCAGATTTAAAAGATATTCTTGCTAATAAAGACCGTAGAATGTCTATTATTAAAGACGAGCTTTTAGAAGTAAAAGATAAGTACGGAGATGAGCGTAGGTCTGAAATTAACTTTGCAGGTGGAGATTTAAGTATGGAAGATATGATTCCTAATGAGCAAGTAGTAATTACTATTTCTCATGCGGGTTATATTAAAAGAACACCACTTTCAGAATATAAAACACAGAATAGAGGTGGGGTAGGGCAAAAAGCCTCTTCTACAAGAAATGAAGACTTTTTAGAGCATTTATTTGTGGGTACTAACCACCAATATATGTTATTCTTTACGCAAAAAGGAAAATGTTTCTGGATGCGAGTTTATGAAATTCCGGAAGGAAGTAGAACTTCTAAAGGACGTGCAATCCAAAATCTTATAAATATTGAGCAAGATGATAAGGTAAAAGCTTTCATTTGTACACAAGATTTAAAGGATGAGGAGTATGTAAATAGTCATTATGTAATTATGGCTACTAAAAAAGGTACAGTTAAGAAAACTTCATTAGAGCAATATTCTAGACCGCGTCAAAATGGTATTAATGCTATTGGTATAAGAGAAGGGGATGAGCTATTAGAAGCTAAATTAACAACAGGAACTAGTCAAGTATTCTTAGGGTTAAAATCTGGTAAAGCTATTCGTTTTGAAGAAAGTAAAACTAGACCAATGGGAAGAAATGCTTCTGGTGTACGTGGTATTACTTTAGCTCATGATAATGATGAGGTAATAGGAATGGTAACCGTACATAACTTTGAAGATGAACTTCTTGTGGTTTCTGAAAATGGATACGGAAAACGTTCTAGTATAGATGATTATAGAGTAACTAACCGTGGAGGTAAAGGTGTTAAGACAATATCTATTACAGAAAAAACGGGAGGTTTAGTGGCTATTAAAAATGTTACAGATTCTGATGATTTAATGATTATTAATAAATCTGGTATCGCAATTCGTATGGCGGTAGAGGACTTAAGAGTTATGGGTAGAGCTACGCAAGGAGTTAAGCTAATTAATATAAAAGGTGAAGATTCTATTGCAGCAGTTGCTAAGGTAATGAAGGATGAAGATGAGATTGATGAATCTGAAATAGCTGATTTAGAGGTGAATGCAGAAGATGGCACGGCAATTGATAAAGATAGTTCGGATACTAACACAGATGATAATACAGAAGAAACAAAAGAGTAATTTACTAACACTAATATTTAATTAAATTAAAAAAATGAAAACTAAGATTATATTATTGGCAGCACTGTCTTTTACAATGGTAAGTTTTGCCCAGAAGAATGAATTAAAAACGGCAGATAAAGCTTTAAAAGGAGGAGACTCGGCAAGTGCTAAAGCATCTTTAGAAGCAGCTTCTAGTTTAGTTGCTGGTGCAGATGCTAAAGTACAAGCACAATATGAATTTTTAAGAGGAAAAACATATGCAGATTTAGCAAAAAAAGGAGATGGTTCTGCTTTTCAAGAAGCAGTTAACTCTTTTAAGAAAGTTTTAAAAATTGAAGAAGAAAGTGGTAAGTCTAAATATTCTGCAGAAACTAAGCAGCATTTGTCTGCCATTACTGCAGATTTGGTTAATTCTGCTGTAGCAGATAATGGAGCTAAAAAGTTTAAAGAAGCTGCAGAAAAGTTATATCTAAGCTACAAATTAAGTCCAAAAGATACTTCTTACCTTTATTACGCAGCAAGTAGTGCAGTAAATGGCGGTCATTACGAAGAAGCCTTAACTTATTATAATGAATTACAAGAAGTTGGTTATGATGGTAGTGCTATTGTGTATAAAGCAACCAATGTTGCTTCTGGAGAAACAGAGGAAATGGATAAGGTACAAAGAGATTTAATGGTAAAATCTGGTACGTATAAAGATCCTAAAGATGAGAAAACTCCATCCAAAAAAGCAGAGATTGTTAAGAATACGGCATTAATATATACACAGTTAGGACAAGATGATAAAGCATTAAAGGCTTATGAAGCTGCAAGAGCAAATGATCCTAAAGATGTTAACTTAATTCTTAACCAAGCTAATCTATATTTTAAATTAGGAGATAAGGATAAATTTAAATCTTTAATGGCAGAAGCTGTAGCAGTTGCTCCTGATAATCCAGATTTGCACTATAATATTGGTGTAATTAATATGGAACAGGGGAATATTGAAGAAGCAAGAGCAGCTTATAAAAAAGCTTTGGAAGTTAATCCAGGGTACACTAATGCGCAATTAAACTTATCTACAACATATGTAAATGAAGGTAATGGATTAATTGATGAAATGAATTCTTTAGGTAACTCTAGAGCAGATATTGCTCGTTATGATGAGTTAAAACAACAAAAGGATGATTTATTTAAAGAAGGTGCTGGGGTTTTAGAAGAAGCATTAAAAACTAATCCAGATAACCAAGGGATATTAACACAGTTAAAAAATATCTATGGTGCAATGGGAGATAATGAAAACTTCATGAGATTAAAGAAGTTGTTAGGAGAGTAATTCTCTAATACTTTATAATATAAAAAGGGTCTTTCACTTAATGAAAGACCCTTTTGTATTTTGATATATTTTGTTAGTTTCTTTCAATAATTATGGCAGATGCGCCACCTCCACCATTGCATATTGCAGCAGCTCCAGTCCTAGCATTTTTTTGTTCTAAAACATGTATTAGAGTAACTAATATTCTAGCGCCAGAACATCCTAAAGGGTGTCCTAAAGAAACAGCGCCACCATTAACATTAATGTTAGCGTCGTTAAGTCCTAAAATTTTCATATTAGCGAGACCAACTACAGAAAAAGCTTCGTTAAATTCAAAATAATCTACATCAGAAATAGAAATATTAGCTTTTTCTAAAGCTTTTGGTAAAGCCTTTGCAGGGGCAGTTGTAAACCATTCTGGTTCATGAGCAGCATCGGCATAACTTTTAATAGTAGCTATAGGCTTTAAATTTAGTTCTTTTGCTTTTTCTTCACTCATTAAAACTAATGCAGCAGCTCCGTCATTAATTGTAGAAGCATTTGCGGCAGTTACAGTGCCTTCTTTGGTAAAAGCAGGTCTTAAAGCGGGTATTTTTTCTAATTTTACGTTTTTATACTCTTCATCTTCCTTTACAAGAATAGGTTCTCCTCGTCTTTGTGGAACTTCAACTGGGACAACTTCATTTTTAAAAAGATTGTTTTCCCAAGCATCTGTAGACCTTTTGTAAGATTGAATTGCAAAATTGTCTTGGTCTTCTCTAGAAAAATTATATTCTGTTGCGCAAGCATCTGCGCAAACACCCATTGCGTTTTCATCATAAGCATCTACTAATCCGTCTTTCTGCATACCATCAACCATAGGAGTAGGGCCAAATTTTACACCGTTTCTTAAGTGTAAATAATGAGGTATTTGACTCATGTTTTCCATTCCTCCTGCAACAACAATAGAGGCATCTCCTAAGGCAATAGCTTGTGCTGCTTGCATTATAGCTTTCATTCCAGAAGCACAAACTTTGTTTACCGCAGTGCAGGGAACTGTATTTGGGATACCTGCGTAAATGGCAGCTTGCCTAGCAGGAGCTTGCCCTGTGCCAGCTTGCACTACGTTGCCCATTATTACTTCTTCTATTTTATCTGGGCTTAAATTTATTTTTTGCAAAGCCCCTTTAATGGCAGTTGCACCTAGTTTTGGAGCAGGTATTGTAGATAATGCCCCCATGAAGCTTCCAATCGGGGTTCTAACTGCAGAAACTATTACTACTTTTTTCATTTATTTAGTTTACTTAAACGTTTTCGTAAAATTAAGAAATTTAATTACAAACTAAATGGTTAATAGTGCAATAGGCTATTTAACGTTATATTTTTCTATTTTTGGTATTCAGATACATCTATATATGCAAAAATCTTTGGACAATATTTACAAGAATCAGTCCCATATTTATAAATACGGTTTATATATAGTATCTATTTGTTTTATAGTTTTCTTTTTTCCTAAAGGAGGAAAATTTAAATATGAATACCAAAAAGGAAAGCCTTGGCAGTTTGAAAATCTCTATGCGCCTTTTGATTTTTCTGTGAATAAAACAGAGGAAGAAATTTCTAAAGAAAAGAAGACTATTCAAGAAAATCAAATTCCTTATTACAGGGTTAATAGGAATATAGAAAAAGAAGTATCTCAAGCTTTTGTGTCTAACTTTTTTGTCTTTTTTGATAAAGAAATATACACAAAAGAACAACTGAAAACTTTAGATGAAGTTGGTAGGGAAATTTTAAAAAAATTATATAAAAAGGGGGTAAGCTCTGGAAAAGATATAAAAGAAAATGAAGAGTTAATTTATTTGATAAAAAATAATTCGGCTCAGCAATTAGATAAGGATGACTTACCAAGTTTATTGCATAAAGAAAATTATATAAATGAGATTCTTTCTCAAAAAGGGCTTTTAAATTTTGAAAAAACGTATCAAGCATTTTTTAATAAAATATTAAAACCCAATATTTCTTTTGATAAAAAATTGTCTAAAAAAGCATTAGAAGATGCATTTTCTAAAATATCTTATACAAGAGGTGCAATTGAGGAAGGAGATATTATTATAGCTAAAGGAGAAGTAGTTAGAGCAGATAATATTAAAATTTTGGACTCCTTAAAAGGAGAGTACGAATCTGAATTATGGTCTGATACAAATTATTATTTTATTATTGGCGGATATATTGTTTTGGTTGCGCTTGTATTAATGATGTTATTGCTTTTCATTAGAAAGTATAGGAAAGTAATTTTTGAAAACAATACCAAAGTAACTTTTATATTTTTTAATATACTCCTATTTATATTGGTAACCACGTTAATGCTTAAATATAAAGAAGCCTACGTGTTTGTAGTACCTCTATGTATTTTGCCATTAATATTAAAAACCTTTTTTGATTCTAGATTAGCATTAATTGTACATGTATTAACCGTTTTACTTTTAGGGTTTATTGTTCCAAATAGTTTTGAGTATCTTTTTTTGCAAATTATAGCAGGAGTAGTAACAGTACTTACAATTTCTGAACTTTATAAGAGAGCAAATTTATTTATATCTATTGGGCAAATTACCTTAATATATATACTTGGATATTTGGCTTTTCATGTAATACATGAAGGTAATTTAAATAATTTAGATTGGATAACACTTAGCTTGTTTTTGTTAAACGGGATGATTACTACGGTTTTTGTGCAACCGCTAATTTATATATACGAAAAAGTATTTGGGTTAGTATCTGATGTTTCTTTGTTAGAGTTATCAGACACTAACTCTAAGCTATTAAAGGAGCTTTCTAATAAAGCACCAGGAACTTTTCATCATTCTTTACAGGTTTCTAATTTAGCAGAAGCAGCAGCCAACGAAATAGGTGCTAATGCAATGTTGGTTAGGGTAGGGGCTTTATATCATGATATAGGAAAAATGGCAAATCCTACATTTTTTACCGAAAACCAAGTTACAAATGCTAACCCTCATGATGAGTTAGAACCTAAGGAAAGTGCAAAAATAATTATAGATCACGTAATTAATGGTATTGAAATTGCCAGGAAGAATAAACTTCCAGATAGGGTCATAGATTTTATACGTTCGCACCATGGAGTAACTTTGGTATATTATTTTTATAAAAAACATATTGATTTACATGGAGAAGCAGATGAAAAAGATTTTAGGTACCCTGGACCATTACCTTTTTCTAAAGAGACAGCAATTTTAATGATGGCAGATTCTGTAGAAGCAGCATCAAAGAGTTTAAAAAATCCAACATATGGTATAATAGATGAGTTTGTAGATAAAATAATTGCCGGACAAGTTAGTGCAAACCAATTTTTAAACGCAAATATTACATTTAAAGAGATAGAAATTATAAAAAAAGTAATGAAACAGAAGCTTAGAAACATATATCATTTAAGGGTAGAGTATCCAGAATGAGATAGTTATGATTTTGGGTTAAAAAAAAGTAAAAAAAATGTTGCATTATAGTATATGAAAATATACATTTGCATCCGCGTTTTGATACGCACGTTCTTAAGAAAAGATTTGGAGAGGTGCCTGAGTGGCCGAAAGGAACGGTTTGCTAAATCGTCGTACTTAGAAATAGGTACCCAGGGTTCGAATCCCTGTCTCTCCGCAAGAGTCTGTGTGAGATGGCAGATATCATATAAACAAGGAAGCTTATTACCGGTTGTTTCTTTGTTCTCTACAAAAGTAGAAATACACTCATTATCGGGGTGTAGCGTAGCCCGGTTATCGCGCCGCGTTTGGGACGCGGAGGTCGCAGGTTCGAATCCTGCCACCCCGACAAACCTAGAAATAGGAAAAACTAAAACACTGTTAATTGTATAATTATCAGTGTTTTTTGTTTTATATGATGTTGTTTGATATCATATAATATCAAATAAAAGGTGTGCAATTAGGTGTACACTTTCTTCACAGAATTATCGTAATTTTAAAGAGCTTTTAAGAGCAATTTGACTTTTGTCTTTACAATATCATTGTTTAACTAAAGCCATTAAAAATGCAGACAAATTCAACATTTTCAATCATTTTATTTACTAGAAAATCTCGTAGCGTAGCGAACAAATTATCCATTTATGTTCGTATTACGGTCAACAGAAAACGATCAGAAATCAGCCTTAAAAGAACTATTTTAATTAATGAATGGGATTCATCAAAAAATAGAGGACGCGGTAACTCTTATAAAGTAAGAATTTTAAACAGCTACTTGGACCAATGCTATAGTCAATTACAAGATTGCCAAAAACAATTATTAGAAGAAGGAAAAATTGTTTCATCCAAGGCTATAAAATCTCGTTATTTAGGAGAAGATAATACTCATAAAACACTTACTGAACTTATTGCATATCACATTCAAACATGATTAGTGTTTTGAAATTAGGTACTATGAAGAACTATTACACTACTGAAAAATATGTCAATAGATTTTTAAATCAAAAATTAAAGTTAAGCGACATCTACTTAAAACAATTGAATTATAGGTTCATCTGCGATTTTGAGCAGTTTCTTAGAACTTATAAGAACAAGAAAAAACAATTAATGTTATCCAATAATGGTGTGATGAAACATTTAGAGCGATTAAAAAAGATGCTAAACCTCGCCATAAAATTAGAATGGATTACCAAAAACCCCTTTAATCAGTTTCAGTTAAGGTTTGATAAATATGATAGACAATATCTAACGGAACGAGAATTGGAACTCATTGAAAATACACATTACAATAATGGTAGGTTAGAACGTGTAAAAGATTGTTTTATATTTTCATGTTATACTGGATTGTCTTATGTTGATGTGAAGCAACTTAGTTTAAATCAAATAACTAGAGGTATAGATGGTAATTATTGGATATATACCAAACGAGAAAAAACCAATGAAACGGTTAAGATACCCATTCTGCCCAGAGCATTAGAAATCATTGATAAATATAAAATTACTTCTGAAAGGTTAAATAATGAAAAAGTATTGCCATTATGTTCAAACCAAAAAGCAAATAGTTATTTAAAGGAAATAATAAAAGATTGTGGTATATATAAAAATGTCACTTTTAATGTTGCAAGACATACGTTTGCCACTACGATTATGCTATCCAATGGTGTTCCTATAGAAACGGTGTCAAAGCTATTAGGTCATACAAAATTGTCGACAACACAGATTTATGCAAGAGTGGTTGAAACTAAGATTAGTGAGGATATAGGTAACCTGCTTATAAGATTTAAAACGAAAAAGCAACAAATAAAAGCAGAAAGCCAACCAACATTTTTTTAAGCTGAAATGAATTTCCTTTCAATGCGCTCCTCACAAAGTAACGGGAGTGTATTGAAAGGGAATTTACTAAAGAATATTAATAACATTATACTTAATTGCAAAGAGCAGATTAATTTAAATCATCAAATAAATTAATTTTAAGGGCTTTATATTCGTCTACATTTAATTTTAAGATATATTCATCAGAACTAAAAGTATGTTTAACTAATTTAAACCTATTAAAGGTCTCTTTGATCCTAAATTTGAAATTGTTTAGTTCTGACTGCTTTTTAAAATATGCCTTTCTATAATATATCAATTCCTCATTTTCGGTTGTTATAATTGGTTCTTTGAATTCTATTTTCTCAATGAACTTTGGTTGTTTTTCTTCAATTCCTTCAAATAAAGATTCCAACATTTTCTTGGTGGGCTTTAGTTGAGATTCTTCAACGTTTCTTAAAATTGAGATAACAGCATCAATACGTTTGTTTAAAACATTTTGAAGAGAAGTCCTATTCATTCCTAAAGTATCATAAGGAGACAGGTTATTGTCTTGAAAAAAAGCAATCATAAAATCCAAAGTTTCAGAATAGCTGGGGCTAATCTTTTTTGAATATTTCTTAAATTTGTCAATAGTTTTCTTCTTTAACCGAATGGTATTAAAATCATCCATATTTTATGAGATTGTTACAATGAAATGCTGGTTTTACTGGTGTAAAAATGGAATTTACGCAAAAAATAGAAATTGACAATAAGTATTACGGAGTTAATTTATTGAAAATCAATAAATTATGAATCAGTAACATCGCGCAGCGTGTTACCCTCTTGCTTTTTCCCCTTAGTTTTACAAACACACTTTATTTAGGGATTATTTATATGTTAGTGAGTTTCTTTAATTGTTAACTTTCTATCGGGGAATACTCCCCATAATAATAAACTGTGACCAAACTGATATGGGCGAATTATGTTATTCTTAAAGTTTATAAGCTTCTACTTTATTTGAACAATTCGGTTTTTACTTTGTCAAAATAACTATCGCTTACAGGTATTTTTTTTTCATGAATAAAAAGGTTTTTTCCTTTTAGTGCAGATACTTTTTCTTTGTTAACTATATAGGAACGATGAACACGCATAAACAAGTTTCGTGGTAGACTTTCTTGTAAAGATTTAAGTGTTCCATGACTCATTATTTTTCTTTCAGGAGTATTAAATACAACATATTCATTATCACTTTCAATAAATAGAATATCACTGTATTTAAGTTTATGTAAATCGTAACCAGATTTAATAGTGATAGTGTCTTGAATAACTGTTTCAGGCTTAATTTTATTTACAGCTTGTAAAAAACGCTCAAAGGTGATTGGTTTTAGTAAGTAATCTAAGGCATTTAAATTAAAGCCTTCTAAAGCATATTCTGAATATGCTGTGGTAAAAACTACTTTGGTTTTTGAGGTTATTAGTTTAGCAAAATCAGTTCCCTTTAATTTAGGCATTTGAATGTCTAAAAAAATAAGGTCAATCTGTTTTTCTTTTAAAGTAGATAGAGCTTCTATTGGGGTTTCAAAAGAACTAATATTTTCTAAAAAATCAACTTTATCTATATAAGTTTTAATTAAAGTTCTTGCTAATTCTTCATCATCAATAATTATAGTTTTTATGGTTTTCATTGTGATGTGATATTTAGTTGAACTTTAAAGGTTGATTCACTTTTTGTAATATATAATTCATGTTTATTTGGGTATAATATAGATAATCTTTTTTTTACGTTTTTAAGTCCAATACCGCCTACCTCATCTTTAATTGTATTATTTTTTGGTAAACTATTTTCTATTTCAAAATTAACGACGTTATCTTTTGCTTCAATATTAATATTAACAAAGACATTGTTTATTTTTTCAATATTGCTGTGTTTTAGCGCATTTTCTATAAATGGAATTAATAGCATTGGAGCTATGGAAATATTTTCATTTTCAATTTTAAAATTGGTAGTTATAGGGTATACTTTGCTGTTTTTTAAAGCAAATAGTTTTAGGTAGTTTTTAATATATGTTATTTCTTTTTTTATTGGTACTAGTTCTTTTTCACAATCATATAATACGTATCTAAGCATATCAGAAAGGTAGGTTATACTTTGTTGTGTTTTACTGGAATCTATAACAGATAAAGCATAAATATTGTTTAATGCATTAAATAAAAAGTGAGGATTTATTTGAGATTTTAGTAGTTTGATTTCGTTTTGTAGATTAATGTTTTTAGCGTTTATAGTTTCCTTTTCCTTTTCTTTTAAATTAATAAATACTTCAGTAAGAATAACGAATGCATAGGCTATAGATAGCATTAAAAAATGAAGTATAAAAAGTGATGGTGGTTTTTTTATTCTCAATCTTGGTGGTAAAGGAAAATCGGGAGGAAAATTAGATGGATTACCACTAAAAGGGCTTCCTATTAGTATTGGTGAAATAACTGATAGTATCCATGCAAAAATTGGTAAAACAACAATGGAACAGATAAATAATTGTAAATATTTTTTTTTAACTAAAAGTTGTGGTGCCGCAAAATATATAAAGCTGCCAATAAGAATAATTTGAAATAATAAAATCAACAAATTTTTTTTAAGTACATATAAATTTGCTCTTTGGCTAATCCAAATTATAACACCAATTAGCAACCATAAAAGGGCTTGAAAGCTAAATCTTTTAAGTTTATTCATAATACAAAGTAAAGGAAAAATAACCCCCCAATTCTTAAGGGTTCTTTTACGACTATAAAAGATAATAATACACAGATTATAAACTTGTATTCATTGAAAAGATAGTTCCATTCACTGAAAATAATAATTTCTTAATAAACTATTTAAACCTTTTGTAGTCAGAATATAAAAAAATAAAATTTCTATAGTGAAACTGATTTTAGATAAATACCTAAAGTTAAAGCGCTAATACGTAGAGACACAAAAAAGCGTCTAATTCCCTACTGATAGGTTATAATTTAACAAATATAAGGACATTACTAAATAGTGTAGTAGTTATTTCTGGAGTTGATAGAAAACGATTTTTGTTATTAAAGTTTATGAAAAAGACATTAGAACATATAATAAATAAGATTGAGCCTATTTCTTTAGATGAAATGGATGCAGTGTCTTTAATGAAAAGAACAGATACCAAATTTGTTATTCATGAGAAAGATTTAACTCTTCTTTTAGAAAATATTCAAAATCAATATAAAATACTTGAAATTAATGAGAATAGGGTTTTAACATATTCATCCTTGTATTTTGATACGCCTTCCAAAAAATTTTATAATGACCATCATAATAAAAAAGTTAATAGAGCTAAAGTTAGAATGAGAAAGTATGTAGAATCTAACCTATGCTTTTTAGAAATAAAGCAAAAAGATGGAAAGGGTAAAACCAAAAAGACAAGAATAACCATTGATGATTTTGAAACAGAACTATCCAATAATTCTTTAGAATTTATTCAAAATACTATGCAGAGTAAGTTGGATTTAGAGCCTATTATTTGGAATGCATTTAACCGAATTACCTTGGTTAACAAAACCATGAAAGAGCGTTTAACAATAGATTTAAATTTATCTTTTAAAATTAAAGACTCTTTAAAAAACTATCATAATTTGGTGATTATTGAGTTAAAACAAGAGCGGTTTAACAGAAATTCTCCAGTAGTACAGCAATTAAAATTAAAACATATAAACCCCTATAAACTTAGTAAATATTGTATTGGTATGATAAGCATTTACGATGATTTGAAATACAATAGATTTAAACAAAAATTAATAAAAATAAACAAATTAATAGCTTAATAACTTATGGAATTTTTAGATATACCCCTATTCGATGATGACTTTTTTAAGATGATGTTTAGATTCATCATCAACTTTACCTTTTTAACGGTCATTATTAGATTTATATATTACCCTATAGCCAAACGCAAAGATTATGTTTTTACATATTACCTTATAAGCGCCATTGTATTCTTTTTGTGTTTTACACTTAAAAAATATGAATTGGATGTTGGTATGGCATTAGGATTATTTGCCATTTTTGGAATTATAAGATATAGAACAGACCCGGTTGATATTAAGGAAATGACATATCTATTTGTTGTCATTGGTGTATCTGTTATCAATTCTCTGGCTAATAAAAAAATGAGTTATTCCGAAATTTTGGCTGCCAATGCACTGGTAATAATCGTGTTGGTAATTATTGAAAAATATTGGGCCTTAAAGCAAGAAGAATCAAAATCAATTATTTACGAAAACATTGAAAATATAAAACCCGAAAATTATAAAACATTAAAAAGTGACCTAGAAAATAGAACAGGTTTAAATATCAACAAAATCACTATTGGAGATGTAGACTTTTTAAAAGATACCGCCAAAGTTACCATATTTTATTTCAAATCAAATTAACTGTATTTATGTATTATTTAAAAAATAGTAGAGCATTATTAATGCTTATACCCCTTATGATGTTATCGTTTATGTGTTTTTCTCAAGATGAAGATAACAAAGACTTAGAAAGCTGGACAGCTATAAACTTAAAATATAAACTAAATAAGAAATGGGCCTTTAACCTAGAGGGACAACTGCGCTTAAAAGAAGATATATCTGAAGTTAGTGAATACTTTTCAGAGTTCGCCACAGCATATACCGTTTTTAAAGGATTTAAGCTTGGAGCAGGATTTCGATACATAAGAGAAAATGATAATGTTGGAAATTTACAAGGTTATGAAAATCATTTTAGGTTTAATATTGACGCTTCTTATAAGCATAAAATAGATGATTTTTCACTTAAATATAGATTCCGTTATCAAAATAAAAATGAATTAGGTATAAGCTCTTCAGAAGGAGATTATGCTAAGCAAAATATTCGATTTAAAACATCATTAGAGTATAACATTGGTAATTGGAAACTAGACCCAAAGGTTTCAGCCGAAATTTTTAATCGTTTTGAAAAGGATGAAGACAGTAGGTTTAGTAAATACCGATTAACTTTTGGAACAGAATACAAAATGAAAAAAATTGGAACTATCGGTCTATTCTACAGGCTTGAAAAAGAATTAAACCAAGAGGTTCCAAAAACCACCAATATTATTGGATTAAAATATACTTACACAATTAAAAATTAAAAGAAATGGAAAACAATAAAAAAAACTTAAGATTATTTTTTGTAGTACTATTTTGTAGTACATTATTACTAATCAATTATTCATGCAGTAGTGATAAGGTTGCTGTTAATGAAATTTCTGAAGAAGAAGAAGAAATTGTTACTATTATTGATGACACAGATTTTGAAGCCACAGACTGGACAACAGAAACACACAGTAAAGATGTTAATCCAAATTTCGATGAAGTATTTCAAGACAATACGGTAAAACGAATTGATATTGTAATTGCAGAAGAGCGCTGGGAGGCTATGATGGATAATATGACAGAGTTATTTGGAGCTTTTGGAAGTGATTCAGGCTCAACTGGAGGCGGTCCAGGTGGAGGAATGGGTAATTTATTTGGTCCTGATGAAGACCCTCTTTTTGTGCCGGCTGAAGTGTTTTATAATGATATAGAATGGTACAGAGTTGGTGTTCGATTTAAAGGAAATTCAAGCTTAAAAAACACATGGGGAAGCGGTAGTTTAAAACTGTCTTTTAAGCTGGATTTTGATGAATTTGAAGACTCGTATCCACAAATTGACGACCAACGCTTTTATGGATTAAAAAAATTACATCTAAAAAATAATTACTTTGACGATTCGATGTTAAGAGAAAAAGTAGCTGCAGATGTATTTAATAATTTTGGGTTAGCTTCCCCTCTTACAGCATTTTACACTGTATATGTAGATTATGGAGACGGCCCAATATATTTTGGATTGTATACCATGGTTGAAGATATAGAAGACACTGTTTTAGAGACGTATTTCTCAAGTGACGAAGGAAATTTATACAAACCCGAGGGAGACGCTGCAAGTTTTGAGCAAGGTACTTTTAATGAAGAAGAATACGAAAAGAAAACCAATGAAGACGAAGGAAATTATTCCGATGTTTCTAACTTATTGTCTGTTATAAATGATAACTCTAGAACTACTGACCCGACAACTTGGAGAGCCAATCTTGAGGCTATTTTTGATACCGATGTTTTCCTAAAGTATTTGGCCGCAAATACAGTGATTCAAAACTGGGATACTTATGGAAAAACAAAGCACAATTATTATTTGTATAACAACCCAAACACCAATAAATTAACGTGGATTCCTTGGGATAATAACGAATCATTACAAGAAGGAAGATTAGGAGGTTCTTTACCACTAGATTTTTTGGGGTTAAGTAGTAGTAGTTGGCCATTAATTGGGTATTTATATGAAGATGAGGTTTATAAAGCTAAATATGAGGTTTATTTACAAGAACTAGTAGATGATGCTTTTAGTGTAAATAATATCCAATCTCAATATGCTACATATTCGACATTAATAGAGTCTTATGCAACTTCAGAATTAGATGGGTATACTGTTTTATCCAGTAGTTCCGCTTTTTATTCAGAGGTGAACAAACTAAACACACATGTGTCAGAAAGAGTTACTGATGTAAATGATTATTTGGGTGATTAACGTTTAATTGGTTATATAATAAACTTTTTTATTAAACTATTTCAAAAGTTCATTGTCTTAAAGGAAAACAATATGAAAAAAATATTTTTAGGAATAAATGTTTTCACATTAATATGTATTCTAGGTTGTTCAAAAGGAGAAGATAATTATGAATCTATAGATTTATTGGAACCTATAGACCCATTTGCAGAGCCAAATCTACCAGAATCATATTTCAATTATGCTGATATTCAGCTGCCAAGCTATTATACTGCTGATGAATTTCCGTCACAATTTCAATTTCAAGCACCAAGTGAATATGATAATACCCCAAGTGATAATTTAATAACAAATTCTGGAGCAACATTAGGGCGAGTACTTTTTTATGACGAAAAACTAAGCGCCAATGGTACTGTGTCTTGCGCTTCGTGTCATCAAGCAGAACATGGATTTTCTGATTCAAACATGTTTAGCGAAGGATTTGAAGGTGAGCTTACGCGAAGACATTCTATGAGCATTGTTAATGCACGATTTTATGCTCAGGGAAAGTTTTTTTGGGATGAACGTGCCGCAACATTAGAAGAACAAGTGCTTATGCCTTTTCAAGATGATGTTGAAATGGGATTAAGCCTTGAAGAATTGGTTAGTATTGTAAATGAACAAATTTATTATACACCTTTATTTGAAGATGCCTTTGGAGACAAAACCATTACGAGTAACAGAATTTCTAAAGCTTTAGCTCAATTTATAAGAAGCCTGGTAAGTATAACTTCTATATACGATGAAGCAAGGAGTGAGGTGGAGTCTCCTCTAGATGATTTTCCTGCATTTACTTCACAAGAAAATGAAGGTAAGCGTCTCTTTTATTTACCACGAACTTTAACAAATGGGGAGAGTGGAAACTGTGTAGGGTGTCATCAAACAGAAGCCTTTATTGGGCCAGTACCAACATTTTCAGGTTCAACAAATAATACATTTACCACAAGTAACGGTTTAGATGCAACTTTTACTAATGATTTGGGTGTTAACGAATCAACAGGTAATCCAAATGATATTGGGAAATTTAAGTTTCCTTCTTTAAAAAATATAGGAGTTCGTCCGCCTTATATGCATGATGGTAGGCTTGCTACTTTAGAGCAAGTTATTGAGCATTACAGTTCTGGGATTAAAAATCATTCAAATTTAATATCGCCATTAGTAAATTCAACTGGACAAGTAGGGCGATTTAATTTTACTGAAAAAGAAAAAGAAGCCCTAGTTGCTTTTTTACACACATTAACAGATAATAAAATGTTAACAGATGAAAAATATAGTAATCCTTTTAAATAATATTAAGAAATTATTTTTTGCAATCATAATAGTTACAATCTATAGTTGTAGTACAGATAAAGTCACTAATGAGGTGGATGTTGATACAGATAATACAGATTCTAATGAAAATACACCAAATATTCTATTAATTATTGCAGACGACATAGGTAAAGATGCTATTAATGGTTTTTCCGAAGGAAATATAAAACCTAATACACCAAATATTGATGCTATAAGAAATTCTGGTTTATCTTTCACTAATTTTTGGGCATACCCAACGTGTTCGCCCACCAGAGCAACTATTCTAACAGGGAAATATGGCTACCATACTGGTGTAAAATGGGCAGGAGATGAGCTTGATTTATCTGAAAAGAGTTTGCAAAAATATATAAATGAAGAAACTAATAATAAATATTCAACAGCCTTAGTTGGTAAATGGCATTTATCAGGAAGTAATTCATCTTTCAACCCAGAGGTTTATGGAATAGATTATTTTTCAGGCCTTATAAGAGGTGAGGCACAAAGCTATTACAATTGGTTATTAACAGAAGATGGTACTGGAAATCTAGAAAATGAGTATACAACTAAGAAATTTACGGATGTAGCCATAGATTGGATAAGTAAGCAAAATAAACCATGGTTTATGTGGTTGGCTCATAACGCACCTCATACACCTTTTCATGCACCACCTGTAGAAATGCATAACCAAGGAAATTTACCTGATTATGAAGAAGGTATGGATGCTATGCCGTATTTTATGGCGGCAATAGAAGCGCTAGATTTCCAAATAGGAAGATTATTAGAAAGTATTCCAACAGATGAGCGTGAAAACACCGTAATTATATTTCTTGGTGATAATGGAACACCAAATGAGGTAGCTCAAGAACCATATCTGGGTTCTACAGCAAAAGGCTCTTTGCATCAAGGAGGAGTAAATGTTCCTCTTTTTATTTCTGGAAAAGGAGTTTCTAGAACAGGAGACATAAACAATCTAATTACAAGCACAGATTTGTTTGCAACAATCGCTGAAATAGCAGGAATATCTGTTAGTGAAATTAACGATAGTAAAAGTTTTAAACCGTTATTTACTCAAGATGCTGCTATAAGAAATTTTCAATATGCCGAATCTAATAATAGAAAAGAGGCGTGGGTAATAAGTAACGGAAGTTATAAACTTTTTGAAAATGTTGATGGAGATAAGGAGTTTTTTATTTTAGATAATGACCCTTACGAGAATAATAATTTATTAAATGGGGTTTTAACTACAAATGAGACAAATGCCAAACTAGGATTAGAAGCGCAACTATTAGAAATAAGGAAATAAAAAACTAAACCTTTGTTTTGTCAAGAGTATAAGCCTTAAAGAAAAAAAATTGCCCAATTAAATCTAGACTATATTATGAAAAAGTGCCCAAGCCCCAAAATCGTTATCTTAACAAGTCTTTCACTTTTTTATTGGTCACAAATTTAGTTAAAACTATGCACTTTTGTGCATCTCACTTTAGGTTCTAAAATTTTTTATCTTTTGTTAATGTCTCATCAAAGAATAAACGCTCATGTAGTATCAAGGTTAACGGTTCATATAGTTTGGAGCACAAAATATCGTTATTCAGTTTTAAAAGGAGATATTCAGATTCGCTGTCGTAAATTATTGATACAGATTTGTGATGCTGAAGATATAATTATATTGAAAGGAGTTGTCTCACAAGACCATGTTCATATGCACATTGAATATCGTCCATCACAAAATATTAATACCATAGTAAAGCGTCTAAAAGGGAGAAGTTTAAGAAAATTGCAAGAAGAGTTTCCGGAATTGAATAAAAGATATTGGGGTAGGCATTTTTGGGCCATTGGATTTGGGTGTTGGAGCACAGGTAATATTACTGATAAAATGGTGAATGAGTATTTAGAACAACATAGAACATCAAAAAATGATAGTGATGATTTTATACTTGAATAATCACGTATTGCTGACTTTAGTCAGATTCAAAAACCTATGGACTTCCAGTCCATAGTGGTTTAGTTTAATGGAGGTTTATATAATTTGTATCTTTATGATTATAAAGACGAGCAAATTATATTTTTAATAAGTTCTTTTAAAGAATAGTGTGCAATTAGGTGAACACGTGTTTATAGGAATTACGAAATAGCAGTAAACCTAGGTGGTATGGGAGATTTGAACTAAGTCTGCCACCCCGACAAAAAGCCTTTAAATCATTTGATTTAAAGGCTTTTTTAATTATTTAATAATAGAAATAGACCAATTTTAGATCTATTAAAGGCACATCATATAGGCCGTTATTGCTTCTTTTTCTTTTTTAGTTAATTTTAATTCTAAAATTATATTGAAAAACTCTGTTGCATCATCTAATGTTGGTAACCTACCGTCATGTAGGTAAGGAGGGGAATCTTTTATGCCCCTTAGAGGAAATGTTTTTATTGGCCCTTCAGGTCTTCCATTGTAAAAACGCTCAACTTTTAAATCGTGTAAATAGTCATCTACAAAAGCAGGACCACTATGGCATGTGAAACATTTAGCTTTACCATTAAATAGCTTTTCTCCTAATAATTCTTGCTTTGTTGATTTTTTTGGTATTAAATTTCCCATAGCATCAAGTTTTGGGGCAGGCGGAAAGTCTAGCATCGAATTAAAGTCTCCCATTCTATTAGATAGTGCTCTTTGCAGACCTCTTTGTCCTATATGTTGCTGCATACCTGGATCTCCATCAAAGTATTCTTCTACTTCTGCAAAATGATCCATACTACGTATAGAACGTTTAGACCCTAATTGCATAGCGTTAAAATTACCTCTCATAGTTGGAGTATCTACACGAAGACGTGCTAAGTTTGGTCTACTATCAGGTCCTAATTCAATTGCCCCATTTGTATGGCCATTAACATGACAAGAAAAGCAAGAAACCCCTGCGCTAGGTTCTTTGGTAACCCTATGTTGTGTATGGTTAAACCAAGTGGTAGGTGTAGGTGTTAATAACTCATTTAAACCTTCCATTTGTTCAGGAGTTAGGAGTCCATTAAATATTTCAAAGTAATTACTTAGTGTAATTTCTCTTCCTTTAGATACATCTCCCAGCTCTTTATGGTTTGATAAGAACATTGGTGGTGGAAATTCTGGTAAGTACTCGTCTGGAAAATCATGGTCTACATCAATTCTATCATGTTCTGGGTGTGCTTTATTCCAATTACTAGGAAAAAGCATATGCGCTGTTGAGTGTAATGGGTGTGCCAAAGGCATAAAAGGGAATAGTTCTAGACTTTTAATTTGGTCTGGGGTATAATTATCTAAATCTTCAAAAGAAGAGATACCTTTTGGAAGTCTTGTAATTGGACCTTTCATTATTGGATTTCTTCCTCCAGACATCATTTTTCCTTCATATGCTTCGCCACTGAAATTAAATCGGGAATTCATATATTTTTTAACATCAGCCATTAACTCAGGCTTTTGTTTTTCATGGAATTTTAACCAATCTTCCCATGGCATGGGTAGGTCAGGTTTAGTAAATGAACTTTTTCCTTTTCCGCCATAACGCCACAAATCAAAAGGAGTTCGTTCTCCTTTTTTAACATTAGGATACGGTATTAAAGAATCTATATGACCAGAGCCAAGTTCATAGTCAGGCTCTATATAATCTTGTACCACAGCGCCAGGAGATTGTAATAAATGTAGTTTGTTATTTACGATCTGAAAGCTTAAAAGTGCTAATGCCAATATTACTATGGCATATTTATACTGTTTTTTCATTTTGATATTTTATTTGGTGGTTATTTTTAGAAAAGACAATTATTAGCCCACTAATAATCACAATATTTTTAAGAATATATTGTCCTATTATACTAAAGCCAAAAGGTGGATTGTTAAATGTTATTTCTGTCATTAAAAAAAATGGAGCAAAGGTTCCAAACATATGAATAAAAACTAAATACATTAGTGGTTTGGTTTTAAGCCTAATTATAAGAGATATACCAATAAAAACTTCCACTATAGCTAAAACTATAATTAGAATATTATTATCTATGGCATGAAAAACTAAAATTGATAATGTTTTTGCAGCTAAACCTTCAGCAGGGCTCCAATTAGGAAAGAATTTTAACAGACCAAACCATAAGTATATTATGCCTATAGAAATGGTTAGTATATTGACTTGATTTTTGCCAAAAAAAAAGTTTAACTTCTCTACAATGCTGTTTTTTAAATAGGTCATAATCATAAATTTATTGTAGATTTAAACCAATAATAACAATTACTTTTTTTCGATTTATATGAAATTGACGAAATAGAAGTTTTAAATGGTGAAATATAAAAATTAAAGGACTAAATTTTTATGAGGTGTTTAATTGTTGATGACGACCCTTTAGTTTGTGACTTATTAGAGCATTTTTGTTCTAAATTAAATATGGGTATTGAGGCTACGATTGCGACATCGGGTTTTGAATCCATTAATTTAATTAATCAAAGTAATTTTGATTTTATTCTTCTAGATTATGATTTGCCGGACATAACAGGTAAAGAAATTTTATCTATAATTAAAGAAGATACTTCTGTAATTATGATTACTTCTAATAAAGATTTTGGTCATGAGTCATATAACTATAACCAAATTGTTGATTTTTTATTAAAACCTATAGAGTACTTACGATTTTGTAAGAGTATTGAAAAGATTAAAAAAAGTGCTAGACCCAAAGATCATTTTTTTTTAAAAGATGGTACAGGACTCACTAAAGTTTTAATTAATGATTTACTTTATATTAAATCTGCTGGGAATTATTTGGAATTTGTGATGCCAAATAAAAAAGTAATGACCATTATGACTGTTAAAGATGTTCTCCCTAAATTAACATCTAGTTTTCAAAGAACGCATAGGTCTTACATAGTGAATATGAATAAAGTAGAAAAAGTTACAACTAACGGAATAAATATTAGGAATAGTATAATACCACTAAGTAAAACTTTTGAGACATCATTTATGTTAAAACTTAATCTTTTAAATTAAGAAGCAATTCATTTCTTAAATAGCACAATATATATAGAATATTATTTTTTAGTTCTATAGAGTTATTTAAAGTAATTTCATTAATATTTACCTTAAGTAAGTAATTTATATTTTTAAGCTCCAAAGAAGTTACATGCGTAATTATTTTGTGCTTAATAGCTTTCCACTCCTCCTTGTCTTTAGATATAATTACGTTTAAAATACGGTCATAGTAATTTTCAAATTCATGGATTAATATGTGTAGATAATTATTAATTTTTTGGCTATTATTATCGTATTGTTTATAAATATTATGTAGCTGAGGAACATCATATATAGTACTACACATATTAGTAATTATGCTATCTATAAGAAGTTCTATTTTAATTGGTTTTTGTACTAATGAAGTTTTAAGATGTTTTACATCTGTTTTTTGAAAAGCAGAAAAAGCTAAAACAGGTGTTTTTTGTTTGTATAGTTCATTGTTAACATAGGTAATAATATTTGTAGAACCCAGCATTAAATCTGTTAGTATTAAACTAAATTGTTGATTGGCTAAAAAATTATTAGCCTCTTGTTTAGTGCTGGCAGACTTAACAGTTATTCCAAGAGACTCTAATGTGTTTTTAATAAGAATTTGTGAGGACAAATCATCTTCAATATGAAGTATAGAGCAATTTTTTATAATTGTGGGGTATAGGTAATTAGTATTTGGATGCGGTTCTTTTGTTAAAGATGCTTCTTCTATAGGAATACTAAAACTAAATGTTGAACCTTGCCCTAAAATTGAATTTACTTCTAATGTGCCATTAAATAAATCTATAATTTTTTTAACAATAGAAAGCCCTAAACCAAACCCTTCTTCTTTAGTTATATGGTTGTTTTTTTCACGGTAAAATCTTGTTTTAATTTTTTCAAGATTTTCTGGTTTAATGCCCTGTCCTGTATCAACAATTTTAATTATTAATTGGTTGTCTTTCTCTTTACCATAAATAGAAACATATCCTTTAGAAGTATATTTTATACTATTTACTAATAAATTAGTTACTATTTGTTCAAACCTTAAGCTATCCAACAAATAGGATTTGTTTTTTAAAGAACTATCGGTTATTAAATTAACTTTTAATCCCTTTTTAATAGCTTTAAAGGTGTAATTAGAAACTATAGTTTGTAATAATTCATCAATATTCGTTTTTTGGAATGTAAGAGATATTTTTCCTTCTTTTAAGCGTTGTTCATCTAAAATATCATGCATTAATCCATTTAAATTATTGGCACTTCTTTCTAGAGCATTTATGATTGGTTTTTGAACTTCAGATGGTTTGTTTTTGTTTAAGAGATTTACTAAACCTAATATGGCATTTAAAGGTGTTCTTAACTCATGGCTCATATTTTGTAAAAATTCATTTTTATCTTTTACAGCTTCTTTTTCTCTTTTTAAAGAACTCTTTATTGTTTCTAAATTAGAGTCAATATTACTTTTCATTTTTAAATAGGTCAAAGCAAGTATGCCTATTTCGTCTTTACGGTGTATAATTTTTTTTAAGTAAGTATTAGAGAAATTTTTGTCATTATAACTGCTAATGGCAGAGGTTATTTTACGTATTCTTAGGACAAAATAATAGGCATAAAAACAAAAGATTACAAAAATTACAATACAAATTATAAAAACCGTGTATATGGAGTATTTGTTAAGGTAGCCTACATTTGCAAAAATCTTTTTTTTACTTGCAATAGACACTATATATAAACTGTTTATTCCACTGGAATAGGTTATTTTTTTTGATATATATATGAATTTTTGATGATCAAAATCTACTAAAGTATTGTCTTTGTTCTTAGGGTTTAATACACTTTCTAGTTTACCCTTATATTTTCTTTTAAAATTAACGCCTGTTTTATTCTGCTTACCAAAACAGTTCTTAATGTCATCATTATATTTATAATCTCCTAGAGAATCTATAATTACAGTCTTAACTTCTTGTTTATTAATTTGTGAAATTTCTTCATAGAATATAGAAAGGTCAACATTTATTATAATTAAAAATGTAACATTTCCGTTTTGATCATAAAGTTTACTTATAGCTCTAAGAGTTGGCTTTAAAGGTTTTGTTATTTTTCCATAGTCTTCATTTAAGCTAACTTCTGAAAAATAAAAAGGTTCTTTTACTTTTAATGCATTTTTATAGTAGTCTTTACTTCCTTTAAATTGTAATTTTTCTTTAGGGGTTTTATGAATAGAATCCAGATGTTTTTCAAACTTTATTAATTCTTTTCCATTGTCGTTGACACTTAAAAGTCGAATTTGAAAGTAGTTTGGTTTTTCACTTAAAACTATGGGCCAAAATTTGGTTATATTTTTATAATCAATAATGTTATTACTGTTAGTTGTGCGCTCAACACTAATGTTTTTAGATATAAGAGATATATCATTCTTTATCTCTTTTAACATTAAGTAAAAAGATTTTTCTACAATATTAGAAGCATGAGTTAGTCTTTCTTGACTATGAATCTTAATGGTGTTTGTAGCTTTTTTGTTAATAAGGAAAATAGAAAGAATAAGAACAATAGTTAAAATAAGAATAAAAAGGATACCCGATTTAACAATAATTGAGCGACTAAAATTTATTTTCTTTTTTGAAAAAAAAGGATCCTTTATGGAATTCATATTTTTAAGACAAGAATAGTTATAAACTTAATAAGAAAAAAGATTGGTATTTTATAAGATTAGTAATTTTAAAGATATCAATTTTTAAATTATAATTTATCTTGGTTTAAATTAACGGTATTGTTTTTTATAAAAAAAATATTTTCATTTTTCAGGGTATCAAATAGAGGATTGGAACCGATCAGTTATTCTTAAAAACCTATTAAAACTAAAGTTTTTCAGAACCAGCCTTACATTATTCCCAATAAAATATCAAATATTGAAACACAAAAAAAATTAGATTTAAGTACTACTAATAGTAAAGAACTGCGAGGTGAAAAAATCAAGGTAACAAATTAGTAATAATAAGCTCTATTTTGGCATATTATTAGATAAGGAATAACTTTGTTTAGCAATTTCAAGTTCTTCATTCGTTGGGACTACTAAAATACGAGCCCTACTATGTGAGGAGCCTATATCTCTAATACCATCTATTTTAAGATTGTTCTTTTCAGTATCTAATTGAATATTAAAACATTCTAAACCTTCACATATTAATTTTCTTAAGGTGCTAGAGTTTTCACCAATACCAGCAGTAAAAACTATAGCGTCTAGACCAGACAGTACTGTAATATAGGAACCAATATATTTTTTAATTCTATAAGCAGATAGTTGTAGTGCAAGAATACAATCGCGGTTTCCTGCTTTTGCTTTTTCTTCAATTTCACGAAGGTCAGAATGCCCCGTGAGACCCAAAAGCCCACTTTCTTTTTGTAGTATATTACTAACTTCCTGCCCTGTAATGTTTAAGCTTTCCATCATATAAAAAATGATAGATTGGTCTATATCTCCACAGCGAGTACCCATTACCAAGCCATTAGTAGGGCTAAAACCTAAAGAATGGTCTATACTTTTGCCATTTTTAATTGCAGTAATACTACAGCCATTTCCAAGATGTATTGTAATTATTTTACTTTGTTTTTTTTTGAGAATTGAATTTACTTTTTCTGAAACATATTTATGACTTGTACCATGAAAACCATATGCTCTAATTTTGTGCTTTAAAGCTATATCTTTAGGGATAGCGTAGGTATATGCTATTTCTGGTAATGTTTGAAAAAAAGCAGTATCAAAAACTGCAATTTGTTCAGCATCTTTAAATACATTCATAGCAACTCTAATACCTTCTGCATTAGCAGGATTATGTAATGGCGCTAAAAAAGACAATGCTTCTATTTCTTTTAAAACTTCTAGCGTAACCTTTGTTGGTGCGTTAAATTTACTACCACCATGCACTACTCGGTGTCCTACCATGTTAATATCAGAAACAGAAGAAATTAATTCCTGTGAAGGATCTAATAAAAATTGAGAAATTTTATCTAGTCCATCACTATGATTAGGTATTTGTGTTTTTTCTTTATTAGAATAACTGCCCTTGTTATAACTAAAAATACTGTCCTCTAGACCTATACGTTCTAATAAGCCTTTACACAAAACTTTTTCAGAGGGCATTTGTATAAGTTGAAATTTAATGGAAGAGCTACCTGAATTAATTACTAATATGTTCATTAATTAAATTTAAATTATTGTTCCTGAGCTTGTATTGCGGTTACTATAACGGTATTAAAAATATCTTCTATGGTACAGCCTCTACTTAAATCGTTAACCGGTTTATTTAAACCTTGGAGTATTGGACCAATAGCTAAAGCCCCTGTTTCTCTTTGTACCGCTTTGTACGTGTTATTTCCGGTGTTTAAATCTGGGAAAATTAATACAGATGCTTGTCCTGCTACTTTAGAATTAGGTAATTTGTTTTTACCAACTATAGGGTCAACAGCTGCATCATACTGTATAGGACCTTCCACATTAAGGTCTTTTCTTTTTTCCTTAACTAAATCTGTAGCCTGGCGTACACGGTCTACATCTTCTCCAATACCTGATGCTCCAGAAGAATAAGAAAGCATTGCAATTTTGGGATCAATATTAAAAGCTTTTGCGGTATCTGCAGAGGATATTGCTATCTCTGCAAGTTCTATAGCTGTAGGATTTGGGTTTATAGCACAGTCTCCAAAAACAGAAACTCTATTTTCTAGACACATAAAAAAGATAGAAGAAACTATAGAGCTATTTGCTTTTGTTTTTATAAACTGCAAGGCAGGTCTAATAGTATGTTGCGTAGTGTGTATTGCTCCGGACACCATGCCATCTGCATCTCCTTTGTAAACCATCATAGTTCCAAAATAGGAAATATCTTGCATTAAATCTTTTGCAGCGTCCATAGTTATGCCTTTGTGTTTTCTGAGCTCAAAAAGCGTAAGAACATAATCGTCAAATTTACTAGAAGAACAAGGGTCTGTTATTTCAATACCTTTTAAATTTAGACCATGGAGAATTGCATTTTTTTCAATCTCTTCTTTATTTCCTAATAAAATTAAATCTACCACTCCGGTTTTTTGTAAGTTAGAAGCAGCTTGTAGTATTCTCAAATCTTCACCTTCGGGTAATACAATTCTTTTTTTAATTGCTTGTGCTCGTAAAGCCAAATTATACTGGAACATTCTAGGAGTTACTATTTTTGGTTCATAGGTTTCCAGTTTTTCCAGTATCTCTTGTCTGTTTATATGCTTATTAAACAAGGCAATAGAAGTATTTATTTTTCCTTTGTTTTTTGCGTAAATTTTAGATTTAATATTCCCAACTGCATTTGTAGTGGCAAAAGTACCTTGCTTTACAGATAAAATTGGCACACTAGGCTCGGAACCTTCTAAGAGTTTCATTATAGATTCTTCAGGTTTAATACCACCAGTAAGTAAAATTCCAGAAATAGAAGGATAGTTTGCAGAGGAATTTGCTTGCAAAGCCCCTAAAATTATATCGGATCTATCACCAGGAGTAATAACCAAACCATTAGCACTTAAATGTTTTAGATAATTAGCCAATTGCATAGCACCTACACCAAAACTTCCGGTTTGGTTGTTTAAATAATCTTCTCCAAAAAGTACTTCGGCCATTAAAGCATCTCTTATCTCCATCATGGTAGGGTGGGATAATTCTGGATGTCTAGGAACTGAATATATAGAGGTTCCACGGTCTAATTCTCTAGAAATTTCAGTTAGTACAAGTTCCGTATTTTCAGGCCTTGTTTTATTCGCAATTACACCAAGAATATTTAAACCTTTGTCTTTATAAGAGCGTACCGCAGATACGACACTACTACAAAAATCTTTTAAGGATTTACCTTTTGCATTATCTACTAAAATAACAGGGGACCCCAAGTTTTTTGCTATATCCCTGTTTAGGTCTAATTCTATTACATTGTTTTCTCTATAAAAATCTGTTCCTTCAATTAAAATAAAGTCAAAACGTTTTTCTA
Organism: Maribacter vaceletii; assembly: GCF_003634105.1. Taxonomy (GTDB): domain Bacteria; phylum Bacteroidota; class Bacteroidia; order Flavobacteriales; family Flavobacteriaceae; genus Maribacter_B; species Maribacter_B vaceletii. Next base: position 199,064 of record NZ_RBIQ01000010.1, on the reverse strand, counting down.
AAGTTTTATAAGTATTGATAATCCTGTCCAGAATTTCACTGCTTTTTCCTTCATTATAAAGTTCTAAGACTTCATCTTGAGTTAAGGCGTAAGATTCTTTGACAGGAATATCAATATTAAAATGGTTAATTACCGTTTCAATATGATTATCGGCTCCATTGGAGTTTACTTGGTCAATAACAGGTCTAAAGTAGCCTACCTTTCCCATTTTACCTAGTAACATTTCCATTAGTCCTAAAACTACTAGAGATTTACCGCTATGGGCTTCTAAAGTAGCTACATAAAGTGATTTTACCATTTTAAATTATTATAAAGTGATAGTTTTTTGTTTATAATTATAAGTGAGCTAAACCTTGATGAGTGTCAATTAACGGCCCACCATGCATAATCTCATTAGAAGCTTGATCTATAAATTTATCAAAATTTAAATGAAAAGAGTGTGCTAGTTGTATTGCTTTACTAACATATGCACCTTTTTGTAACCAAGTGTTCATTGGGTCTAGTATTTCTGAAGGTACATCGTGTATATATTTTGGCATATGAAGCCCAAACACAGGATGCTGTTCATAATCTACATCATTAAGAGCTCCTTTCATAGCCTCTGTAATCATAGTTCTTGTATAGCGTAACTTTATTCTTGAGCCTACACCATAAGGTCCGCCGCTCCAACCAGTATTTACTAGCCACACATTTACGCCAGCTTCGGTCATTTTTTTACTTAACATCTCTGCATATACTGTAGGGTGTAATGGCATAAAAGGTTCCCCAAAACAAGCAGAAAAAGATGGCACTGGTTCTGTAATACCAGCTTCTGTACCAGCAACTTTAGCCGTGTATCCAGATATAAAATGATACGCAGCTTGTCCTGGTGTAAGTTTAGATATTGGAGGTAAAACACCAAAAGCATCACAAGTTAAAAAGAAAATATTTTTAGGATTTTTAGCAAATGAAGGTTGCATAATGTTATCTATATGATGTATAGGATAACTAACTCTTGTATTTTGTGTAATAGAAGTATCTGCATAGTCTACCTCTTTAGTTCCTTTTTTAAAAACAACGTTTTCTAGCATAGCTCCTGGGCGAATTGCACGAAAAATGTCTGGTTCTTTTTCTTCTGTTAAATCTACAACTTTAGCATAGCAGCCACCTTCAAAATTAAAAATTGTATTCTCAGCAGTCCAACCATGTTCATCATCTCCAATTAGTTTGCGATTTGGATCTGCAGATAATGTAGTTTTTCCTGTACCAGAAAGCCCAAAGAAAATAGCAGTTTCACCATCTTCACCTACATTAGCAGAGCAGTGCATAGGTAAAACATTTTTTTCTACAGGTAAAATAAGGTTAAGCGCACTAAAAATTCCTTTTTTCATTTCTCCAGCGTAAGCAGAACCACCTACTAGTGCAACTTTTCTTGTAAAGTCTAAAATAGAGAAGTTTCCTTGACGTATTCCTAGAGCTTCAGCATTTGGTGTTTCATAACCTGGTGCACATAATACTAACCAGTCTTCAGAAAAATCTGCATACTCAGAATCTTTTAGCCTTAAGAACATATTATTTACAAAGTAGTTAGACCATGGATATTCTGCTATAGTCCTAACATTTAAACGATATTCAGGGTCAGCACAAACATAACCGTCATGGATATAAATTTCTTTATTAGATAGGTAGTTTACAACTTCGTTATATAATTGGTTAAAGCTATCAGAACTAATACCTTTATTGGTTCGGTTCCAAAACACTTTATCTTTAGTATAATCATCTTTTACGATGAAGCGATCTTGCGGAGACCTACCAGTAAATTTACCAGTATTTATACAAAGAGTACCATTCTCAGTCTCTGTTCCCATCCCTTTTTCTACAGTTATTTTTTGGAGCGTATCTGCATCTAAATTCCAGTGAACATTTGCATCTTTAATACCATACTTGTCTAGGCTAGAGTTAATAGGTTTTTTTGTCATTGTTTCCATAATATCCTGATTTTTAAGTTATTAATTAAAATGGCCAAAATAATGGCACTAAAAATATTGTTGTAATAAAAAATAGAAAGAGTAGTGGTGCTCCAACTTTTACATAATCTAGGAATTTGTAACCTCCAGCAGCCATAACCATAGCATTGGTTGTAGTGCCAACAGGAGTTAAAAATGCTGTGGATGCTGATACTGCTACGACAATCATAAATGGTTTAGGGGAAACCCCTAGTGTAGTAGCGGCAATTAAAGCAATTGGAGCCATTAGAACAGCAGTAGCCGAATTATTTATAGTTTGACTAAAAGCAGTTGTTAATAAGAAAATGCCTCCTAAAAGCATGGTAGGGTTTATAGCTCCTAAGTTTGTTACAAGACTATTTGCAGCCCATTGCGCTACACCTGTTTTTTGTAATGCTACTCCCATAGGAATCATTGCAGCAATCATAACTACACTTGTCCAGCTTATGCCTTTATATGCTTTGTTAATAGGAACACAGCCAGTGAGCATTAATATTCCAGCACATACTAGTGCAGCAATTGCTCCAGGCAAAATTTTAAATACTAATAGTATAATCATTAAGATTAAGGTACTTAGTGCTATATAGGATTTAAGAGTAAGCTTATCTACATTTTTTGCCATTGCTTCTGGGTTACCAGATATAACAACATGTTCGTATTCTTGCTGTAAATCTTCTATAGCATCCCAAGAACCTCTAATTATAAAAGCATCTCCTGGTTTTATTGTTACTTCTTCACCTACTAGTGGAGCATTATCACGAGATACGCCTAAAAGTTGAATGCGATTTTTATCTAAATAGCTTCCTAAAGGAACTTTACGTCCTACAAAAGCAGAATTTGGAGTGATAAGCATTTGCGAGAGGCCTACTTCTTGATTAATGAGCTCTTCTTTTAATTCTGAATTTGTATGTTTAAAAGGAATAATTCCTAATTTATATTTACGCATTATAGCGTCAATATTCTTAGCTTTTCCTTTAACGGTTATTATATCATGATAACGCATTTGGGTCTTAGGTTCAGGAAACTCTACAAATTCGGGAACTCTTTTTAACGTATTAGGATGTCTTCTGCGCAAACGCATAATGGTTACTTTATAATTCTCCTCAAAATTCCAATCTTCAATTTTTGTGTTAATAAGAGGAGACATAGAGCGAATACGAAAACGGTACATATTATCCCCAATACTATAATCTTTAACCCACTTGTGCATTTCAGAATCTATGTCTATTGGACGGTCTTTTGTTTTGTTTGATGGTAAAAGCCTATGGCCTATATATCTAAAATAAAGTAGAGCAATAATTAAAAGAGGAACTCCTATTAAACCAAATTCGAAAAAAGAAAATCCTTCTAAACCAGCTTCTACCAAAGCATTACTAGCTATAATATTTGGTGGTGTTCCTGTTAAGGTTAGTAAACCTCCTGTATTAGAACCAAAAGCAATAGGCATTAATAGTTTAGAAGGTAATGTACCCGCGTTCCAAGCCGCGGATACAGTTACAGGTAATAAGGCCGCTACGGTTCCAGTATTACTTACAAATCCAGAAAGTATACTGGAGCCCATAGTTACAATGATTAGTAACTTAGGAATACTGTTTCCAGCCCATTCTACAAACTTTTTACCTGCCAAAGCTGTCCAGCCAGTTCTGGAGAGGCCTTCACCAATTATAAATAATGCAGCAATCATTATTACTGTAGGGTTACTAAAACCACTTAAAGTCTCTTTTAAATTTAAGACACCAGATAAGTAAAGAGTAAGCATAGATAAAATGGCTACAACATCTGGCGGATATTTTCCCCAGATAAAAAGTAGTATGGTAATACTTAAGATTATAGTTATGGTTAGCAAGGTTTTATTTTTTTAGAATTAATTATTCAATAGTTAACACAGGTACTGTAGCTTTTAATACTAATTCCTTTGTAAGCAAACCATCAGACGGAATAGCTTTTTTTGTGTGGTTTCTAGGTAGAATAGCAATCATATCTATATCATGTTCATTGACATAAGAAAAAATTCCTTCAACTATATCTGGGTTTTCTATAAAGGTGTGTTCACTATAAAAATTCTCTAGATAGTACATTAATGTATTTTCATTTTTTTCATCACTTTCTGTATATCCAAAAGTTCCTGGTTCATTTTGAATAGTTAAGACATGAACTTTAGCGTTAAACTTTTGAGAAATACTTAAAAGGGTTTTTAAAGCAGTAGGTTTATCAATTTCATTTTTTCCTAAAACCAAACTAATATTCTTTATTTCTTGCTTTTTAGTATCTTCAGGAACTACTAAAATTGGATATTTAGATTCTTTAACAAGTTTGGAGGTTAAAGAAACATCCTTATTTAAGGACCACCCAGAAGTACCCATAATAATTAAATCAGATTTTTTTTCTTCTTGAGCTTCCATTATTACATCTGTAACAGGACCATCCCAACCTAATGACCATGTCATTGGAATTTTAAGCTTGTTTTCATATTTTTTGGAAAGACTTTCATAAGTGTCACGCATCTTATCATTATCTGCATTATTAGATACATGGATGAGGTTTATATTAATCTTTTCATCTGCTACAAATTGTACTGCATAGTCCAAAGCTTTATCTGCACTTGTAGAATAATCATAGGGTACTAATATTTTAGATATTGTGTTCATGATAACTTTGTTTTTAGGTTTATTTAAATATTCTATTCAAAAGTAAATTGCATTCTTTTTTTAAAATGTGATATATGTCATGTTCTCATTTTAAACCTGTTAGATGTATGATTTTTAACTTTATGTTAACCTAAATTTTATATACTACAAATTCTAAACATGTCATATGTCATGTTTTGATGAGTACATATTTTAAAAATTTGTGCTTGATTCTAAAGAAGAGTTTTTGTAATGATAAAATTTAGAAAAAGAGCAGATTACAACAGATTAAATAAAACTTTTAAAAAGGGTGTAACAATACTATTACTACTTGTTTCCTTTTTTAATTATGCACAGGATCAAGAAGACTTGTTAGGGTCTTGGTTTATACTTTCTGGAAGTAATAAAATATCTAATAAATTTAGTATTCCAACTTTGAGTATTTTAAGACATTATAAGCTTATTAGTAATTATGAGTTTGCTTTTTTTAGGACAGGATTAACCTATGCGGTAAAAAAGAATTTCCTAACTACAGTAGGAGTAGCATATTTAGATTCTGAAGCATATATAGGTAATGAATTTGGGGGGCATACCAAGCAGTTTTGGGTTTATGAAGAATTAGTATTTAAATCAAAATATAAAAACACATTAATTTCTAATAGAATACGATTAGAATCTCGTTGGATAGATAAAGTAGGGGAGAACCTTGTAAATAATAGAATTAGATATAGGTTGCAAGCAAAAATTCCTTTAGAAAATTCTTTTTACTTTAAAATATCTAATGAATATTTTGTAAACCTAAAAGCACCGCACTTTAATCAAAATAGATTTTTTATTGGGTTGGGATATAATTTAACAAAGAGTGTAAAAGTAGATGTTGGGTACATGAAAAATACCTTTAAAAAAAGTAATTATGACCGTATACAGTTAGCCGTATATTTTAAAACAGATTTTAGAAAAAACAAGTAAGGTAAATTTATAGCCTCCCAATAAATTCAGATAAGTTTACAGATTTTTCTAGATTCATTTTTTTTCTAAGCCTATAGCGAGAGGTGTTTACGCTTTCCATAGAAATCCCTAAAAAATGAGAAATTTCTTTACTAGAGAATTTAAGTTTTATTAGTGCACACAATCTATGATCACGCTGTGTTAATTCAGGAAAGGTTTCGGTTAGTTTTCTGTAAAAAACTTTATTAACAGAGATAAAACGAGCATTAAACTCTTTCCAGTCTAGGTTTTTGTTAATTTTTATTTTTGTTAGTATTTTGTTTATTTCTCTTTTGTTACTGGGGTTTAGTTTTCCTAAAGAGTTCTTTATTTCAAGGATAAGTTCATCTTTTTGTACTAATTGAAGAGCAGAACTTGTTAGTTCTCTATTCTTAAAAGCTAAAATCTCTTCGTTTTTTTCCCTGCTTAATTGTTGCTTATTTAAATAATCAATTTTTTCAGATTTTCTTCTTTTGTGTAAATACCAAATAATAACTCCAGAAATAATAAGTAAGGATAGTATAGATACAATTAATGCTATATTTCTAAAAAAAAGTATTTTTTGTTGTTGTTCAAGCTTGTTTACTCTTGCTACTTCTAGTTTTTGTTTTTGTTTTTCATTTTCAATACGGTGAGCATCTTTAATTTCTAAGATATCAGTATTACTAAAACTTCTTGCTCCAAACAATTGTTCGGTTAAATTTTTAGATAATTGTAGGTTTTTATAGGCTAAATCTTTTTTATTTATTTTTAAATATAAATCTCCCAATTTCTGATATAAATTGGGAATATAATTAGAATGACTCTGGTATTTTTTTGAAAAATAAAGGGATTTTAAATAATAATACTCTCCTTTGTTATACTGATCTTTTTTAACATAGATGTCTCCTAAAAAAGAATAATATATAACTTGGTATTCTGGAAAATTAGATTTAAAATAACTTTCACTTGGTAATAATAAATTAATTGCTAAATCATATTTTCCTTCATGATAATAAATGTATGCTTGTTCCGCATTAAGAAATTGATATGTTTTTTTAGAAATTTTATTATACATAATACGGCAGCTATCTAAATACTTTTTTGCTAATCCGTAGTTGCCTTGTTCTCTATTATGACTAGACATAATGTAATATGTGTCATTTAAAGCTTTGTATTTTTTTATGGAGTCTTTTGATTTGCTTTTTGCTGTTTTTAACGATAAATTAAAATATTTTTCTGCTTTTTCACCTCTTCTAAAAATACTATATAGTAGCCCTAATTTTCTATAGATGGTAATTTTATGAACACTATCTGATATGGCATTAGAGTATATTAAGGCTTCCCAATAGCCATCATAAGCTTTAGAGTAATTACCAGTAGTAGTATGTATTTTAGAAGCTTTAATAATGGTATTAATAGCATTTGTAGTATCTCCAATTTTTAAACCCTCTAATTTGTCTTTATTATAAATGTATAATAAACTATCATAGTTTGTGAATTTTGAGTTTAAAGAAGTGCCATCTATTTCTAAAGAGATATTTTTATTCTGAGCCTTAGAATTTTTAATAGTAAAAATGATAAATAATAGAATTACGATGTATTTTATTTTCATTTTTATATGAGTTTAATGTAAGTGAAATAATATTAAAAATACATATCATTAATTAATTATCAAAAATTATGTCATTCTTTTATTTTATTAAAATTATGATTATCAGTATTTTAGGTTGTATTTTTTTTGTTTTGTCTATATCTAATCTATTGCCTTTATTTAAAAGTCTAGTGTGTAACTATATCTAATTTTAGATTTATTAGTATTTATCAAACATATTTGGCATAATTCTGAGAGCTTTAACTATGTGTTTGTTACTTTTTTAAAGTGTTTGCTTTTTTCAAAGTTATTACTCTTAGTTTACTATGTCTCAAAAATGATTTTTGAGCATTAGCTTTTTACTCATTCATTTATAATAAAAATAGTAACTATAAAAAAACCAGGTTATGTTAAAAATTATGCATCAAAATTTAAAAGTAAGTGTGGCAAGTATGGTAATTATATTGTGCTTCAGTTCTTTTGGAACTTTTAAAGAATTAAAAAAAGAACCCTTAAATACAAAACTAAATATGAATACAAAAACTGCAATAGTTACTGGTTCTAATAGAGGTATGGGACTTGGTTGGGTTAAGCATTTTTTAAAAGAAGGGTATACCGTTATAGCAACTACACGTAAACCAGAAAAGGCAAGCGATCTTCTTGCACTTAAGAAGGAGTATAAAAAACAGTTATTAATACAAAAATTAGATGTAACCAATGAGGAAGATATGCTAGCGTTGGGAGAGTTGTTAAAAAAGAAAAAGATTAAAATAGATGTTGCTATTAGTAATGCAGGAGTTACTGTTGAAGAAAAATTTGGAGAATGGACATCAAAGTCTTTTCTCGCAAATTATAAAGTAAACACTATGGGTGCTGCTTTTTTTGCACAAACAATTTCTCCATTTTTAGCAGAGGGTTCTAAATTGGTTCAGTTGTCTTCAGGGCACGGTGCAATAGGTACACATGCAAAAAGAATGACAGGTAAAATAGATGCTTATGGAGTAAGTAAAGCAGGTGTTAATATGCTAACAAGAAAATTATCTTTTATATGGCAAGACCGTAAAATTATTGTTGTGTCTATTACTCCTGGAGGAGTTAAAACAGATATGAATCAATACGGAAAATTATCTGTATCCGAAGCTATTCCAATTATGTATAAAACAATAGCAAACCTTACTATAGAAAATAGTGGAACTTTTATTAATAACACAGGCAAAGTAATGTCTTGGTAACTACCTTATTCTAATTATATGAAAATTTAGGATTTTAAAAACGTTTCTAATGGAACGCTAGAATTTAACACCCTTTTTTTAAGTAAAAACCAACCTAATGATAAAGAAATTATTAAAAAAAGCTTCTGAAATAGAGCCTCACGAGATAAAGGCGACAACATTGTCTTTTTTACTTGTTTTTGTGTTAATGTTGGCTTATTATATTTTAAGACCGGTGAGGGATGCTATGGCAAGTGACTGGACTGATGCAGAAGTTAGTCAACTATGGACACTAAACTTTTTTATAAGTACAGGTGTAGTAGCGCTTTATGGTTTAGCTGTTTCAAAGATAAAGTTTAAAAGTCTTGTACCTGGAGTTTATGCTTTTTTTGCAATTTCTTTTGTTCTTTTTTATTTTTTCATGTCTACTATAACAGATAGGGTGCTTATTGAAAAATCTTTCTATATATGGATAAGTGTGTTTGGAATGTTTCATCTTTCTGTTTTTTGGAGTTTTATGTCTGATTTATTTAATAAAGATCAAGCCAGACGTCTTTTTGCTACTATAGCAACAGGGGCAAGTGCAGGAGCTTTAATAGGGCCAATGATACCTACCATATTTGCAGGAATATCAGGAACAGATAATTTGGTGTTAGTAGCATCTGTATTACTTCTATTTGCTATTCCAATAATAGTATACTTGTCTAAAATTAAGGTAGAGGTATTTAAAAATGAAGATACTACTACAGATATGGGTAAGTATAAAATAGGAGGAAACCCATTTGCAGGTTTTAAGTCTTTTGTAACCAATCCATATTTATTAGCTATTGGAGTATTTATTTTGCTTTATACCATGATAAGCACCTTTGTATATTTTGAGCAAAAAAATTTACTGGCAGAATATGATAGAGCAACCCGAACACAAATTTTAGGAAGTATAGATTGGATTGTAAATGTTTTAACATTTGGGATAGCATTTTTTGCAACTTCAAGAATTGTAAAAAATATTGGTATGGGGTATACTTTAGCTATTATGCCATTAATTGTATGCGCAGGTATTTTAGTATTAGCTTTTGCTCCAATCATAGTAGTTTTATTGGCACTTCAAGTTGGCCGTAGAGCAGGCAATTATGCTATTACAAAGCCTGCTAGAGAAATGCTTTTTACAGAGGTAGATAAGGAAACTAGATTTAAGGCTAAACCAGTAATAGACGTTGTGGTTTATAGAGGAGGAGATACGGTAACTGCTTGGATATTTACAGGCTTAACAGAAGGTCTTGGGTTAGGATTTGCTGCAGTTGGTGTTATTGGAGCAGGAATAGCAGCTATATGGGCAGGTGTAGGTATATATATGGGAAAACTTTATAATCGCAAAAAAACCAAAGAATAGCCACTAGTTTATCTTTTATTTATCGAAAAATTATATTAAATAAATTTTATTATTATGTTTTATAAAAAATTATGTTCGTATTTAAATAGTAATACATTAAGAAAAATAATTGGTTTTATTCCAATATTTTTATTTCTTTTTATAGCTCAAGTATCTAACAGTCAAGAAAATAAGAAAACTTCCGTATTGGTAGTTCGCGGGGGTCATCCTTATGACACACCAGATTTTGAAAACATGTGTAATAGCCTAGAAGGTGTCCATGTAGATTTAGTGTTAGATGCACATTTTAAAGCAATGAAACTAGATAAGATTAAAGAAAAATATACTGCTATTTTATTCCTAAATCAGAATAAATATTATGAGGAATCTGAGAAGACAAAAAAGAAATATGTAGAATTAACTAATGAGGGTATTGGCATGGTTTTTCTTCATTTTACATTATCTTCTCAGCCTAACTGGAATAAATATCATGAAATAATAGGCGGTAAGTGGTTTTTAGGAAGCCATACCAAAGATAAGAGTAAAGTTTCCACTTATTTTATAGACTTAAAGGTAGACGTTAAGGTATCAGACAAAAAGCATCCAGTAACAAAAGGGATAAAGGATTTTACTATGACCGATGTTTTTTATGGTAAAATTCATATGGAGCCGGGAGTACATGTTTTACTTGATTCAGATAATACCGATATAGCTCCTATTGCTTGGACTCAAAAATATAATAAATCTAAGATAGTTTATATAATGCCCGGATATTCTAAAAAAGCTTTTGAAAATTATTCTTATAAAAAGCTAATATCTAATGCGTTAAAGTATGTTGGCTATATGGAATAAAAGAATTAACTATTTTTTGTTAATTTGATAAAAGGTCTTTTATTGAGGCCTTTTTTAAAAACCAATTACTCTTTCTAATTTAATATCTGTGTTTGTTCTATTTTGTCCTTTTACTTTAAATACGGCAGTAAAGTAATTTTTGTCTTTTAAATAAGTATTCGTAAAAGATTGTAAACTGTCCATGTTTGTAAAATATTCTGCAGTGGCACTAACTCCAATATCATGCTCAGAGAAGAAAACAAAATGTTCTGTATCTCCTATGCTTGGATATTTAGAAACTATAGCATATTCTTCGTCTACCATAGAAGATTTTAAATTTAGTGTAGTGTCTTTTATAGTAGGGTGATTGGAGATATGAAGACTGTATTCGGAGATTTTTATATGTGGATTTGCTTCATTCAGAAAGTGAGTAAACTTGTTTTTATTCTTAATAGGGCCAGCGTAAATAGCATTGCCTTCTTTTATATCAGATATAGAGGTTAATGTGGAAAATTTAATAAGTATGTTTTTGTTATAATATTGATATAGTCTTTGAAACTGTTGTGTTGCCAGAGCTCCCATTCTTGTAGTATAGGTATAGTTGGCGGGTTTAATTGTGTTTTTAAGTTCCGGATTTTTGTCTACATAAAGGTAAAATTCATTAATGTTATTAATTTGAAAATCCCTAGTCCATCCTGTATTTCCGGTTATTGTTTTGCCAGAAATACCAAAATGATCTCCTATAAATAGGTTTGTTGGGACTTTTGTAGAAATAAAAGATTTCCAAATTTTAGGAGTTTTAGGGGCTGTATTGGTATAAATTAATGCCATAATAGCTACTAATAACCCTACATAGGGTAGTGCTTTAGCCCAACTTATTCTTTTAAATAACGATACTGCATCTGGTTTTTTTATAAAACGAATTTCGTATTGCCCTTTATCAATAAGTACTTGCCATGTTTCATCTTTGCCTTCAGAGTCATAATATTTAGTAAGTTTTTTTCTTAGGTTGTATACATTAACCCTGACTCTAGGGTTACTTTTTTCTGTAGGTTCCTTATTCCTAAAAAACTCAATATCTATAACAGCTTCTTTTAAATTAGTTCCTTTAAGAGTTGCTTCATGTAAGTACTGTAGTAAAGCATTACTTGTTGGGGCATTTTTAAAAGTATTACTATTTCTTATTTTGGATACTATCTTTTGTTTTTGAATATTAGAAAGTACCATTGTTAAATATTGATTTTTAGTTTATTGCATCAAAACTTTAACCGTTATAGCTACCGTTAAAGTAGCGTTAAAGTTATAAAAATAAAGTTAAGTATTTAATTTTAAGCCGAATACTTTTTTGTAGGGATTAATTTATTTTTTTATGAAAGCATTTTTAGATTCGGATTTTATTTTAGAAACAGAAACAGCAAAGGAGCTGTTTCATAATGCGGCAAAGAAAATGCCTATTATAGATTATCATTGCCATTTAAGTCCTAAACAAATAGCGGAGAATAAAAATTTTAAAAACCTTACGGAACTTTGGTTATATGGGGACCATTATAAATGGAGAGCTATGCGCACCAATGGTGTTTCTGAGGAGTATTGTACTGGTAATAAAACAGATTGGGAAAAGTTTTATGAGTGGGCAAAGACAGTTCCTCATACGCTAAGGAATCCTCTGTATCATTGGACGCACATGGAGTTGAAATCATTTTTCGGTTACGAGGGTATTTTAAATGAACACACCGCTAAAGAAGTTTGGGATTTAGCCAATGAAAAATTAAAAACAGAAGCATTTACTCCACAAGGGCTTATGCAAATGATGAACGTAGAGTTAGTTTGTACTACAGACGACCCTATAGATAGTTTAGAGTATCACATTCAAATTGCCAATAGCGATTGTAAAACAAAAGTATACGCTACATGGCGACCAGATAAAGCCATGGCAGTTGATGATCCCGAAAGTTATAATGATTACATTGATAAACTATCTGAAGTTTCAGAAATAAGCATTAATACTTTAGAAGATTTATACAAGGCTTTAAATAAGCGTCATGATTTCTTTGCAGAAATTGGCTGTAAATTATCTGACCATGGAATTGAGGAGTTTTATGCTGGAGACTATTCCGAAGAAGAGGTAAAAATCATATTTTCAAAAGTGCGTTCTGGTAATAAATTAACTGCTGTTGAAATTAGAAAGTTTCAATCTGCCATGATGTACGAATTAGGTATTATGGATCATAAAAAAGGGTGGGTTCAGCAATTTCATTATGGTGCAATTAGAAATAATAATACAAGATTATTGTCTAAACTAGGGCCAGATACTGGTTTTGATTCTATTCATGATGTAAACAGCGCCGCAGCCATGTCTAAGTTTTTAGACCGTTTAGATAGTGAAGATAAATTGGCAAGAACCATTATCTATAATTTGAATCCAGCTAATAATGATGTAGTAGCGACGATGATTGGAAATTTTCAAGACGGGTCGGTTGCTGGAAAAATGCAATTTGGTTCAGGTTGGTGGTTTTTAGACCAAAAAACTGGTATGGAGGCGCAAATGAACAGCTTATCTAATATGGGACTTCTTAGTCGTTTTGTTGGAATGTTAACGGATTCAAGAAGTTTTTTATCATATCCTAGACACGAGTATTTCAGAAGAATTCTTTGTAATTTACTAGGCAATGATGTGGAAAACGGATTAATAAATCACGACATGGATTTATTGGGTAGCATGGTAGAAAATATATGTTACTACAATGCTAAAAAATATTTCAACTTCAATTAAACAATAAGATGCAAAAAATAAAATTATTATTAATTGTTTCTGTACTTTTTGTACAACGAATATGCACTGCTCAAGTAGATTCAAAGACAGAAATACACTATTTATCTGGTAAGGATAAAGACAACTTGGTAGAATGGGATTTTTATGCTTCAGAAGGTAGAAAAAGCGGAAAGTGGACCAAAATAGGTGTGCCTTCTTGTTGGGAGCAACAAGGTTTTGGAGCTTATAATTATGGGAGTGATGATGTAAAAACTCGTGCCAAAGAATATGGTTTATACAAACATACGTTTAATGCTCCTATAGAATGGAAAAACAACGATGTAAAAATTGTTTTTGAAGGCGTAATGACAGATGCTGAGGTAAAAATAAATGGCAAATTAGCAGGAGAAATTCACCAAGGTTCTTTTTACGAGTTTAAATATGCTATTAGCAAATTACTTAATTATGGCAAAGAAAATCTTCTAGAAGTAAAAGTAAATAAGGTTTCGGCAAACGAATCTATAAACCATGCCGAACGCGATGCCGATTTTTGGATTTTTGGTGGTATTTACAGACCTGTTTATTTAGAAGTTTCTCCTAAAAATAATATAGAACGTGTTGCTATTGATGCTAAAGCAAATGGTGTTATTAATACAGATGTTTTTACAACCTCAAAAAAAGCAACTTCAGTAAAAATGATTTTGTCTGATGCTAATGGGAATAAAATTCAAGATTTATCGGTTACAGAAAACTCAAGAGTTAATGGTAAATGGAATGTATCTACTAAAGCAAACAATATAAAAACTTGGAACCCTGAGTTCCCTAATTTATATACTTTAACTATTCAAATTCTAAATAAAAAGAATGCTATTCTGCATAGCATCAATAAACGTATTGGATTTAGAACTGTTGAAATTTTAGAAGGTGATGGTATTTATGTAAATGGTGAACGCATTAAGTTTAAAGGTGTAAATAGACATTCTTTTCATCCAAAATCTGGGCGTACTACTTCAAAAGCATGGAGTATAGAGCAAGCGCAACAAATGAAGGATATGAATATGAATGCGGTTCGTATGTCGCATTACCCACCAGATGTTCACTTTTTAGAGGTTTGCGATTCATTAGGGTTATTTGTTATTGATGAGATTTGTACTTGGCATAACCCTATGTTAGATACTAAGGTTGCTCGTAAAATTATTAAAGAAACCGTTGTTAGAGATGTTAATCATCCTTCAATTATACTTTGGGCCAATGGTAATGAACAAGGTTGGAACCCAGAAGTAGATGGAGATTATACTAAATGGGATATTCAAAATCGTGAAGTTATTCATCCATGGAGTATTTTTAATAAAACGAACACCATACATTACAGTCATTACCATTCTTTAATAAATGATTCGTATTCCAAAGAAAAAATCTTGTTCCCAACCGAGTTTTTACATGGCTTATATGATGGTGGTCACGGTGCTGGATTAGATGATTATTGGAATATTATGTGGAATTTACCTTTAAGTGCAGGTGGTTTTTTATGGGATTTTGCAGATGAAGGTATTGAGCGTACCGATAGAAATAATGAACTTGATTTACAAGGTAATAAAGCCGCAGATGGTATTGTTGGGCCTTATGGCGAAAAAGAGGCTAGTTTTTTTACAATTAAAGAAATATGGTCTCCAATTTATATAGAAGACCGTTTTATAAATAAAGATTTTAATGGAATATTCCGATTAGAGAACCGCTATCATTACACCAATTTAGATAAGGTGTCTATGAAAGCCAAATGGTTAAAGTTCAGCAGTCCAAACGGTAAAAAGAATGCTACTGTTTTAAGTGAGAGTGAAGTAAAATTACCAAACTTAGCACCATCGTCTAAAGGTAAGTTCACAGTTGATAAGCCAGAAAATTGGCAATCTGCTGATGCGTTCCATTTAACGGCAATAGATCAATACGGAAAAGAGATTTTTACTTGGAGTTATCCAGTTTCTAGACCAAAAAAAATAAATAATTCTATAATTGATTATTCTGGTAATGGAAAAGTAAAGGTAGAAACTAAGGATAAAGATATTAAGGTAGAAACTAATGATATTACGTATCTTTTTTCTAAAGAAACAGGTATTTTAAAAGAGGTGAAAAAGGAAAATACTATTATTCCTTTAAATAATGGGCCAATTATATTAAATCAGAATAATAAAGTAGAGGATGTAAAAATTACTTCTACCAATAATAATGTTCAAATAGAAGTTGTTTACGAGAAAACAGATAAGTCTCCAGGGTGGTCTACGATTAAAGAGTATGCTTCAGACATTATAAAATGGACAATACACGCTAATGGGTTAATTGATTTACAAGTCAAGTTTAAGGGCTATAGAAATTTAAAAGGATTTAGAGGTATTACATTTTCTTTTCCAGAGGAAGAAGTTGAAGGTATGAAATGGCTAGGGGATGGTCCATATCGCGTTTGGAGAAATAGAATGAAAGGCACCAAATTTCAAGTTTGGGAGAACGATTATAACAACACAATTACTGGGGAATCTGGGTTTGTTTACCCAGAATTTAAAGGTTTCTTTTCAAGTTTATATTGGTCAGAACTAAAGGGTAAGAATAATAATGGCTTTATCGTGTATTGTAAAACACCACATACGTATTTAAGAATGCTAACACCAGATGCACCAGCAGATAATAAAAGGGAGAAAGTTATTCCTAAATTTCCTAAAGGAGATATATCGTTTGTGATGAATGTTCCAGGTATTGGCACTAAATTTCAATACCCAGAAAGTACAGGGCCTCAAGGAAACAAAGAGCATTATTTTGGAAATGATGATGATTTAATAGAGATAGATTTAACCTTTCAATTTTAGTAAAACAGCAAATGAAAATAATTACTAAATCAATATTTTTAGTCGTATTCTTTCTGTCTTGTTTCGGGATGTTGCGTGCTCAAAATCAAACACAAATTCAATACTTATCTGGTACAGATAAAGACAATACTGTAGAATGGGATTTTTATTGTTCGGATGGAATGAATAGTAAAAAATGGACAAAAATAGGAGTGCCTTCTTGTTGGGAATTACAAGGGTTTGGAAACTATAATTACGGTCGAGATTACAAAGCAAAAAAAGAATATCACGACGAGCATGGTTTGTATAAGCACAAATTTAATGTGCCAGCGAATTGGAAAGACAACGAAGTGAAAATTGTGTTTGAAGGTGTTATGACCGATTGTGAGGTGAAAATCAATGGGAAGTTGGCAGGAGAAATTCACCAAGGCGCTTTTTACGAATTTAAATATGCTATTTCTAAACTTCTTAAATACGGAGCTGGAAACTTATTAGAGGTTAAGGTGAATAAAATGTCTTCTAATAAATCTATAAACAGTGCAGAACGAAATACAGATTTCTGGATTTTTGGAGGTATTTATCGCCCTGTATATTTAGAAATTTTACCAAAACAGTTTATAGAGCGTGTTGCAGTAGATGCACGAGCCAGTGGAGATATTATTGCAGATGTTTTTACAACCTCTAAAAAAGCAAGTGCTGTTCAAGTGAAATTGCTTGATGCTAAAGGAAATTTTGTTCAGAACCTTTCAAATTTTAATACTGAAAAGAAAGAAGAGAAATGGACGTTTACAGGTAAAGCATCCAATATAAAAACCTGGAATCCGGAGAACCCTAAAATGTATCAACTTGAAATAAGTTTATTAGATAAAAAGGAAAATACATTACATACATACTTTCAAAAAATAGGATTTAGAACTGTTGAAGTTCGTGAAGGAGATGGAATTTATGTAAATAACCAACGTATTAAATTTAAAGGCGTAAACCGTCATTCTTTTCATCCAGAATCTGGAAGAACTACTTCAAAAGCATTGAGTATTGAGCATATTAAAATGATGAAAGATATGAATATGAACGCAGTTCGTATGTCTCATTATCCGCCAGATGTTCACTTTTTAGAAGCTTGTGATTCCTTAGGTTTATTTGTGATAGATGAAGTTTGTACGTGGCATACACCATATTTAGACACCAAAATTGGAAGAAAGTTAATTGAAGAAACTGTAGTTAGAGATGTGAATCATCCATCTATTTTACTTTGGGCAAATGGAAATGAAACGGGTTGGAATAATGAATTAAATGATGATTACGCAAAGTGGGATATTCAAAAGAGAGAAGTAATTCATCCTTGGGGAATATTTAGGAAAACAAACACCTATCACTATGTGCATTATCATGGTTTAGCTTACGATGGTTATGTTAAAGATAAAATTTCAT
Organism: Maribacter vaceletii; assembly: GCF_003634105.1. Classification (GTDB taxonomy): domain Bacteria; phylum Bacteroidota; class Bacteroidia; order Flavobacteriales; family Flavobacteriaceae; genus Maribacter_B; species Maribacter_B vaceletii. The sequence continues at coordinate 181,464 of NZ_RBIQ01000010.1, read as the reverse complement.
TCCCTACTGAATTTATGCATGGTTTGTATGATGGAGGTCATGGAGCAGGTTTAGATGATTATTGGAAAGTTATGTATCCAATGCCATTATCTGCAGGCGGTTTTCTATGGGATTTTGCAGATGAAGCTGTGGTTAGAACGGATAAAAACAGAGAGTTAGATGCAGATGGTAATCATGCGCCAGATGGTATTGTAGGCCCTTACGGTGAAAAAGAAGGAAGCTATTTTACAATTAAAGAAGTTTGGTCTCCAATTCACATTGAAGATAGATATATAAGAGAAGGTTTTAATGGTGTGTTTAGAGTTGAAAATCGTTACCATTTTACAAATTTAGATGCTTGTACAATGCAAGCTAAATGGGTAAATTTTGATGGCCCTAATGGTTCTGCTAATGAACAAGTAATTTCAGAAAGTACTATGAAACTACCTTCAATTGCTCCAGAACAAAAAGGAAAATTCAAAGTTAATTTACCGCAAAACTGGACCAATGCAGATGCGCTTTATTTAACAGCTACAGACCAACACGGCATGGAAATATTTACATGGTCTTACCCGATTAAACTTCCGAAGAGTTATAATAAAGATAAAGTAAGTTATTCAGGAAACGGAAAAATAGTTACTAAAACGAATGATTCAAAAATTGAAATTTCAGTAAAAGAACTAGACCTAACGTTTTCTGCTAAAACAGGTTTAATTGAAAAGGTTGTTAAAAATGGAGTTTTAATCCCTCTGTCAAATGGTCCTGTTCTTTTAGATAGTAAAAACGAAATAGATAACGTTTTTGTGACAAATTCAAAAGATAAGGTTGAAATAAAGGCGCTTATGAAAGCTAAAAGAAAATACTGGGATTGGGAAGATAATGATGAAATGATTCAGGAGTTTTTTAAATGGACTGTTCATTCTAACGGACTGGTAGATTTAAATGTTAGCATACATAGTACTAGAAAAACAAAAGGATTTAAAGGCATTACATTTTCTTTCCCTGAAAAGGAAGTTGCAGGAATGAAATGGTTAGGTGATGGACCGTATAGAGTTTGGCGTAACCGAATGAAAGGAACAAAACTGAAGGTCTGGGAAAACGATTATAACAATACAATTACAGGACAGTCTGGATATGTTTATCCAGAGTTTAAAGGATATTTTTCAAGTTTATATTGGGCAAAAGTTCGTGGTAACAATAACAATGGTTTTAGCGTGTATAACCATAACGCGCATACTTTTTTACGCATGCTTACGCCGGATAAACCCACAGAGGCATTAAGAGGGTCTGATGATACCAAATGGCCTAGTGGAGATATCTCTTTTGTGAAAAACATTTCACCTATTGGGTCCAAATTCAAGGAAATTGGAGAAATGGGGCCAACTAGTAATGAAGAAATGATTTTTGGGAATGATGATGCCCCAATTATAATTGATCTAAGTTTTGAATTTTAAAGCAAACCACTTATGAAAATTAAATATCTATTCTTATCAGTAATAGCAGCAGTAGTTTTTACCGCTTGTAATTCCACAGAATCTAAATCAGAAGAAAAAGAACAAAAAGATTTCCCTTTTTTAATTCCTTCGGAAAAGCCGAGCTGGCCTTTAAGCGCAGCAGTTGCTCGTGGCTATGACAAGTATGGAACCTTGAGACCAGAGCAAAATGAGCTTTATACACAGTTTAAATACACCAAACTAAAAGGTTTTGACTATAACGGATATAATGGCACTATATCACGCCGTGACCCTTCTAAAGTCATCTTTGAAAATGGAAAGTATTATGTGTGGTACACACATCGTAAATCTCCTGTACCAGTAGGAATGAGTAGAGCAAAAGAAGCCACAGATGTCATTCCTTCAGCAGATTGGGATTTGGCGGATATATATTACGCTACTTCAAAAGATGGATTTACATGGGAAGAACAAGGTGTAGCTGTAGCACGTCCTCCAAAACCACAAGCAGGTTGGCGTTCAGTTACAACAACAGATATTTTAAAGTGGAAAGGCAAATACTATTTATACTTCCAAGCATTTATGGAAGCTAGTGGGTTACGTGGCGATTTTTGCCCAGTGTCTGTAGCCTATTCAGATTCTCCTGATGGACCATGGACGCATACAGGAAAAATTGTAATTCCAAATGGGTCTGAAGGTTCTTGGGACCAATTTCAAATTCATGATCCATACCCGTTAGTTCATGATGGTAAAATTTACATTTACTACAAGTCTGGTTTTGATAAAAAAACGGAAATGCTACCAACAAAAGTATTAATGCAAGGGGTGGCAATTGCAGATAACCCATTAGGACCGTTCAAAAAGCACCCTTTAAACCCGTTAATTAATTCTGGTCATGAAACTACCTTATTCCCATTTAGAGAGGGGGTAGCTGCCATTATTCAACGTGATGGACAAGAACATAATACCATTCAATATGCAAAAGATTGGGTGAATTTTGAAGTGGCCTCTAACGTAGAATTACTACCATTAGCAGCAGGTCCTTATGTGGCAGATGCCTTTACGGATACTAAAGATGGAAGAGGTATTACATGGGGAATTTCACATTTTATAAAGGAAGGATCAGATAAAACTAAAAACAACTTATCTATATTAACACGATTTGATTGTGATTTAAGTCTTGATTTACATGACCCTCATATGAAACAACACTATACGCTTTATGGTTCTGAACTTCACTATAAACAAGGGTTAAGTGAGGCGCAAAAGCAAAGAATAAAAGAAGAAAACAACAAATTGTCTAGAATAGTAATAAACAAATAATAATAACATAATAAATTTGTATAAAATATTAGTGGCTTTAGTTTTTGGAGGAATTATACTATCGTCTTGCCAAAACAATCAAGAAAAAGCATTAGAAACAAAATCAGAAACAAAACAAACAGAGACCTCAGAAGAATTTCCATTCTTTATTCCTTCAGAGAAACCAGATAGAGAGTTAAGTGCTGCTGTAAAACGTAATTATGAGGCATATTCAGCGATCAGACCTGAACAAAATGAGTTGTATTCGCAATTCAAATACACCAAATTAAAAGGCTTCGATTATAACGATGGTGATGGTACGATCACACGTAGAGACCCTTCCAAAGTCATTTTTGAAAATGGGAAATACTATGTTTGGTACACTGGTAGAAAATCACCTGTTAGACCAGTTGGTATGTCGCGCGCAAAACAAGCAACAAATGTTATCCCTTCAGCAGATTGGGATTTAGCAGATATTTGGTATGCTACTTCTGAAGATGGTTTTACTTGGAAAGAAGAAGGTATTGCTGTTCCGCGTCCGCCAAAACCTCAACCAGGTTGGCGTTCTGTGACTACAACAGACATTTTAAAGTTTAAAGGGAAATATTATTTATACTTCCAAGCATTTATGGAAGCTAGTGGGTTACGTGGAGATTTTTGTCCAGTATCTGTAGCTTATGCAGATTCACCAGATGGACCTTGGACGCATACTGGAAAAGTGGTTTTGCCTAATGGACCAGAAGGTTCATGGGATCAATACTCCATTCATGATCCATACCCATTGGTGCATGATGGTAAGATTTATTTGTATTACAAAGGCGACTTTGACAAACGTCCTGAGTTGAAGCCTTCAAAAATTAGAATGCAAGGTTTAGCAATTGCAGAGGATCCATTGGGGCCTTTTGAAAAGCATCCACTTAATCCAGTAATCAATTCCGGCCATGAAACAACATTATTCCCTTTTAGAGAAGGTGTTGCTGCCATTGTGCAGCGTGATGGACAGGAACATAATACCATTCAATATGCTAAAGATTGGGTGAACTTTGAAATCACATCTATTTCCGAATTATTGCCATTAGCAGCGGGTCCTTATGTACCAGATGCCTTTACAGATACTAAAGATGGTAGAGGAATAACTTGGGGAATATCACATTTTATTAATGCAGATGGAAATTGGAATCATACCGTATTAACGCGCTTTGATTGTGATCTAAGTTTAGATGTACACGATGACGTTATGAAGAAGCACTATTATGCTTATCCACAAGATTTTTATTATAAGAATCATGGGTTGAATTCGAAGCAAAAGCAAAGAATTAAAGAAGCAAACAAAGCGCTTCAGGGAGAATAATAGTTGATAACAAAATGAATTACCACCATAAATGCTAAGTAGATATGCGTAAAATATTAGTTGCTCTTGTTTTAGGATTATTAATGTTCTCCTGTCAAAACAATCAAGAAAAACAGGAAGATAAAACAACAGAAGGATTTCCTTTCTTCATACCAGCAGAAAAACCAAACCGTCCATTAAGTTCTGCTTTAGAAAGGAACTATGATAATTATCTGTCTATTCGTCCGGAACAAAACGAATTATTTACGCAGTTTAAATACACGAAGCTTAAAGGCTTTGATTATAATGGTGGCGACGGAACATTAACCCGTAGAGATCCTTCAAAAGTAATTTTTGAGAATGGTAAGTATTATGTGTGGTATACTTATAGAAATACACCTGTAAAACCTGTTGGAATGCGAAGAGCAAAAGAAGCTAATGATACCATTCCTTCAGCAGATTGGGATTTAGCAGATATTTGGTATGCAACATCAGAAGATGGGTTTACCTGGGAAGAGCAAGGTGTAGCTGTGCCACGTCCGCCAAAACCACAACCTGGTTGGCGCTCTGTAACCACTACTGATATTTTAAAGTTTAAAGGGAAATACTATCTATACTTCCAAGCATTTATGGAAGCCAGTGGGTTAAAGGGAGACAATTGCCCAGTTTCGGTAGCATATGCTGACTCTCCTGACGGACCATGGACGCATACTAATGAATTAGTGATTCCTAATGGCGCCGAGGGTGAATGGGATCAGTTTAAAATTCATGATCCATACCCATTAGTTCATGATGGTAAAATTTATATTTATTATAAATCTGGTTTTGATGACAGGAAGGAATTCAAACCATCAAAAGTGCGTATGCATGGATTGGCCATTGCAGATAATCCGTTAGGGCCATTCAAGAAGCACCCGCTTAATCCTATACTTAATTCAGGGCATGAAACAACTTTGTTTCCTTTTAAGGAAGGTGTTGCAGCTTTTGCAATAACAGATGGTATGGAACGAAACACCATTCAGTATGCTAAAGATTGGGTGAATTTTGAAATAGCTTCAATATCAGAATTAATGCCTGTATCGGCGGGTCCTTATGTGCCTGATGCTTTTACAGACACTAAGGCCGGTAGAGGCATAACATGGGGGCTTTCTCATTTTATTAATGCGGGAGGAAATTGGAGACATTCAATATTAACACGTTTTGATTGCGATTTGAGCTTAGATGTAGATGATCAATCTATGAAAGGGCATCATTTGTTTTATAGTCCAGAGTTTCACTATAAATATGGATTGAATAAAAAGCAAAAGGAGCGCATTAAAAAGCAAAATGAGGAAATGAAAAAAATTGAAAAATGAAAAACAAAATTTCACTTTTAGTTATAGGGGTATTAGTTTTTGTTGCTGCTAATGCTCAAGAGGCTGAGGATATTCAGAAATTAAACATTCAACCCAATATTGTTTTTATTCTTGCTGACGATATGGGGGTTGGGCAGTTAGGATGTTATGGTAGTGAATATTACAAAACCCCAAATATAGATAGCATTGCCGAAGAAGGGGTCAAATTTACGGATGCTTATGCGGCCGCTGCTGTATGTTCTCCAACAAGAGCTTCTATAATGACCGGAAAGTATCCTGCTCGACTACATCTTACAGATTATATTCCAGGAAGAACAAAAGAAACAGATGTTTTAAACACACCAAAATGGCAACAATTTCTTCCTTTAAGAGAAATTACTTTTGGTGAAGTGTTAATAGAAAATGGATATAAAACAGGACTTATTGGAAAATGGCATTTAAGTAAAGAAAAACGGCCACCAGTAAGTTTAGAACATAATCCAGACAAACAAGGATTTCAAGAAACGTTTGTTACTTATAAACCAAGTAAAAACCTAAAAAAGTTTTGGCAAACAGCAGACAATGACGCTCATAACATTGATACTATTACAACTAGAAGTATTGATTTTATGCGAAAAAACAGAAATAAACCATTTTTTTTAATGGTTTCTCATAACGCAATTCATGACCCTTTAATGTCGAAAAATGAATTGATAAAAAAATATATAAAACATCCACTTAATAATAACCCAGAAAACCACCCAGTAATTGGAGCTATGGTTGAAAGCCTTGATAACAGCGTTGGTAGAATTCTAGATGAAATTAAAGAATTGCGTATTGAGAATAATACCATTGTAGTCTTTTTTGCCGATAATGGAGGGAAAGCAGCTTATGTAGACCAAAAACCATTTAGGGAGGGAAAAGGTTGGTTATATGAAGGAGGTATTCGTGAACCATTAATCATTAAATGGCCTAACAGAATAAAAGCTAACAGTACATCAAAGGAGATGGTTTCTTCTATTGATTTTTTCCCAACATTTCTTGAAATGACAGGACTTAGTATTCCCCAAACGCCAGGGTTAGATGGAAAGAGCATGATGCCTCTTTTTGATGGTAGAGAGCTTAAAAGAGAGGCTTTATATTGGCATTATCCACACTATCACTATGGCTCGGGTATGGTTCCTGCAAGTGCTATTCGTTATGGAGATTATAAATTAATTGAATGGTATGATAAAAAGCTTACGGGAGATAGAGATTATATTGAATTATACAATCTAAAGGAGGATATAAATGAACAAAAGAATTTAGTAAAATCAAACCCTGATTTGGTTAAAAAATTATTAATCAAATTAGAGCATTGGAAAAAAGAAGTTGGCGCGCAAATACCCACAATTAAAGAATAATATTAAATAACAAAAAGAGTTAATCATGAAGTTTATTAAAATAGTACCAATTTTTATACTGTTAGTTTCTTTAGTGGCATGCAAACAGAATGAGAAAATAACAGAAATAGAAGATGTTGAATTCAAATATGAACCAATACAGGAATCCCTAAAACAGCATAAAGCAGCACCCGAATGGTTCGCAGATGCCAAATTAGGAATGTATTTCCATTGGGGTCCCTATAGCGTACCGGCCTACGGTAGTGCATGGTATCCTCATAATATGTACAAGGATAAAGGTAAAGTTCGTGAGCATCATGAAAAAACATATGGTAGTATTCATGAGTTTGGCTATGAAGATTTTATTCCAATGTTTAAAGCGGAGCAATTTGATCCAGAAGATTGGGCTGAATTATTTAAAAATACGGGAGCAAAATTTGCAGGACCAGTGGCGCAGCATCATGACGGATTTGCAATGTGGGATAGCGAAGTAAACCCGTGGAATGCTGCAGATATGGGACCAAAACGTGATATTTTAGGGGATATCTTTAAGTCTTTAGAAAAAAGAGGTTTAAAAACTATTGCAACATTTCATCATGCTCGTAACGGGCAACGTAATGCAGATAAGCCCAAATTATGGAAAACAGCATATAACAGCCATTATGTATACCATCCAGACCTACCAACATCAACTACAGACCCAAAATTGAGAAAGTTATTTGGGAATTTTGAAACTATTGAAGAATTCAATCAATATTGGTTAGATCAAGTCACTGAAGTTGTAGACAAATACAACCCAGACATTTTATGGTATGATTCCTGGTTAAATTTAATTCCTGAGGATAAAAAGCTAGAAATGGTTGCGCATCATTTTAATAATGGAATTAAGCATAATAAAGAAGTAATGACTGCTCATAAGCAAGAAGATTTGCCATTAGAGTATAGTGTTTTAGACTATGAGCAAGGTGGGCGTAGAGACTCTTGGCCAACACCATGGATGACAGATATTACACTTGGTAAAAGTAGATGGATGTATGTTGAAGGACACCCATATAAAACAGCAGATTTGGTTATTAGAAACATGATTGATGTTTGGAGCAAAAATGGTGTGGTACTTTTAAATGTATCTCCAAGAGCAGACGGTGTTATAAATGATGAACAACGATCTGTTTTAAAAGAAATAGGTGATTGGATGAAAATACATGGAGAAGCTGTTTATGGTACTAGACCTCATATTATTTTTGGATACGGAACTACTAGTGCAGGTGACGGGCATCATGGAGGGCAATCTGCAACTGTAAATTATTCGGCTAGTGATGTGCGTTTTACAGTGGCAAAAGATAAAAAAGCTATGTATGTGTTCTTTTTAGGTAAACCTGAGGCTGGAAAACGTATTTCAATGAGAGCAATAGGAGGGTATCATCGTAATATTCCGCCATCACCAATTAAAAACATTACGCTGTTAGGTTCTAATGTAAAGGTTGATTGGGAATTAACATCTGGAGATTTCTTTTTAACAATGCCAGATGTAGAAATGAATGAATTAGCTACTGTTTTTAAATTTGAACTAGAATAAAAACTACACATTTAACTAGTAAAACACATTTGTTCTTCTATGAGGAACATTTGTTGTTTGATATTCTATAGCGAATAAATATTTTTATACTAATTAAAAATAGTTTATCATGAAATTAAATAAAGGTTGCGTTGTGTTAGTGGTATTGTTAGTTGTTAATATGACTTTTGCTCAAAATTCACCTTATTTTTTAGAAGGACAAGACCCAACAGATGGCGGTAAATGGAAATTAGTAAAGAAAATGTCTGATGAGTTTAATGGAAATAAGGTAGATGAAAGTAAGTGGCAAATCTCTGGTCAAGGTTGGATAGGGAGAGCTCCAGGGCTATTTCAAGCTGAAAACTTAAAGGTTGAAAATGGCAAACTTCAAATTACAACTAAAAAACTAACAGAGCCAATTATCAAAAAAGGAAAAAAATTTACCCATGGAGGTGGTTATGTAGGTTCATGGCAAGGAATGACTTATGGGTATTACGAGTGTAAAATGAAAGCTAATAAAACATTTATGTCATCTACATTTTGGTTAATCAATGAAGGAAGAGGGATTAAAGGGTGTGATAAAAGAACAACCGAATTAGATATTCAGGAATGTGTTGGTGAAATTGTAAGTGATGCTAAATGGATGATAGACTTTGATCAAAAAATGAATTCAAATACACATAGTAGAAACATACCAGAAGGATGTAATTTTGAAAAAGGATCTAATAAGAGTAGTGGACAAATAGGAGGGAAAGTATATGATGATTTTCATGTATATGGTGTTTGGTGGAAAAACAAAGATGAAGTATTATTCTTTTTAGATGGAAAATTAGTTAATAAGGTAAAGCCACCAGCAGATTATAATATTCCTATGCATTTAAGAATGGTTGTTGAAACTTATAATTGGAATCCGGTACCAGCTGATGGCGGAATGAATTATTCAGAGGAAGATAGAACTACAAGTTATGATTGGGTGCGTTCATGGAAATATGTTAAATAGATAAAAAAATAATAGATAAAGAAAGGTTGCCTATTTTGATAGTATTTCACCAAGTGTGTAAAAATTTAAAATTAATCAAAAAAATTATCGAAGGTTGTAACCCTCGATAATTTTTATTTACACACTTTATGTGATAGTGTCTATTATAATTAATTTTCATCTGTAGCATCATCAATTTCGTCTTCTATTTCTTCTACTCCTTCTTCAATATCATCTGCAACTTCTTCAATTCCATCTTCAATTTTTTCAGCTTTTGTTTTTTCTCTGCAACTAGATGCTGCAAGGATTATAACAAAAGTTACTAGTAATGCATATGCTGTTTTTTTCATTCTAATTTTTTTATATTAATAAATGCGATTAAAACTAAGTGTTGTTATACTTTTCTTCTTCCTGTTATTAGTGAAATAATAAAGAGAACAATAAAAATGAAAAATAAAACTTTAGCAATACTTGCTGCTCCTGCTGCAATTCCTCCAAATCCAAAGACCCCTGCAATAATTGCTAATAGTATAAAAGTAACTGTCCATCGTAACATAATTTATATTTTTTTAAGGTTAATAATTTATTTGTAGGTTTTTTATTTTAAGCTAAATCTTCTAGAGTTTTAATATTTGTAATCCCAATTTCAATAGCCTTTTTTTGCTTTCCTAAAACATGTGCTGTACTAGGTGGTAAGGTTGTTTCATTAAGAACCTCCGTATATTCTTTAACAGCTGCTTTTTCTCCTCTAATAGCTTCTTCTAAAATAGCTTCTTCATTGTCTGTTGCAAATAAAGTTTTTATATCTATCCAAGTTCTGTGTGCTTTTGCTGTCATACTATCTCCTGTTTCTATTTCTTGACCGTATGCTTTTATTTCCGTTTTAAGCTCTTGTCCAAAATTGTATCGTTCTTTAGTTTTGCGGTCAAAATATCCTTTTAAAAAAGCATTGTTTGTTTTTTCTGCTGCTTTTTTAAATCCTTTTTCAGCATCATATGTCTTTTCTAAAAGATTGTTCAATTTGTTTCCAATAGCTTCTCTGTAAGTATTCATGTTTTATGGTGTTTAAATGAACAATGATTTTGTTTAAAGATGCTCATTGCTTTACATCATAATTTCGTTTTTAAAACATTCTTTAAATTGTATTTTCTATTTAATAAGAAGAATGCAATTACATTTTGTATGTGTGTAATGTTTTATTTTTTTAGGTAGTAAAAATCTTATTTCATTTTAACTACACTCCAAAATTACAGACTATGTTTCTCTTGTCTTTGTTCATATGCAGTAATTCTTAACTCATATAAAAAAACCTTATTTTCCTAAATAAAATATAGGGTTGTATGTTTTTGCTAATAGTTACTATATAAGGTTAAGGAGTTAAAAAACCATTGTTTGAAGGCATATGTGTTAAGATATATTTTATATGAGCAAAGGTTTAAGTTATGCTAATTATAACTTTGTAGAGTAAAGGAAAAAGATATGAAAGTCATATCTGAAATGAATTAAAAGACAAATAAAATGAGTTATTTAAAATTAGACGAAAATAAATTAGAGCCTGTAGTGGATGAGTTAAATTTACTATTAGCAAATTATAATGTATACTATCAAAAACTAAGAAGTTTTCACTGGAATATTTTGGGAGAAAATTTCTTTGTTTTACATGATAAGTTTGAGGAATTATATACGGATGCTAGAATTAAAATTGATGAAATAGCTGAACGCATTTTAACATTAAGATACCATCCTGTAAGCGATTTTAGTTCGTATTTAAAAATGGGTAAAATAAAAGAAGAATCTGCTTTATTAACAGACAAGCAAATGATAGGGAGTATTTTGGATGATCACGGTCTTTTATTAGAACAAATGAGAGTAATTGTTTCTAAGGCAAATTCTGCAGGCGATGAAGGTACAATAGATATTATTGGAGGGTACATAAGAGAATTAGAAAAAACAAGTTGGATGCTTAATGCATGGAAAAAAGATACCCGTGAGCAGTTAAAAACCAATAAAATGGAAAGAGTTTCGTAACGATTATTTTTTTTTATTGAACATTGGATTTATAAATAAAAAAATATAAAAAATGAAACAAAATATAGAAGCATCTTTTTTAGAAATAATTGATAAACTTAAAGGGTGGCTAGGCGCTTTTATAGAAAATCTGCCAAATTTAGTGGTAGCTATTATTGTCATGGTTATATCCTTTTATATTTCTAGAAAAGTAAGTAAATGGATCACCAAATTAGCATCAAAAAAAATTCCCCAAGAAAGTATAACAAAACTTATTGGAAGAATATCTGCAACAGTAGTTGTTTTAATAGGATTATTTTTAGCATTAGGCGCTTTAGATTTGAGTAAAACCTTAAATACATTACTAGCTGGTGCGGGTATTTCTGGTTTAGTAATTGGTCTTGCATTGCAGGGTACATTGTCTAATTTGTTGTCGGGTGTTATTTTATCATTTCGAAAAAAAATACAGATAGGAAATTGGGTAAAAACAACGGGCTATGAAGGGGAAGTTGTAGATATTAGTTTAAATAGTTTTATTCTTAAAGAAGCAGATAATAGTATGGTTATTATCCCTAATAAAACAATAATAGAAAATCCTTTAAAAAATTACTCTCTAACCAAGACTATGCGTATTACTGTAGAGTGTGGTGTTGGGTATGAGTCCAATTTAGAAGAGGTAGAAAAAATCACAAAAAAAGCTATTGAAGGAGTTTATCACCAGAATGATGGAACAGAAGTTGAATTTTATTATATGAGTTTTGCAGATAGTTCTATAAATTTTAAATGTCGTTTTTGGGTAGATTCTAAAGATGCAAAAAATAGATTGGAAGCAAAAAGTGTTGCAATTATGGCCATAAAGAAAGCTTTTAATACTAATAATATAAACATTCCATTCCCAATTAGAACGTTAGAATTTAATAATACACTTGGTGTAAATTCACTAACAAAACAATAGTAGCTTTACCATAATTAATAATTTAAATAAAGAATAAAAAATGAGAAATATAAAAATAATAACAAGTTTAATGTTTGCTTTTTTGGTAACACAATTAAGTGCACAGATGACTCCTAAAGAAACAATGAACTCAGTGACAATTAATACCTTCAATTATATTAAAGACGGTGTTAAAAGACCATATACAGTTAAAGTTCAGGCAAGTAGAATGTATAATACAAGTTTAAAAAAAGAAAAAGATTATATTAATAAAAGTGTAAGGGTATCTAAATTAATAACAGTTAAAAATGATTTTGAACCTATGCATAGTAGAATATTATCTTTAAAATATAATAAACAAATTATAGATGATTTTGAATTGATTACTAATGAACATGGATTTACCATTACAGTACAAGGAAATAAAATACAATATATTATTGGTAAAGGAATTACTACAATAGATAATACTAATGAAGATTTTTTTATAATTGATGAGTACGATATCTAGAGCCAAATATTATAATTTACATAAAAAAGCCTCTATTTTTTAGAGGTTTTTTTATGTTTAAATGTTTATTTATTAATTATTCTTTTAAAAAAGAATAATTTTCTCATTAAAAGAATTAAATTGGTTTCTAATATTAACCAATAAAATATTTTGATAGAAATAGTAATAGATGCTAAGAGTGTAGAAGGTACAGTAAGGCAAATTAGGTCTGTAATTGGAGGAACTATAGAAGAGCAATGGGGAGAGTACACCTTAACTACTAATAGCAAACTTGCAAATGGTACTATTCGTTTTATCACTTTTGATTGGGGGGTTTCTCTTTTAGAATACGATATTACTTTTTTTGATGATATTTGCCTTGTTATGGATTCTTCAGAATACAATCCAATACATTTTACCTATTGTTTAGAAGGAGATTGTGGCCATCGTTTTGGGTATCAGCCAGAAGATGATATAAGAAAATTAGAGCAATTTCAATCGGTAATAATTACTAGCAAAGAAGGAGGATACAATTACGGTTATTTTCCAAAGGATAAAAAGCTAGCTATTAATGTTATTCAAATTAAAAGAAAACTTTTTTTAAAGAAAAGGCTTAATAATGTAGAAGAACTTAATAGAAAATTATACGAGGTTTTTTTAGATACAGATCATGATAATTCTTTTAGTTATTTTGGGACTTATAATTTAAAGCTTGCAGATAAAATAGGTGCTTTAAGAAAGATAAAAACTAAGGGTATTATTCGTATGATGAATATAGAAGGTATGGTTTACGAAATTTTATCTATGCATATTTTACAGCATGATAAGGCTATAAAGAATAAAAAACCAGCTACAAACCTTTTACGATCAGAACTGAAAATAATAAGAAGATTAGCTAAAAAAATTATAAGAAATCCATCTAAGGAATATACTTTAGATAGTTTAGCATTAGAATCTGGTTTGTCACAAGCAAAATTGCAAGAAGGTTTTAAAATCCTGTATAAGAGAACGGTTACAGAATATATAAGACATATTCGTTTAGAGGCTGCTAGAGATTACATAAGAACTACGGAAATGAATATTTCGCAAATAGTTTATACTATTGGCTTTAGTAGTAGAAGTTATTTCTCAAAAATATTTAAAAATAAGTATGGTATAAGCCCTAGTGAATTTCAAAACAACACCCTTCAAATAGGGTAGAAAATAGTTAAAAAAAATGGTGTATTCCCCACGAATACACCATTTTTTAAATCACCAACCAACTAAAATTTCATTTAATTATTTTTTTAATTAGATATAAAAAACCATATTTTTTTGCAACAGATAAAGTAGTATTTATCCAATTATATGGTTGTAAGTCTTGCTGAACATCTTGCTTAATTCCTTTAATTTCTTCTAAAGCAATTTGGCGTTCTAATTTAAGACGTTTTAAATCTAGACTTATAGATTTGAATGTTGTGTATGATTTCATTTTAATCAAAAAATTGTTTTTTTAATTTGGTAATAACTAGTTTGTTAATTTTTTCTCTAAACCTATATATAATAGTGCATATAATTAAAAGGCTTAATGCTATAATTATGCATGCATAAATCATATTACCAATAAGGTTGCCTAATGCTAATGTTCCTGCAACAATTAATAATGTAATGGATAAAAAAGCAAGACTTCCTATAATTGCTATTTTACAAAAAAGAGCAGTTGTTGTAGCAAGTTGCTGAAAAACTTTAAGGGTATAATACTCTTGTGTTTTTTGCACATATTCCTCACTATAATCAATAGCTTTTTTTGAAGTTTGATTTAAAGAATTGAATACTCCCATTATACTGTTTTCTGTAATTTTTTATTTTTATTTTTTAGAACAGTTAATTTGTTTTCTAAGGCTGTTATAACATCTTCTGTTTTGTAACTCACATCAGAAACAATGTTTTCTACTTTGGTTTCTAAAGTATCAGTATCTGTTGCTATTTTGGTAGACATTTTATCTTTAAAGTCTATCGCATTTTCTTCTAGACTCTTTTTTGTCTCACTTGCCATATCGGCTATATTTTTTCTTGTTACTTCTCCTTTTTCTGGAGCAAATAATATTCCTAATGCAGCTCCAATTGCTGTTCCTGTTATAACTCCAATTATCGTATTTCCTGTATTGCTCATGATAATAAATTTAAAATTTAGAATAATGACTTTCATTATTGCACACTACAAAGGTGTGAATATTATAAAAGTAACCTTAGCTCAAATGATGAAATGTTTAGCTTAAATACTAAAGAGGTATAATTGAAAACAGAATTTGCTAGTTGTATTAATATTAAGATGCCTTTACTAATAAGCACTTTTAACAGTAGTCATTATTTTATTCTAAAAAATAGAATTAATTTTGCAGCATGAAGCAATTTCTTTTTTTAATTGTAACCCTTACCATACTAATAAAGCCATTATGGCCATTAGTAGAGTATTGCGTTAATTACGATTATATAAAGAATGAGTTATGTGAGAATAAGGCTAAACCAATGCTAAATTGCGATGGAAAATGTTATTTAGCAAAGCAATTAGCAAAAGAATCTAAGGGAGAAGAAGATAACCCTTTTAAAAAGAACACTTCTAATACAGAGATAAAACAAGTTGTCTTTATAGAAGATTTATTAAAAATAAAATTAGAGCATCTTTTTGGCTCTGAAAAAGAAAAAAAAATAGTTTCAAATAGGACTTTAGTATCTACACTTTTTACGAAGGATATCTCACATCCACCAGAATTATCTTAATATAAAACTAAAACTATATATGTGTAAAAACCTTTACACGTAATGGTTAGTTTATCAAAAATTATTTCTTAAAGTTAATTTATTAAGAGCGTAACCACATAAAATAATGGTGGCTATGCTAATATTCTGTAGTTTAAAATATTCAAAAAAATGAAAAAGTATATAGTACCAGTTTTAGTGTTATTAAGTTTAGTTTCTGTCTCATGTTCTAGCGATGATGACGGAATGAGTGAAGAAAAATTAGAAGGCACGGGAGAAGTTTCTCTTACGTTTGATAATGGTTTTGGTGGTAATGATTTAGTTTTAAATACAGCTAACACAGCAAATGCAAATGGTGAGGTATTAACTATTTCTCGTTTTAATTATATAGTAAGTAATTTTAGATTAGTTACAAAAGATGGAGAAGAGTTTACTTTTGCAAAAGATAATAGTTACTTCATAATTAATCAAGAAGCAGGAGAAGAAACTGTTGAGTTGCCAGAAATACCTGCAGGAGAATATACTACTGTTAAATTTGGAATTGGAGTGGATCAAGAAAAGTTTCAGCAAGGAGCAGAAGGTCAAGGAGATTTTTTAGCACAAGCAGAGGCTAATAATATGATGTGGTCTTGGCAAGCTGGTTATAAGTTTTTAAATTTTGAAGGAACTTTTACTTCAGAAACAGTTACAGAAGCAGAAAATTTTAAAGTTCATATGGGCAGTCATGGGTCTAGCTTAGATAACTACAAAGAAGTTTCTATAGAATTACCTACAAATATTAAGGTTTCTAATGAAATGGACTCTAACATTCATTTAAAGATAGATGCTAGTAAAATCTTAATTAGCAGTACAAGTAATATCAAATTTTCTGAGCAAGCTGTTATTATGGTAGATGAGGTTAAATCTCCACAAATAGCTGTTAATGTTACTGAAATGTTTACGGTAGATCATGTACATAATGGTAGTGGCCATAACTAGATAAACAAAGCGATAATAGATACGTACTATTTGTTATCGCTTAATTTTTTTATATGAGATTATTTTATCTAGTATATATAGCAATCGTATTAGTTTCATGTTCTGCTCCAAAGGAAGATTACGTTGAAAATAATGAACTTTTAGAATTTTCGGTACCATCTAATTTTCCAGAACCAGTTTATCCCATAGATGCAAACCCACCAACAAAGTTTGGTTTTGAGTTAGGAAAAAAGCTGTTCTATGATGGTAAGTTATCTTCTAACGGATTTATTTCTTGTGGTTTTTGTCATGAGCAAAGAACCGCTTTTACGCATCACGGGCATCAATTTAGTCATGGTGTTGATGATAAAGAAGGAACTAGGAATACACCACCAATACAAAATGCGGCATTTATGCCAGAATTTACCTGGGACGGAGCCACATCACATTTAGACTTGTTTCCAATTATACCAATTACAAATGAGGTAGAAATGGGAGAGACAATGGGTAATGTTCTCTTAAAATTAAATGCAGATGAAGAGTACAATGGAATGTTTGCCGCTGCTTTTGATGATGGAGAAATTAATGCAGAAAATTTTCTAAAAGCACTTTCTCAGTTTATGGTAATGATGGTTTCCGCAGAATCTAAATACGATAAATATAGTAGAGAGGAAGAAGGAGTAGAGTTTACCGCTTTAGAAAAAAAAGGATTAGCAATTTTTGCTCAAAAATGCGCAAGTTGCCATAGTTCAGATTTGTTTACAGACCATAGCTTTAGAAACAATGGTTTACCACCAAATCCTAAATTAAATGATATTGGTAGGGCAGAAGTTAGTGGAGCAGAACAAGATAAGTATAAATTTAAAGTACCAAGTCTTAGAAATGTTGCTCTTACAGCACCTTATATGCATGATGGTAGGTTTGGAACACTAATGAACGTTCTAAACTTTTATGATAGTGGTGTAGTAAACTCTGAAACACTAGACCCAATTTTAAATAATGATGAATTAGGTGTAAAATTAGAAAATGATGAAAAGGAAGCTTTAATAGCATTCTTAAACACTTTAACAGATGAAAATTATATTAATGATGCGCGTTTTGCAGAGTATTAAACTATTTGTAGTAGTTATTTTTTTAGCAAGTACAACCTATAGTTTTGCAAACGATATTCCTTTTAAAAATAACCCAAAACCTTGTTTAAATTACAAACTTGGTTATTATGATTTTTGTGATACTTGCGGTTGTGGAAGTAGTGGTGGTAGTATGGGTTTTGGTACAGGTCTAAATAATAATTTTTTTGGGCTTAGATATATAAGCCAAGAATATAGATCTAGAGATGGTATTTTTGCTGATTCTCCATGGATAACTGAGAATTTTAATACTATCCAAGCATGGGGAAACATTCCAGTATCTAAAAGGGCTACTATAAATGTTATACTTCCTTATCAATTTCATAATAGACAATTTGTAGATAATACAGAACAAACTATAAATGGTTTAGGAGATATTAGTATTTTAGGAATGTATAATTTACTTAAGAAAACTCCTGATAGCATAATATCAATTAAACCAGAACATTATATACAATTAGGAGGTGGGGTAAAAATGCCAACCGGAAAATATGATAGTTCTAATAATACAGGAAGTGTAAATCCTAGTTTTCAATTAGGAAATGGTAGTTGGGACTATATTTTAGCAATTAATTATGGTTTTAATTATAGAAACTGGGGTGTTAGTACATTAATAAACTATACTATAAAAACTGAAAATCCTAAAAAGTATCATTTTGGTAACCAATTTAATTATGGTGTAAACATTTTTAAAAGCTATTATATTTCAGATTTTTCATTAACTCCTATAGTTGGTATTGCTGGTGAAGTATATGAAACTAATAAAGAGTTTAACTTAGAGGTAGCAAATACAAAAGGCGATATTTTCTTAGGAAAGGTAAGTTTAGAAGCTAGTTACAACAAATATTCCTTAGGAATTTTAGGTATGTTGCCAATTTCTCAAAATTTAAATAGTGGACGTGTAGAACTTAAAAATAGAATTTCAGTTTATTTAAATGTGAATTTATAAGTGTTATTTTTAAATATATCTTTGTTAAAGCTTTCTATTTTTTAGAAAGCTTTATTTTTTTTTAAACTTAGTATTAAATACGAAAAGGCTTTCGCTTCGTATTTATTAGCTAATATGTTCTTGTAACAGCCTTTATTCGTTACTATTTGTATTCTTGTTTTAATTAAATCTTCAGTGTTGCTAATTCCTTTAAAACCAAACATATCTACTGTAATTAGATATAAATTACTACATTAAATGGGTTAAATTAAATACAAGTAAAAGAATGACTACAATAATGGAAAATGCAGATTGGTGGGTTTTAGGAACCTATTTTGCTGCATTAATAGGTGTTGCTATTTGGGTAATACTTCAAAAAAATAAAGACACTGCAGATTATTTTTTGGCTGGTAGAAATGTTGGTTGGTTTGTTATTGGTGCATCTATTTTCGCATCTAATATAGGTTCAGAACATGTAGTAGGCTTAGCAGGAACAGGAGCAGAGTCTGGAATGCCAATGGCACATTATGAACTTCATGCATGGATAGTTTTGCTTTTAGGATGGTTGTTTTTGCCATTTTATTTTAGGAGTAATGCATTTACAATGCCCGAGTTTTTAGAAAAAAGATTTGATGCTCGTTCTAGGTGGTTTTTATCTGTTTTTTCTCTCGCAGGTTATGTAATAACTAAAGTATCTGTTACTATTTATGCTGGAGGTATTATTGTTTCCGAACTATTAGGAATTCCTTTTTGGTATGGCGCAATAGGAATTGTTGTTTTTACAGGGGGATATACAGTAATTGGGGGAATGAAAGCTGTAATTTACACAGAAACTTTACAAACAGTAGTTCTTATTTTAGGATCTGTAATTATTACGTATTTAGGATTACAAGAAGTAGGTGGTTGGCAGGTACTTAAAGAAACTGTAGGGCCAAGTCATTTTAATATGTGGAGACCAATAAGCGATCCGGATTTTCCTTGGACAGGAATGTTGTTCGGAGGTACAATAGTTGGTATATGGTATTGGTGTACGGATCAGTATATTGTACAAAGAACACTAGCTGCAAATAATATTAAAATAGGTAGGAGAGGTGCAATTTTTGGAGCATATTTAAAGATTTTGCCAATATTTATTTTCTTAATTCCTGGAATTATAGCTTACGCTTTATCGCAACAAGGAGTATTAAGTTATGAAAAAGCAGATCAGGTATTTCCAGTATTAGTAAAAACCTTATTGCCGGTGGGTTTAAAAGGTCTAGTGGCAGGAGGTTTAATGGCTGCTTTAATGAGTTCATTAGCTTCCGTTTTTAATTCTTGTTCTACCATATTTACCATAGATATTTATAAAAAACTAAAACCTAATACAGATGAAAAAAAATTGTTATCAATAGGAAAAGTAGCAACAAGTATTGTAGTAGTTTTAGGTATTATTTGGATTCCTATAATGGAAAAAATTGGAGGAGGAACCTTGTATCAATATTTACAAAGTGTACAGTCATATATTGCACCACCTATAACAGCAGTTTTTCTGTTAGGAGTTCTTTGGAAAAGAACAAATTCGCAAGCCGCAATAGTTACATTGTTTTCTGGTTTGGTAGTAGCTACTTTACGTATAATGGCAGAAATATACCAGAGTAGTCTTTCGGGTGGGTTGTTAGAATTTGCAACAATAAACTTTGCCCATATGGCTATATTTATGTTTCTACTTTCTATTGTAATTTGCATAGGAGTAAGTTTAGCTACCGATCCCCCAAATTATGCTGCTATCTCTGGACTTTCTTTTGGAACTTTAACTAAGGAAGACAAACGTGTAAATAAAGAGAGTATAACTACAATAGATATAATACTTTCTATAGTTTTAATAGTAATTGTAATAGCAATACTTTCCTATTTTGTTGGGTAATGTAATTAGTAAATTACGAAAAGCTTTTCGAAAATTTTCGTGAACAACGAAAATTTTAGTTAAGTTATTGTTTTTTAGGTTATTATGAAGTATGTTGAGTTGGTGTTAAGGTGTTTTTTTACTGTTTTATATATTGTATAAAAGAGAAAAGTATAGTGTTTATTTAGTCTTTAAATTATATTTGAGAAAAGTATTAACCATTTAAAAGTATATGTATTATATAGGTTTAGATATAGGAAGCTCTTCGGTAAAAGTAGCATTAGTAGCTATAGATACTGGTAAAAGTATTGGTGTTGTTCAAGAGCCAGAGACAGAAATGTCTATGTTAGCTATAAAAAATGGTTGGGCAGAGCAAAATCCTGAAGATTGGTGGCAGTACGCTTGTAAAGGTATAAAAGTAATCAAGAAAAAATACAATGTTTCTAGAACCCAAATAAAAGGTATTGGTATTTCTTATCAGATGCACGGTTTAGTAGTTGTAGATAAAAAAGGACAACCGTTAAGAGATTCTATTATTTGGTGTGATAGTAGAGCAGTAGCCATTGGAGATAAAGCATTTAAAGAATTAGGAGAAGAAACTTGTTCTTCAAAATTATTAAATTCTCCAGCAAATTTTACTGCTTCAAAATTAAAATGGGTAAAGGAGAACGAACCAGATATATATAAGAATATTTATAAGTTTATGCTTCCCGGAGATTATATAGCATATAAATTCTCTAATGTAATAAATACCACAATATCTGGATTATCTGAAGGAATATTATGGGATTTTAAGAAAGATAGTGTTGCAAATTTTCTTTTAGAACACTATGATTTAGATGCGCATTTGGTTCCAGATATCGTAGATACATTTGCAAATCAGTCTCAAGTAAATGGGCAAGGAGAAAAAGAAAGCGAATTAGCAGCAGGAACACCCATATTTTATAGAGCAGGGGATCAACCTAATAACGCATTATCCTTAAATGTATTAAACCCAGGAGAAGTTGCAGCAACAGGAGGTACTTCAGGTGTTGTTTATGCCGTAACAGATAGTTTGTCTAGTAAAGAGAGTTCTAGGGTAAATAATTTTGCGCATGTAAATTATAAAAAAGGAGAAGCACCAAGAATAGGTAAACTGTTATGTATAAATGGAGCTGGAATACAATATAGATGGTTATTAAATAATTTAGATGTTTCTTCTTATGAGGAAATGAATGTTTTGGCGTCTAAAATTCCTGTAGGTTCAGACGGTGTTTGTGTTATTCCTTTTGGTAATGGAGCAGAAAGAATGTTAAACAATAAAGAAATAGGAACAAGGGTAGTAAACCTAAATTTAAATAACCATACCAAAGCACATATTTGTAGGGCAGCTTTGGAGGGTATTGCCTTTTCTTTTGTTTATGGGATGGATATTTTAAAGACAGACGGAATAAAGGTAAACGTAATGCGTGCAGGGAATGATAATCTTTTTAGGTCCAAAATTTTTGCCAATACTATAGCCACTTTAATAGAGTATGAAATTGAAATTTATAAAACAACAGGGGCAATAGGTGCGGCAAGAGCTGCAAATTTATATTTAGGAGATTTTAAGAAATTTAGCAAATCTATAATGGATAATGATCATGTAATGACATTTATGCCATTAAAGGATAAAGAAGCCTATATAAAGGCATATGAAAATTGGAAACAAGAACTAGAGTTAATTACGAATAAATAAATACAAGCATATAAAATGGCAATACTAGGAGATAAAGAATATTTTAAAGGGATTGATGCAATTAAATTTGAAGGAAAAGAATCTGATAATCCGCTTGCATTTAAATACTATAATCCAGAACAAATAGTTGCAGGTAAAACAATGCGCGAACATTTTAAATTTGCAATTGCGTATTGGCATACATTCTGTGGTCAAGGGTCTGATCCTTTTGGGCCAGGAACTCAAAGCTTTGAGTGGGATAAAGCTGCAGACCCAATACAAGCAGCAAAAGATAAGGCAGATGCTGCTTTTGAATTCATTAGTAAAATGGGGTTCGATTATTTTTGTTTTCATGATTTCGACTTAATTCAAGAAGCACCAACCTTTGTAGAATCTGAAAAAAGATTAGTTACTATTACAGAGTATTTAAAAGAAAAAAAATCGGAATCTGGAATTAAATTACTTTGGGGAACAGCAAACTGTTTTTCTAATCCAAGGTATATGAATGGAGCTTCTACAAATCCAGATTTTAATGTTTTAGCTAGAGCAGGTGGGCAAATAAAGTTAGCCCTAGACGCTACTATAGCCTTAGGAGGAGAGAATTATGTTTTTTGGGGAGGTAGAGAAGGTTATATGTCTTTACTTAATACCGATATGGGACGAGAGTTAGACCATATGGGGCAGTTTTTAGCAATGGCTAGAGACTATGCACGTGCACAAGGCTTTAAAGGAAATTTCTTTATAGAGCCTAAGCCAATGGAACCTATGAAGCATCAATATGATTTTGATTCTGCTACTGCTATTGGTTTTTTAAAAGAATATGGTTTAGAGAAAGACTTTAAAATGAATATAGAAGTTAACCATGCAACTTTAGCACAGCATACTTTTCAGCATGAATTAGAGGTAGCGGCAAAAGCTGGTATGCTGGGTAGTTTAGATGCTAACCGTGGCGATTACCAAAATGGTTGGGATACAGACCAGTTTCCTAATAATATTCAAGAAACAACAGAAGCAATGTTGGTATTCTTAAAAGCTGGTGGTTTACAAGGTGGCGGAGTTAATTTTGATGCAAAAATTAGAAGAAATTCTACAGATTTAGAAGATGTTTTCTTAGCTCATATTGGTGGCGCAGATACTTTTGCGAGAGCATTATTAACGGCAGATAAAATTATTACTTCATCTGCTTATGATAAATTAAGAGAGGAACGTTATAGTTCTTTTGATTCTGGTAAAGGAAAAGATTTTGAAGCAGGTAAATTAAGTCTTCAAGATTTATATAAAATTGCACAGGATAATGGAGAGTTAAAATTACAAAGTGGTAAGCAAGAATTGTTCGAAAATATAATCAATCAGTATATATAAAAAAGACAAAAGCAGTTAAGGTTATGGTCTTAACTGCTTTTTTTAATTATAAGTTTAATGTATCTTTCTATCCTTCGTTAATTAGTTTTTGTGAATTCATAAGGCTATTATTAGAGTATTGTAATGAAAAAAATAACACTTAAAGATATTGGTAAGCATTTTGGGGTGTCTATTTCTACAGTATCTAAGGCAGTACGCGATAGTCATGAAATTAGCACAGAACTAAAATTAAAAATTCAAAAATACGCTAAGGAAAATAACTATAAACCTAATAAGGTAGCTCTTAGTTTGTTAAATAAGAGTACAAAAACAATTGGAGTAGTTATACCTAATATTCTTAATTATTTTTTTATTCAAGTTCTTTATGGGATAGAAAAAATTGCTAATGAAAAAGGATATAATATAATTAGTTGTATTAGTGATGAGTCTAATGAAAAAGAGGGTAAAACATTAGAAGTTTTAGATGCTGGTACAGTAGACGGGCTTATAATGTCTTTAACCAATGATTCCGATTTAAATAAAAATATTGGTTATTTACAAGAGATTGCAAGTAGCCAAATTCCTGTTGTTCTTTTTGATAGGGTTTCTGATGCTATAAACTGTGATAAAGTTATTGTAGATGATTATGAATCGGGTTTTAAAACTACAGAATATTTTATAAATATTGGGTGTAAAAATATAGCAGTAATTACGCCAATTGGTAATTCTAATATTGGAAAATTAAGAGTAGATGGGTATAAAAAGGCACTACATAAAAATGGAATTTCTTTTGATGAAGGAATGGTATTGAATATAGAGCCTAAACATGACTTAGATTTAGAAATGTCTTTTTTATTAAATTATAAAAAGATAGATGCACTTCTTTGTTTGGATGAAATAACTGCAGTAAAAGTTCAAAGCATAGTAAAAGAAAGAGGATATTCTGTTCCTGGAGATATATCTATAATAGGATTTACAAACGGTCAACTATCTAAATATGTAACCCCAGCAATGACTATGGTTAGCCAGCATGGTAAATATATTGGAGAAATTGCATCAAAAATGCTAATTAAGAGAATAGAAGAACCAGATGGTGGAGAACCTTTTGAAACTAAAGTTATAAAGACTAGTTTAATAGTTAGGGAATCTACCAAAAAAATAAATTAAAACCATCTTATAGCGCTGTAAATTAATTTCATTTTCTCCTTGGTATAAGGAGGGCACAAAAAATCTATAGCACTAATTGTATGTTGTTTTAATATAGAACGCATATTAGAAAATTCCTGAAAACCATAAATGCCATGAGCTTTTCCAATACCACTAGTATTGCTACCACCAAACGGTAAATTATGATTAGAATATTGTAAAACAACATGATTAATACAGGTGCTACCAGCTCTTGTGTTTTGTATAATAAAGTTTGTATTTTTTTTATTAGAACTAAACACATATAGAGCAAGAGGTTTACTTTTTGAGTTTATATAGTCTATAGTTTCTTCTATATTTTCATAAAAAATAATAGGTAATATTGGACCAAAAATTTCATCCTCAAGTAAAGAAGCATTGCTAGGTAAATTTGTGATAATTGTTGGGGATATAAAATTGTCTTCCGCATTTGTAACACCACCATAAGCAATAGTCGCATTTTTATTTTTAGCGTCGTTTAAATGGCTATTTAAGCGTAAAAAATGTTTTTTATTTATGATTCTACAATAAGAATTAGATTGTTTACTTTCTTCTCCATAAAATGTATCTATTTGGTTTTTTAAAGCAGATAAAAATTGTTTTTCTATTTTTTTGGATATTAAAATATAGTCAGGAGCAACACAAACTTGACCATTATTAATAAACTTACCCCAAGCAATACGTTTTGCAGCTTTTTCAATGTTGGCAGTTTCATCAATTATAACAGGAGATTTACCGCCTAACTCTAATGTTACAGAGGTTAAATTTTCTGCAGCAGTTTTCATTACAATTTTTCCTATTGCAGGAGATCCTGTAAAAAATATATGATTAAAAGGTAGTTTTAGTAGTTCTTGAGAAACAGTAGCATCCCCTTTAATTAAAGTAATTTCATTTTCTTTAAAAACATTTGCAATAATGGTTTGCATAATAGTAGAAGTAGCAGGAGACAATTCAGATGGTTTTATAATTACAGTATTGCCCGCAGCAATTGCAGAGACTAATGGACCAAAAGTTAAATTAAAAGGAAAATTCCAAGGGGATATTAATAAACAAACCCCTTTTGGTTCATAATGAATCCAAGAACTGGAGCCTATTAATGAAAATGGAGTAGTAACTTTTTGCTTTTTAGTCCATTTCTTTAAGTTTTTAATAGCAAATTTAATTTCACTTAAAACAGGGTAAATTTCAGTCAGTTCTGTTTCTGCTACTGGTTTTTTAAAATCTGAAAGTAAAGCATCACAAATTTGAGATCTATATGTTTTTTCTAATGCAAATTTTAAAGCTTGTAATTTTTTTATTCGGTCTTTGTAGTTAGAGTTTGCTATGTGTTGTTGGTTGTTTTTTTGTAAGGTAAATGCTTGCTGAAATTTATTTAAGAATTGGGACATAAGAATTTTATACGTGCTATTTAGTAGTACACAAGATAAAAATTGTTTTCAAATGGTAAAGTAAAAACACATGTAGGGTTTAAAAATAATGCTATTTGTTTTTGTATAAAAAAACTTTATAAAAGTTAACAACTGTTTGTTCAAGGTCTTTTTTATAAGTAAATAGTTGTAAATTGAAAGAATTAACTAATACGAAAAAAATGCAAATTAAAGAAACATCTAAAATTTATGATGTCATCATTGTAGGCTCTGGAGCCGGTGGTGGCATGGCCACAAAAATTTTAGGGGATGCAGGTTTAAAAGTAGCCGTCGTAGAGGCGGGTCCTTTTTTTGACCCCAAATCCCCAGAACAACAAACACAGCTAAAATGGCCGTATGAGTCTCCCAGACGGGGAGCAAGTACAGTAAGACCATTTGGCGATTTTGATAGCGCTTATGGCGGTTGGGAAATAGAAGGTGAGCCTTACACAAGAAAAAACGGGACAAAGTTTGATTGGTTTAGATCTAGAATGCTAGGAGGAAGAACCAACCACTGGGGGCGTATATCTTTACGTTTTGGTCCAGACGATTTTAAAAAGAAAAATATTGATGGGTTAGGAGATAATTGGCCCATTGGTTATGAAGATGTTAAGCCTTACTATGACAAAGTAGATAAACTTATTGGTGTTTTTGGAACCAAAGAAGGACTTAGAAATGATCCAGACGGATTCTTTTTGCCCCCACCAAAGCCAAGATTACATGAGCTTTTTTATATTAAAGGAACTAAAAAAAGTAACATACCAGCCATTCCTTCTAGAATGTCTATGTTGACTAAAAAAATTAACGAAGATCGTGGTGTTTGTTTTTATTGTGGGCAATGCGCAAGAGCTTGCCAAGTGTATGCAGATTTTTCTGCAGGTACATGTTTAATTTTTCCAGCACAGAAAAACGGAGGACAAATAGACCTTTTTGTAAACGCTATGGTTCGTGAGGTAACAACTAATGCAGAGGGGAAAGCAACAGGAGTTTCCTATATTAATAAAGAAGATAGAAAAGAATATAAATTAAAAGGAAAGATTGTTGTACTAGCAGCATCTGCTTGTAGTTCTGCTCGTATTCTTCTAAATTCAAAAAGTAAACAACACCCTAATGGATTAGGTAACAGCAGTAATATTGTTGGTAAATATTTGCATGATTCTACAGGTGCTAGTAGGTCTGCATTTATTCCAGATTTAATGAATAGAAAAACCTATAATGAAGACGGTGTAGGTGGTATGCATGTTTATACACCTTGGTGGTTAGATAATAAAAAATTAGATTTTCCTAGAGGATATCATATAGAACAATGGGGAGGCTTAGGAATGCCAAGCTATGGATTTGGATTTAATCCAAATGATTTAAATAAGTATATTGGAGAAAAAGTTGGTGGTTATGGGGAAAGTTTGCGAGACGATGTAAAAAAATATTATGGCTCCGTAATTGGTGTATCTGGTAGAGGAGAGTCTGTAGCAATGAAAGATAACTATTGCGAAATAGATCCAACTACTGTAGATGAGTTTGGAATACCAGTACTTCGTTTTCATTACAAATGGTCTAATTTTGAAATTAAGCAGGCCAAGCATATGCATGAAACCTTTGAGGAGATTATTCATAATATGGGAGGTCATATTTTACAAGATAGGCCTAGTAAAGAGCAAGAATATGGTTTGCTGGCTCCAGGTAGAATAATCCATGAAGTTGGTACTACAAGAATGGGAGATAATAAGAAGACTTCTGTGGTTAATAAATACCAACAATTACATGAAGCAGATAATGTGTTTGTAGTTGATGCTGGTCCTTTTGTATCGCAGGCAGATAAGAATCCTACGTGGACAATCTTAGCACTTTCTTGGAGAACATCAGATTATATTATAGAGCAATTAAAACAACAAAACATCTAGAGAAATGGACAGAAGAAAAAGTATAAAATCTATTATCCTTGGCTCTGTTGCAGGAGGTTTAGCTGTAAATGGTTGTAAGCCAGTATCCGAGGAGTCATTAATTGCACCTACTGTTAAGGTAGATGAAAAACATTTTGGAAGAACTCCTTTAGAGAAAGAGTTAATAGCAGAATTAAATGCAAAGACATTTTTTAACCCTCATGAGTTAGAAACTATAGAAGTTCTTTGTAACTTAATTTTACCAGCTACTGCAACTATTGGTGGTGCTTTAGAAGCTGAGGTTCCAGAATTTATTGAGTTTATGTCAAAAGATATACCAGAGTATCAACCAAAGTTAAGAGGTGGTTTAATGTGGTTAGATCATAAATGTAATACAGATTTTGGCTCAGAATTTAAATCATCTATAGAAACACAACAAAAAGAAATATTAGATGCAATTGCATACCCAGATATTAAAGTTCCTGAGAATAAAAGACCATTAGAAGTACAATTCTTTTCTTTAATCAGAAATCTTACGCTTACTGGGTATTATACCAGTAAAATAGGAATAGAAGATATTGGCTATAAAGGAAATACACCTAATATTTGGGATGGTGTTCCACAAGATGTTTTAGAAAAACATGGTGTTTCTTATAATGAGGAATGGATCGCAAAATGTATAGATCAAAGCAAGCGTTCAGACATTGCAAAATGGGACGAAAATGGAAATTTATTAACGTAATTAAGAATAAAGAATATGAAAATTAGTAAAAAGTATAGAACAGCATTAATATTAGCTTTAGGGTTTGGAACAATACAAAGTTCTGCTCAAGATATAGGGATACAGCTTTGGAGTTTAAGAAACCAATTTAAAACAGATATACCAGGTACATTATCTACTATAAAGAGCTGGGGTATTACTAAGATAGAAGGGGGAGATAGTTACGGAATGTCTTTTAAAAAATTTAATGGGTTGCTTAAAAAGAATGGTTTAGATATGGTCAGTATTGGAGCCTCTTTTAAAGAATTAGAAGACACTCCAGAAAAGATTTTAAGTAGCGCTAAAGCCTATGGAGCAAAGTATGTTATGTGTGCTTGGGTACCTCATAATGATAATGATTTTGCAATAGAAGAAACCAAACATGCTACAGAGGTTTTTAATAAAGCAGGTAAGCTATTAAAAGAAAATGGAATAACACTAGCATATCACGCGCATGGATATGAATTTAGACCGTATAAAGATGGGACTCTATTTGATTATATGATGCAGAATGCAGAAAATTTCACCTTTGAGATGGATTTATTTTGGGTGCAACATGGAGGAGAAGACCCTTTAGCGTTAATGAAAAAATACCCTAAAAAAGTTACATTACTACATTTAAAGGATATGAAAAAAGGAGTTGTAGGGAACAATACAGGGCATGAAGATGTAGAAACTAATGTAGTTTTAGGCACAGGACAAATTGATATTGCTGGTGTTGTTGCTGAAGCTAAAAAATTAGGAGTAGAATATATGTTTATTGAAGATGAGTCTTCTAGTGTAGTAGAACAGGTGCCACAAAGTTTAGAATACTTAAAGAGTTTAGAATAAAATAAGCGTTTAAATTTAGCATGAAAGCCAATTCCTATAGTTACTTAGGAATTGGTTTTTTGTTTTATACAATTTCTAAAAATAATAGTATCTTTCTATTTTTAACACACAATTTTTAAATATTAAAATGAGAGTATTAGCTATCCTATGTTTTTGTGTATTTTTCTCTTGTAAAGAGAAAGTAAAAGAGGTTAAACCAGGCGAAAATTTAAAGACAGCTATTGCGGATAGCATTAAAGAAGAAAAATCAATTTCTATTATAATTCCAGAAGAGCAAAAACTAAAAACGTTTAGTGGAGTTGCAGATTCTACTTTTATACGTTTGGCAGATTATAGTAATGATTTTGCATACGATATGCGTTATGCTACAGAGAACAACTTTCTAAAAGCAAAGGTGTATGATTGCGCGGAATGTTATACAAGAGCAAAAACAGCAAAAGCATTAATAGCGGCAAATAAAGAATTTCTTAAAAATGGCGTAAAAATAAAATTTTATGATTGCTATAGACCAAATTCTGTGCAGTATAAAATGTGGAAAATTGTACCAAATCCACAATATGTAGCAAACCCCAAAAAAGGTTCTATTCATAATAAAGGGGGGGCTGTAGATATTACTCTAGTAACTCTAAATGGGAAAGAACTAGATATGGGGACAGATTTTGATTTTTTTGGAAAAAGAGCGTATCATGATAATTTAGATTTACCAAAAGAGATTTTAGATAATAGAAAATTGCTAAAAGAAACCATGGAAAAACATGGTTTTTGGTCTATTAGAACAGAGTGGTGGCATTATAATTTAGGCTCTGCAAGTAATGATAAAATAGCTAATTTTAAATGGGATTGCAATGAAGTTCATTAGTATTAAAAGGTATTTAATTGTTGTTATGTCTTTAACTGTTTTTGGTTGTGCATCTAAAGAAAGGGTAATAGAACTTTGGCCAGAAGGAAAAATACCCAACCATATAAAAACGGAAGAGAAAGAAGTTCATGAACAAACTAATATTCTTAGAATTAAAAATGTTCAGACCCCTACTATAGAAGTTTTTTTACCTGATGAATCAAATGCTACTGGCAAGGCTATGTTAATTTTTCCTGGAGGAGGCTATGGTTTATTGGCGTACGATTGGGAGGGTACGGATATTGCTAAATTTTTAAATAACCATGGTATAGCAGGTATAGTGGTTAAATACAGATTACCGTCAGATAAAACACAAACTAAAAAACATACGGTACCTCTTATTGATGCTCAGAGAGCTATAAGGTTAGTTCGAAGTAGGGCGGAAGATTGGAATATTGATAAAAATGAAATTGGTATTATTGGTTTTTCTGCTGGTGGTCATGTAGCATCCACATTAGGAACGCAGTATAATAAAAATGTTTATGAACCTATAGATAAGATAGATGAATTAAGTGCAAGACCAGACTTTATGGCGTTAATTTATCCTGTGATAACGATGGGAGAAAAAACACATAAAGGCTCTAAAAAGAAATTGTTAGGGGAAAATCCTTCGGAGGCTTTGGTTAATGCGTATTCTAATCATCTACATATAAATAAAGAAACACCTGTAACTTTTCTTGTGCATGCTATAGATGATAAAGCTGTACCTAAAGAGAATAGTGAGTTTTTTCATGGGCTAATGTCTACACAAGGAGAAGGTATGTCTTCTTTATACCTTTATAAAAAAGGCGGACATGGATTTAGTTTAGCTAAAGAAAAGCCACATTTAAAGGAATGGTCCAAAAAATTAATTAGTTGGGTAAATGAATTAGAATCTGATTAAATTTTTTTAATAATACTATTTAAGTCTTTAACAACTTTAATATTTTTGCTAATTATAATTTCGGGATGTAGCGCAGTCCGGTAGCGCACTCGGCTGGGGGTCGAGTGGTCGCAGGTTCAAATCCTGTCATCCCGACAAAAAGGGTTCTAAGTAGAATCTAAAAATATCTAATCAAATGATTTTCAATGAATTGAATATTTTTTGATTTCATTTGATTGGCATTAATATCAAAACAAAAGTTACCTATTCGGTTACCTATTTTGAACCGATTTTTTTCATTACATTGTAACTACTTAGCGTTTGACTTTCGCTTCGATTTGACTTTCGTAAACAAATCGAGTATTCATTAAAAGCGAGAACATGCAGACTTCAAGAACTTTCAGTATTCATTTTTGGTTGAATTTAGCCAAGAAAAAAGATGATTTAGCCCCCATTTATGCGCGAGTAACAGTAGATGGAAAGCGTGCAGAAATCAGTTTAAAACGAGAAACATCGGTTACCTATTGGGATGCCAAATCCAAGAAAACAAGCTCCAGGACACCCGAAGGTAAGGAGTTGAATGCCTATTTGGATCAAGTAAAGGCTAAGTTGTTATTGTGTTATAAGCAGTTGACTTCTGGTTTTGAGTTAGTTACTTCTAATTCTGTAAAGGCTAGGTTCGTCGGTCAAGACGAGGAACACAAAACTCTATTGGATTTAGTGCTCTACCATAATGAAAATATGCAGGGTAAACTGAAAGAAGGAACCTTAAAAAATTATTACACTACCGAAAAATATTTAAAACGATTTCTCATTAAGAAAAAGAAAACAGCCGATATCTATTTAAAGCATTTGAATTACAGTTTCATTATCGATTTTGAGCAGTATTTAAGAAAAGGTCCTTCACTTCAAAATACTAGCCCATTAAATAATAATGGTATAATGAAGCATTTGGAAAGACTTCGTAAATTAATGAATTTTGCCATGGACTTGGAATGGTTGGACAAAAATCCATTTGCACGTTATAAACTTAAATTCAGTAAGTATAAAAAGGAATTTCTTTCCAAGTATGAACTAAAAGATTTTAGAGAGGCAGTAATTGATAATAATGGGCATCAGATTGTTAAAGATGTTTTTTTGTTTGCCTGCTATACGGGATTATCATATACTGATGTTAAAAATTTGAACGAGTCAAATATATTTAAAGGAATAGACGGTGACTATTGGATATTTACCCGTCGTGAGAAGAATGAACAACCTGTAAAGATTCCATTGTTTGATATAGCATGGGATATTCTAAAAAAATATAGTTCTTATTCGGAAAAGAATAATGGACAATTATTACCAGTATATTCTAATCAGAAAGTAAATGTGTATTTAAAAGAAATAGCTAGTTCTTTAAATATCAATAAAAATCTAACCTTTCATTCGGCAAGGCATACTTTTGCAACCACAGTAACACTTTCAAATGGAGTTCCTATTGAAACTGTATCAAAATTATTAGGTCATACTAAAATTTCAACTACTCAAGTTTACGCAAGGGTTTTGGAAAAAAAGATAAGCGATGATGTAAGACTTTTAAAAGAAAAGTTTCGTGTTTCATTTAGGCAAGATGACGGGATTAGAAGATGGTAGTATGGCTCTACGATTTGATAAAGTTGAAATGGCAATTTTTGAAAAATATATTATGAATGTCGAAGTGATAGAGGAAGCTTATACTTCGAATATATTAAAGAGGGCAGAGATACTTTTTTCAGAAATGACAACTAAAGAAAAGCATAACTTGCAAGAAAGGATTTTAATGGGACTTCCTGGAATTGTAAATGATTTAACAATACCGGTTTTTAAAATAATGATTGCACAATATGATAATTTATCACATTCAGATTTGAAGAGGAATTTATCCTATTTTCTAAAGGAAGTTATACCAGTCTGCGAGGAAAATGACATGACTATGGGAATCCATCCGGGCGATCCACCAATAGATATAATGGGCTTGCCGAGGATTATTAAATCAGAACAAGATTTGGAAGATTTGGTAAACTTTGTGGATAGTCCTGCAAACGGAATTACATTTTGTACGGGTGCTCTAGGTGCAAATCCTGATAATAATTTGCCAAAAATGATAAGAATGTTTGGTGATCGTATTCATTTCATACATCTCAGGAATGTTAGGCTTGAAAATAAAGGCAGTTTTTTTGAAGATAACCATTTGGAAGGTTCAACAGATATGTACGAAGTGGTCAAAGCTATTATTGAAGTTGAAACGAGACGAGGCTTGCATCTACCCATGCGTTCTGATCATGGACATCAAATGTTAGACGACCTAAAAGATATTAATGTTTATAGTGGTTATTCTGCAATTGGTCGTTTAAGAGGTCTAGCAGAATTAAGAGTTTTGGCTTTGGGTATTATAAAAGTCAACTATAGAAATTTTTGACTTTGCCCTAAATGAGTAATAAAAGGTGAAACAAGTGTGTATGTTACTCTAACTTTTTATAAGGTGAAATTTCCCCGATCTAATTAATCATTATCTCTGTTGATTTTAATATGAGTCTACTAATAATAGGATATTAACAAGAATAGAAATAATTAGTATGATAAAAAAAGATTTATGACTTTCTACTTGATAATCAATATTTAGCTAATCTCTATCATTGGCTGATTAAAACCAAAGGTTAATTAAAATCTTTTAAATTTGATTTATAGTCCACCAGACCTATAAAAAGGTATTAAATACCTGTAATAGCCTTTTTATACTTTAAAGGCAAAATACCCTTTATTTTTTTAAACGTTCTTATGAAATGAGAGGTATTATTAAAACCAGATTTATAACCTATTTCAGCCATGCTTATTTGTTCTTCAAGCATTAATTTACAGGCATAATCTAGGCGTAATTGATTTAAAAAAACCTTAAACGTTTTACGAGTATGTTTTTTAAAATACCTGCAAAAAGCATTAGGGGTTAAGTGGGCAATTTCAGCAAGTTGATTAACTGTAATATCTTCTGTAAAATTATTTGAAATATAATCGATAACCCTATTTAGTCTTTTTAAATTTTTGTCATTTGTAAATTGATTAGCCAGAGCTGTACTTAGAATAATTTTATCCTTATCGTCACTTAAAACATTTAATATACTTAAAAACTCTACAACTTTTTGTGATTCTGATAATTTTTGAAGCTCAAATAATTTTTTTTTTATGTTTTTAGTTGTCTTTTCGCTAAATAAAAGACCTTGTTTAGATTGAACAAGTAAATGGTTTATTTTTTGCATTTCAGGTACATTCCAAAAGGGTATCCCTAAAAAATTAAAATCAAAATGAACCACTATAGCTTGGGCTTTTAAAATAGAAGCATTTGAAAAATATTCTGGGTCATTCTTCCAACAATGCGGTAATAGTGAACCAGCCAAAACTAATTCTCCTGGTTTAAATCGCATCATGCTATTACCTATAAACCGTGTCCCAACACTTTTTACAATGTATGTAAGCTCTAATTTATGGTGAAAATGAAATGGATTATAAAAAAAAGGAACAATTTCATTAGATATATATAATGAAGTGTTGGTTTTTTTTGGTACTTGAATAAATTGTGGCTTCATATAATTGCATAAATTACCCAAAAATATTTATTTTATATTAAAAACTGGGTAGTTTAGTGTAATTTTTAGCGATAAAACATAAATTATTAGAAGAAGTATTTAATAATTTTATACCAATCTAATTAATTAAACAAAAATGACACAAGTGACTTCTACTGAGGTTAAAAAATCCTCTTTGTATTTATGGTTTATATGTATAGTGGCAGCCTGTGGAGGTTTACTTTTTGGTTATGATGCTGTTGTAGTTTCAGGAACAAACACTCAAGTAGTTGAGCAGTTTAATTTTTCAAAAGTACAATTAGGTTTTTATGTAAGTTGTGTGCTTTGGGGTTGTGCCATTGGATCAGGGGTTGCAGGTCCAATTTCTGATAATTATGGTAGAAAAAAAACTTTAATGATGGCATCTATTTTGATCTTTATCTCTGCTTCATGGAGTGGTTTGGCTTCTAGCCCGCTAGATTTAATAATTGCCCGATTAATAGGCGGATTAGGTATAGGTGCAGCAACTATGGTTTGTCCATTGTATATTTCAGAAGTTGCTCCTGAAAACCTGCGAGGAAGGATGGTAACTCTTTTTCAACTTACTATAACCATTGGAATTGTTATGTGTGTTTTTTCTAATTGGGGTATTTTTAATTTTTCAGAATCGCAAGTAAATTCAAATACACTTTCTCCTTTTTGGAAGTTGTTTGTTGTAAATGAAAATTGGCGTTTAATGTTTATGGCGGAGGCTATTCCTGGAGTTTTATTTCTAGGATGTACATTTTTTATTCCGGAAAGTCCAAGATGGTTAATAAAGAGATATAAAGACAAAGAAGCTAAAAGTATATTAACTAGAATAAATGGGAGTAAAAGAGCAGAGGAAATACTTTCTGAAATTAAAGAAACATTTAATGAGGATAGTAAAGTAAAGTTTTTTGATTTATTTGGAAAAAAATTAAAAAAGCCATTAATTCTTGCAGTACTTATTTGTATACTATCAGAGGCTTGCGGTGTATCTGTAATCTTTTATTATGGCCCGCAAATTTTTGAAAGCGCTGGTTTTGATTTAGGAGGTTCTTTAGGCGGTTTTGCATCCATAGCCATTGTAAATTTTATTGCAACCATTTTCGCTTTAGGATTTATTGACTCTGCAGGAAGACGCAAATTATTAACTGTGGGGGCTATTGGAGCTTTGCTTTCTCATGTCTCTATAGGAATACTGTTTATGAACAATATTACAGGGTGGCCTATTGTAATAGCTATTAACAGTTTCATTGCATTTTTTGCGTGTGCTATTGGACCTGTTAAGTTTGTTATAGTTTCAGAAATTTTTCCGAACCAAGTAAGAGGCAAAGCCATTGCCTTGGCTACTGTTTGTATTTGGATTACTAGTGCTTTAGTAGCGCAAGTATTTCCTATAATTGAAGATGTTACATCTCCAGGGGTAATATACTTGTTATTTGCGTTGGAATTGTGCTTACTTCTATTAGTTATTAAATTTATGATGCCAGAAACTAAAGGAAGAACCATTGAGGATATTGAACGCTCTTGGTTAAAATAATATTAAATAAAATTTAGAATAATAAAAGCT
The DNA here is from genome assembly GCF_003634105.1 of Maribacter vaceletii. Taxonomy (GTDB): domain Bacteria; phylum Bacteroidota; class Bacteroidia; order Flavobacteriales; family Flavobacteriaceae; genus Maribacter_B; species Maribacter_B vaceletii. The sequence continues at coordinate 145,051 of NZ_RBIQ01000010.1, read as the reverse complement.
TAAAAATATGAATCTTTGGAAAGGTGATAACCAGTTGTTTCAACTAGCAAAACAGGAGTTGTTTGTAGCCTTAGTGGGTGACGTTATGGATAAAATGGGATTGTTACATCAATTCTTACCGCAACAAATAAAACCATTATCAAATGATATGGTAGTTATAGGTAGAGCAATGCCAGTTTTAGAAGCAGATGTATTTGCAGAAAAATTAGATGGAGGATCTAATCCCCTAATGGCAAAGCCATTTGGTATTATGTTTGAAGCCTTAGATAGCCTAAAACAAAATGATGTTTATATATGCTCTGGTGGCTCTCTTAATTACGCTATGTGGGGAGGTCTCATGAGTACAAGGGCAATTAAATTGGGGTCTGCAGGTGTTGTAGTTAATGGGTATACAAGAGATACAAATGAAATTCTTAGATTAAATTATCCAACATTTTCTGCGGGTACCTATGCTCAGGATCAAGGGCCAAGAGGGAAGGTTATTGATTATGGTTCTCCTATTGAGTTTGGAGGTATACGTGTGGAGCTAGGTGATGTAGTTTATGGAGATAGGGACGGTGTTATTATTGTGCCTAACAATGCAGTTGAGGAGGCTTTTACTTTAGCTTTGGAAAAATCTAGAGGAGAAAAAACGGTTCAAAAAGCTTTAGAAAACGGTATGTCAACAGTTGAGGCTTATGAAACATTTGGTATCATGTAGTTATGAATAAGGTAATATGTTTACATACATCGGATAATGTAGGGGTAGCTTTATCAAACCTTAAGAAAGGTGATATTATCTCTCATAATTCATTGCGTATTAAACTGCTGGATAATATTGATTTTGGTCATAAAGTAGCTTTAATGCCAATTGAAAAAGAAAAAAAAATAATTAAATACGGTGTTTCTATTGGTATAGTAACCCAGCATATTTTAGCGGGAAGCCATGTTCATACTCAAAACATGGAAAGCTTATATATGAAACAATTTACAAAAAAATAATGTTAAAAGGATATTTAAGACAAGATGGTAAAAAAGGCATCCGAAATTATATTTTGGTAGCTTATACTGTTGAGTGTGCACATCATGTGGCACGCGAAATTCAATATCCCTATCGAGAGAAAGGTGTACACGTTATAGGGTTTCATGGTTGTGCTCCAAACACCTACGCTAATAATATGATGGAAGCGTTATGTACGCATTCCAATGTTGGTGCAGTGCTAATTATGTCATTAGGTTGCGAAAATTTAAATAAAGAAAATTTACGAGAAGTTATAAAAGCATCAGGGCGTTCTGTTAAAACAATTACTATTCAAGAATCAAAAGGAAGTAAGTTGTCTATTGAAGAAGGTAAAAATTGGATAGAAAAACAAATCAGTATTTTAAAAGAAACTCCGCAAGTCCCAATGGCGTTTAATGAGTTAAGTATAGGAACCATTTGCGGTGGGTCGGATGCCACCAGCGGTATAACAGCAAACCCTGTAATTGGCAAAACGTTCGATAATCTTTTAAAGAAAGGTATCACAGCTATTTTTGAAGAAACAGGAGAACTTATAGGTTGTGAACATATCATGGCAGAAAGGGCTGAAACATCAGAATTATCAGAACAATTAATTAAAACTGTAGATAAAGCTAAAATATACTATCAAAATATGGGCTTTGGAAGTTTTTCTGATGGCAATGCCAAAGGAGGCTTAACCACTATAGAAGAAAAATCTATGGGAGCCTACAGTAAAAGTGGTAACTCTAAAATAAATGGTATTATAAAACCTACTATTCAACCACCAAAAAATGGATTGTACTTATTAGATGTTGTACCAGATGGATCGCCTATGTTCGGTTGGCCTAATGCTAATGATAATGCAGAAATTGCGGAATTAATAGCTTGTGGAGCTCATATTATTTTGTTTTCTACAGGAAGAGGTTCAGTAGTAGGGTCAGCTGTATCTCCAGTTATAAAAATATGTGCTAACCCTCAGACTTTTAAAAATCTTGAAGATGATATGGATATTAATGCGGGCTCTATTATTGAAGGAAAAGAAACTATAGATGAAATAGCAAAATTACTCGAAGAATATATTGTTAAGATTGGTAATGGAAACTTAACTAAGAGTGAAGCTTTATGGCATCAGGAATTTCAATTAGCATACAAAAAATTTGGCAACCTGGAACCTGGTTGTCTTCCAAGTTAATTTTATTAAAATGAATATATCTCAGTTTGGACTAAAAGGAAAAACCGCTTTAATCACTGGTGGTGGTTCAGGTATTGGTTTTGGTATAGCTTTGGCCTATGTTAATGCAGGAGCTAAAGTTATAATCATTGGCAGAACAGAAGTTACGTTGCAGAATGCTATAAGTGAATTAGGAGAAAACGCATCGTATTATGTTTTCGATATTACAAATCAATCTAAAATTAAAGAATTAATCAAAGAAATGGGAAGATCACATGGTGCAATTCATATTCTTGTGAACAATGCAGGTATTCATCTTAAGGCTCCTGTATCTCAAACAACAGATGAGGGCTTTTTAAGTGTTATTCAAACACATTTATTGAGTGCTTTTACATTAAGTAGAGAGGTGATGGAATCCATGAAAAAGTACAACGTTAAAGGTTCCATAATTATGATTAGCTCTATGACGGGTATTATGGCTATGACGCAAGTAGTAGCATACACTAGTGCTAAAACCGCTATGTTAGGTTTAATGCGAGGTCTTTTAGCTGATTATGCTCTTAATGGTATTAGGGTAAACTCAATTGCTCCTGGTTGGATTGAATCTAAAATGTTACATAAAGCATTAGATGGAGATGCCGAAAGAAAAAATAAAATATTGAATAGGATTCCATTTAAAAATTTTGGAAAACCAGAAGATATTGGAAATGCTGCTATTTTCTTAGGATCAGAAGCTTCGGCATACATAAATGGTGTTTTACTACCAGTTGATGGTGGAGCAGCTGTTGGATTTTAAAAACTAATAACAATGAAAAGTATTATAATCAATGCCCCAGGGAACGCTTCTGTAGGTTTAGTTCAGGATAAGCAATTGCAAAAAGGGGAAGTAAAAATAAAGCTTTATTACGTTGGTATTTGTGGTTCAGATTTAAGTACATATATGGGCAAAAACCCTATGGTTAAATACCCTAGAATACCAGGACATGAAATAAGTGGAGAGATAGTTGAAACAGGTGAAGGTGTCTCAAAGGAGTATGTAGGAAGGCAAGTTACTTGTACCCCATATACCAATTGCGGACAATGTTACTCATGTAAAACCGGTCGTACAAATGCTTGTAAATATAACGAAACTCTGGGTGTTCAAAGAGATGGAGCTATGACGGAATTTCATAATGTTCCGTTTAGCAAGTTGTTATTTGCCGATGGACTTAGTAGAAAAAAATTAGCACTAGTAGAACCACTTTCTGTTGGTTTTCATGCCGTTGCTAGAGGAGAAGTTATTGATAATGATGTTGTAATGGTTTTAGGCTGTGGTATGATTGGTGCTGGGGCAATAATTCGAAGCGTCTTGAGAGGAGCTAAAGTAATAGCTGTTGATATAGATGAAAGAAAATTGAAAATTGCAAAATCAATTGGAGCTACTCATACGATTAATGCTATGGATAGCGACTTTGAAAATCAAATTTTAAGGTTAACCAACGGTTTTGGCCCCAGTGTCACTATTGAAGCAGCTGGAAATATTAAAACCTATCAAACAGCAATCGCTCAAGTGGCATTTACAGGAAGAGTTGTATTTATTGGTTATGCAGGTAAAGAAATTGCTTTTCCAACACATTTATTTGTTCAGAAAGAATTAGATATGCGAGGATCCCGCAATGCAACAAGACTAGATTTTGAAGCTGTAATAAATTACCTTAAAGACAATGATGATAGTGAAAAACTCATAACTAAAGTAATTACACCTGATCAATTTTCTAGTGAAATTAATTCTTGGTCAGAAAACCCAGGGTCAGTAATGAAAATATTAGTAGAATTTTAATTAGTAATCATGGATTTAAACTTAAAAAACAAAGTCGTAATAGTTACTGGAGCAGCCGGAATGGAAGGAAGTATTGGAGAGACTATTGTGCGTACTTTGGCAGAAGAAGGTGCTATCCCTGTTTTGGTTGATAGAAATAAAAGAGGTTTTAACTATGAAAAGAGGCTAAATGATAAGGGTGTTGATTCAATATTTATACAAACGGATATGACTCAGCCAAATCAAATTGAAGTAGCCATAAACAAAGTAATTAAAAAATACGGTAGAATAGATGCTTTAATTAATAATGTAGGTGTGAATGATGGAGCAGGATTTAATTGCAGCTATGATGATTTTATGTATTCATTAAAATTGAATTTAGTTAGCTACTTTCTAACCACAAAGTTTGCTTTGCCAGAGTTAAAAAAGAGCAAAGGTAGTATATTAAATATAGGCTCTAAAGTAGCGCTTACCGGACAGGGAAATACTTCGGGTTATGCAGCAGCTAAAGGAGGAGTCTTAGGTCTTACAAGAGAATGGGCGGTAGATTTAATAAGTGATGAAATTAGAGTTAATTGTCTTGTAATAGCTGAAAGTTGGACACCTGCCTATCAAAATTGGGTTGATAAACAACCAAATGGTCAAAAAATTTTAAAGGAAATTGAAGACAAAATACCCTTAGCGAAAAGAATGACAACTCCATCAGAAATAGCTAATACAGCGCTTTTTTTAATATCCGAAAAATCATCTCATACCACTGGACAAAATGTTTTTGTAGATGGAGGCTATGTACATTTAGACCGTTCGTTAATTGGTGTTTAGGTACAATATAATTTTAGTAGTTATAATTAAAATATATAGGAAATTGATAATAAGTTACTCTATATGAATTTTAAATCATTTTTAAAACGGATTATTTTTATTCTTCTTGTAGTTTGTTTAAATGTAGTTAGTGCTCAAAATAAATTGAGCGTAACAGAAAGCAATGAAACTAAAGTACTCAAAGAAGCATATAAAGAAGAATGGTCATCCATAGCAAAACATTCAACTCCAGAATGGTTCCGCGATGCTAAATTTGGAATTTACACTCATTATGGCCCTGCTGTTAATGCAACACAATACAAACAAACCGAGTGGTGGGGATGGGCAATGTACAATACCAAACAAAAGTATTGGACCAATGCAGTGCGCCCAAATTCTCCAGATACAACCAGTGCATATAAATTACAATTAAAAAAATGGGGAAACCCTAACGATTTTGGTTATAAAGATTTTATAATGGAATTTAAACCAACAAAATTTGATGCTGAAGAGTGGGCAAATTTATTTGATAAAGCTGGAGCTAAATTCTCAGGGCCAATGGGAACACACCATGATAATTTTATGCTTTGGGATTCAGATGTTACTCGTTGGAACAGTGTAAGAACTTCTGGTGTTGATGTAGTAGGAGATTTAGAAAAAGCTGTTAGGAAAAGAGGAATGAAATACTTAATTACCTTTCACCATGCTTTTTCTTGGTGGTTTTTTAGCGAATCTTATAAATATGATGGTGGCGTGCCAGGAAATGAAGATTTGTATTGTAGACCACATACTTTTTCTGGTGATAATGATAGTTTTGGGGAGTATCCAGATGCTGAGTATGAAGAGTTATGGTTTAGAAAACTAGAAGAAGCTGCTGTAAAATATAATCCCGATTTGTATTGGTTTGATATGGGTCTAGAGCTTTTAAGTGATGATATTCGTAAAAAAGCGTATGCTAGGTTATTAAACCTTGCCAATGCTAAAAATCAGGAAATAGGAATAAGCTATAAAATTAAATTTCAACAATGTATTCCAGCATCAGCAGGGATTTTAGATTTTGAAAAAGGACGTTCTACACGAGCACTTGAAAAACCTTGGTTAACAGATACTCCTTTAGCAGGATGGTTTTATAATGGTAGACCTTCAAGATCTACAGAAGCAATTGTTGAAATCTTGGTGGATATTGTGAGTAAAAATGGATGCCTGTTATTAGATGTAAGTCCAAAACCAGATGGTAGCATTCCTGAAGATCAAAAAGAAACGCTATTAGGAATAGGAGAATGGCTAGATCAAAATGGAGAAGCTATTTATAATACAAGACCGTGGATAATTGCAGGAGAAGGTCCTACCGAATTAGATAAAGACGGACATTTTAATGAAAACTGGGAAGCTATCTATACAGAAAAAGATATTCGCTATACCAGAAGTAAAGATAGCAATACCTTATACGTAACAGTATTAGATAAACCTACAACTGCTAATGTTACTGCTACCCAATTGGCAAATATTTATCCTTATTTAGATAGAGATATTGCATCTGTACAATTATTAGGAACAAATGAAACAATAACATGGACTAGAGATGCCAAAGGTCTTCACTTGTCCTTTCCAGAAAATGCGCAAGGTAAACACGCTTTCTGTTATAAATTAAAATTAAAGTAAGTAAATGAAAAGTTTAAAAAGTATATCTGTATTACTTTTATTAGCCGTTTTTTTAGGTTGTAAAGTAGAAAAAAAAGAAGAAATAGTTCAAAAGTACGAACCCTCAGTAGAATCACTTCAGTCCTATGAAACTCCAGAGTGGTTTAACGAAGCTAAATTTGGAATTTGGGTATGTTGGAACGCTTATGCGCATACTGCCGTAGGAGATTGGTATGCAAGAAATATGTATATAGAAGGACATAAACATTATAAACACCATGTAGAGAATTATGGGCACCCTTCAGAGTATGGTTACAAAGACATTATTCAAGATTGGAAAGGAGAAGAATTTAATGCAGAGGAACTTGTAGATTTATTTGTAGATGTAGGAGCAAAGTATATTGTTGGAATGGCAAACCATCATGATAACTACGATTTATGGGACTCCAAACATCATAGCTGGAATTCTGTTAATTATGGTCCTAAACGCGATATTATGGGGGAGTTTCATAAAGCGGTACGCAAATATGAGAATCAAGGTATTCGTTGGGGAGTTACTAGCCATGTAGAAAGAGCCTCTTGTTGGTTTCAAACAAATAAAGGAGCAGATAAAGAAGGTCCTTATGCAGGTGTACCTTATGACGGAAATGATAAAAACTATGAAACATTGTATTTGCCACCAGATCCAAACGGTGATGCAAAACCAACACAACCATCAAACGCACCAACATATTGGAGAGAAAACTGGCTAGCACGCTGTAAAGACTTGTTTGATAATTATGATCCAGATTTCTTTTATGTAGATGGTGGGGTGCCTTTTCCAGGAGAAGATAAAGGACAAACAGGTTTAGATATGATTTCATATTTGTATAACCAAAGTAAAGATCGCCATAATGGAGAAAATGAGGCAGTAATGTGTATTAAAGATTGGTACAAAAAAGCACCTTATGGAGAATGGGGGTATTATTATGAAGGTATTGCAACCTTAAACATAGAACGCGCTCGCCTTCCACAAATAAGAAAACAGCCTTGGCAAACAGATACATCTATAGGAGATTGGACTTATGTAAAAGATGGTGACTATCGTTCCGCAACAGAAATAATTCAAGAGTTAATAGATATTGTTTCAAAAAATGGAAATATGCTTTTAAATGTTAGCCCAATGGGGAATGGTAAGCTAGATAAAAAAGCTTATGATTTGTTAAAAGAAATTGGCGCTTGGATGAAAATAAACGGAGAATCAATTTATGGAACAAAACCATGGTTAACAAGTGGCGTAGAACAAGAGCGTTTTGTAACCAAAGGAGATAACACTATCTATCTTAGTTACTTTGAACCCGCTAAAGATGGAAAAATAAATATTTTCTATTTCGCTCCACAAGAAGGAAAATCATTAGGGATTACTTCTATTACTATTTTAGGACATGAAGATAAAGCGGTAAAATGGGAATCTACAACTAATGGGCTTAGTCTAGAAATACCTTCTAATATAGAACACAAACATGCTCTTGTTTTTAAGATTGAAGGAAGTAAATTTAGTAATATAGATGAAAAACCTATTGAAAAATTATTTGATAGAACAGATGCTTTAATAGAATGGTTTGATGCACAAAATAAATCCGTTTTTGAAAACAAGTATACAAGTATAAGTAGCGATTACAGAGGTAATACTTGGGCTATCCGTGCGGCAGACAACGAGCTAGTACAATTAAAAAACGGAAAAGAAATTGCATTAGGGCTAAAAGCAAAAGATATAGGAGCTAATGCCGCAGGAACTGTTTATGTAGGTATAGACGGTAGTGTTAATTTACACATACCTAACAAATTAGAATGGGTAGACTTTCCTGAAGGAGATGATAGAATAACGCATAAAAGTACAGATGGTAAAGAATGGTTTAAACTACCAGGAATAAAAGTAGAACGTTGTGATATTACACAAACGGGTACTGTTTGGGTCATAGATGATAAAGGTACTGTAACCTATTATAATGATCTTGTTTGGAAACCTCTTGAGAAAAAAGCAGAAGACATTGCTTGCGGCGGCGGATGGGTTGGACTAGTAGCAGCAGTTAGTAATGGTCAATTAGAACGTTTTGATGGTACACATTGGACTAATCTTGGAGGAAAAAATTTAAAAACCTTAGATATATCAATAACCGAAGAAGTAATAGTAGCACTTAGTACAGAAGGCAAAGTATCTCTTTTTGATAAAATGGGAACAGTAAATCTTAATGAAAGTAAATCTTATAAAGATGTAGGCTGTGGACTTAATCAAGGGAACGGAGACAATACCGTAATGCTTATTTCAAAATAACGAACACTTTATAAACCAATGATTAAAAAGAATAATTATTTAGCATTACTACTTTTTTTACTAGTGGGATTTTTTTGTGATGTCAATGCACAAAAATTTGAACCTACTGTTGCATCTATGCAACAGTATCAAACCCCAGAATGGTTTAAAGAAGCCAAATTTGGTATCTGGACTTGTTGGAATGCTTACACAGTCCCTGCTGTAGGCGATTGGTATGCGCGCCGTATGTATGAAGAAGGACATCCACATTATAATTATCATTTAAAAAATTATGGACATCCCTCAGAATTTGGATATAAGGATATTGTGCATCTCTGGAAAGGCGAAAAATTTAATGCTCAAGAGTTAGTCGATTTGTTTGTAGAAACAGGAGCAAAATATATTGTAGGAATGGCTAATCACCATGACAATTTTGACCTTTGGGATTCAAAACACCACGAATGGAATTCTGTAAACTATGGCCCCAAAAGGGATATCATGAAAGAAATGCAGGATGCCGTTAAAAAATACGAAGATCAAGGAATACGTTGGGGTATTACCAGCCATTTAGAACGTACATGGAGTTGGTTTCAAACAAACAAAGGAGCCGATAAAAGTGGTCCCTATGCAGGAGTGCCTTATGATGGAAATGACCCTAATTATCAAGATTTTTATTTACCTCCAGATCCAAATGGAGATGCAAAACCAACGCAGCCTACAAATGCACCATTGAGATGGCGTGAAGAGTGGCTGGCACGTTGTAAAGATTTAATTGAGAATTATGACCCCGATATGTTTTATGTAGATGGCGGTGTCCCGTTTCCTGGCGATGACAAAGGAAAAACAGGTTTAGAAATGATCTCTTATCTGTATAACCAAAGTATGGAAAGACATAACGGAAAGAATGAAGCCGTAATGTGTATTAAAGATTGGACCAAGCGTATGCCTAATGGCGAATGGGGGTATTATTGGGATGATATTGCAACATTAGATTTAGAACGAACCCGTTTACCAAAAATTCGGAAAGAATCTTGGCAAACCGATACATCTATAGGCCCTTGGACCTATGTAAAAGGAGCAAATTATCGTTCAGCAACAGAAATTATTCACGAACTTATAGATATTGTTTCTAAGAATGGGAATATGTTATTAAATGTAAGCCCTAAGGCAGATGGAACATTAGATGATAATGCCTATAAACTTTTAAAAGAAATAGGAGCTTGGATGAAAGTAAATAGCGAATCTATTTACGGGACACAACATTGGGAAATCCCAGGGAATACTACCCAGCGAATCGTAAAAAAAGGAAATAATAATTTGTATTTAAGTGTGCTTGAAGCACTTGAAGATAACACAATTGTTGTGCCTTACCTAGCACCAAAAAAAGGAACCTCTTTAGGTATTACTTCTATTTCAGTTTTAGGAAGCGAAGACAAACTTACATGGGAATCAACCAATAAAGGTTTATTTATTAAAATTCCAGATAATCTTAAGTTTAAACATGCAATAGTTTTCAAAATAGAAGGAGATAGTTTTGGAGACTATAATGAAGCACTTTTAGCAGAAGTTAATAACCGTAGTTCTGAGCTTAAAGTATGGTGGGAAACTCAGCGTGTAACAAAAGTTTCAAAGGGCTATAAGAAAGTAGCAGCTGATGGCAAAAACCAAACCTGGGCTATAAATGCAGAAAATCATGTTGTTTTATTAAAAGATGGAAAAGAACTTCCTGTAGGAAACTTAAAGGCTCGTGATATTGGAGCAAGCCCAAGTGGAGTAATTTGCGTTACAACTACAGGTGAAGTATACATTAATAAACATTGGAAAATCTGGTGGATAGAGTTATTAAAATCCGAAAAAACGTCTTACACTTCACCTGATGGTTCTTCTTGGGTAAAGATACCGGGTATTAAGGCTAAGCGATGCGATTTAGGCAGAAGCGGTGGAGTTTGGGTTATTACAGAAGATAACAAAGTAGCATATTATGCTACAAATAAATGGAACGTCCTTGAAAAAGAAGCTGAAGATATTGGATGTGGGTGGCCAATGCAAATTGCCATTATAGCTAATGGGCAGCTTGAAAAATTTGAAGGCACAAAATGGGAAAACCTAGGAGGCAATAACCTTAAATCAATAGACATCTCCGTTAGAAATGATGTTTTGGTCACACTAGATAAAGAAGGGAAGATTGCTGTACATGACGGCTTGGGGTGGCATGCTATTAAAAATGAGGAATCATTTTTAGATGTATCATGCGGGCTTAAGAATGATGATGAAACTATAGCTTTGATTAAATAAAATATGAGACAAATACTTTTAATTACTATTCTAGCCCTTTCTATTGCTTCTTGTTCAAAAGAAAGTAAGGTTACGAATATAAATAGGACATCAGATTTTAATTTCGATTGGAAGTTTACCTTTTTAAAAGATACAACGTCTTTACTAAAAACGCCTTTAATAGATAAAGATTGGAGAGATGTTAGGCTACCACACGATTGGAGTATAGAACATTCCAGAGATTCAACTCTTGAAGGTTGTACAGGTTATTTTCCTGGAGGCGTTGGAGTTTATCAAAAACATTTTAAAACACCAGCTTTACCAAAAGATAAAAGTACTTACGTTCTTTTTGATGGGGTATACAATAATTCAAAATATTGGATTAATGGGCAGTATATTGGGGAAAACCCATACGGATATTCACCTGTTCATTTTAACTTAACAGACAAACTTAAAATAGACGGTTCAGACAATGTAATAACAGTATATGTAGACCACTCACGTTATGCCGATAGTCGTTGGTACACGGGTAGCGGAATATACCGAAATGTCAAATTAATAACCGTTGATAAATTGCATGTTCCAATATGGGGAACATATATTACCACACCAGAAGTTTCAGAAGAAAAATCCTTAGTTAAAATTGAAACAAAAGTTAAAAACCAACGAGATAAAGAAGCTAATTTTACGCTTTCTACCTCACTTTTGAATAAGGAAGGAAAAGAAATCGCCAAATTTCAATCTTCAGAATCTATCAAGGCAGATTTAGAAGGTAAGGTTATTCATGAAATTGAGGTTGTAAACCCAGAATTATGGAATCCTGAAAATCCAAATATGTATAAAGCAATTACTACCATTATCAAAGATGGAGAAATAATTGATGAATACATTACTCCATTCGGGATTAGAAATTTTAAGCATGATAAAGAAAAGGGATTATTTCTAAATGGAAAATCAATCTATGCAAAAGGTGTTTGTTTACATCACGATGGTGGATTGGTAGGAGCAGCAGTTCCTAAAGGCGTTTGGAAACGTCGTTTAGCAAAACTTAAAGAAGGGGGTGTAAATGCAATACGAACTTCTCATAATCCTTTTTCAGCTGAATTTCTAGATTTATGTGATGAAATGGGTTTTCTGGTTCAAAATGAGTTTTTTGATGAAATGGATAACCCTAAGGATAAACGTTTTAACAAAGAAAATAAGCACAGCGATTATATAACAAGAGGTTATACGATGCACTTTCAGGAATGGGCTAAAAGTGATTTGCAAAGAGTTATGTTGCGAGACAGGAACCACCCAAGTGTTTTTGAATGGAGTATTGGAAATGAAATAGAATGGACCTATCCACATTATAGACATGTAAGCGGATTTTGGGATGCAGATAATGAAACAGGCTATTGGAACGCTATTCCAAAATTAAGCCCAGAAGAAATGAAAGCTCGTTATGAAGCACTACCAGACAGAAAGTATAAACTGGCAGAAACAGCTAATGAATTAGCAAAATGGACTAAAGAGTTAGATACCACAAGACCAGTAACTGCTAATCTAATTATTCCTGTTGCCAGTTGTGCTACAGGCTATGCAGAAGCATTAGACGTAGTTGGGTTTAGTTATCATGTAGCACAATACAATTGGGCTAAAATTAATTATCCAGAAATGCACTTCACCGGAACCGAAAATTCGGGCTATTTAAGCGAATGGTTATCGGTTATTGAAAACCCTATGGTATATAGCATGTATATGTGGACAGGAATAGATTATTTAGGTGAAGATGTAGAGTTTTGGCCTCCAGCTAAAACCTGGGGAGGAGATATTATGGATTTTGGAGGCTTTACAAAAACTAAATGGAATTACTTTAAAAGTATTTGGGTAAACAAACCTCATATATCCATAGGTACACTTCCTCTAGAAGGGTCATATTTTAAGTTTGACCCATTAAAAGGAAAACCTGTGAAAGCAGATGCAAAAGCTTATAACTGGTATAATAACAATGCCCATTGGAATTATAAAAAAGGAGAAATGATATTGGTTGAGGTTTCTTCTAACCTCTCCGTAGTAGAACTGTTTTTAAATGGAGAATCTCTTGGTAGCAGAAGTATGTCTGAATGTCCAGATCGTATTTTTCGTTGGGCAGTCCCATTTAAAGAAGGAGTTTTAGAAGCTAAAGCTGGTTTTATAGGAGAACAAATAGTTGCTACTAGCCAAACAGCAGATAAACCCGTAGATTTTAAAGTTGATATTGATAAAACGGAGTTAAAAGCAGATGGGTATGATGTATCTCATTTTGAAGTTCAATTAATTGATAAAAACGGAATTCCAGTAAAAACAAAAGAAGTTAAAGTAACGTTTTTGGCTGATGAAAATATAAGATTATTAGGAGTTGATAATGGCTCTAGTGCTAATGTACAAGATTTTCAATCCAATTCACTAGTAACTTCAAAAGGTCGTGCTTTAGCAATTTTCCAATCAAAACGTATTAGTGGAGCAGTAAAAGTAAAAGTCCATGTGGAAGGGATTGGAGAAAAGGAAATGTTATTAAACGTAAATAAATAAATTAAATATTGTAGTAAATAACCTCTGGGTAAAACAGCAAGACATTTAAAGAAATATTTTTTTTTATAGATAAGCCTCAGAGCATTTAAATCTCGATTGTCGATCAAAACTATATATAATGTCAAATATGCAATTCAATAGGAATAAGTTAATAATAAGATTTTCTCTAGTCGCAAGTGTTTTAATAGGAAACTATGCCATAGCTCAGAACAAATTAGCTAAAAAAGAAAATGCTAGTGAAGTAGATCATATAGAAGAAGCTAAAAAAGCAGGAGGTGTTTTTAAAGAAGAATGGGCATCTATAGCAAAACATACCGTTCCAGAATGGTTTAGAGATGCAAAATTTGGGATTTTTACATGTATAGGACCAGCAACTTTGGCAACACAGAACCGTACTACCGAATGGTATGGATTTTCAATGTACGATACAAAAAATGTTTCTTGGACAAATACACCACGTGGAAAAGAAGAACCTTCTAGTGCTTTTAAAATGCATGAAGAACTTTTTGGTGGAAACCAAAACGAAGTAGGTTATAAAGACATTATTAAACAATTTAAACCAGCAAAGTTTAATGCTGAAGAATGGGCAGATCTTTTTCATAAAGCAGGAGCAAAGTTTACGGGGCCTATAGGTGTTTTTCATGATAATTATCTTAATTGGGATTCAGACGTAAGCCGTTGGAACAGTAAAGACATGGCAGGTGTAGATATTACGGGCGATTTAGAAAAAGCCATTCGTAAAAAAGATATGAAGTTTTTAATTACATATCACCATGCGTATACATGGTATTGGTACTACCATTCGTTTGCTTTTGATGGCGGTAATCCTGCCAATCAAGATTTATATGGTAAACCACATGCTTTTTCATCTGCCCCAGATAGTTTTGAGCCTTACCCAGATGCAGAATTTGAACAACGTTGGTTTAATATTTTAGAAGAATCGGCTTTAAAATACAAACCAGATTTATTTTGGTTTGATATGGGCTTAGAACTGTTAAGTGATGATATCAGAAAAAAGGCATTTGCAAGACTTCTTAATTTAGCAGAAAATAGAGGGCAAGATATAGGCATGGCTTATAAAATTAAGTTTGATGTTTGTATACCACCTAGCGCAGGTATTTTAGATTATGAAAAAGGACGTTCTACAGGATTAAGACCAGACCCATGGTTAAGTGATACACCTTTAGGAGGATGGTTCTATAACACTCGTCCATCAAGATCTCCAGAAGCGATTGTAGAAATACTATGCGATATAGTAAGTAAAAATGGCTGTTTATTGCTAGATGTTAGCCCTAAAGCAGATGGTACTATTCCAGAAGATCAAAAGAAAACTTTATTAGGTATAGGAGAATGGTTAAACACAAACGGAGAAGCAATTTACAATACAAGACCTTGGGTTATTGATGGAGAAGGACCTACAACCTTAAAAAAAGATGGACATTTTAATGAAAACTGGGAAGCTATTTACACAGAAAAAGACATACGTTTTACCAGGAGTAAAGACAACAATACATTATATGTTATTGTTCTAGATAAACCTACAACGAACAAAGTAGTAGTTAAAACTATGTCTACAGTTAACCCTTATTTAGATAGAGAAATTGATGCTATAACACTTATTGGAAATGAAAACAACGAAGTAAAATGGAAGAGAGGTTTAGAAGGTTTACAATTATCTTTTCCTGATAAAGCAAAAGGGGATCATGTTTGGTGCTACAAAATAAACTTAAAACCTAAAAAATAAAATTATTACTTATTAACTAACTAAATACTATTTGTATGATTAAATTAAAATTAAATAGGGCAATGTTTATGTCATTGTTTCTATGTGCTGCGATTTACAGTTGTAAAACTAATGACAAAAATTCAAGTTTGGAAGAAGAAAAACCACGTTTTGAAGCAAACTGGGAATCTCTTGCAAAAATTAATAACCAGCCAGAATGGTTTGAAGATGCTAAATTAGGAATCTATTTTTGTTGGGGGCCTTATACAGTGCCGGCATATAAGAGTGAGTGGTATCCACGTTGGATGTATATAAAAGACACAGAAGGATGGTCGCCAGACGTTTACGCTTTTAATAAATATGGATCTCAAGATAGAGCAACAGGAATTTATGAATACCACAAAGAAAATTTTGGAGACCCGTCTGAGTTTGGTTACCATGATTTTATTCCTATGTTTAAGGCAGAAAAGTTTGATGCCGCTGAATGGGTAGATTTGTTTGAAAAAGCAGGAGCTAAATTTTTGGGGCCAGTAGCTCAACATCATGATGGTTTTGCTATGTGGGATAGTGAGGTTAATATGTGGAACTCTATGGATAAAGGGCCTAAAAAAGATATTCTTGGAGATATATTTAAAGAAGCAAAGAAACGTGATATAAAAACGTTAGCAACATTTCATCACGCCAAAAACCTACAGCTAAATGCAGGTAACCCTAAAGAATGGGGCGGATGGGATAGTCATTTTCCATACCATCCAGACTATGCTACTTCTAGTACAGATGCAGAGTTAAAATATCTTTACGGAAACATACCAGCAGAAGAATTTTATGATTATTGGTTAGATCAGGTAAATGAAGTTGTTGATAAATATGGTCCGGACATTGTTTGGTTTGATGTATGGTTAGACAGAATACCAGAGAAGTACAGGCAAGAAATGGTAGCGCATCATTTTAATAAAGGAATTGAAAGAGATCAAGAGCCTATAGTTGTGTATAAACAACAAGACATTCCTAGTAATGTTGGGATTTTAGATATGGAACAAGCAGGAAGAACAGAAATGTCTCAGGTTGCTTGGATGACAGATGTAACTATTAGTTTATTAAGTTGGTCACATATAAAAGATCAACCCTATAAAACAGCCGATTTATTGTTAAGGAATATGATAGATGTATGGAGCAAGAAAGGTGTAGTACTTTTAAATGTTTCTCCAGCAGCAGACGGATCTATTAACCAGCAACAAAGAGATGTATTAAATGAAATGGGAGAATGGTTAGATACCTACGGGGAAGCTGTATATGGTACAAGAACCCACACAATACATGGTTATGGAATATCAGAGATTGAAGAAGGGTTTGAAGGGATAGGGCAATCTGCAACCCAAGAGTTTAATGCTAATGATATACGATTTACAAGATCAAAAGACGCTAAATCACTTTATGTTTTTATGTTGGGAATGCCAGAAGCTAATACAACAATTGAGTTAGAAGAAATATTACCAAATGTGACGAACAAAATAAAGAATGTATCTCTAATAGGAAGTGATGTTGCTATTGAATGGGAATTAAATGGTGTTCATTTTAAACTTAAAACTCCTGAGGAAAAAGAGATGAATAAAATAGCTACTGTATTTAAAGTAGAATTTGAATAGATGATAGTAATACCACAAATTTTGAACTTAACATGAAAAAGTATTTTTTATTATTTTTATTAATTGTGCCCGTTAAGCGAGCAATCTGTCAACAAAATCAGGGTTCTTCGGATGTAACTTCCTCCGGAGAACCAAGGTTTAAAGCCAATTGGGAGTCTTTAGCTCAAGTAAATAATCAACCAGAATGGTTTGAAGATGCTAAATTAGGAATCTATTTTCACTGGGGGCCATATAGTGTGCCTGCATACAAAAGCGAATGGTATCCCCGTTGGATGTATATAAAAGATGCTAAGGATTGGGCTCCTGATACTTATGCTTTTAACAAATATGGGTCACAAGATAGGGTAAAAGGAATTTATGAATATCATAAAGAAAATTTTGGAGACCCTTCAGAATTTAACTACCATGATTTTATTCCTATGTTTAAAGCAGAAAAGTTTGATGCCGCTGATTGGGTAGATTTATTTGAAAAAGCAGGAGCTAAGTTTTTAGGCCCAGTGGCTCAACACCATGATGGTTTTGCTATGTGGGATAGTGAAGTAAACATGTGGAACTCTATGGATAAAGGTCCTAAAAAAGACATTTTAGGTGAAATATTTAAAGAAGCAAAAAAACGTGATATAAAAACGTTAGCAACATTTCATCATTCTAAAAACAGACAACTTTATGCGGATGATTCTAAAGCATGGGGCGGATGGGATAGCCATTTTCCATACCATCCAGATTATGCTACTTCTAGTATAGACCCAGAGTTAAAATACCTTTATGGTAATATACCAGTAGATGAATTTAATAAATATTGGTTAGATCAGGTAAACGAGGTCGTTGATAAATATGGACCTGATATTATTTGGTTTGACGTTTGGTTGGATAGGGTGCCAGAAAAATATAGACAAGAAATGGTAGCGCATCATTTTAATAAAGGTATTGAAAGAAGCCAAGAGCCAATAGTTGTATATAAACAACAAGACATTCCTAGTAATGTTGGTGTAATGGATATGGAACAAGCAGGAAGGTCAGAAATGTCTCAAGTTGTTTGGATGACAGATATTACTATAAGCCTTAAGAGTTGGTCATATATTCAAAATCAACCCTATAAAAAAGCTGATCTGTTGTTAAAAAACATGATAGATGTATGGAGTAAAAAAGGAGTTGTGTTATTAAATGTTTCACCTATGGCAGATGGTACCATAAACCAACAGCAACGAGATGTTTTAGCAGAAATGGGTGCTTGGTTAAATACCTATGGAGAAGCTGTATACGGTACTAGAACACATACTATTCATGGCTATGGTATTTCTGAAATAAAAGCGGGATTTGAGGGGGTAGGACAATCTGCAACTCAAGAATTTAATGCTAATGATATACGATTCACAAGATCAAAAGACGGAAAAACCCTTTATGTATTTATGTTGGGAATGCCCGAAGCTAATACAACAATTGAGTTAGAGGAAATATTACCAAATGTAACGAACAAAATAAAAAATGTATCTCTTATAGGAAGTGATGTTGCTATTGAATGGGAATTGAATGGTGTTCATTTTAAGCTTAAAACTCCTGAGGAAAAAGAGATGAACAAAATAGCTACTGTATTTAAAGTAGAATTTGAATAACTAAAGCTTTTGAAAATAGACTAAATTTGCTTTAATAAAAATAATCCAGCATCATAATTTGATGCTGGATTATTTTGTTAATTAGCCATATTTTAATAAAATAGGATACGATTTGTCTAAGTTGTTTTATTCCAAATCTGGGCGTAAAAAAATAACTTCTCTAATTACTTGCCAACGATTATCTTCAAATAACAAGTCTATGCTTAAAGTTAGAATTTGGTTTACACCACTTAAATTGTTTTTTCTTGATAATAGTACATGTGCATTAGTACCATCAACATCAATTTTATGATATTTAGCCCACGTGTTCATTGGGGGATCTCCTGCCTCTTTTTTACTTTTAAAAATATTCTTAAAAGTCTCTTTGTCGGCTATATTAACATTGTCATCAATATCTATCATAACTACTTTAAGTTTGTCATGATAGATATTGTCTAATTTGCTAATATCATAAGTGGTTGCTGTTTGTATCAGATCGTCTATTACTTGTTCTATTTTTTCTTCTATACTCATAACTTTAATTATTAATGATATTTTAGTTTTTCAAGAATGGATAATCGGTATAACCTTTATAATTACCCCCATAAAAGGTATTCATATCTAGTTCATTTAAAGGGGCATCTTGCTTAAAACGTTCAGGCAAATCTGGATTAGCAATAAATGGTCGTCCAAAAGAAATTGCTGAGGCTGTACCTTGGTCAATACGTTTTGCAGCAGTTTCTGGATTAAAACCACCATTTGCAATGTAAGTTCCTTTATACAAACTACGCAACGTTTTATTTATATTTTTATTTTCTTCTGAAAGTTCTGTAAATGGCATAACCTCATTAACTTCTAAAAATGCCAAATTATACGTATTTAAATGATTGTATACATAGGTAAAAGTTTCTAATACATTCCCTTTTCCCATATCATTATAAGGACTTATAGGTGATAACTTAATTCCTACGCGATCATTACCCCATATAGCCACAGAATCATCCAAAATTCCTTTTAAAAAACGAAAGCGATTTTCTAAACTTCCACCATACTGATCTTCTCTTTTATTAGAATGATCTTGTAAAAAAGAATCAATTAAAAACCCACCAGCTGCATGAATTTCTACACCATCAAACCCTGCTTCTAATGCATATTTACTGGCAGTTGCAAAATTACTTCTAATTTCGGTAATTTCACTTAAAGATAAAGCATGTGGCATTGTTGGAACTTGCATTCCATCATAGGTCATTACTTCTTGCGTACTAGCAATAGCGGAAGGAGCAACTACTTGTCTTCCTTCTGGTAATACAGATGGGTGAGAAGCACGTCCTGCATGCCAAAGTTGTAAAAATATAAGCCCTCCTTCTTTATGTACTGCATCGGTCACTTTTTTCCATGATTTAGCTTGAGTTTCATTATAAATACCAGGACAATCAATACCACCTGCACCATCATTAATTTGGGTAGATTCTGCTACAATTAATCCAGCACTAGCACGCTGTTTATAATATTCAATGGTTATATCTGGATTTATACCGCCCTCTTGGGCTCTGTAACGGCTCATTGGAGCCATGAAAATTTTATTTTTTGCAATGTATTTTCCAATTTTTACAGGTTCGAAAATAGATTTTATTTCTGATAACATATTTGGTTAATAATTTTTTAAGTTATGATTTAATTTGTGTATAGTTTCCGTATACTTTTCTATCGTATACCCACGAAACAGTAATGAACACTAAGCTAATTATTGCAGGAACATGCTCTCCATCTTTAACTATTATATGAGCAGCTAACGCTAATATAGCATCAAAGAGAAAACCAGCATAGGCTAATTCTTTTAAAAACAATGATTTTTTAGAAATTATAGTTATAACTCCTAATATTTTAAGTGCCGCCAATGGGTAAATAATCCATATTGGGAACCCAAGACTTATAAAAAATTCATGTGCATGTTCATAGTTAAAAATATACATCATAGCACCTGAAAGAAAGAAGAAACTAAGAAGGCCCGTTGATATCCAATAGATGATTTTGTTTGTTTTCATAATTTTTTTAATTTATAAGTTACTTTTATTATTTTTTATAAAATTTAATACTTCCTTAGGTTCTATTCTTGTCATATAATCTGCTTCAAAATGTACAAAAATGACTTTTCTATTTTTATCTATTATGTATACTGCTGGTACAGGAAGTTCATAATTTTCATTACCGTGAATTTGAGTAAAATCCATTCCAAAACCAACATAGTCTTTTTTAGCTTTTTCATTTAATTGAAATACAATTCCAATTGCTTTCATAAACTCGGCATCTTTATCTGTTAAAACAGGGAATGAAAGAGTGTTTTTATCTTTGGTTTGTGAAGCTAGTGTTGGAACTTCGGCACTTATTCCTATAATATCAGCACCTGCATTTTTAAAGTCATCTTTAAGTCGCTCATATTCTCTAAGTTCCATATTACAATATGGACACCAACCTCCACGATAAAAATTAAGAACTAAATACTCTGAGTTAAAAACATCTTCTAATTTTACAGTATTACCATTAATATTGATAAGTGAAAAACCGGTAATTGTGTCTCCTATTTGTAGTGCTTTTTCTTTTAAACGATTAGTATTTATTTCCTCAATAGCTTCTTTAAAGGTTTGTATAATTGATTCAGGCATACGCATCATTACCGTATCTTTAACCTGCTTTAATTGTTCTGTAAGTGTCATATTTTGGGACTAATATGTTTATTATGACACAAAGTTAGAGGTAAAGAGCACCAATTGAATTGTCTATCTAAAAATTAAAATAGTCAATATCTAACCCAAGCTAGAAAAACCATTTATTTTTTGAAATTGATTAGGGGTTATACCAGTAAATTTTTTAAAAAAGCGAATAAAGTTTGAAGGTTCTTTAAAGCCCATTTTAAAAGCTATTTCTTGAGAAGTATGTATATTTTCCGAAATGTTTCTTTTAATTTCTAAAAGTAACCAATTGTCTATAAATGATTTTGCTGTTTGTTTGCTTATTTCTTTACAAATATCATTTAAATACTTATAAGAAACAGTCATTTTTTTTGCATAATCATTAGCGTTGTGACTATCTTGATAGTTTTTAGTAATCAATTGTTTAAATGTTATAAAATCTTTAAAGCGTTTACTTTCAAAAATCTCATGTTGGTAAACTGAATGACGTTTTATTTGAAAAAGTAACGCCATTAATATAGTTTTTATGAGTTCTGATTTTAAATTGATGTTTGTATCTAAATTAATATTTTTTAATAAATTTATTAAAGGGGTTAATACATGAAGGTTTTCTGCTCCAATTAAAATGGCTGGATTGTGGAAGAGCTGTAGAAAATGAAATAATTCTTTTTCGCTTATTTTTTGTGTAATAAAATGTTCTTCAAAAGAAATAACAAAACCTTCTACTTGTAATGGTTTTTCAAATGAATGAACTTGTTCTTTAGTGAGAGGAATAACAAGACCTGGAAATAGTTGTTGTTCCTTAAAGTCAATAATGTGTTTACCGTTTCCCTTAGTAATTATTATTAAGGCATTAAACTTTATTCTATGTGGATTTGATAAGTCATAGGCACTTTTTTTACACCGATCATAGAGTTCTTTAATTGTTAGAATTTCAAAAGGGATTTCTTGATTTACAAATCGTGAAAATATAATATTTTCTATTTCTCTTGGCATATTATTAAACTTTAGCATTAAGAAAAAAGAAAAGGAACAGCTTGGTTTTTATAAATTGTTTTTCTTTTGTTATTGCATAGTAAGTTAAGTTCTTTTTTTTTAAAGAATTTTACCCAATAGATATTTTTTATTTGAGACTGTTTAAACATGATTTGGGTTAAAAGGAGAATTATCTATTAATTCCCAATCTACTTTATGGTGTTTATTAGTCTGTATCCAAGCTTCTGTTTTAAACAACCAATAGCGTCCTGTTTCTGTAGTATTTACTTTGTCTTTGTCTGAAAATTGGTCAAATAGAAAAGAAGTTGTACCTGTTAGCTGTAGAATACTTCCTTTTTCAAAATCAATAAATAGAAGTCCAGCTTTAGGAGTTTCTAATAAATTACCAAGTGTGTTATACATACTGTTTCCATGATAATCAGGAATTTTTAAATCACCATTTTCTAAAATTTCAATAAAACCTGGATTTCCACCTCGGTGTGATGCATCTAAAAATCCTGATTTAGATTGGCTGCCAACAAAAAATGTATCTGATTGGGCTATCCATAATTTTTGCATTGAATTTAATGTAGCGCCATTTATTGAAGATATTAGTTCTTTTTCGGTATTAACAAAAGAAGGTATTCTGCGTTGAATATATTTAGGGCAGTTTGGGTAAGCTTCTTGAATGATAAAGTCTAAATGCGTATTATGGTGTTGTATGCGGCCATTAATTCGATATCTTCTTCGTGTACCTAGTTCAATAACGATCATTCCTACTTGA
Source organism: Maribacter vaceletii (assembly GCF_003634105.1). Classification (GTDB taxonomy): domain Bacteria; phylum Bacteroidota; class Bacteroidia; order Flavobacteriales; family Flavobacteriaceae; genus Maribacter_B; species Maribacter_B vaceletii. The sequence goes on along the minus strand of NZ_RBIQ01000010.1, from coordinate 122,131 downwards.
TCATTACTTTTAATTTCTTTTATGATGTTGTCGGAATCAATACTGTTCATTTTATCTAAAAAAAACTTAATTAATCCTTCCTTTTTAGCATCAATCCAACCAGATTTTCCTATTAATATAGATGTCCAAATATTTTCATTACTATCTTTACTACTTAAAATAACAAAAGGCTGATTTTCTATAAAAGGAATTGCTCCTGGAATAATTTTATCTTTAATAACACGGCTAGCTCTACCAGCTATATCTGTTCCTCCAAATCTTTTTTGTAATTCTATTTCTCCTTGATGATATGCTGTATCCATGATTATTAATTTATTTTATATATAAAAAAGGCTTTCTTCTCATAATTTTTATTAAAAGAAAGCCTTTTGTTATTGGGATATTAAAACGTAAGTACGTTATAGCCTTCTTTTTGTAACTCTACAAAGCTAGACAATCCAGGGGTATTAGGTAAAGGATTATTAGCAATTAAATCTAAACCAGATGGATTAGCTCCCCAAACTTTAGCACAAGCAGATGATACTCCTTCAATATTTTCTTCTAGAATCTTATATAATTTATGTGCCATATGGTCTTCTTTTTGAAGAAGTTCTGGCCACCTAGTACCCGTACCTTGAAAAATAATTTTTACGTCATCTCCAGCTTCTTTATAGTCATAGGCTGCTGCTAAACCGTTTAAAAGACGTCCTACTGATTCTTCTGCACCTCCTTTTGGATCCGATAAAATAATAATTGCTGTTTTACTCATTTTAAATAATTTTTAATTTATATTTATTTTCTGTCTAAAAATGATAAAATTAGTATTGTAATAATCATTACAATATTTTATAAAAAAATATCAATTTAATATTTGTAAATTTAATTCCAATAACTTCGCCATTTCTTTATTAGTAAGGTTCATCCTTTGTGTTACATTAATTCCATTCCATAAATTAATTAAGTAAGCAGCTAGTAATTTAGGAGAATTTTGTGCACTTAACATTTCTAGACTTTGCGCTTTTTCTAAGGCTTTCTCAAATCCTTTTTGCAATTTAATTAATTGTTTTGTCGCAATTAATTTTGAATTCTCATCTAAATTACTAGATTCTACAATGGCATTTCCTAAATAACATCCGTTTTCTTTTTTATCATTTGTACGTAAAGTGATAGCATAGAAAAAATCTTTAATAAATTGAACAGGGTTTTCTGCTGCTGCTATTCTTTCATAAAACAATTTAATTGATTGTTCTAAAAATAGATTTAATGTTTTTTGATAGAGTTCATTTTTACCACCTGGGAATGTTCTGTAAAAACTTCCTTGACCAATATCCATAGCTTTCATTAAATCTTGTGCAGAAGAAGCTGTATAGCCTTTTTTCCAGAACACTTCTGTTGCCTTATTAATTAATATTTTTTCTGGATAATGTTTTGGTCTACCAACCATTTAATATTCAACTTTTGAACAAAAATACATTATTGTAACGATTATTACAATAATAATTCTATTTTATTTTAAATGGACTGTATTGTATTCGATATTTTGTAACGAGATTATGTAATAACAGTATTTGCAATCGTCTTTTTTAGCTATAGAAATGTTTAAAAATAAAGCATCCTGCACTTGTGGTACAGGACATTTATTAAAGTTTAACACTTTTTAAGACACTCTTATATAATATGATTGTTATAATTTTAAATTAAGATATTTTTGCTAATCTACTAACAGCTTTTTTTGTTGGGCCAGATAAAAGGGCTGCTTTTATGGCGTAACCAAAATATTGAAGCATAGGCTCATGGCTCATAAAATTTAATCTAGAACGGAACATCCATAAAGGAAAATGGCGATGAAAAACCAGTAAATTATTTATGGTTGTAGACATAGATTTTGGCCAATCTTCCTTAAATTCAGGATGGGGTACAGGTTCAATATTGTTTCTTGTTGTATCGCTTATGTTTGTTAGTTCTAAACGAGCTATTACTGCAGCACTAAAAACTTGCTGACAAAATAATACGGCTTGTAACGTTATTAATTTTTCAGAAAATATTGGTCTTTTTTCACGCTTAGAAAGTCCGTTAGCTGTACAGTCTACAAAGAGTGTGTTTTCTGGATAGGCAACAGTCCCTTTTTGAAGTTGTATTTCTTTATTTGTAATACTTTCTATTCTTCCTTTACGAATTATTTTTTTTATAGAGCGTAACAGAATTAATTCTTCAGGGCTTACAGTTGCACAACGCCACTTAACAGGGGCAATACTATTATCTATTCTAAAAATGCCCCCTTCTTTTTCCATTTCTAAAAATACATCATCTACTTTATTGGCGTTTTTTATTAGTTCTGCATGTTTTAGTAATTCTTTTGAAATTTTCCCAACTTGTATATGGCTACGATTAAACAACCAAGCATCGTTTGGAGCTATCCAGTTAATATTTTCTGCGTTAACTCCTTTTTTTAATAAATAGAGAATAGCATCCATTCCTGTTTTTCCACTTCCTATTACGTAGAAACTTCCCCATTTGTTATATTCAACATCAAGGTTATTTAATGGCTTTAAAGGAACGCCATTATCTACTTTATATTTAGGAGGGTGTGTAGAGGGTACCTCAACATTCATATACGTAGCATCGACTACTTTTTTATTGACTTGAAAAGTAATTATGTTTTCTGGATTATTGAGGTCTACTACTTGGTTGTTTCCTAAATAATTATGTTTTGGAAAAAATTTTACTCTACCACTAGATTCAAATTTTTGTATTATTTCTTTATAATAATCTAATATTTCTGGCTTTGAAGAAAGATGCGTAGTATTGGTACCTAATTCTTCCGAATTTACTCCATAGAAAGCTGCTGGTTGATGCAATCCAACAAAAGGGTATGCGTTATTCCAATGTCCGCCAGGCTTAGCACGGCGATCAATAAGAGTTATTGTAATGTTTGAATTGCGTGTGAATATTTCGTCTGCAAAAGCAATTCCCATAGCACCAGCACCTATGATTAAATAATCAGTCTTCATATTGTATGTAAAATTAAAAGCTATTCTTAATATTTAGAAATAAATTAGTTACGTTATTGATTTTTTTTAGCCATATTAAAAGCTTGTTTCATTAGTATCCATATAGCAACTAGAAGAACAAAAGCAAATATAAAAGCAGGTAATAACCCAAGAATACCTGCTATACTTGTTTCTCCAAGTTGATTGTTACCAAAAGTTAATGCACGATGTGCACCGGCTGCTAGTCCGCCCCAATAAAATAGGGTATTAGCATAACCAGTACCAATTAACATCCAGTATAGTTGATATGATGGTTTTTCTGGTAATTTCATGGCAAACATTACCAAAGCAACAAGTATTACTAGCATACCATTCATGATGCCTCCTGCGTGTGCTCTTGCCCATGCAGCACTATCTCCAGGAATGTCAAACTGTAATACATTTGTGGGGTAAATTTCAAACCCGCCAATTAAATCCATAATAAGTCCAAAACCCGCCAATAATCCAAAGATGAGAACAATGGAACCATGACCTATCATTTTAAGTTGTTTTTTGTTCATAATAGTATGATTTTACTTTATAATTCTTTTGTGTTAATTAAAAGGTAACTTATAGTTTATATACTAGCCCTAATTGTATTGCTAATGGATTTACCGTAACAGAGGCTTCCACTGGAGCTCCACCAAGATCAGGTATTGAAGGATCTACTGATCCTGTAAGGTCTGTTTTTATAAAATTCATTGTAGCAGAAGCATTAAAACCCCATTTTTTAGAAAACATAAAATCAAAACCACCTCTAATTATAGGTCCAAACATATTATCTGCTTTTAAATTTATAATATTTGCATCTTCTTCTTTAGAAATTATAGTATAATTAATACCTGCACCAATAAATGGCTTAAAGTTTTTTAGTGTAAAGTGATAATTAGCACTTAATATTATTGGAACAAAACTTACTTTACCAGCAGTAAGCCCATCTAAAGGTCCTTCACCAGTTGCTGTTGTTTTTGGAGGAATTGCTACTAAACTAGAAATAGAGAATTTTTTAGAAAAATTATAACCAAATTGAACAGATGGAGATGTATCATTAGATAATTTAAGAGATGCGCCTGGTATTGGGGCTCCAGCTGCACTCACCTCAGAATCTTCTAAGAAGTTTACTAAGAGTATCCCAGGTTGTATGTACCAGCCTTTATCTTTATCAGAATTATCTTGAGCTAAAAATACTTTTGGTACAAGTAGTAATGCTAAGGTCACTACTATTAATTGAAATTTATGTTTTAACTTATAATTAAATATTTTCATAATTTTTATGGTTATTAGGTTAGTACTATGTATTAATAGATTAGTTTTATATTTTAAAAATATTTAATTGTTAGGTTTATTAAATTTTGTTTAAAATCATTGTAGGGGGGTAGTAGTAGTTCTAGAGCATTAGGAATGTGCTGCTTTAATATGCCTCTTGGGTTAGAAAAAGATTGAAACCCGTGCCAACCGTGTCCTTTGCCAATGCCACTATTATTTGATCCCCCAAAAGGTAAATTGGTATTAAAAAAATGTACAGCGGAATGATTTATACAGCCACCACCTGCACGAGTATTATTTAGTATGTATTTAATGTTTTTGCTGCTTTTACTATAAATATATAAGGATAAAGGTTTTTCTTTTTCATTGATTTTATTAATGACTTCATTTAAATTAGAAAAAGCATATACAGGCATTATGGGGCCAAATATTTCATTAGTCATTAGGTCAGCATCTGAAGGGACTTCTGATATTACTGTTGGAGAAATATAATTTTGAGCATCGTCAAATTCTCCACCAATATTTACTTTTGCTCCTTTTTGAATAGCATCTTCAACATAACCTTTTATACGATTAAAATGACGCTCGTTTACAATACGTGAATAAGATGTTTCATTAGATATATCTTCAGTATAGAATTTTTTAATATATTTTTCTACAGTTTTAAGAAATAGCTCTTTCTTACTTTCATGAACAAATACATAATCGGGAGCTATACAAACTTGTCCATTGTTAAGGTATTTACCCCAGGCAATTCTTCTTGCAGCCATGTCAATATTAGCAGTTTCATCAACAATGGTAGGAGATTTACCTCCTAATTCAAGGGTTACCGAAGTAAGATGTTTGGCAGCCGCCGCCATAACTACTTTTCCAATATTTGGAGCGCCAGTAAAAAAGATATGATTAAAAGGTTGTGCTAGTAATGTTTTGGATGCTTCAATACTTCCTTCTATTAGTGCTACTTCATTTTCATTAAAAACTTCAGAAATAATTTTTTTCATTAAAGCAGAAGAATTTGGCGTATGTTCAGAAGGTTTAATAATTACGGTATTTCCGGCAGCAATGGCACCTACTAATGGTCCAAAAGTTAAATTAAAAGGGAAATTCCACGGAGAAATAATGAGTACTACTCCTTTGGGTTCATATTTTATATATGAACTTGACCCTAGTAGTGCTATTGGGGTCGTTACTTTACGCTTGCCCATCCATCTACTCAGATTTCTTTTTGCGTGTTTAATTTCGCTGGTAATAGGAAAGACTTCTGTTAAATCAACTTCACTAGGATGTTTTTTATAGTCTTTAAACATTACGTCCTTAATTTCAGGGCGATACTTTAAGATAGCTTTGTGTAACAATTTTAATTTGGCCTTACGTTGTGATACAGTAGTATTGCCAACAGCAAATTGGTTTTCTTTTTGAAGCTTAAATATTCTTTCCAATTCTTCTGATGTGACTTCTGGAACAGTTTTTATAGTTTCATTCATAATTAAAAGGTGCTAATACAGTTCTAATCAATTTGATTTTTTAAGCTCTTTTTTTAATATTTTACCAGTTGCACTCATAGGTAAACTATCCATAAATTCAATAATACGTGGATATTTATAGGATGCAATATTTTCTTTAGTCCATGCTTTAAGTTCATCTTCTGATATAGATTTACCTTCTTTTAATACTACGCATGCCTTAATTTCTTCTCCAAATTTTTCATGTGTATTACCTATAACTGCAACCATGGAGACATATTCATGTTTCATCATTATTTCTTCTACTTCTCTAGGGTAAACATTTAATCCTCCACGAATAATCATATCCTTTGTGCGATCCACAATAAAGAAAAAGCCATCTTCATCTTTTATAGCCACATCACCAGAATATAACCATCCATTCTTTAAAGTTTTGGCAGTATCTTCAGGTTTTTTATAATATCCTTTCATTACATTATGGCCACGATATATTAATTCCCCTTTTTCACCTATAGGTACTTCATTACCATTTTCATCAACAACTTTTACTTCAACCCCCCATACAGGTGTGCCTATACTTCCGGGTTTTCTTCCGATATCTATATGGTTAAAAGTAACAACAGGTGAACCCTCAGACATGCCATATCCTTCTAAGATTTTAATATTGTATTTGGATTCAAAGTCTTCAAGAATCTTTACAGGTAAAGATGCTCCACCAGAAATACAAGTTTTTAAATTGGTTGTAATTGTATCAAGATTAAATTCATCATTTTGATAGTTTAATAGTCCCCAATACATGGTTGGTACCCCTGCAAATATTGATATACGATGCTGTTGCATTAGATTCAAAACTTCTTTAGCATCAAAACGAGGTAATAACACACTAGTGGCGCCTTTATATATACCTGCGTTCATAAGAACAGTCATAGCAAAAATATGAAATAACGGAAGTACTATAAGTTGGTTGTCTTCATTTTGTGTGCTTGCAATTCCTGTGGAGAGTATGGCATTTTGTAGAAGATTAGAATGTGTAAGTTCTGCGCCTTTTGGTTTGCCTGTTGTGCCCGAAGTGTAAATGATTATTGCCGTATCTTCTGCACTGGTTGCTGTAGTGCTATATTTGGAAGATTGATTATTCATCAGCATTCCAAGTGTTTTTATTTTATCAATGGGAGATTTATCATTTAGTTTTTCGGTAATCACAAAAAAATGTTCACAAGTAGGTGTATTTTTAAAACCAGCATAGCCTTCTTCGACCATGGGGAGTTCGGTAGTTCCTGTAAAACAGAAATATGCTTTGGCATTAGAGTCTTTAAGGTAGTAGGTGACTTCATCTTTTTTTAAAAGGACACTTAAGGGGACAATAGTTGCGCCAGCTTTTAGAATTCCATAATAGACCATGGGGAAATAAGGGATGTTTAAGCAACTTAGGGCTATTTTATCCCCCTTTTTTATTCCTAATGATTTAATGCCGTTTGCAATTTGGTTTGCTATACTGTTTAGTTGTAGAAAATTAAGATGCGTGTCTTTGTAAATAAATGCATCTTTATTAGGATATCTTCTAGTGCTATCTTCTAAAATAATCGAAAGGTTTAACAAAATGGTAATTATATTTTATAGTTAGTAAAATGAATATTATGGCAATAATTATTGAATCATTAATTTAATTATGGTAAAGTATGTTAAAAATGAGAATTTAATATATAAGTATAGTCTCAAATTATAAAATGATAATATCAAAATAGTTTATTGTATATTAACAGGACTAAAGAATATGGTTATGATTAATTTTTCTAAGCTTTCATCTCAGGAATTTGTTTCTACAGTAGAATCTGCAGAGTTATTGGTTAGTTACAATGTAACTAATGAAAGTAAAGACTATCAATTTGATAATATTGTATTTGGACATGTTGTGAATGGGGTAAAAAACATTTCTGTTTCTAATCACGGTATTTTTGATTTACATCCTAATATGGTAGTCATGGGCGCGGCAGAAATGAGTGCACATGTAGAATTGCCAGAAACTAGTTCTATTAAGCCAGCTACTTGCTTTACTCTTGAAATATCAAAGGAAAAGGTTGGTAAAATATTAGATAAAATTAATGAAGATTTTAGCATGCCCGAATTGATGGAAGAAGAACAAAATCTTTCTCCTGTTGATTTGTATTATGGTTCTGGAGGGCAGTACGTATTGGAAACTTTAAAACAAATTCAACGCCTAATGATTGGGAATGTTAGGTTTAAAGACTATTGGATTGATATTAAGATAGAAGAATTAATACTATGCAGTTTACAGAGTAATATGTATAGAGTACTTATAGATAGTTATAAGAATAATAAGTTACTAGACCACCCAATGGCTTATGCTATTAAACATATAAAAGAAAATTTAAGCTCCAAAGTAGATATTAATACATTAGCAGATAAGGCTTGTATGAGTAAAGCTACCTTTTTTAGACAATTTAAACATCATTTAGGTACAACTCCTATTAAGTTTATTCATGAACAGCGAATGAAAAAGGCAAAAGGCTTATTAAAAAACACCAATAAATCTATAAGTGTCATAGGTTATGATTTAGGATATTCTAGTCCTTCTTATTTTACTTTGCAGTTTGAACGTGTATTTAATATTTCTCCATTAAATTATAGAAAAAAAACATTTAATCTATAGAATTCCTCGTGGCTCTGCCTCAGGGTCTAGCTGAAAATTTTGAAAAACGGAGAGTTTTCATTATACTTTGAAAATTGTAAATAATGATTTTGTTTTATTGTCAATGTGTTTGTAAGGAATGCTTTAGTAATGCTTGACTTTGTTTATATATATGACTTTTCTTATGAACAGTTCCCTTTTACATATTGTTTAAGGGTATACTTTTTTACTGGATGTGGTTTAAGAGTTCGATTTTCTATATCTTCAACCAATGAGTGTCTAGAATGATCACGTCCTCTAAAATACATATTATTTTACCCATTAAGTAGTGTTAAAATAGCTTTGTTGAGTGCTGATTTGCTGTGGAAGGTTTGATTTCTTAATGATGAAAAAACGCGTGTATAAATAATATAGACTGCATTCTCTACGATAGCTTTGTCTCTTGGTTTATAAGCTTTAGTTGGTAGTACTGCTGTTTCGTAATACTCTGAAAAGTCAGTAAAGGTTTCATTGATAAGGGGTTAAAAAACGGCTACTTTTTTTATTACTATTCTAAGGTTATCTGTAACAAGAGCGCTTGGAACGCCTCCATAATATCATAATGAATTTTCTGAACAACTGATAAAATCCGCTTTCTTTTGACTCTCACAGGCTTCAATGTAAGTGAATTGACTATTATCCAATACTAATACAAAAACTTCTAACTTTTGTATTCCTCCTGTATGTTCATCTACAATGCTTAGCTTTTTTTCTGTAAAATCAATAAATAGGTTATCACCAGCTTTATGTGTAAAATTTAACACTGGAGAGGCTTATTTATTCCATCCTCTGTACCAATATCTAAACTGTTAAAGATTAAAACCTTCTGGGTGGTTCAAAATAGATTCTTCCCATAAGAATTACTTAGTAACTCCTGTTTTACAAAGTTCCTTATCAAAATAAGGAAAGTACTTTTCTAAGGTGAGTAGTTGCTCGCTTTTAGTCTTTTTGTTCAATTTGAAGAGTTTGTCAAGTTCTTCCAAGGTCATTGCAGACACCTCTTAAGCGATCAACTGGTTACGTTGGAAAAAGTTGATGTATTTGGAAATCGTCTTACGCGATATTCCTAATCTGGAACTTATCTGTAGTTTGCTTATGCCCTTGCTGTACAGCCTGAAAATCTATTTTACTTTTCGCATAAATATCTGTTTATTGGCCATCTTCTTTTTAACATAAAAAGACCTTTGACTTTTTGCAAATAGAATCGACTTTTTTAGTGGTTAACTTTCGCCCGGCGAGGGAGGTATACAATAATCGATTTTTGAACCAGAAATGGACTTAATTGAGTTTTGCTACGCATTGAAGACAAATATTAGATCTGTCATATACCTGTTGTTTTACTTACTGCTTTGAATTCCATGGAACATAGAAGCAAAGGAGTCGAATCTGGAGCAGTTGCTTATATATACCAAAGCCATATAGAATGAAATTTCTTTTGTTAAGAATTGATAAATTTATTGAGTAGAGGGAGCTTATTAGAAAGAAGCTTCAAATGGAAGAAGAATTTACGCCAGAAACAAAAGTTTTAAATTCATTTGATGATGAATTTTTAAAATGCATAATGAATTTAATAGAGGGTAATATGGCCAATGAATCTTATTGTTTGGATGAGATAGCAGTCGATATAGAAACAAGTTATTTATCATATTTAGAAAGATTAAAAAGTTGAAGGGACATTTGCTTAATGATTTTATAAGATTGATTAAGCTAAAAAAGGTAGTTCAGCTTCTAGAACAAAATAGATATATCATTGCACACATTTGTTATATGATAGGGTTTAGTAATCCTAATTATTTTGGGAAATGTTTCCGTAAGTTCTATAGGAATACACCAAATAATTATAAAAAAAATTTTGTAAGTCGTTGTTTATGTTGCTATTTTATGGGATCTTACTCTTAAACCTTGTCAATAATATATAGAAAATTTTATTGCATACTCTATTATTATTTATACTTTTAAACAATTTCTCATTATTAAAATGGTAATTATTACAGATTGCCGATGGAACCATTTTAAGCCCTAATTTCCATCTTTTATACACAACTGTCATTTTTGATGGTCTTTATTTGGATTTGTTCTAATAATACTAAAAGGATAAACCCTTTCAAATATTTATTTGAAAGGGTTTATCCTTTTAGTCCGTAGATTTAGTTAAATTCTTTTAGAATCTATATTCCAAGCCTTTAAAACAGCGTTTGATTAAATACTTTTTACTAAATAAACTGTTAGAACAGCTTTACTAGGCCACAAAACAAATCCGGAACTATTATTCTTTTAACTTAATCTAAAAAAAAAATAGATTTTATCTCATTTAGTATTTTGATATAGATTCTGGAACTGGATTTAGTTCCGGAATAATCTTTAAGCAAACAGCATATTCTGACGGTAATTTTTGTGGTAATTTAACAACCAATTTTTCTTTTTCCTGAATAAATTCTATTTCGCCTTTAACACCAAGCATTTGAACCGATTTTATCTTATGATACAATGTACTTGAAAAAGCATTGATGTTTATATCTGTCTTAGTGGTACCACAAACAAATGCGTAGATAGTATCTCCTTTGGTGGTAAAACGGTAATCATCAGAACTAAGTTCTTTCATGCCAAAATGCTTTTCTGCTTTGGCTTTGCTACCAGGGCCTTCACCAAAAAAGGCATAGGGCCTTGATCCGTATATTCCTTCACCATTCACATCAAGCCATTTACCTACCTTTTTTAAAAGTGTTATTGCTTCAGAATCAAGTGTTCCATCAGCTCTTGGTGGAACATTTAATAAAAGATTTCCGTTCTTACTCACAATATCAATCAATTGGTGAACTACATACTTGGGAGTCTTGTATTCTATGTCAGTAGTCCAAAACCAATCTGCAATTGAAGTATCTGTTTGCCAAGGCAATGCATTTATAGATGATAATTGGTGTACTTCAACATCTTCAACAGCAATTCCATTTCGGATTTGATCACCAAGAAAAGGCCATTTTGTTGCAGTGTTTTTAACATTCATAACAGCTTCAAGCTTACCATTATTATCTTTAATGTTCTGGTTGTAATAATACGCCATAAGCTTTCTTCCTGTTTCTCCAAACGGGATACCACCATCAAAATAAAAAAGATCAGGTTTATGCTGATCGAGCAAATCTTTTTCCCGTAAAAAATAGTCTTCAATAACTTCTTGAGGAGGATTGACTGAAAACATTGGATTTGTATCATGATAGCCTTTATACTTTTTGAAATATAATCCTGAATATTTTGGATTGTTTCCGTCGTAAGGAATACCAGCATAAGGACCTTCCTTATCTGCGTCTTTGTTTACGCCGAACCAATTCCAGCTCCGCTCTAAATGTGAAGTAACACCCCATCGAAGTCCTGATTTACGAACAGCAGCTTCCCATTTACCAATAATATTTTGATGAGGACCATGATTAACACTGTTCCATTCATGATATTTTGAATCCCAAAGATCAAAATTGTCGTGATGCATGGCCATTGCAACAACATATTTAGCTCCAGCCTCTTTAAATAAATCTACCATATATTCAGGATCAAACTTCTTTCCCTTCCACATTTCAACAATATCCTTATATCCAACTTCCGAAGGGTGTCCATAATGCTCTAAATGGAATTTATATTGACGGGACCCTTCTATGTACATATTTCGTGCATACCAGTCGCCAGCTCCTGTAACAGCATAAGGGTTCCAACACGTCCATATACCAAACTTAGCATCCTGAAACCATTCTGGACATTGATATTGTTCCAATGATTTCCATGAGCTATCAAATTTTAATTCTTGCGAGTTTACCTGTAGAGCAAACAATAATATTATTACAAATATTTTTTTCATTTATTTAATCTTTTAGTATCCATTTTTCATTTACGTTAAAAATAATTCTATAATAAGTATATAAAACCATCTATAAGCTCTTTTAAAAAAAGCAATATATTATTTTATAAAAGGCATCGTATTGTTAATAACACAATACGATGCTAATTTTTAATCTAAATTAGATTTCTTAATGCTTTAATATCCGGTATTTTGCACCAGATTTGGATTTGCCAAAATTTCTTTTTGCGGAATTGGGAAAGCATAAAAATAGTCTTCAAATGTCGGAATTGCTGGATAATTGTTTCGCATTTTTGGAGTACCGTCCCAAAAATCTTCCATTAATCCTTTCAATGTTCCGTATCTTTTAGTGTCAAAATAAACATGTGTTCCAGCTTCCATAATTAACTCTCTTACTCTCTCGTCTAAGATATCTTCTAATATTAAAGAAGCATTAAGCTGAGTCATACTGACACGATCACGTACTATATTTATATTCTCAGCTGCGGCTTCTTTATCATTAAGTTGAAATTTAGCTTCGGCAAGCATTAATAATACGTCTGAATACCTTAAATAGTGTTGGTTTTTTGGACTGTCACTGCCCGGATCATAGTCACTACCAACTTCATATTTAATCGCACTGTAATTTGTTCTTCTCCAATAGGCATCACCAAAGGGTATATAATATCCTGGTTTGGATGCTCTGGTTTCAAACTTGTCATGTATATATTTTGATCCAATATACATAACCGTATAATCCAGTCTTGGATCTCTATTATCAAATGGTCTATCTAGATTAAAACTAGGGTCATCTGAACTGAAATTGTAAATATCTAAATATGTATAATTTTCTTTGCCAAGTAATTCAGTATTTCCAAGATAATCTGTAACCAAATAATTAGTGTCAGTATTTACATATTCACTTTGTACATCGTAACCATCAAGTGTTTGAAATTTATCAACTAACAATGAAGTTGGTTGGTTCTTGAAAAATCCTCTTACGGAGATACCTCCAGATGCAATAGGACCAATCCATTTGTTATAATCACTTCCAAGCCCAACGCCTGATTGAAATTGTATTTCAAAAATTGATTCAACAGAATTGTCATACTCAGGCCAAAAGTTGTCATTAAAATTGGGCAATAATTCATAATCGTTAGAGTTGACTACTTTTTGGAGTTCAGTAGCTGCTTCACTCCATTTTCCTTGAAATAAATACGTTTTTCCAAGCATGGTTTGGGCTGCTCCTTTAGAAGCTTTTCCTAAAAAGGCAGTACCTCTATATTCTGTAACAGAAGGAAGTAGCATTTCTGCGTTTTTAAGATCTTCCTCTATTTGAGCATATACAACGTCTACAGAGGATTTTGGAGTAAAAGAATCATTAAATTCCTGTGGATCTAATATAAGAGGCACACCTCCCAATTCAACACCATTATAAGATTTATTTCCATATAAATTAATTAAATAAAAATAGGAAAATCCTCTTAAAAATAGGGCTTCGCCCTTAATTCTATGTTTAAAGTTTTCTGGTAAATCAAGTTCTGGGTTGTCAATATTAGCCAGGATTAAATTTGCCCTAGATATTATTTTATAATATGTTTCCCAAAAAACCTCAACGGATGGCCATAACGCATCAGCATTTAAATTTCCAAAATCCCAATAATCACTAACAGTATCGTTACCACCGACAATGTAAGGAGTAATTGCATCTAACATCATAACTTCGTGTTGTAGATTTCGTAATGGCGCATACATTGAATTTGCTGTCATTTCAAAATCCTCTTTGGTTTTATAAAATGTTAATTCACTTAAGGAGTCTAGAGGTTCTTTTTCAAGAAAATCTTCACAACTTATTGAAAGAAAAACCAATAGGATTATATATATATATTTCATTTTATATGATATTTTTATTGTTAATTATTTTTAACTCAGAAAGAAAAATTTACACCAAATGTATAAGTGCGGCTTTGTGGGTATAAAGCCCCTCCATTTGAGGAGAGATCATTCGTTTCAGGATCAAATCCACGGTATTTAGTAAACGTATGTAAATTGGTCGCATTTAAATAAATACGTAGACTATTTATATTTAATTTATCTGAAAGATTGTCTGGAAAAGTATATCCAAACTGCATGTTTTTAATTCTTAAATAACTGGCATCTTCTAGCCACAGATCAGCTGCTATATTACTTTTGCTTGTGCCAACGGCTGGATATTTACCAGCCTGGGTTACGGCTGAAAAATCATCATTAAGAATTGTTCTTTCATCCCACAGATTTTTGAGAATATTCTCGAACCCTCTTCCGCTTAAATCATTTGCAAACGTACTGCTCATATATGTCTGTTTATCTGCTTCTCCTTGGAAGAATATATTAAAGTCAAACCCTTTCCAGCTAAGATTGGTATGAAAACCATAGTAGAATTTAGGATTTGAATTTCCTAATATTGTCATATCAGCGGTAGTTATTTGACCATCTGGAACTCCTTTTATAATATTTCCATTTTGGTCTGTACTGTTAATATCTGCTACTCGAATGTCACCAGGTTGGACATTACTACGAGATGGATTATTGTTTATTTCTTCATTTGATTGCCAGATTCCAAGAGTTTTAAAACCAAAATAAGAGTTTATAGACTCTCCCTCTTCTGTTCTATAAAAATCAGAAGTTATGGCAGGTTGCCCTCCCATGTCGGTCACCTTGTTATTATTTTGTGAGATGTTAAAACCTGCACCATAAGTTAATCCAGAGGCCGTTACATCATCAAAGTTAATAGCCAATTCCCACCCCTTGTTTTCAACAGCTCCAAGGTTAACAAACGGGTATTCATTTTCCTCTGAAAATCCAGTCGACAGAGGGACCGGTAAACGCAATAACATATCACTAGTTTTACGTTTGTAAAGATCAAATACAATGTCTAGTTTACTATTAAATAACCCCATGTCAACACCAATATTTGATGTTGATGTTTTTTCCCATTTTATATTCTTATTAGAAAACCCTGTTAAATAAGCTATTGGAACAACAGATTGCGAACTCCCCATAACCGTATTATCATTTGCACTTATAGTAGATACCCATTGGAAAGGGCTAATCTGAGAATTACCTAAAGTTCCATATCCTCCACGTAATTTAAGTTTACTAATTGAGGGGTTTTCTTTTAAGAAATTTTCTTCAGAAATATTCCAACCTGCAGAAAAAGAAGGGAACCAACCCCAACGGTTTTCCTTTGCAAAAATGTATGAACCATCTCTTCTAACATTAGCCTGAAATAAATATTTGTGATCATAGTTATAGTTTACACGGGCAAATTGAGATGAAATTGATGTTTCGGCTGCTGTACCACCTATTGTCCAATTTTCCTGAGCAACATTAAGAATTCGTAATTCATCATTGGGAAAATTTTCTCCTAATGCATTAAATTCCTTAGTATCGCTTTCCGCCATTTCAATACCAACCAAGGCTTCTATAGAATGTAGCCCTATTTTTTTTGAATAATTTAAAACACTATTGAGTTGAACTCTATAATAGGTATTATCAAAGTTTGATAATACTGCTCTAGGGATTTGATAATTAGGAGATAGTTGTTCAGTATCATCTACGTGATAAAATTGTAATTTCCTTATGTAATTCTGACGCCAACCATCAGAAATCAGTCCGCTAAACGTGGATTTCCATTTAAAATCCTTCAAGAAGCTTAATTCTGCAAATAAATCTATTTGAGTCCTGTTTGTAATATCTCTATTGTCAAAAGCATTTGCAGCACCTGCAGGAGTAAAGTCGTTAAGATTTAAAGTGTGTGCTGTTCCTGCTGGTTCTCCATCAGAATTATATATTGGCATTACTGGAGGAATACGAGACGCTCCAAGAAGTAGGTTGTTATAATCTGTTGTTGTATTATTTTGAGATCTTACAAAAGAAAAGTTTGCACCAACTTTAAACGAATCAGATATTTTTGAATCAAGATTTAATCGCGTATTAATTCTGGAGAAACTATTATCTCCATCCGTTTGCCCTAAGATTCCTTCCTGTTCAAAATAACCTAAGAATAAAGAGAACGTTGATTTTTCACTTCCTCCCGATATAGATAAGTCGTAAGTCCTAACTGGGGAAGTATTAAAAGAATAGTCCAACCAATCTGTATTTGCAAGATTTTCAGGAGCTAAGTCTCCGACCCATATACGATCAGTTCCATTACGTGCAGCAGAAGCATTCTGAAAATCAACCCAGTCATATTTATCTAAATATTCAACATTATTATTAGTAATTTGCTGAACACCATTTTCGACCTTTAAATTAACAGTGATTTTTCCAGCCTTACCTCGTTTTGTTTTTATTAAAATAACCCCGTTTGCAGCTCTGTTTCCATATATAGCTGCAGCTGAAGCATCTTTAAGAACCGTAAGGGATTCTATTTCGTTGGCGTTAATAAGGTTCATATTACCTGGTATTCCGTCCACTAATACCAATGGCGAATTGTTTGAGTTAATAGAACCAACTCCTCTAATTTTTATTGATGAAGATGCTCCAGGAGCTCCTGAAGATTGAGTAATTTGAACTCCTGACATACGTCCTTGTATGGCCTGACCAATATTACTAGAAGTAATTTTGGTAATATCATCACTACTAACAGTTGCTACAGAACCCGTTAAATCAGCTTTTTTCATTGTGCCATAACCGACTATTACAACCTCATCTAACGCTGACGAATCTTCCTTGAGCGTTATATTCAATTTAGATTGCCCATTTACAGTAACTTCCTTAGTAGCAAACCCAATATAGGAAACTACTAAAACACCTTTGTCATTGGACATGTTAATAGTAAAATTCCCATCAAAATCGGTCGTAACACCATTCGTTGTTTCTTTTTCCAAAATATTAGCTCCCGGCAAGGGTTGCCCGTTTTCATCTGTTACGGTGCCAGAAATAGTAAACTGTTGAATTTCTTTATTGGATTCTGGGTAATTAATATTTGAATAATGTACTTGCATTTCTTTTACCACAATAGTACTCCCATCCTTAAATTCATAAGTAAAGTTTATCGGGGTTAGGCATTTGTTTAATAGTTTACCTACCTTGATAGTTCCTTTTTTTAAGTTTATGTCAGGTGCGGCCTTAATTAAATCATGTCGGTAAATGAATTTGTAATCTGTTTGTTTATTAATTAATTGAAATACCTGTTTTACTGAAATGGTCTTGTTGGTATTAATGACAATTTTAGTATTTTGGGCTATTCCTTTTTCGGATCCGACCGCAAAAGCAATTGAGCAGCATAAAAAGATAAAGGTTCTCATAATTAGTTTTAATAGGAAGTTTCCATTATTGGAAAATAACCTTCTTCTAAATTTAATTTTCATAAATTTGTAATGGTTTAGTTAAACATTTAGTTTTAATTGATCTACTTGGAAAAAGGTTACTGCTGTGGAATGTACTAACCTTTTCCTTTTTTTATTTAAAATCTAACAATGAAGCTAGATTTTCTTGTGTTGAGCTCGTTTTATAACAGCCATTTTTGGTATTAAATTTTTAGCTTTTATAACTTCATGATTTTGTTCATACATTATTCTATTGTAAGTAAATATTATTTTACAATTATTATCTTATCATTAATTTCAAATTCTATTTGTCCTGTGCTGGTTTCCTCAATTAATTTGAGAATATTGTCAATAGATTTCGTCCTTTCTACTTTTCCCGAAAAAAGAAACTTTTTCTTCTCTTCAGATTTAAAAAAGACACTTACATCATACCATCTAGATAGTACTGTCATGATTTCCCCCAAGGATTCTTCATTAAAAGAAAATAGTCCATGTACCCAAGCAATTTCCACAGATGCATCTACCTCTTCAATATCGATTTTATCCGTATCTGAACTTGTTTTGGATTGTTGGTTAGGTTTTAAAACCTTGCTATTGCCTCCCTTTTGAACTCTTACTTTTCCTTCTACCAAAGTTGTAGCCATCTCAGTATCTTCTTTATACGTTCTAAGATTGAATTGAGTACCTAATACACTAATTTCTTGAGATTTGGAAAGCACACTAAATTTGGTTCCATAATTCTTAATACTTGGAGATACTTCAAAAAAAGCTTCACCATACACCAATTCTACCTGTCGTGTTTTCCCTTTTTGGAACCTTACAGGGTATTTTAATTTAGATTCCGAGTTCAACCAAACCTTGGTGCTATCCGATAATTGTACAAAGAATTGTCCTCCTTTTGGTATTGTCAGGTAATTGTACTTCAACCCTTGCTCAGAATTGCCTTTATTTTTGCCTGGAACATATATAAGTTCCTTTCCATCGCTCATCACTTTTCCTTCTTGGTATTCTTTTCCTTTTTCCAAGACAACTTCATTACCATTATCGAGTGTAAGAATAGCTTTATCTGAGCCTGCCTTAATTTCAATAGATGCCTCATTAGTAATTTCCAATTCAGACTTAGCATCACGCATCATAAAAAACGTGACTCCAAAAATCAAGGCAATAGAAGCAGCTATAGCTATATATCTATAAACAACTGTAAATTTTCGTTTTTGCTCCTTATTCTTTAATTTAAGTCTTATCGTCTCTTTTGCCTTATCAACATCGTATTCTGCCATACTAGAGGTACTTATAAATTCTGTTTTAACAAAAAGATTAAAAGTGTCAATGTTTTCTTCTTTTCTTAGGTACGCATCGAGAATATTCAGCTCCTGAATATTTGCTTCCCTATTTAGAAATTTTACGATTATTCTTTCTATTTCTAACTCTTTCATTTTGCGAATTATATATTTATTACGGATAAAAATAGATAACCCCTCTATTTTTAGCTGTTTTTTTTTTATTTTTGACAAATATCTACCACAATTACTTATTAATATACAACATGGAATCTCCTTTTGGAAATAACACTTTGCTTGCACAACAGTTGAAATTAGGAAACTCAAAAGCGTATGATTTTTTAATGGATTCCCTCTATAAAAAACTATGTGCTTATGCGTATACGTTGACCAAGAATCATGATAATGCTGAAGATATTGTGCAAAATGTATTTGTTGAGATATGGGTTAACCGAAAAAACATAAATCCTAGCTTTTCAATAACAAGTTACTTTTATAAGTCTGTTTACAATGGATTTATAGACCAATACAGAAAAAACCAACCGGTCATATATTTAGAGAAAAAATATTTAAAGGCTGTAAATTTGGTTGTTCAAAATGAACAGGATAATTTGGAGGAATTGATGGCATTAGTGAACTTAGAAATTGAAAAACTTCCTTCAAAATGTAAACAGATATTTTTATTGAGCAAAAAAGAAGGCCTTTCTCATACAGAAATATCCGAATATCTTAACATATCTTTAAAAACAGTGGAGGGACACATAACTAGAGCATTTAAAATATTAGGAAAAAAACTAGGAAGAAAAATACTTCCCATTATTTTTCTTCTTTTTGATTGCAAAAAGCATGTCAACAAAATGACTTAAAAAATAAACGGCCTTTAGCATATTTTGTAAACCTGTGCAAAAAAACAAAATGAGGTCTAATTGTATCGTTTTGAAAACATAGTTAAGAAAGAACTTTGCGAAGTTAAAACGAAAAATCATTGAGAGGAAATGAATGAAGTTGAGAGAGCTAAAAGAAAATAGTTTTCTGTATGACTTTATGTTGTAAAATAGAATTTGATAAGTGGGTACGTTAAAGGCACATAGTTTACACTTTTTAAAGACTAATTTTCTGAGTAAAATCAGAAATTATGCCTTGGAAAGTAACAACTACTATGGAACAAAAAATCGAATTTATTTGTGAATGGCATACAGGAAATTATACCATAACGGAATTATGTAAAAGTTTAAAATCTCTAGACCTACCACTTATAAGTTAATAAGCAGATTTGAAAATCAAGGGTTTGAAGGCTTAAAAAAACACTCTAGAGCTCCTGGAAAACACCCTAATGCAACTAAAGAGAATATCGTTGAAAGTATTTTAAAATTAAAAAAGAAATACAAGCTTTGGGGAGCTAAGAAAATAAGAGAATTATTGTTTAAAGAATTTACAACCCAAGAAGTGCCTTCGGTGGTTACGGTTCACAATATTCTTAAAAGGAACGGTTTAGTATGTCCTCAAAAAAGAATGCGAAGAGTAAAACCAGTCCACCCTATTTTTGACCCTAAATCTTGTAATGAAGTATGGAGTGCTGATTACAAAGGAAAGTTCTTAATGGGGAATAAAATCTATTGTCATCCATTGACAATTGCAGACTCCAGAAGCCGATTCTTATTCACCGCTAAAGGTCACTATAAAGAAAACTTAAAGTCTGCTAAGGCTGAATTTAAAAGGGTTTTTAGAATATATGGTATCCCTAAACAAATACACACAGACAATGGAAGTCCTTTTGGTTCTGTTAGAGCTATTCAACGATTTACACAACTCTCCTATTGGTTTATAGAACTTGGTATTGCTCCAGTATTTTCTGACCCTGCTAGTCCGCAACAAAATGGAAGACATGAACGTATGCATCGTGATTTAAAGGCCGCTTGTGCCAAACCTTCTGCTTATGACCTAAAGACTCAACAAAGACGTTTAAATCACTTTGTAAAGGAGTATAATAACATAAGACCACATGAAGCATTAGGCATGAAAACACCTGCCGATATACATGACTTTTCTACCAGAGCTTTTCCGGAAAGAATACCTAACTTTGATTATGATACTAAGTATAAAGTTCTTAAAGTAACAGAAAGTGGAGCTATTAGATGGAAGTCCTATTATTGGGTATATGTATCTGCAGCTTTAAAAGGAAAATATGCTGCTATTGAAAACCTTGGAAATGGAATTTGGAAAGTATTTTATAGAAACGTATTTTTAGGATACTTTGATGAAAAACATCTTAGAAAAAAACAACAATCGACAAGGTTAGAAACTAATTTAGTGTAAATCCTAATCTTTAATTTGTGTAAATTATGTTCCTTTACGAACAAACGCATCGAACTTTATAAAAGATTAAGGTTTAATACTTATATTGTGTTTAGGGTCTTTAATTGTCCTGCGAAAAACTTTTTCTAATTCAAAAGGTTTTAAAAGAAGAAAAGACTTTTTTTACAAAGAATCCCTTACCTAGGAAACTTTATTACATCTGTTTATTTGGCGTAATTTTAGTCGCTATGTATTTACCTATGTTTAAGTTAAGCAGTGTGGTTGGTAATTAAAATCATCAATTTTTTTGCTTAGAGCCAGTAATTATATTCAAAAATTGTTATTTCTGAAATTGAGAAGAATGAAATAGTTTCCGTTTTTAATTGCAGATACTATTTTATTTGTTGCCATATGGACTTTGTTGTTAGGTATAAATGTATAAATAATTTACTTAGTCCCACTCCCTTCCATTTTAAACTTCACATAGTTTTTAATTCACTTACCGAACCTCCATTATCACCTTTTTTTGTTAGCAAAACAACAACATTCTGTTTTGAACTACGGCATAAACCAGGCTCATACTTCGCTCTTTTTTATACGTCTTATCAAATCTGAATATTGAATAACACAGTGCATCAAAAAAAGGTAACAACGAAGGCTCTATGGGAAGTAAATCAAAATATCGAGTTATGAAATCATCTCAAAATATCCAACAAGGAAGTGGAACTAAAGAAAAATCAAAAAAGGAAAACACTCTGGATATACTAAGTAAATCACTATTAAAACAAATGAATATTAATCTTTTAAATCTATACGTATGAGTACTATTAAAAATCATGTACAGTTAATCGGAAATGTTGGACAAGAACCAACTATTACAAATTTGGAAAGTGGTAAAAAAGTAGCTCGTTTTTCTTTAGCTACCAATGAGAATTACAAGGACAGTAAAGGCGAAAAACAAACCGATACGAATTGGCATACGGTTGTTGCTTGGGGTAAGACAGCAGAAATCATTGAAAAATTTGTAAACAAGGGAAAAGAGGTCGGAATTGCAGGAAAACTAAAGACTAGAACCTACGAAACCGAAGAAGGAAACCAACGTTATGTTACCGAAGTAGAAGCAAATGAAATACTATTAATGGGTACTAAGTAAATCAAAAAAAGAAAGAGGGCATCTCTCGCAAAAGTTCTGCCCTCTTTTTCATTATTAATCTCTTAAGAAAAGAACAATGAAAAACAAAGTTAACGAAATACAAGTTAGTTACAAAGAGCGAGTGCCAGCCCCTTTTTGGCAAAAGATAAGTTCATCCCAGGATGCAAGTGATTTGTTATTTCAGCATTGGAATAAAAATACTATAGAGCTACACGAATCCTTTAAAGTGATGTTATTAAATAACAGTAATAAAGTAAAAGGTATTTATCAATTATCAGAAGGTGGTATTACAGGAACCCTTATTGATTTACGCATATTATTTGCCGTAGTATTAAAAACGGTATCGGTAGCTATAATACTATGTCATAACCATCCATCAGGAAAATTAGAGCCAAGCGAAGCGGATAAACGAATAACCGAAAAAATTAAGAAAGCTGCGGAACTTTTGGATGTGAAAGTATTAGACCATTTGATTATTACTCCAAATGGAGCGTATTATAGTTTTGCGGATAATAATCTATTATAATATACAGTAATCATGGTATACTTAAATTATAACAACCTAGACGAAGAAACACAGCAACATTTACTTTCCGTTTCTAAGAAAGAGGTAGAGCGTAAATTTGGCGAGGATTTAAAAGTTTATGCGAAGGAAAATCATATAGAGTATACTACCATTCTATATGAAGAAGCTGTCAAGAATTTATACAGTTATCACTATATTTTTAATATTTAATTTTTTAAAAAACCTCTTAGACCTTTGAATTTTCAAGGGTCTTTTTTTTTTGCTATTGCTGCATAGGATATTTTAAAACCTGACACTTTATTTTATACGAAATCTTCAAATCATATTCAATACCATAAAAACAGGGTATTTGGCATCATTCTACGTTTCAATTTCTCAATTCAAATAGATAGATTTATAAGGCTAGATATTTAGAAAAAGGCAACCGTTTTTTTAATCTGGTTGTTCGAAATTTTGTTCGCTTTGGGCGAACGAAAAGGTGAAGCAAGAGGATAACACGCAAAGCGATGTTTTTTATTCATTTTAGTTTTAACCTGCTGATTTTAAGCTATTTGCAAAACGTCCTATTGTGATGAAGATATGTGTTTGACGCAAAACGCACCCAATCCCAATAAAACAGTCATTTTTTGCGTCAAAAAAGGAGAGAATAATTAAAAATGGATACTTTTTCTACCATACGATTTAAAATAAAAGTTGCCAATAGGTTTAGGAAGTTCTCTAAGCAAGTTGCACAAACGCATACGGAGGCTATGGAAGCTATGCTCAATTTTTTCGATTGGAACGACCTTTCTCCAAACGATAATTTGGGAGTTAAAAATGAGCGAACCAATAAACGTATTAATGCTGTTATAGCTATTCTAAAGAATATAGAGAAGTACCAGACTAAACCAACTGCTGCAATGATACAAACCTTGTTTGAAGAAACTACTAAACTTGAAAATGAAGAAGAAAGTTTTGCAATTGAAACACCAAGTTTAATAACGGAACATGAAGAACTAGATTATTACCGAAAGGAATATTTCAGGGTTAAAGAAAACTACCAGGGGTTGAAACAGGATTTGGAAAGCATCCTACATAAAAAACAATATGTACGAAGCAACTTTGGAAACGGATATTTTAAAATAGAAATGGATAAAGAAACTTTGGAAGAACTAAAGAAAAAATTATAAGATGTATATCACAATTACACCACACAAAACCGATGGAAACTATGCGCAGAGTTCTGCGGATTTTGTAGCCTATCTAGAAAAGGAAAATGAAGGAAAGGCTATAATTGACCAGGAGCATTTTTTCAATCAATATGGAGAAGAAATTACTGGAGCAGAAGTTATAAAAGAGATTGATGGTAATACTGCAAAACTAAAGAAAACAGAACCTAAGTTTTATTCCATCACGATCAATCCCAGCCAAAGAGAACTTAAACAATTACAAGATCCTAAAAAGGATTTAAAAACGTATACACGAGAATTGATGAAGGATTATGCTAAAGCTTTTAATCGTGAAATCCATGGACGAGCTGTAACAGTAGAGGATATTAAATACTATGCCAAAATTGAAAAGGTGAGGACCTATAAAGGAACGGATAAGCAAATACAAGAAAACCAACCCTATGCCACAAAGATACTTCAGTTGAAACATGACATTAGAGAAATTCAAGCAGGTAGATTAGTGGGGAACGTAAAAACAATAGAAAACAAAATTGCGCAATTAGAAAAGGAAGCGCCACACCAACAAAATGGTAAACGTATTGTAAGAGGCATGCCAAAAGAAGGCTCACAGAGTCACATCCATATTATTGTCAGTCGCAAAGATATTTCCAATTCCGTGAGTCTTTCTCCTGGAAGCAAACACAAAGCTTCGGAAGTAACTATGCACGGTAAATCTGTAAAACGAGGGTTTAATAGGGATGCATTCTTTGCAACTTCAGAAAAGACTTTTGATAGTGTATTTAAATACAAACGAAATTATGTAGAAACGTATCAAGGTAGAAAGACGTTTCTTAAAAACCCAAAGTTATATTTCTCCGTCCTTTCAGGGCTTCCAACGAATGAAAAAGCTACTGCTTACAAACTGCTTTCTAAATCTGGAGTACCTATTATGAAGATTCCAACAAATAAAATACAGTTAGCCATTAAGGTCATCAATAAATTAAAACAAGGTTTAGACAAAGCGATACAATCTGGTTCTATTGGTACATGAGTATTTCTATTGCACATAGCATCCTTTACATTATTATTCCATTACTAATGGTAAGCATTGTTTTATATGTATTCTTTCATCAGGAGCGATCCACGACTACAGATAAAAAGTATAGCGTTCGTTTTAAATTAAAAAGAGGCACCTTTAAAATTGAGAATATTAAAAGAGGTGTTTCCATAATAGGAGCAGCTGGAAGTGGAAAAACGGAGAGTGTCATTTATAATTTTATGCAGCATTTTAGCAAAAATGAATTCTGTGGAATAATACACGATTATAAGGATTTTGAGTTAACTGAAATTGCTTATCCACTATTTGATAATAAGGACATTAAGTTCTATACAATTTCATTTGATGAAATTCATTTTAGAGTAAATCCTATTGCGCCCAGGTATTTGCCTAATGAAGAAAGCGTAAATGAGGTGTCTAAAGTGTTACTCGAAAATTTACTGGAACAGAATCTTTCGGAAGCTTCAGGGAGTAGCAAATTCTTTGCAGATGCCGTAGAAGGTTTATTAAGTGGTTTGATTTGGAAATTAAAAACAGCATATCAGGACTATTGTACTTTACCACATGTAATAGCCTTGTTTCAGTCCATGAATACAAAAAAGCTAGTTACTTTTTTAAGTTCCGATTTAACCTCTAAAAGTATGGCGAGTGCTTTTATTAATGGAATAGAATCTGAAAAACAAACCGCAGGTGTTAAAAGTACTCTAGCCAATGCCTTTAAAAAAATAAGCTCCAAAAAACTATTCCTGGTGCTGTCTGCAGATGAAGTTCCTTTGGATATTAATAACTCGGAAAACAAAGCAGTTATTTCTATAGTAAATAATCCGCAATATGAATCGGCTTATTCTCCAATCATAGCTATGATAATGCATACCGTAGTAAAACAAATGAGTTTGCGGAATCGAGAATCTTCATTTATTTTAATGGAAGAGGCTCCCACAATAAAGCTATTGAATATGCATCGTATTCCTGCAACCTTACGAAGCTATGATATTGCTACGGTTTATGTAATGCAAGACAAGATTCAGAATGATATGCTCTATGGTGAAAAAGCAAGTAAAGCGATTTTGAGTAATCTTTCGTATCAGTTCTTCGGAAAAGTGAACGACCCAGATACTGCCAAATATTATGAACGTTTTTTTGAGTTGGTAAAGATGGAAACCACAAGTGTTAATAAAGGGTTTAATCTCAATTTTGATACTCGAATTACCAAAGGGGAGAAGGAAGTATCTAAACGCAGGGCAGATATTTTTTTTAGACTGAAACAAGGGGAATTTATAGCTTTTGCCGATGGTAGAGATAAACGAGTAAATTTTAAATTACAGCCTATAATTAAGGAGCTTCCCAAAACTAAGAAAGACTATTCATCGGAAGACTTACGATTAAACTTTGAACGAATTTATAGAGAAATAAAAAAGATAATTGTAAAGTAACGTATGTGTATACGACTATGATTGAGAGAATTAACTTTCGTAGATGAAATTTTGGGAATTTTTGAAAGAATAATTATTTCTGAGAACATCGCCTAAGTGTGTATATATGGCTTACCAGAATATATTGTTAGATTTTAATACAAAGCTAAAGAAAATACAAAGTAGAAATCTTACTTTTTTAAATGAATCCAATTTAGTCAATGTACTTTGTATACAAACTTTAGGAACATTAAAAAAAGTGGTGCAAGAAAAAGGATTTAAAAATAACCAAGCAGAAATTCAATTCTTTAAAACCATTAAGGTAATTCCTATGAAGTATTTAATTTACTATACAGAGGTGCGCTCTTGTGAACTGCGTATGCCTAAGATTGGCGTATCTCCAAAACTGGAATTCCTAAATAAACAAATCAATAAAGTCAATACCCTATTTGGTAGGCATACCGAATTCCTATTGTATATGGAAGAAGGATATACACATTTCGATACGCATTATTTTACCAGAGAACATCTAAACCATATACCAATAGTTAAAAGCTACCCTTATTTTAAGGATACCGTGTTTAATACTTCACACGATGAAACATGGGCAAGAATAAAAGGGCTTGCAATTTTTATAAAGTATCTCAAGCATAAAAAAGAAGAAGTACAAAATGCAGATAGAATTATTAAAGAAAGTAAAATAAGTTGGACAGGGCCTTATTCTGCTTTGGTGGAATTATTATATGCCTGCCAATCTATGGGATATTTCAATAATGGAAATACTAGTAATAACCACATTTTTGATCTGTTTGCAGATTTTTTAAATATTAAGAAAGGAAATTTTTCAAGAACGTATAGTGAGATTAAAGCACGCAAAGGTTCTCGTGTAAAATTTTTAGAAGAAGCTGCCCAGAAATTGTTAGATAAAATGGATCAAGAAGATGGTTTTCACAAAGATGAATTGTAACCGAACTCGGTTGCACATCTGTTTTCGTTTTAGAAGCGGTTTATAATGTCTGTTTAATATAAATATCCCCTCAAAATAAGTTAAATAGAATCAATTTTTAGGAATGTTAAAATATAACCGAACTCGGTTATGACTCTGATTAAATACCAAGATGAACTATCATTTTTGTAGAACGAAAGTCAAATCAAAGCAAAGTCGTCATTTAAAAATTTGACCTTGGCGGCTTTGTTTTTAAAAACAGTTTTACAAATGGGAGCAACTATTATTACCACCGAAGATCTTCGAGAATTTAAAATGGAATTACTCGATGATATTAAACAATTATTAAATAACCAATCTGGACATTCCGCAAAAAAATGGCTAAAATCTCCAGAAGTTAGAGACCTTTTAGGGATTTCTCCAGGCACTTTACAAAATCTACGAATCAATGGCACTTTGCCCTATACCAAAATAGGAGGGGTACTGTATTATGATTATCAAGAAATCATGCAGGTTTTAGAGCAAAACAGAATTCATAACAAATTTTAGGGGTTGATTCTGCAAGAGATAAATTATATAAAACATCTCAATGGTGTGTTTGCGCAATTTTCCAAGGATAGTAGATTGAATCCAACCCATATCAGTTTGTATGTGGGGTTATTTCAAATTTGGAATACCAACTTTTTTAAAGAAGAATTCTATGTGAATAGGGCAGAAGTTATGGAGTTTTCAAAGATTGGTTCTAAGTCTACGTACCATAGATGTATAAAGGAATTAAGTCATTGGGAATATTTACTGTACACGCCATCGCACAACCCATTTAAAGGGAGTAGAATTAAGATGTTTCATTTTGGGACAAGTACCGAACAAGCTCTGTACCCAAGTCGTACCGAAATAGGTACAAGTGCTGGACAAGCATTGGTATCTATAAACAAACATATACAAACTATAGAAAACAGTAAAAACTTAAACAAACCTAAAAATTTTAAAATTTTAAATTCTCAGAATTCTAAAACAGAAGAAAAACAAAACGCAACTGTTTCATATCAGGACAACCTAAAGACCAGTTCAAATAAAAATTATGATGAGCCACTATGACTCTCGGTACCACAAACCGATGTCCTTAAATTATGAAGAGTAGAATATTACCACATATCATTGTAGAAGGGAGTGCACAATATACACTTGGAGATTTTGATGGCAGTAGTGTAATTTATGATTTTGATAAAATACTCATCTATCTCCAAGCAAAAGGGAAACTATTGTTTGGTAAAAACTTTAAAATTTACGAAGCAGACCGGGAGATACTTTTTAAGCTGTGCAATTACTTTATCAAAGACGAAGCAAATTGTAAAAAGCTAAATATAGACCCCAATAAAGGAATCCTACTTTCTGGGCCTGTTGGTTGTGGTAAGACCAGTTTAATGAAATTACTACGTCATATTGTACCACATCAAAAACCGTATAAAATCATTCCTACTAGAAACATTGCATTTGGGTTTAATCATATTGGTTATAAAACCATAGAAGATTATGGTGATAGCCAATACTTTTGTTTTGATGATTTAGGTGTAGAACCTATGGGGAGGTATTATGGAAAAGACTGCAATGTGATGGGGGAAATATTGCTTTCGCGATATGAGTTCTTTTTACAAACCAAAATGAAAACCCATGTTACTACGAATCTAAACGCGGCAGAGCTAGAAGAGCGTTATGGTAATCGGGTGCGTTCTAGAATGCGGCAAACGTTTAACTTAATAAGTTTTGACGCAAAGTCAGTTGACAAAAGATGTTGAATATTTACTCGCTCTGGCTTTTATATACACCCGTTTTCTGCTTAGGTCAATAATGCTCTCAAGAATAGTATTCGAAATAAGTTAGGCAATTGTCCCAAATATTTACTAAATTTGGGACATAATAAATAAATAAGGAATGACTAATTCAGTTCAAACTAGAATTGAAAACGAAATAAAATCAATGAAGAAAGGGAGTATTCTATTCCCTTCAAACTTTGATGATATGGGGAATGTTGAAGTGGTAAAAAAATCATTATTAAGGCTTGAAAACAAAAAGTTCTTAGTCAGGCTAGCTCATGGAATATATCTATACCCAAAACAAGACAAACTTTTAGGCGTTTTATATCCTACAATAGAAGAAATTGCAGTAGCAATTGCTGCCCGAGATAAAGCACGAATTATCCCAACAGGAACAACAGCTCTTAATAAGTTAGGATTATCAACTCAAATTCCAATGAACGTTGTTTTCTTAACGGACGGAGCTCCAAGAAGTATAGTAGTTGGTAAAAGAACCATAAAATTTAAACGAACCTCTCCAAAGAACTTAGCTGTAAAAGGAGAAATTACAAGTTTAATTATTCAAGCGCTTAAGGAAATTGGAAAGGACAATGTAACAGCAGCCCAATTAGAAAAAATTAAAATACATCTTGAAAAAGAAAAGCAAGAAATTATTGGACATGATGCTAAACTAGCACCTGCTTGGATATCAAAAATCATGAAGAATAATTAAACATGAAAGCGTTTATACAACTTAGCAATAAAGATAAACTGAACATATTCAATCAAGTCAGTGAAAAAACTGGGCTTCCATCTTCTGCAGTTGAAAAAGATTGGTGGGTAACTTTAGCATTGCATATTATATTTTCTTTGTCGTATTCAAAACATATTGTTTTTAAAGGAGGAACATCTTTGAGTAAAGCTTGGAATTTAATAGAGCGTTTTTCAGAAGATATTGACTTGGTAATTGACAGAAAACATTTAGGTTTTGAAGGTCAATTGAGTAAAACTCAAGTTAAAAAATTACGTAAGGCATCTTGCTCCTTTATTGGGGGTGAATTTTATAAAGACATCAATGCTGCTTTAACTAAACTAGGTGTTCCAGATTATGAATTAGTTGTTCAAGAAACAAAAGACACAGACACTGATCCTTTAGTTATTGAATTACGATATACATCTTTAACAGAAAAATCGGACTATTTAAGACCTAGAGTGCTGATAGAAGTTGGCGCACGTTCCTTAATGGAGCCAGTAGAAAACAAAGCTATTATTTCTATGGTTTCAGAGGTATTTAGAGAACTCCCATTTGCGGAAACAGAAATAATAATACCTGTTGTTTCTCCTAAGCGAACCTTTTTGGAGAAGGTATTCCTATTACATGAGGAATTTCAAAAAGACACTAAGTTTATAAGAGTAGAAAGAATGAGTCGTCATTTGTATGATTTAGAAAAACTAATGGATACAACTCACGGCACAGAAGCCCTGAAAGATGTTGAATTATACGATACAATTGTTGCACACAGAAAAAACTTTAATGCCATAAGAGGTATTGACTACGCAAACCATAGCCCCCAATTAATTAGTATTCTGCCGCCAGAAGAAACCATTAAAGATTGGGAGAAAAATTATAAAACTATGCAAGAAAGTATGTTTTATGGTACTACAATTAGTTTTGACAAGCTGATGGAAAGAATTACTGAATTGAATACTAGAATTAAAACAGTTTCATGATGAATGAAAACCGTATAAAATCATTCCAACTAGAAACATTGCTTTTGGGTTTAACCATATTGGTTATAAAACGATAGAGGACTATGGTGATAGTCAATACTTCTGTTTTGATGATTTAGGTGTTGAACCAATCGGACGACATTATGGTAAAGATTGTAATGTGATGGGGGAGATTCTGCTTTCTCGTTATGATTTATTTTGTCATCCAGAGCTTAGTAGAAGAGTAAAAACACATGCTACAACCAATCTTAATGCTCAAGAACTGGAGGAGCGCTATGGTAACAGAGTTCGTTCTAGAATGCGACAGTTATTTAATTTGGTAGCCTTTGATAAGGGTTGTGGGGATAAGAGGTAGTATTTTGATTACTCATTTGTAAGTGTCAGCTTGTCAGTAATTTAATATTGGAGAGGTTTTTGAATAAGTAGTAGAAATATCGCAAACCAATTTAATTATGAATCAATTAGAAATAGATATGCTTCCCGTTGGTGATGGAGAGAAAAGTGGAGATGCATTAGCTATGCGTTTTGGGGACTTTAGTAATAAAGAAAAAGAACAATACATCGTAGTTATTGATGGAGGTAGTAAAGACTCTGGAAAAAAACTAGTAGAACTAATTAAAAATCAATATGGGATGAACTATGTTGATTTAGTTATCTCGACACATCCAGATAGTGACCATACGTCAGGATTACGAGTGATACTAGAAGAAATGTCTGTAGGTAAATTATGGATGCATTTACCATGGAATCATTCTGACAGAATTCGTGATTTATTTCATGATGGACGAATTACAGACGAGAGTCTTAAAGAAAGGATGAGAAAGGCATATCGTTATGCATATGAACTTGAACAAATAGCTAATGAAAAAAACATACCGATAGAAGAGCCTTTTGCTGGTACTAGTTTTTTAAATGGGACTATTCAAGTTCTTGGGCCTACTGAAAAGTATTATGAGGAATTACTTGTAAATTCAGCTAAAACACCAGAACAAAAAATGGCAGGCTTAGTCGGGAGTCTTGAAAGAACTTTTGCTTCAGCAAAATCTACAGTTTTAAGTTGGATTGAAGAAACTTTTGATATTGAAACATTAGACGAATCTGGGGACACTTCCTCAGAAAATAATTCTAGTGTTGTTAACTTATTAAATTTTGATAATAAGAAGTTTTTATTTACAGGAGATTCAGGCATTCCAGCATTGAAGAAAGTCATAGAGTATTCTAAAGTTTATGGTATAGATATTTCAAGAGTTAATTGGAAGCAAGTTCCACATCATGGAAGTCATAGAAATATTTCCCCTTCAATATTAGATGAGATAAAAACGGAATATGCATTTGTCTCAGCATCAAAGGGAGCGCCGAAACACCCTAGTTATAAGGTAACTAATGCATATATACGAAGAGGTGCAAATGTTTATACAACTGAGGGTAATATTTTGAATCATCATTTAAATTGTAATACTCGCAATGGTTATGGTACAGCAGTTCCCTTCACTTTTCAAAACAAAGTTCAAGAATGATAAATAAATATGAGTTAAAAGCAAGAGTATATCCAAGTGTAATAACTTTATTGCCAATAATCATTGTTGGATTATACTTTTCAATTGATTACCAAAATATTTATAGTCTTATCGGAGGGTTAGGTCTGACAACTATTTTAACTTTTGTTCTAGGTCAGTTAGGTCGAGACAAAGGGAAGAAATCTGAAAATAGGCTTTGGAATGAATGGGGAGGAGCTCCGAGTACTCAAATTTTGCGATTTTCAAATAATTCTCTGACTAAATATTTAAAAAAAGATATTCATGCTAAAATGGCTGATTCTACAGGAATTGGTTCTGAAAACATGAAAAGCTTAGAGCGTAAGAACCCAGAAAAAGCAGATAACATTTATGAAACATGGTGTCATAAATTAAGAAGTTTAACTAGAGACACAGCGAAATATAAGTTACTATTTAATGAAAATATCAATTATGGGTTTCGTAGAAATTTATGGGCTTTAAAAGTACCTGCCATAATATTTATTATGGTTGGTGTTTTAATTATTTTACTATCGGAATATTATTCAAATATTAAGATGTTTAACCTAACATCAGGCGCAATTATTTCACTATCACTTTTAGGAATTCTATTAGTTTTTTGGATTTTTATAATAAAAAAATCATGGATTAAAACAGTTGCTTTCGCTTATGCTAAAAGACTAGTTGAGTCTTATGATACAACATAATGTTTTTGACAAAAAAAAAGAACTATTAACGCATTTATATATACATTCATTTTTTATTTAACCAAAGTCAAACAATGCTTAGTTTATTTTTAAAACGCTTGAAAGAAAATCCTGAATATTTTGAATTCTGGCAAGATTTTCATGCGTATTGTAGAGATTTTGATATACCAGATAAAAAAGAGTTTATTGAACTATTGCCACTAATATCTAATAGAATTAAGAATAATATGGCGGGCTATTCAATTTATGAATCACTTAGAAAGTATACCTGTAAACAACCTGAAGATGCAATCGAGATATTGCATATGATTGAAGAAGAGGGAAATCCGGATATTTTTGAATTTAACACTGCAATATTTGGTGGTCTATCTGAAAGCAAAACAGATTATCCATATCAAGATAAAATTTTATCACTTATTAATAGCTCTAGTGAAGATGTGACTCATTTAGGGATTAGTGCAGCTTATCAAGTTGTGATAAAAGACCCAAAAGAAGAACTAATATTTTTAAATAAAATTCAAGATAGCATAAAGAAGGTAGCAGAGAGGAATTCTAAAAAAAGCTTAGGAATTATAACAAGATTTTATAATAAGTACTTAAAAAAAATAGATGGCGCAAAAGGAATCATTATAAAGTTGTTATCACTAAAAAATATAGATGTTCAAAATGAAGTAGCTAGGTCTATAAATGAGGAATTTAAGCTTGACGAGGATAAAGATTACTTTCAAAACTGCTTGAATTTATTGACTTATACTGATGCTAAATACAAAGGTATTTATAGTACAATACAATATAGGTTAAAAAGCATAACAGTTTCACATCCTGATGTTATAGAGGAGTTTATTAATAATTGGGTTAATAATAATAATAATAATCTCAAAGGAATTTCAGTTTTAGAAGGTATAGTACAAGAACTTTATTTTAATCACCCCAAAGTTATCGAAAAGTTGTTTTTGGATTGGTTGAATTCTGATAATAATTTGTACAAATTTGCTTTACCATTCGTAATAAGTAACTTAAGCTCTAAAGTAGATAGTATTGGACTTGAGAAAGAATCACTAAAAGATTTTTCCGATGTAGATTCCGTTTATATAGTATATATGATTGTAGGTCATATTCTAGACAGAAAATATGCCTCAGAGATGCTTTTCAGTATTTTAGAGGTAAAATATAATAGTGAACGTGTAAGAAACCATATTGCAACATTATTTGTAAAATACTTAATAATAAATTATTACTCTGTCACAGAGATTTTAAAGAAGAAAAAAAAATCAGCGAACAAAGTCATTAAGTCTGTTATCGACCAAATAATCGATGCTTCGGAACAATATTATCAGCAAGTTTCTGATTTAGAGTTGGTAAACGAGTTTGAGCCTTCTGATAAACGAATGCAGTACTTTCTAAAACAACAAAACGTTCAAATACAAAAACTAATGGATACTTCTGAAAATAAAAGAGACTCCTTTTTGGATATGCTAACAAATGTGAATCTTAGAGCCGGTAAATCCTTTTTTTCAAAGCACAAAGGGGAATACTCTCAGGAATCTGAAATGCAAAGTTTCAGAAGCAGTTTCGAGGTAGCTCGTGTTCAATCTATTGACGAAATAGGTCAAGAGAAGCTTAGATTAATGTGGCAAAATATGAAACGTGATGAACTTTCTAACTAGCGAATACTTAGCATTATTAAAAGAAGATGGTGAACTTGACACTTTACTGATTGATATTCTCAATAGTAAGGGTATTACTCCTATATCTAAACCGCAAAAGGGTAGACAGTATGGTGTGGATATAGCAGCCATTGGAAAAGATAAGGATAAAGTCGAAAAATTATTTCTTATAACTGTAAAGCAAGGAAATATTGCTCGTTCTGTTTGGGACTCTGGACAAAATAGTGTTCGACAATCCCTAAATGAAATAAGGGAAGCTTACATAAACACATCATTAACTGCTCGTCAAAAAAAGCTTCCAAAAGTAATTGTCGTTGCTACAAACGGTGTCCTTGAGCAAACTATACAAATTAGTTGGGCTCAGTATACCGAAAAATTTAAAGAAGAAGGTCTTGAGTTCGATTTTTGGGGTATTGACGATATATCCAAAATGGTTTCAGAAAATCTTCTTTCTGAAAGACTCTTTAATTCCGAAATGCGTTCGCTTTTAAAGAAGACATTAGCTTTTTTGGAACTTAAAGATTATGACTTAAATCATTATAAAAAGCTCGTAAATCTAATTCTAGATAAACCGCTTAAAACAAAAAAACCTGTACTCAAGAGATTAAAACTATTACAAATATGCCTTAGTATCGTTTTTAAATGGGCAGAAGATAATGGTTACATTAAGTCAGCCATATATGCTGCTGATAAAACCATCTTAAAATCATTTGAATGGCTAAATAGTCAAGACCATTTTAAGGAAAAATATGTTTATTTAGAGTTTTACAACCTTCATTCTATAAGACGTGAAATAGGCATAGCATATTTCAATAAAGTTAATAATTATTATTTCGTTGAACATAGTTTACAACGTTATTCGAAAAATCAAATTGAATATAGTTTGACCGTTTGGGAAGAGATAGGAATACTTGCTAATATTGGTTTAACCGAAATTAGACATTATCAATATCATTTGAATCAAAAAACTCAAGAACTTGCAACAGTTTATGAGAGGTCAGTAATCACTATATCTGAAGCTTTGGTTTCTTTAATTAAGACAAACCCTCCATCTCACTACCCTCTTTATGATAATCATATAATTGATATTGAACCAGCAATGAGATTTCTCTATCTAACAGGGAAAAAAGATGAATGTATAAAATGGCTAAGGACATTAGTTGTAGGAATTCATGATGCAAAAATATTAAAGGGGTTCTTTCCTTTA
The DNA here is from genome assembly GCF_003634105.1 of Maribacter vaceletii. Taxonomy (GTDB): domain Bacteria; phylum Bacteroidota; class Bacteroidia; order Flavobacteriales; family Flavobacteriaceae; genus Maribacter_B; species Maribacter_B vaceletii. The sequence continues at coordinate 86,134 of NZ_RBIQ01000010.1, read as the reverse complement.
TTCAGAGAAAATTATGAAAGCTTAGTAGATTATTATATAGGTACTAAAAAGCAAGATGAAAAATCAAGTATGCTTCTTACGTTTCTTGCTGACTGGTGTGCTATATTAAATAGCAATGAAGCATATGAGGATTTGAAAAAAATTCTAGAACTTTTTGACAAAAAACTAAATCTTCAAATTTGGTTTCCGAAATCGGAAACAGAAGAATTTTATTTGAACAACTTGTATAGTAGGGAATCGGGTAAAGTTAAACATTCAATTACACTATATGATTTATTAGAAGATTATAAAAAAGAGATGAAAGAAGAAGTCGAACTTTTCTCATCAGAAAAAGAATTTGATTCCATTAAAGTCGGTTATGATTTTATTTTTACAATTACGAGTCTGTATCATCGTGAACTACCATTCCCATTCTTTTGGAGAAGGTTCATTGAAACGAGTAATGAAATGTATCCAGACACTTAACAAATTAAGAGGTTTTTCTATAAAAGTTGTTTGATAAAAGAACTAAATTCTTTTAATAGATTTAAAAACAGCTAAAATTAACTCCCTCAAACCCCTCACTATCTCAACAAAAAACTCTTTCATAATGCCGAATTTAAATAATTAGTAATCCCTATTAATACAGCCAATGCCATAGCCTTACTATTTTTAGGCTTTAAAAAATAGTCGGCTTCATCTGTATTGGTAATAAACCCCATTTCCACAAGCACTGCCGGAAAAACAGAAACTGTTTCCCGAAGTACCTGGAAATTAGCAAATTTTACCCCACGTTTTTTAAAGCCTAACTTTTCAGTACTTTCCTGGAGTATAGATAATCCTAAAGCAATAGACACCTTGGTATACAAATTATCTGAAGTATGGACGTAAACTTCCATTCCTTTAGAATACGTTGGTGAAGCATTACAATGTAAAGACACAAATGCATCTGCATGCAACCTTTTAGCTAATTGAGTCCTATCGGATAAAGAAATTAAAGTGTCTTTATATCGGGTTAAGTAGATATCAAAGTTACCCTCTAAAAGTGTTTTATTCAGTCTAATAATTTCTTTAGCAATATGTAAAACCACTTCTTTTTCTAGAATTCCATGTATACCGATAGCGCCAGTATCTTTTCCGCCATGTCCAGGATCTATAACAATCACTTTTTGTTGTCCAAAAAGGAAACACATTTTCAGTAGCAAAAGCATAAAGCTGACGTTTTGGAGCATCTTTTTCCAACGTATTTTCATAATCGAGATGATTTTATTGCAGGTTTCTAATAAGATTTGATTCGTTTTATTCTCCATTAAAAGCAAAACAATTCAAACAATATTATTTATGTAAAATATTGATAATCAGTTGTTTGAATTCAAATATAGTGTATTTTTATTACAACGAAAATGTAATATAATTTAAACTATTTGAGCATGAAAAAATCAATCTATCTAAGCGCATTTTTATTATTTATAACCAACTCCATTTTTGCACAAATTGGAGGTATTGAAGATTCTGTTACCGATGTTTCGGATACTATAAGAACCATCTTTCCCATAATTCTAGGAATAATTTTTTTAATAGGTTTTCTATTCAATGCAGGACATTTTTTTGGTGAAAATGCAGATTTAAAAAAAGGAATCACCCGGGTATTGGTATTTGTACTTATTGCAGGTGCAGTAGTAGGGATTTTCACTTACCTAATCGGTATCGTAGTCTAAGTCGCTAAGCGACATTAAGTATGAATGTATTATGAAAAATGATGTTATATGAAAAAATACGAAGTATATAAAAATATTAGAAAACGAGCGGTAATTATGGGTTTGCCCATATCGCTGTTTGCTTTAATGATGACATCCGTAATTGGTTCGCTATTGTTTATCATTTTTTCTTTTAGTTTTCTAGTCATCCTTTGTGTTTTCGTACTTAATGGAGTCTTGTATATAGCATTAACACATTTTACAAAGAACCCTTCGCTATTGCACTTTAAGAAGGTATTTCCGCAAACCATCAGTAATAAAAATGCCTGCATCGCAGGTATTTTAGAAGGTCATTCGGTTCTCAAATAACTAAAACTATTAATCTATATGAAAAAACTAAATCTATCCGCATACCATCCGATTATAGATATACAAGACAACATAATATTCGCTAATAATGGTAATGTTGTTCTTGGTTATAAAGTAGATTCCCCCGAAATCTACTGCTTATCCGAAAAAGACTTTGAAGATATGCACGGTTCGTGGTTTCAGGCTTTTAAATCCTTACCCACAAGCACAGTTATCCATAAACAAGATATTTACAAAAAGGACGAATATTCGGCAGATAAATTACCTAATAGTACTTTTTTACAAAGGGCTACAAATAGCTATTTTAAAGGACGAGAATACCTAGTACATTCCAGCTACCTCTATTTTATTTTGCCAAATAACAAAGCTTTGAATGCGGCTAAGTTTACTAACCCATTTCGGAAAGTAGAGAAAGGTATTTCTAAAGAATTAGATACGAATGTTCAGGAATTTATAGGCTCTGTAAAGGATGCCGTTTCTTTTATCAATAATAGCCGCAAAGTGGCACTAAAGCCATTAAACGAGAGTGAAATACTAAATGTATGCGATGCCTACTTTAATGGATTTAATGAAGGTTTTGATACGGATATACAACTGAAAAAAGAGAATATTGAAATTGGAAACAACCATTTTGATGTTCTGGCAGTCAATAGCGAACTCTGTTTTGGAGATGTAGTACAGAGTAGTAAAACCAATGATAAATTCACTTCCGACGATTTTGTATTCCATCAAGGTTTTATGGATGGATTAGGATTGAATCTGAATGAAAACCATATCCTTAATCAAATCATCTATCTAGATGATAAACACAAATGGAGAAAACTATTAGATAAGAAAATTGAAGAACTCAGTAAGAGTTCAAACTTCGGAACACAGAACAAAGTCATTCAAAAAAAGATTGAGGCTATTGTTGCTAAAATTAATGAAGATGACAGCTCAAGAATTATACGCGGGCATCTCAATATTATTTTCTGGTCGCAAGAAGCCCAACAGCTATGTACTATTGCCTCCAAAATAAAAACGGAATTTAAGGAATTGGATATTGTTCCGTACTACCCAAAAGGGGAGGAGCGGAAAAATTATTTTCTGAATTCCTATTGCTGTTTTTCTTCCAACTTCTCTAATGAAGATTTGTATGTAACAGATTTAAAACATGCCTTGTGTTTGTATATCAATAACACCAATTATAAATCGGATGCAACGGGCATCTTATTTAATGACCGGCAGCATAATATTCCAGTACTCAAAGATGTTTGGGATGAAAAGAAAAAGCGTATCAAAGCCAGAAATTTTGCCATTTTCGCTCCAACAGGAGAAGGGAAATCTTTTTTAGCCAATAATATACTTCGCCAATACTTTGAGGATGGTGTTCGGTTAGTGATTATAGATTTAGGAGGCTCGTATTCTAAGTTTGCCAAACTCTATCCAGACGATCATATTATTCTACGTTACGAACAGGGAAAAAACTTGGGAATTAATCCGTTTTATATTTCTAATGAAAGTGATTTAACTCCAGAACGATTAGAAGATTTAGCTGTATTTATACTAGAGCTGTTGGCTTCTGGAAAAGAAACTACCAAAGCGGAAGAAGTAGCCGTTAAAAAAGTGTTGTTGCATTATTATGCTACCGTTAGAACAGGACATTCCTTAGCTACTTTATATCAATTTGTAGATGCGAAAAAGGATATCCTTATGGAGGAAATCAAAGTAAGAGAAACACATTTCAGTGTCTACAATTTTCTACACATCCTTTCGGAATATGTGGATAATGGATTATACAGTTTTCTATTCCATGTAAGCGAAGATCAGACGTATAAAATAGAAGACAAGCGGATGATAGTATTTGAATTGGATGAAGTAAAAGATAATAAGGAAATCCTTTCGGTAATGTTAAAGCTAATTAAGTCCGCCATACAACGAACCATTTGGCGCAACAAAGCGGAAAAAGGCATCATTCTTTTTGATGAGTTCGCCAAGCAGTTGAAATTCGACAATGTATTAGAAAGTGTAGAATTCTATTATCAAGCGATTCGAAAACAAAACGGAGCTATCGGTATTATTCTACAATCGATTAATCAACTCCCTAACAATTCCACTTCGGCAAGTATTCTAGAAAATACCCAAGTGATTTATAGCCTGAATAATGAAAAAGGCTACGAAGAATTAAAAAATAGGCTTAGCCTATCTAGTCACGATTTAAATCAATTAAAATCTATCCGAAACAATCTTACTGGAGAACGAAAGTACACGGAGATGTTTATCAAAATAGGAAAGGAAAGCAATATTTTCCGATTGGAAGTCCCAAACGAAGTGTATGCCGCATACCTAACCGACGGTAAAGAAAGCGAGGCCATAATGGCCATTTATGAGGAAACTCAAAATATGGAGACCGCTATCAATGAATTTATAGAAAAGAATTATTAATAAAAACCAGGCAATGCCTGTTAAAATCAAAAAAATTATGAAACAGAAAATGAAAACATTAGGAATAGTACTGACTTTGACCTTAATCCTTTTATTGCCTGGCCGTGCTACGGCCCAAGGGGTGCCGGTGTATGATAATACCAATTTTATTAGCTTTATTAAATCCCTGTTAGAATCAGGGAAACAGACCTCTCAATTATTAAAAACCGTAAAGTTTCTAAAAAAGCAAAAGGAGAATGTGGAACAAGTCAATAATGTCATAAAACAATTGAAGGCAGTGAAGGAACTGGCAAGCAACAATCAAAAATTATTTGATATGGTACAGGTAGATTTACGTGAGATTTTTAATTCACCCTATATAAAACCGCATGAAGTAAATCGGATATCCGAGTCCTTTAATGCTATTATAGAAAATTCTATGGAAGGAATGGATTATATAGATCAGATACTCTCCAATGGCAGCCTAAAAATGAGCGATGCTGAACGGGCAGAAGTATTAAAAGCAAAAGAGCTAGAATCTAAAGAAATGGTGGCGGAAATAGAAGCAAAGACCAGGCGTTATCGAGAGATTATTTCTTTTAGAGAAATGCAGTCCGTTATCAACAGCAGGAAAGCAAAATACTAACGGATGTCAGGTCTAGCTTTAAGTATAGGATTAGAATATGTAGATGCGGTATTTACCACGATTAAGAATAGTGATTTTTCGCAATACACCATGACAGGAATGAAAACCCTTGCTATTCTGTTCTTTCTAATTAATATCTTAAAAAAATACAATGAAGGCGTAGCGAATAATGAAGGGTATACTTGGGGATTAACCCCAGCAGAATTAGCCAAGAATTTTGCGGTAATTATTCTAGTTATTTTTTCTACCCAGGTATTGACTGTTTTTGATACCATATTGGTAGCTATTGAAGGACAATATAGAGATACGGCTCCAGCACTCCTCCCGTTACAATTACAAGATGTGGACTTGGAACAGGATGTGGGTGCTTTGGAAGCCGCCAAAAAAGCAATGGCTATGCTTTATGAAGCCTTGGTAACCCCATTGTATGGTCTTAAAATGTTGTCCTTTATTGTAGCTATGTTTCTATGGTTGCTAGATTTGTTTATCTATCCATTGTTTCTGGCAGAACGTTATTTTTTATTAGGCATAATGCAAGCATTTTTTCCTTTGGTAATTAGTCTTGCCGTATTTGAGAAATTTAGAAGCCTAGCGTATAATTTCTTTAAACTCTATGCAGGAGTATATATGTTGGTACCCGCCTTTTTTCTTGTAAATGTATTTGTCAATAATCTCTATACAGAAATCAATACTAATTTTTGGAGTAGTCTTTTTGGCACCGATTGGGGAAGTAACTTTTTTGCACCATTATTACAATTTGGCTCTATAGGGTTTATAGTGCTATTAAAATTTAAACTCTACAGAAGAGCCACCTCTTTCGTCTTCAAACTTTTTTCAGGCGGATAAGTGGGCCTATGCACATGGAATAATTAAAAGAGTAAAACCATTATGAAAACACCTTATAAAAATATATATACTATTCTTCAACAAAATCGATTTATCGTTTTAACAGTAGTTATAGGGGCAGTACTTACCAGTATTGTTTCTATTTTGATGGTAGTTAAGTTGCACAAGGAAACCGTTAACAATGCCTTTGTTGTAAATACAGACGGTAGTGTAATTCCTTTACAGTTGGTTTCGCAACACGAAAATTTAGAAGTAGAATTACTGGCACATCTAGAGCTTTTTCACACCTATTTTTATCATATCGATGCCAGTAATTATGAAAAGCATTTAGAAAAAGCTCTGTGGTTAGGAGACAGTTCTGTAGATGCTTTGTACCAACAAAAAAAAACAGACGGCGTATACAACCGCATATTGCAGTATTCTTTGATACAAAAGGTGTTGCGCATAGATTCAAAAATAGATATTACGCAAGAGCCATATCGCTTTGAAAGTACTACCATTTTTGAAATTAATAGAGGATCTATAACAGATACCTATGAATTAACCACTTCTGGAAATGTAATGCATGTAGATAGGAACTTTCCTAATAATACCCATGGGCTTTTGATTACCAATTTTTTTGAAAATAAACTAAAAAAAGTCCCTAACGGACAGTAAAAGCCATAAGCCCATATTAGCATTAAAAAGAGGATGATTATGAAAATAGAAAAGAATAAAATAGTCTTTGGGGTAGTCTTATTATGTGTGGTTCTTTTTATTGGAGCCTATACCGCAATAATTCTAGGAGAAGAGGAAGAGTCAACTATGGAGAATAATAAAATACCAGTTCCTAAACTAGAAGAAGGACAAGTAGAATATGATTCTAAATTGGAAGCGTTAGATGCCTTAAAGGAAGTAAGAGAGAATAATGCACCTAGTATTTATGATGAACGATTATTAGATTCTACAGGAGTCTATGACGCCGATTTTTTAGATAAAGAAAAGATGCGAATGGTAGATAGTATCTATAGTCAAGGCCGTATTAATTATACCGATAGAGGGTATCGGCAATCGGAACAAAAACCTATTGCATCCCCCAAAACAATAGAAAAAGATACTATAGATAATGATGGTATTGCAGAAAGTGAAACGAATGTCGCCGCCAAAGAACGCAGTTTGGAACATCAGCTCTTTTTTGCTTCACACCCGATAGCTAACCAAGTAATGAATACCCAAAATACGGACGCTTTTATTTATGTACGTGTTGATGGGAAGCAAACCATAAAGAATAATTACCGCTTGCAAATGCGACTGACTAAGGCTGCCTACATCAATAATATTTTGGTAAGCAAAAACGCGACTATCTATGGTTTTGTAAGCTTTAAAGCGAACAGAACTATGATAATCATTGAAAACATCAATCATAAGCCAGTAAAGCTGAAAGCTTTTGATTTACAAGATGGGAGCGAGGGTATTTATGTAGAAAATAGTTTTAGAGCAGAAGCAACCAATGAAGTAGTGGGAGATTTGGTGGATGAAATAAATATTACCGGTGTGCCACAAGTTAGTGGTGTTAGAAAGATATTCCAGCGGAACCACCGAAATGTAAAAGTGACGGTAACCGATAATTACCAACTCATTTTAAGAACCCCGAAACCAACATTGAGCCAATTATTTGGAAAGCCCATAATGCCCAAGTATTAAAGGCTTTTAAAAAGCACTAATTAAAACACAACCTTATAAAAGCCCTTAAAAGAGCACTTGTTAAACGCACTCTTATGAAAACATATATTATAATCTTATTCATTATCTGTTCCAATTCAATAATAGCACAGCAATCATTAGATACTATTTATGCTAATGATAAAAAGAATGTAGCTTTATTTTTTCCTAAGCCTATTCGCCAGGGAATTACTGGAGCTACCCATTTTGTATTTACTTATAATAGAGAAAAGGAGCAGTATTTTGGATTACTCCAAGCAAAGCCAGGAATAGAAAGTAATCTGCTTGCAGTAACGAATAATGGAAAGGTGTATTCGTATATTTTAAAGTACGCTGAAGAATTACCAAAGTTGAATTATTTTATTCTCGAAAACGAAAGTATCGGTAACGAAGAGCCAAAGGTTTTACCGGCTATAAAAGAGAAGAAAGTAACTTATTTGAAAAAAGATAAAATGGATTATTTTTATAGAGCTTGCACCTATGTACTTAATTCTAAGTATGAGACTTTAGCAACGATACGAAAAGAAGGTATGCAGTTGCAATTGCAAAAATTGGTCTATGATGGTGATGAAGTATATCTGGCCATTGAAATCAAAAATACCTCGGAAATAAATTTTGATGTGGACTATCTTAACATTTACGTAACCAATGGAAACGCCAAAAGGAAAGCTTCTTACCAAAGCCTACAACAAGAAGTTATATACAAACATAAAATGCCAAAATCTATTATGAGAGGTTTGTATCAAAGATTTGTTTATGTGCTTCCTAAGTTTGTTTTAGGAGATAATGAAAGATTAGAAATTGAGTTGAAAGAATTAAAAGGGAGTAGGAAGGTGGTTTTGAATAAAGCGTTATGATTTCTTTTGTTAATTTCCTAAAGCGTCTATTAAGACGCTTTTTTTATGTCTAAAATGGTAGCGGTATTAGTCCAAAATATTTGATTTAGTTTACTTACTATTTTATAGTATCTTAGTACAATCAAAAAGAAATAGAATCAAAGCAAAAGTTACCTATTCGGTTACCTGTTTTGAAAAATAACAGTAACTATTTGATTATTAATGATATATGGATGGGTTGTTAGTTCTGTCATCCCGACTTAATAGTAAAATGAACTGTGTAAACAGTTCATTTTTTATTTTCTATAGTGTCAAAAACATAGTTTTTGTAAACGATTGCAAATAAAAAATGAGTAGGCGATAGCCTTCATTTTATCATTTGCAACGAGGGTTTATTAGGATTATGTAAATCCTTTTTCTTTTTTTGTAAGCGATTGGAAAAAAAATAAGTAGGCGATAGCCTTCATTTAGTTATTTGCAATGAGGGTTTATTAGAAATATATAATTTTTTGATTTTAATTTATATGGAATACTTCTCTAAAATAAAGAGTACTAATTAATAATACCTTATTTTTGAAGGTAACCTATTTAATTAAAGAGCCTAAAAAAGCTTATGCAATTAGAAGAATTAATAACACGTTTTCAGCAAAAAGATACTTTCGCTTTTGAGAGACTACATTCTATGTATGCAGAAAATATTTGTGGTGTAATTAATACAATAGTTAAAGATGATAATTTGGCTGAAGAAATTTGCCAAGATGTATTTGTAAAGGTTTGGAATAATGCTTTAAGTTATAATAGTTCTAAAGGTCGCTTTTTTACTTGGATAGTAAATATTGCAAGGAATGCAGCTATAGATGTAATGCGCTCTAAAAATTATAAAAACCAAAAAAAGAACCTTTCTGCAGATTACTTCGTAAGTATCCTTGAAAGCAAATCAGAAGGTGAAGAAAAAGAAGTTAATACGAAAGGCCTTCATAGTTTGGTTTCTAAATTAAAGGAAAAATGTATTCAAGTAATAGAACTTCTTTATTTTAAAGGATATACACAAAAAGAAGTGTCTGAAGAATTAGATATTCCTGTAGGAACAGTAAAAACAAGAAATAGAAGTTGTATTTCTCAACTTAGAGAAAACATGCAGTTATAAATGAATGTAAAAGAGTACATAGAATCGGGTATACTAGAGCTATATGTAGCTGGTCAACTTTCAGAAGATGAAAATCTGAAGGTGGCAGAGCATGCTAGTTTGTATCCAGATGTACAAAAAGAAATTATAGCTATAGAGGCATCTATTTTAGCACTTTCAAAAACTGCAGCTCCAAAAATGCCTTTAGATTTTGCTAAAGTTTACGATAAAATTAAAAATCTAAATTCCTTTAAAGTAGTTCCTTTAAAAGAAAATAAAACAAATTGGACTTCTTATATGGGTTGGGCAGCATCTATCCTTTTAATAATAGGTGGAGCGTATTTGTATAATCAAAATGAAAAATTACAATCTCAAATAGAAGTAGTAGAAGGGCAACGTATTAATTTGGAGGAGCAAATTTCTGACGCAAAAACTTCATTAGCTAAATCGGAAGATTTGTTAAGTACTATTAGAGATAAAAATATAACAGTTATTCCTTTAGGAGGTCAAGAAGTTTCTCCTACATCTTATGCTAAAGTTTATTGGAATAAAAAAGAAGAAAAACTTTATATAGATGCGCAAGGTTTACCAGAACCTCCAGATGGTATGGTGTACCAAGTATGGTCCTTAAAATTAAATCCGCTTACACCAACAAGTGTAGGTTTATTAGAAGATTTTATAGAGGATGATAATCGCATTTTTAATTTAACGAATGCAAATGCATCTGAGGCATTTGGAATTACTCTAGAACCTGCTGGAGGTAGTAAATCTCCAAACTTGGAGCAATTATATACTTTAGGGGTTGTATCTTCTAGTTAAATTAAAGGTCTTTTTTTACACGATGAATTCGCATTAATTTTATAAGCCAATTTGGTAAGGGTTTATGTTGGTCTCTCTTTTTTAGATTTATAAATAAGCCTAGTTTTTTTAAAATAGGAACTTTATGTGTTTCTACAAACTCTAATAGGGTGCCATCTGGGTCTTCAATATAACTAAAATGTCCTGCGGCTTCTCCCATATCAAAACTAGAACTACTATCTACAGTAAAAGGGTGGTTAAGTTTTTTAGCTTTTTCTCCTAAAGCTTTCATACCAGACACATCAAAACAAAGATGTATATACCCTAAATCTCCCCAATAGCGATTGGCATATATTTTTTTAGGAGTAGTATTTTCTTTCTGAATTAATTCTATTTCACAAGGACCTAAAAGGGTACCAAAACCTCCCACTTTTGTTTCACTTCTTCTTAGTAATGTTCTTCTATACTTATTTTCTTGATTCTCTACAAAAGAAAAATCTTCAAAGGTGTTATTTTCATTATATACAACAGTATCAAAGCCTAAAAGATTTTTATAAAAAGTAATAGATGTATCTATGTCTGAAACGCCTAAAGTTACACCTAGAACCCCACCACAATCTTCATCACTTTCAGTAAAATTTGTAGTACAAGCTACTATTTGTACCAAATTATCCCATGGGTCTTTAAAGAAAAAATGCTCCTGATTATCAAAAGTAGAAATAGGGGATAAGAGGTTTAAATTTAATGTTTGTAATTTCTTATGAACGCTAGTAATATTTTTACTTTTTAACTTTAAAATGTTTATCCCTAAATCTCCTAAGTTAATAGATTCTAATGGTGGAATAGGGTTTCTGTTAGTATATTGCCAAATTTCTAAACCGCCACCTCCAGCAAGGTTTAAGGACAAAAGAGCTTTTCTGTCCCATGCTTTACCACCAGTGTATTTTGTCATTAAAGAAGCAGTTGCTTCATCTTTAAAAACTAATAAATTAAAACCAATATTACGTCTATACCAGTTAAATACTTTATTAGCATCTTGAACTCCAATCCCTATTTGTTGAATCCCATTTAATGTAATTTCATCAGTCAACTCACGCATCTTGGTGTTATGTTTTGATAAGTTTAGAATGTATTTTTTTTAACTTTTTAGGGGAACAACCAAATTTAAATAAAACAACTAATATAAGATTTGATAGATTAACCCTTAAATAGGAGTTATGCTCATATTTTCTTGCAGAAACTATTAAATCGTTATTTATGATGGTGTAAGGTATTTTATTTTTTTTAATTCTTTTAAAAAACTCAAAGTCTTCCATTAAAACTTGTTCTTCATTAAAGCCTTTTAAAGCATTGAATTTTTTTGTCTTAATAAAGAGACACTGGTCTCCTCCTCCTGTAAAAATACCATCTTTACTAGTAAATGAAGCGTTTATTTTAAGAAAAAAATTAGTGCTATCAAATTTATAAGAGAAAAAACCTGCGTCTATATTTTTGGATAATGCTTGTTGAATATCTGATAAAAATGTTTTTGGGGGTAATACATCTGCATGTAAAAAAACAAGAATAGAACCCTTAGCATGTTTTGCAGCATAATTCATTTGAGCAGCTCTTCCTTTTTTTGGGCATTTTAAAAGTAGAATTTTTTTAGAATGTACAATAGAATTAGTACCATCTGTAGTATTTGGAGAAGTTGCTACTACTATTTCATAAGAAATGGTTGTTTTAAGATTTTCTATGTGCGGAAGTAGCTTTTCTAAATTTTTCTTTTCGTTATGCGATGGTATTATTATAGAAATCATTCTCATAAATATATTTAAAAGTACTGTTTATAAAAGAAAAGTGGTATACTTTTTATAATTATATATACGTAGGTTTGTAATAAGGGTTTTCTTTTTTCGACTTAAAAAACGATATATTTTCATATTAAGAATTTGTGAATTATGAATAAGCTACAATCTAAACTATTACTCCTTTTTTTAACAATCTTTTGTTTTTATACTAGTGAAGCATCAAAAGTAAATACTGGTATAGTTAAGGTAGATTATAATAAATTGTCTGAAGAGTTTCTTAACTGTGTTAAAGAGAAAGGAAATACGGAAGAGATAAGGAAAGAATTAGCAGAACTAAGTTTAGATGATTTAGAAAAAGGGTTGTTAACAGACGAGCAAAAATTAGCTTTTTGGCTAAATATTTATAACGGGTATATACAAGTTATTTTATCAGAAAAACCAGATTTATATAAGGATAGAAGTGCTTTTTTTAAAAAAGAGCAAATACCCATAGCTGGTAGTATTTTGTCTTTTGAAAAAATAGAGCATGGTATTATAAGAAAATCGCAATGGCCTTTAGGTTTGGGGTATGTAAGAAAGTGGTTTCCAGATAAGTTAGAAAGAAAGTTAAGAGTAAAGAAAAGAGATTTCCGTATTCATTTTGCATTAAATTGTGGCGCTAAAGATTGCCCACCTGTAACTATTTATACTACGGAACGTATAAATGAACAGTTAAATACTGGTACTAAACATTTTTTAAAATCCATGTCTAGTTATAATGAAGAATTAAATACGGTGACTGTAACTTCTCTTTTTAGTTGGTTTAGAGGAGATTTTGGCGGAAAGAGTGGTGCAAAAAAAATTCTTAAAGAGAATAATATAATCCCCACTACTAAAGGAGTAGAGATTATATATAAGAATTATGACTGGACTTTATATTTAAATAATTTTATAGCATTATAATTTAAAAAGTAAAAGTAAGATTCGCTTTTATAAAGAAAGGTGTGCCTGGTGTAAAATGAATTTCTTCTACAGGGTTAGTTTCATTTTGTAATCTAGTAGTAGTAGCAAATTGCGTTTCATTCCATTCTACATCAAAAACATTGTCTATAGTTATACCTGTACTAATAAAAGAACTCCACTGGTAATTTGCATTTAAATTAAATACAGTATACCCTTCTGCAACAATGCTATTATCCTCGTTTGCAGGTCTATTATTTAAGTGTTTATATTGTAAACCTCCAGAAAACTTACCTAAGTTCGTTACATTTAATCCGCCAACTAAAGTAAAGTCAGGAGCTAGTGGAATATAATCTTCCCCACTATTTTCATCAACAGAGCGAGCTACGGTATACGTAAGGTCTGTATTAAAAAACAACCAATTTGTAAATTGGTAACGAGCCCCAAAATCTATACCTAAACGTTTAGATGCACCGCTTGGTTCTACAATACCAGCATCGCCTACATAAACAAACTCTTGTTCGGAATATAAGTACCAAGCGGCAGCATTTATAAAAAAGTTTTTTGTGGGCTTTAATATAGTTCCAAGGTCTAGACCGTAAGCTTTAGGAAGTATTTTATGTCCATTTTGAGCAACGCTAACACGAGCGTCATTAGAATGAAAACCAATACCAGATTTAAGATAGTATTGTGTGTTTTTATTTGGATGATACACCAAATTTAATTTTGGAGAAAAAGCTGTTTTTGATACCGATTTATTATCGTAAACCTCAGAAAGAGCATCAGCATACTTAAAATTAAAATTATCTAACCTTAACGCAGGGGATAAAGTGAAATTACCTAAAGTAAAGTTGGCGTTTAAGTAACCAAAAATATTAGTTTCTTTAATATCTCCTAGCTGTATGTTATTTAAAGTTGTTTTTCTATTTGCAGTATGAGACAGTTCATTACCCGTGCTATTATCTGTTCTAAAACCAGAACCAAGTTCTAAATTTACATTAGCTTCTCCCCAGTTAAGATTCTTTTTTAATTGGGTGTTTAAACCAAATAAATTACGAGATTCTTCTTGTTTAATCTGGTCTCCATTTTGTGGGTCGTCTAAGAAAAAAGTAAAATTAGAAAATAACAAAAAGTTGTAGTTACTATAGTATGTATTTGCTTTAAAAAAGGTGTTTTTATCAATGTTTTTTTGTAAACCAATATTAAGGTTTGTTCTACTTGTTTTACCACCTTCGGTATCATCTATTGCACCAAATCTTGTTATTAAACCACTATTTACAGCACGTTCAGGTATTTGACCAGAGGCATCCCATGAACTAGTAAAATGAGAAACGCTTGTAAAAAATTTACTGTTGGCGTCTAAACGAGAAGAATATTTAGCCATTACATTAAATCTTTCAAAATTCTGAGAACTTTCAAAAGGGCCATCAAACCCTATTAACTCTGTTGCTATATAAGCTTTTTCTTTTTTAGTGTTTAGGACGTTAAATAATCCAAGATTTCTCTTATAACCATAATCGCCATAAGTAAATTTAACGGTGTTTTTTGTAAAAGCTTCTTTAGATGCAAAACCTACATAACCAGCTGTTGCAAAGTTTCCATATTGTGCATTATAAGGACCTTTCCCAAAATCTATTTTTTCTATGGTTTCTGGAATAACAAAATGTAAATCTGCATACCCTTGTCCATGTGCATGAGATACCATATTTACGGGCATATTATCAACATTTATAGAAATATCTGTACCGTGGTCAATATCAAACCCTCTAAGGAATAATTGTTCTGCTTTACCACCACCAGCATGTTGACCAATAATTAACCCAGGAACCTTTTGCAATATTTCTTGAGAAGAACCTACGGGGTTTGTTTGTAAATCTATTTTTGTTACAACAGATAAAGCATCAATTTTAGGGCTTATAACTACCTCATTTAATTCAAAAGGAGCTTCATTTAATACATAAGTGTTTCTTTTGTTAGATGTATTTTTAATAATTGTATTACTGTTTTTGTATCCTAAACTCCCAATTTGCAAACTATCTCCTAGGTTTGTTTTTTCTATTAAAAAGTATCCACTTTCATTACTATGTGCATGTTTCTGAGAGTTTTTATTAAAAATATAAGCACCTTCAATAGGCGTTCCATTACTGGTTTCTATATACCCTTGAAACTCTTGGGCAGATATATATAACGAACTGAAAAGGAATAGAATAAAAAAAATATATTTCATAGGTAAATTTTAAAATAGGAGGGATGTTTTTTATTTTAAAGACGGCAAAATTAATTAAAGCATTTCAATTTTTAAAGTAGTTGCTGGGCCAAGCTCATAGCTAGCATCTAATAGTTCTTGTTTTAGTTTTAATGCCTTTTTTTCTTGCCCAGAATTTTTATAAACTTCAGCAGCTTGTAGTAGTATATTTGGTTCAAAAGTTTTATTCTCTATATGGTTTGTTACAATTTGCAAAGCTTTTTTATTTTCGCCATTTTTAAGATAACTATAAGCTAAATAACCGTAAGATTCTGGCGTGGGTCTATTTTCTACTTCTTTTTTGGCAAGGGTAATAGCTTTTATATATTGTTGGGTATTTTCTAAATAAAGATTAATTGTATACGTGTTGTACATATCTCCATAATCTGGGTTCGTAACTTTACTAAAATATTCATCTAAGTTGTATAAATGTTCTCTTTCGTTTCCTAAATATTCTGCAATTTCACTTTTTAGAATATAGTAATCGGGAGCTTTATAATCTTGTGTTACAGAATCTAATATTCTAAGAGCTTCTTTAGGGTTTCTCTCGTGAGAAAAAACAATCCATGCAATTCCTTTCTTTGCATAGGCATTATTAGGGTCTAACTCTAAAGATTTTAGATAATGGTTATAGGATTTTTTTAATTCTCCTGCATGGCCATAATAATCGGCCAGATTGGTATAGGACCAAAGGATTAAATTTTCGTCTTTTTTAGCAACTGCAATAGAAGTAGCTTTTTCCATCATTTGTATGGTTATATCTAAATTACCAAGATGGTCATTCCATTTAGCTAACCTAATTAGGTAACCAAAATTAGAAAAGTTTTTAATTTTTTTTAGGTAGTTGTTGGCTTCCTCATAATTACCTAGTTCCATGTGAATATCAAACAATAAACTATAAGTGTCATCTACTCCATTTCCAATTTCAAGGGCTTTTTTTGCAAGGACCAAGGCTTCTTTAAATCTATGTTGTGATATGTAGTTTCTGGCAAGTGCTCTATTATAGCCAGCTCTTCCTGTAGCAGCAATACTCACAGCCTTTTTTAAAGATTGCTCTGCTTTTTTTAAGAATTTTATATCTCCAGTATTTTTAAAATATCTATTATATTCACTACCTACAATACCAAAACTAAGTAATTGCATACTGTCTGGTTGTATTTTAGAGTTCCATAATTCAAAATACTTAGAAGTTGTTTTAACTGTAGTAGAATGTAAATATTGGTTATAATCTTCTGTATTTGTAATACTATTTTCTTTTTCTGTATTACAAGAGTATATACTTAAGATTAAGAATAGTAGAGATATGTGTTTCATGGAAATATATTTTTTGGTTATTATAATTTAATTGGGAGGATAAAAGTTACCCTCCCAAAAAACTCTTTTTACAAGGTGTAAAAAAACTTATTCAGGAGCACCTAAATAAGGAAAGCTATCTGATGGTGTTGCGGTTAAAGAAACACCGTCTGAAGTAAGTCTAGGTAAATCTGCAGTACCATCGCCATCTGTGTCTTGACCACTAAAACGGTCTCCAGTTTCTCCTCCAAATAAAAGAATTAGAGAAACATCAATAATGTCATCCTGTAATGTTCTACCAGTTAAAGCAACTTCATCGCCATCTGGAACTAAAACACTACCATCCATATCTACATCTTCACCAGGGTTAAAATATGTTGTTGGTAAATCCGGAGCAATTTCTAAAACATCAGCAGCTAAATAACCAGTTAATGTAGGTGCATCTAAACCAAGAATATTATTTTCATAATTTACATCTGCTGGGTCTGCACCTAAAAGACCTGCATAAACATCATGGTATTGTTCTAATCTAGCTTCAAAACGCGCTTGAAAAGTAGCAGCCATTTCCGAAGGTATTGCTAAATTGTGTTCATCTTTTGTAGCGTCATCTGCACTTAAAACAGTATTAATGCCAGGCCTTCCCATAAAATCTACTTGGGTATAGGTTCCAGTAAAATCTGGCATCATCTCCTTTTCTTTAGGCATTGTAGAATCGTCATCGTTATTACATGCTACAAATAGAGTAGTAGCAGATAAAAGCATTGTAAAATAATAGATACTCTTTTTCATGTTATATGTTTTTAATAAAAATTATTATTGTTTTTTGTTTGTAGTTACCCACGTTTTGTAAACACTAAGACCTAAAGCATTTTGCCCTGTTGTAGCTCCCAATAGGCTATTTGGTACTTCTACAACAATAGACATTGTGTTAGCACCATCGAAAGTATCTTGTGCTTCGTCCGCAGTCTTAAAACCACCTGGAGCCATACCACCTATAACAGCATTAAACTGGAAAAAGTCAAAGAAAAAAGCATCTTGTCTAGGTCCAGCAAAAAGTTTAACACCACTAGCTGTGGTTTCTGTAATTGCATCGGTTTCCGAAATAGCTACAGACCCTAAAGGAGAATCTACAAGAATAGTTCCGCTTACACCAGTTGTAGAAGGTGCTGCTGGCCCAAAAAAGTACATTTTACCATCTCTAGGAATGGCTTGTATTACCATATCTTCTACTAAATCGTTATTAGTATCAATATTAATTTCGGTTAAAATACTTTCGTCAAATGTTCCGTATGCTAAATCTGGTAATACATTAGATTGTAAGTCTACCACAAATACGGTATTGTCAGAACCTGTACTTGGTTCAAATCCATAAAAATCAGCAATATCTGCTGTTGTTCCCATAGTAGAAGGCGCATCAATGTGATCCGCTGCGATTAATACACCGCCAATTAAGGCTAGTGCTCCCAGACCTGCAAAAAGTTTTGTTTTTTTCATTATTACGTTTTTAAAAGATTATTAATTCACCCTTACCTACGAAGTTAAATTTGGAGGGTTTGGTTTTAAATGTTAAAAAAATGTTAAATAGAAAAAGAAATAAAACCTAAGAAAAAAAGTGTTGTCTTGTTTACGTTCTACAAATAATAGAAGCAATATAATTTAAGTAGTTACGTTGTTGTAAATACTAATAAATCCCCTTAAAAAATGAAAAAAATAGTTTTCTTATTCTGTGCTTTAATAGCCTTTACTAGTTGCGATAAGCTAGATGATCTTACAAAATTTGATATGGAGTTTGATACCAGTGTGGTTATAGAGTCTGCAGTAAATGTAAACTTACCATTTAGTGTACAGTCTCCAGATGTAGAAACAAATTCAGAATCTGAATTTGAAATAAATGACACGCGTAAAGATTTAATTGAAGATATACGATTAAAGAATTTAAAGTTAATTATTACTACACCAGACGATGGCGATTTTACTTTTTTAGAATCTTTAGAAGTGTTTATTTCTGCTGAAGGTTTGGAAGATGTTAAAATTGCATCTATAACCGAAGTTCCAGATACGGTAGGTAATACTATAGATTTAGAAACTTTTGATATAGATATAAAAGAATATATAAAGAAAGATGTGTTTAGTTTAAAACTAGAAACGGTTACCGATAAAGTTATTACAGAAGACTATCATATTGATGTAGAAACTGTGTTCTTTGTAGATGCTAAAATTTTAGGTATTTAATACCCAAAGAAAAAAGTATTAAAAACCACTCTATTTTTAGGGTGGTTTTTTGTTTGTGTAATATTTGTAATTACTAGGCGATAAAAAAACAGTAACTTTAAATTGTAAATAGGCAATTTTGGTTTAAATTTTGATTATCTAAAGTTAAAAGATGCATATATGGGAAAGATAATTTTGGTTGTATTTTTTATAGTAAGCGCTACTAGTATGTTATTTTCTCAAGAATGGCAAACAGATTTTACACAAGCAAAGGAGCTTTCTTCTAAAAATAATATTCCTATTGTATTAGTTTTTCAGGGTTCGGATTGGTGTGCGCCATGTATTAAGTTAGATAAAGAAATTTGGAGTACAGAAGAGTTTAAAAACTATGCAAAAGAAAATTTTGTGATGCTACAGGCCGATTTTCCTAAAAAGAAAAAAAATAGTTTATCTGAGGAACAGGCTGAAAAAAATAAAGCACTAGCAGAGCAGTATAATTCTAAAGG
This sequence comes from Maribacter vaceletii, assembly GCF_003634105.1. Classification (GTDB taxonomy): domain Bacteria; phylum Bacteroidota; class Bacteroidia; order Flavobacteriales; family Flavobacteriaceae; genus Maribacter_B; species Maribacter_B vaceletii. The sequence continues at coordinate 66,749 of NZ_RBIQ01000010.1, read as the reverse complement.
ATATTTTCCTTTTGTGGTAGTATTAGATAAAGATGGTAATGTTTTAGGGCAAACCAGTTATAAAAAGGTAACTCCTGCAGCATATATTAAATTGTTAGAATCCTTTAAAGGGTAATTTTGAAAAAAAAAACACTTATATTTTTAATCCTTTTTAGTTGTGTCTTAGTAAACGGTCAGCAAGCTTATAAGCAAACAATGAAGCTTATGGGGAGCCGTTTTGATATTACGGTAGTAGCTAAAGATTCTATTAAAGCTAGTTCTTATATTACACTAGCAGTTAGTGAAATAACAAGAATAGAAAAGCTTATTTCTTCTTGGGATAAAAACTCAGAAACTACTTTAGTTAATAAAAATGCTGGGATAGCACCAGTAAAAGTTAGTAAAGAGCTTTATGATTTAATAGAGAGGTCTATTAGTATTAGCAAGTTAACCGATGGTGCTTTTGATATTTCTTATGCTTCTATGGATAAAATTTGGCAGTTTAATGGTAGTATGACACAAATGCCAAATACTAAACAAATAAAACAATCCGTAGCTAAAGTAGGATATAAAAACATTATTTTAAATAAAGAAAAAAGTACAGTTTATCTAAAGCAAGAAGGAATAAAAATTGGCTTTGGCGCTATAGGAAAAGGCTATGCCGCAGATAAAGCCAAAGCATTACTTGTAAAAAAAGGAGTTGCTTCGGGTATAATTAATGCATCTGGAGATATGAATACATGGGGAAAGCAACCTAACGGAGAAGAGTGGAAGGTGGCCATTACAAACCCTATGAATAAGAATAAAGCCTTTGCATTATTACCTATTACTAATGGGGCAGTTGTTACTTCTGGTAACTATGAGAAATTTGTAATGCTTAATGGCAAAAGATATTCTCATATAATAGACCCACGAACAGGGTACCCGTCTAGCGGAATTATTAGTGTTACCGTTTTTGCTCCAAAAGCAGAACTTGCAGATGCATTGGCAACTTCTGTTTTTGTAATGGGTAAAGAAGTAGGACTAAATAGAATAAATCAATTACCAAATATAGAATGTGTAATTGTAGACGATATAGGAAAAGTTAGCACATCTAAAAATATAAAAATAAATACATTATGATAAAAGGTTTTGTATTTGCATTAGGTCTTCTTATTTGTAGCACTTCTTGTGTTGCTGTAAAAGAGTATGACAAGGTAAATTTAAATGATCCAGATATGATTTTGTCCGATAAAAAATCGGATCGTAATATTAGCACCTTTCATTCTTATAGAGAAGCAGCAGTAGGTGCAAATGGAGGAAAAACAGGTGGTGGTTGTGGTTGTAATTAATAGAGGAAAAGATAGTGTAATAATGAACAAAAGAAATAGTGTAATTGTAGTGTTATCTCTTTTTATAGGTGTTTTTGGATGGTCGCAAACACAACGTAAAGACTCTACACAAGTTTATAAAAAACGAGTTTTAGAAACTTCTGAAATAGATTTTTTAACCAGTTATTATACACAAGACGGAGATAATGCAGCTGTAAGTGGAGGATTAGGAACCGAGGAATTAACAGATGTAACGGGAGCGTTTATAATCTCAATACCTTTAAATGATGATGACGTGCTTACAATTGATGCAGGAATATCTGCATATACCTCTGCATCTTCTAGTAATGTAGACCCTTTTGATGGTGGTGCGCCTGCAGACCCTTTTGTTGCAAGTTCTGGGGCATCTAGCGCAGATGGTTGGGTAAATTTAACAGGTGGTTATTCGCATAGTTCTGATAGTAGAAATGATATTGTTTCTGCAAAAATATCGGTATCTAAAGAGTTCGATTATTTTTCTCTTGGTTTTGGAGGAGGATATACTAAATTATTTAATCAAAAAAACACTGAAGTTAGTGTAAATGCTAATGTATATCTAGATAGTTGGAGCGCTATTTATCCAGTAGAACTTAGACCTTTTACTTCTAATGGGAATGGTATTGCTAACGGACTTTTTTTAAACAATACTATTACAGGAAATACCAATTACAATCCAATATTTACTCCTTTTAAGGATGAAAAAAGAAACTCTTATGCAGTAGGTTTTGGTTTTTCACAGATACTTTCAAAAAAGTTACAAGGCTCTTTATTGGTAGATTTTGTACAGCAAGAAGGACTATTGTCTACACCGTTCCAGAGAGTATATTTTAGCGATGTGTCAGATTCATTTATAGATAATTTTCATTTGGCAGATGCTATAGAACAGTTACCAGATTCAAGATTTAAAATAGCCATTGGTGGGAGGTTGCATTATTATATTAATGAAGCTTTTATAGTAAGAACTTATTATCGGTTTTATTCTGATGATTGGGGAATTGATTCCCATACGGCGAGCATAGAAATTCCTATAAAAATATCAGATAAATTTACGGTTTACCCATTCTACAGATTTTACAATCAAACAGCGGCAAATTATTTTGCTCCATATAATGAACACCTGTCTACCAGTGCGTTTTATACATCAGATTATGACTTGTCTAAGTATACTGCAAATCAATATGGAATAGGGGTAACCTATACCGATATTTTTACCAATTTTCAGGTATGGAGATTTGGTTTAAAAAGTATCGATTTAAAGTATAATAACTACCAAAGAGACTCTGGTTTAAAGGCTAGTATAATTTCTGCAGGCTTTAAATTTTTAGTAGATTAATTCTTAAGATTTTTTAGTAAAAAATTGCGTAGAAAACCATATAGATAACCTTTAAAATTAAGGATAAGCCTCTGAGTATATAAATCTCGATTATCGAGTAAAAAGTTAGGTTTTTAATTACAATCTATAATTTTCGTTAATTAAGTTAATTCCGTGCTTATTTTTATTTTTAAAGAACTTCAAATCAGGTATATTTGCGGAAATTAGTATTTAGTATCTATAAAAATTAATCTTAAAAGAGGAAATGAACAAAGAATTAGATCAGTTATCGGCAGACAATATTAGAGCATTGGCAATTGCTATGGTTGAGAAAGCGCAATCAGGTCACCCAGGTGGACCAATGGGAGGAGCAGACTTTATGCACATTTTGTACGCAGAGTTTTTTAATTATGACCCTACCGATATGTCTTGGCCTTTTAGAGACCGTTTTTTTATGGATGCTGGGCATTTATCTACATTAATGTATGCACAATACTATTTATTAGGAAACTATAAGAAAGAAGATGTTGCTAATTTTAGACAATGGGGTTCTGTAACTCCAGGACACCCTGAAGTAGATGTAGCAAGAGGTATAGAAAATACATCTGGACCATTAGGACAAGGACATACTATGGGAGTTGGAGCTGCAGTTGCAGCAAAATTTTTGGCAGCACGTTTTGGAAATTGGATGGATCATAAAATTTATGGTTTTATATCTGATGGTGGTGTACAAGAAGAAATTTCGCAAGGAGCAGGTAGAATAGCAGGACATTTAGGGTTAAATAACTTTATTATGTTTTATGATGCTAATGATGTGCAACTATCTTCTATGACAGATGAGGTTACCTCTGAAGATACAGCAATGAAATATGAAGCTTGGGGTTGGAAAGTAGTTACTATAGATGGGCATGATCATGAGCAAATAAGAAAAGCATTAAAAGATGCTAATGCAGAAACAGAAAAACCAACTTTAATTATAGGTAAAACTATAATGGGTAAAGGTTCTGTTACAGAGGATGGTAGCATGTATGAAGGACATTGTGAGTTACACGGAAAGCCAATTGGAGCTACTGGTGCAGATTATACAAAGACACTTTTAAATTTAAAAGCAGACCCAGAAAATCCTTTTGATATTTATGGAGATGTACAAGAGTATTATAAAACTATTGTTGCATCTAAAACAAAGGATGCAGCTTCTAAAAAAGAAGTAATAGCAAACTGGAGAAAAGAAAATGAGGCTCTTGCTACAAAATTAGATTTCTTCTTATCTGGAGAAATGCCAAAATTAGATTTTGAATCTATTACACATAAAGATGGTCTTGCAACAAGAGCAGCATCTTCTAATGTGTTAGCATATATGGCAGAGAATGTAGAAAACATGATAGTTTCTTCTGCAGATTTATCTAATAGTGATAAAACAGACGGATTCTTAAAAAAATCATCTGTATTACAAAAAGGAGATTTTTCAGGAGCATTTTTACAAGCAGGTGTTGCTGAGTTAACTATGGCAACAATGGCCAATGGTATAGCATTACATGGCGGTATTATTCCTGTAGTTGCAACATTCTTTGTATTCTCGGATTATATGAAACCAGCAATACGTTTAAGCTGTATTCAAGAATTACCTGTGAAGTTTGTTTGGACACATGATGCTTTTAGAGTAGGGGAAGATGGGCCAACACACCAGCCAGTAGAGCAAGAAGCTCAAATACGTTTATTAGAGAAATTAAAGAACCATAGCCACGAACAAAGTTTTGTTGCATTACGTCCTGCGGATTCTCAAGAAACTAGTGTTGCTTGGAAAATGGCAATAGAAAACACAAAAACACCAACAGGTTTAATTCTTTCTAGACAAGGAATTAAAGATATTACACCTCAGGGGAATTCTAGATATAACGAAGCTTTAGGTGCCGAAAAAGGAGGGTACTTAGTAAAAGAAACTGCAAATGCAGATGTAGTTTTAATCGCTAACGGTTCTGAAGTTGCAACTTTACTAGAAGCGGCTGTTTTATTAGAAGAAAAAGAAGGGTTAAAAGTTAGTATAGCTTCCATTCCTTCAGAAGGTATTTTTAGACAACAAGATGAGGAATATCAAGAAAGTATAATTCCTGCTAACAAACCAATTTTTGGTCTTACTGCGGGTCTTCCAGTAAACTTAGAAGGTTTAGCAGGACCTAATGGAAAAGTATTTGGTTTAGACCATTTTGGATACTCAGCACCAGCAAAAGTACTAGACGATAAATTCGGATTTACAGGAGAGAAAGTATATCAAGAAGTAGTAAATTTTTTAAATTAATACGAAAAAAAAAGAATTATGAAATTTTTTATAGATACAGCTAATTTAGCAGATATTAAAGAAGCACAAGATTTAGGTGTTTTAGACGGTGTTACTACAAACCCTTCTTTAATGGCTAAAGAAGGAATTACCGGTGCAGATAACATTTTGGCACATTATAAGAAAATATGTGAGTTAGTAGATGGTGATGTAAGTGCTGAGGTAATTTCTACAGATTTTGACGGAATGGTTAAAGAAGGAGAAGCTTTAGCAGCTCTTAACCCTCAAATTGTTGTAAAATTACCAATGATTGCTGATGGTGTAAAAGCATGTAAGTATTTTTCTGATAAAGGAATAAGAACTAATGTTACTTTAGTTTTCTCTGCAGGACAAGCATTATTAGCAGCTAAAGCAGGCGCAACATATGTATCTCCTTTTATTGGTCGTTTAGATGATATTTCTACAGATGGTTTAGGTCTTATTGCAGATATTCGTCTTATATATGATAATTATGGTTTTGATACACAAATATTAGCAGCATCTGTACGCCATACAATGCACGTATTAGATTGTGCTAAAATTGGTTCCGATGTTATGACAGGGCCTTTAAGTTCTATAAAAGGATTATTAAAGCACCCACTTACAGATAGTGGATTAGCTAAATTTTTAGAAGATTATAAAAAAGGAAATTAATTCCGGTTAAATTTTATTTTAAAGCCTTCTATCTTAGGATAGAAGGCTTTTTTGATTAGAAAAAATTCTGAATTTTAACATCTCTGGTGTTTAATAACAGTAAACCTCATCTGGGCAGGCCTACGAGGCATTTCTTGGGAAACTAATTTTCATTTCGAGGCAAGCCTCGGAGCATATAAATCTCGATTATCGAGTAAAAAATAAAATAATAGAATTAAATTTGAAGATATAATTTAATGAAAATGATTAACAAGAAGATAGTTGTTTTAAGTCTAGCAGTAATAACGCTCTGTGTGCAATGTAAAAATGTAGACCCTAAAAAAGCAGATAAAACGAATAAGGAAGAAATTATAGCTTTAAAAGAAGATAAAGTAGTGCTACCAGATTCTATTAGAACAAAAATGCCAAAAGGAACTTCTATACCAGAAGGAATGGTTTGGATTAGCGGAGCAGAATTTTTACAAGGAGCAGTACCGCAAGATAAAATAGCTATGAAACATGAAAAACCTGCGCATAAAGTTGCTGTAGATGGTTTTTTTATGTCTACAACAGAAGTTACAAATGACCAGTTTGCAAAATTTGTAAAAGAAACAGGTTACATTACTGTTGCAGAAAGAGAAATAGATTGGGAAGACATGAAAAAACAACTTCCAGAAGGCACACAAAAACCTCATGATTCTATTTTACAGCCAGGCTCTTTAACATTTAAAAGAGCAAAAAGTTCACTACCTAATTTATATGATTTTTCGCAATGGTGGAGATGGACAATTGGAGCTAGTTGGAAACATCCTAATGGCCCAGGGAGTTCTATAAAAGGGAAAGGTAATTACCCTGTTGTACAAGTTTCCTATGAAGATGCCGTTGCCTATTGTAATTGGGATGGAAGCCGATTACCAACCGAAGCAGAGTGGGAGTTAGCGGCTAGAGGAGAAAATTTAGAGGCTATATACTTCTGGGGAGATGATGTTGCAGATTTAAATAAAAGAGCAAATACTTGGGAAGGAGAGTTTCCAGTTGTTAATACAAAAATGGATGGTTATGAAAGAAGAGCACCAGTAAAAAGTTATCCTGCTAATAGTAATGGTCTTTTTGATATGGCTGGTAATGTTTGGGAATGGACAACAGATTGGTATAACACAAATTACTATAAAGAGCAGGGAGCATTAAATCAAGTAACGTATAACCCAACAGGAGCAAGTAACCCCTTTACAGAAAACAATCCATACGCAAAAGAAAAAGTAATGAAAGGTGGTTCTTTTTTATGTAGCGATTCTTACTGCGCAAGCTATAGGGTTTCTTCAAGAATGGGATCTAGTCCAGATTCCTCTTTAGAACACTTAGGATTTAGAACTGTAAAAGATATTAAATAAGATTAAAAGTTGAGGTAGAGGTATAGTTTTACATTCTTATTACTAAAGTTTTAATACTTTAATTGTAAGGATTAGAGCCAAAAACCTACTTTTGTATAACTCAAATAAATTTATAAACTATGTCTGATAGTATAGAAAGAATAAAAACATTAATCATAGGTTCTGGACCAGCAGGATATACTGCTGCAATTTATGCTTCTAGAGCAGATTTAAAACCTGTACTTTATACAGGTATGGAACCAGGCGGGCAATTAACTACTACTACAGAAGTGGATAATTTTCCGGGATATCCAGAAGGTATTGATGGCCCAACAATGATGGTGCAATTACAGCAACAAGCAGAGCGTTTTGGTACAGAAGTTCGTATTGGGATGATAACTGCAACTGAATTAAGTGATAAAGTTGGTGGAATACATAAAGTAACTGTAGATAACGATAAAGTTATAGAAGCAGAAACTATTATTATTTCTACAGGAGCAACAGCAAAATATTTAGGCTTACCTAGTGAGCAAAAATTACGTGGAGGCGGAGTATCTGCTTGTGCGGTTTGTGACGGTTTCTTTTATAAAAAACAAGATGTTGCTATAGTTGGTGCAGGAGATACTGCGGCAGAAGAAGCTTCTTACTTATCTAATATTTGTAATAAAGTTACTATGTTAGTACGCAAGGACTATATGCGTGCTTCTAAAGCCATGCAGCACCGTGTAGAGAGTATTCCAAATATTGAAATTAAATACAATACGGAAGTTGATGAGGTATTGGGAGACCAAGTAGTAGAAGGTTTACGTATGGTAAATAACCAAACTCAAGAAAAAGAAGATATTGCTATTACTGGGTTGTTTATTGCAATTGGTCATAAGCCAAATACAGACATATTTAAAGGGCAATTAGATATGGATGAAACTGGGTATTTACTAACAGAAGGAAAAACAACTAAAACTAATTTACCAGGAGTTTTTGCTTGTGGAGATGCACAAGATAAAGATTATAGACAGGCTGTAACAGCAGCAGGTACTGGTTGTATGGCAGCCTTAGATGCAGAACGCTATTTAGCAGCTATAGAGACACCAGAAGAAGTAGCTTAGGTTCTTTTTCAATATAGTAAAAGCCAGCATTTTTAATGCTGGCTTTTTTGTTAATTTTTTAGTCTATACGTTTATAATTTTCTGAAAAAGTTGGATGCCCTTGCGCATCTAATGTAATTTGACTGAAGAAGTTTTTTTCTAAATGCAATTCAAATTTAAACACTTGAACAGTATCTATAATTTTCATCATAGATTTAGAGCCGTATTCTAACTTTTCAGATAAACTAGTATCGGTTTTGCTATAGGTGCCATACCCATACCATTCATTCTGGTCATCTGGTGAGTATCTTGTCCACATAACTTTGCCTTTACTGTAAATTTTTACCTGTCTATATCCGTTAATATTCAGAAGAGTGTCTGATACGTTTATCCCATCATAATGATACCGATTTACGAGTTCCCAAGTTCCTTCCATAGAAGGTTTAACATGCGATTTTGATGATGTAAAATTGGTTACAGAAACCAAAAGAAGCATCAAGAAAACCAATCCTAATAATTTTTTCATGGTTATCTATTTTTAAGATGTTAATTACTAATAAGTTACGTTATTTTTTTGAGATAATAACAATAAAAAATAGTTTTCTTTAAATAGATAAAAGGGTAGTTTAATTTTCTTCAGAAAATTTATATAAGCATTTTATTAAAAAGTCTATATCGTTTTTTAAGTGTAAAGCGTTTATTACTATTCTACTCATTAAAGGAGAGTTTTTATTTGGGTAGTTAAAATTTGTAACTATAACTTTGTTTTGCATTAAATAGTTGGTAAGTTTTTCATTTGTAAATGTAAAGGACGGGTGACCTTTCATAAAGTTAAAATAGCTTAATCTTTTTATTTTAGAGGTAAAATACGTAGTATTTGCATGTAATTTTTCTCTACTTATTGCATAGATAGCTTTAGCGTCTTTAAGCGTAGCTATGTTTGCAGGTGTTGCTGGACTAGCGCCACCAAAAAATGGAGTATTTATTAAATTAAAAATTGTTTTTTTATTTCCAAAAATAGCTCCTGCTTGTATGGCAAAACCTTTGCCTAAAGAAGAGCAAACAATTAATTCTTTTGGTTTTAGCTTTTTTAAAAATTGAAAAACACCGCCGCCATTTTCTCCAAGAATGCCAATGCCATGAGAATCGTCAACCACTAAAATACATTCTTTTATGGGTAACTTTTTTAAGGATTCAAAATTGGGGTAGTTATGACCAGAAAAATCTATAGAGTCTAAAAGAATAACTGGTGTTTTTTTAGAGTTATCTTGTATATGCTCATAAACATCCTGTTGCAGTTGTCCGTAGCTTTTGTAGGTGGCTGTATTGTTTTGTTTTACAGCGCAATGTGTGTTTGGGGTATAAAACAGTTTGTGCTTAGGTGAATTATAATAATCGGCTACTAGCTGCCCTGCTAAATACCCGGATGACATTGTAATACAGGCTTCGGAATCTACAGTAGTAGCTAAATACTTTTCGGTTTCATCATATACTGAAAAACGCACATTAGATTTTCTGGAAGCTCCATAGTTAGTGCCATACTTTTTTACGTTAGAAATAAAAATTTCCTGAAAATCCTTATTAGTTTGCAATCCTAGGTAAGAGGTGCCACCAAAATATAAATGAGAAACGCTATCAATACTAATTTCTCTTCCTGGATAACTGTCTATATAATGTTCCATTACAAAAGAGTAATACCGCTTCCATTTAGATTAGAAAATACTACAGAGCCATTATCTGTTATTTGTACTCCTTGAGCTATATCTTCTTTTAAAAGCATGGCGCCATCCATATCTACATAATCTAGCTGCGGTAATAACTGTGCTATTGCTGAAATACCAACAGAAGACTCTGTCATACAACCAACCATAACTTTAAGGCCCAATTCTTTTCCTTTTTTAATCATACGTAGGGCAGGGGTTAACCCGCCACATTTGGTAAGTTTTATATTTATTCCGGAAAAATGCAAACCACATTTTTCTACATCAGATTCTACGATACAACTTTCATCAGCAATAATGGGTAAAATGCTATGATGCATTACTTTTTCCATACCTTCCCAATTATCAGCTTTTAAAGGCTGCTCTAAAAACTCTACCCCTAAATCTTTTAGTATTGGTGCATTATGTATAGTTTCTTCAGGACTCCAGGCACAATTAGCATCAATCCTAAAAATAGCATTTGTATGTTTTCTAAGCTCTTTAACAATAGCAACATCCTTATCTGTTCCTAGCTTTATTTTATAAATAGGCCATGGCTTTTCTTTCATTTTAGCAACCATTTCATCAATACTTGCAATACCTATAGTGTAGTTGGTTGTAGGATATTTTTCAATATTTGTATTCCATAAACTATACAGGGTTTTTCCTTGTAATTTGCCATATAAATCGTGTGCAGCTAAATCTAAAGCACAAATTGCAAAATTAGTAAGTCCCTTATCTACAAGAAATTGATAAAATAGTTCTGGCGTAGTAAAATTAAAAGAGATTATTTCTTTTTCAATTTTTTTAATTTCTTGCATCATGCTTTCTACAGTAATTTTGTAGTAAGGGTTTGCAGTAGCTTCACCAAAACCTGTTTCTCCATTTAAAGACAAACAAGTAACTAGAGAGTCTTGAAAATCGTGCGATTCTCTAGAAATGCTAAACGTATGTTTTAAACTAAGGGTGTATTTTTTTAATTGTATTTGCATGATACTAATATAGAAATTATGTACCTACTACAACAAAGAAAATCCGCTGAAATTCAACGGATTTTTAGTTAACTATTGGTTAACTACGGGCTAATTTAATTTTTTAGTATTTATGTACACTACCAGAAACCGACTTCTTTTTTTGAACGCTGGCGTCACCTGAATAAGAAATATTACCGCCACTACTAGCATCTGCATGTAAAGACTCGGAAACATGAATTTTTATATTAGAGCCACTACTAGCCTCTGCAGAACAAATTGCTGTAGCAAGGTCTTTAGCTTTTATGTTGGCACCACTACTACCATCTATATCAGAATTTTTTGCTTTGCCAGAGATAGAAATATTAGCACCACTACTAGCATCTACCTCTAAATCATTACAAGAAATTTCTGCATTTAAAATAGAACCGCTACTGGCATCAATTTCTAAATTATTACTCTTAATAGTATTTTCTGTTACCAAATGAGAACCGCTAGAACTTTTTAGGCCATCAATATTAGGTAAGGAAACAAAAACTTTTTTAGTTGCTCTACCAATATTTTTAATAGCATGAATATGCAGTTTTCCGTTTTTAACATCTGTACCAATAAGGTCAATAATATTTTCGTCTCCTTTTACAGATATTTTATAGCCCTCGGCTTGTGTTACATATACTTGTATGCCTTCTGATACAGATACTATAGTAAAGTCTTCATTAACGTTTCTGTTTTCATCTACTATAATGTTATTTCCTTTAATACCAGAGCCCATGTCTCCAAGATTAATATCGAACCCACAGGAAGATAGGAAGAGCGTTATAATAATTGCGATGGTAATTTTTACTAGGGTTGTCATGATTGTTGTTTTTTTTTGATTAATGTAAAATTGATGTATTTGTTTGTGCGTTACTAGTTTTTAATACTCAGTTGTTAGATTTGTTAACCGAGTTGCTTATTAATTGTCTTCGTTCGTGTTTATATCTATACCGTTTTCGTCTATTTTCATTTTAAAAGTTTCGCCATTGTCTTTAACATCAATATCTATCCCATCTTCATTAATTAGAATTTTGTTGTTTTCGCCGTTTTCATTAACATTGATTTTAATGCCATTTTCATTAATAATAACCTTGTTTTCTTCTTCACGTTCTTTTTCTTTTGGGCAATCTAAACATACCAATTGATTGTCTTTAGCAATTTTCCAAGAGTATTTAGTAAGTTCACAACCATTCATATCATGATCGTTATTGGTGTGCGTACTCCAGCATCGATTATTACTTTTACTGTAATTTAGAATAGTGTTTTCTGGTAGATAAAGCGTAGCTTTTACTTCTAGGTCGTTAAATTTATTAGTTCCTTTTAAGGTTAAAAAGTTATCTAAAATTATAGTATTACCTTCTACTTTATAGCTATAATTTATTTGGTCTGCAGTTTCCCGTGCTGCGTTGAAAGAGGCTCCGTTTGCTTCTTTCCTAACCTCTAACCTAATAATAGAATCTTTAGATCTTTTAATGTTTATACGAACGTCTTCTGATAATATTACTTCTTCGCCATTGTCATCATAACTCATAATTAATCCGTCCATATGAATGTTTCCTCTATTCTCGTGTAATTTAGAAGATACAGATGAAATAAATACAGTGTCTCTAGGAGTATCTATATATAACTCATGTTCTGTAGTAACGTTACCAGAATATGCATGCGCTGCAGCTTCTCTAACGCCAATAATTATTAAGCTTATTATAGAAATAATCCAAAGTCCTAATAAAGAGAATTTAGCTATGTTTCCTATAGATTTTAAGTTTTTTACTAAAATCTTTAATCCTAAATACAGTAAAAAGAAAAATGGAATTCCTATAGCAAAGAATACTAGTAAAGAAAGTAACCAAACTGGAGCTTGTGAAGAATTGGTTATAAAATTATTAAACCCAGGTAAATGTACCCAGTCTAAAGTGCCAACAGCTATAAAACCAATAAAGAGTCCTAAAATAGTACTAGCACCAATTATTATAAGAATAATGCCTATAAATTTTCCAAATATCTTAAAAAAGAACATTATAATTTCGCCAATAACATCAAAAAAGGTTTTACCACTGCTTTTAACTTGGTTTCCTACTTTTTCATAGTCCACACTTTTAACTTTTTCAGCTACCTCATCAAAACCCTCTTTAACTTTACGTTCTATATTACTAATATTTACGGCTTCGCCGCGCATATCTAATTTTTGAGACGTACTAGAAGCTTCCGGTATAAGAATCCATAATAAGCCATAAATAAGAATAAAACCTCCGCCAGAACCAATGGTAAAGAAAACCCATAATAAACGAATCCATAATGGGTCTATACCTACGTAATGTGCTAACCCAGAGGAAACACCAGCAACATATTTAAGTTCTGTATCTCTATATAATTTTTTTACTTTCTTTTTCTCTTTCTTTGGAGCTGGTTCATCCTCAAAAATATCTTCATCTACCATGTAGTCCTCTGGCTGCCCCATAATGGTAATTACCTCATCTACTTCTTTATTTGTAATTACTTGTCTTTCATTTTCTAATTTTTCATGAAAGAGTTCTGCAATACGAGCTTCAATATCTGCAAGAATTTCATCGCTACCAGCGGTATTTGCAAAAGATCGTTTTATAGCTTCTAAATAGCGTCGCATTTTATTGTAAGCTTCTTCATCTATATGAAAAAGAACATTAGCTAAGTTTATGTTTACGGTCTTGTTCATTATGCGTTATTTTTTGTGTTGGTTACTACATTAGTAGCATTTCTTAATTCGTCCCAAGTACTATCTAATTCTTTTAAAAATACTTTTCCGGTTTCGGTAAGTGTATAATATTTTCGTGGCGGTCCAGAGGTAGATTCTTCCCATCTATAATTTAGTAAGCCAGCATTCTTAAGTCTTGTTAATAAAGGGTATATAGTACCCTCTACCACAAGCATCTTAGCGTCTTTTAGAGTAGCTAGAATTTCAGAAGCATATTTATCTTTACCATTTAGGATAGATAAAATGCAATATTCTAGCACACCTTTACGCATTTGTGCTTTTGTATTTTCTACATTCATAATTTCATAATCTATTTAATTAACTGTTCGTTTTCATAAGCCGTACCTAAAGTTTTTTATGTCTGTGATTAAGAGACTATAGCTCTAGGTACGGAATATGTGGGTTGATTGATGAATAAACTCTTGATTGATTTTTATTTTATAAATTTTATAGTAATAGGGTAGCTAAAAGTTTCCCCTTCGTTAGTTTTTAAAGTTGCCATTATAGTATATACTACATTAATAATAAAAAGTGCTGCTTGTGCCAAACCAGTAATTCCTAAAGGAATCATCCACTTGCTAAATAAAAAATTATCTAAGTCAAAATGCAGGTTTAAATTGTTATAATTACTTAAGTCTGATAATCCAAAAAGATTAAAATCCATAATATTAGGGAGCATTCCAATAATAAAAGGAACACTTATTATTCCTAAAAGAATAGAATAGAGCAGCAGACTTATTTGAAAGTTAATGGCCTGTTTTCCATTATAATCTACAAAACTATATTCTTTTTTATTTGCGGTCCATAATACTAATGGAATAATAAAATTTCCAAAAGGAATAAAGAATTTAGAAAAGGTAGATGCATGTATTAATGCAGACAAATTTTTCTCGTGTTTTGTTATGGTTTCTGTCATGACCTATTAGTTTCTTATGCAAATATATGTCTAAAAAAAGGTACTATGCAAAACAAAGTACTGTAATTTAACATAAAATTAACATTTTAAGATTCGTAATATATCAAGTATATTTATAGAAAAATAAAGATATATGCCTGTTTCAACCAGTAAATTCAACACGTTCACTTTTTTTAAACTTCCGTCTGCATGGTGGTGTGGTGTTCGTTTACAATCTATAGATAAAAAGAGGGCAGTAGTTACTGTAAAGTATAAATGGTTTAATCAAAACCCATTTAGATCTATGTTTTGGGCAGTACAAGGGATGGCAGCTGAACTCACAACAGGAGCTATGATGATAGACCAAATTGAAGATAGTGGAAAGAAAATATCTATGCTAGTAGCTAATAATAATGCAAATTTTTCTAAAAAAGCTACAGGTAAAATTACCTTTGTTTGTGAAGATGGGGATAAAATTAAAGAAGCTTTAGATAAAGCCATTGCTACAGGAGAGGGGCAAACCCTTTGGATGCAATCTATAGGAACTAATGAAGGTGGGGTAGTAGTATCTACTTTTAATTTTGAGTGGACCGTTAGGTTAAAGAAATAGTAAAAAATCTCTTTTTAATTGTAACAAAACACCTTTGTTTATCTACATATAGGTATCAATCATAAAAAATAATATATGAACGCACACGAAATAGATTACCAGATTTTTGGAGAAGAAATGCAATATGTAGAAATAGAACTAGACCCGCAAGAAGCTGTAGTAGCTGAAGCTGGTAGTTTTATGATGATGGATTCTGATATTAAAATGGATACTATTTTTGGGGATGGCTCTAACCAAGAAAAGGGAGTTTTAGGGAAATTATTTTCCGCAGGGAAAAGGATGCTAACAGGCGAAAGTCTTTTTATGACAGCCTTTTTAAATATTGGACAAGGAAAAAAGCAAGTGAGTTTTGCATCGCCATATCCTGGAAAAATTGTGCCAATAGATTTATCCGAAAAGCAAGGAAAATTTATTTGCCAGAAAGATGCTTTTTTATGTGCAGCGAAAGGAGTTTCTGTAGGGGTTGAATTTTCTAAAAAATTAGGGCGTGGACTTTTTGGAGGCGAAGGCTTTATTATGCAAAAGTTAGAAGGAGACGGTATGGCATTTGTACATGCTGGAGGTACTTTAGCTAAAAAAGAATTGACCGCGGGTGAAGTTTTAAAAGTAGATACCGGTTGTATTGTTGGTTTTAGCCAAACCGTAGATTATGATATAGAGTTTATTGGTGGTATTAAGAATACTGTTTTTGGAGGCGAAGGCTTATTTTTTGCTACTCTAAGAGGCCCTGGGACAGTATATGTACAATCCTTGCCATTTAGTAGATTAGCTGGTAGAGTTTTATCTGCACTGCCTAGAAACGGAAATAGTAAAGGAGAAGGTAGCCTTTTAGGAGGTATTGGAGACTTACTAGATGGCGATAATAGATTTTAATTGTTGCTTAGAGTAACATCCTTTAAAGAAATATCCAATAACTTTTTAGCAATAGCATCTAGTACTTTTTTATTTCCAGAAAAGTGGTATACTCTGTGGTAATGGTTTAATGTATCGTTAACTTCTAATTCTCGCATTGCAGAAGTAGACTCTAATTCAAAAAAACTTGGAATAGTAGTTACGGAATAATCCATGGTTCCATTATTATAAATAGGAATAACTTCTCCTTTATAAGGTTCTTTTTGAACACTAACATTAGAATTAAAATAAAGACTATCTCTTGTTTTTTTGTATTGAACAATAGTTAGTCTTTCTTTTTTTGCAGAATAACAACCATAAATAGAAGGAGCTAAGTGTGGTGGCACTCCTATTTTAGACCTGTATTGACCATCTGCTTTATACAAAACAACATTTTTTTTTATTTGTAAACGGTCTTTCCCTAAAGACCCCATATAGGAATATAAATCTTCTAGTTTTCCTTTTTTGGTTAATGGTATAATAACAATGCTTTCTGTAGAACCATTAAACATACCAGCACTCCATAAAGAAACTAACCCTTTTTCCTTTGTTATTTTTTTGGTTCCTATATTTACTAAACTATTAGCGCTCTCATAAGCAATATAGTTTAGGCTCTCTGGGATTGAAATTTGAAGGTTATTAGTTATCTGTGCCGCATCTAAAATTGTGATTTTTCTAGAAATATCTAAAATAAAATTAGTGCCAATATGGTTTGTAAGCGTCATTTTTTTCAGCATACTAACTTCTGTATTGCTTTGGTTTATTAATTGGTAAGCTTCATTTTCCATAGTGTTTGGTACTAACCAATTAGTTTCGTTAAGTGGTTTTATTTGTTGGTAATAAAAAGAATATTGACTTCCCAAGGGGCCAATCCAAAGTCTGTCTTCACCACCAATACCACCCTTAAGTTTAGTGGTAATACTATTTTTATTAAACCATCCATTAGCATCTCCTAGTAAGCCGTCGTAGGAGCTAGTAATTATCCTACCTTGAAGTTCTGGAGTTATTATAAGCCTAGATTTACCGTTATTAGTACTAAGCTCAATAACAGTAGTATATTCTTTTAATTGCGATAGTACGGTGTTATAATTTTCTGATGTTTGAGAATTACAATAACTGATGCCAAGGAGAAATAAAAAGGAGAAATATTTTTTCATGAGAATCTCTTAGTGTTTAAAATTAGTAATTTTATCAACCGTAAAGAGTTATAATAATAACATAAATTAAAAATATTTTCATTGCATACATTTTTAAAGAATATAAAAAAAGTACTTCTCTCAGATAATTGGTATACGTTAAACAAATTTAGTTTTGAATATTTAAGGGAAGACGGAATCTGGGAAAAGCAAGAACGTGAAGTTTATGATTGTGGAGATGCAGCAGCAATACTCTTATATAATAAGCAAAAACAAACTGTAATTTTAACAAAACAGTTTAGAATGCCTGTTTATCAGAATGAAACGGAACCAGGAGATGGAATGATGATAGAAGTTTGCGCAGGTCTTTTAGATGGTGATACTCCAGAGGTTTGTATTAAAAAAGAAGCTATTGAAGAAACAGGTTATAAAATAGATTTGGTTTCTAAAGTTTTCGAGAGTTTTATGGTACCAGGCACTGTAATGCAAAAAGTACATTTTTTTGTTGGTGAATATAAAGAGAAGGATAGAATAAGTGCGGGTGGAGGAGCAGATTATGAAACGGAGAATATAGAGGTTTTAGAAGTTTCTTTAAAGGAAGCAATTAGTTGGGTGCAAAATGGTAAAATTAAAGACGGAAAAACGATAATGCTTTTACAGCACGCGCAAATACAAAATCTTGTATAGTTTTAATAAGTATCTCTTATGTGTTCAAAAAATTGATGCATTTCTTTTTTAATATCAGATGAAGACCTAACAAAATGGTTATTCATAAAGCTAAAAATAACTGTTTTGCCAGAGTTGGTAATAAGGTAACCACTTAAACAATAATTGTTGCCCAAACTACCAGATTTAGCATATAAATATGGTTTTTGCATGGTATCTTCTTTTTTTATTTTAGGAGCGTTAACTACAGGAAATAAAGTATATAACCTTTCTTTAGGTAAGTTTTTATATAGTTCATGAAGTACATATACCATAGATTCTGGTGTAAAAAGATTATACCTAGATAAACCAGAACCATCTACCCATCTTGGTTTTTGTTTTAAGTTAGATAACTTTGTTTCTAGAATATACTCTTTAGCAATTTTAAACTTTAAAGTATCTGTAAGTACACCAGAACTTACAAGCATTAGTTGTTCTGCTAAAAAATTATCGCTCTTATGCATCATTCTTTTATAAACAGAATCTGATGCAACGCTATATAAAATATTTTTATCCCCCTCTGGTAATCTAGAAGAAATTGTGATATTCTTTTGGAGTATGTCTTCTAGAAGGTCTTTGATTACATTGTTGTTGGTAATAAAAGGAGTTGTAATAGTGTCTGTAGAAGCGCTGTTATAATAAAACATATTTGTATGTTCTTCTCTTCTTTTTGGCAAATTAGAAAATGTTATACTGTCTTTAAAATAATTAGGTGTAGCAATTAAATTATTTCCTTTATGTATAGTAAGAACATTTCCATATATAGGCAAACCATTTTTTTCGGGCGAATAATAGGTGTCATAATCTTCCCAAGCCCAACCAGGCCCGTATTTATTGTCTTTAAAATTAGAAGTGTTTAAAGCTATATTAGAATGCTTTTTTAAGAACGATATAGCTATACTATCTTTAAAATAAGGATGCAAAAGGGTTGGGTCTCCAGTTCCTTGTATGTAAAGAGTATCTTTTTGAATACTATATTTTAAAGCAGGTATTTTATTAGGTAGTATATGTAAAGAGGAGTAAAGAGTAAATATTTTGGTGTTACTAGCAGGCGTAAAATATTTTGTACTGTTATGGTTATATAATGTATCTTTTTTAATTGGGTCTATTACTAAAACCCCTTTAAAGCTATTTTTATAAAGGTTAGAGTCTAAGCTATATTTAGAATTTTTACAACTAGTAAAAAATAATAATGTTCCAAAAATTAGCAAAAAAAATTTCATCTAAGAATAAAGTGTTTTAGGTTGAAGATAAATTTAAATAAAATTCTTACGAAAGACGAAATAAAACCAATGCGAATTAGTAATTTTATGTATAACTTTTTGATTATTAGTTTCTTGGTTTTAATGTTGTTTTTTTTGTATTTATTTAAAATATTGTGAGAAAAGTAAGAAAATCCTTTTTTTTAACAAGAAATTATCGAATATTTAACTTAACAGGCACAATAAATAAAAGGTAATATGGTTAATTTTACTAGAGAATATTATTTAATTTAAATACTTAAGAAATATGCCAAAGGCAATGTTAGAATACACAAAAACAGTTTTAAAAAAAGTTAGTTTTGATAGTGTTCTTTTTTGTAAAGAATTAAAAAAAAGTTTAAGAATACTATTACCAGAAGAAATAGAAGAGTTAAAAAAATGGTTGCAACAGTTTATTAATGATAAACCAGAATTACAAACTAGTATGGTTTTTTTAACTGCATAATATAAAAACGGTCACTATTTAGTGACCGTTTTTATTATAATTTATATTACGTTTTTAGCCCTATACTTTATTTGGAAATTGGGCTAATTATCTTTACATCTTGAAAAGCAATAGCTCCTCTTACAATTCCAGAAATTACATCTCTTAATGCCTCAGTTATTTGTATTTTGAGTTCGCTCTTATGATAAATAAGACTTACTTCTCTTGCTGGAGAAGGGGCGTTAAAGTATTTTAAATTTACTTTTTTAGTATCATCTAGGCTTAACGTATTTAAATAGGGTAGGAGCGTCATTCCTAATCCTTCATCAGAAAGGTTTACAAGGGTTTCAAAACTACCGCTCTGTAATTGAAAATGTTCATCATCATAATTTTTAGAAGCCTTACATAAGTTAATAACTCCTTCTCTAAAACAATGACCGTCTTGTAATAAAAGAATGTCATTTATACTTAAATCCTCTGGCTTTAAATTATCTAAGTTTTTAAGCCTATGGTTATTAGGAACATAACCAACAAAAGGTTCATAATACAGAGGGCGTTCTTTTATAAATTCAACCTCTAAAGGCGTTGCTGCAATAGCAGCATCTATATGACCATCTTCTATGTTTCGTATTAAGTTCTCCGTACTTTGTTCTTTTATTATAAGGTTTACTTTAGGATACTTATTAATAAAGGTTTTTAAAAACATTGGTAATAAGGTTGGCATAATAGTAGGTATTATTCCTAAGGTATAATCGCCACCAATAAACCCCTTTTCTTGATCTACAATATCTTTAATACGTTCTGCTTCGTTTACAATATTTTTAGCTTGTTCCACAATTTTTTTACCAACTTCGGTTATTGTAATTGGTTTTTTACTTCGGTCAAAAATAAGTATATCTAACTCATCTTCAAGTTTTTGCACTTGCATACTTAAAGTGGGTTGGGTAACAAAACTTTTTTGTGCGGCAAGCGTAAAGTTTTGGTGCTCAGCAACTGCTAAAACGTATTGTAATTGTGTAATAGTCATGCATTATAATTTTAAGCTATAAAGGTATTAAAACTATCAATAAAACTTATCATAAAACGATTTTTTATGTAATACCTTTATACTATCAAAAGAAAATAAATTTTTTAAAAGATAAAATTATGAAACTAAATAGTATAGGATTAGACGCAAAAAAATCAGAAAATTTAAGTAAGAATTTGAATGTTCTTTTAGCTAATTTTCAAAGATATTACCAAAATTTAAGAGGTATTCATTGGAATATTAAAGGAAAACGTTTTTTTGATTTGCACGTAAAATTTGAAGAGTTATATAATGATGCTAATTTAAAGGTAGATGAAATTGCAGAACGTATTTTAACTTTAGGAGGAGTGCCATTACACACTTTTGAAGATTATATGGCTAAAGCAACCGTTCCAGTTGGTAAAAATATTACAAAAGACGAAGAAGCTATTCGTTTAATAGTAGAGTCTTTATCAAAGTTATTATTGCTAGAAAGACAAATATTAGACCATGCTGCAGATGCTAGTGACGAAGGAACAAGTGCTATGATGAGCGATTTTATTTCTGAACAAGAAAAAACAGTTTGGATGATGAAAGCTTGGTTAACCGAAGAGATTTAATAATAACACTAAAACTAGTAAATAAACGCTCTACTTTTTAGTAGAGCGTTTATTGTTTATAGAAAGTATTTTACATTTCGGTTGTAAAAATTACCAACTCGGTAAATCTATTTAGTAATAGAACTATACTGTTCGCATTTTTGGAGTATCAAAATCAAAAAAAATCGAACAGTCATGTTAAAACTAGTAACTAATCTTATTTTATTTTTTGCAACTACAGTTGCTTTCTCCCAGACTAAAATTTCTGGGAAAGTAGTAAATGAAAAAGGCAATCCTATTATAGGTGCCAATGTATATTTAGAAGGCACCTATGATGGTGCTTCTAGCGGAGCAGATGGAGTATTTTCTTTTGAGACTATAGAAGAGGGTTCCCAAACACTTATTGTTTCTGCGCTTTCTTACGAAACGCATTATGAAATGGGAGAAGTTTCTTATTTTAAAAATAGGAGTATTAAAATGCGAGAAGCCATTAATGAACTTACCGGAGTTACTTTAACCGCAGGGACTTTTAAGGCAGGCGACAATTCTAAAGTAGCAGTATTAAAACCATTAGATGTGGTTACAACAGCAGGGGCTTTAGGAGATTTTGTTGCCGCACTACAAACCTTACCAGGAACCAGTACAGTTAGTGAAGATGGGCGCTTATTTGTGCGTGGTGGCGCAGCAGGAGAAACACAAGTTTTTATAGATGGTTTACGAGTATTTCAGCCTTTTAATGCTACAGCAAATAACATTCCTACAAGAGGAAGGTTTTCTCCTTTCTTATTTAAAGGAATAACGTTTAGTACAGGAGGATATTCTGCAGAATATGGGCAAGCATTGTCTAGTGTTTTGTTATTAAATACAGAAGATATGCCAAAGCAAGAAAAGACCGATATATCATTAATGTCTGTTGGAGGAGGTTTGGGGCATACCGAGATTTGGGGCAACCAATCTCTAAGTTTTAATACGTCTTATATTAATTTGGCTCCATACCAAAGTATAATTCCTAATAATCAAGGGGCTCGTTGGAATAAACCTTATGAATCTATTGCTGGCGAAGCAGTTTTTAGAAGTAAAGCAGAAAAAAGTATGTTTAAATTATATACAGGATTTAACCATAGTAATTTAGATATAGAGCAAGAGGATGTAAATTATGAAAACTATGTTCCTTTTCAGTTAAAGAATAACAATTTATACGTAAATGCATCTTACAAGCATTTTTTGGAGAACGAATGGACCCTTACTTCTGGGGCTAGTATTTCATCAGATAAAAATAAAATAGGAATTTTAACCGATAAGATAGATACAGAGGAAACTGCATCGCACTTAAAAGTAAAAGTAAAAAAGAGTTTTAGTAGTAGGTTTCAGTTACATTTTGGAGCAGAGCATTTTAGTACAGATTATGAAGATACTTTTACAGAAGAAAATGGGACTACTTTTACAAGTGGTTTAAAAGAGAATTTGTCTGGTGTGTTTTCAGAGAGCGATATTTTTTTTAGTAATAAATTAGCAATGAAAGTAGGGGTAAGGGGAGAGTATTCTAAAACGCTGAAAGATTTTACCTTTTCTCCAAGAATATCATTAGCGTATAAGAGTAGTGAAAAAGGGCAATTTTCTTTGGCCTATGGCGACTTTTATCAAAACCCACAAACTAATTTTTTAAAGTTTGACAATACTTTAAAATCAGAAAAAACCGCACATTACATATTTAATTACCAATATTTAAATGATGGCAAAACGTTTAGAGCAGAAGCATATTATAAAGAGTATAAAAATTTAGTAAAGTATGATACAGATATGCCAGTGTTTAATAGTGAGTTTAACAATTTAGGTAGCGGATATGCGTCTGGTGTAGATGTGTTTTGGAGAGATAACAAGAGTATTAAAAATTTAGACTACTGGGTTTCTTATTCCTATTTAAATACGGAAAGAAATTATTTAAATTTTAAAGAAAAAGCAACTCCTAATTTTGCACCCACTCATAACTTTTCTTTGGTAACTAAATATTGGGTAGAAGATTGGCGTTCACAAATTGGTGCTTCTTATACCTATGGTTCTGGTAGACCTTATGATAATCCTAATTCTTCTAATTTTTTAGCAGAAAAAACAAAAAGTTATAATAATTTAAGTGTTAATTGGGCGTATTTAATATCCCCACAAAAAATCTTATATCTATCTGTAAACAATGCTTTAGGATTTAATAATGTAAGTGGTTATCAATATGCTAATACCCCAGATGTAAACGGAACATTTAATAGGCGTTCTATAAGACCAACGGCAGATACTTTCTTTTTTGTAGGTTTCTTTTGGACTATTAGTAAAGACAAAAATAGTAATCAATTAGATAATTTATAGAACTTTAAAAGGGAGTAGCAACTAGGCTACTCCCTTACCATTAAAAAAAACCAAAAAAATATTATTCAAATGTGTAATTGGTTTTTACAACTTGGGTTAATCTAAAATAACCATACGCATAGTTATCGGCATTTGTTTGGTTTAAACAGTTCCCTTTTAAAGCAACAGGAGTAGAGCCAAATAAACCAACACCTTCAGACTGCTCTATTAAGGTTCTAATATAGTTATGATACGCTTCAGAAATACCATACATTTCTAATTCAACACGGTCTCCACTAGTAAATTCACCTTGGTTATCCTCTTCATCTTTTTCATACCACCAGTCTACTTCATTTCCGTTAATAAATTCATCATCGCCATCTTCTAATTCAAAAAACAAATCGCCATCTTCTTTAAATCTAAATAGATAAAAGTTTTTTTCGTCTTCAGGGTCATTAAAATAAACAGAAACTTCTAAGATTTCATCATCGAACCCTTTTTCTGTAGACTGTTCTACTCTTGTAATGTCTGTTACGGGTTGCAGTGTTTCTGTGGCTATGTAGGTTTCTGAATTATAAATAACCTCTAAGTCATAAGTGTTACCAACAATAGGATTAAAAGTTGTGGTGGTATAAGAACCATTATTTTGCGACGCAAAAATAAACTCTTCCGAACTATTTGTATTGGTAACTTTTACCGCAGCATTGGTTACAGGCGTATTCTGGTCTTCTGCAAAATAGGCAGATGAGGTAGATAATTTTATAGTTTGATTATTTCCTGTTGTGCCTTTTTCCCAGTCTAGAGAAGCTTCTATAACTAATCTTTCTGGTGCTTTTTGTAGCTCTACATCAATAACATCTTCACAAGAGAAAAAGATAGATATAGTAAGTAGGGTTAATAGTTTTATATATAATTTCATCGTATTAAAATTTAAAGTTATAAGTTGCAGATGGTACCATGCCAAAGATGGCTGTTCTTGTTGCCTCATTTACTCCTGTTTCTGAATTTTGTCCAAAAGAGATAGATGCTGCATTTTTCTTGTTGTAGACATTATAGATTCCAAAAACCCATTCGCCTTTCCATCTTCTGTTTGGTTTTTTGTTTGGCGTATATGTAGCCGATATATCTAAACGGTGGTACAATGGTAATCTATCCGAGTTTCTGTTAGAATAACTTGCAATAGAAAGACCTTCGTATTGGTATTGTCCGTTAGGATAGGTAACTGGCCTTCCGGATTGTAAAGCAAAGTTAGAACTAAAGGTCCATTTATCTGATGCCTTGTAGGAGCCTGTAATAGATAAATCATGCAAACGGTCATATGGCGTTTTGTACCATTCTCCATTACTAATTCCGAGGCCACCAGCATTGGCATCATCTGTTCTTTGCTCAGACTTTGCAAGAGTATAGGCTACCCAGCCTGTAAATTTTCCAGTGTTTTTTCGGAAAAGAATTTCTAAACCATATGCTCTAGCTTCGCTATTCAATATTTCTTGTTCTATAGTGTTATTTCCTATTAAATCGGAGCCATCTATATAATCTATGCGATTGTCTGTTGTTTTATAATATGTCTCTAATTCTAGAGAATAGGCTTCATCCTTAAAGTTTCTAAAATACCCTAAAGCAAATTGGTCAGATAATTGTGGTTTTACATATTTACCACTCGGTGTCCAAACATCTAAAGGAGTTACAGATGATGTGTTAGATAATAAATGTATGTATTGTGCTGCGCGAGAATATCCTAATTTTACAGAAGAATTATCATTTAGCTCATAGGCCATAGAAACTCTAGGTTCTAAATTACCATAATTTGCAATAGATTCTCCTTTGTCATAATTAGTTTCTCCAATAACCTCTCCACGTTCGTATATTCCTAAAACAGAGTTGTAAGCAACTGGTTGGTTGTTGGCATAATTGTTTAAAGCCTGTCCTCCTAAACGA
This sequence comes from Maribacter vaceletii, assembly GCF_003634105.1. Taxonomy (GTDB): domain Bacteria; phylum Bacteroidota; class Bacteroidia; order Flavobacteriales; family Flavobacteriaceae; genus Maribacter_B; species Maribacter_B vaceletii. Next base: position 41,466 of record NZ_RBIQ01000010.1, on the reverse strand, counting down.
TTAAAGTAGCTATAACGTAGTCCATATTGTGCCGTTAATTTATCTGTTAATTTGTGTTCTGCATTAATATAAACACCAGTTTCTAATGCTTTCTTTTTATCTAACTGCATAGCGTTCACAGAAGACTCTGTAGATGTTGGCTCTATTGCACCAGGATTAAAATCGTAGTAAATTGCACTAGCACCAAAGTCTAATTTAAATTTATCATTGAAGTAGTATTTTAAATCGTACTTAGCATTATAGTTATCTATAGCAGAAATCCAATTAAACTCCGCTATTTTTATTCCAATATCATAATCATATCTACTATAAATTAAAGATAAATTAGAAAAAAGACGTTCATTAAAAATATGATTCCAACGTAAATTAGCAGAAGCATTACCATAAGTGGTTTCAAAACTAGTCCCTAATTTAAACGTATCTCTTCCAAAATACCCAGAAAGAAAAAGCTTGTTGTTTTCATTAAAGTTGTAATGTGTTTTTAAGTTTAAGTCATAAAAACCAACTCTGTTCTTGTTATTCGTGATAGCTAAAAATAAGTTTGCATAAGAGGTTCTACCAGCAACAAGAAAAGAACCTTTTTTGTTAAACATAGGGCCTTCTAATGCCAATCTACTAGAAATAAGTCCAATTCCTCCAGATGCTGCAAATCTTTTATTATTACCGTCTTTTTGTCTTACATCTAATACAGAGGAAGTTCTACCACCAAATTTAGCAGGTATACCACCTTTATGTAATTTAATGTCTTTAATAGCGTCTGCATTAAATACAGAAAAGAAACCTAGCATATGTGAGGTGTTGTAAATAATAGCTTCATCTAATAAAACTAAATTCTGGTCTGCGGCTCCTCCACGAACATTAAAGCCGCCAGAACCTTCTCCGTTGTTAGTAACTCCTGGAAGCATTTGTAAAGATTTTATAATATCTACCTCACCTAAAACTACCGGCATACGCTTTACCGTTTTAATGTTAAGCTTGTTAACACTCATTTCTGGTTTGCGAATATTTACATGTTCTTTTTCATCTGCTGTTAAAATAACTTCTTCTAGTTGTGTAGCATACTCTTGTATTTCAAAATTTACTTTTTGATTTTGATTTAGAGTAATTTCTTTCTTTACATCTAAAAAGCCTACATAAGAGATTATTAAATTATAATCTCCGCTAGGAGCAGTTATAGAGTAAAATCCATACTCGTTAGTTATAGCACCAATAGTAGTACCTTCTAAAAACACGGAGGCTCCAAAGAGTGTTTCTCCATTACTGGCATCTGTAATAGAGCCGCTGACTGTAAAATTTTCCTGCGCACTTAGGAGCGAAGTGAAAAATAAAAATAGTAATCCTAATTTCTTCATTTTTTGATTTTTGATTGATGTTTTTTTAACTGTTGTTTTTTAATGTATGTTTAGTAAAGACAAAAGAAAATAGAATAGGTTGCATATTGTCCTAAAAAAAAGATAAAATATTTTTTAAAGTTACTATTGAGGCATAAAAAAAGCCTGTTCATGTATATTAGAACAGGCTTTTTTTAAATGTTTTAAATTTTGTTAATCTCTTTTCTTTGGGGTATTTCTACTCGTATTTCTATTGTTTTTTCCCCGGAAATTAGAATTTCCATGTTTCTTTTTCTTAGGTCTATTATGGTTTTGTGGCCTTTGTTGTGGTCTATTAGCTTCTTCCTTTTCGTTTGGATCATCTACAAACTGATGCTCGGGCATTCTTGGAACTTCTTGCTTAATTAATTTTTCTATATCTCTTAAGTAAGCACGTTCCTCTTTATCGCAAAAAGATAATGCAATACCGCTAGCACTAGCACGCCCGGTTCTACCAATACGGTGTACGTAGGTTTCGGGTATGTTTGGTAAATCATAATTAATAACCAAAGAAAGGTCATCAACATCTATACCACGAGCAGCAATATCTGTGGCTACTAATACATTTAGTTTTCCTTCTTTAAAAGCCCCAAGAGCTTTTTGCCTTGCCGTCTGTGATTTGTTGCCGTGTATAGCAGCAGAATTAATATCTGCTTGTGCTAATTTTTTCACAATTTTATTAGCACCATGTTTTGTTCTAGAAAATACTAATACAGATGCCGTAGGTTTCTCTTGTATTAGATGTACCAGTAATTTTACTTTATTAGGCTTGCTTACAAAATAAATACCTTGTTCTACTTTTTCTGCTGTTGCTTGTTTTGGTTTTATGGTTACACGCTCAAAATTTCCTAGTAATTTTTTAGACAATTCTACAATGTCTTTAGGCATAGTAGCAGAGAAAAATAAGGACTGTCTTTGTTTAGGGAGTTTTGCTATTATTTTTTTAATGTCATGAATAAAACCCATATCTAACATCTGGTCTGCTTCATCTAAAACCACATATTCAATATCTCTTAGAGATATAATATTCTGATTCATTAAATCTAACAACCTTCCTGGAGTAGCAATTAAAGCATCTACACCTGGGCGTAAAGCATTTACTTGCCTTTGTTGTTTTACACCTCCAAAAATAACCGTATTCCTAACAGTAGTATGTTTGCTGTATGCCGTAAAATTTTCTCCAATTTGTATAGCAAGTTCTCTTGTAGGGGTAACTATAAGGGCTTTTACGCGCCTTTTTCCTTTAACTTGTTCTTGGTTAGAATGTAAATGGTGAATAATAGGAATACTAAAAGCGGCTGTTTTTCCTGTTCCAGTTTGCGCAACGCCTAAAAGGTCTTTTTTAGTAAGTAAAATAGGAATTGCTTGTTCTTGTATTGGGGTAGGGTTAGTATATCCTTGTTCGTCTATAGCTTTTAAAATAGGTAAAGCCAGACCTAGATCTTTAAATGTCATGTAAATTAAATAAGCTGCGAAGATACATTTAATGTTTGGATAAAAAGCGTGTGGTTATAAACCAACAATAGCAGCTTCTGCACAACGTTCACCATCCATAGCAGCAGAGACTATACCACCAGCATAACCACCACCTTCCCCACAAGGAAATAAACCTTCAATTTCTGGGTGTTCTAATTTTTCGTTTCTAGGAATATTTACGGGTGATGAGGTTCTAGATTCTACACCAACAATATTTGCTTCAGAAGTATAATATCCCCTCATTTTTTCTCCAAAATATTTAAAACCACCACGTAATCTACTTCCTATAGCTTTTGGTAATAAAGAGTGTAATGGCGAAGATTTTAATCCTGGTTGGTAGGAAGTTGGGTTTAAGTCTACTGATAGATTTCCTTCTACAAAGTCTGTTAATCGTTGAGCAGGAGCAACTTGGCTACGACCACCTGCCGTAAAAGCTAAACGCTCTAAACTCTTTTGGTACTCAAGTCCTTTTAAAACCCCGAATTTTTCGAACTTACGCAGGTCTTCGTCTGCATTAATTTCTACCACCATTCCAGAGTTTGCATATAAATTATTTCTTTTGGAAGGAGACATACCATTTACAACAACTTCTCCTGGAGCAGTTGCTGCAGGAACAATAAATCCGCCAGGGCACATACAAAAAGAATAAACCCCTCTATTTTTTACTTGTTGCACCAAGCTATACGATGCCGCAGGTAAAAGTTCATTACGTTCCCCTCTACAATGGTATTGAATAGAGTCTATTATTTGTTGTGGATGTTCTACACGTACGCCCATAGCAAAAGATTTTGCTTTTAATGCTATTTTCTTATCGTTCAGTAAATAGTAAATATCACGAGCAGAATGGCCTGTGGCTAAAATTACTCTATTAGCCTTCATTTCGTCACCATTTTGTAATTGAATGGCTGTTATTTTGTTGTTTTTAAGGCTAAAATCGGTTACTCGGGTGTTAAAATGAATTTCCCCTCCGTGTTCTATTATTTTCTCACGGACATTTTGAACAATTTTTGGTAATTTATTAGTGCCTATATGGGGATGTGCATCTATTAAAATTTGTTCTGTAGCACCATGATAAACTAAGCTTTCGAACACCCTACGAACATCTCCTCTTTTTAGGCTTCGGGTGTATAATTTTCCGTCAGAATAGGTTCCGGCACCACCTTCTCCAAAACAGTAGTTACTGTCTTCATTTACTAAATGGTCTTGGTTTATAGCTTTTAAATCTCGCCTACGTTCTTGCACTTTATTACCGCGTTCTAAAACTACAGGCTTAAAACCTAGTTCTAAGCAACGTAGAGCAGCCCACATTCCCGCAGGGCCAAAACCAATAATATGTACTTCTTTGGCTTTAGAAACATCTTTGTAATCGAAAATGTAATCTGGTTTATCTGATGGTTTTTGTCGAATATAAACTTCCATCTTATAATTAAAATAGATAGAGGGTTTACGAGCATCTATAGACTTTCTAAGAACTTTTATAGTAATATCTTTTTCGTCTTCACTAAGGTATCTTGCTACTTTTTTTAGCAGCATTCCTTCTTGCCCTTCTTCTTTTAAAGATATTCGTAATTGTATATTCCTAACCATGCCGCAAAGCTAAGCTACTTTGAGATATAAAAAAATGCATCTTACAATTAGTAAGATGCATTTTTAGGTTAAAGGTTAGTTTTATGCTAAAACAGAAAACTCTTCTCTGCATTTTTGTGCAGCACCCACCATTTCTAATAAAGCTTTTTTAGTTTCTTCCCAATGTCTTGTTTTAAGGCCACAATCTGGATTAATCCATAATTGTTCTACAGGAATATATTTTACAGCTTTTTCTATCAGTGTAATCATTTCTTCTCTTTCTGGCACTCTAGGAGAATGAATATCATATACTCCAGGGCCAATTTCATTTGGGTATTTAAAGGCTGCAAATACATCTAGAAGTTCCATTTGCGATCTAGAACATTCAATTGTAATTACATCAGCATCCATATTTGCTATATCAGAAATAATATCATTAAACTCAGAATAACACATATGGGTGTGAATTTGAGTTTCATCTGCAACACCACTGGCGGAAATTCTAAAGGCTTTAATGGCCCAGTTTAAATATGCTTTCCAGTCTTCTTTTCTAAGTGGTAAGCCTTCACGAATAGCAGGTTCATCTATCTGAATAATCTGTAATCCTGCTTTTTCTAAATCTACCACTTCATCTCTAATAGCTAAAGCAATTTGTGTACATGTTTTAGAGTGCGATTGGTCATTACGAACAAAAGACCATTGTAATATAGTTACGGGCCCAGTAAGCATTCCTTTTACAGGTTTGTTGGTTAAAGATTGTGCGTAAGAAGACCATTTTACAGTCATTGAGTTTTCTCTAGAAACATCTCCATAAATAATAGGAGGTTTTACGCATCTGCTACCATAACTTTGTACCCAGCCAAATTGTGTAAAGGCGAAACCTTGAAGTTGTTCTCCAAAATACTCGACCATATCATTACGTTCAAATTCGCCATGTACTAAAACGTCTAAGCCTGCTTCTTCTTGAAACTGTATGGTTTCTTTAGTTTCTTTTTCTAATAAATCTTGGTATTCTTTAGCGCTAAGAATTCCTTTTTTATGCTTTGCTCTCCAGCTACGAACTTCTTTTGTTTGCGGAAAAGAACCAATAGTTGTTGTTGGGAATAAAGGTAAATTTAATGCTGTTTTTTGAAGTTTTTGACGAACAGAAAATGGATTAGCCCTTTGCGAATCTTCTTTTGTAAGAGCTTTTACTCGTTCTTTTACTTTAGAATTGTGTATTAAAGGAGTGGTTTTTTTTAATTCATGAATTTTAGTGTTTTCATGTAATTTTACTAAAGATATTTCTAAATTTTCTTGGTTTGCAAGTTGTTTTAGTGTGGTAACTTCTTCTAGTTTTTGTTTAGAAAAAGCTAACCATTGTTTTACCTCTTTACTTAAAATTTTAGGATTGGTTTCCAAATCTAAATCGCAAGGAGAATGGAGTAGGGAACAAGAAGGAGAAATAATAATACGTTCCTTGCCAATAGCACCTATTGCTTTTTGAATGAGGTTTAAAGAAGCATCAAAATTGTTTTTCCAAATATTTCGGCCATCCACAACTCCTAATGATAAGTGTGTGTGTGCTTGTAGTTTTTTGGAGTTTAAAATATCATCAAGCTGTAAAGGGCAGCGCACTAAATCTAACTGGAGTGTATGTACAGGTAAAGACAATGCTACTTCTAAATTTTCACCATAACAATCAAAGTAATTGGCAAGGATTATTTTTAAACCTGGAAACTTGTTTGCAAACCTTTGGTAGGTGGTTTGTATAGCTTCTTGTTCTTTGTTAGATAAGTTGGTGGCTAAGAAAGGTTCATCAAACTGAAGATATTCTACTTCTAGATCTATTAATTGTTGTATAATAGTCTCATAAACAGGAAGTAATTTTTCTAATAAATCTACCCTATGAAAACCTTCTTCTTTTTCCTTTCCTGAAAGAAGAAAAGATACAGGGCTAAGAATAACAGGTTTTGTTTTTATACCCAATTCTAAAGCTTCTTTATACTCCTCAATAATTTTAGAGTCAGCAACCAAAAAAGATTGGTCTTTTGTAAACTCAGGTACTAGATAATGATAGTTAGTATCAAACCATTTGGTCATTTCTAATGCAGTAACATCTATAGTATCTTTTTGGAGCCCTCTTGCCATTGCAAAATAGAGGTCTTGTTTTGCAAAGTTCGAGTTGTTTTTAATAGCTGCGTATCTTTCTGGTATACAGCCTAAAGTAAAACTTAGGTCTAATACTTGATCGTACAAATAGAAGTCGTTAGATGGGATAATGTCTATTCCTTTTTCTTTCTGTAAAAGCCAATTTTTTTGCCTAATAGTTTTTGCAGTTTGTAAAAGTGTGTCTAGAGAAACTGTACCAGACCAGTATTTTTCTAAAGATTTTTTAAGCTCTCTTTTGCTGCCAATTCTTGGGTATCCTAAAATTGTAGTTTTCATGGGTAAAGATTTATTTTCTTTACAAAATTACATGTAAGGATTATTTATCTTCTAATTGATTTTTAAATAAGAGTATTTAACTATAAAATGGTATTTTTGAAGATGTAATTTATTTTAATTAAATAAAATACGAACCTGTAAAGAAAATTTATCTATGGAAAATTTAGATGTTACCGATATTCAATTGTTAAAACACCTTCAGGAGAACTCTAATGTTACCACAAAAGAGCTGGCAGCTTTGGTAAATTTATCTCCTACACCAGTTTATGAGCGTATTAGGAAATTAGAAAAAGAGGGCTATATAAAGCAGTATATAGCTTTGTTAAATGCGGATAAATTAGACAGAGAACTTATAGTTTTTTGTAATATTACACTAAAGCAACATACTAAAGCGATTGGAAATAAATTTGTGGAAGATATAGTGGCTTTAAAAGAAGTGACAGAGTGTTATAATATTTCTGGCGATTATGATTTTAAGTTAAAGATAATGGTGAGGGATATGAAAGATTATCAGGACTTTGTCATTAATAGTTTGGGCGGCATAGAAAATATAGGAAGTGCTCACAGTACCTTTGTTATTGGGGTTATAAAGCAATCCTACGCCGTTCCTATTTAATAATAAGATAGAATTATAAAATAAAAGTAAGTAGCATATGAAAGTATTGTTTATTGGAGGAACTGGAAATATTAGTAAAGAATCTAGTAAACTAGCTATAAGCAGAGGTGTAGATTTGTATGTTTTGAATAGAGGGAATTCTAAAGTGGACATTGCAGGAGTTACATCTATTATTGGTGATATAAATAAACTAGAAGAATTATCAGAATTACAAAAACACAAATGGGATGTTGTTGTTAATTGGATAGCCTTTACTCCAGAAGATATAGAAAGAGATATAGCTCTTTTTAAAGGCAAGACAAAACAATATATTTTTATAAGCTCTGCATCTTGTTACCAAACGCCCTTAAATTATCCTGTTATAACCGAATCTACACCGCTTTCTAATAGTTCTTGGGAGTATTCTCATAATAAAATATTGTGCGAAGACCGCTTGCAAAAAGCCTATAGAGAAGAAGGTTTTCCGATAACGATAGTGCGTCCTTCTTTAACATATGACACTGTATTTCCTATTGCTATAGGAGGTTTTAGGCATTATAATACCGTGGACAGAATTTTAAAAGGAAAAGAAATTATTGTACATGGTGATGGTACATCTTTGTGGACCGTAACCCATGCTAGTGATTTTGCAAAAGGTTTTGTAGGTCTTTTAGGGTTATTGCCAGCTATAGGGCACGCTTTTCATATTACATCGGATGAGGTATTAAGTTGGAATATGATTTATAAGATTCTAGCAAATGCATTAGGGAAAGAAGCTAATGTAGTTCATATAGCATCGGACTATATTTGTAAAATAGAGCCTTCTTTTACAGGAACTTTGTTAGCAGATAAAGCAGAAAGTGTATTATTTGACAATAGTAAGATAAAAGTGTTTGTTCCTGGTTTTAAAGCTACCATTCCTTTTTCTGAGGGTATTGTAAAAACTATTAATTGGTTTAATGCTAATCCAGAGCATAAAGTAATTAGTCCAGAAGAAGAACAAAAAATAGAAAACATACTACAGGCATACCATAAGCTATAAATTTCTAGTAATTCTTTAAGTTATACAATTGGGTACTGTAATATAACAGTTCAGTCTTTCTTTTTTATTTATGGTGTAGGATTATTTCATCTTTGAAGTGTTCCATAAAAAATATGCATCATGAAAAAAATTATTACCATCGTATTCGTATTAATAGCAACAATAGTTTTTGCTCAAGAAAAGCTTACTACAATTGAAGTAGAGATACATGATATTGATAGTTCTAACGGTCAAGTACTTATTGGGTTATACAATTCGGAAGAGTTGTGGCTAAAAAAAACATACAAAGGTGCTGTTGGAAAAATTTTGGAAGGGAAGAGTATTGCAACTTTTGTAGATGTTCCTGAAGGAATATATGCTATATCGGTTTTTCATGATGAAGATAAGGATGGAAAATTAAAGACTAATTTTTTAGGAATTCCTTCCGAAGATACAGGTAGTTCTAATAATGCCCCTGCTATGTTTGGCCCTCCAAAATGGGAAGATGCCAAATTTGAAGTAAAAAAGAATACAGTTAAGCAAATCATCAATTTATAATTATTAAAAATCACAATTAAAAAACGAACAATCATGAAAAAAGTAATCACAATTTTAGCAGTATTTATTTCGACACTAACTTTTGCACAAGACCAGTATACAAAAGGTATGCAAAAAGCATTCGGTTTATGGGGAGAAGGAAAAACAGCTGAAGCTTCTAATCTTTTTGAAAGAATTTCTACTGCAGAAATGGATAACTGGTTACCAGCTTATTATGCAGCACAAGTAAATACTGTAGCATCTTTTGGAGAAAAAGATAAAGAAAAGCTAGTAAAGCAATTAGAAAAAGCGCAAGAGTTTGTAGATATTGCGAAAGCTATATCACCAAATAATCCAGAAATTTTAATACAACAAGCTATGATACATACGGCATATGTTGTTTTTGATGGCGCTAGTTATGGAATGACATTGTCTCCAGAAATAGTTGCTTTATACCAAAAAGCATTAGCAATTGCTCCGGATAATCCAAGAGTAGTTTTTTCTAAAGCAGAATGGGATATGGGGTCTGCAAAATATTTTGGACAAGATACCGCACCTTACTGTAAAGAAGTAGAACGTGCTTTGGAACTTTTTGCTAACTTTAAGCCAGAGTCCGAGTTTCATCCAAATTGGGGAAAAGACAGAGCAGAAATAGTAGCTAAAGATTGTGGGAAATAAAGAAAAATAGATGCAGAATTTTTTAAAACACCTTGGAAGAGCTATTCTTATTGGTACTATAATATATATAGTTTTTATTGGTATATATTATGTTTCCGGCAATATTGATTCCGAATTTAATATAGATAGAGCTTGGGCTGAATATTGGCAGAATATGATTTTTTCCCTTGTACTCTATTTTGTGAACGCCTATTGGGTAGAATATCATATTAAAGCTTTTAAAAATAACCTTTTTACTATAAAAAGATTTCTGATAGCTATTTTAGGAAACGTTATATTTTCTTTATTGGGAGTGTTTGTTTCTGAATTAATTATAGAAGTTGGTATTTATAAGTTGTCTTTTTGGAACTTTTTTGGAGCACAGCGTATAGAAGAGTATAGAATGTCTATGTTAATTTCTATAGTTATTTCATTGGTTTTTTATGCTATTTGGTATTATAAGAATAGACAAGAAAATAAAGTAAAAGAGCAAAAAATAATTGCAGGAACGGCTTCTGCAAAATTTGATGCGTTAAAAAACCAGTTAGATCCTCACTTTTTATTTAATAGTTTAAATGTACTAACCAGTTTAATAGAAGAAGACCCATACCAAGCGCAGAAGTTTACAACATCTTTGTCTAAAGTTTATAGGTATGTTTTAGAGCAAAAGAATAAAGATTTAGTGTATGTAGATGAAGAATTGCAATTTGCAAAAACCTATATAAAGTTGCTAAAAATGCGTTTTGAGGATAGTATTGTTTTGGATATTCCTGATAACTGTACCGACACAGAGGCTAAAATTGTGCCTTTATCTCTACAATTACTACTAGAAAATGCCGTAAAACATAATGTAGTTACTTCGGATAGGCCTTTAAATATAAGAGTTTTTGAGGAAGATGGAGATTTATGTGTTACCAATAATATACAGGAGAAAAGAGTAGTTAAGAAAAGTAGCGGTGTTGGTTTAAAAAACATTCAAGAACGCTATGCTATTTTAACCGATAGAAATGTAGAAATCTCCAAAGAAACTATGGAATTTACAGTAAGGCTTCCTATGTTAACTAAAAAGGTTACAACCATGGAAGTTCAAGAATCTTACCTAGAGGATAAACGTTACCAAAAAGCAAAAGAAAGAGTAGAATCTATAAAAGGATTTTACGGTAATTTAATAGCGTATTGTATTGTAATTCCCATGCTTATAGTTTTAAATTATAGGACTACTAGTTTTCCTTGGGCTATTTTTCCAACATTAGGTTGGGGCTTTGGCTTAGCAGTACATGGTATGGAGGCTTTTGGTTATAACCCTTTATGGGGTAAAAGTTGGGAAGAGCGAAAGCTTAAAGAGTACATGGGAGAAGAGGAATAATGTAATTTTACAGTTCATCCTAAAAACATAACAACTGGGTAAAACCTTTTTAAATAACAAGCTGTTTTTATAGAAATTTGATGTAAATAAAAAACAAATATTATGAAAACATTACATCAAGAAGGTAGGTATTTAAGAGCAAAAGAAAGAGTACAGGAAGAGAAAAGTTTTTATTCTAACCTAACAGCATATTGTATGGTTATACCAATGTTGGGGTTAGTAAATTATTATACAACAGGGTTTTATTGGATTGTTTTTCCGGCATTGGGTTGGGGTTTAGGTCTTGTTTTACATGCAATGAAGGTTTTTGGATTCAACCTTTTTTTAGGTAAAAATTGGGAAGAGAGAAAAATTGCGGAATATATGAAAGATGCTATTTAATATGTTTTGCAATTCAGAGACAAACAACAACAATTCAGTAATTTATATTTAAAATTTAATCCCTTTTTTTAGAATTTAGATGTAATTAAAAACCAACCTTATGAATAATTTAGAAAAAGAAAATAAATATTTAAGAGCAAAAGAAAAAGTAGAAGAACAAAGAAAATTTTATACAAGTCTAATATCTTATGTTGCATTCATCCTTTTTTTAGGAGCTGTAAATTATTGGACAGATGAGTGGAGATACCCATGGTTTTTATGGGCAGCCTTCGGATGGGGAATAGGCCTTGTTTTTCAAGGAGTAAAAGTTTTTGGAGTAATACCTTTTTTAGGAAAAGGGTGGGAAGACCGAAAAATAAAAGAATACATGAATGAGGATAAAAAAGAAGAACGATGGAAGTAAAACAAATATCACAAAGAGAAAAACTAAGAAGAGCTAAGAAGCGATTGGCACAGTTAAAAGGATATTACAGTCACTTAACGGTTTATCTGGCAGTAAACATCTTTATAACGGTAGCTAAGGTAATAGGAGGCATAAATAACGGAGAATCTTTTAGTGAGGCTTTCTTTGACTTTGGAACTTTTGCAACATGGATATTTTGGGGAATAGGGATGCTATTTCATACCATAAAAGTATTTTCTTTAAACCCTTTGTTTGGTAAAGACTGGGAAGAAAAACAAATTAAAAAGTTTATGGACGAAGACCGTAGGCAATCTGAAAAATTTAGGTAATGGAAAATCAAAAACTACAATTAGCTAAAAAAAAGGTAAAGGCTGTTAAGCATTGGTATATTTTTATTGCATTTTCAATAGTAGGTACCATATGTATGATTTTTTTTAAAAGATATTTAGTGACTATCGGAACGCCAGGAATGTGGAGCTGGTTGGTAATGATTGGGCCAGTAATTTGGTGGTCAATTGTACTTTTTAAAGGGCTAATTATTCATGATAAATTTCCTAAATTTTTTAAAACTTGGGAAGAACGCCAAATAAAAAAATTCATGGAAGAAGAAGAGATAAAATCCAAAAAATTTAGATAATGAAAAACACTAAAATTAATAGAGCAAAGGAGAAAGTAAAGAAGCTTAAAAATTGGTATTTTTTTATTGCTATTTCTACTGTTGGTAGCATAGTTATGTTGTGGTTTTCTTTTAAAATGCAAGATTATGGGGCTCCGGAATTTGTTAGTTGGATCTATAGATTAATTCCAGTAGTATGGTTGATACTTATTGTTTTGCAAGGGTTAGGAATAAGAACTAGCCTTCCTTGGCCTTTTAAAAGCTGGGAAGAACGCCAGATTAGAAAATTTATAAAGGAGGAAGACATACCATCCCAAAAATATAGATAATGGAACGTAGAAATATAAAAGCAGAAAAATATGAGAAAGCTATGGATAGGGTTAAAACCGAGCGAAAGTTTTACCTTGCTATAGTTCGTTTGTTCATTTTTTCGATTCTTTTATTTTTCTTAAATGACAGTATTTTGCAATTATTTATAGACAGAGGTTTAGATAATGAGCATATTGTGTATTGGGTAAATTGGAGTTTATGGTGTACACCTGTTATCATTGCTATTATTTTATTTATAAAAGGAATATGGTTATTTGGTTTTAAAAATAAATCTCCAAGAAAGTGGGAAGAACGTAGAATTAAAAAAATAATGAGAGAAGAAGATTCTTTTAAAAAATTGGATTAGAAAAATGAATGTAATTATAATAGAAGACGAAAAACCAGCTGCAAGAAGATTGTCTAGGTTATTAAGTGATTTAGGTGTAGAAGTTTCTACCATGTTACATTCTGTAGAAGAATCTATTTTATGGTTTAACGAAAATGAGCATCCAGATTTAATTTTTTTAGATATTCAATTATCGGACGGATTGTCTTTTGAGATTTTTGAAACTATAGAAATTAAGAGTGCTATAATTTTTACAACAGCTTATGATGAGTATGCACTACAAGCTTTTAAGTTAAACAGTATAGATTATTTACTAAAACCAATTGATGATGAAGAATTAGAAGTTGCTGTTAAAAAATATAAGAACCTTAAGCCAGAGCCCGAAAAATTAGCATTAGATTTTGAAGATATTAAAAAGCTTTTGGTAAACCCGTTAGAGCGGGAATATAAAAAAAGATTTACTGCTAGAGTAGGGCAGCATTTAAAGATTATTAATGCCGATGAGGTAGCCTGTTTTTATAGCGAAAATAAAGGAACGTATGCAGCTACTACAGAAGGTAGAAATTACCTCTTAGATGTTACTTTAGAAAATCTTGAAAATGAGTTAGAACCAAAAGTGTTTTTTAGAGTAAGTAGAAAATTTTATGTAAACATTAACCACATAAAAGATATTATTTCTTATACTAATTCAAGGCTACAAGTAAAGGTAAATGGCTATAATGAGCAAGAAATTATTGTAAGTAGAGAAAAAGTTAAAAACTTTAAGCTTTGGTTGGAGTAAGTTGCGTTAATGTATTGGTAATGTGATTTTTAATAACAACTATAGTTTTTTCTTATAGTGCCCTTTTTTACTATTTTAAGGTTAAAAAATCAACTTTTTAAGAAGTTTAAATATACAATTAATTATGGTATAAAAAATAAATATTTTTAAGGCCTTTTTTTCTGCTTTTTTTAGTGATAAAATTCAATTTTCTATTAGAATATGAAATGATGAATAAAGATATTTTGAAGAAAAAAAAGAGCTAATCTACTCTGTTTTCATCAAAGGAAGAAGGCAATAATTTGGGAATTAATTTAATAAAAATTGGTAATAATACAGCTCCCCCAGGAAGCATAAAAATAGCTAAAGAAGGTACGCTTTTGCAAATGTCTAATAGCTGATTTTGTACCTTTTTTTTCTCCTCTGGACTTAAATCTTTAATAGTAGATTTAGATAATAAAGCAACTAATTCTTTACTTTCAGAAAGCTCTTTTTGGAGCCTTTTACTGTTTCTTATAATTAATTTATTTACAATTTTAGACATGCTATCGTAAAACTGTACCGCTAAATTATTGTCTTTTAAGAAAGGAATTGTACTTGCATTTTTATCAAAAAATGAGGTAATTTCTTCTATAGATCTAGAAATTTGTTTGTCAGTAAAACCTAAATCTTTACCAATTCCGTAGATAAAAACAGATTCTTTATACTCTAAAGATTTGTCTTCCCAAACCGTTAAGCAAGCCATTTCTAAGTAGTACCTATTTTCCCATTCTACAAAATTATTAAGAATTTGTTCTCTATAAGAACCATCAAAATTATGTTGTTCGCCGTCAATAAATGTTAGAGAGTTTTTAAATAATAAGGCTAATTTTTCGTCAGATTTGTTTTTCTCTTTAGAATTTAATGCATGGTAAATAATGTTTATTGCAATATATTCTATTTTCTGGGCATGTACTCTTATGCTGTTTGTATTGGTTAAATACCTTTTAAAAGTTAATACATCAATATATAAAAAAGAGTTGGTAATAATGCTGTTAAAGGTTTTACTAATAAGGTTATCCTCTATATAAACTCTAGAATCTATTATTTTTTCCAAATTATTAGAACCTTTATTAGAGTTTAGTATTTTACCAAAAAAGGAAATATGATTAATCTCTAATGCTTTATAAAAGGCATTAATAATAGTAATAAATTCGTTAGTAGAAGTTTCTTCTCTTTCTAATACATAAGTATAATACAAGGCATTTAATAAGTTAATTTTAGCACTTTCGTCTTCTGTTAATTTGTGTTCAGCCTCTATTTTTCTAGGTATTCGAATATTAATACCATATACAAAGCCTGTTTTTTTAAGAACACCATATAAATCTCTGAAAGTAGTGAACGGCACAACATCATCTTTTATAAGATGAAAATACTTGTCTATCCAGCCAACTGAAGAAGGGTTCATTAGATTGTATTGGAATTAAAAAGCCAAAGTACTATATTTTATAAGACTTTTCTTATTTTTAATAGTAGTTTTAAATATATATGAATAGATTAACATGTATATTTTATTATTATTAAAACTATTAGGATTTAATTCTTAATCCATTTTCTAATTAACACAGGAAGTAGTAATAAATCTAAAATTAGTGCCGTAAGCAACGTTGCACTTAGCAGAAGACCTATGGTAATGCTTGGTAAATGCACAGAAAAAACTAAAACCATAAACCCAAAAAATAGGAGTAGAGTAGTTATTACTAGAGCTCTACCTGTTTCTTTAAATGTTTTTTCTATAGCCTGTTCCTTATTTAGACCATTATGTCTGCTTAATTTATAGCGTCCTAAAAAATGAATGGTATCATCTACCGCTATGCCAAAAACAATTGCGAATATTATAGAAATAGTAGCCTCTAACGGTATTCCTAAGAACCCTAAAAGTGCACCAGCAAATAGTAGTGGTAATATATTTGGAATTAAAGAAATAAGTAGCAATTTTAAATCTTTAAACAGTATTACCATAATAATACCCACTAGTAGTAGGCCAATACCTAACCCTTGTAGTAAACTCTTTCTTATGTAAACCGAGTTTTTGTCTAGAAGCATGCCTTTTCCTGTGAGTCTAAATTTTACTAAAGAGGTATCTGTTTTTGTAGCTATAAAATTGTTTAAACTGTTATATACTTGTATAAGGCTATCGGTACCAATATCTAATACTTTGGCAGAAATACGGCCTTTAGTTTCGCTTTTGTTTACGAATTTTTGAAGCTGTTTACGAGCAATTTTTTTAATATCTTTTTTATAAGCCAGGTATGTTTTTTGGTCTTTAGGTAAGGAAAAAAATTCTTTTTTATTTAGATTATGAGCTTTGTTAATTCCTTTAAATAAAATATTTACAGAGGTTACTTCACCTATATCTTTAAAAGAATTTAATTGCGCTTCCATCTTATCTATTTCTTGTAGTACTTTAAAATCTGTTATTTTATTATTTCCCTTTGTAATTACTGCAACTTCTAGTGGTCTAAAACCAGAGTATTTTTCTTGGTAAAAAGAAAAATCATCGGCAAGTTTGCTATTTTTTGGAAAACTAGCTTGGAACTCATAGTTTGTATTTATGATAGATACGCCCCAAAAACAGATAATACCAAACAGAGACGCGCTATATAAAATAGTTTTTGGCTTTTTACGAGTAAACACATTAATTTTTTGCAAATAAAAACCCCATTGATCTGTAGAATTCTTTTTAGATAGTAAGTGCTTTTTATTAATGATTAAGAGTAGTGCGCTTGTAAAGAAAATAACGGTTATGTAGGCAACCATTACTCCAATAGCAGAGTTTAAACCAAAATCTTTAATAGGCATTAGTTTAGAGGTTACAAGCGATAAAAAACCAATGGCTGTGGTCACAGAAGTTAGTAATGTTGTAAGTCCTACTTCTTTTAGCGTAGTAATTATAGCAGTATTTTTCTCTATGTTTTGGTGTAATTTTTCTAGATAACTATCCATTATATGAATAACATCTGCAGAACCTACAATTAAAAGTAGAATTGGAAAAAAAGAGGATAATGTATTTAGTTCTTTCCCTAAGATAGATAGTAGTCCTAAAAATAAAAGAAGCGCCATTACTATAGAAGAAAAAGCAATAGCAACTACCGCTATTTTTCTGTAAACAATTAATAAAACTAGTAGTACTAATAAAGCAGATAGGGCACTTGTTACTAGTAATTCTCTTTTCTGCATGGCAACAAAGGCCTCATAAAAGTAAGCTCTCCCTAAAAAATGATATTCTTCTATATTGTTGTTTTTAAGAGATTTACGAACTTCTTCTAAAAACAATAAACAGTTCTCATAGTCTAAATTGTCTTCGGTTTCTATAGCAACTACTAAAGATGTTCCTTTAGTGTCTATAAGACTATTGGTGAAAATACTATCGGTTTGTATTTTTTTCCAATCTTTAGCATATTTTGTACTATCCTTAATATGTATTACGGGTATTTTTGTATATCCAAAAGAAGTTTTTAAGGGATAGAATAATGTAGTTAAAGAAGAACTATTTTTGGTATAGCTAAACTTCTCAGCATCTAATGAAAATTGATGAAAACGTTCTAAGAATTCTTTTTTAAATACAGTGTCATCATTCTCCACTGCAATTAGTAAAAAATTGTCATCGGTACCAAACTCTTCCATAAATTCCTGATAGAATAATAAATCTGGATCTCCTATGGGAAAAAACTGGTCAAAATCAAACGTAAACTTAAGGTTGCCAAGTAAAAAGGCTGAAATTGCCGCTAAAGCAATAAATACAGTAACAATACTTTTTTTTGCAGCAATTAAGGTATGCATAGTTTCTAATTACAACAAAAGGCTACTTTAGTAAAGCAGCCTTTTGTTTATAGGATAAATAATTTATTTATTTTTTTTCTAAAAGAACTTGCGCTTGTACAGCAACATCGTTCCAAGTTTTGCTAACACCATCTGCACCTGTATGTAAAATTTCACAAGCTTTGTTAATAGAAGCAACGGCATCTAATGCATTCCAGTTTTCTAAATTCATTACTCCTTTAAAAGTATATAAGTTACCTGCATTTTCATAGGTTAAAGGAATGCTAGCTGTTTCTCCATTTAATGTAACCGCTATAGCACAAGTATTATCTGTAGAAGCTTTGAATTCTCCAGAAATAAGTTCTGTATCTTTCATTACTCCAAAAAAGAATTCTAATAATTTAGGGTCTCTTGTTCCAGAAGCATCATTGGTAAATAAACTACTTACGGGAATGCTAAATTTAGTGCCATTTAAGGCTTCTAATGCAGTTTCACCAGTGGTAGCATTAGTTATGTTAATAGTAGTAAATTTGCCACCTACAGGCTTTTTTTCTGTTGTCTTATATGCTGTAAAACTTACTTTAGTAGAATCTGTTACCAAGCTATATTGGTCTACTTGGGCTTCTTCAGTTTGTTCTTTTTCTTTCTTAGCATCTTTGCAACTAAATCCTGCAAATACCAATAAACTTAATGTAATAAGAGCTATTTTTTTCATGGTCCTAATTTTGACCATAAAAATACATATTATTTGTGCACTTAACAATAAGAGAACAGCTATTCTCTAAGATAAAGTTGAAAAAAAAGTCACCTATTTTCTCTAGATTTTATATTGTTCTCACAAAGATTAATAATTTCAGCTATTCTTTTAAGTCTAGTAGTTTCTCTTTTTGCTTGATGTAGCCAGTATAAATAGTTTTTTCTATAACTTTTACTAAAAGCGGTGTAGTTTTTAAAAGCAATTTCATTTTGGTTAAAAGCAATGCGTAAATCTTTAGGGATAATTCCGTTTTCCACATTATCTAAAACATTCCAGGATCCATCTTTTTTAGCTTGTTTAATTTTTACTAAGCCACTATCATGCATTAACTCATTTTTAATAAGCAATTTTATATAGGTTTTATTAAGTTTACTCCAGACACTTTTTTGTTTTCTAGGGGAAAAATATTGCTGTCTTTTGCCGTCACCAAGACTCTTTACGGTACTATCTATCCAACCATAACATAAAGCCACTTTTACAGCTTCTTCCCAGCGCATGCTTTCCATAGTATGGTCTACTTTATAAAAAATTAAATAAACGCCTTCTGTTCTTGTGTGATTTTGTTGGAGCCAGTTACGCCATTCCACATCATTTTTAAAATAAAGAATTATTTTCTCGGACATAATTTTTCGCGATTGTAGTAGTTTTTCGTAAAAAATCACGTAAATGCACCTTTTTATACGCTATGTTTAAAGTATTAGATTTATTTTGAGTGATTCAATAATTTATTAAGATATGAAAAAAATAGTATTTACCTTTTTTATGGTTTTAGGGCTTTTAATAACTTCTTGTTCTAAGAAACGAGAAGGGGCGCCAAAAATTTTAGTTTTTTCTAAAACAATGGGGTTTAAGCATGCTTCTATACCAGCAGGAGCTGCGGCACTTCAAAAATTAGGATTAGAAAATGGTATTGAGGTAGATACTACAAAAAATGCAGAATTATTTACCGAAGAAAATTTAAAGCAATATGCAGCTGTTGTATTTTTAAGTACAACTGGCAATGTTTTAGACCATTACCAAGAAGCAGCTTTTGAAAGGTATATACAAGCTGGTGGCGGGTATGTAGGTATACATGCAGCAACAGATACGGAGTATGATTGGGGTTGGTATAATAAATTAGCTGGGGCTTATTTTCATAGTCACCCAAAAGGAACTCCAGAAGCAGATTTTATAATAAAAGACCCAAATTTTATAGCAACAAGTTTTTTTACAGATTCTATATGGCATAGAAAAGATGAGCTATATAATTATAGAAAAATTAATCCTGATGTTAATGTTATTTTAACTGTAGATGAAAGCACGTATGAAGGAGGAATAAACGGAAAGAATCACCCAATGGCATGGTACCATGAGTATGATGGTGGTAGAGCTTTTTACACAGCAGGTGGGCATACCAACGAAAGTTTTGAAGAAGAAATGTTTTTAAAACATGTTTTAGGAGGTATACAATATGCAATAGGAGATAATGAAGTTTTAGATTATAGTAAAGTAACTAGCCAAATCCCGCCAGAGATAAACCGTTTTTCTAAAGAAACCTTAAGTTTAGGAAAGTTTTTTGAGCCTACTGAGATGACAATTCTTCCTAATAATGATGTTTTAATTGCACAACGTAGAGGAGAAATAATGCTTTTTAAAGAAGAAACAAAAGAGCTTAAACAAGTAGCTTTCTTAGATGTTTATTACAAAGCATTACACACACCTGGTGTAAATGCCGAAGAAGGAGTTATGGGGTTACAAAAAGATCCCGATTTTGCTACCAATAATTGGGTGTATGTTTTTTATAGTCCTACAGGAGATAAATGGATTAACCGTTTGTCTAGATTTAAATTTAAGGATGATGTCTTTGATTTAGAGTCCGAACAAGTTATTCTAGATGTAGATAGCCAAAGAGAAATATGCTGTCATACGGGAGGTTCTATAACATTTGGGCCAGATAAGCTATTGTATTTATCAACCGGAGATAATTCTACCCCTTTTAATGAAAAAGGAGTAAAATATACTAATAATGGTTTTGCGCCTTTAAATAATATAGAAGGTAAACAACAGTATGATGCTCGCCGTTCTTCTGGTAATACAAATGACCTTAGAGGAAAAATTTTAAGAATAAAGGTAAAAGAAGATGGTAGTTACTCTATTCCGGAGGGAAATTTATTTGCCGAAGGAACCGCTAAAACAAGACCAGAGATTTATACTATGGGGCATAGAAACCCTTATAGAATATCTGTAGACCAAAAAAGAAAATATTTATATTGGGGAGAAGTAGGACCAGATGCAGGAAAAAATCAGTTTGCAACCAGAGGTCCGCGAGGATATGATGAAGTAAACCAAGCAAAAAAAGCAGGTAATTTTGGATGGCCATTTTTTGTAGCAGATAATCAAGCGTATAGAGAATATGATTATACTACGGGAGAATCTGGAAATTTCTTTGATACTAAAAAGCCTATAAACAATTCTATAAATAATACTGGTTTAAAAGAGTTGCCAGAAGCAATGCCAGCTTTTGTATACTATCCTTATGTAGAATCTAATGATTTTCCGCAGGTTGGCAGCGGCGGACGTAATGCTATGGCAGGACCTACCTATTACTCTGATATGTATGAAGGGGAAAACGAACTTCCAAGCTACTATGATGGTAAAGTAATAATTTACGATTGGATGCGTGGATGGATGAAAGCAGTTACCTTATTTGATAACGGAGATTTTAATAAAATGGAGCCTTTTGCTTCTGATGTGGAAGTTAATAGCTTAATAGATATGGAAGTAGGACCAAACGGAAGACTGTATTTATTGGAGTACGGTAGTGGATGGTTTTCTCAAAATAAAAATTCTTCTTTAGGATATATAAATTATAATGGAGGAAACAGACCGCCATTAGTAGAAGGCTTACACATAGATAAAACATCTGGAAAAACACCATTGCAAATAACAGCTACGGTAGATGCGAAAGATTTAGAAAAAGATGCCTTAACCTATTTATGGACTTTTGGAGACGGAAAAACAAAAGAAACAAAAGACCCTGAGGTTACGTATATCTATCCTAATGTTGGCGATTATAAAATTTCTGTACAAGTAAAAGACACTAAGGATGAAACTACAAATAGTGAAGAAATTACTATAGTAGCAGGAAACACAAGACCAGAAGTTACGATAGATTTATTGGATAGCAATTCTACTTTTTATACACCAGGAAAAAAAGTGGCATATAATGTTACAGTGACCGATGCGGATGGGAATGAAGATATAAATCCAGATAACATATTTGTTTCTGTAGACTATTTAGAAGGTTTAGATAAGGTAGCAATGTCCTTAGGGCACCAGCAAGTATCTGCTGCAGTTACAGGAAAAGCGTTAACGCAGTCTATGGATTGTAAAGCTTGCCATAAAGAGGCAGAAGCTTCTATAGGACCAATGTATATAGATGTTGCCAAGAAGTATAAGGATAATAAAAATGCAATGACATATTTACAAGGAAAAATGAAAAGTGGTGGTACCGGAGTTTGGGGAGAAGTAACCATGCCTGCACATCCTAATATTACTAGTGATGAAACTAGCCAAATAGCACAATACATTTTATCCTTAGCTAATGATGCTGTAAAAAAACAGTCCTTACCGTCAAAAGGAGTAATAAAAGCAGAAAATAGAAAACCAGGAAACATGCTAGTTTTAACCGCTAGTTATACCGATGCTGGTAAAAATGGAGCAATACCTTTAACAGGAACAAAGACTATAGTATTAGAAAATAATAATAAGTTAGTACAAAAGTCTTTTGTGAAGAAAGATTATAGAGATGTAAAATTTAAAGGGGATGAAGGAATAAGATTAGAAAAAAATGAAGGTTGGTTTATGTTAGAAAATATAGACCTAAAAAACATAAAAAATATAGTAATATCTACTGCTTGGAGAGCAATACCAAAGAATGCGTATACTTTTGAAGTTCATGCAAATGAACCAGACGGAGAACTATTGGGTGAAGCGGTAATGGCACAACCTAATAAAGCACAATCTTATGGCAGTGTTCCTATTCCTTTAACTAAGAAAAGTGAAGTTATAAAAAAGCTATATATAGTTTGCAAAAGAAAAACTAATGGAAATAAAGCAGATGGTTTTATGGCAACTATGGGGGTAACTTTTAATTAAGAAAAAAATAAATTTTGCTTAGTACAACTCAGAGAATCGGTACATTTCTAAATCTGTACTAAGCAAAATATTTTATCATTTTTTCTTTTTAACACCGACTTATTCTTTTGGTGGCTTACTGATTTTATCTAGCTCTTTTGATATAGCAATTGCCTCTTTAACTACTTCATCTGGTTAACCTTTTTTTGGGCTTTTATTATATACCTTCGGGTTATGCTTTTCCATATAAAATTCTGGATTAGGTATTCCTGTAAATCCAAACTTTTTATAAAGCCACTCAGCTGTATCAGTTAATAAAATCCAGCGTCTTAATCCTTGAAGATTAGGGTGTTCCATTATTTCATTTATCAGCCATTTACTTAATCCTTTTCCCCTATATTCCTTTAGAACATAAACATCTCCTAAATATGCAATAGTAGAATAGTCTGAAATTATTCTAGCAAAGCCAATTTGTTTGCTTTTGTAATAAAGCCCAAAATTCAAAGAATTTTCAATTGATGTTTTTAAAGTGTTGATTGGAATTCCGTTAGCCCAATCAGTTTCTTTTGTAAGGAATTTGTGAATGCTCAAAATATCTAATTTATCCTTGTCAGTTGAAATGGTATAATCATTTCTATGTGTTTCTCTAATTTTCAATTTAGTTTTCTTTATTAATGTCAATGGCTCCTTATATGAAAAGTAGTGCTAAAAATATGCGTTAACTTTTCGAAATAACACCATCCGATTTTTTAAATTTTTACGATTTATTATTACTTTTTAAATATACCAAATTAAAAAAATTTGGCGTACTTTGTAGATAGACAAAAACCTTTGGAAAATCCAATGACAGCTATGTGTTATGTACGTTCTTATACATAGTGCTTTTCACGTTCAACTTGGTTTTCCGATGTTTGTTATTTAGTTCCAAAGTGAGCGTTGGCAAGACATACTCTTTTACAGTTTTGGCGAAGCTTGGATGATGCGACTGTAAATGTGTATGGCTTTAAGCGTTGGCAATTTTACGTTAATTATTAAATCCATCGTCTTACTTTTTTTGCGTATTCTTTATATTCATTTCCGAATTCAAGTTTTAAAAATTCTTCTTCTAATCGAATTTGTGTATTTACGCTTAAAGTAGATAATGAAATTATTAGTAATGTAAATGCATTAGGAATTACAAGGGACAACCCGATATTCGTAATCATTATTCCTAAAAATATAGGATTTCTTGAAATTGAAAATACTCCTTTTGTTACCAATTTGGTTTTGTTGTTTTCATCAATTCCTATTCTCCAAGAATTTGCCATTTGGCTTTGAGAAAACCAAACAAAAATCAGTGATACCAACAAAAGTACCCAACCAATTTTCTGTAAAGTTTGATTTTCCAAATACCAAAAAGGAAGTAAATATTCATACCATTCTTCTTTAAAAGCATAAATTCCTACAACAATTAGCTCAAGAACTGTGATAAATGTAAAAACCTTACCATTATAGTCGTGTGCATTATCTGTTTTTTCAAATGTGAATGGATTTATTCCAGTTTTTTTCCAAAGTAATACAGACCTTAAAACAAAGACCAATAAAAAATACAATATGAGATAAGCGAATAATAACATAGTTTCTAATTTTATGTAAAAATGCTATAATAACCAATGCAATGGAAGTGCATTTATTGTCCGCTACATTTATCGCAAATTCCTTTTACAACCAAGTTTACGTTTTCTGAAACAAATCCATCAGGCACTTTTATTTGAGGAATTTTATGTTCTGTTAAACAAATGGTTTCGTTACAGTTATTACAATGAAAATGTAAATGCAAATCGGTTTCAATCTCACAATTACAACCTTTTTCACACAAAGCATATTTCGTAATTCCTGTGCCATCGCCTATTTGATGCACAATATCTTTTTCTTCAAATGTTTTAATAGTTCTGTATAATGTTGTCCTATCTGCTTTCTCAAAAGCATTTTCTATATCGCTTAATGTAACTGCAACTTGTTTTTCGGCAAGGAATTTATAAATTAATAAACGCATTGCAGTTACTCTAATATCTTTTGATTCTAAAAATTCTTCAATTATTTTCATAATTAATCGTGGTCTTTGTTTCCAAATGGTTTAATAATAATTCCAACGCTAAAAATAAAACCATCAGTTGGCGCATAGATTTCGGGAAATTCTGGATTTTCGTGTGGTGGTAAAACCAAAGGTGAAAACCTACTTTGTCTTCTGTCTGTGAAATTTTCAAAATTCACGAATGCACTACCAAATTTAAAGTTTCTCATTAAAAGTAAACCCATCGTTACAAAATCTGTTGTTTCTGTTCCGTTTGATAAAAATTGTTTCCCAGTATAAAACGTTTCATAACCTATTCGCCATTTATCAGATTCGTACATTAAAACACTCCCTGCATTATGTTTTGCAGTTAATGGTTTTTGTGGATTTCCAGCTAAATAGTTCAGTTTTGTATCTATAAAAGCGTAATTTAAAAACCATCTAAAATCTTTATAAGTAAACTTTATATTGGTTTCTGCTCCTTTACTCAAAATTTCGTCAGTTGCATTTTCAAACTCAAAAAATCCGTTGTTTGTGCTATTTAACAACAATCCGTTGTTTATAGCAGTAACGTAAAAAAGTTGATTAATAGAAAAACTTATGGTTTCAAATAAACGTGTTTGATAATTGAAATCTAAATTTACACCATAAGAACGTTCTGCTTTTAATGAAGATTTATCAATGCCGAGTACATTTTCAAAATTGATAAATTCAGCCTCTTCTGTAAATATATCTGGAATTTTATAGCCTAAACCACCACCAATTCTACTCGAAAATCCGCTATCATTTTTATAAAGTACAGAAATTTTTGGAAGCGGAAAAAAGCCAAAATCAGTATTGTAATCTGCTCGCAATCCAGTTTCTAAAATCCAATTTTCGGAAAGGTCATAAATATTGTTAGCAAACATTCCGTAAGTGATGTCTTTTTGGTCACGTTGTAATGTCGCATTATCATTTTCATTAAAGTTTGAAGTATATAAATTTGCTCCAAAAATCCAATCTGTTTTTAAGTTTTCTCTTTGATATGTAACTTCGGTAAATGTGTTGGTTTGCTTACCATCAAAACTAAAATCTGGTATCGTTAAATTTCTATCAAAAAATGACACGCTATTTTTAATGTTGAAAGAACTTATAGAATCTATTTGAGTCTTGTAAACTGCTTGACTACTTAATCTTTTTGAAATGTTCTCCTCTGTGTATTGATGAATTCCGTTTTCGCCACTTTCTATTTTTGTAATATCTCCACCAATTCTATTGTCATACGTTCCATTTAAACCAAACCAAAATGTTGTTTTGTTTGATGGATAATAAAAGAATTTTGGGTTGAATGAAATAGAAGTAGTTTTTGGCAAATTACTAAAACCATCATCTTCTGGGTCAAACGCTTTTTGGTAATGTCCAGAACCGTAAAGCGAAATACCAAATTTTTCATTCCGTTTGCTGTAAAATATATTTGCAGTACTTCCCAATGCTTGTGTTTGCGTAAGCATAATGTCTAAAGCTGGTTCTTCGTCTGGTGTTTTTGACACCATATTTATTAAACCTGCAATTGCTCCACCACCATAAAGTGTAGATGAACTTCCTTTTATGATTTCAAATTGTTGTAAGTCTAAAGGCGGAATTTGTAAAATACTCAAACCACTTGAAAAGCCTCCATAAAGTGGAAATCCATCTCTCAAAAGTTGTGTATAACGACCATCAAGACCTTGAATTCTAATGTTTGTACTTCCACTACTTAAAGATGTTTGTTGCATTTGAATTCCTGTACTTTCACGAAGCACCATAGAAATATTCGTTGGATTCATTATCGCTTTTTCTCCCAATTCCTCAACTCCAATAAATTCTATTCTTGTTGGGATTTTCTTTACGGTTCTTGTACTTCTTGAAGATTGGATAACAACTTCATCCAATTCATTTCCACCCGATTCAAGTTTGAACGAAAAGATTTTTTTTGTACCAATTTCAATAGTGGTTTCAATAGTTTTAAAACCAACGTATGAAATTTTTAGAGTCTGATTTCCGTTTGGAATTTCAGTAAAAGTTGCAATTCCGTCAAAATCGGTTACTGCTCCTTTTTCTAATTCTTCAAAATAGACTGTTGCACCTAATAATGGCTCGTTTTCGGTTTCTGAAACTACTTTTATTTGTATGTCAGATGTTTGTGCTTTGGCAAAAAAGCACATTATAATTGCGAGCATTACGCTCAATATGTATTTATTCATTGAAAAGGTAAAAATTAATTAACTAAATTTTTTTGACTTTTTGTCGATAATTTAGCTAATCAATTGTGGCGGTTGCCAGATATTGGAATGAAAATTAAATCTGTAGATTGATTGATAATCAGATATTATTTCTGTAGAAATTTGATTATTTACACCTAATTCAAAAGTTTGAATTGGTTGATATGTAATTGCGATTCCACAACAATTACAAATACAAGTTATAGGACAAGTATCATCACTATCATTTTGATGATTATGTTCAGCAGTTATTTCTTCTTGGTGTTGGTCTTCGGCATTATTTCCGTCAGAACAAGGTTTGATTGACAAACCAAGAATTAATAATGATAGTATGATAGTTATAAATTTCATTGGCACAAAGATAAATAAATTTCAATGCAATGGTGTTGCAAAGTCTATTCTTATTTTGTTTTGTGTTCCGTTTTTGAGCTGTTTGTGCGGTTGGCTTTTTTTAGTTCAAATGTTACTGTTCAAAACAATTTTCCGTATTACTCATAACACCCCTATAAACAGATAATTTTAACTACATGCCATTTAAAATAGAATACTACTAAAGTAATAATAAACCTTTATCTCTTAATGTTTTTATTGGCTTAGATGACCAAAACAGTTCAAAATCGGTAAAAGTAGATTCATAATTAGTTTTTAATTCTTTAAAAGAAATAATCTTATTAGTACTAGGGCTTAAGTTTTTAAATTGCTTAGCAAGCCAATCTCCTTCTTGTTTATTTAGGGTTATGGCAAAAGATTCGTCGTGGTTATGGAAATTTAGTGTAGCTAATTCCCAACTTTGCCCCCTTTTTGTTTTAGCGCTATATTCTATGGTGGGCGAGTTTCCTAACCAACATATTTTGTGTTGTGGTTTTGGAATCC
This sequence comes from Maribacter vaceletii, assembly GCF_003634105.1. Lineage (GTDB taxonomy): Bacteria > Bacteroidota > Bacteroidia > Flavobacteriales > Flavobacteriaceae > Maribacter_B > Maribacter_B vaceletii. The sequence goes on along the minus strand of NZ_RBIQ01000010.1, from coordinate 13,796 downwards.
TTGGTAGCTCATTTTCTATGCAATTATAAATAAAATCGGGGTGTACTGTGGTGCTTGGTATTTTAAAATTGAACCAATCTTGCAGGGCTAGCTCAAAACTAACCCCATGCATATAATTGAATAAAGATTTTTTTAATCCGTAGCTAAATTTAGAATGATCTATTCCGGTATGGTCTGTAAAATCTATATCGTTATTCGCAAACGTAATAGCGTTATATTTTGGAGTAATTGCATAATCTTTAGGGTTTATGCCTACAGGACTATGCGCTGTTAATGCAAACTGATGCCAAAACCCAGATTGTAGAACGCCTATTTCAAAAAGTTGGCGTACCATTTCTAAACTATCTATAGTTTCTTGTACGGTTTGTGTTGGGTAACCATACATTAAGTAGGAGTGTACCATAATATTGGCTTCAGTAAAATAACGTGTTACTCTTGCCACTTGTTCTACAGTTACCCCTTTGTCTATTAATTGTAATAAACGGTCCGATGCTACTTCTAATCCGCCAGAAACAGCAATACAGCCAGATGCTTGTAATAAGAGGCATAAATCTTTAGTAAAATTTTTCTCAAAACGTATATTTGTCCACCAAGTAACGGTTAGTTCTCTTTTTAGTATTTCTAAAGCAAGACTTTTCATTAAAGAAGGTGGTGCAGCTTCATCTACAAAATGAAAACCTGTTTCTCCAGTTTGTGCTATAATTTCTTCCATACGATCTACTAAAATTGTAGCCGTAATAGGTTCGTAAAGCTTTATGTAGTCTAAGGATATATCGCAGAAAGTACATTTTCCCCAATAACAGCCATGTGCCATGGTAAGTTTGTTCCATCGGCCATCGCTCCAAAGGCTATGCATTGGGTTTGCAATTTCTATTACAGAAACGTATTGGTCTAATAGTAAATTAGAATAGTCTGGAGTTCCTAATTGGTTTTGTTTGTAGTCTTGTTTTTTTGTGTTGTTTTTGTAGGTTACCGTATTATTTTCTAATAGAAAAGTACGCTTGTATTCTCCTTTAGTGATATCTGTATTATTTAGATTATGGTAAAGTAACTCTATTGGTAACTCGCCATCATCTAAGGTTATATAATCAAAGAATTCAAAAACACGAACATCGGTAAGTTGCCTTAATTCGGTATTAGGGAAACCACCTCCCATAGCAATTTTTATAGTAGGGAAATGTGTTTTTATATATTGAGAGCAACGAAAAGCACTATATAAATTTCCAGGAAAAGGAACGGAAAAACATACCAATTTTGGGTTTGTTTTTTGTAATAAATCTTCCAGGAGATCTAAAGTAATACTATCTATAAAGGTTATATCTTGCTGTAATTCATTATATATTTCGTTAAAATCGTTAGCACTACGGCCAAGGCGTTCTGCGTATCTACTAAATCCAAAATTAGCATCTATACATTCAATTATAAAGTCTGATAAATCTTCTAAAAATAAAGTGCATAAATGTTTTGCTTTGTCTTGTAGGCCCATAGAACCAAAAGCCCAATCTAAGTCGTCTAATTGTTGAAACCTAGATGCTCTTGGAAGAAACCCTTGTGTACATACCTGTCTTGCAAAAGTTTGATTTTTTCCTTGTAGAAAAAGAATTACATCTTCAATATTTTTTAGGTAAGATACTCTTAAGGCATATATACGTTCTGCATTTTCAGAAACTATTGTCTTATTATCCTGCACTGTAGTAAAAACTAGTTGTAAATATTCTTTTGAAAAAAGTTTAAGAATAACCTCTATTCCTAAATCGGATTGGTAGGCATTAATGTTTTTGGTGTTTAAAAAACCTTTTAAATAAGCCGTTGCAGGGTAGGGAGTATTTAGTTGCGTAAAAGGAGGGGTAATAAGTAATACGTTTTCCAAAGGACCTATTTAATTAAGCAATTAATGTAAGGTGCAAAGGTAATAGAAAATAAGAGGTAATATAAAAGAGGAGCAAAGGAGCTCCTCTTTTATATTGTAATTATAATTGTGCTGCTATTTTCTTAGGTAGTTTAGTAATACTTCTAATTTTTATGTTTTTGTAGAACACTTCAGCAGCTTCTGACTGAAACTGAATTTTTCCTTTTGTTAAAGGTGTAGCATTCCCTTCTTTGTCATACTCTAAGGAGTTTTCAAGAACCATAACAACCTTACCATTTACAATATGGTATGCTTTGTTGCCAAGACAAATTAACTCTAATTTATTCCACTCTCCATGAGGTTTTTCAAAATTATCTATTCTTCTGCATCGACCATTAGCACCAGTTTTAAAAGTTCTTAATTCTCCTTTAGGGTCATAAAACCAAAATTCTTTACCATTTTCTTCGCGCTTGGTAGCTTTAATATCCATACTAACACCTGCTAATGGGAAAAAATCTCCAGAGTCTGTTTCTTGTACTTGCATTTCTGGAGCTTTCATCCAAACATTCCAGAATTGACCATGAGGTTCTTGTGCATGGTATAAAACGCCACTATCTCTTTTATCTTTTAAACGTGGTTCCCATTGTTTTGTTCCCCATTTTATGTTAAAAGTAAGGTGGTAATTTTCGTATTCTTTTTTAGTACTTAATCCTCCATATATTTCGCCAGAAACATTTAATACAGGAATATCTTTTTTTGTTTTAGTAACCGTAAAAACATGTAAAGGGTCTTTATTTAAACCTACAGGTGTACCATGCATACCGTCTCCTTTTTCATACCCTTCTAAATCTACTGTTGTATGTGGTACCCCTATAAAAACATCCCATTTAGTAAGGTCTTTGTCTAATAAATGCTCCCAATCTTTCTGTTTTTTTTGCGCATTGCTTATAAAACTTATGGTAAGTAATAAAGTGAATAAAAAAAGGAATTTGGTTTTCATATTTTATATTTTAATGTAAGATTTTAAGTGTATTTAAATATATAAATTTTAAGAAGGAAACTTATAATTTTGAGTTTTAAAAAATATAACATTTAGGTTTATTAACATATCATATGGTCTTATCTAATGACAAAGTAATATAATAACCAATTGTTATTGCTTATTTTTATTCTATAGAATAAAAAGTATGGGGAATTTTAAATTGAAGAATAGATTAACACCCGAAGCTTATATAGAAGGTGTTTTAGCAGGAGATCGTGTTATTTTATCAAGAGCAATTACAATAATAGAAAGTAATTTAGAGAGCGATAAAAGCATTGCAAGAGCTATAATACAAGCTATTTTGCCAAAATCAGGGAATTCTATTCGTATTGGAATTACAGGAGTTCCAGGAGTGGGTAAGAGTACTTTTATAGAAACCTTTGGAAAGCATTTAGTGGCAGAGGGGAATAAAGTTGCCATATTATCTATAGACCCAAGTAGCCAACGCTCTAGAGGAAGTATTCTTGGTGATAAAACAAGAATGGAAGAGCTTGCAAATTTAAAGGAAGCCTATATTAGACCATCTGCATCTGGTGCAACTTTAGGAGGTGTAGCTAATAAAACTGGAGAAACTATGTTGCTTTGCGAGGCAGCTGGTTATAATGTTATTTTAATTGAAACTGTAGGAGTAGGGCAATCGGAAACTGCTGTACATGGAATGACCGATTTTTTTCTTTTGTTAATGTTGGCTGGTGCAGGAGATGAGTTACAAGGAATAAAAAAAGGGATTATGGAAATGGCAGATATGGTAGTTATAAATAAAGCCGATGGCGATAATGTTGCTTTAAGTAAAATAGCAAAAAGACAGTACCAAAATGCATTGCATATTTTTCCGATGCCAAATTCTGGATGGAGTCCTATTGTTAGTACTGCATCATCTATAAAAAATATAGGAATAAATACAGTTTGGGAGAGAATTCAGGAATTTAAAAAATTAGTAGATACTAACGGTTATTTTGTAAAGAATAGAAAAGAGCAACAAATACAGTGGATGTATACAACTATAAATGAAGAATTAAAACAGCTATTCTATGGTTCTGATAAAATTGCTAATCAGATAAAAGAATTAGAAACGGCTATTTTAAATTCAAAAATATCTCCTGTAAATGCAGCACAGCGTATAGTAGAGGAATATAAAAAAGGATTTTAGGTTATTCTATTTTGTAAATAATAGGATTAAAGGCTTTTGAAGCTACAATAACGTTATCTCCTGGATTTAGGTTTTTTACCTCGGATTCTTGCGCTATTATTTTTACTACATCATTAAAAATAAGAACACTAACAACATATACAATTTCTTCTTTTTCAATTTTTAATACTTCACCCTTAAATTTAAACTTACCACTGAGTTTTTTATTAATAAATATTTCAGTTGGCGTTCCCATTTTTTCAATTACACCATTTTTAAGAACAAAAACCCAATCGGACAGTTTATGAATCTCGCCAATATCATGACTAATTAAAATAGTGGTTAAATTGTATTTTTTATGAACTTTTAATAAGTAATCCTGTAGCTTTAGTCTAATTTTTATATCTAAGGCCGATAAAGGCTCGTCTAATAATAATATTTCTGGTTTTTGTACTAATGCTCTTGCAAGGGCAACACGCTGTTTTTGTCCGCCAGAAAGGGTTTCCGGTTTCCGGTCTTTTAAAGAACCTAATTCCATGATTTCTAATACTTCCGAAATAATATCTTTTGATTGGTTTTTTACCAATGCATATTCTAAATTTTGTAAAACAGTCATATGCGGAAACAAAGCATAATCTTGAAAAACATATCCTATATTTCTTTTTTGTGGAGCGCTATTTATTTTAGTATCACTATTAAACCAAGATTTATTCCCAACAGTAATATTTCCTTTGTCTGCCTTTAATAAACCCGAAAGAATTTTAAGGGTTGATGTTTTTCCAGCTCCAGATTCTCCATATAGCGTTACTAATTGCCCTTTCTTAATTTTTATATCTACATTAAGAAGCATATCTCCTTGTGCTGCTTTTAGTTTTTTTTCAATGTTTATATGTATCATTTCCAAAAACGTTTTAAATAGCCACCATTAATTAAGTAAACCAATAATAGAATAGAAAAGGTTACACCAAATAGGACTAAAGAGTAAAAGTTAGCAGCACCGTAATTTAAAGCTTCTACTTCATCATAAATAGCTATAGATGCTACTTTTGTGCTTCCGGGTATACTACCACCAATCATTAAAACAACACCAAATTCGCCTACAGTATGTGCAAAAGCGAGTATAATTCCTGTTAGTAAAGAAGGTTTTATATTAGGAAGTAAAATATTAATTAAAGTATTAAATTTAGATTTTCCCATGACGTAAGAAGCATCTTTTAGAGTTGAAGAAATACTAGAAAAACCAGATTGTATGGGATGTACCATAAATGGTAAACTGTAAATAATAGAGGCTATTACTAATCCTGTAAAAGAAAAAACAAGTTTAATTCCTAAAAAAGAATCTAACCAATTTCCAAAACTATTATTGGGACTAAAAGCTATTAAAAAATAAAACCCTAAAACAGTTGGCGGTAATACTAAAGGCATACTAACTAAAGTCTCTATCACAGGTTTTATTCTGGATTTAGAAAAAGCCAGCCAATAGGCCAAAGGAATAGCCACAACGAATAACAAAATTGTTGTTACCAATGCTAATTTAAATGTTAGTAGTAGCGGTTCCCAAGTCATACTTCAGAAAGCATTATTTCATTTAGTTTAACCATTATGGTTACGTTTAAACCTTCTTTAAGTTGTAATTGTTGCATAGCTTCTGTACTTAGTGTAGCAGAGACTTCTTCAAGAGTGGTATTTACAACTACATTGCTTAATAAAGTACCTTTTTTTATTTGAGTAACAGTACCAGAAATTCTATTTTGAATACTTAAATTAGCGGTGTCTCCTGTCCCTAAAATTACTTCCGTTTCTTTAAATAACAATGTAATTTTTTCACCAACTTTTAGGTAAGGAGCAGTGTCTGGCGTTTCTATAACAATAACTTTCCATACAAGGTTTTCCTGTATTGTAACAGATACAATAGACATGGTTCCGCTTACTTGAACCTTACTTATATGTCCTTTAAAGTTATTCATTTATCGAATATCCGTATTTCTTTACTATTTCTTGCCCTTCTTTAGAAAAAAGGTACTCATAAAAAGCAGTTGCATTTTTATTTTTAACAATATTTTGATTTATAATAATAACACCTTGTGCAATAGGGGAGTAGGCCGTAGAATCTAAAGCAACCCATTTACCAATTTTTTTTATTTTTTCATCTAAAACAACAGACATAGCAGTAAAACCAATAGATGCAGATTTTGATAGAATAAATTGATTGGTCTGAGAAATACTTTCTCCATAGACTAACTTAGATGCTATACTATCATATAAATTATAATGTTCTAAAACTTCTATAGCTGCTGTTCCATAAGGAGCTGTTTTAGGATTGGCTATTGCAATATGCTTTATTTTAGAATTTGTTAAAAGAGAAGTTGATGGCGTTATACTATCTATTGCAGACCAAAGAACAAGTTTGCCATACCCATATATTTTAGGGCTAGTAAGCCCTAATTTTTGGCTATATATTTCTCTGGGATACTTCATGTTGGCAGACACAAATACATTATAAGGAGCACCTTCTTTAATTTGAGCAGTTAATTTACCTGATGAGCTAACAACTATCTTACAGTTTATTCCAGTTTTTTTAGAAAATGAACTAGAAATTTCAGTAATAGCAGGTTGCATATTTGCTGCAGTAGCTATTATAATTCCATTACTAGATGTATTAGAATTACAAGAAGAAATTAAAATAAACAATAACCCACTTTTAAAAAGAATACAAATGTTTTTTATAGATAACATAAGATTTTTTAGTACTAATTTTTAGTAAAGCGGAAAGGTATAAAGTTTTTGAACCTTTTTATCTCTTTGGTACCAATCATTATACACAAGTTCTAAAGTGTTTACCGTAAAGCTTCCAAAAGTATGCTCTTTATATTCCTCTAATAAACTAATGTAGGTATTCGTATTTAGTAATGGTTTTCGTATTCTAAAAATAGTAGAATGAGCAGTTTGTATAGCATACCGTTTATCTATAGATTGTTCTAAATTACTGGTATTAAAATTTAACCGTAAAGATTCTCTTAAAGATGCTAAAGAATTATCTTCTATAAAACCTTGAACCATTATACAGGATGGGGAAGCAGTTAAACCTTTAAAATGAATTGTAAATTTTTGAGAGTTAGCAGCAATACTTTGCAAAACAATTTTTTTATAGTTTTCCGTGTCTATTTTAGATAAATTAAAACCAGAATAACAAGAAATTATAGACATTATAGTAATATGTAAATCTGTATTTGGGTAAAAATATTGATTAGGTTCTAGTGTTCTAAGTTTTGTTAAAAATTCTTGGATTTTATTTTTAACAGGGGTGTCTGGTCTTGTTAAAAGTGTTATACCGTATCTAGAATCTAAAGGAGAATCTATTAAATTGTCTATTTGGTATTTGTTAGCTTTTGTTTTTTCTATCGCGTCACAGTATAGTTTATTATAATGTTCTTTTAAATTCATTACTATTTACTTTATTAAGTCAAAAGATAACTTAATCCCTTGTATAATCATACCTGTTCCAATAATTGCAATAATTAATCCCATTATTTTTCCTATTACAGAAATAACATTATTACCCACTATTCTAACTATTAAATCACTTAATCTAAAAGTAATGTATGTTAGCAAACTCATTGAACCAAAAATAAGAATGACTAGGATAATATGAATAGTTTCTACGTTAGCAACAAAATTCATAGCGGTAACAATAGTACCTGGTCCTGCTAAAATGGGTATAGCTAAAGGAGAAACAGCAATGTTTTCATCAACATGAACATTGTCAAGAGTTTTTACATTAGATTGTTTGGATTGAAGCATATCAAAACCTATAAAAAAGATTAAAATACCTCCAGTAATTTTAAAAGCAGGAATACTAATATTAAATAATTCGAATATATATTTTCCTAAAAGCACAAAAACTGCAACAATAATAAACGCTATAATATTTGATCGTCTATTTATATCATGTTTAGTTTTTTTATCTGCACCTTGGGTTAAAGATAAAAATACTGTCATGTTAGATATAGGATTTGTTATAGCAAAAAAGGCAGTAAATACAGTTACAGAGAATGTAATTAAATTATCCATTAATTAATTTTTAGTAAAAAAGAAATTGAATTTATTATATATTTTTATTAGTATGTTATTAGTTTAATAAAATACTTGCCACCTTTCTTATATGCTAAATTAAACATTTTCTTATAGAGGCTTTTTGTTTAATAACAAGCCATTTTTTTTTAAAAAATAATAATTGATGTAGTATTAGGTTCTACTACATATAATCATAGGGGTTTGTTTTCTTTTGTAATATAAAATATTGCGATAATAAATTATGTGTTTTCCCATTAAACTTAATAGGAGGCTCTATTTGTTCTGTTTTCTTAATTATTTTAAAATTAGAGTGCATAATTAAAGACTCTAAATCTTTGGTCTTATATTCTTTAAATCCATACTCTGTAAAATTAAGTGTTTGCCCTTCTATATATGGTCTATAAGCAATAATAAAAACACCATTATTAGCTAGTACTCTATATACTTCTTTTAATGCTAGAGCAGGGTTTTTCCAAAAGTAAATGGTATTAATAGTACATATTTTATTAAAAGTATCTTCCCAAAAAGGCATTTGTTCTATATCTGCAACAATTAAATCTAAAAAAGAACTTTTAATAATTTCAGAATTATTTTTTTTTGCTTCAATTATCATAGTTCTAGAAAGATCTATACCTGTATAAGAAATTTTATTTCCAGAATTAAGAATATCTTTTATAAACTTTCCATTACCAAGACCAATTTCTAAAACACTTTCAGTATCTCTTATTTTTAACAATTCATAAGTTGTTTTACTTATAAATTCATTCATGGTATTCATGCCTAAAGCAACATCAATTCCAAATTTCCCTGAAGGATTGGCTAACTGTTTTGCAATCTCTTCAAATTTCATTTTAGACCTACTCAATAGTTTCAGAAAAAGTTAAAATAAATCCATTTTTATCCATTATAGCAAATTCATTTGTACCGTAAAAGGTTTTGTTTATGGGTTTTATGATGTTAGTCTTTTTTATAATTTGATTATAATAACTATTTATATCTTTTATTCTAATGTAAAAAGTTAATGCGCCTCCAACTTTTAATGGTTCTATTTCTTTATACTCAGTTTTTAATGATTTTTCCTCTTGGAACATCATTCCTACATTATCTAACATTACATAGCCCCATTCGTATTTACCAGATTCTGGGTTTGTATCTATCAATTTAAATCCTAAATTGTTTGTATAATAATCCAATGTTGCGTTTACGTCTTTAACCATTATGTTTGGTGTAAGAGATTCTAATTTTGTCATATTGTTGGTTTTAGTTTGAGAATAAGATGTAATAGAGAAACTAACAAGAACTGCCATTAAAAAATATTTCATAACTGTTTTTATGGCAAATGTAAAAGTTAAGAAAGGGGTGTGTTTTGTAAAAAAACGACAAAGTTATAGTTGGGAAGGATTTAGTCCAGACATTTTATTTATCTCTTTGGCAAGATGCGAATGGTCAAAATACCCGTTGTCAAAGGCTATGTTTAGTAAACTCAATTTCGGATTTTCCAGAATGTTTTTTTTGGCTTTGTTAAAGCGAATTATAGAATGATACTCTTTCATAGTTACCCCAACTATCGTTTTAAAACGTCTTTCCAATTGTCTTAAACTTATGTAATGATTTTTAGCTATTTTACTCAAGTCTAACTCTCTATAATTGGACTGAATAGATTTGCAAACTGAATGTTCTAATTTTTTTTCGTCTAAATTTGACCAATTTATTTCAGTGGTTAAAAAACTATTGATTAATTGTACTTTTTCTAAATGATTATTTTTTTCAATAAGCTCATTTAAAAGTGATTTGTTAAGCTGAGGAAAAAGGTTTGAGGCATTTATAGTTGTATTTTTTATCTCTGAAAGCGGAATACTCGAGATAGCGTTGAACTGACCTGTTTTAAATCGAACCCCTAAAGTCTCTGAATTTTCTCTAGACACTACTTTTTTAAACTTTGTCATCATACCAGAAACTCTAATTTCATTTCCAGAGTTCAGGTGCATTTGTTTGTCAAGGTCAAAAATGATGTCGACATATCCATCTGGTAGAATTCTAGATTCTATTTTATTTCCATTATTTGTTGCTATCCAAATAGAATCAACAATTGAATTTAAATTTTTAGATGGTATGTATTCTTTATAACTCAACACTTCAAAGTTATAACTAAAATATAAAAAGCAACTTTAGCAATTTGTAAAAGTTGCTTTATTATTAAAATGATTTATTTTCGTATGGGTATCATATTAGAGGTATCTATAGGAAAACTATCATATTTGTTATAAAGTTTCAAGTATTTTTCAGAATCTACAGGAACCTCTTTTAGTGTTTCGTATAAACCTTTAAAAAAGCCTTCACGCTTTTGAGATGGGTTAAAAATCAAGGTCAATTTTACAGTTTTATCAGTGTCATTTTTAAAACCATGTGGCGTAAATCTTGGAACATAAGCCACTGTTCCTGGCTTGGCTTTATATTCTTTGTTTCCAACTTGCATGGTTAGTTGTCCTTCATTTACAATGAAAGTTTCATCCATAAATCTGTGATAATGTAATTTTGCGCCAATAGCCATTGGAGGAAGAGAAATTTCATACACACCTAATTGGTCATTAGACATCTCGCTAGTAACCTTAAAAGTTATAGAAATAGTAGTTAACTCTAATTTTTCACCTTCATTTGGGTTGATTATTGATGCATTACTTTCTAATTTATCTACAAAATAATTTTCTTTACTAGGTTTCATTGTTTATTTTTTTAATGATTGGTTTATTTCTTTATGTAGAGCAAGTTTATTTTTTTCTACTATTTTACTTTCACTTGTTCCCTCTAATGAAAATATTTCTTGAGTTTTTATTCCCATGTGCCCTAAAATGGCTTTTAGATATGATTCTTGAAAATCAAATTTCTCCATTGATGTGCCTTTGTAAACACCACCTTTCGCTGTAATTATAAAAGCTTTCTTGTTTTCTAAAAGTCCATTATATCCGTTTTCATAAATATCGAAAGTATGTCCTATTCTCACTACTTGGTCAAAATAAGCCTTGAGATTGGAAGGGATATTTAAATTGTATAATGGGCTGCTAATCAACACTTCATGAGCAGACTTTAACTCTGAAATTAATTCATCAGACAGTGCAGTAGCTTCTTTGATTTCTGAAGTTGCGAATTGAATTGGCGTATAGAAACCTTCAATGGTGTTGTTTTGAATGTGTGGTAATGGTTGTTTTACTAAATCTCTTCGAATAACCATTCCATCAGGATTTTCTGCTATCCATTTTCCTTCAAAAAAATCTGCCAATTCCCTTGAATGTGAGCCAATAATTCTAGAGCTACAATCTATTCGTAATAATGTTTTCATCTATTGATATTTTATGATCAATAGAATGACAAAATGGAACGAAAAAACGTGACAAAGTTTATATAGAAAGTGATTTTAACTTATCTGGATCCACTATGGAATAAATGCCATTAATCTTTGTGTTTTTAAATTCAAAAACTTGGCAATTGTATAAGACTCCATTTTTATAAAATAAAATTGCAGGCTGATGATTTATGTAGCTAAATTTAGTTTTTAAGCCAGTTAAAAATGCTCGGTAAACATACAATAATAATTTAGATGTATTTGTTATTCCTGTTGTTTGTTCTTTAACAACTTTGATGTTTTTTCCTCCATCGGCAGCCAATAATATGTCTTTAGATAATAGTTTTTCTATAGTAGTGATGTCTCCATTTTGTATGGCCTCAATATATGGTTTCAACAGTATAGTTTCATTTTTCTGAATTTTATTGTTAATTGTTTTGTAGTTATTTAGTTTGATTTTAGCTCTACTTAAAATCTTTCGGGAGTTTTCTATAGTAAAATCGATAGTTTCAGCAATTTCTTTGTGCGAATAGTCAAAAGCCTCCTTTAGAATAAAAACAGCTCGTTCTTTTGGCGTTAATTTTTCAAGAAGTGTGAGCATTGAATACGATAAAATTTCTTCATTATTGATTTTATCGTCGGCATTTTCAGTAGAAATAGGTTCTGGTAGCCATATTGTATTCGTTGTTGTTTTGTCTTTCTTCTTTTTTACATTAATCGATTGATTGATTACAGATTTAATTAAATAGCCAATTTCATTTTCAATATGTTTTTTGTCAATTAATAGATATTTCATTAAAATATCTTGAATAGTATCCTTAGCATCTTCAGATGAGCCAAGAATGTTATAGGCGTATGGAAATAATATGTCGCTATAGTTTTTCAATGCGAAGAATTATGATTTATAACTAAGACAATTCAATTTAAGAAAACGTGACATTTTAATTTATTAAAATGTCACGTTTTTTAAGGAAAGTTTTTTTGGTAATGATTATTGAGTTTAATTATTGAAGTCATAAGCTTCAAGAACCTCATAGTTTTCCATTGTTAAACTGGTTGTATCAGTCAATCTTGCAAACTTCATAGCGTCTTCGTTTTCCATAAATGTTTTCTGAACTTTCTCAACGTCTTCTTTACTTTTCCAAACAAAGATATCCATGTAACCGTCTTCAGTTTTTAAAAATTGTCTACTAATTAGACCTTTGCATTTAGAGCAATAGTCTTTGTTAAATGCCTTTGAAGCTAATAAAAGTTCTTCGTGAGTTACATTTTTTGCTGTTTTGTAAGTTGTAATTTCTACTATCATTTTTGATTTTCTTGTTTTAATTGTACAGGAGCTAATAAATATAAAAAGGATTATTATAGTTAATCTAGAGCTATTCATTTAGCCTTTTAATTAAGAATTATTAATGACAAAATTACTTATGCATTTTTGTTTAGAACAATAAGATAGTTTAAGAAAATTACCTTTTAAGAACTGTTTTTTTTCGAATAGTACTTAAGAATTCAGGAGTAACACCAATATATGAAGCAATTTGAACACTTGAGACACGGTTGGATATACTTGGGTATCTTTCAAGAAAGTAGCAGTATCTTTCATAAGCAGTTGAACTTATATGTTGTAGAACCCTCTTTTGTTGTTCAATAAAAGCATTTTCTGTAATAATTCTCATATTCCTATCAAAAAGGGGAGAGTTATCATATAATTTAAAAAGGTCTTCTTTCTTTATTTGTAGAACAATAGAAGGCTCTATAGACTCAATGTAAAGTTCACTAGGAACATTATTATATAAACTACTAAAATCTGTTACCCATTTACTTTCGGAGGTAAACTGAAGGTTGTGTTGGTTCCCTTTTTTATCAATGTGATAAGTCTTTAAGATTCCTTTTACCACAAAAGTTAAGTGATTACAATTCTCTCCTTCTTTTAAGATATTTTCTTTTCTCTTAAGTTTTCTTTCAGTTACACAGTCATCTAATATTTTGACTGCTGAATTTTCAACAGCCCAATAATTATCAAAATAATTTAATAAAGGTTGTATTTTAGAAGAGTCCAATTTTTTTTTATAGTTTTTTCAGCAGGAGAGTTTGTCTTGTTTTTCCATAGATTGCTAAAAATGTTTGTTTTTTTAGTCAACCTATTTCAGGACGGGTCAAAATTGTGCCTAACGTGTTTGTATAAGATTAGTTGTGTGCTTAAGTAACTAATTTAGCAAATAAAAACCGAATAGAATATTCCGCAGGAATATTCGTAAGTAAGCTAGAACTAGCAATGAATTATACACGTCTTAAGTTTGATTCTCATTAAATTGTTGATATAACTAGAAAGAACAAAAGAGAGAATTAAGGTTACTATACACGG
>NZ_RBIQ01000009.1 GCF_003634105.1 Maribacter vaceletii | reverse complement strand
AAGGCATAATTTCTGGTTTTACTCAGAAAATTAGTCTTTAAAAAGTGTAAACTATGTGCCTTTAACTTTGTAAAGGATGTGCCTTTAACGTACCCAGCTTGCACCTAACGTCTCGGCTATGGCAAGTAGGGCAGGCAAGGAAACTTTTCGTTTCCGTCTGCGCTCGTAGCCAAAGCTTTTTGTTTTGTGATTATTTTCATTTTTTTAATTGCCAAATCCAAAAGATTTGGCGGACTTAGTAAACACGCCCAAGACATTAAATATAGCCCTTTACGCCCTATTTACTATAGGTATTGTTACCTACAGTTATTTTAATACAGCTTTTCTAATGATAAATTTGCCTCTATGAGATATCTCAAAAAATCTTTGCCAAAAAATGTAATTTGAATATTTTCGTCATTTTCCTCCATTATAATTAGTCCATTCCTATGTAGGTATTTCAAGTATCTGTCATAAGTATATGATTTGTAGGCTTCAGGATAGTTTTTAGAAGCGTTGTCATAGTAAAGCTTTAGCGAGGTCTTTGATTCCACCGATGTATGATTTAACCTTTGTAAAAATCTTATTTGACTACCGAATATAGAATCATAAACCCTCTCAAAACTTTTAAACATAACCAACAGTTTGGAATATTTCTGTAACCTTTCCAGTTTATTTTGATATCCGTCAACTTCAGAAATTTTAGTTTCCTTTTCAATTATTTCTTCGGCTTGTTTAATAGAAACATTTGAATACATTCCTAAAGCATTATCCAAATAAGACTCATCATTTCCATCTCCTAAAAGTTCAAGAATAGAAGTGTCATTATTTTGGTCGTCCACAAGATTTGTTTCTAAAGCAGTCCCGCCGTAGCCAATTTTCTTTATATTGTTAATTAAGGTTTTAATTGGCTCCTTTAGTATTAGAAATATTATTATGGTAATTAACGGCCAGAAAATAGAGGCTATAAAATCTAGAATTAATTCGATAATGTGATAGTATTTCATAATTGTAGGTAACGTTTATGTATAAGAATAGTGCGGTTTTGTGTGCGAGGATTTTCCGAAGGAAAATCAGACGTAACAAAATTGCACTAGCCTTTGATTAAGCACTAATTTAAGCATTATTTTTATACGGTGTTACCTGTAGTAATTTTGTTAAATTCATTAGTCCAATGTTCGGTTTTAAATAAAAATTTGATTACAATAAATAATACAATTAAAAAAAACAGAATACTACTTAGATTAATTATTCCAGATAGTGTAGTGTTTTTTATTACCTCTTCAGGATGATTTCCGTATTTCATCCACATCATAGGAAAGTCAGTTGCTGAATGACAAATAATTAACAGTAATAAGGGAAAGCCAGAAATTCTGGACAAACCATATATGAGCCCACCAATAGTTGCTGATATTATTCCTATAACTCCTTGGTTATAATGTAGTACCCCAAATAGTATAGCACTTATTAATAAATATACAGGAAACTTTGATTTTTGAAATTTTCTAAATAAAATTCCTCTGAATATTAATTCCTCAGTTATTCCAATTGTTGTTGAAATCATTAATACGTAAAAAAAAGTATTCAATTCAAAATTGGTGATAGGGTTTTTCAAAAAAGCGATGAATAAAGGAATAATAAGTAATGTCCAAAGTGTTTTTCGATAAATTAGGGTAGGTTGAAAATTTAAAAGGT
Source organism: Maribacter vaceletii (assembly GCF_003634105.1). Lineage (GTDB taxonomy): Bacteria > Bacteroidota > Bacteroidia > Flavobacteriales > Flavobacteriaceae > Maribacter_B > Maribacter_B vaceletii. The sequence goes on along the minus strand of NZ_RBIQ01000009.1, from coordinate 444,291 downwards.
TTTTGCGGTTTCTATAAGTGTATATCAAGAAGAATAACAACGGTATAATAGATTCTAATAATTCTTTAATCAACTTGTTTTCTGAAAATAAGCGTGCAATAGAACTAGGAAGAATAACAGTAAATAGTATAGTAAAAAATGTAAATAAAATTAATTTAATTGTCGGCATTAAAAATTTATTTTTGGGATGTTCATTGATGTTGAGTGAGTTTTTTTTATTACAGGTAACGGTCTTGTGTATGAAATGTAGCGTGTAAAAAGACGCTAACTTTTCGGATTAGCACAGAGCCGAATTTTTATGTTTTGTTTTTAATTTTTCTATTCTAAAAGCCAAATTTAAAAATTTGACGGTCTTTGTAAATAAGTACAAACCTTTCGATTTAGCAATTATTAGCTATGTTTTATACACCGTGTTCTACACCGTTTTTATTCCGATGTAAACTTCCAATTCAACTTATTTTCAAGGATTTTTTGTTCCTTTTCAGTTAATCTCATAATTGCAATAGCCTGTCCGTATCCGTACCCATCATCAGATAAACAGTCCGTAATTCGGATACTTTTGCGTTCTAATTCTGCTTGACAAATCTTAAAAACACTTTCGTGAAGCCAGTCGTCTTGGTATTCAGGTTTAAACTTTATGAGCGAGTTGTTAGATTTGAAAGAAACTTCTATTGGACCAGTTTCAGATGTCCATTGTTCTTTTATATCAGTCGGGTCAAATTTTTTATTTGATAGTATTCCAAAAGCTTTTATTACTTCAATGTAGACGTTATTATCCATTGCAACGTCAGCCTCCAAGTCAATAAATAATAATTTGGTTCTATCGCATTCTGCAAGTTGGATTGCATCTAAATCCATTCCTGGGTCATATTGCTTTTCAAAAATCTCGGAATACCTCTTTTTTCGGTCAGCATAGATGGTATCATAAACTTCCAAATCACTCATACTTTCATAAACCTCAAAAAATCCAGCGTTTCGCAAAGTCTGAATATTTTCAAGAACTTGTTCCTTCGATATTTTACCTTCTTTTTTTGGTTGCAAGTTGCAAGATGTAAGTATTGTTAATCCTAAAATCAGAAATATTGTTTTCAATCTAATGTTTGTTTTAAATGGTGTAGAACGGTTTGCATATGAAACGTAGCGTTTAAGAATAGCTAATTTTCATGTTTTAGTTTGATATTTAAAAGTAAGAATAAAGCTCGAATGAACAATTTAAAAAGCTATGTTTTATATGCGTTGTTGTAAGGCGTAATTTTTTATAGTGAATTGTTCTTCAAAGCCTAATTTCAAATATAATCCTTTTCCCATATTAGATGATTGTAAAGTAATGTAATCACTATTAATTTCAATGGATTGATTTATTAAAAGTTTCATTATTTTTTCTGCATAACCTTTTCTCCTTTGTTCTGGTATTATTCCGACAGAATGAATACCAGTAACTTTGTTTGTTATATGCAGAATAGCTGTCCCAACGGCTTCATTTTTATGATAAGCAATATAATAATCTGTATTTTCTTGATATTTGTTTAATAACATAGGATTTATGAAATATCCAAAAGACTTAGAAAATAATACAGACCATAATTCAGTTTCTTTTTTTGTAGACACCTTTTTTAAACATAGGCTACTTGATTCAATAAATGAATGGTCAGGTTTTAATGACATTCCTATTTGTTCAAATTTAAGGTTGAATCCATTTTCTTCTAATAATTGAAAAGAATTATTATTGTGAATATTCCAATATGGAACTGTTAGGTTTGTAGAAATAGAAGATAGTTTTTCTTTAGCAAGAGCTATTTTAGTTTCATTAATATCGTTATGAAACCACAACCTATTGGGCCATTCTGAATCTTTCATTAAACAATAATCAAATTCTTTTTCGTGAAAACTAGCATTAAATGGTTCACTTACTGTTTGCCAAATAGAAATTAAGTTTTCGATATTTAATTTTATACTGTTCATTTTATATTGATTAATACGATTCCTAGAATCATTGATGACATTCCTATTGTCTTTTTTAATGTTATTGGTTCTAAAGGTAAATTTAACCAACCGTAATTCCCTGCAATTACAGCAAAGATTAATTGACCACATAGTCCTATTGAAATCATTGTAGAAATTCCAAGTTTAGGAATGGTGTAATAGTATAAACTTATTCCGAGTACACTAAAGAAGCCACCCGTAAACCATAAATAAATAGGAACTTCTTTTATTTGCATTATTGTCGGTAGGGATTTGTAATTAATAAGTACAAATACGAAAGAAAATAAAGTACTGCTGGAAAATGCAATCAAACTTGCTAATAATGGGTTTTTTAATAAAACACCCAATTGAGCATTTAAACCACCTTGCATAGCTAAAAATACACCACCAATAAAAGCTAAAATTAATAAAACATAATTATTCATATTGTTGTAAGCTTTTAGATTTAATTAGTTCACTAATACTTACATTTATCCAAGCAAAGACATAACCAGAAAATAAAGTAAAGGTTAATAAAAGAACGATATTTATATCTATTTGTGTTTTTGAACCAAACCAAATAATCATTCCTAAAAAGTAAGCAGGAATAGTATTTAAATATTTTAGTTTGGAGATATAAAATACTCCAATCATAACAATAAATACTATTAAAGGAAATCCTAATGAGCCAAGAGTTTCTGAAAAATAAGTGCCAAAGTATTGGATAATCATAGCTATTAAAATTCCAAAAACTTGTTGTACAAGAATCAGCAATGCTGTTTTAGTTTTTGTTCCAAATAGATAATAACTTACCCAAGCCATAAATAAAACCCAAGTAGGTAATCCAAAAAAGGATGCTATAAAAACAGCTATTGCTCCAGTTATCCCCATTGTTAATGCTTGTTTTAATGATTTCATTATGCAAAAAGAGATTTGATTGACTTTCTAACTTTTGGTGTGTGTTGGGAAGTGTCATTATCAGAACGATAACCAATAGTAGCAACAACAGAAGTGTTTAGCCCTTGTTTTTTAAGAGCTAATATGTCGTTGTATTTTTCTCTTTCAAAACCTTCCATAGGACAAGCATCTATTTTTAGTTCTGCACAAGCATTCAATAAATTTCCTAAGGCAATATAAGTTTGATTAGAAGTCCATTTGTCTTTTTCAATTTTAGATCTATTATTAACATCTGCTTTAATGAAATCTGAATAAGCTTTAAAATTAGATATATCAACTTGTTCTATTTCAGATTTTAAGGAGAAGTATTCATTTATATGTTCTTCTGTTATAATTGAATAATTGCAAAAAACAATTAAATGGGATGCCTCTGTTATTTGAGTTTGTCCGTAAGAAGCTGTTTTAGGTTTTCTCTTAGTTCTTGATTTTCTATAACAAAAACTTTATATAATTGGAGACCATAAGAAGATGCTGATAATTGAATAGCTTTCTTTATTATCTCTAAGTTTTCTGTAGAAACCTTTTTAGAAGTATCGAATTTTTTAGTGGCGTATCTCCACTCTAAATTATTAATTAAATTCATAATATCTTTCTTGTATTGATTAATAGCTCAAAGATAAAATGAGTAATAAAGTTGTGCCTTTACATATGTTGATTTAGAGGTTTTTCTTTAGATTCTTTCTTATTCTACTTAATTGAGTAGGTGTAATTCCTAAATGAGAAGCTATATGTAGTTTTTGTATTCTTTGGTCAATAGTTGGGTGTTTTTGTAATAGTTTTATATATCTATCCGTTGCATTTTCCATTACTAAAGAAACTTCTCTTTCTTCTTTTTCGATAATCCAGTTTTTTTCCAAGTAAGCAATATAAAAATTCTTTAAGTCTATATTTTCCTCTATGAATTGTCTGTATTTCTCATAATTAAGATTAATTAGACTTGTTTTTTCCAGAGCTTCCAATGTGAAATTAGAAGGAGTCTTGAGAAGGTATGAAACTGTAGAACCTGCAAAATCGGTTTCAAGAAAGATGTTTTTATTATAAATATTACCATCAAAATCTGTCACATATGCTCTTAAAGCTCCTTTACAGACAAAATGTACACTTTTCGCAATTTGCCCATTTCTTAATAAAACTTCATCTTTTTCTAATTCTTGAAATGTAATTATAGATTCAATTAATGACCAAGACTCTTCTGAAATTACTATATAGTTTTCAAACTTAGATTTTAATTCTGAAATGTATTTTTCTTTTGTCAATAGTGAGTTTTTTATGACTTACAACGTCTCGGCTAAGCGTAGTGCGGTAGTAAGGAAACTTTTCGTTTCCGTCTGCGCACGAAGCTAAAGCTTATTGTTTTGATTTATTTTTTCTATTCTAAAGCTAAATCCATAAGATTTAGCGACACTATAAATATACACAGACCTTTCGGTTTTCCCTAAAGTCCGCATTACGTTTAGGTATTGTTACCCAACGTTTTTTTCCGTCCGAGTTAATTTATCCGTCAGATTGGTAAGTCCATCTGCGTACCGATTGCGTTTGAGTAAAAAGTCAATTCACGCGGTATTTTTAAGTCCATCATTCCAAACGAGTTATTTTTTCGTCATACCAAACATCTTCATAACCTTTTCTGTCTATTTGAAATCTAAATCCGATATCAAGACTTAAATATTTTAGGATTTCTGGACACATTTCGATTAAGCAATGAGCATGTACAGGTCTGAAAAAATCATCTGCGTTAGACCATTCTCCGCTCCAAATATACCACCCGTTCATTGTTCCATGCGAAGGGTGTCGTAACCCATTTACAGGCTCAAATTCTAATTCGGTTCCTAAACCAATGAAAAGTTGTCCGTCGATTGGCGAAAAGTCTGAATTATATTTTTTGCAAATTGACTTTTGTACTTCAATATGTTCTTTAAATATCTCGATTTTCAAAATGTTGGGTAACGGCTTCGGCTATGGTTAGTACGGGAATTAAAAGTAATAAATTTCCGATTAAGGACTTAGCCAAAACTTTTTATTTTGTTTTATCTTTTTCTTTATTAAAGCCAAATCAAAAGATTTGGCGGACTTAGTTAAAAGCTCTAAACTTTGGGTTAAGCACCAAACCCGTATTAATTATAGCCATTGTTAGCGGCAGTCTTTATTTCGTCATTTTTGATAAAACACCTATAATTTCATTAACTAATTTCGGGTAATGTTCAAATGAACAAATAAAGTGTTGTGAATAAAACTCTTTTAATGTCGAGTAGTGAGAATTTTCTAATTCCCAGCATTTATTTACTGGTGAATTATATATACTGTATTCTTTATGTTTATGCTTTTTTTGAAAGTTTTCAAATTGGCTTAAATTTTCTTTTTCTTCAAAATTTAGAGTAAAATCCTTAAATATTTCTTTATGGTGTTCTGTGAAATCAGGACCAATCTCAGAATTATAAACGAGATAGGGTACTTTCTTCGCTAACTGTTCGATATTATCTACTTCACGAATTTTACTTATTGAAAAATCATCATCTAAAATATATAATTCAGCATTTGTTACTAATATTGAAATTATGTATGGTGGGTTAGTATCTACTAAATGTCCCCAAATGTTTGATTCAATGTCTCTTTTTATCAAATATGGTAGGGCATATTTAAGTTGTGAAATACCGTGTCTAATGTCTTTATCAAATACTTCTCCGCTTGTAATATTTATTTCAACTCCTTTTAAAGCGAAATCAAGTTTTTCTTCAAATTCGTAGATTAAGTCCTTTTCTATTTTTTTTAGTGAGAATTCGGCTAGAGATTTTATAGTATGCCCCAATGTGAAAGTTGAAAAGTCTGGTTTATTTACATCTGGAAGAAAAACCCATTTTTTACTTTCATCTCTATATTTACATTCAGTCAATAGTGTTAAGCTGGCATCAATTTTATCTTCAGAATCTATTGGAAAAAGGAAATAACCCTTTATATCTGTAGAAAATTCCTTTCTGCGTTCTCCATCTTTTCGGAAATATGAGTAGTCAAATGAAACACTAAAATCTAAATCAGATAGAATTTTTGCAACTTCATACTCCAATGGTATACTTGATGACAATAGTCTACTTTTCCATTTTTTTGAATCTTTCATTTATTTCGGGAGTATGTTTAGATTGCCGCTAACGCCTGAGCTAATATTAGTGCGGAGTAAGGAAGCCTTTTCGCTTCCGTCTTCGCGCTAAGCCTAAGCTTTTTGTTTGCGTTTTTTCTTTTTTTTATTATTAAAATGTCAAATCAAACTGATTTGGCGACCTTATAAAATTACACTAACGTTTTGATTAAACACCAAACCAACGCATTAATTTTAGGTTTTGTTAGGCAACGTTATTTATAATATTTTATTTCAGCATTAGTGTATTCCTCTGCGCTACTATTGTCCTTAGTTTTAAGTTTTATACAATTACCAATTTTGTCAAATCCCAAGCAAATTATATTGCTGGAGCTAATTATGCTTCCATTTGAATCGACTAACAATTGCTTGTCCATTAAGCCATTCCTATATTCCATTATGCTTTTTGGTAAATTAGACCCAAAAATCGATTGAATGTATGTCATTTTTTCTAGTTCCCCATTCTGATTATATGAAAATTCCATTGTTTTATGGGGCATTTTTTGGTATGTGATTTTGGTTGAATCCATAAATGAATTGTTGGTTGCCCTAAATTCGAATTGCTTAATTATTTTACCCTTGCTGTTGAAAGTGTTTTCAAATTTCGATTTCATTACAAGTACATGTGATGGATTGAAATAATTTTTTAAAATCAAGAGGTTATGGTTGTCATATTCAAAAACAAATATTTGAGATAACTCGGACTTAGAATATTGGCGTTGTTCCGAAATCATACCGTTTTCATTAAAGAAAAATTCATTATCAATTATAATTCCTTTTCCCTCGTTTTGATTACTAGTTAATTCTCCATCTTTTTCCGTTAAATGACTTTCGAATTTTAGATATTTCACTTGCCCTTTTAACCCGATTTTATCCAAATCCGTTAATATCCTCTTTTGGGTAGAACAATTTAATAAAATCGAACAAATCAGTAAAAGTAATAGTGGTATTCGCATGGATTTTAATGTTGCCTAACTTGTTATATCGAGAACAATATTCCGGTATATCCCTTACACATTTCGGGATAACAGGACATTTTGTTCTCGTTTACACCAAATATAATATTTGTAAGTAAATTATCATTTTAATTTATAAGAATAAAAAACTTTTTTGTAATAAAGAGGGGAAAACCTTTAATATTAAAAAGATTAGAATTTTCCGTAGTTTTGCAGCCTTAAATACGGGTTACCAATGAACATACAAGAAGTACTTACTACAAAAGTAAAAGAAGCTATAAAGGCAATTTTTAATGCAGAGCTGCCAGTGGTAGAGTTTCAGCCTACTCGTAAAGATTTTAGCGGAGACATTACTGTAGTTGTTTTTCCTATGTTACGCGTGGTAAAAGGGAATCCGGTACAAATAGGTCAGCAAATTGGAGAGTACCTTACCAAAGAAGTTGCCGAGGTAACAGATTTTAACGTCGTAAAAGGCTTTTTAAATTTAGTAATTGCAGATGCTTTTTATGTAAATTTCTTTAACAGCATTAAAAAAGAATCCCAATTTGGATATGCCAAAGCAAATAGCAAAGAGGCTGTAATGGTAGAATATTCTTCGCCAAACACTAACAAACCTCTACATTTAGGTCATATTCGTAATAACTTATTAGGATATTCCGTGGCAGAAATTTTAAAAGCTTCGGGCAAAAAAGTATATAAAACACAAATAATTAACGACCGTGGTATTCATATTTGTAAGAGTATGTTAGCATGGCAACGTTTTGGAAATAATGAGACTCCAGAAAGTACCGGTCTAAAAGGAGACAAATTAGTAGGCAACTATTATGTGAAATTTGACCAAGAATATAAAGCAGAGGTAGCAAATTTAGTTGCAAATGGTACGGCAAAAGAGGAGGCAGAAAAAGAAGCACCTATTTTAGTTGCTGCACAAGAAATGTTACGCAAATGGGAAGCTGGTGATAAAGAAGTGGTAAAACTTTGGAAAACCATGAACCAATGGGTATATGCAGGTTTTGATGTTACCTATAAAAACCTTGGTGTAGATTTTGACCAGCTTTACTACGAGAGTAATACCTATTTGTTAGGGAAAGATGTGGTTGCAGATGGTCTCCAAAAAGGGGTTTTTTATAAAAAAGAAGATGGTAGTGTTTGGATAGACCTTACGGACGAAGGTTTGGATGAGAAAATTGTTTTACGTTCCGATGGTACTGCCGTATATATGACCCAAGATATTGGTACCGCCATACAACGTGTTAAAGATTATGCCGATGTTGGCGGAATGGTATACACCGTAGGTAATGAGCAAGATTACCACTTTAAAGTACTATTCCTTATTCTAAAGAAATTAGGCTTCTCTTGGGCCAAAAATTTATTTCACCTAAGTTATGGTATGGTAGATTTACCTAGCGGAAAAATGAAGAGTAGAGAGGGTACCGTAGTAGATGCCGATGACCTTATGCAAGATATGGCGCAAACGGCAGCTACTATATCCGAAGAGTTAGGAAAACTAGAGGAATACTCTGCAGAAGAAAAAGACAAATTGTACCATATGATTGGTATGGGCGCTTTAAAATATTATATCTTAAAGGTGGACCCTAAAAAACGTATTTTGTTTAACCCAGAAGAGTCGGTAGATTTTCAAGGGAATACAGGGCCTTTTATTCAATACACCTATGCCAGAATACAATCTATTTTGCGTAAAGCAGAAAGTACGGGTGTGGCAACAGAAGATGCTGTAGATGCATCTTTCTCTTTACATGAGAAGGAGAAAGAGTTAATAAAACAATTACAAATTTTCCCAGAAACGATACAATTGGCTGCAGAAAATTATAGTCCGGCTATTATTGCAAACTATACCTATGATTTGGTAAAGGAGTTTAATTCCTTTTACCAAAATGTATCTATTTTAGGGGAGCAGGACGAGCAAAAGAAAATTTTTAGAGTACAGCTTTCTAAAAAAGTAAGCGCTGTTATACAAGATGCTTTTTCTTTATTAGGGGTAGAGGTGCCGGAGCGAATGTAAAAACCCGTCAATTCGAGTGCTTCGACAAAGGAGAAGTATATCGAGAATAGGGTTTTAGGTTTGGAAAAGTTTCTCGATACATTTTGTCTCTCTTTCAGGAGTCAAAACACTCGAAAAGACGTTTTTTATAAAAGTTTAATTAATTCACTAAAAATTCGTCAATTCGAGTGCTTCGACAAAGGAGAAGTGTATCGAGAATAGGGTTTTGGGTTCATAAAAAACGCAATAAGTAATATGCTAGATGGTATACATATTTTTGGTTTTACTGCCTTGGCTTTTATTCTAGGCTATCTACTCTATATTATTTATTATACGTTAGATTTATTTTTTCTTAATCCATTTAAAAGAATACCTCCGTTAACGGCAGAGGAGGAGAAAACTATAATTTATTATCTCCCTTTTTTTAAGGATTTACCTAAAAAGAAAAAGAAGCTTTTTAGAAAAAGAGTAGTTCGTTTTAGAGAAAGAAAAACCATCCTTTTTCATGAAGATGTAAAACAGCAAGAAAAAATTACACTTTTACTAAGTGCTACGGCTGCAATGCTAACTTTAAGTATGGCCGATTTTCTAATTTTATCTGTAGAAAAAATACGCGTATATCCAAAAGAGTATTATTCTATTCATACCAAGAAAAAGCATTATGGCGAATATAATCCGTCTTTAAAAATGTTAGTATTTTCAGCAGAAAATTTATTACAAGGGTTTAAAATCCCTAACGACAATATTAACTTGGCAGTACATGAGTTTTCGCATGCTATAAGTTTTAACGTTGCAAATAAACTAAACTTTAGGTCTTATGTTTTTATGTTTGGGATGCGTAAAATAAATAAGTTGTTTAAAAATCCAGATTTTATAGCAAGAGTAAATGCATCAAACTATTTTAGAGAATATGGTAAAACAAATATTCATGAGTTTTTTGCAGTATCGGTAGAATGTTTTGTAGAGAGTCCGCAGGAGTTTAAAATTCAGTTTCCAAAATTGTACTCTATTATCTCTAAAATGATACAGTAGTGTATTTGTATAGATAGTACGGAGAAATTTAAGCGTATTTTTAACATTTATTGTTTAATAAAACATATACATTCGCATCTTAGAAAATTATTTTTAAAGATATGTTATAGAAAAAAGACCATACCTTTTTCTAATAGAACACCATTGCTTTTTTATGTTGCATACATTTGCAGAGATTAAATTTTCACAAAATTAATAGAAGAATGAAATACCAATATTTTATTGCTTTTTTTTTACTTGCAATACTTACAACCTTTGGTCAAGTAACGGGTAAAATAATAGATGTAGATACACAAGAACCATTAGAGTATGCTACTGCTGCCATTTTTAAGCAAGCGAATAAAGAACTAGTAACAGGAGTTATTACAGATATTAATGGAGTATTTACTATTTCTAATCTAAAAAAAGGAACCTATTATTTAGAAGTATCTTTTTTAGGATATGAAACTAAAACTATAGAAAATATTGTTATAGAAAATAGCCGTACAAAAAAGGTTGGTACTCTAGGGTTACGAATAGGAGGTAATGAATTAGATGAGGTTGTGGTTAAAGCAAATAGGGCAACTGTAATAAATAAAATAGACCGTCAGGTTTATGATGCTAAGGTTTTTCAAAATAGCCAAGGAGGTAGTGCTACAGATGTTATTAAAAATTTACCATCGGTAAGTGTTAATGGTTTGGGAGATATAAGTGTACGTGGAACCACAGGTTTTGTAGCTTTATTAAATGGGAAACCAGTACAAGGTAATGCGGCAACTATTTTAAATCAATTACCAGCAAATGCAGTAGAAAGGGTAGAGTTAATTACAGCACCATCGGCAAAATATGACCCAGAAGGTAAAGGTGGTATTTTAAATATAATAACAAAAAAAGGTGCTATCAATGGTACGTATACGCAAGTTAATGTAAAAGGTGGTTTCCCTTCTATAGAAGATTATGATAATGGGGAGGCAGCGCAACGTTATGGAGCAGATATTACGTATAATGTACGTTCCGATACATGGAATGTTTCTCTTGGAGCAAGTTACCAACGTAATGATGTTACTGGTAGAAGAGAAGGAGATGTATATACCATTATAGGAGATACGTTTACTAGATTTCCGTCGGATGGAGAGCGTAGTTATGATGAAACTAACTACTCCGGAAGGTTTACACTAGACTATACACCAGATACAAAAAATGAATTTTCTCTTGGCTTTTTTGCAGGAAAGCGTTCTAAAGATAGAAGGGCCGATATTTTGTATTATGACAACCATTCTATTACTCCAGTTAATGGTACTACAAGAGATTATACTTTTCAATATTACAATGAAAACTTAAGAATACGAAAAGGAGATTTTGTTCTTGGTAGCTTAGATTACAAACATACTTTTACTAACAAATCTAAATTATCTAGTTCTCTACTGTATGAGTATACATTGCTAGGAGGGCCAACTACAAATAGAAATTTGGCATACCCTAATACACAAGTAATTTTGCAGGACGAGTTTAATACAAATGATAACCCACTTTACGGAATACGTGCTCAGGTAGATTATAGCTTTGTTCCTTTTTCTTTTGGGAATATAGAAACTGGTTACCAATATAGAAACTTAGACCATAAAGGAGATTTCGTGTATGAAAGACGTAATAATACAACGCAAGAGTTTGAGTTGGTTCCGGAATTTTCTAGTCAGGTAGATTTAACAAGAACTATACACTCGGGTTATGTACAGTTAAACGGTAAAAAAAGTAAATGGGATTATGCTGCAGGTGTTCGTATAGAAGCAATGGATAGGGTGTTAGATTTAAAAGATAAAACCCAAACTGTAGATACTACATATTCTTATAATTATACTAAGTTGTTTCCATCGGCTTCTTTACAATACAGCATAAATGATGCTACTAAATTAAAAATAGCATATAGCAAACGTGTAGAACGTACTGCCTCATTTAAATTAAACCCGTTTAGAGAAAGAGAACATTCCGAAACTTTAGAACAAGGGGATCCAACCTTACGTCCAGAATTTATAGATTTAGTAGAATTAGGAATCACTAAGAAATATAAAAATGGAAATTCGGTTTATGCTACCGCGTATTATAGAGATGTAAAGAATTTAGTAAATAGAGTTAACCAGGTTTTTAATGATACTATTTTAGATAGGATTTATTCTAACGTAGGAAAAGCACATGTAACAGGTATAGAATTAGGCACACAATTTAAGGCAACAGAAAACTGGTCTAATTTTATAGGAGGTAATATTTATAACTACACCATAGATGGTTCTTATGATGGGCGTAATGTAGATAGCGATGCCACAATTTTTTCTGTAAATGCAAATAGTACCTATACTTTTAATGACACAGCATCATTACAATTTACGGTAAACTATTTATCTAATCGTAAAACAGCACAAGGAGAAGATTCGGAATTTTATTTGCCAAATTTAACCTTTAGAAAAACCTTTTTGGACAATAAGTTGGTAGCCACTTTACAATGGCAAAATATGGACATGGGATTATTAAACACCAATGAACAAAGAATAACAACTAGTAGAGAAGGAGAGTTTTTTACTACTACCAATTATGTGTTAGAGGTAGATAGGGTTATCTTAAACCTATCCTATTCATTTAACAAAAACAAAAACCGTTCTAAATTCATAGAAAGTGAATTTGGTAAAAGAGAATTTTAAAAATTAATCCTAAAACTAGCGTTAGGAGTAGCACCAATAGATAGGTTTTGTATCGTTTCTATTTCATTAGATTGGTTTACTCTGTAATAGGTGTTAAGTATGTTTTTTCTGCCTGTAAAATTAAGAATAGCTGCTCCTGCAATTGCTTTAATTTTAGGTGTAAGTTTAAAGCTATAGGTAACAGAACCGTCTGCTCTAATATATTCGGGGAGGCGGCTGCTGTTAGGTTCTTGGTAGTTTATTCTAGAAGGGAAAAAAGTAGTGTTTATAGCATTATCTCCTTCTTGTGGCTGGGTATAGGGTTTACCACTTCTATAATTTAAGCCTAATCCTATTTTTAATTTTTTATAGCTATAAGTCCCTGCAATTGTAGCAGTATGTCTTATATCTAGATTGTTAGGAAAATTTTGTGGATTTAAGGTTTTAAAAGTATACGTATTAGTATTGTAAGCGTAACTTAACCATACACTATAAAAAATACTCTTTTTATTAATTAAAAACTCTACCCCTTTAACAGCATATTGCCCTATTTCTCCATTAAATTGGTATTGGTTTTGAAAGCCTTGTGTTGCCGTACTTATACCTTTTACTTCTTTAAAAAAGCCATCTAATCCAATATATAGATTATTACGGTCATAGTGTATACCAAAGGAAGCTTGTTTGCTTTTTGTAATAGGTAGTTGTTCCCCGTCAGATAAAATCCATCTTCTTTTTTCAATACCTAAAAAGTTTTGCTCTAAATCTATTATCTGGTTGGTACTTTGGTTTTTAAACTCTCCTTTGGTTTCCAGCTTAAAAACATCCGATACCTTATAACTAACAGCTAGTCTTGGTTCTAAAATAGTCTCTTTAAATGTATCTAGATTTTCTATGAAGTTTAATCTTGCACCAGCTTGCACATAAAATTTTTCTTCTTCTGTGTTATACGTTACTTCAGAAAATAAGGCGTGGGTTCTAATAACTCCTTTTATATTACTGTTAAAAGGCGGCTGCGTTACAAAAGTAAAGTTGGTTATCCCTACTTCATTTAAGTGATACCCATTTTTCCAAATAAAGTTAGCATTTGGTTGGTAGGTAGTATTCCATTTTAGTGCGGTTTCTAAAACCTCATTACGCTGTTCTAAGTTTTGGGAATTGTTGTTGTTAATGTTAGTAGCATTTAGGGTATACTGTGTATAGTAGCCTGTTAAATTGGTAGAAAAATAAGGGCTCCAACTACTAGATAAAGTTCCTCCAAAAGAAAAATTTGTTTGGTCTAAGTTACTAGTAGATTGTAGGCTGTCATTTCTTGACTCCACATAATCAAGTGTGTTGCTAGTGCGCATAGCATTAAAACGAACTTTATGTTTTGCATTCATATCATAAAGTAGTTTTCCCGTAAAATCATAAAAATAGAAAATAGCATCTCTTTTATTTTCTGCTGTTGTATTTTCTTTAGATACATTACTGTCTTGAAAAGCTTTTTCAGAAAAACGAGTGTAAGTAGGTGTGTCTAAAAAATCTGTGAGAGAGCGTCTTGCAGAAAACTGAAAACCTATTTTATTTGTGATGGGTATTCTTGCATAGGCGTCTCCGGTAATAAAATTTAAACCAGCTCCGCCTTTAATAGTGCTTGTTATGTTGTCTTTAGTTTTAATATCTAAAACGCCACTAACACCATCACCGTATTGCGCGCTACTTCCATTTTTTATACTTGTTATTTTGTCTGTTAAATAAGGGTTAAATGCCGATATTAAACCAAAAAAGTGCCCAGATTGATACATTTTTATACCATCCCAGAGGATAAGGTTTTGGTCATTAGTACCACCTCTAATATTAATATCAGAAACAGTTTCGTCTATACTTTTAATACCTGGTAGCGCTTGTATGGTTTTAAGAATGTCGGGTTCTATTTGGCCTGGTAAAATTCCAAAATCTGCTGTGTTTATACTAATACTACCATTGCTATTTTTACTTAGCCCTGTGGTAAGAAATTTATAAACTATAACTTCATTTAATTCCTGATACTTTTGCGCCATAACAATTTTGGTGCAAGTTTCTTTTTTTATAAGCTCTTTTGCGGTAATAAATTTGGTCTTGTATCCTAAAAATTTTATTTGAAGTAATGCATCCCTAGGGATATTAGAAATAGTAAACTCTCCATTAGAATTTGCAATAGTAGACTTTGTGTTATTTATAACTTGAATTGTGGCACTTGCAAGCGGTTTATTTTTGAAATTATCTAAAATTGTGCCGCAAATAGTTATTGTTTTTTTTAGAGTTATGGCGTAGTAGCGGTCGTTTATTTTTTGAATAGAAAGGTTCGTTTGTTCTGCTATATTCTCTAATTGCTCTTGTAAAGAACCAGTACTTATAAGGTTCGTTTTTATATTAGAAATAGCAGAGTCTACAAAAGAAAATTTTATAGCGTATGTGTTCTCTAACTTTTTAAGTTGTTCTTTTAAAGGTAAGGTAGCAGTTTGTGTTTCTTGTGCACTTCCTGTAGTATAACAGAGAAAAAGCAGTGCAAAAAGAAAAAAAGCTAATTTGTTATTCTGCGTTTTTAGCATAGAAAACTACTTTATTCCCCTCTAATGTGTATTGTATTTGAGTAGGAACGCTTATACTTTGCAACGCTAAATTAATGTTGGTATTGCTAAAAGTACCTGTAAATAATTGCTTAGTATCTATGTTTTTAGTTTCCACTGTTACATTATGTTGTCTTTGAAATTCGTTAAAAACATAAGATAAAGGAATGCTATTAAAAGAACTTTCTTTGTTTATCCAAGAAGGGGCAGTATTCTCCGGGCCATTTACGGCAATTTCTTTACCATCTATAACAAGAAAAGAAGTGCCTGCAGTTAGTTTGGTTTCTTTATTATTATAAGTAACACGTACCAAACCTTCAAAACAAGTAACTTCAAAAAAGTTATTTCTATTTTCAACATTAAATTGCGTACCTAAAACAGCCACAGTACCATTATCTGTAGCAACGGTAAAGCGTTTTCCTTTAGCAACCTTAAAATAAGCCTCTCCTTCTAAGGAAATGTTACGCTCTTTGTCCCAGTTTTTTTCACTATATGAAACAGAAGATTCTGCATTCAATAAAACTTCTGATGTATCTGGTAAAATTACTTCTTTGTTTTCCGCGTATTGGGTACTTATAGATTGATCTAAAGTTCCTAAATAAAAATAAGACGCTACTAGTAAAACCGCAACGGCTGCAGCAAGTTGTAAAAAGCGTTTGTATGGTTTTAGTTGTATGGTTTTAGATTCTTCTACTATACGTCTGTTTTTATGTTCATTCCAAGCGGCATCTATATTAAAAGCAGGAGCTTCTAAATTAGACGATGCCTCTTTTATTTTTATATAGGAAGCATACTCATCAGATTTTTTAAATTCCGCGAGTTCTGTATCCGTCAATTCATTGTTGAGCCATTTTGCTAAGTAATTTTCTTGCATTTTTTCTAGCTTATATGTTTATAACACCTGTAAAGGTAAATACCCTACTTTTTAATTTTGTCTAAAGTCTAAAGTCTAAAGTCTAAAGTCTAAAGTCTAAAGTCTAAAGTCCAATGTCCAAAGTTGTTTTGTTTTTCTTTTACTATTTTTTAATTTTTCACCAACAACCAACAGCTATCAACCAAATTTAAATCCCATCAATCTTTTCGCGCAAAGACTTTAGTGCCAAATGCATTCTTTTTTCAATAGCCTTTACACTTACGCCTTCCATTTCGGCAATCTCTTTATATTTTTTACCATCAATCCTGTTCAATAAAAAAGTGGTACGTTGGTTTTCTGGTAAACTATCTAAGGCAGCTTCTAGTTTTTCTTTAAATTGATTCTCTTCCATTAAAAATTCTGGAGACTCATTAGTAGTAGTCGCTACTTTATCCCTATGTTTAAAACGAACCTTTTCTGCTTTAATAACATTTAAATACAGGTTGTTGGCTATGGTATATACATAGGACTTAGCCTTAGGAGGTGCAACTTTACTACAGTTCTCCCATAACTTTACAAAAGCTTCTTGTACAGCATCATACGCTTTTTCTTCATTACCATACTTATAATATATGTAGTTAAATACCGTTTTAGAATGAGAAGAAAATAAAGCACTAAATACCTCTTCTTTACAAACGTTGTTTTGCTCTTTATTGTTCAAGGGGTTAATTTTACCTCAAATATATTTTAAAAAAAATTAACAGCAGAAGTAGGGTATTTTAAAAGTTGGTTGTTTTAGAGTTGTAGAAACAAATAAAAATCCAAATCGTTATGAAAAAGTTTTTTAAAACCACATTGTTTGCAAGTTTATTAGCACTTGCAATATCATTTACTTCATGCCAAGATGAATTTGAAGAAATATCTAACGGAGAAGAAAACGAGTCAATTACTGCAAACTCTGCAGCGGCAAAACTTATTACAGATACATCATCACAAGATGGTTCTTTTGATAATATTGTAGATGGTGTAAGTTGCTTTGCAATAGAATTCCCTTACACAGTTAATGTAAACGGCTTAGATGTAACTTTAGATTCTAAAGAAGATTTAGCAACTGTAGAAGAGTTATTAGATAAGGTTGATTTAGATAGTGATATTGTAGATATTATTTTTCCAATAACAATAACTTTAGCAGATTATACAGAAATTACTATAGCATCAAAAGAAGCATTACTAGAAAAAGCAAAAGAATGTATAGAAGGTGGTAAAGATGATGATATAGAATGTATAGATTTTGTATATCCTTTAACGGTTTTCACGTTTGATGTTAACAACCAACAAACAGGTAATGCTACTATAGAAAGTGATAAGCAATTAAGAAGATTTTTTGCAGGGTTAGAAGGGAACCAATTAGTGAGTATGGATTTTCCTGTAACCCTAAAATTATATGATGGTACAGAGGTTGTTGTAAATACGAATGCAGAATTGGCTGTAGCTATAGAAAGTGCAAAAGAAACTTGTGATGAAGATGATGATAATGACCATAATGATGATGATTTTTCTAAAGAGCGTTTAGATGCATATTTAGTTGCTTGCCCATGGTTAATACATGATGTGCAAAGAAATGAACAAGACCAAACAGAGCAGTATTTTGAATATGCAATGAATTTTTCTGCAAATGGTTCGGTAACTGCAAAAGATAGAGAAGGAAATAGTATTGAAGGAGAATGGACAACCAGAGTTTCTAATAATAGAGTTTTATTAAAATTAGAATTTACAGCTTTAATGGATTTTTCTTTAGACTGGTTTGTATATGAATTAGAAGAGGGTAAAATTAAATTATTTGCCGAAGGTGGTAATAAAATTATCATGAAGAAAGCCTGTAATGTTATAGATAAAGACCCAAATACATTACGACAAGTATTAAAAGAATGTAGTTGGATAATTAAAAAAGTAAAAAGAGATAATCAAGAGTTAGATCGTTTATTAGGATACGAGTTTAATTTTATGGCAGATGGTGTAGTTACTTTAAGTAATGAAGAGGTTTCTTCTGAAGGAACATGGGAAATAACACTTAATGCACAAGCAAGATTAGTAATGGCAATAACAATGGGCAATGAACCAGGTGTTAGTTTTGAATGGCCTTTGTCTGATCTTAGAGACAATCGTTTAAAGTTTGAAATCCCAGGTACTGGTTATGAACTTATTTTAGAGAGAAATTGTGATAATGATGTAGATGATGAAGATGTAGTATGGATAAGAGGTTTATTTAACGATAGCCTTTGGGAAGTTGCTCTTTTCTCAGAAAACCAAGACCCAAGTACAGAAGCGTATACAAATTATGAATTCTCTTTTAGTGCAAATGGTAAAGTAACGGTGTATAATCCTAATCAAGTAGAAGTAAGTACAGGAAGATGGTTGGTATATAGAAATAGCGATAATAAGTTAGAAATGATTATAACCTTTGGTGCAGACAGTAATTTTTATCCTTTAGCTAATGATTATATACTTTTAGAAGTAGAAGAAAATAGATTAGAACTAAAACATGAAAACGATAATGGTGGGTATGATCACCTTGTTTTAGAAAAAAAATAAACCTTTTTTACCCCACATTTTTAAGAAAAGCGCCTATTTTAATAATAGGCGCTTTTTGTATCACATATTTTTGCCTGTAAGCTACCCACTTACAGCGGATATTCTTAAATTTGCCTTCCCTCTTAATATAGCAAGAAGATGTTTGATAATTTAAGTGAAAAGCTAGATAAAGCACTCCACGTCTTAAAAGGACATGGTCAGATTACAGAAATTAATGTTGCAGAAACAACTAAAGAAGTGCGTAGAGCACTATTAGATGCCGATGTTAACTTTAAAATTGCAAAAGAATTTACCAATAAGGTAAAGGAAAAAGCATTAGGTTCTGATGTACTTACCACATTACAACCTGGCCAATTAATGGTTAAGATTGTAAAAGATGAGTTAACAGCATTAATGGGTGGTGAGACCGAAGGTATTAACCTTTCGGGAAAACCAACAATAGTTTTAATGTCTGGTTTACAAGGTTCTGGTAAAACAACTTTTTCTGGTAAACTGGCAAATTTTTTAAAAAATAAAAAGTCAAAAAATCCTTTATTAGTAGCTTGTGATGTGTATCGTCCTGCAGCTATTGATCAATTACATGTAGTTGGGGGGCAAATAAATGTTGAGGTTTATTCGGATAAAGAAAATAATGACCCAGTTGCCATTGCACAAGCAGGTATAGTACAAGCCAAAGCAAATGGTAATGATGTAGTAATTATAGATACTGCCGGTCGTTTAGCCGTAGACGAAAAAATGATGGCCGAAATCTCTAACATTCATAAAGCTATAGAACCGCAAGAAACTTTATTTGTGGTAGATGCTATGACTGGGCAAGATGCCGTAAATACAGCAAAAGCTTTTAATGATATTCTTAATTTTGATGGGGTTATACTTACTAAGTTAGATGGGGATACTCGTGGTGGTGCAGCAATATCTATTAAGTCTGTTGTAGATAAGCCAATAAAGTTTATTGGTACAGGAGAAAAGATGGAAGCTATAGACGTTTTTCATCCTTCTCGTATGGCAGAACGTATTCTTGGAATGGGAGATGTTATTTCTTTAGTAGAGCGCGCGCAAGAGCAGTTTGATGAAGAAGAGGCTAGAAAAATCCAAAAGAAAATTGCCAAAAATAAGTTTGGTTTTGATGATTTCCTGAAGCAAATTCAGCAAATTAAAAAAATGGGTAACATTAAGGATTTAATGGGGATGATACCTGGAGCTGGAAAAGCTTTAAAAGGGTTAGATATAGATGATGATGCTTTTAAACACATAGAAGCTATTATACATTCTATGACCCCAAGTGAAAGGTCTACACCTTCCTCCTTAAATGCTAGTCGTAAAAAACGTATTGCAAAGGGTAGTGGCCGTAATATTCAAGAGGTAAACCAATTATTAAAGCAGTTTGACCAGATGAGTAAAATGATGAAAATGATGCAAGGTGGTGGCGGTAAAAAGATGATGCAAATGATGGGCAACATGAAAGGAATGCGTCCTTAAAAAACAAAACACATTAACTATATATGGTGTTATTAATGCACCTTTTTAAACAGTATTTTGCAAGAAAATGGAATTACTAGACGGTAAAAAAGTATCAAACGAAATTAAAGATGAAATTGCTGCTGAGGTAGCAAAAATGAAGGAAAGAGGGGAGAAAGTACCACATTTAGCCGCTGTTTTAGTAGGTAATGATGGGGCTAGTTTAACCTATGTAGGTAGTAAAGTTCGTTCTTGTGAACGTATAGGTTTTGAATCTACTTTGGTGCAGTTGCCTAGTACCACTTCAGAAATAGAATTGCTAAATAAAATTGAGGAGTTAAACCAGAATGACGATATAGATGGTTTTATTATACAATTACCATTACCTCCACAAATTAATGAGCAAAAAGTTTTATTAGCTGTAGATCCAAATAAAGATGTAGATGGGTTTCACCCAACCAACTTTGGTAAAATGGCGTTAGATATGAGTACTTTTATTCCAGCAACGCCTTTTGGGATATTAGAGTTACTAGAACGTTATAAAGTAGAAACCCAAGGAAAACACACCGTTGTAATTGGTAGAAGTCATATTGTGGGTCGCCCAATGAGTATTTTAATGGGAAGAAAAGGGTGGCCAGGAAATTCTACTGTTACTCTTACGCATAGTAGAACAAAGAATATTACACAGATAATATCACAAGCAGATATTGTAATTTCGGCCTTAGGAGTACCTAATTTCTTAAAAGCAGAAATGGTAAAAGACGATGCTGTTATTATAGATGTTGGTATAACCAGAGTGCCAGATGAAACTAAGCCTAGAGGATACCGTATTACAGGAGATGTAGATTTTGATAATGTAAGCAAAAAAGCATCTTTTATTACTCCAGTTCCTGGAGGAGTAGGACCTATGACTATTGCTATGTTATTAAAAAATACGTTATTAGCAAGAGAAAGACATAGAGCCTCTAAAGCATAATTTTTTTTTTAGAAATAAAGATAGAGCCCTAAGGACAACCTTAGGGCTTTTTTTGTGCTAAAAACATTTTTAGTATTAAGGATTTTTTACAATAAAAAGAAGTATCTTTTTGTCATAAAAACCATATAAGATGAAAACGTTTACGCCTTTAATAGTTTTATTTTTTGCTCTTACTTTTACTATATCTACATACAGCCAAACAGGTAAAGTTTTTGATAATTTAGAAATGCCTAGTAAAATATTAAAAGGAGCGCGTAAATATGCGGTTTATTTGCCACCAGATTATGAAACCTCAGAGCGGAGCTATCCTGTACTTTATTTATTACATGGTGCAGGGGATGATCAAACAGGTTGGATACAGTTTGGAGAGGTACTACGCATTACAGATGAAGCTATAAAGAATGGCTCAGCAACATCTATGATTATTATAATGCCAGATGCTAATAGTGGAGAAAGAGGTTATTTTAATGCAGGCGATTGGAAATATGAGGATTTCTTTTTTGAAGAATTTATGCCTTATGTGGAAAAAAAATATCGAATAAAAAAGGAGAAAAGATATAGAGCAGTAGCAGGTTTATCTATGGGAGGTGGCGGTAGTTTTATGTATGCACTTCGTCATCCAGAGTTATTCTCTTCTTCTTGTCCATTAAGTGCTTATGTGGGGGCTTTAACAATTGAAGATTTAAAAATGCAAATAACAAGGATGGGTAAATCCTATACAGAAGAGGAGATACAAAGTTATTTTGAAAATTATAATGCTTTAAATTTGATAGCTTCTAAGCCTGTGGAGGAAATAAAATCTGTAAAGTGGTATATAGATTGTGGCGATGATGATTTTTTATATGAAGGAAATAGTTTAGTGCATATTGCTATGAAAAAGAAGGATATTCCACATGAGTACAGAGTTCGTGAAGGTAAACATAGTTGGGTATATTGGCGATCTGCTTTACCAAGTGTGTTAGAGTTTGTTTCCGATACTTTTCATCAGAACTAATTTTTATGTAGCATGAATTTTTTAAAAGAAACCTACTATTTTGATTTTAATAGCCCTGAAATTCAGGAGTTACTATCGGAATACAAAAAAGAGCAGTTAACTAAAAAGGAAATAGCAAAAGCATTATACCTAGAAGTTCGAGATCCTTGGTGTTATGACCCTTATTATTTTAGTTTTTCTAAAGAAAAATATAAAGCTAGTACTATTGCTAAAAAAAACTAGAGAACTTATGCTTTTAAAAAACCTAGGATTTGGTTGTTTACTTGCTCTTGATGCATGGAATGTCCTAAACCTTCTGTAGTTATAAAAGTACTGTTTTTCCAATTTTTATGCACGTTTTCAGAATCTTCATAAGGTGCTATTTTATCTAATTTATCATGGAATAAAAGTCCTTTATTCGTATTGGTTTGTACATATGCTGCAGTAGAAAAATCTTTAATATAAAAATCAAAACGCTCCTTAATATAGTTTTCAAAAGCTTTTAATACTCTAGTGTTAAATTTTAAAATATTCTGGAAGTTGTTTACCAATTTATAAAATTCAGAAGGAGACCCTATGGTAACTATTTTCTCTAAGTCTTCATTATGGTTTTTATACGTATTGTAAAGAATGGTCATGCCGCCCAAAGAATGTCCAACAATATGTTTGGGACGGTGTTTTTCTACCATTTGTTGTAGAACCTCTGCATATAAGGGTACATATAAATGTTTTCCGCTAGAGTGTCCATGCCCTGGAGCATCAAAAGCAATAATATTAAATTTTTCTTCTTTTAATTTTTCGATGAGGTTTCTCCATCGAAACGTATTGCTTTCCCAACCGTGAACTAATAGTACTGTTTCTTTTTCACCAGCCCACTGATAGGTTTGTATGCTGTGTTTAGCAATAGAAAGCTGCTCTTTTTTAGCATTTTCTAAGTATTCTTTTTGATGCTCACCAACGCGACCTTTACGGATAGTACAGAAAAAATAAAATACTTTTTCCGCAGTTTTCTTGGGAGAAAAAAGTGCCATTAGATCAAAATATTTGCCGTAAGCTAATGGGATTATTTTGTATAAAAGTTTTTTCATGTGGTTACATTTAGTAACTTACTCTAGTAAGGAGAGTTAAAAGTACAAATTCATTTTATCATTTTTCAATGTTACAAATAACATATTAGGTATGGAAAAAGAAACTATTGTTGATAATCAGCGTGTTAAGACCGAAAAAAAATTAAAAAAAATGTTTGGGCATATAGATTATCGTAATCCGCCAGAGTTGTGTACCATTCGCGACGTGCTTTCTTTGTCTTCCGATAAATGGAGTACTCTTATTATTTTATATTTGGGGTACTTTCCTATTCTTCGTTTTAATAAATTAAAGAAATATGTTTACGGCATATCTAATAAAGTTTTAAGTGAGCGCCTTAAGGCATTGGAGACTTATGGGTATTTAGATAGGAAGGTATATGCCGAGGTTCCTATTCGTGTAGAATACAGTTTAACAGAATTTGGTCAAAACTATGTAGAGAAATTACTAGAGCTAACGGAATGGATGCAAAAAAATAACCCCATGATTTTAGCAAATAAAGATAAGTTTCAGATTTAAAAATAAAAAAAATTCGTTTTTTGAATAAAAAAGAATATAATATAAAAGATAAATTTATATATTTGTACTGTAATAAAAATTAATACAGTATATAAATTGGTAAAAACAAGATTTTCAATAGCATTGCATATAATGACATTATTGGCTATGTATAAGGAAGATTGGTTAACATCAAGCTTAATAGCTGGTAGTCTAAGTTGTAACCCTGTATTAGTTAGGAAAGAACTTGCAACACTTAAAGAAGGTGGTTTAATAGAAAGTAAGGAAGGTAAAAATGGCGGAATTAGAATACTTAAGAGTGCTGATAAAATTTATTTATCCGAAATTTTTAATCTTGTAAAAGGATCAGATACTGTTTTGTCTTCTTTAAAAAATAAACCAAATCCTAATTGTAGGGTAGGTAAACAAATAAATATTAAGTTAGATACTATATTAAATGATATTGATAACGCCATTAGTAATGAATTACAAAAACAAACGTTAGAAGAATTTAAAAATCAGTTTTGATTTTTTTTAACTTAAACTGTAATAAAAAAAGTTACATTTAAAAATAATACGAAGTATATGAATACACAAAACAAAACAATTAAAATTAATGGTCTTTCTATTTTTTATAGGGAGGCAGGAGCACAAAACAAAGAAAAAATTATTTTGCTACATGGTTTTCCTTCTTCCTCGTATATGTACAAAGATTTAATAAAAGAGCTTTCAACAAAATATCATCTTATTGCTCCAGATTTTCCTGGTTTTGGTCTAAGTTCAGCTCCAACAACATCAGAGTTTGATTATACATTTGATAATGTGGCTAATATAATGGAAGATTTCATAGATGCTCTTCAATTAGATTCTTTTTACCTATTTGTTCAAGATTACGGCGGACCAATAGGATATAGAATTGCAGTTAAAAGGCCTAATCTTATTAATGGATTAATTATTCAAAATGCCAATGCTTATATGGAGGGATTGGGAGAATGGGCTATGAAAATTGGGAAGTTTCAAAAAGATAAGGATACAGATGGCCTTATCAATTTTAAAAATTATTTATTGTCTTTAGATGGACTTAAAGAGCAACATCTTGGTGGAGCCTTAAAACCTTTAAGTATTGACCCTTCATACTATTTAATGGATAATGCTTTTTTAAGTAGAGCAGGTGCAAAAGAAATACAAACAGCTATGTTTTTTAATTATGGTTCAAATTTTTCGAAATATGCAGAATGGCAAAACTACTTTAAAATTCATCAACCTAAAACCTTAATTGTTTGGGGAATAAATGATAAGTTTTTTAATAAAACAGGAGGTGAAGCATATAGCAAGGATATAAAAAATATTACTTCATGTTATTTCAATGGAGGACATTTTTTGCTTAATGAATATGCCGTGGAAGTTGCAGAAAAAATAAAAGATTTTATAAACTAATAGGTATTAATTAATAAAAAATAAATTATGAAGATTACAATTATTGGAGCTGGTGGAAAAATTGGGCAAAGAATCACAAAAGAGGCCACATTAAGAAAACATAATCTAAAATTAATTAGTTCAAAAGACAATAGTTTTTTTGAATTAAATGATGCAAATATTCAAAATGGAAACATTTTTGATACTGAAAAATTAACTGAAATTATAAATGGAAGTGATGTAGTGATAAGTGCTTATGCTCCACCACATGATAATACAGATTTAATTATTGATGCCTCTAAGTCACTTGTTGAGGCAGCTAAAAGAGCTAATGTTAGATTAATTACAGTAGGTGGTGCTGGTAGTTTAAAAGTAAATGAGGATTTAGTGTTGGTTGCTACTCCTACTTTTCCCACTGAACATAAAGCTATTGCTATTTCTCATAAAAAAGCATTAGAAAATGTATATCAGAAAGAATCGGAATTAAATTGGACTAATGTATCTCCATCGGCTTATATATTTGAAGGAGAAAGAACTAATAAATTTAGAGTTGGGGATGATTATTTATTAGTTAATGAAAAAGGTGAAAGTTCTATTTCTATGGAAGATTTTGCTGTTGGAATTCTTAATGAAGTTGAGAATTATGATTTCCCAAAACAACGTTTTACAATTGGGTATTAAGCAATAAGCTTTATAGTACATTGTTTAGATACTATAGCGGTTTGGATGTAAATTTAAACCGCTTTCAACTTTTTAATTAAGTAACTTGGTATGCAAAATAAGAGTACTTATATACTATTGTATATTTCACAAAAGCATAATAATTAGAAGTCTTTATACATGCAAAAATTAAAAACTCACTACCACCCTGAGATAAAAACATTAGAAAATAAATTTGTTTTTACAAGGCTAGCAACTAGAAGTATAGCTATGAAAGGAGAAACTATTTTGTTACTTTATACAAGACGGTATAATGATTATAGTTTACCAGGTGGAGGTTTAGAAGCGGGAGAAGATAAAATTAAAGGAATGATTCGGGAGCTTATAGAAGAAACTGGTGCTAAAGATATAAGAAACATTACTCCCTTTGGAGTTTATGAAGAATACAGACCTTGGAATAAACCAAATTATGATGTGCAACATATGATTTCTTACTGCTATAAATGTGATATAAACCAAGAACTTGGCACTCCCAATATGGAGAAATATGAAACTAATAACGGTATGACGCCCTTATGGATTAATGTTAATGATGCTATTAAACATAACGAAAAAATTCTTGCAACAGGTGATAAAAAAGGAATGTCTATTGAGCGTGAAACTTTTTTATTAAAACTTATAGCTAAGAGCATGCATTAGTGGTAAGGTTCTTTCATTATAAATCCCAACCAATCATCATGTATTTAATTTTTGCCAAATCTGGAATTTGAACAGCCTCTATATTGGTATTGTTGTAGCGTACATTTTCGGGTAGTTCTTTTTTGTCTATTGTAAAATACACATCACTATCTTTTATTAAAATTAATACATTGTTTAAAGATGTAATTACTTTACGTATAGTATATTTTTCTTTAATATCTTTAAATGTACTACTAATACCTATACCATTACTTGTAGTATAGCGCGGGTCTTTTATTTGTACATTTTCAATAGTTGCAATACTATCTGTATTTGGTGTTAGTGTAAGTAAATGTTTACCACCTTTTTCAAAGATTTTTATTTTACTAGCCCCTCTTCCAAAATTGCCTCTTACGGTATCGGTTACTATAGAATCTTCGGAATAAATTAATTCTAGGTCTCTAATAAGGCTTTCCTTTTTTAGTTTACCAACTTGTTCTTCTGTTATAGAAAAAATAGGGTCATTTTCTTTTTTACATTGAATGGCAAATAATATAGAAAATAGAAATATAGTTTTTAATAAATTTCTCATAATACTTAACGAATAACTTTTTTAAGAACACCTAAAACACCACGAATAAATGTAGCACTGGTTAGTACTTTAACAATTGGATTTTGTCTTGTACTAGTTCTTCTGGAGGATGTTTTTCTACTTCTTGGTTTATTTTTTTCTTTTACTGCTTCTTTCTCTGCTTTTTCTATTTTTTCATTTAGAATTTCATAAGCACTTTCGCGGTCTATTTCTTCATTGTATTTTTTAACTAAATCTGATTTGCCAATAGCTTCTTTTAGTTCTTTAGAAGTAAGAACATCCATTCTACTCATTGGAGCTCTTAAAAGGGTAGCGGCAAGTGGGGTTGGTCTTCCTTTTTCATCTAAAGCAGAAATTAGCGCTTCCCCAATTCCTAATGAGGTTAAAACCTCTTTAGTGTCATAAAATTCTGATTCTGGATAATTTTCCGCAGTAAGTTTTATTGCTTTTCTATCTCTTGCTGTAAAAGCACGTAAGGCATGTTGTACTTTAAGGCCTAATTGCGATAATACTTCATTAGGAACATCGGTAGGGTTTTGGGTTACAAAATATAAACCTATTCCTTTAGAACGTATCAGTTTTACAATACTTTCTATTTGGTCTAGTAATGCTTTAGAAGCTTCTTTAAATATAAGGTGTGCTTCGTCTATAAACAAAACCAACTCTGGTCTATCACTATCTCCTTGTTCAGGAAAAGTAGCATAAATTTCGGCCAAAAGGCTCAGCATAAATGTGGAGAATAATTTTGGTTTATCTTGTATATCTGTTAATCTAAGAATATTTATATATCCTCTCCCATTTTCATCAATCCTAGTTAAATCTTCTACATCAAAAGATTTTTCACCAAAAAATAAGTCGGCACCCTGTTGTTCTAACTCTATAATTTTACGTAAAATAGTTCCGGTAGAGCTAGTAGAAATACGTCCATAGTCTTTAGTGAACTCTGCTTTACCAGTGCCAGTAGCATATTGTAAAACTTTTTTAAAGTCTTTAAGGTCTAATAAAGGTAGTTTCTTATCATCGCAATATTTAAAAACAACAGCAACAATTCCGGTTTGTGTTTCTGTTAAATCTAATATTCTAGAAAGTAGCGTAGGGCCAAATTCAGAAACAGTAGCTCTAAGTTTTACACCATCTTGTTCGGATAAAGAAAGTATTTCTACAGGAAAACCTTTAGCTTCAAATGGAATTCCAATTTTTTCATGACGTTCATCAATTTTAGCATGCCCAGGACTTGGTTGTTCCAAACCGCTTAAATCCCCTTTTAGATCCATAAGCATTACAGGAATACCTTTTTCAGATAGGTTCTCGGCCAAAACTTGTAAAGTTTTGGTTTTACCAGTACCCGTAGCACCAGCAATAAGACCGTGTCTGTTTAGAGTCTTTAAAGGGATTTTTACTAAAGCATTAGTTACTGCTTCGTTTTCTAACATTGCAGCGCCCATGGTAATAAAATCTCCTTTGGTAGTGTATCCTTTTTCTATATGTGCAAAGAATTCTTCTTTGGTAGCCATGAAAATTATTTTTTATAAAAATAGGGGATTTTTAGGCAATTGTAAAGTCTGTTTATATTCTAATTAACACTTTATTCTTTTAAGTTCTGGTATTTAGCGTCTTATTTGCTTGTAATTTTTTGTTAAACCTAAGAAACTTCCAATTATGAGCGCTACATAAATTATAAATCTAAGAAGTTAAATGTATCTTTGCCAAATGGTAAATGAGGATGTATTAGCATTGGTAAATAAAGGAGAAATGCTTCCTTTAATGGAAGAATTTTATACAATTCAAGGAGAAGGTTTTCATAAGGGAACCGCTGCATATTTTATACGTGTAGGAGGGTGTGATGTTGGTTGCCATTGGTGTGATGTAAAAGAAAGTTGGAATGCAGAAACGCATCCGCCAACAAAGATTGATGGTATTGCCGAGAAGGCGGCAAAATATTCGGATACTATTGTAGTTACTGGAGGAGAACCTTTAACATGGGATATGGGGCCAATAACAAAAGCATTAAAAGCTAAAAATTTACAAACCCATATAGAAACTTCTGGTGCTTATAAATTATCTGGAGAATGGGATTGGATTTGCTTATCGCCTAAAAAAAACAAATTACCTTTTGGAGAAATTTATGATAAAGCCCATGAACTAAAAGTGATTGTGTATAATAAGCACGACTTAATTTTTGCAGAAGAACAAGCGACATTAACTAATAAAGACTGTATTTTATACTTACAACCAGAATGGAGTGTAAAAGACAAAGTTGTTCCTCTTATTGTAGATTATGTAATGCAAAACCCAAAATGGAAAGTTTCTTTACAAACACATAAGTATTTGAATATACCGTAAAATTTCTTAGAAGTCCAAAGTCCAAAGTCCAAAGTCCAAAGTCCAAAGTCGAATGTCAAAAAGTTGTTTGGTTTTTGGCTCTTAGCCGTTGGTAAATAAGCAATCACTTTTATTCTAGTTACTATATTTTTTGTTGCGATTTGTATTTTACCTAACCATCAACCCTCAACTTACCTACCACCATTGGCTTTTAAATCTAAAATACATTCAGCTCCTAAGTTTTGAGCTTTAGATTTACTTGTTTTTCCGCTTTCTAGCATTTTTAAGACACTAATTCCGTCTAACCTGCAACTTGCTTGTAAGTTGTTTGTAGAATTGTTTTTAGCACTTTTGTTTGTTTGCTGAAAAGAAAGCTCGGCACGCATTAAACAACCATCTGTGGTGCAATGACTTTGAGCTTCCGGGTCTTCATGCGGGTTTACCATTTTAGTTTTTAAAGGACTTTCTGGCTCATCTTCAAAACCTAAATTTACCAGACCAAATAAGTGCCCAAATTCATGATTTAATGTTGCAGTTTCAATATCTTCCGTAGTAATAACAAAACTCCTTGCAGATAATTTTTTAATTGTTTTTTCATAAATAACCATAGAAGTATTTCGGTATACCGCTCCTAGAGTTACTAAATCCTCTTCTTCATCGTCTTCATCGGAAGGAGCATCAGCAAAATAAATATAAAAAGCCAGTGTTTTTCCATCATTATATACAGTTCTATTTTCCTGCTCTAGTTCATTTATTTCCTCTAAAGTTAGGGTTTCTTCATTCGGGGAGCTTAATTCTTTGTAAACAACTTCTATAGTTTGTTTAAAAGAATGTTCTTTTAAAAAGAGGGTTAAATTATCTATTGTAGCATCTGTAGGTTTAAAATCTTTAACGTATGCAACTTCAATTATAAGTTCATCAAAATTTTCATTAGATAAAATATCGTTTGCAGATTCTCCAGTTCCTTTAAGGTTGCCCGCTTTATTTACAAGTTTGGTAGGTTTTTCATCTTCATTATCAGATTTTTTAGAACATGAAAAAAGTAGCCCTAATACTAGTATAATACTTAAGAAACGGAATTTATTCATCTTCTAAAGATAATTGTTTTATATAAAGTCGTAACGAATAAGCTATGCTTACTATTATAAAGAAAGTGTTAAACGTGCTAAAAAATCGAAATGATCCCCTTCAAAAACTAATTCGCAATCTAAATGGTTATAATTGGCCGCTCTTTGTAGTGTATTAAAATCTAAATAGAGCCAAGGGAAAGTGTTGCTTTTTTTTCCTTTATATTCCATATGAAAACTAACCTCTCCGTAATAATCTATCCCTTCGGGAATCCAATAACCGCCATCTTCATCATCTTCATACATATAAATAATATCACTAGAATCTAATAGAATTTGTCCATTCGGTTTTAATAAGGACTTTAAGTGCGAGAAGAATTTATCTAATTTATTTACTTTTTCTGCAATACCAATTCCATTCATTAACAAAAGAAGCGTATCAAATTTTTGGCCTTTAAAATCATACAAATTAGTATGGATTGCATTTTTAACTCCTCTAAGTTCGGAAGCTTCTATTGCACCTTTCGAAAAATCTATAGATGTAACAGGTAATTCTTTGTTTTGTAGTTCTAAGCTATGACTGCCAGCACCGCAGCCTATATCTAAAATAGTTCCTTTACATAATTTTAAAGCTTTTTTTTCTAAAGCGGGCATTTCTTTAAAATTCCTAAACAAGTACGGTAATGGTAATGTATCTTCTTCTTCTAAGGATAAATATGTTGTTATATCTTCGGTATAATTTCCTTTTTGATAATCTAAAAGTGCCTGCCCGTAAATGTCATTATCCATTATATTTGTACTTTGTAACAAAAGTGAGATTTTTTATGCAGTTTAAAAAGAAACCCATGCAACAGTTAAAATATTTTTTATTATTTCTTTTATGTATTCCTGTTTTTTCTAATGCTCAAGATAAAAATACAACCGCTTTAGTAGGCAATTATTTAGAGGTAAATGGCTCCATGGGACAATATAACTTTGCTTATGATGAGTTATTAAAAATGTTGAAAGGAAGATACCCAGAGAATAATAGTAATGCAGAGGGTTGGAAATATTTAAAAGAAAACAAAACAAAAGCTGTTGGGGAAATGAAAACTTTGCTAATTCCTATTTATGAAACTAATTTTACGAAGGAAGATATTTCTAAAATGGTTTCATTTTACACTAGTGCTACAGGAAAGCAATTACTTACAGATAGGTCTAAAATGAACCCGGCACAGAAAGAGAAACTAAATACTTTTTATAATTCTGAGGTTGGAAAAAAAATCATTGAAAAGCAATCTATACTTGGAACTGAAATTTCTAAAGCATCGGAAGGGTGGAGTAGAGATTTGTATGAAACAGCTTTAAGTTTATTAAAATAATGGAACAATTTCTTAAAGAATTAGGTAAGAAGGCAGATGAAAAACAAACTGAGAACAAAAAGTTTTTTACTAAACTAAAAAAGAAAGTACCCAAGAATCTAGACTATATTATGCAAGAGTTGCATGAAGAAGAGTTTAAAAAAACAGATTGTTTAGAATGTGCAAATTGCTGTAAAACCACTGGGCCTTTGTTTACAAATGCCGATGTAGAACGTATTGCGAAACATTTTAGGCAAAAACCACAAAAATTTATAGAAAATTATTTACGTGTAGATGAGGATAATGACTATGTTTTACAACAAGTGCCTTGTGCTTTTTTAGGTGCAGATAATTATTGTTCCATTTACGATGTAAGACCCAAAGCGTGTAGAGAGTTTCCACATACCGACCGTAAAAAATTTCAGCAAATAAGTAATTTAACCATGAAAAATGTTGCTATATGCCCTGCTGCCTATAATATTGTTGAGGAAATGAAAAAGAGAATAAAATAAGTTTAAGAATAGATAAGATATTTTTTTCTAATTTTTTTGAATTTTTCTATACCGGGCTTCCAAGTTTCTTTTATTGCTTTTTCTGTTTTTTTGGCTCCAATTTGTTGTTGTAATTTTTCGGTTCCGGCGTGTTTTGTAAATCCGCTTTTTAGAAAGATGCCTTTTTCTGTATGTGCATTATTATATGCATCAATAAGCCATTTTAAAGTAACTTCATTCATAGTAGTAATATCAGAAAGGTCTTTTCCGTAACACTTAGTTCCATTTTCTTTAGGGCTTTTAGAACCAAAATTAGGTCTTGGCCAAAATTTAAAACTATACTGTGTGCTATCTAAAAAAGATGCACCATAGCGTTGAAACTGAAATTCGGTTCCTCTTCCTGCATTTATAGTAGTTCCTTCAAACAACCCAAGGCTAGGATATAAAGCAATAGAAGTTGCATTAGGTAAATTAGGAGAAGGACGTATAGGTAAATTATAAGGAGTTTTATGTGTCCAATTTTTTAGAGGAATAACCTTTAAATCTGCTTTTACACCATTAGAAAGCCAACCTTCTTCATTTATCATTTGCGCATATTCGCCAATTGTCATTCCATAAACTAACGGAATTTCTGTCATTCCCAAAAAGCTAGTATGCGCTGCTTCCATAGTTGGGCCATCTATATAATGTGCGTTTGGATTAGGGCGATCCAAAACTAAAACAGGAATATTATTTTCTGCACAAGCTTCTATAACTAATTGTAATGTGGCAATGTATGTGTAAAAACGAACACCAACATCTTGAATGTCAAAAACAACAATATCTAAATTTTCTAGTTGTTTTTTTGTTGGTTTTCTGTTTTTTCCATGAAGCGATAGTATAGGTAAACCTGTTTTAGTATCTACGCTATTTTTAACTTTCTCACCAGCATCTGCCTTACCACGAAAACCATGTTCTGGAGAAAAAACAGTCTTAATTGTAATAGAATGGTTAATAAGAGAATCTACTAGATGGGTATAACCATTTTTTTTAAATACCACACTAGTTTGGTTAGCAACTATGCCTACTTTCTTGTCTTTTAGTAATGGAAGGTAATCTGTTGTGCGGTTTGCAGCAACTAGGATAGAGTCTTTTTGGGTGTTGGCAACAGCAAAATCTTTATTCTTTTTGTTAGAATCGGATGTTTTTCCTTGGTTTCCGCATGCTGTAAATACAAAAAACCATAATAAAAATGTACTTTTGATACTTGGTAAAAACATCATAATTTGAATTTAGAATACTTTATAGCCAAACGACTTATTAAAGGTAAGGAGCATAAAATTAGTATATCTGCACCAATAATAAAAATTGCAATTGCAGCAATTTCTTTGGGAGTTATTATGATGTTAATTGCTATAGCAACAGGGGTAGGACTTAAGCATAAAATAAGAGAAAAAATTACCGCTTTTAATGGGCATATTCAAATTTATAATTACGATAATAATGCTTCCGAAGTTTCTGTAGTTCCCGTTTCTTTAGAGCAAGAATTTTACCCAGAGTTTAAAAATATTTCAGGAATTTCTCATGTGCAAGCTGTAGCAACTAAAGGAGGTATTATTCGGTTAGAAGACACTTTTGAAGGAATTATTGCTAAAGGTATAGGAACAGATTTTAATAGTACTGTATTTAAAGAATATATTATAGAAGGGAGTATGCCCAATTATAATGGAGATTTAAATAGCGATGCCCTTGTTTCTAAAATAATGGCTAATAGACTACAATTAAAAATTGGAGATACTTTTCCTGCAATATTTTTGAAAGATGATGATCCTTCTAAAATTCCAAACCAAAGAAAATTTAAAGTTTCCGGTATTTATGATAGCGGGTTTGAAGAGTTTGATGGCACCTATATTTTTGTAGACATACGCCATATTCAACGCATGAATAAATGGGAAACAAACGAAATTGGTAATTTTGAGGTGTTTCTTGATGATTTTGATACTATAAAGGAAAAAAGTAATGAAATTTACGGTCAAACACTTTCCAATTTAGATACCCAAAATATTACAGATAAATACTATAAGATTTTTGAGTGGATTGGTTTATTTGATTTTAATATTGCTATAATCATTGGTATTATGATACTAGTAGGCGGTATTAATATGATAACAGCATTGTTAGTCTTAATACTAGAACGCTCACAAATGATTGGTGTTTTAAAAGCACTTGGCTCTAGTAATTGGAGTATTCGTAAAATATTTTTATACAATGCGGCTTATTTAATTGGTGTAGGATTATTTTGGGGAAACCTAATTGCGTTGAGTTTTTTATGGGCCCAAGAAAAATACCATCTTTTTAAATTCCCAAACCCTGAGGAATATTATATAGAATACATACCAGTACACATAGATTTTTTTAGTGTCTGTATCCTAAATCTTGGAGTACTATTATTGTGCTTGCTTATGTTGTTATTACCATCCTATATTATCACAAAAATTTCTCCAGTAAAGGCTATTAAATACGAATAGATTGTTCATAATAGCCACAAAATTAAGAAAACATAATGTGTGGTTTATTTATGAAATATATGAAATATTGTGTATTTTTTAATTAAATATTTAAAATATTTGCAATATTTTAATAATAATCGTAAATTTTAATACAATTAGGTAGTTTGTTATTTGTAAAAGATAGTCTCTTTAATGATATTGTAAATACTATTTTAAATAATGAATGTCTTACAAATTTATTTTTTTAAATTTTAACTAATACCACTACTTTTTTTTAAAATTTTATTTTAAAACTCTTAAAATTATAGCCTTAAATAGTTGTTAAATAGAGTCTTATAATTTTTAAGATTATTAGGTAAAAATTATATAAAAAGTAATTAGTATTTATTTTCTCAGTTTAAAAAACTGTAGGTATTTTTGAAGGAATATTCTTATAAACTATATCTAGTTAACACTCAAATATGGACTTTAAATTTGTAATATGGTAGAACTTATTTTAGGAAATCAGATTGTAAAAATTGATGCAGGAGAGTTGGTTAGTTACCAAGTAAATGGCTATGAGGTAATACATCAAAAAGGGACTCCAGGATGGCGAAATTCTGATACAGAAATGTTTCCTATTATAGGACCAACAAATGAAGCTTGTTTTAAAGTAGAAACACCTAAAGGATCAGCAACTCAAGATCAGCATGGTTTATTACGAGAAATGGTTTATGGCCGTATGGAGGTAACCTCTACTATGGCAACATTTAAAAAAGAATATTTTCCAGGTAAAGTTGTAAAAAACTCAAAATACCCTAGTAAATCTAATGTAGAGTTTTTATCCTGGCCTTATAACTTTAGTTTTTTAAAAGTTTTTAATTTGTCTGATACAGGACTAGAAATAAAATTTATAATTAATGGTGATAAAGGAATGCCATATATGTTAGGATACCACCCTGCTTTTAAAATTCATTCCAGTAATCCGGAAATTATTGCAAATAATACAAAGATTACATTGCCAGAAGTATTAAAAGTTGGTAGTAGAGCATTACCTATAGTAGATTGCGATACAATAACTTTAGTTGACGAAAAAAAAGTAGAGATAAAGACACAGGGATTTAGTAATTTTATGCTTTGGACAGAAGTATCTAACATGCTTTGTGTGGAACCTATATCTTTTTACCCTTATGCTGTTTCGCAAGATGATTTACACCATGGGTTTAAAACACAAGAAGCAAAGGAAGATACTTTTAAAGTCCACATAAAAGTATTTTAAATTATATAAATTGAGTAGTTACCAAAAAACCTTTTCTTTTTTCTTTTTATTATTTGTTTTTTGGAGCTGTAGAGATAAAGTTTCCGAAAGAATAATTTCTCCAAATAAAGAAATAGATACCATTGTATTTGCAGCCTTACCCAGAACGGTAAAAAGCCCAATAAATAATAAAAATACTAAAGATAAAGTTGCTTTAGGGAAGTTATTATTTTATGATCCAATTTTGTCGGGAAGTAAAGATATTGCTTGTGTAACTTGCCATCATCCTAGTACTGGCTACGCAGAGTTTTTAGACGTATCTATAGGAACTAATGCTAAAGGTTTTGGAAGCAAAAGGGTATTTAACTCTCCCAATACAATACCATTTGTAAAAAGAAATGCACATACTGTTTTAAATACTGCTTTTAATGGGTTGGGGCAAGATTTAGAGTATGATCCAGAAAATGCCCCTATGTTTTGGGATTTAAGGGCTAATAGTTTAGAAGAGCAAGCTTTAATGCCAATTAAAACTCTAGAGGAAATGCGAGGTTCTAAATTTACAGAAGAAACTATTTTACCAGAAGTAGTAAAAAGGCTGAAGCAAATTCCAGAGTATAAAAAACTTTTTAAAAATGCTTTTAGTGAAGAGAATGCAATAAGCGAAGAGAATTTAGGAAAAGCAATTGCAGCTTTTGAAAGAACTTTGGTAGCAACTAACTCTAGATTTGATCAATATATGCGGGAAGATGAAAATGCCATACTCTTATCAGAAAAAGAAGGTTTTTCTCTATTTAAACAAGTTGGTTGCGCAAATTGCCATAATGGTCCAATGTTTTCAGATTATAAAGAACATGTTTTGGGAGTTCCAGAAAATATAAAAATAAAAGAGATAGATAGTGGCGTAAATAGGAGTTATGCTTTTAGAACACCAACTTTGCGTAATTTAAGATTTACTGCTCCTTATATGCATAATGGAAGTTTTTTAAGCCTTCAGAAAGTGTTAGAATTTTATGAAGATATTTCCAATAATAAAACAATAAATAAAAACGTATCTCCTAAAAATTACGACCCTTTTATTAAGCAATTAAATTTATCAGTAAAAGAAATGTCTCTTATAATATCGTTCTTAAATACGTTAAACGATACAGATTTTGATAAGGAGATTCCAGAAAAAGTGCCTAGTGGTTTGCCAGTAGGAGGAAATATTAAGTAATCGTTTTCGTAGAATAGCTTAAATTTGTAGAATGTTTAAATTTTTTCCATTTCTGCAATGGTTAGGAACCTACAAAAAAGCTTATCTATCTAAAGATATAATTGCTGGGCTTACTGTTGGTATTATTCTTATACCGCAAGGTATGGCGTATGCTATGATTGCTGGTTTACCCCCTGTATACGGTTTATATGCATCTTTATTACCAATATTAACTTACGTTTTTTTGGGAACATCAAGACAGGTAGCCGTAGGGCCTGTTGCTATGGATTCTCTTTTGGTAGCTGCCAGTTTAGGTACTTTAGCAATAACTAGTATAGAAAATTATATTGCCATGGTAATTGTTCTTGCATTTTTAGTAGGAGCAACGCAAGTGCTGTTAGGTGTTTTTAAAATGGGTTTTTTAGTAAACTATTTATCAAGACCTGTTATAAGCGGTTTTACTTCTGCTGCAGCATTAATTATCATTTTTAGTCAAATAAAACATTTACTAGGAATAAAAGTAGAAAGAGCAACCTATTTTCATGAACTATTAGTTAATGTTTTTTCTAAAATTTCGGAAACAAATAAATTCGATTTACTAATAGGTATAATAGGAATACTATTAATTATTCTACTTAAAAAAATAAATAAAAAAATACCATCCATACTTATAGTAGTAATTATAGGAATTGCAACCGTTTACTTTTTTAATTTAGAAAATTTTGGAGTTAGTTTGGTAGGGAAAGTACCAAGTGGTTTACCTTCTTTTAAACTACCTAATATTAGTTTAACAGTAGTGAAAGACTTATGGGTAATGGCAATAGCATTAGCAATGGTGGGTTATTTAGAGGCTATTTCTATAGGTAAAGCTATAGAAGAAAAAACAGGTGAAGAAACTATAGATGCTAATAAAGAATTAATAGCAATTGGTTCTTCTAATGTAATAGGCTCCTTTTTTCAGGCTTACCCCGTAACTGCAAGTTTTTCTAGGTCGGCTATAAATAGTGAAGCCGGAGCAAAAACTAATTTGGCAGCATTGTTTTCTGTAGTAATGGTGGTAATAACGTTACTATATTTAACTCCAGTATTTTATTATTTACCTAAAGCTGTTTTGGCAAGTATAATAATGGTTTCTGTTTTTGGTTTAATAGATTTGGAATACGCCAAAAGGTTATTAAAGCATAGAAAAGATGAATTTTTTGTACTGCTAATTACTTTTTTTATAACACTTTTTATAGGTATTAAAGAGGGAATCTTAGTAGGGGTCCTAATTTCACTTTTATTAATGGTATACCGTACTTCTAATCCACATTTTGCTGTTCTAGGAAATATAAAAGGAACAGAATACTATAGAAACATTAATAGATTTGGAGAAGATGTTTTTATACAAGACAATTTATTAATAGTTCGTTTTGATGCACAATTATATTTTGCAAATGCATCCTATTTTAAAAAGGAAATTTATAAATGTATAGAAACAAAAGGCGCAAATTTAAGGGGTATTATTTTAAATGCAGAAGCAATTAATTATATAGATTCTACAGCAGCTAATATGCTAAAGAAGTTAATAAAAGAATTAGAAAGTAAACACATAAACTTTTATATAGCAGGTGCTATAGGGCCTACAAGAGATATATTATATTCTAGCGGGATTATAGAAGTTTTAAAAAGAGAAAATTTATTTGTAAAAACTAATGAAGCTGTATTACAATTTAATAATCCAAAAAGAGAGACAGGATTGGGTTTTAAAATAGCCCACCAGAATAGGATGAACAGTGACTAATGTTACAAAAGAAGATTAAATTAATTTATAGTTTTGGTAAACTAAATTTAGAGTTATGAAAATAGAACAAATATATACAGGTTGTTTAGCGCAAGGTGCTTACTATATAGAAAGTAAAGGTGAAGTAGCAATTATTGATCCTCTTAGAGAGGTGGCTCCGTACATTAAAAAGGCAAAAGAGGCCAACGCTACTATAAAATATATTTTTGAAACCCATTTTCATGCAGATTTTGTAAGTGGCCATGTTACTTTGTCTAAAGAAACAGGTGCGCCAATAATTTACGGCCCTACAGCAAATCCTACTTTTGATGCTATAATAGCTAATGATGAGCAAGAGTTTAAATTGGGAGAATTAGTAATTAAAGTATTACACACTCCAGGGCATACTATGGAAAGTACTACGTATTTAATAAAAGATAAAAATGGTAAAGACTATGCTATTTTTTCTGGAGATACTTTGTTTTTGGGGGATGTTGGTAGACCAGATTTAGCTCAAAAAGCAGCAGATTTAACACAAGAACAATTAGCAGAAACATTGTTTCATAGTTTACGAAATAAAATAATGCCTTTGGCAGATGATGTTATAGTATACCCTGCACATGGTGCTGGTTCCGCATGTGGTAAAAACATGATGAAAGAAACGGTGGATACTTTGGGGAATCAGAAAAAAATGAATTATGCATTAAGAGCAGATATGACTAAGGAAGAATTTGTAAAAGAGGTGACAGATGGATTAATGCCACCACCAAAATATTTTCCTTTAAACGTAAAAATGAATAAAGAAGGTTATGAAGATATAGATGTTGTTTTGGATAGAGGAAAAACAGCATTATCTCCAGATAAATTTGAAAATTTAGCAAATACTACAGGAGCTATTGTTTTAGATGTACGAACCCAGGCAGAGTTTGTAAAGGAGCATGTGCCACGTTCTATATTTATTGGTTTAAATGGCGATTTTGCCCCATGGGTAGGCGCTTTAATAGCAGATGTAAAACAACCAATATTACTTGTAATACCAGATGGTAAAGAAGAAGAAGCTGTAATACGTTTATCTAGAGTAGGTTTTGATGGTACTATTGGCTTTTTAAAAGGTGGGCTGCAAAGCTGGAAAGATTCAGGAAAGGATTTTGATACGATATCTTCTGTTGCAGCAGCAAATTTAGAGGCAATATTAAATGATGGAACTACACCTGTTTTTGACGTTCGTAAAATTGGAGAATACCAATCTGAACATATTATAAATGCAAAGCACACGCCATTAAGCGATTTAAATAATTATTTAGGAGAATTTCCAGAAAAGGAAACTTTTTATGTGCATTGTGCAGGAGGCTATCGTTCTGTTATTGCTGCATCTATTTTAAAAAGTAGAGGTATACATAATTTGGTAGATGTTGCTGGTGGGTTTGCTGCAATTAAAAAATCAAATATAAAAGTATCAGAATTTGTTTGTCCAACTACTTTATAGGCAATAATAATTTATAAGTAATACAACTTTAAAAATTTAGTTTATGGAAAAAATGAGTGTAATAGCAATAGCGTTAGTAACTTTTTTAGTTATAAATTTTCTGTATTCTAAAGTTCTTAGAGTATATGTTAAAAAAGAATTTGGAAAAAAATGGTTAACCATTTGGGGGAATAAAGTTTATTTCTGGCAAAGTTCCATATTTGTTAGCTCTGCAGGAACATTTTTAGTAATGTATTTATTTAGAATGTTCTAATACTATAAATACAAACTGATATATATCATATTTTTTAAGGATTTACTTGCATAATTTTATGTAAATAATAAAACTTTAAAAAAATGGCACATATTTTTCCTTTAGTAGACTGGTCCAATGGTATTATAATGATTGGTGTTTTTGGAGTAGTAGTCTTAATTTTAATAGGAGTATTAGTAGTTTTTATGAATAGCGGCAAAAACAAGGAGTAGCTCTTTTACAAGTTTATAAATTATTTTAGATAAAAAAGGGTAATAAATTAATACATTATGTATTAATTTATTACCCTTTTTGGGTTTTTTAGAAATATTTACTTATATTTATGTAGGAATATAATTACAAATTTTATACTAAAAAATATATTTGTAAGTTATAGTATTGAAGAAAAATTAATGGTTAGTGGTTAGTTGATGTCTGTATTTATATATAGCTAATTATAGGCATCAACTCTTTTAAATTAAAAAGAGATATGAATTTTATTTTACTATATATAGTTCTTATATCTATTATTTTTGTTTTGTGGCTTTTGTTTGCATATCAAATGCTTAAAAAATTTAAAAGACCACGTAGTTAAATATGCGCTTCTTTTGCCGATAGTGAAATTACATTTTGTGGTTTTTTGTACTTATAGTTTTCTATAATTTTAAGTGCATCTAGACTATTCTTTTGTGGAATAATAAAAGACTCTAACTCCTCAATATTATTTATTTGCTCTTCTATAGGAATAAAAGCATAACCCTTATATTGGCCTTCTAAAACAGCTACTATTCCTATTTCATCTTTAGTCCTTCCTTGTTCTTTTATAAAATAACTATCATTAGAGGTCTTTAAATCCTTTAGTGCTAATGTTACTCTTTTATTATATTGTTTTGTGGTTTCTTGTTGTTTACAAATACCGTTACATTTTTTTATTTTGTAATGGGAGCAGTGTGTAATATTCTCTTGTAAATGACAATACTTAGGGCATAAATTATACGCTTCGCATATTTTTTCTAATGCAAGCCTACAGTCTGTTATACTAAAAAAATGTTGTACAGCATTTGGAGCAGATTTTATTTTATTATAAGCAATATGTAAAATACCATTGCGGTCTTCGTAACTAAAAATACCATATTGTAAAGCAGTTCTTTTTTGCGCTTTGTTGTAGATTGGCATTTCTTTTTTTATAGCAGCAGACTCCATTAATAATGCTATAAGTTCATTTCCAGAAGGCTTAAAATCTAAATGTGCAGTTTTGGAACACATTTCAATTTCTTTTGTTGTTTTATTATAAAAATGACTTAGTACTCTTTTTTTTATTGCAATAGCTTTGCCAATATATATACTTATATTTTCTTCATTTTTAAAATAATATATCCCCGCTTTATTAGGTAGTTTATTAAACTCCTCTTTTGGTAGTGCTGGTGGTAAAGTGTTTTCTTGTGACCTAGAATTTAAAAAAGAACTAAAAACATCTGTTGCATTTTTGCTGTTTAAAAGCTTTTTAAAAAGTAGTAAAGTAGCGTGGGCATCACCACGAGCTCTATGTCTATTACTTAAAGGAATATTTAAAGAAGTACATAACTTTCCTAAACTATAAGACTTTAGCCCTGGGATTAATTTTCTTGATAGCCTAACGGTACATAGTTTTTTTCTGCTAAAGGGTATTCCAATATTCTGTAACTCGTTCTTAATTATATTATAATCAAACCCTACACTATGCGCTACAAATATGGTGTCTTTTGTAATATCTAGTATTTTTGGAGCAATTTCATGTATAGTAGGGGCGTCACGAACCATTGCATTATCTATACCTGTAAGTCTGGTAATAAAATATGGAATTTCACATTCTGGATTTACTAAACTTGTATACTCTTCTACAACTTCATTTCCATCATACTTAAATATAGAGATTTCGGTAATTTTATTTCCTTTTACTCCATCTCCAGTAGTTTCTATATCTATTATGGTATACATGTTCTATTTCTTAATAGGAAAGTTAAGAAATATATGTGTTTTCTAGCAAAACTCTATAAAAGAATAATAGACTTAATCTATTATCCCATTCTTTTTACAAAAAGACAAAACATCATCTATAGAATGTGATTTAGCTTTTCTTAGAATATTTTTTCGATGTGTTTGTACTGTTAATTTACTTAGAGATAATTGGTCTGCAATTTCTCTTGATGTTTTTTTTTGTTCAATTAAATGTATAATCTCTTTTTCTCTTTTAGTATAAAAGTTAGTATACAATTTATAAATTACTTTTTTAAACTCAATTAAATCTAATTCATTTGCTTGAAAATTCCACTCTACGCGATCATGAGTTTCTAGAAAAGAAATATCTGTAAGTAATGAAAAATTACTTATCATTTTACCTTCTTCATCTCTTTCTAATACAGAAGATTGCACTAAAAGTTTGCAGTAGGTGCCATCTTTTTTCAAAAATCTAAAAGAGAGTAATAAATGGGCTTCTTCATTTTGTATAGGAGTATTAACAACATGCATTACCACCCCTTTTGTAATGTTTTTTACAAGTTCTCTATCTTCAGGATGTGTATAAGAAATAATATCTTCTGTATTAAATTCTTCTAATTTGTAACCAGTTAAATTTTCTAAGCCTTTTTCGTATACAATACCTCTAGATCTCCAATTTGCAACATATAAACATTGTTTACTGTTTAAAGGGAAATTATTAAAATATTCGTAGTCTTTAGATTTTTTAAGAGATACACCTAGATTTTCTTGTATATTTTGGCGCAAATCTTTTATTTCCTCATTTTCTCTCATTCGTTATAAACTAGTATTACAAATACGACATTTATAGGTTAAATGCTTTGTTTATTGGAAATTTGGGGAACGTATGGAGAATGTTATTTAGTTTTGATTATGAAAAATTTACGTATGTAAATTCTTCAAAAAATAATCATATTCTAAAACGTTATTGTAAAAGTACTGTTTTTATTTGGTTTATTAAATATATAAATGTCTGTATAAATGAGTTTTAGTGTAGGTATTTATTCTATAAAGTTAGAGAATATAAATAAATAAACCCTTCACATACTTTCCTAGCAATAGTTCCCCCGAGTATTAACTAAGTTTTTTGTAAAGGGTTGTTAGTTTATATGCGTTATAATTAATAGCATTATTTATATGTAGTGTAGTTTTTAAAACTATTCACAAAAATAGAACTGATTATCTAATAACACAATACCTATTAGAGGGTATTTATTACCTGAGCATAGGTTTTACACCTAGTTTAGGTAAGAAAAATCTTTTAGAAAATTTAATTATTGTTTCTTAATTTTTTTACTTCATCTTTTGTAATACTACTATAGTTATTTCCAAAATTTGAACGTACATACGTTAGTACATCTGCTATTTGTTCATCTGTTAGAAAATCATGAGCAGCCATTACATTACTATATACTTCTCCATCTACTTTTTCTCCAGCCATACCATTAAGTAATACCCCAATAAGAGCCTTTTTATCTCCTTTTACCCAATTGGTATTTACTAATGGTGGATTTAAACCTTGTACCCCTTTTCCATTTGCTTGGTGGCAAGCTAAGCAGTAGGTATCGTAAACTTTTTTTCCATTAGGATTATTGGTAGTTTTCTTGGTAATTTCTTCAGGTTTTTTATAAGTTATAACGGTTTCTTTTATGTTAGAATTTTCTCCATAATACATAATTCGCCATATTTTCCCGGTAGCAGATGAAGTAACGTATAGAGAGCCATCTGGGCCTTGGGCAATTCCCATAGGTCTGTTTATAGCATCTGCAGGATTTTTAACTTCTTCCATGCCTGCAAAGTTATCGGCAAAAATTTCCCATTTACCAGATGGTTTCCCATTTTTCATAGGAACAAAAACTACAAAGAACCCTTTTTGCGGCAGCGGAGATCTATTCCAGGAACCATGAAATACTATAAAAGCACCATTTTTATATCGTTCTGGAAATTGATTTCCGGTATAAAATAATAAATCATTTGGA
Organism: Maribacter vaceletii; assembly: GCF_003634105.1. Taxonomy (GTDB): domain Bacteria; phylum Bacteroidota; class Bacteroidia; order Flavobacteriales; family Flavobacteriaceae; genus Maribacter_B; species Maribacter_B vaceletii. The sequence continues at coordinate 399,618 of NZ_RBIQ01000009.1, read as the reverse complement.
GCCATATGCCCTGGAAATGCCATTAAAGGAGCTTTTATTCCCTCGCATTTTCCTTGTTGTATGCCATCTCCTCCATACTCAGGAGCTAACATTTTTTTGTTTTTATTTTGGTCAAAATAACAGTAAGGCCATCCAAAATCATCGCCTTTACTTACTTGTAAAAATTCTTCTGCCGGTAGTTGCGCATTTTCTTCTTTGGTATATAAATCTGGCCAAAGTTGGTGTAATTGGTCTCTACCATGTTGCATAGCATATAAACTATTGGCAGCAAAATTCCAATCAAGCCCCATAGCATTACGAATACCTGTTGCATATTTAAAACCATCTTTACCGTGTACCTGCTTTGTTTTATTGGTTTTAAAGCTCCAGATACCAGCCTGTAAATCTAGATGCGGGCATGGGTCCATTCCACTTTTTCCTGGACTACGAGCTTCTTTTTGACAAGCATTTGAAGGGGAACCTACGGTTACGTATATGTTCCCTTTGTCATCAAAAGTAAAAGGTTTAGAAGAGTGGTCATTTTGTTTTGGAAAGCCAGATATTACTAATTCTGGTTCTAAGTTTGGGAGTAAGTTGTCTTTTTTTAGTGCATATCTATACACTTCTGTTGTAGAGGAGGCGTATAAAAAACCATTGTTAATATCTATTCCACTACCAGAGAAGTTACCAAACTCTTTTACAATGTCAGATTTTCCATTCCCAGTAGTATCTCTAAAGGCTATAATACCATTGTTAGTTACTTTTTTTAGCATTTTCACATAAATATCTCCATTATCTCTTACCGTTATATGTCTTGCCATTTTTCCAAGTCCGTTATGAACTACTATAGCTCCAAAATCTTTTGGTAAGCTAATGTCTCCATTATTAGAGTCTGGCGATGGTAGGGTAGCGGAAGGAATATCCTTTTTGCTTTCGCAAGAGGTAATAAAACAAAGTAATAGGGTGGCAAAAAAAAGCTTATTCATTCTTTAAAATTTTATTTAAGAGTTTTTAAACTTAAGCTATTTTTTAATAAGTAGCAATAGGGAATATTTTTAGAACTATTTAAGGGGAATAAGTTTTAATATACCCCATAAATTTTTCATTTATGGGGTTGTGTGGAGCCGGAGGGATTCGAACCCTCGTCCAAACAAGTAATTACAATACTTTCTACGTGCTTAGTTTCTATTTAATTTTAGATACGTACCTGACTAGAAACCGCCCAATACATACTTAGCTTCTTTAAGTTTTAGTGATACTGCCAAAGCAACAATATCCTTATATCGACATTTATGGTGCCCCGATTTGAATCGCCGTCGACAGAGGCTATTCAGGGACATCTCGCTTCTCTACCTAGTAGAGACGAGGCTAATCTTACTATAATTCAGATTAAGCGGCAAGAGCGTAATTATTTTCGCCAATTAAAAGTGTGATACATGAGATTAACGAGCCACATAACAAAGCTCGGCATGCTTATATTCCAATTAGTCTCGCTGTCAAAACCAGTCGGCCCCTTAATGAGTTAAATCGATTTTATCGATTGTAAACGAATTAAGCCTTGAACGAAGCCGAAGGGCATTCATTCATACTCAATTCTCTCCTTATTTTTTTCAAAGAACTATGCTCTATTAATTATAAAACTTATATTAATTTTGAGCCTGTACTAAAAAGTAGCTTACAAAGGTACTTCAAAAAGTATTCCAAAAAAAGTTTTGTGGTTAGACTCTTGTATTGTTATATTTACAACTAAAATAGCTTAGTAAGTTATAAAATTATTATTATGAAATTCGGAATTATTCAAGAACGCAAAAATCCACCAGATCGCCGTGTTGTGTTATCACCAGAAGCTTGCGTACAAGTACAGAATAAGTTTAAAGATGCAAAAATAATTGTAGAGCCATCTAACATTCGTGTTTTTAAAGATGAGGAGTACAGTACTTCTGGAATAACAGTGGCATCTAAAATGGAAGAGTGTGATGTTCTTATTGGTGTAAAAGAGGTTCCTGTTGAATCTTTGATTTCGAATAAAAAATACTTTTTCTTTTCGCATACAATTAAAAAGCAGCCCTATAATAGAAAACTTTTAAAAGCTATTTTAGAAAAGAATATAGAAATGTACGACCATGAAGTTATCACTAATACAAAAGAGCAACGTGTAGTTGCTTTTGGTCGGTATGCAGGAATAGTTGGTGCATATAATGGACTTAGAACCTATGGTTTAAAATATGATTTGTTCCAATTACCAAAGGCAGAAGAATTAATTAATCAAGAAGATTTAATAAAACAACTAAAAGGGATAACATTGCCTAATATAAAAATAATGTTAACCGGTAGAGGTAGAGTAGGGAATGGTGCTAGGGAAATGTTAGATGCCATGCAGATTAGAAAAGTAAATGTTACCCAATATTTAGAAGAAGATTTTAAAGAACCTGTGTATTGCCAAATAGATGCATCGGATTATAATAAACGTAAAGATGGTGTGCGTGGTAATAAAGCAGACTTTTTTGCAAAACCTGAGGAATACAAAACTAATTTTACAAGATTTACTAAAGTAACCGATTTTTATATTGCTGGCCATTTTTATGGCGATGGTGCTCCTTATTTATATACTAGGGAAGATGCTAAGCATCCAGATTTTAAAATAAAAGTAGTAGCCGATGTTAGTTGTGATATAGATGGTCCTGTGGCTACAACAATAAGACCTTCAACCATTGCAAAACCTGTATATGGTTATGATCCACAATCAGAAAAAGAAATAGATTTTAAAGACCCTAAAGCTATTGCTGTAATGGCGGTAGATAATTTGCCTTGTGAGCTTCCAAGAGATGCTAGTAACGGCTTTGGAGAAGCATTTGTAAAGCATGTAATTCCTGCTTTTTTTAATGCGGATAAGGATGGTGTTTTACACAGAGCAAGAATGACAGAAAATGGAAAACTAACAGAACGGTATTCTTATTTGCAAGATTATGTAGATGGTAAAGAATAAGACTTAGGGGGTATTTTGTTTTGTAGCGCGCATTATAGGTTTTAGTACCAAAAATGAAATCCACATGAAACTGCCAAAGCCTATTGTCCATACCCATGCTTCCCATAAGAAAAGACATTTGTAAAGACAGTAAAATAAAATTTTTGGCCTAGCTATAATATCCCATGAATTAAAACGTAGGAACCTACCAATAAAAATACCAAAACCACTTAAATAACAAGTTGTAAATAATGTATAGTTAGCTATTTTTTGTGTATACTTTTTAGTAAGAAAATGAAAAATATCTATCATAGATAAAGCACCTAATAATACCCCATTAAGAGCAAAAATAAATAACATGAAAAGGTCTACCCACATAGTAGACTTTCCGGTTTCTAAATGAATAAAATCTGTTATTATATATGGGCTATTTGGTAAAAAGAGAAGCCAAAAAATAAAAAAAACTGTAAGCGTTGGTTTAGAAGCTTGTACTTTAGAATTGTACCTAATTATTTTAGATAGAAATAATGGTAAAATAGCCAAAAACAAATTCCATAATAAGAAAGTGAAATCTATACTATGGGTAGTTATTACTCTATATAATAACGCAAGACTACATAAAAAAGAAAGTAATAATAGCCTTATATAATAAGGGTTATTACGTAAAAATGTAGATTTCATTTTTTAGAATTAGAATTTGGGCTTTTATAGTAACGATTCCAATCTAATTTTGTTGTAAGAAAAATAGTATAAATTAAGTTGTGTAGTTGTAAAGTAATTATTAAAGCTCATTTACAGTTTTCCTAATAGCAACTAAATTAGATAAGAGTCCTTCTAAGTGATCTAAATGTAACATATTAGCACCATCACTTTTAGCGTTAGCGGGATCAAAATGTGTTTCCATAAAAATACCGTCTACACCAGTAACAATACCTGCACGAGCAATAGTTTCAATCATATCAGGTCTTCCGCCAGTAACTCCAGAAGATTGGTTTGGTTGTTGTAAAGAATGTGTAACATCTAAAACCACTGGAGCAAATTGCTTCATGGTAGGGATGCCTCTAAAATCTACAATCATATCTTGGTAGCCAAACATAGTTCCGCGATCTGTAACCATAACTTGTTGGTTGTCAGAATCGGTTACTTTAGTAACAGCATGTTTCATACTTTCTGGACTCATAAATTGTCCTTTTTTTAAGTTAACTACTTTACCTGTTTTAGCCGCTGCAACTACCAAATCTGTTTGGCGAACTAAAAAAGCAGGAATTTGCAGAATATCTACATATTGCGCAGCTCTTTCTGCATCTTCATTAGTATGAATGTCTGTAACTGTAGGAACATTAAAAGTGTCGGAAACTTTTCTTAAGATTTTCAAAGCTTTTTCATCGCCAATTCCTGTAAAAGAATCTACTCTACTTCGGTTAGCTTTTTTAAAACTTCCTTTAAATACATAAGGGATTTTAAGAGCATCAGTAACAGAAACTATTTTTTCAGCAATTCTTAATGCCATATCTTCTCCTTCAATAGCACATGGCCCAGATAAAAGAAAAAAGTTGTTGCTATTGGTATGTTTTAGCTGCGGTATAAGTTCTAGTTTCATTTCTTAAGTAGTTTAATACAAAGATACAATTTCTATCTGCCAAGTATAACAATCTTTCATGTGGGTTATTCTTCTTAAATAGACTTTTTTTTACGGTAATTGTTATAATAAAATTTATATTATCTGATTGTATTGGAAGTCTCTCAAAATCAATAAGATAAAAATAACACAACTATTAGCTAGCATCAAAAAAATAAAAGTATCTTTGCACGCTTAAAATAGCTATTAAGACTGCTATTAAATAAATTATTTATGTCAACAACAAAGAATATTGCCATTATTGCGCACGTAGATCACGGTAAAACAACCTTGGTAGATAAGATTATGTATCACTGTCAACTGTTTCGCGAGAACCAGAATACAGGAGATTTAATTTTGGATAATAACGATTTGGAACGTGAGCGTGGTATTACCATTACCTCTAAAAATGTTTCTGTTGTTTATAAAGGAACAAAAATTAATATTATTGATACTCCTGGTCACGCCGATTTTGGTGGAGAAGTAGAGCGTGTATTAAATATGGCAGATGGTGTTTTGTTGTTGGTTGATGCTTTTGAAGGCCCAATGCCACAAACACGTTTTGTATTACAAAAAGCTATAGACCTAGGTTTAAAACCTTGTGTGGTTGTTAATAAAGTAGATAAAGAAAACTGTACTCCAGATGAAGTACATGAAAAAGTTTTTGATTTAATGTTCGAGTTAGGTGCTGAAGAATGGCAGCTAGATTTTCCAACAGTATACGGTTCAGCTAAAAATAACTGGATGAGTGACGATTGGAAAAACGAAACAGAAAATATTGAGCCATTATTAGATATGGTTATTGAGCATGTGCCATCTTTTGAACCAAAAGAAGGAAACACGCAAATGTTAATTACATCTTTAGACTTTTCTTCTTTTACAGGACGTATTGCAATTGGAAGATTGCAAAGAGGTTCTTTAGTAGAAGGGCAACAAGTTTCTTTAGTAAAAAGAGATGGTAGCATTGTAAAATCAAAAATAAAAGAGCTTTTTGTTTTTGAAGGTTTAGGAAAACTAAAAGTAAAAGAAGTAGCTACAGGAGATATTTGTGCTATTACAGGTATTGAAGGTTTTGAAATAGGAGATACGGTTGCAGATATTGAAGCGCCAGAAGGGTTAAAAACAATTGCTATAGATGAGCCTACTATGAGTATGCTTTTTACTATTAATGATAGCCCATTCTTTGGTAAAGATGGTAAGTTTGTTACTTCTAGACATATTAACGAAAGATTACAAAAAGAGCTTGAGAAAAATTTAGCTTTACGTGTAAACGAAACAGATAGCGCAGATAAGTTTCTAGTATTTGGTCGTGGGGTATTACACCTTTCGGTTTTAATAGAAACTATGCGTAGAGAAGGTTATGAACTTCAAATTGGACAACCACAAGTAATTATTAAAGAAATTGATGGTGTTAAATGTGAGCCTATTGAAGCATTAACTATAGATTTACCAGAAAGCGTTTCTGGAAAAGCGGTAGAATTTGTTTCTATGCGTAAAGGAGAAATGACTAGTATGGAAGCAAAAGGGGAGCGTATGGTATGCGAGTTCTTAATTCCGTCTAGAGGTATTATAGGTCTTCGTAACCAATTATTAACTGCTACAGCAGGTGAGGCAATTATGTCGCACAGATTCTTAGAATATCAACCAATGAAAGGAGATATTCCACAAAGACAAAATGGTTCTTTAGTTTCTATGGAACTTGGTAAAGCTATTCCTTATTCTATTGATAAATTACAAGATAGAGGTAAGTTTTTTGTAGATCCAGGAGAAGATATTTACGAAGGACAAGTTATTGGAGAAAATTCTAGAGGAGATGATATGACGGTGAATATCACTAAAACTAAGAAACTTTCTAATGTACGTTCTTCAGGAGCAGATGATAAAGCTAAAATTGTACCTGCAATTAAATTCTCATTAGAAGAAGCTTTGGAATATATACAAAAAGATGAGTATGTAGAAGTAACTCCATCTCACTTAAGATTACGTAAAATTTACTTAACAGAAAATGAGCGTAAGCGTAATAAAATAGCTTAATTATAATTAAGATACTTTATAGAAAATCTCAAGAATTTATTTCTTGAGATTTTTTTTTTCTTTTTATGTTAGGTTACTATTGGAGTGCGACTATTATTTTTAATAAACACTTTTAATTATGAAAAATATATTTAAAATTATTACTGTAGTTTTAATAGTAGGATTTGTTTCCTGTAAAGAGGCTTCTAAAAAGGGAGTAGCAAAAGAAGTAATTATAGAGAAAGAGGGGTATTCTATTCCAGATACTTGGATTCAAAAAAGAGTAGAAAATGCAAAAGCAAGATTAAATGCTACCGATGCAGGAAAAGTTTTATGGAAAGGAATGGAAGCACAAGGTGGTTTAGAAAAATGGTTTGCAAACGGTTTTTTTTCTTTTCGTTTTGATTACCAACCAGAAGATGGTTCTACACGTAGAAACTCTTACCAAACAGTAGATACTTGGAATAACAAAGCTAGGCATAATAGTATAAAAGATACAACAGCAACCTTTGGTTGGGATGGTGAAGAAGCTTGGGTAAACGCTAAAGATAGTTTGGCATTTAAATACGATACTAAATTTTGGGCTTTAACACCAATATATCTTTTTGGACACCCATTTGTATTAGATGGGGAAGGGGTTAATTTAGAACTTTTAGAAGACAAAGAATATAAGGGGGCTTTACAAGATGTTATTAAAGTAACATTTGCTTCTGGTACTGGTGATGCTCCAGATGATTATTATAAATTATATTTTGATAAGAGTACACATAAAATGAGTGCTATTTTATACATAGTATCGTATCCAGGTTATTTTCCTAATGGAGGGCATGCGCCAGAAAAAATTCTTGAAATTGTAGAATGGGCAACTATAGATGGGATTAATTTGCCAGTAAAATTAAAAACACACTGGTCCAAAGATGGAGATTTAGGAGAGTATATCACTAAAATTGAAATTAGTGATATTTCTTTTTCACCTAGTGTGCCAGAAAACTATTTTTCAGCACCAGAGGGAGCAAAAATTTTAAAATAGTTTGTGCTAAATAGAAAATAAAAAAGTTTCATTCTAATTCTAAAGAATGAAACTTTTTTTATTTTTTAATCTTTTGGAGCTTGATGTAGAGCAGCTGCAGCAGCACCTATAATACCAGCATGATTTTTTAATTCAGCAGGAATAACAGGAGTATCAATAGTAATTTGTTTGCTATATTCTTTAAAATCTTTAGAAGCGCCGCCACCTAATATAATTAAGTCTGGACAGGTAATAACTTCTACATATTCTAAGAACGTGTTAAAACGCTTTCCCCATTTTTTATAAGACAAGTTTTCGCGGTCTTTGGCAGAACCTGCAGCCCATTGCTCAATTTTTTTATATTTTTTATATGGTATTTGCCCTAATTCAAAATTAGGTAGTAGTTCTCCGTTTAAAAATACGCCGCTTCCTAAACCAGTACCAATAGTAATCATAATAACAAGACCGTCTTTTCCTTTTCCAGTACCATAATTCATGGTAGCATAGCCAGCAGCATCTGCATCATTAATTACTGTAACAGGAAGTTTTGTTACTTCGCTTAACAACTCATGTACATTTATATTTACCCAAGATTTGTGCAAGTTTCCTGGTGCTTTACATACGCCATGTTTAACTATGGATGGAAAACCAACCCCTATAGGTCCTTTGTAATCAAAATGTTCTGCAATTTGTTTTATTACATCGGCCATTTCATTTGGCTTTCTATCGGGAGGTGTAGGTATTCTATAGCGCTCCGTGGTCATTTCACCAGTTATTGTGTCTACCAAAGCTCCTTTCATACCAGAGCCGCCTATATCTATTCCTAAAACTATCATACGTAATTTTTTATTGAACTACCAAAATAACGAAAAGAATGATAAAAAGATTGTTTGTACTTGTTAATTTGGCTTTTGGAAATTTTTGTATTAAGTCCAAAGTCCAAAGTCCAAAGTCCAAAGTCCAAAGTCCAAAGTCCAAAGTCCAAAGTCCTGAGTCTTTTGTCTTGACTCCTTAATCTATTATCTATATTCTCTCTTCTCTTTATTCTTTTTTTAAATAAAATTTTCCTCGTTTGCTTAGGTTTTTAAGTTGAGATAATTTTTCTTACCATCAACCTCTAAACAGCCCTTTGTACTACCTCAAAAACTTTATTAGCATCACATTTGAGTGTTTTTGCAGGGTATTTTAGAATAAGAGCATAGTCATGTGTTGCCATAAGTATAGTTCTGCCGGCTTTGTTAATTTCTTGTAAAACCTTCATAACTTCAACACTAGTTTGTGGGTCAAGATTACCTGTGGGTTCATCGGCAATAATGAGTTCTGGGTCATTTAGTAAAGCTCGTGCTATGGCAATACGTTGTTGTTCGCCGCCAGAAAGTTCATGAGGAAATTTAAAACCTTTAGTTTTCATGCCAACTTTATCTAAAACCTTTTCTACTTGGGTATTCATTTTAGTTGCATCTTTCCAACCTGTAGCTTTTAAAACAAAAAGTAGATTTTTATTAATATTACGATCTGGTAAAAGTTTAAAGTCTTGGAATACAACCCCTAATTTTCTTCTTAAATACGGAATGTCTTTTTCTTTAAGTGTTTTTAAATCGAAATTCACAATTTTTCCGGAGCCTTGTTTTAGGGGTAAATCGCCATAAAGGGTTTTCATAAAACTGCTTTTGCCGCTACCTGTTTTTCCTATTAAGTAAACAAATTCTCCTTTTTGTACATGTAAACTAACTTCATTAAGTACTAAACTATCTTTTTGAAATATAGCTACATCTTTAAGTTCTAGCACAGTTGCATTCTCTTCCATAATCAAGTATTGTTAATATAAAAGTAATAAGTTCTAAAGGATTAGCTAGTACGCTTTTTTAAAAATCTTTTTCTTTAATTAGTTTTGATCTAAGTTTTAATAAAAATTTAAGACTTATCCACCTTGTAATATATACTTCGGAACAATATTTGTCGTTGTATATTTTAGTTAATAGTTAGAGAACGCTATGTTTAAAAAAAGTACTACAATACTTCCCATACTTTTGGGAATGGTTTCTTTTGGGAGTGCCCAAGAAACAACTATACACACACACCAAGACAAACAATATCAGGATGCTTTAACGCTTTATAATAATGAGCAATACCAAGCTGCGCAAACCGTTTTTGAAAAAGTAGCGGTTTCTACTACCGATGAGGAGATAGCAGCTAATAGTGCATATTATGCAGCAAATGCTGCGGTTAGGTTAAACCAGTTAGGAGCAGACCGTCTTATGGAAGATTTTGTGGAAAGCTATCCAACTTCTACCAAAAGGAACTCTGCTTATGCAGATGTGGCAGAGTATTATTTTGAAACAGGAAAATATCCGTATGCACTAAAATGGTACAATAAAGTAGATCAAGGAGCTCTTTCTAGAAAAGAGATGGATAAGTTTAATTTTAACTATGGTTATGCTCTATTTTCTTCAAAGAAAACAAAAGAAGCAGAAAAATACCTATCACAAGTAACTTCTTCCCCATTGTATGGTTCGCAAGCTAAATATTATTTAGGATATATATCGTATCAACAAGATGATTATGAAGCGGCAAATGAACGTTTTGACCAAATAACAGATCAAAAGGTTTTAGAGGAAAAACTGTCGTACTACCAAGCAGATATGAATTTTAAGCTTGGAAAGTTTGAAGAAGCTATCGCTTTAGCAAAAAAACAATTACCTAAAGCAGATCGTAGAGAAACATCCGAATTAAATAAAATAATAGGGGAAAGTTATTTTAATTTAAAGCAATACCAAAATGCAGTTCCTTATTTAGAGGAGTACAATGGAAAAAAAGGAAAATGGAATAATACAGATTACTATTTGTTAGGCTATGCATATTACAAACAGCAAGATTTTGCCAATGCTATTCAACAGTTTAATAAAATAATTGGAGGTACAAATAGTGTTTCTCAAAATGCGTATTACCATTTAGCAGAGTGTTATTTAAAATTAGAGAAGAAACAAGAGGCGTTAAATGCATTTAGAAATGCTTCACAAATGGATTTTTCTTCTGAAATACAGAAAGATGCTTATTTAAATTATGCTCGTTTAAGTTATGAGGTTGGTAATGCTTATGAGCCAGTACCGCAAGTAATCACAAATTACTTAAAGCAATACCCTAATGATGCACATAAAGAAGAAATGCAAGAACTTTTAGTAGATTCTTATATTACTTCTAAGAATTTTGCTGGGGCAATGGAATTATTAGAAAAAAATAAAAATTATGCTAGCAAAACTACCTATCAAAAAGTTGCTTTTTATAGAGGTGTAGAGTTGTTTGTTGATGGGGACTATGGAAATGCATCGGAAGTTTTTTCAAAATCTTTAGCAAGTGCAGAAGATGCTAGTTTTAAAGCCAGAGCAAGCTATTGGAAAGCAGAGTCTGATTATCTATTAAATAATTTTGATGCTGCTCTAGCAGGATTTATAGCTTTTAAACAAAGTTCTAATGCTTCTTTGTTAGAGGAGAATAAGGATGTTGATTATAATTTGGCTTACACGTATTTTAAAAAGAAAGAGTATGCAAATGCAGTTTCATATTTTGATAGTTTTACCAAGCAAGGATCTACAGATACCCAGAAACTTAATGATGCTTATTTACGTTTAGGAGATAGCTATTTTGTTACCAGAAAATATTGGCCTGCTATAGAAACCTATAATAAATCTTTAGCATTAACTGGCCCCGAAAAAGATTATGCTGCGTATCAAAAAGCAATGAGTTATGGTTTTGTAGATCGCAAAGCAAAAAAGATAGATGGGTTAAATAGTTTTGTTTCTACCTACTCTAAATCTACACTTAGAGATGACGCATTGTTTGAACTTGGAAACACCTACATAGCAGAAGGGCAAGAAAGTAAGGGTCTTAATGCGTATAATAGATTGGTTACAGATTTTAGAGGAAGCTCTTTAGTTCCTCAGGCTTTAATGCGCCAGGGCTTAGTACATTATAATGCAAGTAGAAATGAGCAAGCTTTGGTTAAGTTTAAAACAGTAGTAAGAGATTTTCCAAAAACGCAAGAAGCAATACAGGCTGTAGCAACTGCAAAATTGGTATATGTAGATTTAGGGAAAGTTAATGAGTATGCTGCTTGGGTAAAAGATTTAGATTTTGTTGAGGTAACCGATGCAGAGCTAGATAATGCTAGTTATGAGTCTGCAGATAAACAAAATTTAGAAGGTAATAAAGATGCTGCTATAAAAGGATATGTTAATTACATAAAGCAATTTCCAAATGGATTGCATAGTATACCTGCTAATTTTAATGTAGCACAATTATATTTTGGAAAAGGTCAAAAAGAAAAGGCGTTACCATACTACCAATATGTAGCAGACAGTGGCGCTAGTGAATATTCTGAGCAGGCTTTAACACGTGTGTGTGAAGTGTATATTGCAGATAAAAACTACGATAAAGCATTGCCATATTTAAAGCGTTTAGAATCAGTTGCAAATATTCAGCAAAACAGAACATTTGCGCAGTCTAACTTAATGAAAGGTTATTATCAGAAAAAAGACTACAGCAATACTATTTCTTATGCAGAAAAGGTATTGGCAACAGCAAGTATAGATAATAGAATTAAAAGTGACGCGCAGATAATGATAGCGCGTTCTGCTATAAAAACTAATGATACACCTAGAGCAAAAGATGCTTACGCTAAGGTTTTAAAAATAGCCTCTGGAGAAACAGCTGCTGAAGCTTTGTATTATGATGCTTATTTTAAGTACCAGGATTCTAGTTATGAAGATTCTAACATAGCGGTGCAAAAATTAGCAAAAGACTATTCTAGTTATAAAGAGTGGGGAGGTAAAGGCTTGGTTATAATGGCTAAGAATTTTTATGCTTTGAATGATGCTTACCAAGCAACTTATATTTTGGAAAGTGTAATTGCCAATTTTAGTCAGTATCCAGATTTAGTTGCAGAAGCAAAAGGAGAATTGTCTATCATAAAGGCAAAAGAAGCACAAAGTAACTCATCTGTAAATCCTAATTAATAGATTTTAATAGTATCCCGTTTTTTGGGAAAAAAGAACCATATATGCGCACATACATAAAATTTACACTTATTACATTTTTTGGGTGTATTCAGATAGGAATAGCACAAGAAACAGAAGAGGATGATTTAGGAACAGAAACTGTTACCGTAACTAAAGCTTATTCCCCAACGGTTTCTGATGCTTTTAAAATTAAATCATCACCAAGTATAAATGACTCTATAGAGTTGCAGAAAAAACCTATAAACTATAGTATTTTTTCAGTTCCTGTAGCTTCTACTTTTACACCTGCAAAAGGAAAAGCATCTAAAGTAGAAAAGCTTCCACCTCCAGTGTTGTATAATTCCTATGCATCTGTTGGTGTTGGTAATTACGGTAATGCTACAGCAGATTTTTATACTAGTAGAGCTTTGAATAGAGATGAGAGATTAGATATAGGTCTTAATCATATTTCGTCTAGAGGAGATTTAGATGGTGTAGTTTTAAGTAATATATTTTCGGACTCTAAATTAGATGCTTCTTATTCTAAAAGAGATAGAGATATGGATTGGGGAGCAGATGTAGCCTTACAACACCAACTTTATAATTGGTATGGATTACCTCCTACAGTTACAGATCCCGCTATTATAGATTCTATAGACGAGCGTCAAAATTATTATATGGGTGAAGTGGAAGCACATATAAATGTAGAAGATGCAATTTTTACAAATGCAGATATTGCCTATAGAAGGTTTTGGGATGCTGTTAAATCTGGAGAAAATAGAGTGGTTTTTAACGCAGGAGCTTCTTTTCCTATAAATGATGAAACTGTAGATATTGGTTTTAATGTAGATTATGTTAATGGTAATTTTAAGAATAGTGATGTAAACAGTGCAACTAATTTGGAAGGTGTAGAATACCGAAATATGCAAGCAAGTATTAATCCAAGTTTAACCATGTTACGTGATGATTTATCTCTGCGTTTAGGAGTAAACTTAGTTTATGGTGTTAATACTGATGCAGATACTAGTGATAGTAATTTTTATATATACCCAGCAGTAACTGCATCCTATCGTTTGTTGGGAGAAAATGCAATTGCCTATGGAGGGATAGTAGGAGAGTTAAAGCAAAACTCCTATTATGACTTTGTGGAAGAAAATCCATACATTTCTCCAACAATTACTATTGCGCCAACAGATAAGCAGTACAATGCATATTTGGGTTTAAAAGGACAATTATTACCTAACTTAAGCTATAATGTAAAAGCATTTTATAGCGCAGAAAACAAGAGTCCTTTATTTAAATTAAATCCTGAAAATGATTTTAGGGATGATGAAAAAGGATATTACTACGGTAATTCTTTTGAAGTTTTTTATGATGATATAAAAACACTTGGGTTCTTTGCAGAATTAAATGTAGATGTAAATAGAAATTTTACATTAGGTGTCAATGCTGAATTTTTGGATTATTCTACAGAAACAGAAAACCCTGCATGGAATTTACCAACAACAAAAGCTTCGTTGTTTATAGATTACCAAATAGGAAAAAAATGGTTTGCTAGAGCCAATTTATTTTATGTAGGAGAGCGCGAAGATTATTCTTCTAGAGTAGTACAAAATATACCACAGAGTGATTATCCAGCAACTTTAATTAACTTAGAGAGTTATTTTGATGTTAATCTGCAAGTAGGTTATAGGTACACAGACCAGTGGTCTTTTTTTATAAAAGGAGCTAATTTAACCAATTCAGATTATCAAAACTGGGCAAACTATCCAGTACAAGGAATACAAGTGTTAGGTGGAGCAACCTATAAATTTGATTTTTAATTATTTCAAAATTAAAAGTAAATACTATTTTGTTCTAGATAACGTTTATTAATAATGTAGGTAAAAACTTACAAAATTTTTATGCAAAATGTTTTTCAACTTTTAATAGTCTTTGTAGGATTACAGCTTTATACTGTTAATGCTCAAAATTTAATTACAAACCCTAGTTTCGAGAAATTTAGTGTTTGTCCAGATGAGTATGGTAATGTAGCAGAAGACGTTGGAAGTTGGAGTAAGGCTACAGAAGGAACTTCAGATTATTTTAATACCTGTAGCTCTAAAATGGGCGTGCCAAATAATTTTAATGGTAGCCAAACTGCTGCTTTTGGTTCTGCTTATGCTGGAGCATATTTTTTAGCACCTAATAATTATAGAGAATACATACAAGGAAAGTTAACTAAGACTCTAGAGAAAGGAAAACGTTATGGTGTAAGTTTTTATGTAAGCCTTTCTGAAAAATCTAATTATGCAATTGGAGATATTGGAGTTTTGTTATCTGCCAAGGAAATAAATGTAAAGAGTACTAAGGTTATTAAAAGACCTTCTGTGAAAAGTAAAAAAAATAACAGCTTTAATTATGCAGAAATAAAAGAGCCTTCTTTTTTTAAAGATAAAAAAGGTTGGACAGAAGTTTATACAGAAATAACAGCTTGTGGTACTGAAAATTTTTTAATAATTGGAAATTTTAAGGATAATAGAGACACAAAAACCTTGCAAGCGAATGGGTCAAAAAATGCTTCATATTATTATATAGACATGGTTTCTGTACTACCAATAGAAACTAGTTCCTATGAAAATTTAAAAGTAGATAGGGTATATGCATTTAAAAAAGTTCATTTTCCTGTAGATGATTATGGATTAGATGTAGTTTCAAAAACCGATTTAAAATCACTTTACAAGCATCTTAAGAAAAATCCTGAAATGTTTATTTCTATACATGCGCACACAGATAATGATGGTAATTTATCCTATAATAAAAGTTTGTCTAACAAAAGAGCAAAATCTGTTGCAAATTATTTAATAGCTTTAGGTGTAAAACAGAGCCGTATAAAATGGTATGGTCATGGAGAAAAAAAACCTGCAGTAGCTAATAAGTCTTTAGTTGACAAACAAAAGAATAGAAGAGCAGAGTTTATTTTGTCTGAAAAAAGATTTATACCAAAAAGCAGGAACAATTACGCAGAAACCTTATTTGAAGACGATTAGTTATTTACTTAAATCCATTTCTTTTATACTTTCAATTCTATTTCTAATTAAGAAAGCATCAATAGTTTCAAAATGTTCTATGACTCTTTTTTCTTTAAACTCAAACACTTTTTTAGATAAGCCTTGTAGAAAATCACGATCGTGAGAAACTAATATTAAAGTTCCGTCAAACTCTAATAAAGCATCTTTTAAAACATCTTTAGATTTTAAATCTAAATGGTTTGTAGGTTCATCTAATATTAGAACATTTACAGGTTCTAATAAAAGTTTTACCATAGCTAATCTGGTTTTTTCTCCTCCAGATAATACACTAACTTTTTTATCAATTGCATCGCCACTAAACATAAATCTGCCAAGTACATTTTTTATTTGGTTTCTTATATCGCCCTTAGCAACTTCATCCACAGTTTGGAAAACGGTAAGGTCTGGATCTAGTAAAGATGCTTGATTTTGAGCAAAATATCCAACCTTTGCATTGTGCCCTAAAGTACAGCTGCCTTCAAAATCTATTTGCCCCATAATGGCTTTAATCATGGTAGATTTTCCTTCTCCATTTCTACCTACAAAAGAAACTTTTTCTCCTCTAGCAATACTTAGATTAGCATTTTTAAAAACTATATGATCGTCATAATTTTTAGAAAGGTCTATTGCGGTAACTGGGTAATCTCCAGAACGTGGTGCAGGAGGAAAACGAAGCCTTAAGGAGCTATTGTCTACTTCATCAATCTCTATAATTTGTAGTTTTTCTAGCATGCGTTCTCTAGAAGAAACTTGATTAGTTTTAGAGTAGGTGCCTTTAAAACGGTCTATAAAAGCTTGGTTGTCTGCAATAAATTTTTGTTGTTCTTGGTAGGCTTTAATTTGGTGGCTTCTGCGTTCTTCTCTTAGTTGTAGGTAGTGCGAGTAGTTTGCTTTGTAATCATAAATTTTACCCATAGTTATTTCTACAGTACGGTTTGTAATATTATCTATAAAAGCACGGTCATGAGATATTACAACTACAGCTTTTGCTTTGTTAAGTAAAAAATCTTCTAGCCATAGAACAGATTCTATATCTACGTGGTTAGTAGGCTCATCTAAAAGTATTAAATCTGGCTTTTGTAATAGTATTTTTACTAACTCAATACGCATACGCCAACCACCACTAAACTCACTTGTTGGTCTATGAAAATCATGCCGTTTAAAACCCAGTCCGGCTAAAGCTTTTTCTACTTCGGCTTCGTAATTAATATCTTCTAAGGCATAGTATTTTTCGCCTAAATCAGACACTTTTTGTATAAGTTTCATGTATTCGTTAGACTCATAATCTGTGCGGGTTTCTAAAGCTTTATTTATTTCTTCAATTTCATCACGCATGTCAAAAATATGACCAAAAGCTTTAGATGCTTCTTCTAAAACAGTACAATTATCTTCGGTAAGTAAATGTTGTGGTAAGTATGCAATTACGGCATCTTTAGGGAAACGAATGTTACCTTTTGTTGGGTTTTGTATACCTGCTATAATTTTCATTAGAGTAGATTTTCCAGCACCATTTTTACCCATAAGGGCAATTTTATCTTGTTCATTTATAACAAAAGAAACGTCGCTAAATAAGGTTTCTCCACTAAATTCTACGGCTACATTATCTACTGAAATCATGGTTAATTTTTTAAGACAGCAAAACTAACAAAAACTATGGCATTTTATAGAAGATTAATACGACTGATATATTAAATAGATTTTTTATAATTAATAGGACTTATTAGCGTTATTATTTTGTGTAATATAAATTAGAAAAATGAAAAAGATAATATTTGTGTTCGTTGCTTTTTTAAGCGGGTTTACTGCAATAGTGGCATCACCAATTAAGAATAGCGAAGTTGTAGAATGTATTGCTTTGCATGTTAATGAGGAAAATGCTTTAGAAGGTGCATGGATGTTTGCAGTAAAAGGTGCAGCAAAATCTTATGCAGAAGGACAATTAATTATTGCTAAAGTTAAAGGAGAGTTTGTAGTAAAGCTTAATGCAGAGGCTGGTTCTCTTTACGCAGAAAACATAGTAGTAAATAATAATGAAATTTCTTTTGAAATAGTTATAAATAAAGAGAAGGTTTTCTTTTCTCTTTCTGCAGCTAATAATAAAATTTCTGGAACAAGTAGTTCTGCTTCTAAAACTTTTAAGGTAGAAGGAGTAAAAGAAGTTTTATTACAGTGATAGTATGTAAAAAATAAAAGTATAAAAAACCAAGGTAAATTTGCCTTGGTTTTTTTATACTTTATTTAATTGTAATGTTATAATGATACAGGTACAGTAACTCTGGTAGTATCCCAACCCATTACTAATGCAGCACCATCTTCTTTCTCTTGAAAGCTTATGGAAAAAGCATCTAGGGTTTCTTTTGCGGTAGATGCATTTACATTAACACGCAATACATCATCAGCTTTTTCGTAAGTGTAAGCGCCCCATTGATTTAATTTACTGTTAAGAATAATAGTCCACTCTTTTTCTCCAGGAATTGTAAATAAAGCATAAGTTCCAGCTTTAATATCATTATCTGCTATTTTAACGTCTTTATAAAAAGTAATTTCAGAAGCTTCATTTGCTCCAGTACGCCATATTTCTCCTGCAGGAGCTAGTTGTGAAATAGAACGTCCTTTTAATTGCGGGCGACTATAAATTACACGCACTATTTTTTCAGAAATTTTATAACTACTAGGAAAAGTAGCCATATCCATAGGGCTTCTATCTAAGTCGTTAAATTTTTGGGCGTTTGTGTTAGTAGTAAATGCTAATGAAAGCATTAAAGTAAAAAGTACAAGTAAGTTTTTCATGATAAAGATTATTTAATGTAAAGTCAAATCTAGTGAGTTCTAGATGTAATGATACATAAAAAGTCGTTAAAGTTTTTATAACTTACATAATGTAGGGATTATAGGAATAAAGCAGTTAATAAGTGATATATTTTAATTTATATGGTTATTTAAAGTTTTAATGTGAAATTAATATTGCTGTTTGTGTTTTCTAATTGAAAGTTAATGCGCATCTTTGTTTAAGAATTGATATAATTATAATAATATGTGTGGAATTGTATGTGCGTTTGATGTAAAGGAAAGCACGGAGGTTTTAAGACCTCAGTTGTTAGAAATGTCTAAAAAGATTAGACATAGAGGGCCAGATTGGAGTGGAATATATGCAGATGAAAAAGCAATCTTAGCTCATGAAAGATTAGCTATTGTAGATCCAGCTTCAGGTACTCAGCCTTTGTTTAGTGAAGATAAAAAATTAGTATTAGCTGCTAACGGTGAAATTTATAACCATAGAGAGTTAAGAAAGCAATTTGAAGGTACTTATAATTTTCAAACAGAGTCTGACTGTGAAGTAATATTAGCTTTATACCAAGAAAAAGGTGCAAGCTTTATTGACGAGTTAAATGGTATTTTTGGATTTGCTATTTACGACACAGAGAAGGATTCTTATTTTGTTGCAAGAGACCATATGGGAATTATCCCTTTATATATGGGATGGGATAAAAACGGTACTTTTTATGTAGCGTCAGAGTTAAAGGCTTTAGAAGGCACTTGTACAAAAATTGAATTATTTCCTCCAGGACACTATTTAGATAGTAAAGACGGCGAACTTAAGAAGTGGTATACTAGAGATTGGATGGAGTATGATGCAGTTAAGGAAAACGAAACTAGTATTAAGGAGGTAAAAGAAGCTTTAGAAGCAGCAGTACATAGACAATTAATGTCTGATGTTCCTTACGGTGTTTTATTATCAGGAGGGTTAGATTCTTCTGTAACATCTGCAGTTGCTAAAAAATATGCACAAAAGAGAGTAGAGTCTGGAGATACTAAGGATGCTTGGTGGCCACAATTGCACTCTTTTTCTGTAGGCTTAGAAGGTTCTCCAGATTTAGCAGCAGCACAAAAAGTTGCAGACCATATTGGTACCGTACACCACGAAATTAAGTTTACCATACAAGAAGGTTTAGATGCTATTAAAGATGTTATTTATAACATAGAAACCTATGATATTACTACCATTCGTTCTTCTACACCAATGTACTTAATGGCAAGAGTTATTAAGTCTATGGGTATAAAAATGGTATTATCTGGCGAAGGGGCAGATGAAATTTTTGGAGGTTACTTGTACTTTCATAAAGCGCCAAATGCGCAAGAGTTTCATGAAGAGACCGTACGTAAATTAGATAAGCTACATATGTATGATTGTTTAAGAGCTAATAAGAGTTTAGCTGCTTGGGGAATTGAAGGACGTGTGCCATTTTTAGATAAAGAATTTATGGATGTTGCTATGCGTATAAACCCAAAAGATAAAATGATTAATGGGGAACGTATGGAAAAATGGGTAGTTCGTAAGGCATTTGAAGATATGATACCTGAAAGTGTTGCCTGGAGACAAAAAGAACAATTTAGTGATGGTGTTGGGTATAGTTGGATTGATACCTTAAAAGAATTGGTGGAAAAAGAAATTACAGATGAGCAAATTGAAAATGCAGCTTTTCGTTTTCCAATAAACACACCATTAAATAAAGAAGAGTATTACTATAGAACTATATTTGAAGGACACTTTCCAAGTGATGCAGCGGCATTAAGTGTACCACAAGAAGCAAGTGTTGCATGTAGTACAGCAACAGCTTTAGAATGGGATGAGGCATTTAAGAACATGAACGACCCTTCTGGTAGAGCAATAGCTAACGTACATGACGAAGCGTATTAACAATTAAATAGTGAATTATACGTTAACAATAATTCTGTTTGTCTATTCGAGAGAATAGTCTCAGTTTTTTTATTTTAATTAGTCCTTAAGAAGCGCCCAATTGGGTGCTTCTTTTGTTAGGGTAAGTGGTTAATAGTTTCTTTGCGCGAGTAATTATTTTTTTAGAAAAAAGGGAAATTAATTTAAAAGGTTTTTTAGGCACTTTTGATATTTTAGTTGTTTTGTGTTTTTCTTTTTCTTTTTGTTAAAATGGATTTAAGGTACTTTTAAGGCTTTTTTATGAGCTTTTGTTAAAATCAGGTAAATTGTTGATAACTATTTGATATTGGCTTAAAATCATTTAAAAAAGACATATCCTTTATTTTATCTTTGTTAAGTTGCTATTGCAATAAGTTTAAATTAGGAATAAAATTAATATGAGCGAAGAAGCAAAAAAGAATAATTATTCGGCAGACAGTATTCAGGCCCTAGAGGGTATGGAGCACGTACGTATGCGTCCATCCATGTATATTGGAGATGTTGGAGTTAGAGGATTACATCATTTAGTATATGAAGTGGTAGATAACTCCATTGATGAAGCTATGGGAGGGCATTGTGACGAAATTAGCGTTACAATAAATGAAGATAATTCTATTACAACAAAGGATAATGGTAGAGGTATACCAGTAGGTTTACATAAAAAAGAAGGAGTGTCTGCTTTAGAGGTTGTAATGACCAAAATTGGAGCAGGAGGTAAGTTTGATAAGGATTCTTATAAAGTTTCTGGTGGTTTACACGGTGTGGGTGTATCTTGTGTAAATGCATTATCTAATGATTTAAAAGCTACAGTATACAGAGAGGGTGTTATTTGGGAGCAAGAATATAAAAGAGGAAAAGCCCAATACCCAGTAAAAAGAGTTGGAGAAACAGAGGATAGAGGTACCGTAGTAACCTTTAAGCCAGATGATTCTATTTTTACGCAAACTACAGAATATAATTACGAGACACTTGCAAATAGAATGCGAGAACTTGCCTTTTTAAATAAAGGAATAACTATAACAATAACAGATAAAAGAAATAAGGACGATAAAGGAGAATTTATTTCGGAAACTTTTCATTCTACAGAAGGTCTTAAAGAATTTGTTAAGTTTTTAGATGGTACAAGAGAATCATTAATACAGAATGTTATCTCCATGGAAGGAGAAAAAAATAATATTCCTGTAGAAGTAGCAATGATTTATAACACATCTTATACAGAGAACCTTCATTCCTATGTAAATAATATTAATACACATGAAGGAGGTACGCATTTATCTGGTTTTAGAAGAGGGCTTACAAGTACTCTAAAGAAATATGCAGATTCTTCTGGAATGTTAGATAAATTAAAGTTTGAAATTCAAGGGGATGACTTTAGAGAAGGATTAACTGCAATTGTATCTGTAAAAGTAGCAGAACCACAGTTTGAAGGGCAAACAAAAACAAAATTGGGTAACCGTGAGGTTTCTTCAGCAGTAAGTCAAGCAGTTTCTGAAATGCTTACCAATTACTTAGAAGAAAATCCAGACGAAGCTAAAACCATTATTCAAAAGGTAATTTTAGCGGCAACGGCACGTCATGCAGCAACAAAAGCTCGTGAGATGGTACAGCGAAAAACTGTAATGAGTATAGGAGGCTTGCCAGGAAAATTATCCGATTGTTCAGAGCAGGATCCTGCACAATGTGAAGTATTCTTAGTAGAGGGAGATTCTGCAGGTGGTACTGCTAAACAAGGAAGAGATAGAATGTTTCAAGCAATATTGCCATTGCGTGGAAAAATATTAAACGTTGAAAAGGCAATGCCACATCGTGTCTTTGAAAATGAAGAAATAAAAAATATATATACTGCTTTAGGAGTTACTATTGGTACCGAAGAAGATAGTAAGGCATTAAACTTATCAAAATTAAGATACCATAAAGTAGTTATCATGTGTGATGCCGATGTAGATGGTAGTCATATTGAAACGTTAATACTAACTTTCTTTTTTCGTTATATGCGTGAATTAATAGAAGGAGGTCATGTTTATATTGCTACGCCGCCACTATATTTAGTTAAAAAAGGTGCTAAAAAACGATACGCTTGGACTGATGAAGAACGAGATGAAATTGCAGAAAGTTTTAACGGTAGTGTAGGGATACAACGTTATAAGGGTCTTGGGGAAATGAATGCAGAGCAATTATGGGATACAACTATGAACCCAGAATTTAGAACATTACGACAAATTACTATAGATAATGCAACTGAGACAGATAGAGTTTTCTCTATGCTAATGGGAGATGAAGTTCCTCCTAGAAGAGAATTTATTGAGAAAAATGCTGTTTATGCTAACATTGATGTATAAAAAAAGCTATTTACACAACAAAAACTCGCCTCGAAAGGGCGAGTTTTTTAGTTTTGGTGAAAATTTTAATCATGAAAAATATACTTTTTTTATTAGCATTAGCATCTAGTTTGCAAATAATGGCGCAATCTAATGCTAACGATTTATTTGCAGCAGGGGTAAACGATGCAGAAAAATTTACAAATGCATATGTAACTCCAATGTCCGAAGGCTTACTATATAGTATGTCTAATGGCTGGTATAATTCAGGAAAAGCAAAACCCCTTGGAGGTTTTGAAATATCTATAATTGGTAATATGGCTTCTTTTAAAAATAAAGAGGATAAAAAAGGATTTGAATTAAATACTGCAGATTATGAAAATTTGCAATTTCAAGATGGTAGTATTGTAAAAACAGTAGCTACTGCTCTTGGAGATATAGAAGGGGTTGGTGTATATGTAGATGGTCCTTTAGCGGGTAATATAGATCGTCAAGATTTTGAGTTGCCAACAGGATTGTCATCAGAGAATATAAATTTTGTGCCTTCAGCTTTTGTGCAGGTAAGTTTAGGTTTAATAAAAGGCACAGAAATTAAAGCAAGATTTTTACCAAAGATTAATACAGATGAAGCTAAATTAGGTTTTTATGGTGTTGGTTTACAACATGAGTTCACTAGTTTATTGCCAGCAGAAAAAATTTGGCCTATAGCTATTTCGGGAGTAATTGGTTACACTCATTTAAATGGTTCTTATGATTTTACAGATCAAGGAGTAATAGCAGGAGAAGACCAAAAGTTAGATGCAAAAATGAATACTTGGGTTTTTCAAGCTATAGTGTCTACTAAATTACCAATAATTAACTTTTATGGTGGATTAGGGTATGTAACCGGAAAATCAGAAATTGATGTATTAGGAACCTATAGTGGGGGGTTATTAGCTGGTAGTGTAACAGACCCTTTTTCTATTAATAATAAAATAAGCGGTGTAACCGGAAATGTTGGAGCAAAATTAAAACTTGGCTTTTTTAGATTACATGCAGATTATACGCTTGCAGAATTTAATACCCTATCTATGGGAATTAATTTTGGATTTAGATAAAAATGAAAAAGGAGCTTTAAAACAAAAGCTCCTTTTTTAATCACCGTTTTATGTTTTTTTTATTCTCTCAGCGCAATTAAACCACCATTTTGATCTTGTAAAAGAACACCTTCTGGACTTTTATCTACAATTACAAAAACATCATTAGTCTTATCTGGTAAACCAGGATAAGAGACCGTATAAACTCCATTTTTCTGAGTCCATTTAAAATCTGTTTTCATAGTAATAGAGCCATTTTGTAAATCATGGTACCTTCCTAAATAAGCATCGTTAAAAATCCACTCTTGTTTACTTGTCGTTTGCTTATTTGTTTCATTGTCTGATGATGTATTTGCATTTGACCAAATACCAATCACTGGGTCGTTGTTTTCTTCAATTCGAGAACAATTACTTACTAAGATTATAGCTATAATAGCTAAGAATGAAAATACTTTTTTCATTTTGTAGATATTAGATTTGGGGGTTACCATATTATAACGAGAATATTGAAAATTGTATTGCTAAAATTCGACGTACTGCATTAAAATTGTTAGATAATCGATTAAGTGACTTTTTTTTAGGGTTAAAGGGTAGATTATACGTTTATTTTATCGGTTTAAAAGTTAAATTTTGATGGATATCTTCCCTACTTTTTAGGGATAATTCAGTACTTTTGGTATGTTAAAAGAAAATTTTAAAAATATAAGTATATGAAAATTACCGTAGTAGGAGCAGGTGCCGTTGGGGCAAGTTGTGCAGAGTACATTGCTATTAAAGATTTTGCATCTGAAGTAGTTTTATTAGATATTAAAGAAGGCTATGCAGAAGGTAAAGCAATGGATTTAATGCAAACCGCTTCTTTAAACAGTTTTGATACAAAAATTACTGGAGTTACTAATGATTATTCTAAAACTGCAGGTAGTGATATTGCTGTAATTACTTCAGGGATTCCTAGAAAACCAGGAATGACTCGTGAAGAGTTAATAGGTATTAATGCAGGAATTGTAAAAACAGTTTCTTCTAGTTTAATAGAGCATTCTCCAAATGTAATATTAATAGTTGTTAGTAATCCTATGGATACTATGACCTATTTAGTACACAAAACAACAGACCTACCTAAAAACCGTATTATTGGTATGGGTGGCGCATTAGATAGCGCTCGTTTTAAATATAGATTAGCAGAGGCTATGGAAGCTCCAATTTCTGATATAGACGGAATGGTAATTGGTGGTCATAGTGATAAAGGAATGGTTCCTTTAACATCGCATGCTACAAGAAATAGTATTAAAGTTTCTGAGTTTTTATCTGATGAAAGATTGGAAAAAGTTGCTGCAGATACTAAAGTAGGTGGTGCAACATTAACTGGACTTTTAGGAACAAGTGCTTGGTATGCTCCAGGTGCAGCAGTTTCTGGTTTAGTACAAGCAATTGCATGTGACCAAAAGAAAATGTTCCCTTGTTCTACATATTTAGAAGGAGAATATGGTTTAAATGATATTTGTATTGGTGTTCCTGTAATTTTAGGAAAAAACGGTATTGAACGTATCGTAGATGTTCCTTTAAGTGATGCAGAAAAAGCAAAAATGCAAGAAAGTGCTGCTGGTGTTACTAAAACTAATGGCCTTTTAGAGTTGTAGTTTACACACTCATAAACACATAAGAAAGCCTTTATAGTTTAGCTATAAAGGCTTTCTTTCTATAACAAGATAGGGGGCAGTAACATATATTGTAAAAAATATACTACCTAGTATAATCTTTCTTTTTATATTTGCCGCATGAATGCAAAATGGTGCGTAAGTACTTTAATTATTATTCTAGCCCTATTTGGGCTAAGTCAAGAGCAAACAAAAGCTTCTAATCAGCAAATTTTATTACAATTTACAGATGTAGAATTAGCTTCAGAAACTGTTCATGATGAGGTTTTGGCTACCATTACTAAAAAGCTACAGGTCTTAGGTGTAGATACTATTGAAATAGTAGAAAACGACAAGTCGCAATTAAGTATACGTTATTATAGTGCTATTGATGCAGATAGTGTAAAAGAATTTCTTACAAAAGAAAACCAACTTACATTAAATAAGGAAGATGCAAATAGTTTTCCTCTAGATTTTCCAATAGATGAACTTCCAGAAAGTTATAATTTAATAATTTCAGACCTTCATCAGCAGGTTAAAGAAGGTCAAAATTTAAATGGAAAGTATGCTTTTATTGTAAAGCAAGATTTAAATAAATTATCTAGACTAGTAGTTTTACCTTCTAAAAATACAATTGTTTTTAAACAATTGGCTGTTGTAGAGGCAGCATTTAGAAATAATAAGAACGTTGCAATTGCAAAATACAACACTTCACAAATAATTCCAGAAGTAAGGGCAGGGCCTTATGAAAATGGAAACAGTTAATTCCATTAAAAAAGAATAGTACTAAAGATTGTAGTTACTTCACATAAAAGTAATTTGCTTTAGGTTATAAATTTCATACAATCATAATCAACATAAATTAAATAAATTTTTAAAATGCAAAACAAAGGACTTATAAAGCTTTTTGCTTTATTATTTGGGTTAGTAAGTATATACCAGCTTTCCTACACTTTTATTACAAGTAAAGTAGAGAAGGAAGCACAGGTTTTTGCTGCTAGCCGTATTTCAGAATCGGAAGCAGACCATATTTCTAAAAGAGAAACATTAGCGGCAAGCTATTTAGATTCTATAGGTGGTAATAGTGTTTTTGGTTACACAAATTACAATGAAGCAAAGAAGAAAGAATTAAATAAAGGGTTAGACCTTAAAGGGGGTATTAATGTTACCCTTCAAATTTCGGTAAAAGATATCTTAAAGGGGCTTGCAAATAATACTAAAAATCCAGTTTTTAATAAAGCGTTAGCAGATGCAGATGCTTTGTCTAAAGATAGTGATGATACGTATGTAGAGTTGTTTTTTGAAGCTTTTGATAAAATAAAAGGCGAAACTAAATTAGCTTCACCAGATATTTTTGCAAATAAAGCACTTAGTGAAGAGGTTAATTTTCAAATGTCTGATGATGCTGTTAAGCCAGTAATTAGAAAGAAAATAGACGAATCTATCGTTTCTGCTTTCGAAGTATTAAGAGAGCGTATTGATGGTTTTGGTGTTACACAACCAAACATACAAAGAGAAGGTAATTCTGGACGTATCTTAGTAGAGCTTCCTGGGGCAAGAGATATAGCTAGAGCGCAAAGTTTATTATCAAGTACAGCACAATTAGAATTCTGGGAAACGTACAAACAAGGAAACCCAAGTTTTAATAATTTTTTAATTTCTGCTAATGAGAAATTAAAAACTATAGTAGATATTAAGAAACCAGAACCAGAAGTTTTAGAGTCAGAAATAGATTCATTGTTATCTGATGTAGCTGCAGATTCTTTAGATTTAGCAAGCCAAGTAAATCCTTTATACGATTTATTAATTCCTGCTAATCCAGGAACAAATGCAATGTTTAGAGCTGCAATTAAAGATACTGCACAATTAGGAGCATATTTAAGAATGCCAGAAATTAGACGTTTATTACCTGCAGATATTCAGTTTACAAAATTTGTGTGGGAACGTCCTACTAGCGAAGAGGTTGAGGTTATAGATTTGTATGCTTTAAAATCTAACAGAGATGCTACGCCAAGAATTAGCGGCGATGTTGTTAGTGATGCAAGAGATGATTTTGACCAATTTAACAAGCCTGCAGTTTCTATGACCATGAACACTAAAGGTGCTAAATTATGGGAAAAATTAACTGGAGATGCATATAGCAATCAAACAGGTATTGCAATTGTTTTAGATAATAAAGTGTACACAGCACCTGGAGTTTCTACAGGGCCAATTACTGGAGGGCGTTCAGAAATTACAGGTAACTTTACAATTAATGAAACTAAAGATATTTCTAATGTATTGCGTGCTGGTAAACTACCTGCTTCAGCAGAAATTATTCAGTCAGAAATTGTTGGACCATCTTTAGGACAAGAAGCTATAGATAGTGGTTTTATGTCTTTCTTAATTGCAATGGCTATTGTATTATTATGGATGATAGCATATTACGGTAAAGCTGGTGCCTTTGCAGATATCGCTTTATTATTAAACATCTTATTAATCTTTGGGGTACTTACTAGCTTAAATGCGGTGCTTACTTTACCTGGTATTGCAGGTATTGTATTAACCATAGGTATGTCTGTGGATGCTAACGTACTTATCTTTGAGCGTATTAAAGAAGAGTTAGCAAAAGGGAAAGGAAAATCGCAAGCTGTTTCAGATGGTTTTGGTAATGCATTATCTTCTATTTTAGATGCTAACATTACTACTGGTCTTACGGCAATAATCTTATTTGTTTTTGGTTCTGGTCCAATTAAAGGATTTGCAACTACATTATTAATAGGTATTCTTACCTCTTTATTTACTGCAATATTTATTACTAGATTATTAGTAGATTGGTATATAAGTGGTAAGGGAAGAACATTAGATTTTTCTACAGGAGCAACGAAAAACTTGTTTAAAAACATTAGTATTAATTTCTTAGGAAAAAGAAAAATTGCTTATGTAATTTCTGCAATATTAGTAGGTGTAGGGTTATTTTCATTATTCTTTGGAGCAGGATTACAACAAGGGGTAGATTTTGTTGGTGGTCGATCGTATCAAGTACGTTTTGAACAACAGGTAAACCCTTCAGAAATAGCATCAGAATTAAATACTGTATTTGGTAGTGGTACTAATGTTAAGACTTACGGAGAATCCAATCAAATAAAAATTACAACACCTTATAAAGTAGATGTTGAAGGTATTGAAGTAGATACTGAAATTCAAGAAAAATTATTTACTGCATTACAAAAATATTTACCAGATGGAATTTCACAACAAGATTTTAATGTTGGTAGTAATGAGGCATCTATAGGTATTTTACAATCTGTAAAAGTAGGTCCTACTATTGCAGATGATATTAAGAATAATGCATTCTTAGCAATTTTAGGTTCTTTAGCAGTTGTATTCTTATATATCTTAATACGTTTCCGTAAGTGGCAATTCTCTTTAGGTGCAGTTGTAGCGGTTTTCCATGATGTATTAATAGTATTAGGTATTTTCTCTTTGTTAGGGAAAATAATGCCTTTTAATATGGAAATAGACCAAGCGTTTATTGCGGCAATACTTACTGTAATTGGATATTCTTTAAATGATACCGTTGTAGTATTTGACCGTATTAGAGAAATCATAGCGGAAAGAGGTTGGAACAAAGGAGAAAATGTAAATTCTGCTATTAATAGTACGTTAGGAAGAACCTTAAATACGTCTTTAACTACTTTAGTGGTATTGTTAGCAATATTTATCTTTGGAGGAGAATCTTTAAGAGGGTTTATGTTTGCAATGATTATTGGTGTTGTTGTAGGTACGTACTCTTCTGTATTTATCGCAACTCCAGTTATGTTTGATACCTTGAAGAAAAAAATACTTTCAGGTAAAGCAGATACTATTATTAATGATAGTAAAGAAAAAGAATAATAATATTTTTTTAACCATGAAAAGGCTTAAGTAATTTTACTTAAGCCTTTTTTGTTTTTAATAGGAATTCTACAATTTAGTTATTGTTCCTACGGATCCTGTGGTAGAAGGAGTTAATAAATATTGATATTGTGGTGTTAAATTGCTTTCTTTTCTGTGTGATACAAATAAAATAGTAGTTTGCGATTCTTGTGCCATTTTATTCACAAGAGAAACTAATATACTAGCAGAAAAATCATCTAACCCTGCTGTAGGTTCATCTAGTATAAGTAATTCTGGATGCTTAACCATAGCTCTGGTGGTCATAATTACTCTTTTTTGCCCCATAGACAACTCTTTAAATAAAGTGTCTTTTAAGTCCTCCATCTGTAAAAGCTTTAGCCATTCTAGCGCACGTTGTTTTTGAACATCTGTGGGTTTTGTATACAACCCTATAGAGTCGTTATAACCAGATATTAGCATATTTTCAATAGTATGGTTGCCTTTAAACTTATCGGTCATAGAGGGCGTAAAATACCCAATGCGTTTTTTTATATCCCAAATACTTTCTCCGCTGCCTTTCTTTTTTCCAAAAATGTATAAGTCTTGTCCGTAGCCTTTTGGGTTTTCCCCAGTAAGCATGGATAGTATTGTAGTTTTTCCGCTTCCATTAGCACCAATTAATTCCCAAAAAGAACCACGGTCTATTTGCCAATTAATATTTTTTAAAACAGTTTTATCGCCAAATGATACAGTAACATTTTTTAGTTTAATTAATGTTTTTTCAATAAAGTTAGAAGTGAGTATTGGAGGAGGAATACTACCAGTTATTTTGTTTTTTGTCTTAAAAAGTGGAATAGTGTTTAGAGAGGAATATGTTTTTAAAGTTTCATTTTCTAAAGCTGCATAATGGGTAAGAAATGGTAGGGTGTCTTCTTTTCTACTTATCAGTTGTATAAAAGAAATTTTATCAGCTTTCTCTGTAAGTGTTTTTTTTATATTTATTTGCGACTCTATGTCTAGGTTGTCAAAAACATTATCTAGGATAATTACTTTATTATCTGTGCTAAAAAGATGTTTTAAAAGTGCCTTTTTTTGCTCTCCACTTGACATGGATTTTAAAGACTGATTGCTGTTTTTTGTAATTATTTTGGTGTCATGACGATCTTCATCCTCAATTAAACCTGCAATAGTAATTTTAGAAAATAATGCTATTTTATGGCCAACATAAGATTCTATATTTTGATACGAGCTATTTTTTAAAAACTCATGTATCAACTGTTTTTTGTTTGATGTATTCGTGATATATATTCCCCAATGATGGTTAGTTTTCATAATAATACTCTATATATATGTACAGGATTGTTTTTATAGGTAGTAGTCTTGTCTAAAAACATACCATTTGCAATTGCTACTTTTTGAGAAGGAATATTATCT
Source organism: Maribacter vaceletii (assembly GCF_003634105.1). Classification (GTDB taxonomy): domain Bacteria; phylum Bacteroidota; class Bacteroidia; order Flavobacteriales; family Flavobacteriaceae; genus Maribacter_B; species Maribacter_B vaceletii. The sequence continues at coordinate 368,953 of NZ_RBIQ01000009.1, read as the reverse complement.
ATATGAATAATAGAAATTATAGAGTTTGTTATTTTGTTTTTCAATGCATAAGCTTTGCATTTTTTTGCGGCTTCTGTAGCATATCCTAATCTTCTGTATTTAGGTAGTATAGAGTATCCAATTTCTATTTCCTTACTAGTGTCAACAGTTTGTACTAGTAGTCCGCACATACCTATAAATTGTAAAGACTCTTTATCTAGCAAGGCATTCATACCTCCTAGATTATTGTTGTATCTATTAAAAATACCTTTAAAATGATTTTCGCAGGCAATTTTAGGGTCTTTGTCCAAACCTTCCCAAAATTGGGTGCTTGTTGGGTCTTCATAAAATGGAAGCCAAGAATTAAAATCTGAAGGAATTATTTTTCTAAATAGTAGGCGTTCTGTTTCTATTTCTTCTAATAGTAGTTGCACAGTATTAAAGTTTTGTAAACTCTATAGTATCTCCTACTTCTAAAATCCATTTTTCAGCTAATCCTGCATTTACTTCTAAAACATATTTTACAGGAACAATAGAAGATAAAGAGGTTTCATCTAATGGCTTTGCATTTTCTTCGAAACTAGCAATTTTTAAATTTTCATCAATATAAATTATATCCAGAGGAAACAGCGTGTTTTTCATGTAAAAAGAATGCATTCTTACATCTGGAAAAATAAAAAGCATTCCTTCATTGGTTGCCATACCTTCTCTGTACATAAGACCAGTTTGTGTTTCGTACTCCGTTTCTGCTATCTCAATATTTATTTTTGTTAAGACAGAATCTTTATTGCCTTTACGTATGGTTAATGTACCTTCTTTCTTAAACTCTATTGCAGCAGTTTTAACTACTTTTTTATTTTCTGTTTTACAAGAAAATAATGTTGCAGCTATAAATACTAAGAATAATAAAGAGTGTTGTAAAGATTTCATCTTAAATATTATTTAGAACTAAATTTAGACGGTTTAAACATAAAATAGAAGCCAATAATTATAAAAGGAATACTTAACCATTGGCCAGTAGATAATACCCCTAAAGATTCCTCAAAACCACCTTGGCTTTTCTTTACAAATTCTACAATAAATCTAATACTCCAAAGAAGCACTAAAAATAGACCTAGTAAATAGCCAGGTTTGTCTTTTTTGTCTGTTTTCCAGTATAAAAAGTGAAGAATTATAAAAACAAAAATATAGCTTATACCTTCATATAATTGCGCAGGATGACGATAAGGAATTTCTTCTAAATATTGAGCAAACTTAGGATTGTTTTCTATGGCTGCGTATGCTGCGTTTAATGTTTTTTCTTTTGTTACAGCAAGTGCTTTAGAAGGGTGTAAATCATCTGAGTCTCTAATGAAACGAGTGGCAAATGCAAATGATTTTTCTACAGGTTTTCCATTAATTTCAGAATTAAAGAAGTTTCCTAAACGCACACAAAAAGCACCTATAGACACAGGAACAACTAACCTATCTAGAATCCATAAAATTTTAAATTCTGGAAATTTTCTGGTGTATAAATACATTCCAATAATAATACCAATGGTAGCGCCATGACTAGCTAGTCCAGTAAAGCCGGTAAACTCATAGCCATTAATAAAACCAAATAAAGCACTATTTGCAGACTCCCTTATTGGTAACAAGATTTCAATTATATGGTTTTTGTAATATGGCCAATCGTAAAAGAAAACATGCCCTAATCGAGCTCCAAGCATTGTGGCTAATACGGTATAAATAAAAAGAGAATCTAGCTGTTCTACCGTTTTCTTTTCATTCAAAAATATTTTTTTCATTAAAAACCATCCTAATGCAAAAGAGGTAATCCATAATAAATTGTAGTATTTAATCTGAATGAAACCAATATTAAAAAGAGTTTCATTGGGATTCCATGTAAAGCCTAAGAAAAACATAGTAGAGTTTTATTTTTTTAATGTGCGACTAAGATAGTTAATTACTTAAGAAACAAATGTTAGTATTTTTTTAATTTCCCTTGAAATTTAAGGTACAGGATCATATCCTTTTCCTCCCCAAGGATGGCAACTAAATATTCTTTTTGTTGCTAGCCACCCACCTTTAAAAAGACCATGTTTTTTCAAGGCCTCTAAAGTATACTGCGAACATGTAGGGGAGTATCGGCATGTTGCTGGTGTAAACGGTGATATTGCAGTTTGGTAAAACTTAACTAAAAGAACAAAAGGTGCTATTAGGATTTTTTTTACCATATTTTTTATTATAAAATGGTAAAAGTAGTGCCTTCTTTTCCGTCTTTTAATTCTATCCCCATTTCTGCTAATTGGTTTCTAATTTTGTCTGATGTGGCAAAATCTTTATTCTCTCTAGCTTCTTTTCTTAATTCAATTAAAAGTTCTACAACACCGTCTATTTTATTAGAGTTATTATCTTTAGTGTTTTTGTCTTCTAGCCCAAGAACATCAAAAACAAAACTATGAAGTGTATCTGTCAATACTGTTTTGTCTGCTAAGGTAATACTAGCTTTTTCTTCTTTAATAAGGTTAATTTGTTTTACGGCTTCAAATAATTTTGCAATAAGTATTGGGCTGTTAAAATCATCGTTCATGGCATCATAACATTGTTGTTGCCATTGTTCTACATTAAAAGTAGAAGAGTCTTTAACGGTTACTTTATTTAAACTATCTATAGCTTCCATAAGTTTGTTAAATCCTTTTTCTGATGCTAAAAGGGCATCATTACTAATATCTAAAATACTAGTGTAATGTGCTTGCATCATAAAAAAGCGAACTACAGATGGTGAAAATGCTTTACTTAAGAAAGTGTTTTCTCCAGTAAAAATTTCATTTGGTAAAATACTGTTTCCAGTAGATTTTGCCATTTTCTTACCATTTAAAGTAAGCATATTGGCATGTAGCCAATAATTTACAGGAGAATGTCCATTACAAGCTTCTGCTTGTGCAATTTCACATTCGTGATGCGGGAATTTTAAATCCATTCCGCCACCATGTATATCAAAAGTCTCTCCTAAATATTTTGTACTCATTGCTGTACACTCTAAATGCCAGCCAGGAAAACCGTCTCCCCAAGGAGAAGGCCATCGCATAATGTGTTCTGGTTCTGCTTTTTTCCATAAAGCAAAATCCTGCGGATTTCTTTTTTCACTTTGTGCTGCTAATTCACGTGTATTAGCAATCATATCTTCTAATTTTCTCCCGCTAAGTTTACCGTATTCTTTTTTTTCATTAAAGGTCTTTACATCAAAATAAACAGAGCCATTTATTTCATAAGCAAACCCTTTGCTTATAATTTCTTTTATAATTTCTATTTGCTCAATTATATGTCCAGTAGCAGTTGGTTCTATGCTAGGAGGAAGAAAATTAAATTTTTCTAAAATAGTATGGAAATCAACGGTATAGCGCTGTACAACTTCCATTGGTTCTAGTTGTTCTAAACGCGCTTTTTTAGCAATTTTGTCTTCCCCTTCATCTGCATCATCTACCAAATGGCCAGCATCTGTAATATTCCTTACATACCTTACTTTAAACCCAAGATGCTTAAAGTATCTAAAAATCATATCAAAAGACATAAATGTTCTACAGTTTCCTAAATGGACATTGCTGTAAACTGTAGGGCCACAAACATACATACCTATGTGACCTTCATTTATGGGTTTAAAAACTTCTTTTTTTCCACTAAGGGAATTATATATTTTTAAAGTTTGATTTTTAAATACTTGCATTTTGGAAAAGGAATGGTATTAAAATTTAGTTTCTAGTTGAATAAAATTTAAAAATTCTCTACGTACGGCTTCTTCTTTAAATTTCCCACCATATTCTGCAGTAACTGTACTACTTTCTATATCACTAATTCCTCGAGAATTTACGCATAAATGTTTGGCATCAATAATACAAGCAACATCTTCTGTTCCTAAAACTTTTTGCAATTCTTTTACAACCTGAATAGTAAGTCTTTCCTGTACTTGAGGTCTTTTTGCGTAATAATCTACAATACGATTCATTTTAGAAAGCCCAACTACAGACCCGCTAGAAATGTATGCAATATGAGCCCTACCAACAATAGGTAATAAGTGGTGCTCACAGGTAGAATAAAGAGTAATGTTTTTTTCTACAAGCATTTCTCCATACTTGTATTTATTATCAAAAGTAGATGCTTTAGGTTTGCGGTCTGGGTGTAATCCGCCAAAAATTTCATTAACAAACATTTTTGCCACTCTGTTTGGAGTTCCTTTTAGACTATCGTCATTTAAGTCTAAACCTAGGGTGTGTAAAATATCGGTAACGCTAGCTTTAATCTTTTCTATTTTCTCTTTATCATTCAGAACAAATGCATCTTCTCTCATAGGAGTATCTTCTGCAGATGATATATGGTCGTCTCCCATGTTATCAAATTGCTCTTCTAATGTTGTGTCGATTTTCATTTAAATTCAACTTTAATGGAAGCGCAAAGATATACATAATATGGCAGTTTATACTATATTCTAGTGCTTACACAACATAAATTAGTGTTAAGAAAACAGGTTGGTTATTTTTAGGAATTACAAATTTGTATAAGTTTATGAACCGCTTAGGTGTTGTAATATGTTTTCTTTTTTTTGCTTCTGGCTTGTTGCTAAATGCTCAAGTTTCTCCAGATTGCGCTAATGCTATTCCTATTTGTAATGATACTCCTGTAAATGGAGGTACAACTGGTTATGGTGTAGACGATTTTAATGGAGCTACAGAAAGTGGTTGTTTACGGCAAACAACATCTGGAGTAATAGAAACTAATTCTGCCTGGTATAAGTTTAGGACTGGTGCTAGCGGACAGTTGGGTTTTAATATAGGTTTTGATACTTCTGAAGATTGGGACTTTGCATTATATAAAACATCAGATTGTAATAATTTAGGAACTCCTGTTCGTTGCAATTTTTTTGATAATATGGAAGCTAACACCTATATGGGTGTTGGAGAAAATCCTAACGGAGATACTGATACTATTCTGTATGAAGACTGGTTACAGGTAGAACCAGGAGAAGATTATTTATTGCTAATAAATAATTTTAGTAATACTAACTCAGGTTTTTCAATTCAGTTTTCGGGACATATTTTTGTCACAAATCCTAACAATGCTTTAGATTGTTCTATAATTAATAATTTATTAGGACCGCCTGTATCTGCTTGTGATACAGATACGGTTATTTTAGATGCTACAACAGCAACCGCTATTAGTTATGAGTGGTATTTAGATTTAGGAACAGGATTTTCAAGAATACCTGGTGAAAGTGCAGCTACATTAAATGTTGCCGTTTCTGCATTATATCGTGTTCTAGTGGTTATGCCTATGGGGAATAATATTGTTAGTGAGGCGCAGGTGGCTTTTTCGCCATCGCCAGTTACATATCCTTTACAAGATGAAATTTCTTGCTCTGGAAATTCTCAAATTAATTTACAATTAAAAGATTCGGAAGCATTAGGAACGCAAAGTTCTAATGATTTTAGAGTTAGTTATCATGCATCACAAAATGATGCAACAAATGGTGTAGATCCATTAGAGAAAGAAAATACAGTTTTAACTGGTTCGCAAACCATATACGTTCGTACAACTTCTATAGAAAATCCTAAGTGTTTTGATGCCTCTGAGAGTTTTAATTATACAAGTGTAGAAACCCCTGTATTAACTTTTGATGAAGAATTATTTTTATGTGCCAATGAAACTTCTGGAACTATTGGGGAATTGTCTCCAAATTCAAATTACACATATAACTGGGATACAGGAGAAACTTCTTCTAGTATTGTTGCAAGTGAAGCTGGGATTTATACTTTAACTGTAACGCATACAAGCAATGGCGTAAGTTGTACAAATTCAAGAAGTGTTACTGTTGTTAAGTCAGAATTACCAGAAGTAACAGATATAAAAATAGAAGACCTGCAAAGTAGTAATACTGTAGAAGTATTTATAAATTTAGAAGGCGAGTATACCTATCAAATTGACGAAGAAACAGTACAACAATCTAGACGATTTAGTAATGTGTTGCCTGGTAGGCATACTGTAAAAGTGATAGACCCAAAAGGTTGTGGAGAAGTAACCGAAGAAATTGTAGTAATAGGTTTTGAAAAATTCTTTACACCAAACGGAGATTCTATTAATGATTACTGGCAAATAAAAGAAATTGCAGAATTGCAAAATCCGCAAGTGTATATTTATGACCGTTTTGGTAAATTTTTATTTCAATTTGGAAGTACTTCAAAAGGTTGGGATGGCACCTATAACGGAGTGCCTTTACCTGCAACGGATTATTGGTTTAAGCTAGATTATATCAATGAAAATGGGCAGACTCAAACCGCAAAATATATAAATAATCATTTTTCTTTAAAACGATGATTTCTTACGCTTAGGAAGTGATTTTTATGCTTTTCATCGATTAAGTGTTTAATTTTTATGTTTAATATACTAAACTGATGGTGTACTAGTTATAGTAGTAATCTCTAATGTAATGTTAGCACCACAACCTATGCGATTACTTTATTTAACGATTATTTGTTTTTTATTTCTTTTGTTTAATGCAAATGCGCAACAAAATTCGGCCGACTGTAGGACTGCGATACCTGTATGTGCAGATGCTCCTATTTTTTCTGAAGCTGATGGAGGTGGAGATATAGATGATTTTGATCCAGACGTAGTTAGAGAATCCGGATGTTTAGAAAAAGGAAGTATTTCTTCGGCTAACATAGAGAATAATACATCTTGGTATGTTTTTAGAGCTGGTACTGGCGGGCAAGTCGGTTTTGATATAGAATCTTTAGCAATAGGAGGGGGTACTGGAACACCAACAGCAGAATGGGATTTTGCAGTATATGGTCCAGATGTAGACTGTGGAGATATTGGTAGCGGAGTAGCGCAACCAATTAGATGTAATTACGAAGTAAATACCACAAATTTTACTGGAGTAGGGGTAAACCCAGAAAACGGACAAGAAGGAGCACCATTTTTAACCGGTAGCCAGAATACTTATGACGAGTGGTTGGATGTGCAGCCTGGAGAAATATATTATATTTTAATAAACAACTTTAATACTAATTTTGATGGAGACCCTGAACCTTATTCCTTAACTTTTACGGGGAGTTCGGTTGAAGCGGACCAAAATACAGCCTTAGATTGCACCTTGCGTGATGAATTTTTAGGATTAGATATTGTTGCCTGTGAAGGGGATCCTGATATTACATTAAGTGCACTTAATTCTCCTGCAGGTTCAGATATAGGGAGTGTAGAATGGACGGTAGATTATGAAGATGATGGGGTTGTTGATGCTACTTTACCTGGTTCTGGAGATTTTGGAGCGGAATTAGTAGTTGCAAGCCCTAATTCGGGTAGGTATTTTGCAGTAATAACTACTGCTAGTGGTACGCCTCCTACAGTTGCGGACGATGGAGGAGTGTTAATTACTTTTCATGGGGAGCCTGTATTGGACCGTGTAGAAATTTTAGAAACAAACTTATCAGCGGATCCAGACAAGAATAATATAGAGATTTTTGTGGTTGGTAATAGTAAATATGAATTTGCTATAAATGGAGGAGAGTTTCAAGACGACCCAATTTTTACAGATATACCGCCAGGTTTAAATACCTTAATAATAAATGATAAGAATGGTTGTGGAATTACAGAGCCTATAGACTTTTTTATAATAGGGTATCCAAAATTCTTTACACCAAATAGTGATGGATTTCATGATTCTTGGAATGTTTTAGGTATTGATAGATTAACAGATGCTAGGGTATTTATTTTTGATCGCTACGGTAAATTGTTAAAACAGTTAGATGCTAATACAATTGGTTGGGATGGCACCTATAACGGCAGGCAGTTACCTTCTACAGATTACTGGTTTAGGTTGGAATATGCAGAGGATGAAAATGGTCTTATAGTTGCTAAAAACAGAAAAACTCATTTTACATTAAAAAGATAAAAAAAAGAGCCTTTAAAAAGGCTCTTTTTAATTTTACAGTGTTTTTTTAGAAATTTAAAGTGTAACTAAGAGTAGCTGTAGTATTAATTCTATTTACAACAGTAGGATTTGTAAGTCCTGTGGTAAATAATAATTCGCTCACATCTTGGTCTGTTCTGCTTAATCCAAAATCTAATTTACTTCCTCCAAAATTAAAGCCTATTCCTCCAGAAAATCCACTTAAGTCTCCAGTGAAATTGTTAGTGTCATATGGACTTTGTTCGTAGCGGTATCCTGCTCTTAGGCTAACTAATGCTATTCTATATTCTCCACCAATTCTTACTGTAGAAACACCTCCAAGAGTATTTCTTATATTGTCGTTTTCAATAGAAAAATTAGGGTCATTTGTAGGTCTAAATTCTGCTTTAGACATATCTTGGTAACCATAGTCAAAACTAAGAAGTCCTTGCTTACCAAAAACAAAAGCTAAACTTCCTGTAAGCTTGCTAGGGGTTTTAAGGGTATAGGTATCAAATATATTTACAACATTAAAGTTAATAAACCCAATATCATCATCTGCTAAATTAGAATCTATTTTTTGTGAAAATTCATCATTAATTCTATACCAAGTAGGAGTTTGGTAGCTACCACCAATGCGTATAAATTGATTAAGTTTTGCAATAGCTCCAATATTTAAAGAGACTCCATTTCCTTCTGTATGTAAAGAACTATCAAATATTGTTTCTTGTATAGGAGAACCATTGTCATAACCTCTCTCTGTAAATTCTTTGAGCTCATCATACATGATGCTATGGAAATTTAAAGAAGCTCCTAAGTATAAGTTTTCCTTGTATTGCGTACCTATGTTTAATGTTAATTTGCTGTTGTATCCAGAAGTGTTTTTTAAATAAGATTGGTTTACAGTGGTATAATTAGCATTTCTTGTATATTGATCCGTATCATCATTTTCATTAACAGGGTCGATTATGCCTCCATAATATCCTAGAAATGCTTGCTGACTTCCAAAACCTGCATTAGCACCAATATCTAAATAGGCATCTTCTAAAAATTCACCATCTTGCTTTAGAATAGAGCCAAAAGGAACCCCTTGGGCAAAATCTAAAAAATAATTATCTATCCCTTGCCTACTTTCTCCTGATGCAAAAAACTCATTATCAAAATTTGTAGCTAAATCATAATTTATGGCAAGTGTAATTTTTTTCCAATCGCTATCGCTATTATTTTTAAGAACAAAAACACCACCAGCTTGGTTTATATTTAAGCTATTTAATTTTGTTCCGTTACCTGTGTTAAAGTAACTAGCGTAATTATCTCTATTATAGTTACTTCCAGATATAGTGAAAAGACTATTTGTAAATACTGCAGATCCTGCAGGGTTAGTATTTAGAGCAGATAAGTCTCCTCCTAAGGCTCCAAATGCACCACTCATTGCATTGTAACGAGCTGTTCCTGTTGTATTTTCTGTGCTATATCGTAATGCATCAGCACTATTTTGGGCGCTTATTGTAATGCATGCCAAAAGGCATAAAGAAGTATATAAATGTTTCATGGAATTTTTTTTTATGAGTTACAAGCTTAAAATACTAGTTTCTACCTCTGCTACTAGATGACCTAGAACCGCTACTTCTGCTAGAAGAACTGCTAGAACTTCTATAGCTACCACTACTTCTGCCAGAAGAGCTACTTCTTCCAGAGCTATAATTGCTGCTGCGTGGAGAAGAACTTCTATAAGATTGATTAGATCTAGAACTACTAGATCTAGAGCTGCTTGTTCTAGGACTGCTTGTTCTGGAACTAGAGCTTCTGTATGATGATGTTCTAGGTGCAGTACTTGTGCTTCTAGAGTTAGAACTTCTGCTTCTGTAAGTGCTTGATCTTGGAGAAGAACTTCTGCTAGCTTGGTTTGTTCTAGAAGAACTATTATATCTAGGAGTTGCTCTAGTGCTTCTGCTTGTTCTATAGGCTCTATTTTGATCTACGCCAACAGATCTGCTAGAACTTCCGCTTCTATAGCTTCTAGATGTGGTTCCTCTAGTGTTAGAGGAACGAGTACTTGAACTTCTATATCTTGGTGAACTTGTTCTGCCAGAATAACTAGATCTAGTCGTAGATCGCGTAGCTCTGCTAGAATTATTTCTTGCATTACCTCTTGAGTAGTATCCTCTTCTAGAGTTGTTGTATGCATAACTTCTATTGTACCTGTTGTACCTATTATTGTAATAAGGATGTCTGTTACCGTAATAACCTCCGTAACCATAATAATAAGGAGAGTTCCAGCGATTTCTAAATCCGTATCCGCCCCAGCCCCATGGGTTGTTAAAGCCCCAACCATTATTCCATCCAAAGTTGTTCCAGCCATATCCATAACCGCCCCAGCCATTATTCCATCCAAAGTTGTTCCAACCATATCCGTAGCCACCCCAGCCCCAATTATTCCAGCCGTTATTCCATCCATTATTATAAACTGTAATGCTTACATCAGAAGTATTGTCGCCCCAATTACCATACCCTTCATAATCATTTTCAGATGTGTAATAATCTGTTAGTTGTCCTTCGCTAATGCTATCATTAACAACTTTACTAGAATAGGAATCTACATCTGTAAAAATTTCTTCATCTAATATTTCGTTATATTGATTTGCTTTTTCACCAAAGTAATCAGAATAAGTGTTGTTCTCGTTTTGTTTTTTAACAACGGTTCTATTTGGTGTGCGAACTTCTGTAGTTGTTTCATTACCAGATGCGTAAATGCCATCATTGTCGTAATAAGATGCTTGTTGGTAAGAACCACAAGAAACGGCAAAAACACCTAAAATGGCAAGTGAAAGCACTTTGCTAAAAGAATAAAGGGGTCTAGAATATATCATCGTTGTAAAATTAATTGTTGAACATAGTAAAAATAATTAGTTTTACCGAATTATTTTCAATAACATAAACACAAGTTTTGTGCCAAACTACATATAATGAGTAAAAAATTAACGAAGAGAAGCGAGGATTATTCTAAATGGTATAATGAACTTGTAGTAAAAGCCGATTTAGCTGAAAATTCAGGAGTTCGCGGTTGTATGGTTATTAAACCTTACGGATACGCAATATGGGAGAAAATGCAAGCTGCATTAGATAAAATGTTTAAAGAAACAGGGCATGAGAATGCTTATTTTCCACTTTTTATACCAAAATCTTATTTGAGTAAAGAAGCTAGTCATGTAGAAGGTTTTGCTAAAGAATGCGCTGTAGTAACACATTACAGACTTAAAAATGCCGAGGATGGTTCTGGTGTTATTGTTGATCCAGAGGCTAAATTAGAAGAAGAGTTAATAGTTAGGCCAACTTCTGAAACTATTATTTGGGATACCTACCGTAAATGGATACAATCTTATAGAGATTTACCATTATTAATTAACCAATGGGCTAATGTGGTACGTTGGGAAATGCGTACACGTCTTTTCTTAAGAACAGCAGAATTTTTATGGCAAGAAGGGCATACAGCCCATGCAACTGAAAAAGAAGCTATTGAAGAAGCAGAACAAATGATGCATGTGTATGCAGATTTTGCAGAGAACCACATGGCGGTGCCAGTAATAAAAGGTGTAAAAACAGAAAGTGAGCGTTTTGCAGGTGCTGTAGAAACCTATTGCATAGAGGCTTTAATGCAAGATGGTAAGGCATTACAGGCAGGTACATCGCACTTTTTGGGTCAAAATTTTGCAAAAGCTTTTGATGTTAAATTTGCAAACAAAGAAGGAAAAAAAGAACATGTATGGGCAACTTCTTGGGGTGTTTCTACACGTTTAATGGGGGCGTTAATTATGACGCATAGTGATGATAGTGGATTGGTTTTACCTCCTATGTTGGCTCCTATACAAGTTGTAATTGTTCCAATTTATAAAGGGATAGATCAATTAGATGCTATATCGGAAAAAGTAAATCCTTTAGTAAAAGAGTTACGTGCAAAAGGGTTTTCTGTTAAGTTTGATAATAGAGATACGCACAAGCCAGGATTTAAATTTAATGAGTACGAATTAAAAGGGGTTCCAGTGCGTTTAGCAATTGGCCCTAGAGATTTAGAAAATGGTACGTATGAAGTTGCAAGAAGAGATACTTTTGAGAAAGAAACAGTTGCAGCCGATGCAGTGATTTCTAAAATTGAATTTTTGATGGAAGATATTCAGAAGAACATACATCAAAAAGCATTAAAGCATAGAGAAGACCATATAACAGAAGTAGATACTTACGAAGAGTTTAAAGATGTTTTAGAAAACAAAGGTGGTTTTGTTTCTGTACATTGGGACGGTACTACAGAGACAGAAGATAAGATAAAAGAAGAAACAAAAGCAACTATTCGTTGTATTCCTATGGATGCAAAAGAAGAAAATGGGGTAGATATAATCTCTGGAAAACCCTCTAAAAGAAGGGTGTTATTTGCAAAAGCATATTAATTTTTAAAAAAAATATGTACAGGTGTTGCGATAGTAAAAAATAATTGTATTTTTGCATCCGCATTTACACAATGTATGGTCCGTTCGTCTAGGGGTTAGGACGCCAGGTTTTCATCCTGGTAACAGGGGTTCGATTCCCCTACGGACTACAAAAAAGTTCTGAAATATTGAATTTTAAATGTCTTAACGGTCCGTTCGTCTAGGGGTTAGGACGCCAGGTTTTCATCCTGGTAACAGGGGTTCGATTCCCCTACGGACTACAAAATTGGGATAATATCCCTAACAACAACATAATAATAAAAAGAAGATGGCAAATCACAAGTCAGCATTAAAGAGAATTAGAAGAAACGAAGCAGTACGTTTACGTAACAGATACCAACACAAAACAATGCGTAATGCATTAAGAAAGTTGCGTACACAAGAAACTAAGAAAGATGCTGAGGCACTTTTTCCTAGTGTTGTTAGTATGATAGATCGTTTAGCTAAGCGTAACATTATTCATTCTAATAAAGCAGCTAACTTAAAAAGTAAATTAGCAAAGCACGTAGCGGCTTTATAATTTACTCTTTTTATAATATTTAAGAGCTCTAACCATTGGTTAGGGCTTTTTTTGTTTTCTACTTTTCTTGCTAAGAAAGTATTGTGTAATACTATGTTTTGTCTTTTAAGCGTTAAAATAATATGAAGGCTATTCTTTTTTTATAGGATAATAGCTAAGCTAAAAAATAGTTTTATGCCAACAACTAAATTACTACTTGTTTCTTTTGTCTTCCTAATGTTTTCATGTAGTGATGCTACTAAGGATACTATTGAGTCTACAAACGCAGATGTTGCATTACTTTTTTCTAAGAATCCTAAGGGGTATAATGAACTCTATAAATTGCATAAAGGGGAGCAAACTCTTTTGTTAAGTGATTCAAATTATGATTTTTGGTGGCCCAAAGTAAGTCCAGACAAATCTAAAATACTGGTATATAGGTCTGCTGTTAATCCAGATAAAAACCATGATGATTATCTAAATGCAGAATTGTTGCTTATAAATATAGATGGTACTAATCTGCAAGTATTACTTCCTAAAAATGCGAATGGTTGGAATGCACAAGGAGTTTGTAGGTGGAATAAAGATGGGACAAAAATTTTAATGTGTGCTGAGGTAGATACAAATGTGGGTTTACAATGGCGTTTGGTCGAGACTGATGCTTTAGGAAAAAATCCTAAAATACTATCTAATTATTGGGCTATAGATTGTAATTATTCTGTAGATAATTCTAGTGTTGTGTTTATGGGTTTTGCTAATAATGAACTTTCTTTTGATTTAACCAAGTTAGAGTTGCAGAAAGGAAGGTATAGTAAAGAAAATAATGAGATAACGAATATTGTTTCACTTACGCAGAATAGCTCCCGTGACCACGATCCAGATTTTTCTCCAGATGCTACTAAAATTGTTTTCTCAGGCGGTAACGCTGAGTATAGTAATGTAGATTTACTTTTGTATGATGTAAATACAAATAAAGAATCTGTTTTGTTAGATGATGCTAATGCTAACGGAGGTAGTATGTGTTGGTCTCCAGATGGCAAGTATGTGTACTTTCATAGCTTAGAAGTTTTTAAAACGCCATTCCGTATTAAGAAAATTAATGTTACTACTAAAGAGGTGCAAACTGTTTTAGAAACTACGGATAACAATTATGGGTTTTATCATCCGGAAGCATATTAAAAAAAATAGTAGGTAAACTACCTCGGGACAAGCCCACGAGGCATTTATTAGGAAGCTAATTTTGATTTCGAGGCAAGCCTCGGAGTATTAAAATCTCGATTATCGAGCAAAAGAAAAATCCCTAGTAGAAATTTCTACTAGGGATTTTATATATAAGTTGTTTTTAAATTAGTAGACTATTATTGGTTCATAGTCATTAAAAATTCCTCATTGTTTTTTGTTTGCTTAAAACGTTGCTCTATAAACTCCATAGCCTCTACAGGGTTCATATCTGCTAAATACTTACGCATAATCCACATACGTTGTATGGTGTCCTTATCTAAAAGTAAATCGTCTCTACGTGTACTAGAAGAAGTAAGGTCAATTGCAGGGAATATTCTACGGTTAGATATTTTACGATCTAACTGTAATTCCATATTACCAGTACCTTTAAATTCTTCAAAGATAACTTCATCCATTTTAGAGCCAGTTTCTGTAAGTGCAGTAGCAATTATAGAAAGAGAGCCACCGCCTTCAATGTTACGGGCAGCACCAAAGAAACGTTTTGGTTTGTTCAATGCGTTAGCATCTACACCACCACTTAATACTTTACCAGAAGCTGGTTGTACGGTGTTGTATGCACGCGCTAATCTTGTTATAGAATCTAATAGTATAACAACATCATGGCCACATTCTACTAAACGTTTCGCTTTTTCTAAAACTATATTAGCTATACGAACATGCTCAGAAGGTTCTTTGTCAAAGGTAGAAGCAACAACCTCTCCTTTTACATTACGTTGCATGTCTGTAACCTCTTCAGGGCGTTCATCAATTAATAATATAATTTGATACACCTCAGGGTGGTTCGCAGCAATACCGTTAGCAATATCTTTAAGAAGCATTGTTTTACCAGTTTTTGGCTGAGAAACAACCATACCTCTTTGTCCTTTACCAATAGGAGAGAACAAATCTATAATACGTGTAGATATAGAACTTTGGCGTTCTGCTAATCTAAATTTTTCTTGTGGGAATAATGGCGTTAAATGCTCAAAAGAAACACGGTCTCTTACAATTTGAGGGTCAATACCATTAATTTTGTTTACTTTAATTAGAGGAAAATATTTTTCGCCCTCTTTTGGTGGTCTTACGTTACCAAGAACGGTATCTCCAGTTTTTAAACCAAATAAACGAATTTGAGACTGTGATACATAAATATCATCCGGAGAAGACAAGTAATTATAATCAGACGAACGTAAAAAACCGTACCCATCTTGCATTATATCTAAAACACCTTCACTAGCAATAATACTATCAAATTCAAACTCTGGCTCTTTGTATCTATTTTTTAGATCCTTGTCAAAGTTGTTATTTTTTTCGTGCTTATTAGGACGATTCCTTTGTGTATTTTGGTTTTTGTGTTGTGGTGTTTTTTTCTGAAAATCTTTCTTATCACCATTATTGTTTTGTACAGGTCTTGGTCTTGGTCTAGGCCTTTTTTCTTCTGTACTTTCCGTTTTCGCAGCTTCTGCTACTTTAGGAGTATTTGTTGTTTCATTACTAGGGGCGGTAGTTTTTGCTGGTGTATCTTTAGCAGGTTCTACAACTTTTCTAGTAATTTTTGGTCTAGGCTTTCTTGGGGTAGTTTTTGCAGCAGGTTTTTCTTCTGTTGCTTTTGCTTTAGGCGCAGGAGCGGCTTTAGCTTTTGGTTCTGTTTTTACAACCTCGGCAGCAGCTTTAGGATTGGCCGCTTGCACGTCAAGAATTTGGTAAACCAAATCTAATTTTTTCTGTGTTTTGTATTTAGGAACATTTAATCCTTTTGCAATCTCTTGAAGCTCAGGAAGCTTTTTTGATTTTAAATCTGAAATCTCAAACATTAATTATATAATAAATTAGTATGTCTTTTTTATGACTATTTTAAAGAAGTGTTGATACTTGGATAATTTATTTGGGAAAAGAATTCCCGAAAAAAGGTAAGTATTTTTTTATAACGTAACAATAATACAAATTATTTTTAAGAATACGTGGTTATTTTTAAAAAAGACACCTATTTTTGCAAATAATAAAGGCAAGTTACTGTATGATTCAGAGAATACAATCCGTTTATTTATTCGTTGTTATCTTATTAAGTGGTGTATTACCATTTATACTACCCTTGTGGAAAGATGCTGAGGGAGTAGAATTTTTTGCAAAACAAAACGTTCTAATTGCAGTTGCATTTTATAGTATTGCAGCATTAGCGTTCCTTGCCATTATGCTTTTTAAACAAAGAAAAAATCAATTTGTAGTAAACAGATTGAATATGATATTTAATATTTTTTTACTAGGATTTTTCGTTTATCGATCACTAAATTTATCCGGAGAAACTTTGGTTTCTGAGAAGGGTATTGGGATGTTGATTCCTGTATTTTCTATCGTTTTTTTAGTTCTTGCCAATAGAGCTATAAAGAAGGATGAAGATCTTGTAAAATCTGTAGATCGTTTACGTTAAACCTTATATCTTAGTAGTATTAGTGCGTTAAATCCGGGGTTGTTCCCGGGTTTTTATTTTTTATTTTGCCTTAGTTAAAGCCATTTCAATACAACCATCTGGAATAATTCGTTGTTTTTCTGTGTCTTTTTGTGCAGGAACTTCTAGGGTCCAGTAGCAGCTTATTAGAGATTCTAAATCTGAATGTGGTGGATATGTTTGATAGTTTATTGGTAGGGTAAAAGTTTTTCTTAATATCGTTCACTTTTTTTCAATGTCCAAATATTTAGAACGTTACTTGTAAGGTGGTTTGTAGCATCTGGTTCCACAATTTCAATCTCCATAATTGCCTTTAAAGCTATTTTGTATTTTTTGCTTTCTAACAAATATCCATCAATATAAATTTCTGATTGTTTATCCATTCCGAAAAACGCATTCAATTCCGATTGCGTTTTAGAGATAAGTTTTTCTTTTAAATCTACAAATAATATTCCTTGCTCCGTTAGGTTATAATAGTCGGCACTTTTTCTATACGGTTGGTCTTTTATAACATATACTCCCTTAACTTTTTCTTTTACTTCTTGTTCTGTATTTCCTAAACTCTTGAATATAGATTCGTTACCAATCACATTTTTATTGTAAATAAAGCTCGGATTTTTAGTTTTTGCTTGTGGTAACTTTATGTAAACATCTTGTGAAAACATATTTGTTGAGACGAATAAAACAAATAGTAAGGGTATTATTTTTTTCATTTTCACTCTATAATCGAGATTTAAATTCTCCGAGGCTTGCTTCGAAAGCAAAATTAGTTTCCTAATAAATGCCTTGTAGGCTTGTCCCGAGGTAGTTTACTTATCAAATAAAATAGATTTAGCGACTTTATAAAAATACGCTGCATTGGATAAGCACCAAAATCCGTATTAATTATAACCACTGAGAGGTAATTTATTTTTTAGTTCTTTAAGTATTCCTTTATTCGATTTTTCTTTAGCGGAATAGTATATTTTTGTTCCGTCTAATTTGGTGAAAAGAATATAAGGTTTTTGTTCTGAGTTCAAAATTAATTTAACAACCTCTCCGTTTTTAGTTTTAAAGTAGCCTTTTCGTATTTCTCCAATTGCGAATCCGTTTGTTTTTAAAGAAATATTTGGCAATTCATTCTCAATTTCAATACTTTTAATTTGGTCGGTTTGTAAAATTTCACCGTAAGTTCCTTTGAATTCAACTTTTTGTGAATCGAATAATATTTTATTCTCTTTAAATCCGTATGTTAAAAGACCTATCACAAAAATAAAAGCGCCAGCAAGGGTAAAAATCCCTATTTTATTTGATTTTGTCTTTAGTCCTCCTGTAAATATTGAGGTTGTAATTGCAAAATATATATACGCTAAAATTGGATATACACCTAAAAAAATTCCAGCTACATTTTTGTTTATTACGTTTAATCCATATCCAAGGATTAAAAATGAAACTCCTAAAACAATATGGAATTTTCTAAAAAATGGAATAAAGGATTTAAGGTCAACTTTTTTTCTTTCTTCTTTACTCATTGTGTTATATCCAGAAAGAAGATATTCCGCGTTATTTTCTGTAACAATAAATCCTATTGTTATAAAAGTTAAACTCATACCAATTAATACGTATATCATTTTTTATTTTTTTACTAAACTCCAGAATGTATGGAGTTCCTATTATAGATAACTTATTATAAGAGGGAAGTAACTCAAAAATAAAAGAAATTACAGTATAAACTACATTTTTTTGTAGGAATTTACAGCAAATATTAAAAAAGTTATTTAAATAGCGGTTTTGGGAATAAGACGTTGTTAGTAAAATACTTTAAACTTATGGTATAGTTTTCTTGTCTAAGGCTATCCCGGGGCTTTAGGGGCATATGATTTACTAATTTAATTATTAATAGACTTTTTTTATAACACTTATTGGCTATGTTTATATACTGTATTGTAAACAGTTTTTAATTCCAAATCCCATTAGATTCCGTTAAAATCATTGGGTCTTTATCGGTAATTAATATTGTTTGTTCGTGTTGTGTTACATACCCTCCTTTGTTGCCTACTAAAGTCCATCCATCATTTAACTCGATAGCAATAGTAGATTTTGTTGCTATAAAAGTTTCTATTGCAACTGTAGTATTCTTTCTAAATCTTTCATGATTTGTTCTTACTCTATAATTTAAAATATTCTCTGGTTCTTCGTGTAAACTTCTTCCAACTCCGTGACCAGCCAAGTTTTTAATTACCTTAAAACCAGATTTTTTGGCTTCAGTCTCTATTATATAACCAATTTCAGAAATTTTTACTCCACCTTTGATATTACTTATAGCTTTGCTTAAAATATTTTTAGAAGCATCTACAAGAGGTTGGTGGTTGTAAATGTCTTTACCAAGAACAAAAGACCCTCCATTGTCAGACCAAAAACCATTTAATTCTGCTGATACATCAATATTAATCAAATCTCCTTCTTTTAATATTTTTTTATCAGAGGGTATTCCGTGTGCTGCTTCTTCATTTAAACTTATGCAAGTAAATCCAGGAAAATCATAAGTTTCATAAGGTGCTGATTTTGCTCCGTAGCTTTTTAAAATTTCGCCACCATATGCATCTAATTCTTTAGTAGACATTCCAACTTTAGCATATTCTCGCATCAATTTTAGTGTAGTTCCAACAACTTCACTAACTTTTTTCATTCCTTCTAATTCAAATTCTTTTGTTATGGACATCTTAATTGTTTGTTTTAATTGGCTACGGCTTGTGCGGGAATAAATATATTAGAATTTCCGATTTAGCACTTTATACCTTATTTGCTATAGAGATTGTTGGGTATTGGTTTTTTATTCGGTTTTCTTATTAGGCGTAATTCTTTTAATATTTAAAAAAGGGCTTTTAATTAAATAGAGGAATGATTGTTTTTCATCCGTATCAAATTCTGCCAATCCATATTTCATATCCTCTACTGGCATCATTTTAAAGGTTCCAAATAATCTGTCCCAAATAATAAATATATCGGCATAGTTAGAATCTGTATACATCTGTTCTTGTTGGTGGTGTACTCTATGATGGTCAGGCATTACAAATAATAACCCTAAAGACGAATTTAACCATTTTGGATAATTTAGATTTGCGTGTTCAAAAAAGAAGAATATATAAAGGATAAAATAATACAATGCCATAGAAAAGACATCTGTACCAAATAGTGCAGCAGTAATTATATTTCCAATTCCAAATACAAGAATTAACTCAATGGGATGAAAACGAAAAACAGTTGAAGAATCCATTGTTGTATCACTGTGATGTACTCTATGAAATCTCCATAGTAAAGGAATTTTATGAGTTCCTCTATGAATCCAGTACGCTGTTATGTCATACAAGGCAACGGAAATACAAAGTTTAGCCCAAACAGGTAATTCAATTAAATATAAAAGTCCAATGCTGTTTTCATTTAACCATTCAATTGAAAAAACTTGAAACGTAACAAAAAATATATTTAGAATAACTAGTAGTATTTGGAACAATACATTTTGAAATAGATGATTTAGTCTTTTCTTGAAACTAAAAGGCGATTTCATTATTTGTTCTAAAGAAAAGAAAAAGGCAATTAAACCAATTACAATATAGTTTGGGTCAATACCCAATAGTTTATTTAGAAAATCCATAGGTAATACTGTTTTAATTTCTGGTTTACGTTCGGTTTTTTTTAGCTTGTTTTCAACGTTTTTCTATATGGTTTGTTGCATGTTTTAAGCACCTAATTTAGCAAATACAAACCGAATAGAAAATTCGCGAGTCCCGAAGCTTCGGGAGCGTAAGTAGGCGAGTACTAGCAATGAATTATACACAGTGTTGCCACCAGTTATTTTATCAGTTTAATTATATTCGGATACAAATTTTCTGCATGTCCTTTACTCGTTTTAATTGCAAAAATTATTGGTAATATTATGTTCAAAACATAAAGTCCAATAAAAATGTAAAAAAGTACAGGATAATGACCATAATGCATAATTTTCGAAAATGCGAATCCAGTTATGCTTAAAAATGTTAGAATTGACCATAAAATTTGATAATTCAAAAGATTTGTTCCGATTTCTTTCAGTCCAACAATTTTATCTTTTTTATTCATCCATAAAATCAGCGGAACAATTATATTTCCAACAGGAATAGCTAAAAATACTATTACAGAAAGTTGAAAAATTGTCAGATAACTTTTATTTGGCTGTTTTCCATAATCTAGAATATCTTCTGCGTTTAAGTCCAGAACCTCACAAATTAAATTCAAGGTTTTTCCGCGAGGTTCACTTTCATTATTTTCAATTCGTTGTATTGTTCTTAAATTAACTTTTGCAGATTCAGCCAACCCCTCTTGAGAAAGTCCTTTTTGCTTTCTTATTTCTCTGATTTTTTTCCCAATTTCGTTCATAGTTAATTTTGGTTTATTGTTTCTACAAAACTAATTATGAATCTGTCTATTTGATAACGGTTTGTTTGCGACATTTTTACGGCAATCTTGTCAATGTATTGATTTCGCATTTAACGTACCAAATGTTTTACAACGGTCTCGGCTAAGCGTAGTGCGGTAGAAAGGAAACTTTTCGTTTCCGTCTTCGCACGAAGCTAAAGCTTATTATTTGGTTTTGTTTTTTATTATCCAAAGCTACCCAGAAGCTTCGTGGCATAAGATTTAGCGACATTATAAATATACACAGACCTTTCTATTTTACCCAAAAGTCCGCAATACGTTTAGGTATTGTTATGCTTAGTTATTATTTTAGACTCTGTTCATTTAATTTCTTAACAAAACTCAATAGATTAGTTCCTAAGTTACTTCTTTCATTACTTTCTTTATTATTTAAGGTTTTCGAATCAAACAAAGCATTTATTTTGGTTAATAAATTTTCCAGTTCCTTAGATTTTAGAAAAGCCCTGTTACGCATATAATAGTCTTTTGCCTTTTCTGCAAAAAAATCTATTAATGATTGAAGCGCCTTCGTTTTGTCTTCAGAATTACCATTAAGATTTTCTACAAGTATAGGATGAAACTCACGATAATCGTCAAGAAACTTTATTCTTGCGGTTATAAAGTCCTCCGTTTTAGATTTTGTTATCAATTCCTTTTTTAGATCATCAAATCTTTTTTTGTTTTTGATTATGGTATAAATTCCCGCTATTCCGGATATAATTATTGAAACAGAACCAGCAATAATCGCAGTAATAATATTTTCAGACATTTTCCCTTTAATTAACGTCTCGGCTATGATTAGTACGGGGATAAAAGAGCACTTTTGTTTCCGTTTAAGTAATTAGCCGAATCTTTTTGTTTGTTTTTATCTTTTCAATTTTAAAAGCCAAATCCAAAAGATTTGGCGACCTTACAAAAATAGACAAGAACCTTTCGACTAAACACTAATCGCCCAATTTGCTGTATATAGTGTTGTAGCCAGTTATTTTAGACTAAAACTCTTTTCTGTCAATCCTTTTTCAAGTAAATAATTAAATAGTTCTTTTGATTCTTCTCCTCCAATTTCTGCATGATGAAGTAAGGACAAACCGTGTGGACCTTTTGAGAATATTAGATTAGGATACGCTTCTAATGTAGGCTTGACCAAATTCGTTTTTCCTAGCATCGTAAGAACAAAAAGGTTTACTCTAGCACCTTTTTCAATTAAATAGTTTGCCACTTCTTTATTCCCTTTATGACCAGCGCCTTCAATAGCCTCTTCAAAGTCGCCATTTCCCCAGTCGTATCGACTATAGATTAGATTGGGATAGTCAATTAGCATACTCTTTACTTTGTCTAAATTAAAATGTCCTGCAAGAACAAATTCTTTGACAAGTTCAACTTTATAAGGTTCTGGGTCAGTTTGATTTGCCCCAAAACTCAAAGTCGGAATCAAACCTAATCCTACACTACTTATAATTCCTTTTTTAATAAATGACTTTCTGTTCATAAATATTCATTTTGAGTTGACACTATTTTTTAATTAGCTACAACGGTTTTGTGTATGATTAGTGGCGTGTTCAAGCACCTAATTTAGCAAATACAAACCGAATAGAAAATCCGCGAGGATTTTCGTAAGTAGGCGAGGACTAGCCATTAATTATACACGTTGTTAGCCATAGTTTTTTATATTTTAATAATCGGTTGTTTGTCTTTCATCATTTTCAAATGAGAACAGT
Source organism: Maribacter vaceletii (assembly GCF_003634105.1). Classification (GTDB taxonomy): domain Bacteria; phylum Bacteroidota; class Bacteroidia; order Flavobacteriales; family Flavobacteriaceae; genus Maribacter_B; species Maribacter_B vaceletii. The sequence continues at coordinate 346,251 of NZ_RBIQ01000009.1, read as the reverse complement.
TTTTTTCGTAAATACTCTTTTGTCGATGAACAATATCTTTTAATTTCGGATTTTGAATTTCTATTAGATATCTTGCAATTAATTCAAGAAAGACATTTACATCATTTATATGTTTATACTTGTTGTCATAGTCATAATTTATATTTTGATTACCATTTCCTCCGTGAGCAACTGTATTTCTTCCAGTGTTATAAATAATCTCTCCTAAAGATTTTGATTTTAAATAGTTATGATTATTCCAGTATTTTATTAATTCCTTTGATTTCTTTTTCAATTCAACCATTAGGTTTCTGTATTGAGTTTTTCTCTTTTTAATCATTGAATCAGTTTTAGAATCCCAGTTTGAACCATAATCTAAAAAGTAAAGAGGAATAAATTTATGTTCTACAACCTTTTCATAGTAATATTCGATAACATCTTTCAATTCAATATTGTTTGGTCTAAATAACTGCTGATAATGGTAGTTTTTTCCATACTCTACAATTCTAAACAAAAAAACACACCTAGGTAATGGTTCTATTTGTTTTAAAGAAGAGTGATATAAATCAAATAATTGTGGCATATTGATTTCTGGAAGAATAGTGAAATTTGTTTTTTTATAAAGTTTCAATATAGGTGTAGCCAAAGTTCGAAACTCTCCTTTTGGATTGTTAAAGAACTTGCTGCTATTCAAGGTTAGAAGGTCAAGTATATCAAACTCCTTGTAAATGTTTGTCAGTTTTTCGTTGTAATACTTATTGTTAGTAATAATAAAGTTAGGTGAAGCTTGAAGAAAAGCTAGAATATTTAACAAATCGTTTTTATCTTTTTTCTGTGTTTCATCTTTATATAATATACTGCTTCCGTGTCTTATATTTCCAATACTAATTTCTTTATAAATTATTCTTTCTTTTGCAAATCTCAAATAAAAATCACCACCTAGAAAATCTTCATATTTGTAAGTTGAAAATTCATAGTTTTCTAATTCGAAAATTGCTTGTTCAGATTCAGTAAGTTGCTGATTCAATTTTTTTAAAGTTTGAATTTTTATTTTTTCTTCAAAGCTCAAGCTTTCATCATACTTAAAAAAATCAGTTAGTGTTGATTCAATATGTTCTTTTGATTCGGGATTAAATGAAGTAATTAAATTAGTGGTTTTTTTATCAATTCCCGAGATTGTTTTTTTTAAATAACTAGTCAAAGCTTTATAGACTTTTACCTCTTCATTTAATATCTTTTTCTGTTTTTCTAAGCTTTTTGTTTCATTAAACTCTTTATGTGCTTTAAGAAACAATTTGTCAAAGTTTTCAACTCTGATAAAATTTAAATAAAACCCACTTGTTATTCCGTCTGGTAAGTCCAAAGTAAATTTGCTGTAGTCAAGATTTCTGATTATTTCTTCTAATTTCACTTTGGAAGGTAAATTATGGCTAACTCCCGGATAACAGGAATTTTTAATCGTTAGTATATAATAAATAGGGGGAAGTGCCTCAAAAATAAAAGAAGTTATAGTACAAACTACATTTGCTTGTAAGAAATTATTAACAGTTATGTAAATAACGGTTTTGTGTAAAAAAAGGTAGTTGCTACTATGCTTTAAACATATGTGTTATTATTTAGATAATATGTTTCCTGCTATTGGGGGTTTAAAAAGTACCTTGTAGAGGTAAAAATGTGAGGAATGGCTACTATATACAACATAGAAAAATACAAACTAAAAGCTTTAATATACGCTACAATTTATTTGGTTTTAATTGCAGTAGTAGGCTTGGTATAATTTTGTTGTATTCTACAATTTAACGCTTTCCTATTTCAATTACTTCTAAATCTTTTATTTGGTCCCCGGTAATTACAAACCTAAGCATGGTTCGCATTTGGTGAAAACCGTGTTTGCCACAAGCGCCAGGGTTCATGTGTAGTACTCCAAGATTTTTATCCATCATAACTTTTAAAATATGAGAGTGTCCAGAAATAAATAGTTTGGGTGGGTTTTGCTTAATAATATCGCGTGTTCTTATATTATATTTAGGAGGGTAGCCACCAATATGGGTCATGTAAACATCTACCCCTTCGCACATAAAACGGTTGTTTTCTGGAAATTCTTTTTGTAGTACGTGGTCATCTATATTACCATGAACAGCCCGTAAAGGCTTTATTTTCTGTAAAGCATCGGTAACTTCTAAAGAGCCAATATCTCCGGCATGCCAAATTTCATCGGCCTGTTTTGCGTATTTTAAAATGGTGTCATCTATATGAGAATGTGTATCGGAAAGAAGAAGGATTTTTGTCAAACTATATGCTAATTTTTAAATACTGCAAAAATGGGTTATAAAAAGTATCTTTGTAGCTTCACAAAATTAGCCTATTCTTTTGAGATTTTTTATTCAATTTTCATACTTCGGGAAACAATATCATGGATGGCAACGCCAACCCAATGCTATTACGGTACAAGAGGTGTTAGAAAAAGCAATGTCTACGATACTAAACCAAACCATAGTTTTAACAGGCGCTGGTAGAACAGATGCTGGGGTACATGCAAAGCAAATGTATGCGCATTTTGATATAGAATCTTTAGAGATTAAAAATTTAGAGTACAAATTAAATTCTTATTTACCAGACGATATTGCGGTGCAAAAAATAGTAGCCGTAAAAGAAGATGCACATGCTAGGTTTAATGCTACTGCGCGTACCTATGAATATTGGATTAGACAACAGAAAGACCCTTTTGCTACTGATGCGGCGCATTATGTAAAACAACCTCTAGATATTGCAGCAATGAATACTGCGGCTAAAATTTTACTTACCGAGGAAGATTTTGAGTGTTTTTCTAAAAGTAATACCGATGTGTATACCTATTTGTGCGCTATAACAAAGGCAGAATGGACACAGAATAACGAGAATTTAGTATTTACCATTACAGCAAATAGGTTTTTAAGAAACATGGTTAGAGCTATTGTAGGGACACTTTTAGAGGTAGGAAAAGGGAAACTAACGGTCAAAGATGTTAATACTATTATAAAAAGTAAGGATAGGGCTAATGCTGGTGTTTCTGTACCCGCAAAAGGGTTATATTTGACCCAAGTTTTATACCCAAAAGCAATTGTAGAGTAGTATGGATAAAGATTCCGGAAAAGCATTTGACAAAAGCCTTTTTAATCGATTAATGCAACATACCAAGCCATATAGGGCTACGTTTTATGGTGTTGCACTTGCCGCAATATTAGTATCTATTTTTGCGGTAATGACTCCTATGTTAGTAGGGCGTGTTATTAATGACGGAATAAAAGCAAAAGATGCAGATGTATTAGGAATTTACATACTTGCATTGGTAGGGGTGCTTATAGCGCAAGTTACTTGCCAATTATTGTTTAATTACTATGCTAACTGGCTGGGAGAATCTGTAATAAAAGATATTAGAGTAAACCTTTTTAAAAAAATGCTAGGCTTTAAAATGAAGTATTTTGATACTTCTTCTTTAGGGGTTTTAGTAACCCGTGCTGTGGCAGATATGCAGCGTATTGGAGAAATTTTTAGCCAAGGGTTTTTTGTTATTGTGGCCGATTTATTAAAGATGCTAGCAGCTGCAGTAGTTATGCTATATCTAAACTGGAAATTGGCACTTATTGTTTTTGCTTTAATGCCTATAATACTATATGCAACACGTGTTTTTCAGAAAGCAATGAAAGTGGCTTTTAATGAAGTAAGAACACAGGTTTCTAATTTGAATTCTTTTGTGCAAGAGCGAATTACAGGAATGAAAATTGTACAGCTTTTTACTCGCGAAAAAATAGAGAGCGCTAAGTTTAGAGACATTAATGAAAAGCATAAAAATGCATGGTTAAAAACGGTTTGGTATAACTCTATCTTTTTTCCTATTGCAGAAATTGTTTCTTCTATAGCAATTGGTCTTGTGGTTTGGTTTGGAATTTTACAAAATGTAGTAAACATAGGAGCAAATGAGGTTGGAGATGTTTTTGCTTTTTTCTTTCTGATTGATTTATTATTTAGACCATTACGCCAAATTGCCGATAAATTTAACACCCTACAAATGGGAATGGTTGCTGCAAATAGAGTATTTAAAATATTAGATACAGATAGTGCTATTACTAATACCGGTACTATTGAAAAGGAAGATGTAAAGGGCAATATTTCTTTTAAAAATGTGCATTTTAGTTATGTAGAAGACGAAGAGGTGTTACACGGTATTTCTTTTGATGTAAAAGCAGGAGAAACGGTTGCTATTGTAGGTGCTACAGGTGCAGGAAAATCTACCATAATTAATTTACTAAATAGATTTTATGAAATTAATTCTGGAGCAATTTTGATTGATGACATAAATATAAAGGACTTTAACTTACCTTCTTTAAGAGAAAAAATAGCAGTAGTATTACAAGACGTTTTCCTTTTTGCAGATACTATAGAGAATAATATTTCTTTAAAAGAAAAATTGGTTACCATAGACAAAATAGAAGCAGCTGCCAAAGAAATAGGAGTGCATGATTTTGTTACTAGTTTACCTGGTGGGTATAGTTATGATGTTAAGGAACGTGGCGCAATGCTATCTAGCGGACAAAGGCAATTAATTGCTTTTTTAAGGGCTTATGTGAGTAACCCTAGCATTTTAATTTTAGATGAAGCAACCTCTTCTGTAGATACTTATTCCGAGCAATTAATACAAAGTGCTACAGAGAAAATTACCCAAGGCAGAACCTCTATTATTATAGCACACCGTTTAGCAACTATAAAACAAGCCGATAAAATTATTGTTATGGAAGCTGGTAAAATTGTAGAAACTGGTACACATAAAGAGTTGCTAAATGCAAACGGCTATTATAGTAATTTGTACGAAGCGCAATTTTTATCGGAAGAAGTAGCGTAGCTATTACACTAAGTCTTCCTTAATCATTTCTATAAGTTCTTGGGTGTCTTTGTAAAGAATAAACTCTCCGTTTTTAATATAAGAAATAAGTCCGGTTTCTTCGCTAACAACAATAGCAAGAGCATCTGTCTTTTCGGTAATACCAACAGCAGCTCTGTGTCGTAATCCAAAACGCAAAGGAATACTACGTTCATTAGAAACAGGTAAAATTACACGAGTAGCAACAATATAATTGCCAGAAACAACAGCAGCACCATCGTGTAATGTGCTATTTTTATAAAATATACTTTCTACAATTGGCTGATTAATTTCTATATGCATGGTATCTCCAGACGATTTAATAAAATCTAAAGAGTTGTTGCGCTCTAAAACTATGATTGCTCCTGTTTTAGTGGTCGCCATTTTGTCGCAAGCACTTATAAGTTCGTCTACATTTACGCTTGTAGAAAGACTCTCTTGTTTTAGGAATTTAAAATGTTTTATAAAATTTCGTTTGTTAGAAAAATTGGTTGAACCAATCATTAAAAGAAATTTTCGTATTTCTTGCTGAAAAACTATAATAAGCGCAATTAAACCAACTTGCATAAAAGCACCAACCATGCTACTTATCATTTCCATGCCAAGAAGCTCGGTAAGTTTCCAGAAGCCCCAAACTATTACAATACCAATAAAAATATTTATGGCTACAGAACCGCGAATTAATTTATAAATATAATAGAGCAGAATAGCCACTAAGATAATATCTATAATGTCTGTTATTCTTAAGTCTAAAAAATTTAGAAAATCCAATGGTTAATCGTTTTTGTAAAATTAGGTAAAATAAAATCTATTAGTAGTGTAACGCTATTTTTTCTAAAATGCTATATTAAAAACTAAATTTCTGATAAAATAAGAAATGTGTTAGTATCCCCAAAGACCATTAGTTGGTCTAAAAGTTTTTGTAACGCAATTTGGTTCTTTAATACTACTTTTAAATGTATGTTCTGGCTACCAGTAATTCTATGTGCTTCTTTTACTTCAGGAAAATCCTTAATTATTTCTAAAATATGTTTTAGTTGGCCCGGAAAAATTTTAAGTAAAATAAAGGCTTCTAAGTCGTATCCTAGTTTTTTATTGTCTATTGTAATACCGTATTTCTGAATAATGCCTAAATCTTCCATTTTCTGAACACGATCTCGTACTGCGGAAGGAGATAGGTTTATCTTTCTTCCTAAATCTGCAAAAGACAATCTAGAATTATCTTTTAAAAAACGTATTAATTCTATATCAATAGCATCAACCATGGAATCTATCTTATTTTTTATAAAAATAAACTTTTTTCGGTTAAATATTATGTTCTAGCCAATGAATCTATTTTTGTAAATTCAAATTTCAATATACTTTTGGTGTAAATACAAATAGCATGAGTATACTCTTAATTTTTGAAAATAAGAACCCTGATCCTTGGCACAAACAATTAATAGAAAAATTGCCAGAAGAAACAATAGAAGTTTATCCAGAGGTAAAAGATGCCTCTTTGGTAGATTTTATACTATGTTGGAAACCTAAAAAAGACGTATTTAATACATTCCCTAACGTAAAGGTGGTACAGTCTGTAGGAGCATCTATAGACCATATAACTAATTCGCAAACGTTACCACCAAATACGGTAGTTACCAGAATTGTGGATACTAAGCTAACACAAGATATGTGGGAGTTTTTAGCAGCAGTAGTTTTAGGAGAACTTAAGAATACAAGTCTTTATTTGTCCCAACAAAAAGAAAAAAAATGGGAGCAACATGGGTATGCTTCTTTTAAAAATGTTACTGTAACAATACTTGGTTTGGGGAGTATAGGAGGGTACGTTGCTCAGAATTTTTCTAGCCTTGGTTTTAAAGTAAAAGGGTGGGGTAATTCTAAAAAACAACTTTCTGGGGTTACCAGTTTTCATGGAAAAGATGAATTTAAGAATTGCTTACAGGATACTAATTTTTTAATTAACCTTTTGCCGTTAACGAAAGAGACAAGAGATATTTTAAATGCAAATACATTAGAAAGCATAGCAACTAATGCATTTTTAATTAATGTAGGCAGGGGAGAACATCTGGTAGAGGAAGATTTATTACAACTAGTAAACTCTTCTAAACTATCTGGAGCTTTATTAGATGTTTTTAGAGAAGAGCCATTACCAGAAAAACATCCATTTTGGGAGCATAAAAAAATTAAAATAACGCCACACATAGCTAGTCTTACTTCTATTGAAAGTGCTGCAGAACAAGTTATAGAGAACTATCAGAATTTTCTAAACAAAAAGGCCTTAGTAAATGTAGTTTCATTAAAAAAAGGATATTAAGTATGCATACAGTTTTTCATTTTGCATTTAAAGTAAAAGATATAGAGAGTACTATTTTGTTTTATCAAGATATTTTGGGCTGTTCTTTAGGAAGACAAACAGATAGCTGGGTCGATTTTAATTTTTTTGGACACCAACTTTCGGCTCATGTTTCTAATGCTATTGCAGACTTAGATTATTGTGGTAAAGTAGAAAATCTTAAAGTTCCTATTCCTCATTTTGGTTGTGTTTTAGAAGAAGACGAGTTTAAAAAAATACAAGAAAAGTTAGAAAATAATGGCATTACTTTTTTAGTAAAACCACAAACTAGGTATAAAGGCAAAAAAGGAGAACAACAGACGATGTTTGTGCTAGATTATAGTAATAATGCACTAGAGTTTAAAAGCTTTAAAAGTAATGCTGCTATTTTTGAATAAGATGTTTATTAGTTTTTCTTTAAAGCATTAAATAATTGGACACATTCCATAGCTTCCTTAACATCATGAACTCGTAAAATAGCTGCTCCATGGTTTAAACATACCATGTTTAGTGCAGTAGTTCCATTTAGGGCATTATTAGCATCAGTCTTTAGTGTTTTATAAATCATAGACTTTCTACTTAGTCCCGCTAAAATTGGAGCATCTAGGTTTTGTAGTAAATCTAACTTATTTAAAAGTTCATAATTCTGCTCTAAGGTTTTTGCAAAACCAAAACCAGGATCAATAATAATATCATTAATACCAGCTTCTTTGGCTTTATAGACTTGTTCCGAAAAATAAAATATAATATCTTTTATTAGATTCTTATACGTTGTGTTTTGCTGCATATTTTGTGGAGTACCACGCATATGCATTAAAATATAAGGCACTTTTAATGCTGCAACGGTTGTAAACATTTTTGGATCTAAGTTTCCGCCAGAAATATCATTTATTATAGCAGCGCCAGCATCTACACATGCTTTAGCAACGGAACTTCTAAAAGTGTCTATAGATAAAATACAATTAGGAAAAGAGCTTTGTATTTGAGTCACAATAGGCAATATACGAGCTAACTCTTCTTCCTCAGAAACAGCATTTGCACCAGGTTTAGAACTATAAGCACCAACATCTATAAAAGTGGCGCCATCTTGGAGCATTTTATCTGTTTGTAAAAGGGCGTCATCTATATTTTTAAACTTACCACCATCAAAAAAAGAGTCGGGAGTAACATTTAAAATACCCATTATTTTGGGAGTAGATAAATCTATAAGGTTTTCGTTACAATTAATAGTCATTTTACTAAATAATAGCGTTGTAATTACTTGACAAAGAAAGATTAAATCGAGAACTTTGACGTTTACAATATTTTAAGCGAAATTTACGGAAATTAGATTTACATGCAACATACTTCGGAGCAATATAATGAGGTTATAAAAATTTGTAGAGATTTATTTCAGAAAAAGATGAAAGATTACGGCAGCGCATGGCGTATTCTTAGGCTTCCATCTTTAACAGACCAAATTTTTATAAAGGCACAAAGAATACGAAGTTTACAACAAAACTCGGTGCGTAAAGTAGATGAAGGGGAAACTTCAGAATTTATTGGCATTATTAATTATAGTATTATGGCATTAATTCAGTTAGAACTTGGTGTTGTAGAACAACCCGATTTGCAGTTAGAAAAAGCGGTTGCTCTTTATGATAAACATACTTCAGAGACGAAAACGTTGATGGAAAATAAAAATCATGATTATGGAGAAGCTTGGAGAGATATGCGTGTGAGCTCTTTAACCGATTTAATTTTGCAAAAACTTTTACGTGTAAAGCAAATAGAAGATAATAAAGGAAAAACTATAGTTAGTGAGGGTATAGATGCTAATTACCAAGACATGGTTAATTATGCAGTATTTGCTATGATTCATATTAACGAAAATAAGACTAAATAATATGAAGTATTTAGTTGGTTTTTGTAGGCTATTTGTTGGGGTTCTTTTTATAATTAGCGGATTTATAAAGTTAAATGACCCCGTGGGGTTTTCTTTTAAATTGCAAGAATACTTTAGCGAAGCAGTTTTAAACTTAACTTTTTTAGAGCCTTATGCTCTTTGGATTTCTATAGGTGTAGTTATTTTTGAAGTTCTTTTGGGTGTAATGCTCTTAGTTGGTTTTCGAGTAAAGTTTACCATGTGGAACCTTCTTTTAATGATTGTTTTCTTTACTTTTTTAACTTTCTATTCTGCTTATTTTAATAAAGTTACGGATTGTGGTTGTTTTGGAGATGCTATAAAACTAACCCCTTGGGAGTCTTTTTCTAAAGATATTGTCTTATTAATTTTAATAGTATTCCTTTTTATAAAGAAAAAGTTGATAACACCATTATTTAGACCTTACCCTAATAGAATTGCAGTTGCAATAGCTTTAATACTATGTGTTGGTTATGGATACTATGTTTTAAATCATTTACCTGTGATAGATTTTAGGCCTTATAAAATTGAAGCAAATATTAAAGATGGTATGACGGTTCCTAAAGATGCTCCAGAAGCTGTTTTTGATTATGCTTGGAAATTTAATGTAAATGGGAAAGAGGAAATACATCATACCAAAGGAGATTACCCAACTGTTGCTGGAGATTTTATAGATGTAGAAACTACAGAAATTCAAAAAGGGTATGAGCCGCCTATACACGATTTTACAATAGAACAAAATGGGGAGGATTTTGCAGATTCATTATTACAAGAACCTAAATTGGTAATGGTAGTTGCTTATGATTTAAGAAAAACAAATACAGATTTTTATGCAGAAATTCAAGAAATGTCTGTTGCTGCAGAGAAAAAAGGGTATAAAGTAATTGGAATGTCTGCCTCTGGGCCAGAGCAGACAGATGAAATTAGTAAAGCATACAATTTAGAATTTCCATTTTATTTTACAGATGAAACTGCTTTAAAAACAATTGTGCGTTCTAATCCAGGAGTTTTAGTTTTAGAAAAAGGAACCATAAAACAAAAAGTGCATTATAACGATTTGGAAGAATTACAATTTAATTAATAAGAATTTTAATAGATATAGAATAACTAAACAACTTTCAAAATAAAGAGATGAGAAGTAAAATAGTAGCCGGAAATTGGAAAATGAATAAAAATTTAGCAGAAACAGAGGCTTTGTTGACAGAGCTTGCAGCTAAATTACCAGATACTAATGCAGAAGTTATGGTGGCACCTACTTTTGTAAATTTAGCAGCAGCAGTACAAAGTTTAGAGTCTTCAACAATAAATGCTATTGCACAAAACATGCATTTTGCAGAAAGTGGTGCCTACACAGGAGAAATTTCTGGAGATATGTTGGTGAATATTGGTGTAGATACAGTTATTTTAGGACACTCAGAAAGAAGAGCTTATTTTGGGGAGACAGATGAAATTTTAGAGAAAAAAGTAAAAGCAGCCTTAGCTAAGAATTTACGTGTAATGTTTTGTTTTGGTGAAGAGTTAGCAGATAGAAAATCTGGAAACCATTTTAAAGTTGTAGAAAGTCAAATTAAAAATGCTCTTTTCTCTTTAGATGCAAATGTGTGGAGTTCTATTATATTAGCTTATGAGCCAGTATGGGCTATTGGTACAGGAGAAACAGCTTCTGCGGATCAAGCACAAGAAATGCATGCTTTTATACGTAAAACAATAACAGAAGCCTATAATGCTGAAATAGCAAATAACGTTTCTATTTTATATGGTGGAAGTGTAAAACCAGCTAACGCAGAAGAGATATTTTCTAAGCCAGATGTAGATGGCGGTTTAATTGGAGGTGCTGCTTTAGTTGCCGATAATTTTGTAGATATAATTAAAGCTATTTAGTTTTAGAATAAATATGTAAAAGCTGTTTAGGAGCTATCTTCTAAGCAGCTTTTTTTAATACACTTAAGTAAATAAGTATGGCAAATATCATATATATAGAATACGCTTTTACCGTTTTTCCTGTACAACCAACATCCGATATTTTAATTGCGGAACTTGGTGAAATAGGCTTTGAAAGTTTTGTGGAAAACGAAAATGGCGTTTTAGCATATATTCAAAAAACAGATTGGCAAGAATCTATAGTAGATGGTATTGCAATATTAGAGAACGAGAATTTTAAGATAGAATATAAAGTAAAAGAGATAGAGCAAGAAAATTGGAATGCTACATGGGAAGAGAATTTTAAGCCTATACAGGTTGGTGATGCCTGTGTGGTTAGAGCTCCTTTTCATGACGCTCCTAAAGTAGATTATGATATTGTAATAGAACCCAAGATGAGTTTTGGTACAGGGCATCATGAAACTACATTTATGATGTTAAAGCATATTTTAGAAAATGATTTTACAGGAAAATCTGTTTTAGATATGGGTAGTGGAACAGGCGTATTAGCCATTTTAGCAGCTATGAAAGGAGCTGCACCTGTAGAAGCGATAGATATTGATAATTGGTGCTATTTAAATGCCAAAGAGAATGTAGAAAGAAACGGTTTCCCTAATATTAAGGTTTTAGAAGGCGATGCAAGTCTTTTAAGAGGGAAAAAGTTTGATGTGATAATTGCCAACATAAACAGGAATATATTAGTAGCAGATATTCCTATTTATGCAAAATGTTTAAACGCTGGGGCTTCCCTTTTTCTAAGTGGTTTTTATCTAGAAGATTTAGATATGATTACTAGTAAGTGCGGAGAGTATTCGTTAAAATTTGAAAAAAACTTAGAAAAAAATAATTGGGTTGCCGCAAAATATGTATTTTAGTTTATATAAAACCCTTATAATATGAGCATCAGGGAAGAGATATCGGAAGAGTTATTATTAGAAGAAGAAACTGCAAACCAGAATGAGATTGTGCTATTTAATGATGAAGTTAATACTTTTGATCATGTAATAGATACGCTAGTAGCTGTTTGTGATCATACATCAGAGCAAGCTGAACAATGCTCTTTAATTGTTCACTATAATGGTAAATGTACTGTTAAAACTGGTGAGTTTAAAGATTTGAAACCACGTTGTACTAGGTTATTACAAGCGGGTTTAAATGCAGAAATTGTATAGGTATTTTCTCTTTTTATTCAGTTAAAAATTATATTTTTAAGAAAATATTCTTTTTTTGAAAAATAAGATTTTTATACTTCTTTGTTTTTTAGCTTGTAACTGTTTCTCTCAGGAGTTACCACCTATTCAGAATTTTTCCGCAGTTACTTATGGAGGGGCAAATCAAAATTGGTCCATAACACAATCCAAAGAAAAATATATTTATGTAGCCAATAATAGTGGTTTGTTGGCTTTTGATGGGGCTAATTGGAAACTCTATGCATCTCCAAATGGATCTGTAATACGTTCTGTAAAGGCCATTAATAATCGTATTTACACTGGTTGTTATATGGAGTTTGGGTTTTGGGAGAAAGAGGATACAGGAATACTAAAATATAATTCTATATCTTCTAATTCTGATCTTACTTTAGTAGAAGATGAGCAGTTTTGGAATATTACAGAATATAAAGACTGGATTTTATTTCAGTCCCTTCAGCAAATTTACATATACAATACCAAGGATTTTTCTTTAAATATAATTGAGTCCCCTTCTAAGCGAGCCCAAATATTTAGAATAGGAGAATCTATTTATTTTCAAAAAAGTGGGCTAGGTATTTTTAAAATTGAAAACGGTACCTCTGTATTGGTTACAGATAGTCCTATAATCAAAGAAAATTTAATCATAGGCATCTTCCTAAGGGATAATAAATTGATGTTTCTTTCGGAAAATGGAATATTTTATTCCTTAGAAGAAGACAATTTGAAGGTATGGCCTACAGCTTTGGATAGACTTTCAACAAAAGTAAATGTTTATAGTAGTTTACAATTACAGGATGAGAGTATAGTTGTTGGTACTATATCAAACGGTATATATCATATAGATAGAGAGGGGAACCTTGTGAATGCAATAAACCAACAAAAAGGATTAAACAATAATACTGTTCTTTCTATTTTTGAGGATGAGGAGAAAAATTTATGGCTAGCATTAGATAATGGACTTTCTGTAGTAAATCTTAGTTCGCCGTTTAAAGAATATATTGATAATATAGGTAGTCTAGGTCAGGTGTATTCAGCCATTGTAAAAGATGATTATTTGTACTTAGGAACAAATCAGGGAGTGTTTTATAAACATAAAAATTCGGATAATGATTTTGAATTTATGTCAAGTACTAAAGGACAAGTTTGGGCTTTACGTATGGTTAATGGAGATTTGTTTTGCGGCCACAACAATGGAACATATCAAATTAAGAATAAAAAGGCAAAATTAATTTCGAGTATACCTGGAACATGGGATATAAAGCCTTTTAAGGATAATCCAGATTTATTATTACAAGGGAATTATCAAGGAATTAGCGTTTTAAAAAGAAATGGTAATGCATGGGAATTAAGAAATAAAATTGAAGGTTTTGATATTGCTTCACGTTTTTTTGAATGGATAAGTGACACAAAATTGGTAGTGAACCATGAAAACAAAGGAGTATTTGTGCTAGAATTAGATGATGACATTACGAAGGTCGTTAAAATTACCAATCAAGAACCTTATGGTAGTGGAGCAAGTTTAGCGAGTTTTAATGGGCAAATTATTTATACCACCAGTGACGGTATGTTTTCTTTTAATAAAACAAAAGACAAATTTGAACTGGATAAAGCACTCAATGATAATTTTTTTGAGAGGGATGCTCCTCCATTTGGAGTTTTAGTTTCAGATTCTAAAAATAATCGATTATGGGGTTTCTCTAACAATAGTATTCTTAGTTTAACTCCTGCACAACTCAATGATAAGCATGAAGTAATTGAAATTCCAGTGCCCGGTTATTTCCGAAAAAATATGGGGGTTTATGGGTTTGAGTCCATAACACCTTTATCTAAGAATAACTATCTAATTGGTACTTCTAATGGTTTTGTTACTTTAAATCTTAATAAACTAAAAGAAAATGAATACAAGGTGGCTATAACTGGGGTTAAAAAAAATCCAGGAAATCTAGTTGCGCAGGCAATATCTCTAAATGCTAATAATGAGTTAGAGTTTAAAGAAAACAGTATTGCTTTTTCTTATAATGTTCCAGAATATGATAAGTATGCTGAAGTAAATTATCAATACCAATTATCAGATGAACATAACGAGTGGAGCGCATGGTCTAACAAAGCAGACGCCAGTTTTGAAAATTTACCTTTTGGAGAATATACATTTAGAGTTAGAGCAAGAGTAAATAGTTTAATTACTAATACAGTATCTAAGAGCTTTGTAATACATAGACCATGGTATTTTTCTTATCTAGCATACGCAATATATTTATTGCTTTTTAGTGCTGTAGTGTTTCTGGTACATAGGTATTCTAAATTTTATTATAAAAATCAGCAAGAGCTTTTGCTGAAAGAGAATAGAAAAAAAATCAAAAGAAAAGAACAAAAAACAAAACGGAAAATTATAGAAATAAAAAATGAAAAACTCAAAGACGAAATTGAATCTAAAAATAGAGAGTTAGCGAGTTCTACAATGAGTATAATAAAAAAGAATGAGTTCTTAAATGTTTTAAAATCACAACTCGTAAATGCCGAAACACCACAGCAAATAAAAATGGTTATAAAAACCATTGATCGTAATATTAATAATGCGGATGACTGGAGAACATTTGAACAGGCATTTAATAATGCAGATAAAGATTTTCTTAAGCGTATTAAAGAGATTCATCCTGAGTTAACTTCTAATGATTTACGTTTGTGCGCTTATTTAAGACTTAATTTATCTTCTAAGGAAATAGCACCATTATTAAACATATCTGGCCGCAGTGTAGAGGTAAAAAGATATCGTTTACGTAAAAAAATGGGTTTAGAGCATGAAAAAAGCCTATCTGATTATATTTTGAGTTTATAATTAACCTGTACAAAACTCATAATCACCACAACATTACCCATACAATAGCTTATAGTTGGCTGGTTTTGAGTTCAGCGTTTCTATATTTTGATATTGCGTAATTACTGTTATTTAGGCCTATTGTTATTATTTTGATAATTTTAAGCCTATTTATTTATGATTCGTATATTTTTTGTTGTGGTCTGTTTTTTTTAATAAAAAATTTATAGCTATATATTGTGACAACAAAATGAAACATAATGAAGCATACAGTATTATTTTATTTATTAGTGTTTAGTTCTTCTATTATATGGAGTCAAGATTTTACGATTACTGGGAATGTAAAGGATGCATCTTTAAAAGATCCTTTACCGGGAGTTAATGTTATTGTAAAAAGTACTATTAATGGAACCACAACAGATTTTGATGGGAATTTTAAGATTTCTGGGGTTAATAGTGGCGATACTTTAATTTTTTCTTACTTAGGGTTTGTAACCAAAGAACTTTATATTGAAGACAATTCTCCTCTCCAAATTATAATGCAAGATGATATTAGTGTATTAGATGAGGTTGTTGTTGTAGGGTATGGAACTTCTACTAAAAAGGAGCTTACCGGTGCAGTTACAGTGGTAGGGTCAGAAAGTATTGAGGATTTAAACCCAACCCAAATAGATCAAGCTTTACAAGGGCAAGTTGCCGGAGTGCAAATTACAACTGATTCTGGTTCCCCTGGAGCTGCATCGAATATTCGTATACGTGGAATCTCTACCAACGGGGATAATAGACCCTTAATTTTGGTAGATGGTAATGTTATAGAAGATTTAAGTGTAGTTAACCCTGGAGATATTGAGAGTATGAATATTCTTAAAGATGCCACCGCAGGTATTTATGGGGTAAGAGCAGCAAATGGGGTTATATTAATAACAACTAAAACGGGCAAAAAGAACACAGAGTTAAAGTTTAATTATGATGTTTATGGAGGTTTTCAGGAGGCTTCAAGAAAAATTCCAGTACTTAACGCTACGGAATATGGTTTATTAATAAATGAGGCTTATGCTGCAACTGGTAGCGAATTGCCGTATACAAATCTTTCGGTTTTAGGTGAAGGTACAGATTGGCAAGATCAAGTATTTCAAAAAGCAGCTGTGGTTAATCATAACCTTAGCGTTAGTGGAGGTACTGAAAAATCTACATATTCTTTTGGATCATCCTTACTTACACAAAATGGTATAGTTGGTGGACCAAAAGCTAATTTTAGAAGGTTTACTTCTAGAGTTAATTTTAACACAGAAATTTTAGACAATTTAAAGCTTACTACAAATGCAATATATATGGGGACCAATAGAAAAACTCTATCTGAGAATTCTTTAGGTTCCGTTTTATTTAATGCATTGAATAATGCTCCAACATTTGCAATAAGAGATGTTTCTGGAGCATATACACTTTCAGAAGGATTGGGTAATGAGGTTATAAATCCATTAGCGCAAGTAGAAAATACATATAACAAGAATGATGTAAGTAAAATTAGTGGTAAAATAGCCCTTAACTATTCTTTTTTAAATGATTTTACTTTAGAGTCTAGTTATCAATTTAATTATTCCGAAGTAAAAATAAAAGACTTTAAACCTACTGTTTTTTATGGGTCGGGAAAAGTATTTAATGTGGATCGTAATACTATAAAGGAAGAAAAAAATATTTATAAAGATTATACCTTCGATACCTTTTTAAATTATAATAAAGATATTGGAGAAAATAACAATGTTAAAGCCACTCTAGGTATGTCAGTCTTTAGAACAAGAGGGCAGTTGGCAAGTTTATCTGGGTTTGATATTGCTGGTAATGATTTTCAAAATGCAAATATTTCTAATGCATCCGATGTAGTAGATAATTTTAGAAATGGGGGGGATAAGTTTGATGCTCGTTTGTTATCATATTTTACAAGATTGCAATTTAACCATAAAGGAAAATATTTACTTTCTGGTATAATAAGAAGGGATGGTTCTACTGCTTTTGGTCCAAACAATAGATTTGGATATTTTCCTTCTGGCTCTCTAGGATGGATTATTTCTGATGAAAAGTTTTTAGAGAATAGCAAGTTAATCTCTTTCTTAAAACTTAGAGGTAGTTATGGTATTGTTGGTAATGACAGAATTGAGGCAAATGCCTATAGATCGGTTTTATCAGGAGAAGGAACTTATGTATTTAATAACATTCTAACTTTTGGTAGTGCAGTAGGAATATTATCTAACCCAGAAATAAAATGGGAAGAGCAAAAGACTTTAGATGTTGGTTTAGATATTAAACTTTTTAATAACTCAGTAGATATTACTGCGGATTATTTTAAAAAGCGCACTGAAGACTTATTGGTCCAACCTTCTGTTTCTGGAATTTTAGGGGCTTCCGCTCCAGGTTCTCAATCTCCTGTTGTAAATGCAGGGACTGTAGAAAATGAAGGAATAGAATTTGCTATAGGTTACCATAGTAATCCATCTGAAGATTTCTCTTTCAATATTAATTATAATGTAACTTTTTTAGAGAATAAAGTAGTTTCTGTAAATAATGGACTAGGCTTTATTTCAGGCGGTTCTTTTGGTGTAGGGCAAGAGCCTCCATCTAGAATGGAAGATGGTAAACCACTTGGGTATTTTTATGGATTGCAGACAGATGGAATCTTTCAAAACCAGGCAGAGGTAGACGCGCATGCAACACAAACTAATGCTGCTCCTGGAGATTTGAAATTTATTGACACTAATAATGATGGTGTTATTGATACGGATGATAGAACAGATATTGGAAGTCCAATTCCGGATGCGACTATGGGTGTTAACTTTTCTTTCAATTATAAACAATGGGATTTTAGTACCTATGCTTTTGCTTCAATAGGTAATGAAATTGTACGAGATTATGAACGAAACCAGCAACTAGTAAATAGGTCTATTTATACTTTAAATAGATGGACAGGGGAAGGGTCTACAAATACGTACCCAAGAGTTACAAGAGGAGCAACTTCCAATACCAATTTTTCTAATTTTTATGTAGAAGATGGGTCGTTTGTGAGACTGCAAAATATTCAATTAGGCTATTCCTTATCGACAAAAACATTAGAGCAAATAGGGATAGATAAATTACGATTTTATGTTTCGGCTAACAATGTGTTTACACTCACAAAATATAAGGGGTATGATCCAAGTGCTTCTTCTGGAGACCCTATTGGTGCAGGTATAGATAATGGTTTTTACCCTGTGCCTAGAACTTATTTATTAGGACTTAATCTTAAATTTTAAAGCGATGAAGATGAGATATAAAACAATAAAATTTTCAATTATCCTTTTTATTTCGGCTTTTGCAGTTATATCCTGTGGGGATGATTTTGTAGAAGTAGATTCTTTTGATGAAAACTCGGAAGATTACTTTAATAATGAAGAAGAGTATCAAGAAGCATTAACTGCTACATATGATTTGTTACAAGCTACTTATTTAAATGTTATGCTTGGAGAAATAGCATCAGATAATACTTTGGCAGGAGGTGAAAGTGCTACCGATGTTCCCGGAATACAAGAGGTAGATGACATGACGCATACACCAATTAATTCGCAACTCGGAGATATTTGGAGCTGGATGTTTGCTGGTGTAAATAGAGCAAATTATGTGTTAGAATTTAAGGATAAAACAGATTTTTCTGGTAAAGAAAGTGTAATTGCCGAAGCTACTTTTTTAAGAGCATATTACTATTTTGAACTTGTAAAATGGTTTGGGGATGTTCCTTTATCGATAGATGAACGATTACTTTTTGGAGATCAAGATGTTGTAGAAAGAACTCCTACTGCGGAGGTTTATACACAAATAGAAATAGATTTAATATTTGCATCAGAAAATTTACCAAGCTCTCAGACAGATGTAGGTAGAGCAACCAAAGGAGCAGCACAAGCTTTACTAGGTAAGGTATATTTATACCAAGACAAATTTACAGAAGCAGCAAATGTTTTAGATAATTTAATTGTTACAGGGCCATATGATTTGGTTACAGATTATAATTCTATGTTCGAGTTTGAGGGAGAAAATAATATAGAATCTGTTTTTGAAGTACAATATACAGATGAAGAAGGGGCAGGTTTTGATTGTCTACAATGTAGCGAAGGTAATGTTGCTGTAGGTTTTAATGGTATACGTAATTACACGGGGCCAGTATTTGAATCTGGTTTTAGTTTTAATATTCCAACGCAAGAAGTGGTAGATGCTTTTGAAGAAGGGGATATAAGAAAAGACGTAGCTATTTTAGATATAGAATCATGGGCAGCTCAAAATAGTGGAGTATCGTTTGTATCTGGTAATGAACATACCGGATATTATAATCGTAAATACATTTCTCGTCAAGGAGATTTAAATACTGGAGATGCTAATTTAACCAACCCAAATAACTATAGAGCAATTCGCTTTGCAGATGTTTTGTTAATGGCCGCTGAAGCGCATAATAGAAAAGCAGCTCCTGATGATATTAAAGCGTTGTCCTACTTAAATAGAGTTCGTACTAGAGCTATGTTAGCAAATGTTACCACTACAGGAAACAACTTAACCGCAGATATTTATAAAGAACGTAGAGTTGAATTAGTTGGTGAAGGTCATCGCTTTTTCGATTTAGTGCGTACACAAAGAGCCGCACAAGAAATTGACGGTTTTACCACAAGTAAAAACGAAGTATTCCCAATACCATCTATAGAGCTTGAATTGGTAGGTAATAGATGGACTCAAAACACTGGCTATTAACATATAAACTAAAAAAAATGAAATATATAAAACAATTACTAGCGCTTTTTATAGTAACTACGGTATTTAATGCATGTACAGAAGAAGAAACATCTTATGCGTTTCAAAATGTATCTGCACCAGAAAATGTGCAAGCAACTTTTAGTATTGCTCAGGATGATACAGGTAATGTAAGTGTTGCCCCAACAGCTAACGGTGTTACTGCTTTTGAAATCTATTTTGGAGATGCCGATGCAGAAACTGCTACAAAAGTAAACCCAGGAGAAGCAACTACACATACTTATGGAGAAGGGGTGTTTAATTTAAGAATAGTAGCAATAGGGGCTACAGGTTTAACAAGTGAGTTAAATAAAGAAGTTATTATTTCTTTTGCTGCACCAACAGATTTAGTTATTGGAACAGCAATAACAACAAATTCTTTAGAGGTAACTGTTTCTCCTGAGGCCACAAATGCAACTATGTTCGATGTGTATTTTGGAGATGTAATAGATGAAGAGCCTACAGCTATTTTAGTCGGAGAAAATGCAGTTCATGAATATGCTATAGCGGGAGAATACACTATAAGAGTGGTTGCAAAAGGAGCTGGAGCAGCTACTTTAGAAGGGACTAAAGAGGTTACTTTAGAGGCACCAAATACGGCAAGTGCAGCAGATTTTATTGGTACTTGGAAAATGGCGTCCGAGGCTGGGTCTTTAGGAGTTGGCCCAGGAATAGGAGATATAAGTTGGTTTGCAATAGATGACCAAGGAGTTATAGATCGTGCTTGTTATTTTGATGATGCTTATGTTTTTGGAGCAGATGGTTCTTTTATGAATATTTTAGGTGTTGATACATGGATTGAAGGTTGGCAAGGAGGTTCTGATGGATGTGGGGTGCCAGTTGCACCGCATAATGGAAGTATAGCAGCAACATACATTTATGATGAGTCTAACGGAACAGTAACATTAACAGGTGAGGGAGCTTATTTAGGAGTGCCAAAAGCTAATAATG
The DNA here is from genome assembly GCF_003634105.1 of Maribacter vaceletii. Taxonomy (GTDB): domain Bacteria; phylum Bacteroidota; class Bacteroidia; order Flavobacteriales; family Flavobacteriaceae; genus Maribacter_B; species Maribacter_B vaceletii. The sequence continues at coordinate 325,461 of NZ_RBIQ01000009.1, read as the reverse complement.
AAGGAGAACTTCCTAATGTGGCAGTACCAGCTACAATAACATATAATGCATCTTTATCAGAAGATAAGAATACTATGAATGTTTATATAGAATCTGGTGCTGGTGTATTTTGGCAGTATAAATTGGTGAGAGATGAGCCTTCGCCAATTATAGGTACTTGGGTAATGGCTTCTGAAGCGGGTTCTTTAGGAGTTGGTCCGTCGGTAGGAGATACAAGTTGGTTCGCCATAGATGATCAAGGTGTTATAGATCGTGCTTGTTATTTTGATGATACTTATGTTTTTGGCGTAGATGGTTCTTTTATGAATATTTTAGGAGCAGACACATGGATTGAAGGTTGGCAAGGAGGTTCTGATGCTTGTGGAGCACCAGTTGCACCTCATGATGGAGCAACAAGTGCTACTTATATGTATGATTCCTCTGCTGGAACAGTAACAATAAGTGGATCGGGTGCGTATGTTGGTATTCCAAAGGCCAATAATGAAGGAGAACTTCCAAACGTTGCAGTGCCAGCATCAATAACGTATACGGTTTCTTTTTCAAATGAAAATAATACTATGAATATTTACATAGAGGCAGGTGCCGGTGTATTCTGGCAATACAAATTAGTTAGATATGTTGCACCTGCAGTTTCCCCAATTTCTGGAACATGGAAAATGGCTTCTGAAGCTGGTTCTTTGGGAGTTGGTCCGTCGGTAGGGGATACAAGTTGGTTTGCAATAGATGATCAAGGAGTTATTGATCGTGCTTGCTATTTTGATGACACTTTTGTATTCGGAACAGATGGATCTTTTATGAATGTTTTAGGGGCTGATACTTGGGTTGAAGGCTGGCAAGGTGGCTCCGATGCCTGTGGGGCACCTGTAATACCTCATGATGGAAGTAGTGCGGCAACTTATTTCTATGATGAAACTAATGAAACAATAACTATAACTGGAGCGGGTGCTTATATAGGGATCCCTAAGGCTAATAATGATGGCGAACTTCCAAATGTTGCGGTACCATCAACTATAACCTATAATGTAACCCTTACAGATAATAATAGTACTATGAATGTCTATGTAGAGGCAGGCGCTGGTGTATTCTGGCAATATAAACTTGTTAAAGAATAAAAAAAATAAGGCTTATGAAAACATTTATTAAAATTATGTATACGTTTATACTAGCAATTATACTTGTAGCTTGTCAAGAAGAAGAGCCTAATTTAGATGTATTAGCGCTGCCTACAGGATTAACCGTTATGGCTACGCCATCAGAAGATGGGTCAGGGGAAGTTAGTTTTAATGCAACTGCATCCAATGTGATTAATTACAAGTTTGTTTATGATGATGGAACAGATGCAGAAATTGATGCAGATGGGCAACTAACCAAAAGGTTTACGAAAACAGGATTAAATACTTATGTTGTAACTATAGTAGCTTACGGTATGGGAGGAGTAAGTTCTTCACAGACCATTGAAGTTGAGGTTAGGAGCGATTTTTCTGATCCAGAAGCCATACAAATCTTAACAGGAGGAACTTCTAAAACATGGTATTTAGCAGCTTCAGAACCAGGGCATTTAGGAGTAGGCCCTTCTAGAGAAGGAATTGATGGTGATTGGTGGTATGCTAAATGGTATTCGGCTTCTCCTTTTGAGAAATGTAGTTCAGAAGAATCAGATTGTTTATGTGATGATGAATTAACTTTTTCTGTCGATACAGAGGGTCAATTAACTTATGTGTTAGATAATAAAGGGCAAACTTATTTTAATGGAGCACATGAAGGAGTCGCTGGTGGATCAGAGGGTATGGATTTTTGCTATGATTTTGATACGTCTGGAATAAAAAATGTTTCTATAGGCCCTTCAGATGGTACTGTTCCAGAAGCGGAAACAAGAGGTACGCAAATGACTTTTTCCGATGGTGGCTTTATGGGTTACTATGTAGGCTCCTCATCTTATGAGATTTTAAAATTAACAGATGACTCACTACATGTTCGTACCTATGATGCTCTAAACCCAGATTTAGCTTGGTACCATATTTTCTCAACAAGCATTGCAACAGAAGAACCGGAAGTTTTTGAATCTGTTTTTACTACTTTAGTTTGGTCGGATGAATTTGATGTGGATGGAGCTCCTAATACTGCAAATTGGGGTTATGACCTAGGTGCAGGTGGTTGGGGTAATAATGAAGCACAGACATATACCAACAATGCCGAGAATGTAGTAGTAGATGGTGGAATGCTTAAAATTACAGCTAAAGCAGATGGTGTTGGTGGTTATACATCAGCTCGATTAAAATCAGAAAATCTTTATGAGTTTACATATGGTCGTGTTGAGGTAAGGGCAAAATTACCCGCTTCACAGGGTACTTGGCCTGCTATTTGGATGTTAGGAGCTAATTTTGACAGTGTAGGTTGGCCATCTTGTGGTGAAGTTGATATCATGGAGCAAACTGGACAAGATAAAACTAAAACGTCTGCTGCAGTCCATTTTCCAGATAATTCAGCTGGGGAAGCTCCCACGAATTCTATAGAAAATCCTACTTCTACAACAGAATTTCATAATTATGCGATTGAATGGACAGTAGATGAATTGACTATACTTCTCGATGGTGAAGTTTTCTTTAAACAAGCAAACTCTGATAGTGTGCCATTTAATCTAGATTTTTTCATGATTTTAAATGTAGCAATGGGAGGAACTTTAGGGGGTGATATAGACCCTGCTTTTATAGAGGACTCTATGGAGATAGATTATGTTAGAGTTTATCAATAAACAAAAGACTAAATAATGAAAAAAATAATCATAGCTATATGTTTTATCTTTTTTTTAGGACAAGTACAGGCTCAAAAAGTTTCAATAAATAGGGCAAAGGGTAAGGAGTTAATACAAGAAAAAGTAGAAACTCTTCTAAGTCAAATGACACTTCTTGAGAAAATTGGACAAATGAACCAATATAACGGTTTTTGGAATGTAACAGGGCCCAACCCAACAGAAGGAGATGCAGCAAAAAAATATAAGCATTTAAAGTCTGGGCAAGTAGGTTCTATGTTAAACGTGCGCGGTGTTGCAGAAGTAAAACGTGTGCAGAAAATAGCTGTAGAGGAAACAAGGCTGGGTATTCCTTTAATTATTGGTTTTGATGTTATTCATGGGTATAAAACTATTAGTCCTATTCCTTTAGCAGAAGCAGCTAGCTGGGATATGGATGCTATTAAAAAATCTGCGGAAGTAGCAGCAAGTGAAGCAGGTGCAAGTGGTATAAATTGGACTTTTGCGCCAATGGTAGATATTTCTAGAGATGCTCGTTGGGGACGTGTAATGGAAGGTGCAGGAGAAGATGCTTATTTGGGTAGTAAAATTGCTTATGCTAGAGTAAAAGGTTTTCAAGGAGAGGATTTAAGTGCTAATAATACTATTGCTGCTTGCGCTAAACATTTTGCAGGTTATGGTTTTGCAGAGTCTGGTAAAGATTATAATACGGTAGATATAGGAATGGCTACATTACAAAATATAGTATTTCCTCCTTTTAAAGCAGCTATTAAAGCAGATGTTAAGACTTTTATGAACTCTTTTAATGAACTAAATGGTATTCCTGCAACTGGAAATGCTTTTTTACAGCGTAAAATACTAAAAGAAGAATGGGGTTTTGATGGATTTATCGTATCCGATTGGGGTTCCATTAATGAGATGATATCTCATGGATATGCAAAAAATAAAAAACAGGCGAGTAAGATTGCTGCAAACGCTGGTTCTGATATGGATATGGAATCCTATGCATATATTAATCATTTAGAAAGACTGGTTAATGATGGTAAAGTAGATGTAACTATTATAGACGATGCAGTGAAGAGAATACTAACTGTTAAGTATGAATTAGGACTTTTTGACGATCCATATTTATATTGCGATGAGAAGCGTGAAAAAGAAGTGATAGGTAGTAAAAAAAATCAAGCTACGGTATTAGACATGGCTAAGAAGTCTATAGTTCTTTTAAAAAATGAAAAACAGCTACTTCCGCTACAAAAAAAAGGTTTAAATATAGCAGTAATTGGAGATTTAGCAAATGATAAAAATAGCCCATTAGGAAGTTGGCGAATTGCTGGTGAAGATAATACTGCTATTTCTGTATTAGAAGGTTTAAAAAGTTTTAAAGGAAATAAAATTACATATGAAAAAGGAGTAACTCTAGCAAAAGGCAAAACAGATTTTACATTAGAGACTAATATAAATAAAAAAAATACATCTGGAATAAAAGAAGCGGTTGCTTTAGCCTCTAAAAATGATATAGTTATTATGGTTTTAGGAGAAAATGGTTTCCAATCTGGGGAAGGAAGAAGTAGGGCTAGTTTAGATTTACCAGGATTGCAACAAGAACTTTTAGAAGCTGTTTATAAAGTAAATAAAAATGTAGTATTGGTTTTAATGAATGGTCGTCCTTTAACAATAAATTGGGCGAATGATAATGTACCTGTCATTTTAGAAACATGGCATTTGGGTACCCAAAGTGGTAATGCCATTGCTGAGGTATTGTATGGAGATTATAATCCAAGTGGAAAATTACCAATGACTTTTCCTAAGAGTGTGGGTCAAATCCCAATCTATTACAATTTTAAAAGTACTGGAAGGCCAAAAATTCCTGCACCAAATATGGTTTTTTGGTCGCATTATATAGACGAGAGTAATGAGCCTTTGTATGAGTTTGGGTATGGATTAAGCTATACTAGTTTTAAATATGAAGATTTAAAACTAAGCGAGAGTGCCTTTGCAAAAGGAGAAGAAATTAAAGTTTCTTTTACACTTACAAATACAGGAAAGTATGAAGGAAAAGAGGTTGTGCAATTATATATACAAGATAAATTTGCAAGTAGAACAAGACCTATTAAGGAATTAAAAGGATTTAAGATGGTATCCTTAAAACCAGGAGAATCTAAAGAGGTAACATTTAGTATAAATGAAGAAATGCTTCAATTTTATTCTGCAAATGAAAAATGGGAAGCAGAAGAAGGAGAATTTAATGTTTTTCTAGGCGGAAGCTCTAAAACAGTATTGGAAAGCAATTTTAAGTTGGTAGATTAATTTTTTTTTCAAAAAAGGTCATCTAATTAATTAGATGGCCTTTTTTAATTTAATGTGGCAATTTATTTTTTAATAAACCATATACAAAGGTTCCTAAAGTGGCAGAAGCAATAACAATTAGCATACTAAAAACTCCAGTTCCTAAAAGAATATACATTGGTCCAGGACAAGCACCTGCTAATGCCCAGCCTAGTCCAAAAATAATACCTCCTAGTAAATAATTTACAAAGCTTTTATTTTTTGATGGTATATGTATTTGGTTACCGTTAATACTCTTTAATTTAAGCTTTTTTATTAAGTATATAGAGACTACACCTAATACTACTGCAGAGCCTATAATGCCATACATGTGAAAGGATTGAAATTTAAACATTTCAAAAATTCTATACCATGAAACAGCTTCAGACTTTACGAGGATTATTCCAAAAAGAATACCTACAGCTAAAAATTTTAAAAATTTCATACTTTAAAAAATTAAGGGTAAAATAAAATGAGTCATTACTAATCCGCCAATGAAGAAGCCAATAACGGCAATTAAGGACGGTAATTGTAAATTACTTAGTCCACTTATAGCGTGTCCAGACGTACATCCTCCTGCATAACGAGCGCCAAAGCCAACTAAAAAACCTCCTATAATTATAACACTCATGCCTTTTACAGATAAAATAGCATCCCAACTATATATTTCTGGGGGTAATAAGTTTTCACCAGCATTAGAAAATCCTAAGGTATTTAAGTCTTTTATAGTCTCTACACTTAAATCTATTGGAGCTCCGTTAGATAAAAATTGAGTGGCAATAAAGCCACCAATGATGGCTCCTAAAACAACTACTAAATTCCAGCTGTAAGATTTCCAGTCTATTTTAAAAAAGTCTGCATATTTATCCGCTCCTCCAATGGTACATAATGTTCTTAGGTTAGATGACATTCCAAAATTCTTTCCAAAGAGAATCAGAATTACCATTATAAGAGTAATTAAAGGTCCAGAAATATACCATGGCCAGGGATTTAATATATACTCCATAATTTTACTAGGGTTTATGTTAAAATATAAGAGGTGTATAGTTTAAACTATACACCTCTTATATTTTACTTTTTAAGGTAAAAATAAAATGATTGTTTTAATGAGTTACACTAAAGGCGCACCTTTAAGGCGTTTCTCAATTTTCTTTTTCTTTTCAGTCAACCTTTTCATCATGTCCATTAGGTCAGAATCCTTAGTTTCTTTATAAATTTCGTTAATTTCTAATATTAATGCTTTTGCTTCTCTCGATGCTTCAACACGATCACTAGTAGACATGTTGCTCATTTTTCTGGTTTCAAACTCGAGAGCTCTTTCCGTTAAATCCATAAATTAAATTTTTGCTAAAGTTAATATAATATAGAACATTTCCAAATATCATTGCAATTGTTACTTCTTATAGGGCTATTAGGTTTTTAGATTTGTGATATTTTTAAGAATGTTATTCTGGTGTATATAACGTTTTAAATGTTTGTTTATTAGTGTGTTGTGTGTTTTTTTATTTCTTTTTTTGAGCTTTTTTGTTGTGAACAATAGGTGTTGATAAAAGAATTTTCTAATTCTTGTAAAAGAGTTTAGTATTAAGAAATGATTAAAAAATTAAGTATATAACTATAAATAAAGAGCTTGTATTTTATTTTTTATAACATTGAATTTCTTTTATGCCTAAAGACTACCAATATATTTTTCTAAATTTTCGGAACGTTGTAGGCCAATTTTTTTACGTATTCTAGACCTAGATACGTGAACACTATGCGCTTCAATATTTAATATTCTAGCCATTTCTTTAGTGCCTAAATTTAGTTTTATTAAAGCACAATGCTTTTGTTCTGTTGTGCTCAATTTAGGATGCAAAGTTTCTAGTTTATTGTAGAATGCAGAGTTTATACTCGTAAATTGTAAGTTAAAATCGTCCCATAAATCTTTGGATCCTTTTTTGTACTTATAATAAAGATTTTTATATTTTTGAGATGCTTCAGTTTTTAACACATCTAGGAGTTCATCAATAGCAGAATCTTTATCTACTAATTGTAATGCATAGGAGGTGAGTTCTTTACTTTTTAATTCTATTTCATTTTCACTTTTTTTCTTATTGCTTTCTGCTTTTATTTGTGCTTCTTTTTTATCTAATAAGGTTTTTTTTAGTTTTAAACGCATTTGTATAAAAGTGTACGAGATAATACCAAGGAGCAGTAATAACCCTAAAATTACTTTAAGCCTAAATTGTATTTGGTTGTTTTTTTCTATTATAATATTTTGTTTTTCTAATTCTTCATTTTTTTCTGAAATAGAATTTAAGTACGTATTTTTAATTTCAAATAACTCACTATTAGTGCGGTTTTTATCTTTTAGTGTTTCTGCTTCTATAGTTATAGATTCTGAAAGAGCCCGGTATGCTAGTTTAGTTTTTTTCTTTTTATCGTAGACTTTAGAAATTTTAAGAAGAACTTCTCCTTCTAAGTCATTATTGAAGCCTTTCCTACGAGTTAGATTTAAGCTCTCTTTATAATAATAATTAGCACTGTCTAATTGGTTTATACTATATTTTAAATCTCCTAAATACATAGAGATATTAGGTCTGTATGTTATTATTAAGTTTTGAGTTAAATCTCGAGCTTCATGTAAATACTTACCAGCTTCTTCATTTCTTCCAATTTTTTGCATGATTTTACCTTTTTCGGCATCCCAAAAAGGCATATCTATTCTTTGTTTTAAATTTATTTTATCATTTATGTAGCAGGAGTCTAAATAGGCGAGGGCGGTTTTATAATTTCCAGATTTTCTGTGCCTAACCGCCATATACATATAACTAGATATAAGATTTTCTGTTTTTTGATTATCTTCAAAATATATTTCTTTTGCAATAGAAGAGGCATCTTCTAAAAGAGTAACAGATTGTTCTGTTAAATTAAAATTATCATAAAGTCTAGCTAAGCTTATTCTAATTGTTACTTTTTGATCCTTTCGGTGATATAAGTCGCTTAAGTATTTTGCTTCCCATAAATGGTCAAAAGTTTTACTATAATTCCTTTTTTGTTTTTGAATTTGAGACATTTTTATTAGACCATTAATAGCCCGATTAGTGTCCTTTTTCTTTTTAAAATATAGAATGCTTTTTTTTAAAGATTTGTAAGATGCATAAGGAAAAAGGGCAGACTTATTTATTGCATTTTTCATTTTACTTGTATAGTATAAAGTAGAATCTTGTATACTTTTTTCTATATAAATGTTATCTGATTTTTCTAAATATTTTGAAGTGTAATTAATATTTATTGCTATTAATAAGCTGATTATTAGATTCATGTGTAAAAAATGTAAAATGTAATCTAATATATACATTATCTTAATTAAAAAATGACAAATAGAATAATTATTAACTATTGTATATTATTTGTAGAGTTGTTTTTTTAGATAAGATTACTCTAATTAGTTAAATTTGATTAAGACAAATCATGTTCTTATAATATGTTTTTGTTATTAATTTTGAATCAAAATATTATAAAAAAACCTTAATTATGATAAGAATACATCAAAAGAATTATTATGAAATAGTATGTGTAGTATTTGTATTTTTTTTATTGGGGAATATTACTTACTCTCAAAAACAACCTAATGTAATATTAGTTCTTACCGATGATCAAGGAATTGGGGATTTAGGATGTCATGGTAATCCATGGCTTAAGACACCCAATATTGATAAATTTTATAAGCAAGCTGTTCGCTTTACAGATTTTCATGTAAGTCCAGTATGTACACCAACAAGAAGTGCATTAATGACAGGTAAGTACCCAATAAATAATGGTGCTTGGGCTACGTATAAAGGTAGGGACGCTCTTTCTGAAGGAACAAATAGTATTGCTAAGTTGTTTAGTGAAAATGGATATACAACAGGTATTTTTGGCAAATGGCATTTAGGAGATAATTACCCTGTAAGGGCTACAGATTTTGGTTTTGATGTTGCAATACATCATAAAGCTGGTGGTGTAGGGGAATTGTCAGATTATTGGGGTAATAATTATTTTAATGATACATATTATGTAAATAATAAACCTAAGCCTTTTAAAGGGTATTGTACAGATGTTTGGTTTCAAGAAGCAATTCACTTTATTGAAAAAAATAAAGATAAACCCTTTTTTGTGTATTTACCTACCAATGCTCCACATACCCCACATTATGTAGAGGATAAATATGCACAACCATATAAAGCATTAGAAGGAATAGAGTTTCCTAATGCTAAGTATTTTGGTATGGTAGCTAACATTGATGAGAATTTTGGGAAGTTAGAGAAGTTTTTAAAGAAAAATAAATTGGCAGACAATACCATTTTAATTTTTATGACTGATAATGGTGCAACAGGTGGTATAAGTAGAGATGGTAAAATGGGCTATAATATGGGATTTAGAGGGAGAAAAGGCGATAGAATAGAAGGCGGACATAGAGTACCTTTTTTTATACGATGGAAAGATGGTAAAATAAAAGGCGGTTGGGACATAAGCGAAACTACGGCTCATGTAGATATTATGCCAACATTAGCTAAATTATGTAACATACAAATTCCTGAAACTAATGGTTTAGATGGTTTAGATGTTTCTCCTTTATTGTTTAATAAGGACGAAAAGTTAGAGGAGAGAACCATATTTGTTCATAATCGTCAGGATTGGAGACCGCCAACTGATGTTAATAATACTTGTATTATAAACGGTAAATGGAGGCTTGTAAACGGTAATGAATTATATAATATAGAGGCAGATAGAATGCAGGAAAATAATGTAGCAAGTAAATATCCAGATATGGTAAAACAAATGCTACAAGACAATGCTAAGTTTTTAAAAGTTTCTAAAACCAATCCGGAATATTTTGAATTTCCAACTGCAATAGTTGGCAACACTAATCAGAAAACAATTAAGCTTACGATACAACATGCAATAGGGGAAAATGAAGGATTTTGGAAAAGTGAACAAGTTGCAGCAGGTTTAAAAAGTAAAAATAATACCCATGCTATAAAAATAGAAAAGAAAGGGGTTTATAGAATTTCCTGTAGAAGATGGCCTGTAGAGTGCTCAGGCCCTATTTTAGGAGTCCCTGAGGTTAATCCTAAAAATTGGTTTACATATAAGGCAATCTCTCCAGAGAAAGTACAAATTCAAATAGCCAATCAAATTATAGAAAAAGAAATTTCTAATACAGATGAAGAAATAAACTTTGATGTTCACTTAGAAAAAGGTAAAACTTTTTTGGTAAATGATTTTATAGAAGGGAAAGAAAAATATGGGGTGTATTATACCTATGTAGAATATATAGGTGAGTATTAATTTTTTATAAAAAAAGATAAAAGTTTAATTTAATTAAAATATAGGATGAATAAAATTATAAGTGCGGTACTAATAACTTGTATGTTTTTTTCGTGTAAGAAAGAAGTTAAGGAAAAGAATAATGAAGTCTCGGAAGTGGAACAAGGTGGCTTTCCTTTTATTCTCCCAAAGGAAAAACCTAATAGGCAAATGAGTGCTGCTATGGAACGTATCTACACAGATTACGAAGCACCACAACCTCAAAATAACGAACTTTTCAGTCAGTTTAAATATACCGATTTAAAAGGTTTTGATTATAACGATTTTGATGGTACTATTTCTAGAAGAGACCCATCTAAAGTCTTACTTCATAACGGAAAATACTATATTTGGTATACGTATAGAAATACTCCTACGCCTCCTCAAGGAGCAGCAAAAAGTAATGATACTATTCCATCATCAGATTGGGATTTAGCAGATATTTGGTATGCGACCTCAAAAGATGGTTTTAACTGGGAAGAACAAGGTGTAGCTATTAAACGACCTGAAAAACCAACAGTGGGTTGGCGTTCTGTAACCACAACCGATATTTTAGAATGGAAAGGTAAATTCTACTTGTATTACCAAGGATTTATGGAAGCTAGTGGTAAAAGAGGAGATGATTGTCCAGTAGCAGTTTCTTATGCTGACTCCCCAGAAGGACCGTGGACCGCATACAATAAAATTGTTATTCCTAATGGAGCAGAAGGGGAGTGGGACCAATACTCTATTCATGATCCATACCCATTAGTTCATGACGGTAAAGTATATATTTATTATAAATCTGATTTTGGTGAAAGGCCAGACCTAGTTAGAATGCAAGGTTTAGCCATTGCAGACAATCCGCTGGGGCCTTTTGAAAAACACCCATTAAACCCTTTAATTACCTCTGGGCACGAAACATCTCTATTTCCTTTTAAAGAAGGTGTTGCGGCGTTAGTTTATAAAGATGGTCCTGAGCATAACACCATTCAGTATGCAAAAGATTGGGTTAATTTTGAAATCGCTTCAATTACTGAAATGATGCCTTATGCAGCTGCACCATATGTTCCAGATGCTTTTACGAACACTAAAGACGGACGAGGAATTACTTGGGGAACGGCTCATTTTATCAATGTAAATAGCAATTGGAATAAATTTTGCTCTAAATTAGTGCGTTTTGATTGTGATTTAAGTTTAGATTTACACGACCCAGAAATGAAAGAACATAGAGTAAAACATACTCCAGAAGTATATTATTCGCAAGGTTTAAGTGAAAAACAGCTTAAAAGGTTAGCTAAAAAATAATGCAATTAAATTTTACTCGATAATCAAAATTTGAATACTCCGAGGCTTGCCTCGATATCAAAATTTGTTTCCTTATAAATGCCTCGTGGGAATTACCCGAGCTAGTTTACTATATAAAGGCAGTTATTTAACTGCCTTTTATTTTTGATAGGAATGCATAAGCATATTTCATAAACTCATAGTTAATTAATCTATTTGTGTTTTTTTACTATATTTACGTTAACGTACACGTTTTTCGAAATAATAAAATATAATAAGAATGAGTAAAGTAGTTGTTTTAACGGGAGCTGGAGGAGTTTTATGTAGTACATTAGCAAAAGCCCTTGCAAAAGAAGGGCATAAAATTGCAGTATTAGATTTACGTAAAGAAGCTGCAGATGCCATTGCTAATGAAATTAATATATCTGGTGGGGTTGCTATTGGTATAGAGGCTAATGTTTTAGAAAAAGATTCTTTAGATATAGCAAAAGCAGAAGTAAATAGTAAATTAGGAACATGTGATATTTTAATAAACGGAGCAGGTGGGAATCATCCTTTAGGAACCACATCTAAGCCTTTTTTATTTAAAGAGGATTTAGAAGATACAACAGATGGATTTAAAACTTTTTTTGATTTAGATCCAACAGGAATAAAGTTTGTTTTTGATTTAAACTTAATAGGAACATTGTTGCCAACACAAGTTTTTGCAAAAGACATGGTAGGTAAACAAGGGTGTAGTGTTTTAAATATTTCCTCTATGAATGCATTTACACCATTAACAAAAATTCCAGCATATAGTGGAGCTAAAGCAGCCGTATCTAATTTTACCCAGTGGTTAGCGGTTCATTTTTCTAAAGTAGGAATTAGAGTAAATGCGTTAGCACCAGGATTTTTCTTAACAGACCAAAATAGAAGTTTACTTACACAAGATGATGGTAGTTTAACGCCAAGAGGAAATCAAATTATAGAGCAAACGCCAATGGGTAAATTTGGAAAACCGGAAGATTTAGTAGGAACAACGTTATGGTTATGTGGGGAAGGAGCTTCCTTTGTTACTGGTGTTGTAGTGCCAATAGATGGTGGTTTTAGTGCATATAGTGGAGTTTAAAAAAATACAAAATAGACAATGGAGCAAACATGGAGATGGTACGGACCTAAAGACCCAGTAACTTTAGAAGATATAAAACAAGCAGGAGCATCAGGTGTTGTTTCTGCATTGCATCATATTCCAAACGGTGAAGTTTGGACAATAAAAGAGATTCAAGAAAGAAAAAAAGTTATTGAAAGCTCTGGACTTAATTGGAGCGTTGTAGAAAGTATTCCAGTACATGAGAATATAAAAACACGTACAGGAAATTTTAAATTATATATAGAAAACTATAAAACAAGTATTAAAAATTTAGCAAGCTGTGGTGTATCTATTGTGTGTTACAATTTTATGCCTGTTTTAGATTGGACAAGAACAGATTTAAGTTTTCAAGTAGAAGATGGCTCTAAAGCCTTGCGCTTTGATGTTATTGCTTTTGCAGCTTTTGAACTATTTTTATTAAAAAGGCCTGGAGCAGAAAATAGTTATTCTAAAGCGCAAAAAAGTGCTGCAAAAAAATATATAAATACACTTTCGGACGATAGTAAAAAACAATTAATAAATAATATAATTGCTGGTTTGCCTGGAGCGGAAGAAGGATATACCTTAGAGCAATTTCAAGAAATTTTAGATACGTATAAAAATATAGATGCGCAGAATCTTAAAGAAAATTTAGTGTCTTTTTTAAAAGAAATTATTCCTGTAGCTTCTCAAAATAATGTTTTAATGTGTATTCACCCAGATGATCCACCTTATCCTATTTTAGGACTTCCAAGAGTTGTAAGTACAGAAGAAGATTATGCGTACTTGTTCAAAAATGTTCCAGATGTTTCTAATGGAATTACTTTTTGTACAGGTTCATTAGGAGTGCGGGCCGATAATAATTTGGTTCAAATATTTAAGCGTTTTGCAGATCGCACTCACTTTTTACATTTAAGAAGTACAAAGCGAGATGAGCATGGTAACTTTTATGAAGCTAATCATTTAGATGGTGATGTAGATATGTACAGTATTGTTAAAGAGGTTTTAGTAGAGGAGAAAAGACGCAAGGTAGAAGGAAGAAAAGATTTTGCAATTCCTGTAAGGCCGGATCACGGTCACCAAATGCTAGATGATTTAAAGAAGAAAACTAACCCAGGATATTCAGGAATTGGTAGATTAAGAGGATTAGCGGAATTACGAGGGTTAGAATATGGAATATCTAAAAGTATATTATAGATGGGAGTAATAAATTCAGAAGGTTTTATTACAGATAATTTTTTACTACAGTCTAAAGTAGCAGTGGAGTTATATCATAATTATGCTAAAGATTTACCAATAATAGATTATCATAATCATTTATCAGCAAAAAAAATTGCAGAAAAAAAACCTGTTAAAAATATTACTAAGGCTTGGTTAAAAGAGGACCATTATAAATGGCGTGGCATGCGTGCTAATGGGGTTGAAGAGGTATTTATAACAGGGTCTAAATCTTCTGATAAAGAAAAGTTTTTAAAGTGGGCGGAAACGGTTCCTTATACATTAAGGAATCCCTTATTTCATTGGACACATTTAGAATTAAAACGTTATTTTAATATAGATAAAATTTTACAACCTTCTACTGCAGAAGTAATTTATGAACAAGCAAATTCTATTTTAGAGCAAAAAACGCCTGCTCAATTGTTAGAGCAAATGAAAGTAGAAGTGGTTTGTACTACGGATGATCCATGCGATGATTTAAAATACCATAGACAAATAGCAGAATCGGGTAATTATTATACAAAAGTATTACCAACCTTTAGGTCCGATGAATTATTCTTTATACAAAAAGAGGAGTTTTTAGCATACTTAGATAAATTAGGAAAAAGTGCGGCTATAAAAATTAATACTCTGGATGATTTTTTAGAAGTTATTGATGCGCGTATTTTATTTTTTAATACTAATGGATGTAGATTATCCGATTTTGGAGTTGGGGAAGCGTTAAAAATTGAAGACCATACTACGAAAGAAATAATGTTAATTTTTGATAAAAGAGTAAATGGAGAACAACTTTCTGCTACCGAAATAGATAAATATCGGTCGTTTTTGTTTTTTTATTTAGGAAAAAAATATCATCAGTACAATTGGGTGCAACAGTATCATTTAGGACCCATTAGAAACAATAATAGCTATTTAGTTAAAGAAATAGGTTTAGATGCAGGTTGCGATTCTATAGGAGATTTTCCAATGGCAGAGTTTATGTCTAAGTTATTTAATACGCTTAATTCTCAAAATAAATTAGCAAAAACAATTACCTATAATTTAAACCCTGCACAGAATGAAGTTTTTGCAACCATGATGGGAAATTTTCAAAATGCAGATATACCAGGTAAAATGCAATGGGGTTCCGGATGGTGGTTTCTAGATCAAAAAGACGGAATGGAAAAACAATTAAATGCACTGTCAAATATGGGATTGCTTAGTCGTTTTGTGGGTATGTTAACTGATAGTAGAAGTTTTTTGTCCTTTCCAAGACATGAGTACTTTAGGCGTATATTATGTAATTTAATAGCACAAGACGTAAAAGAAGGACTTGTACCTAATGATGTAGAATTTCTTGGAAAAATGGTGCAAGATATTTGTTATACTAATGCAGTAAACTATTTTAACTTTAATGCGTAAACAACAATTAGGAACTATTTTAAAAACAAAAAGCTTTCAATTTCTTGAAAGCTTTTTTAATTAGTGGTGACCTCGACAGGATTCAAACCTGTAACCTCTTGAGCCGTAATCAAGTGCGCTATTCAGTTGCGCCACGAGGCCTAATTGTTCCCGTAAAACGGGCTGCAAATATATTTCTTTTTAAACTTATTACAAAAGAACCTGTCGTAAAATATTAGATTTTTTCTTTTTAGATAAGAACCTTATATTATGCTGTTTTGTTAATAAACAAAATAACTTGTATTTCTACGGTTTTATTAGAGACATTGTTAAACTAATATTACCTTAGTAGATTAATATTTAGTTATATAGTAATTACGAATTTGATAAACTATGAAGAACACTACACTTAAGGACCTTTCTAAGTTGTTAAATCTTTCGGTTTCAACAATTTCAAAAGCATTAAATGATAGTTTGGAAATTAGTGCAGCAACAAAGAATAGAGTAAAAGAAGCTGCAAAAAAAACTAATTATAGACCAAACCCTCTTGCGTTAAGTTTAAAAAAGGGTAAGAGTAAAACCATAGGTGTTGTTATACCTAGTGTATTAGACCGTTTCTCTGCCAAATTATTTATAGGGATAGAGAAAGTTGCTTATTCTAAAGGATATAATGCAATCTTATCTACATCTAATTATAATAAAGAACGTGAGGCTCATAATATAGATATTTTAATAGAAAAAGGAGTAGATGGTATTATTGTTTCTTTAACTGAAGATACTATAACATCAGAAAATTATAACCATATAGAACGTGCTCGTAATAGAGGAATTTCTGTGGTTCTTGCCAATAAAGTTCCAGATGATTTAGCTTTTAATAAAGTAAGTATAGACCACTATAAAGAGGCTTTTAGTGCTGTATCCGATTTAAAAATTGGAGAAAATGAAAATGTCTTGGTGGTAGAATCTTTTTCTAATGCTATGTATGTAGATAGGCGTAAAAAAGGAATATTAGAGGCTTTAGAAAAAGTTCATAAAATTAAAAAATATAATGTTATAAAAGCTAATGGCGAGGAGTCTTTTGCAGGAGATGTAATAAAGAAAGTTAAAGAAGAAAGTGTTTCTATATTGATTATTATGAATCAGTATTTGTTAGAAACAATCTTAATGAATAAAAACACTCAAAAATTATTAGGTAAAGGAGAGCTGTTTATTTATGCTTTTTCGATTAGAAAATCTGCTTTTGAAGCTATAAAAGGAGTAAAGCCAATTTCTCCAAGAGGAAAATTTTTAGGTGAAAAAACTGCAGAGCTTTTAATAGATCAACTTGAGAATTATAAAGAAGGGGTGCATGCAATATCTGTGGATAGTATTGGTAAAAGAATATATTAAAAGGGAATGGATTTATACAAGTATATAAAGGATGTTCCTGATTTTCCTAAACAAGGAGTAGTTTTTAAAGACATAACACCTTTGTTGAGTAATCCAGAAGCGTTAAATTTTGCAACAACTAGTTTGTTAAACTCTATAGAGAATAAAAAAATAGATAAAGTAATAGGTATAGAGAGCAGAGGATTCTTTTTTGCTCCATTATTAGCAAGAGAACTTAACGCAGGTTTTATCCCAGTTCGTAAGTCAGGTAAGTTACCATCAAAAGTTGCGCAAGAGACCTATGACTTAGAGTATGGAACCGATACTCTGGAAATTCATGAAGATGCAATCTCTAAAGGAGATAAAGTGTTAATTCATGATGATGTTTTAGCAACCGGAGGAACAGCAGAGGCTGTTTGTAAATTAATAGAGAAATTAGGAGGAGAAATAGTACAATGCAATTTTTTGTTAGAGTTAGATTTTTTGCAGGGAAGTAAAAAGCTATCTAACTATAAAGTAACTTCTTTATTACATTACTAATCTAAAGCATTTGTGGTAATCCAGTAGCGCCAACCAATAATTGCAAGTTGTAATTTAGATGCTTTGGAAAGGTCTAACTGTTTTTTAGAGTAGGAGGGAAGTAGTGCTTTATTAACTCTAGCTAATAGTTTAAAAAATACAAGTTTCATAGAAATACTTTTTTTAAAAGTACTACAAATTAATAAACCTCGTTAATTGCCAAGGCTTAATAATTTGTAGTAGTGGGCTTATTTTTGAGAAATCCAAGTATTAATTTTATCTTCTAATAATGCTAAAGGAACACATCCTGTTTCTAAAATTTGATTGTGAAATTCTTTTATATCAAATTTATTTCCCATAGTTTCTTTTGCTTTTTTTCTAAGCTCCTGAATTTTTAATTGCCCAATCTTATAAGATAGCGCTTGTCCAGGGTTTGCCATGTAGCGTTCAATTTCAGATGTTATGCCAGCTTCAGATTCAGCTTCATTATCTAAAGAGTATGTAATAGCTTGTTCTCTTGTCCAGCCTTTAGAATGTAAACCAGTGTCAACTACTAAACGAACAGCTCTATGCATTTCTGCACCTAACATACCAAAAAGTTGGTATGGGTCTGTGTATAAGCCTAGCTCTGTACCAAGAGATTCTGAATATAAGGCCCAACCTTCTCCATAACCACTATACCATAGTGTTTTTCTAAATTTTGGTAATACATCACTTTCTTGTGTTAAAGATATTTGGTAATGGTGTCCAGGAATAGCTTCATGTAAAAATAAAGACTCATCAGAATACACATTATATTTTGTAACATCAGGAATTGGTGTGTAGAAAATACCAGGTCTTGTACCGTCTAAAGAACCTGGATTATATTCTGCACTAGCAGAGTTTTCTCGAAATTCTTCGGTACGTTTTACTTCAAAGGGAGTTTTAGGCTTTACATCAAAAAGTTTTTCAATTTGTGGTTTCATTCTTTCATGAATGGAGTTAAAATTAGCAATAACTTCACTAGGTTCTTTAAAAGGCATAAGGTCTTTGTTGCTTCTAACAAAATTAAAAAAAGATTTAAGGTCTCCTTTAAAACCTACTTGTTCTTTAATTTTTTCCATTTCGGAACGGATTCTGGCAACCTCACTTAATCCTAATTCATGAATTTCTGCTGCAGTCATATTGGTAGTGGTGTATTTTTTTATTTGATGCGCATAAAAAGCATTCCCATTTGGTTCTCCTTGTATACCACTAGTTTTTCTGCCAGCTTCTAAATAATGGGTACTCATAAAAGTATGTAGTTTTTCATAAGCAGGTATAATCTTATTGCTTACCATATTTCTATATGCCTTTTTTAATTCTAGTTTGTCATTATTTGCAAAATCGTCTGGAATAGTTTTTATGGGTTGGTAAAATAAATGGTTGTCTACATCCTTATTCGTTAGTGATTTTAACTGCGGAATTACTTTTAAGATTAATGCTTTTGGTAGTACATGACCGTTTTGCATACCTTCTTTCATTCTTTTTTCGGCACTTGCCATCCAATCTAAATAGCCATCTACTCTTTTTAGCCATTTTTTATAGTCATTAACAGTGTTAAATGGTTGTGCGCTACTTCCACTAGCTAATTGCCCCATAAATAAGTTAGAAGACCACATTTGGTCAATAGGAGTAAGGTTGGCATTAAAATTAAATTCCGCTAAATTAATATCACATTCCCAAGTTAAAACGGCTTTACTTAGTTGTTCGCTTTCAGTAAGACTTTCATTAGGAAAGGAGTCTAGTTGTTTTTTGTAATTAGTATAATGAGTTTTAGATTTACTAATAAATTCATCCGAAAGGTTGTTTACAAAAATATCGTCATAGCGGTGGTCTCCTGCAGTAGTAGCATTAATAGGGTTTAACTTTAGTTCGTCCTCATAGTAATTGTCTATTAATTGGGAAAATTTTTCAGATACATTTACGTCTACTTTTTTTGTTTCTTCTTTACAGGAATAAATGATGGTAAGAAGAATTACTATTAGTTTTAAGCTTTTTTTCATTTTAAGTATTATTAGTCAGGTGTTCAAGATAATTAAAAAAATAAAGACTGCGCTTTGGCAGTCTTTTGTATATAGGCCTATATGATATTACTTAAGCAAAAAACATAATTATAGAAAGAAATAATACTAGTAAAAGTTTTGCAAATGTTATCATATTTTTTTGGTTTAAAAGGGTTAATAATTAAAGTTTAATAATCGATTATTCAATCAATATATAGAAATTAAATAGTCACTTGCAAGGAATTTTAGTTAAATCCATACAAGTAAATACACATATGTAATTAATATAATGATTTAAGTGTTAGTATTTTGTGTTATTCCTTTGTGTAAGTTATTAAATGTAATTAAATTTTTAAATTATGGTTTTATATTGTAATAAATGTAGAGCGTTTTTTGATGTAATTGTTTATTGCAAGGGCATTTTCGTTAATTTTTGACCTGTTTTTTGCAATTTCATTATTAGTAGTAGATAAATTAGTGGTGTTTTTGTAAAAATAAAAGGATTAAAAAGAGATGTTTTAAAGCCAAAATCTTCACTTATATTTGCACAAAATTTAAAGATGCAGAATATTTTATTTATAATTTTAGGATTAGCTTTATTAATAGCAGGAGGTGATTGGTTACTTAAATCTGCAGTTGCAATTTCTTATAGATTAAATATTCCTAAAATTGTAGTGGGGATGACAGTAGTATCTTTTGCTACCTCTGCACCAGAGTTAATAGTTAGTATTAAAGCTGCATTAAATGGCTCTCCGGATTTAGCTTTAGGAAATGTTGTAGGTTCTAATATTGCTAATCTTGGTTTAGTTTTAGGCGTAACAGTAATTTTGGGAGCAATAGATGTTAAAAAGACTTTTTACACTACAGATTGGCCGGTAATGATGTTAGCATCTTTATTATTTTTTGGTTTTATATATACAGATGGAGTTATAGAGCAGTATGAGGGTATTATTATGGTAGTCTTTCTTTTTGCTTTTTTAGTTTATTTGTTACGTTTCCAAAAGAAAGCTGTAGAAGAAGATATGGAAGATAAAGATGAAGCCCCTTTAGAGATGTATAAAGTAGTTCTATTTCTAGGTATTGGTGGTGTTGCCTTGTGGGGAGGTTCAGAATTATTAATAAATGGTGCAGTTGGTTTGGCAACATTATATGGTGTTAGTGAACGTGTAATAGGTGTAACAGTTGTTTCTGTAGGAACAAGCATTCCAGAGTTAGCAGCTTCTATTATTGCAATATTAAAAAAGGAGAAAGCAATTTCAGTAGGGAACTTAATAGGGTCTAACATTTTTAATTTATTAGCAGTATTAGGTATTACCTCTATTATAACACCAATTACAGTTATAGACCAAGGTTTGTTAGATTTTGATATCTTTTGGATGTTGGGTATTTCTTTCCTTATTCTCCCTTTAGTTTTTATTCCAAAAGGTTTACGCTTAGGTTGGAGAGATGGGATATTGCTTTTAGGGGTATATATAACCTTTGTTTATTTAACAGTCTCTTAAATAACTTCAGAGTATTTAAATCTTCGTTCTTAATTATGGTTTCCAAAACTTATTAAGGAAACCTAATAGTGTTAATTACGTAATATTGGGATATAAATTCATTAATATGGGTTTTGTTTTTTTATACTAATCTAAAACTATGATTATTATGAAAAACCTAAAATTAGTATCTGTAACAATTGTAACCCTTATGCTGGGTTTAAATTCATGTCACAAAATAGACGATTTTGTTGGGGGAGGACCTTCTGAAGAAAAGCAAGATAAGCCTTTAGTAATTGCACACAGGGGAGCACAATCTATTTACCCAGAACACACTTTAGAGGCTTATGCTAAAGCTATTGAATTGGAGGCAGATTTTATTGAGCCAGATTTAGTAATGACTAAAGATGGTGCTTTAGTAGCACGTCATGAGCCTTTTATTTCAGGAACTACAAACGTTGCAGATTTACCAGAATATGCGCATTTAAAAACAACTAAAAATTTAGATGGTAAAGAAATTACAGATTGGTTTGTTTCTGATTTTACTTTGGAAGAAATAAAAACTCTAAAAGCTAAACAGGCTAGGTCAGACAGATCTAATCAGTTTGATAATTTATATTCCATACCAACAATACAAGAGATAATAGCTTTGGCTAAATCTAGAAAAACAACATCTGGGAAAGTTGTAGGTATTTACCCAGAAATGAAACATCCTTATTTTCATAGCCAATTAGGGTATAATTTTGAAGATGCATTATTAGAAGTGTTGGAAAAAGCAGGGTGGAATTCTTATGACGCACCGGTTTTTGTTCAGTGCTTTGAAGTGGCTCCTTTACAGTACATAAATACAAAATCTACGGTAAAACTAGTACAGTTAATATCTACCTATAATGTGAATACAGATGGCTCATTAGATTTTAATGTTCCAGAAGGAGATTTTATTTCTTATGCAGCTCCTTTTGATTTTTATGTTAACGGAGATTTAAGAACGTATGAATTTTTTACAACAGAAGAGGGTATGCGTTATACTGCTAATTATGCAGATGGTATTGGTCCATGGAAGCCATTTATTATTTCTTTTGCAAAAGATACCGAAGGAAATATTACTGTTTTACCAGAAACAGATTTTATTAGTTTAGCGCATAAGTATGATTTAAAAGTGCACCCTTATACTTTTAGAAATGAAGATGTAAAATGGAGTAATGGAAATCATGAAAGCGAGTATCATATGTTCTTTGATGCTGGTGTAGATGGTGTTTTTACAGATTATACAGATGAAGCTGTGAAAGCTGTTGCTACTTGGAAATAAGTTAGTTGCCTATTAGAACAAGGTGTAAAAAAAGCTCCTTTGCATTAGCAGAGGAGCTTTTGATGTTATAAAATAGAGAAGATTATTTAACTGGTTTAACAGTTTTAATAATTCTTGCAGCAATTTTGTATGGATCTCCGTTTGAAGATGGACGACGGTCTTCTAACCAACCTTTGTATCCTTTTTCTACAGCGATAATTGGAATACGGATTGATGCTCCTCTATCAGAAACTCCCCAAGAGAAATCGTTAATAGATGCAGTTTCGTGTAAACCAGTTAAACGTTGGTCATTAAATTCACCATAAACTTCAATGTGTTCTTTTGTAACAGGACGGAAAGCTTCACATATTTCAGCATATTTCTCTTTAGATCCACAAGTTCTTAAAATTGTGTTAGAGAAGTTAGCGTGCATTCCAGAACCGTTCCAGTCTCCTTTAATTGGTTTTGGGTGGTATTCTATGTACCATCCGTACTTTTCAGTTAAACGGTCTAATAAGTATCTAGCAACCCAAATTTCATCACCAGCTTTCTTAGCACCTTTAGCAAATAATTGGAATTCCCATTGTCCAGAAGCAACCTCTTGGTTAATTCCTTCAAAATTAAGACCAGCATCAATACATAAATTTGCATGCTCTTCTACGAAATCTCTTCCGAAAGTGTTTTTTCCACCAACAGAACAGTAGTACATACCTTGAGGTCCTGGGTAACCACCAATAGGGAATCCTAATGGTAATTGAGTCTCTCTATCCATGATAAAGTATTCTTGCTCAAAACCAAACCAGAAATCGTTATCATCATCTTCAATAGTAGCTCTACCGTTAGATTCGTGGGCAGTACCGTCTGCATTTAAAACTTCAGTCATTACTAAGTAACCATTGATACGTGCTGGATCCGGATAAATTGCAACTGGCTTTAAAATACAATCAGACGCTCCTCCAGAAGCTTGTTTTGTAGAAGAACCATCAAAAGACCAGTTTCCTAATTCTTCAATTGTTCCTTGAAAATTTTCATGTTCTTCAACTTTAGTTTTGCT
Source organism: Maribacter vaceletii (assembly GCF_003634105.1). Classification (GTDB taxonomy): domain Bacteria; phylum Bacteroidota; class Bacteroidia; order Flavobacteriales; family Flavobacteriaceae; genus Maribacter_B; species Maribacter_B vaceletii. The sequence goes on along the minus strand of NZ_RBIQ01000009.1, from coordinate 302,347 downwards.
TCTTAAGTTTTGTGTTGGGAAATACCCATCTAACCATAGGTATTCTAATTTAATTTTAGCCATAATATTTTTTATTAATATTCTTTTAAATTCAAACAAAAATATGTTTTTTGTGTTTACATTCTAAATTTCAAGGGGGTAAATAAGTAAAAACTGTGAATTTTTTTATTTAGCCCTAATTTTTATAGGGGAAATTGTTAAATATTTAATTAATGATAGTAATTTTGATATATTTTTAATCAGAATTATTTATTAGAACAAGAAATTATGTCCAAATTACGATTTAAAGCAATTTCAGAAAGTGCAAAAAGAGAGAGAGGAGTTATAGAGGAAAAGGGAAGACGTTCTGAGTTATTTTGTGCAAATGTTTTTAATACAGAAAGAATGTTGCAGTATCTAACAAAGGATGCCTATGAAAGTGTGCAAGGAGCAATTTTTTCTGGAACAAAAATAGATAGAAAAATTGCAGATCAAGTTGCAGAAGCCATAAAGGCTTGGGCAATATCTATGGGAGCAACGCATTATACGCACTGGTTTCAGCCTTTAACAGGAAGCACAGCAGAAAAGCATGATGCTTTTTTTGATTTATTGCCAGATGGTACTGCATTAGAAAAATTTGGAGGAAGACAACTAGTACAGCAAGAACCAGATGCATCTAGTTTTCCTAGTGGAGGTATAAGGAATACTTTTGAGGCTCGTGGCTATACAGCATGGGATCCAACTTCACCAGCATTTATTTATGGAACTACATTGTGTGTTCCTACAGTTTTTGTTTCCTATACAGGAGAAGCGTTGGATAATAAAGCTCCTTTATTAAGGGCTTTACATGCGGTAGATGAGGCCGCAACTGCAGTAGCAAAATATTTTGATAAAACAGTAGCTAAAGTAAATGCTACTTTAGGATGGGAACAAGAATATTTTTTAATTGATAAAGCTTTAGCACATTCTAGACCAGATATTATTTTAACAGGAAGAACTTTAGTAGGGCATACTGCAGCAAAAGGTCAGCAGTTAGATGATCATTATTTTGGAGTAATACCAAGTAGGGTTCTTAGTTTTATGAGCGATTTAGAAAAAGAATGCACAAAATTAGGAATTCCAGTAAAAACAAGGCATAATGAGGTTGCTCCTAATCAATTTGAATTAGCACCTGTTTTTGAGGAGGCAAATCTTGCGGTAGATCACAATCTTCTTTTAATGGATATTATGGATAAAGTAGCGGATAAACATAATTTTAAAGTGCTTTTTCATGAAAAACCATTTGCCGAAATAAATGGATCGGGGAAGCATAATAATTGGTCGTTAGCTACAGATACTGGTGTAAATTTACTTAGTCCGGGTTCTACACCAATGAAAAACTTACAGTTTTTAACCTTTTTTGTAAACACAATCAAAGCGGTTAACACCTATGAAGAGTTGCTTAGGTCATCAATAGCCTCAGCAAGTAATGACCATAGATTGGGTTCAAATGAGGCGCCACCAGCAATCTTCTCTATTTTTGTTGGCTCCCAGTTGAGTAGAGTTTTAGATGAGTTAGAAGGGGTTTCGCAAGGGAAACTTTCTCCAGAAGAAAAAACGGAACTTAAGCTTAATGTGGTTGGTAAGATACCAGAGATTTTATTAGATAATACGGATCGTAATAGAACATCTCCTTTTGCATTTACGGGTAATAAATTTGAAATGAGAGGAGTTGGTTCCAAAACTAATTGTGCTAAACCAATGACCATTTTAAATACTATTGTAGCAAAACAATTAACAGATTTTAAAAAAGAAGTGGATGCTTTGGTAGATAAAAAGAGTCTTAAGAAAGATGAAGCAATTTTTAATGTTTTAAGAGAATACATTAAGACTTCTAAAAGAATTCGTTTTGATGGAGATGGGTATAGTGCAGAATGGGAAAAAGAGGCTGTAAGAAGAAAGTTGAGTAATAATAAAACTACCCCGCAAGCATTAAAAGTGCTAACCACAAAAGAAAGTCTAGAACTTTTTAAAGCAACTAAGGTTTTAAGTGAGGTAGAGGTAAGAGCAAGGCAAGAGGTAGAATTAGACTCCTACATTCTTCACTTACAAATAGAAGGTCGTGTTTTAAAGGAGTTAGTATATAATCATATACTGCCAGCATCTATAGAATATCAAAATAAACTTATAAAAAATGTTATGGGTATTAAAGATATTTATGGAGCAGCTCATAAAAAGCTTACAGATGGGCAATTATCTATTATTGAACAAATAGCAGAGCATTTGGTAGAGGTTAAAAAGTTAGTAGACCATATGACAGATACTAGAAAAAAAGCGAATAAATTATTAGATAGTGGTAAAAAAGCAAATGCTTATTGCGAAAATGTTAAACCATATTTTAGTCAAATAAGATACCATTGTGATAAGTTAGAGCAAGTTGTAGAGGATCAAACTTGGCCGTTAACAAAGTATAGAGAATTGTTGTTCATTAAATAGTGGATATAAACTTTTAATTATAGTTACCATCTTTATGGTTTCTATTATTTTTGCTTCAAATATTTTAGAATGAGTTCGTCAAATAGTGAAAGATATAATCAAAGAGGAGTTTCTGCATCAAAAGAAGATGTGCATAACGCCATAAAGAATATAGATAAAGGCTTGTTTCCAAAGGCTTTTTGTAAAATAGTGCCAGATTATTTAACCAATGATGAGGAATATTGTTTGGTAATGCATGCAGATGGTGCTGGGACAAAATCGTCACTTGCATACATGTATTGGAAAGAAACTGGAGATGTTTCTGTTTGGAAAGGTATTGCGCAAGATGCATTAATAATGAATATAGATGATTTAATTTGTGTTGGTGCTACAGATAATATTATGCTTTCTTCAACTATTGGAAGGAATAAAAATTTAATTCCTGGAGAAGTGCTTTCTGCTATAATAAATGGTACAGAGGAGTTAATTTCCGATTTAAAAGAACACGGAATTGTAATACATTCTACAGGAGGGGAAACTGCAGATGTAGGAGATTTGGTACGAACAATTATTGTAGATTCTACCGTTACAGCAAGACTTAAAAGAAGTAATGTTATAGATAATGCAAATATACAAGCAGGGGATGTTATAGTTGGTTTTGCTTCTTATGGTAAAGCTACCTATGAGAGTGAATATAATGGAGGAATGGGTAGTAATGGACTTACCTCTGCAAGACATGATGTTTTTTCTAAATATTTGGCAGATAAGTATCCAGAAAGTTTTGATGCTTCTGTGCCAGAAGATTTAGTGTATTCTGGAGAAGTAAAATTAACCGATGAGGTTAAGAATTCACCAATAAATGCTGGTAAACTTGTTTTGTCGCCAACAAGAACTTATGCACCAGTTGTAAAACAAATTTTTAAAAAATATACTTCAAAGGAGGTACATGGAATGATACATTGTAGTGGAGGGGCACAAACTAAAATTTTACATTTTGTAGATAACTTACATATCATAAAAGACAATATGTTGCCGGTGCCACCACTTTTTAAATTAATTCAAGAGCAGTCTAATACAGATTGGAAAGAAATGTATCAGGTTTTTAATTGCGGTCATAGATTAGAGGCTTATGTTTCTCCCGCCATTGCAGAAGATTTAATTGCAATTGGTAAAGAATTTGGAATTGAAGCTCAAATAATAGGCCGTGTAGAAGCATCTTCTTCAAAAAAACTCACAATTAAAAGTGAGTATGGAACCTTTAACTATTAAGGCATACGATAACTAATATTCTTCCGTTTTTATTTATAAAGTATACCATTATGAAACGCAAAGAGTTTTTAAGAAGTGTAGGGGCAAGTGCTGCTTTTGCAGTATTATACCCGTGTTTAGGTAGTTGTTCTAAAGACGATGCTACAGATGGTACTATTGTTAAAGAACCAGAAGAGGTGAATTTTACGGTAGACTTAAACTCTGATGAAGGCAAAAAGTTAGAAAAAAATGGTGGTTTTCTTCTTAAGAATTTAGTAGTTGTAGCGAAAAATTTAGAAGGAGAGTTTGTTGCTGCTTCTCAAGTTTGTAGTCATCAACAGTATGACCAAGTGCGTTTTGTACCAATAGAAGGTGGTATATTTCATTGTGATGTACATGGCTCTAAATTTTCACAAAATGGCTCTCCTTTAAATCAAGTGCAAGGAGACCCAGCAAGGCCAATAAAAATTTACAATATTCAAAGAGAAGGCGATATATTAACTATTACCGAATAAGAAGCTAAACAATCTATTTACCCAATTTTCTTATAACCTATTTAAACTCAAACAAGTTGAAAACCTTAATTTCTTTACTATTTGGTTTTCTTGTTCTTTTAGGGTATTCTCAAGAAAGAAAATATGTTACTGTAAAGAAAAAAGTGCCTTTAATGGGGGAAACTTTTGATATAACTGTTGTTGCAGTGAATGAAGAACTTGGGTATATTAATATAGATGAAGCATCTGCAGAAATAAAAAGAATAGAAAAACTTATTTCCTCTTGGGATAAAGATTCTGAAACAAGTAAAATAAATTTAAATGCTGGAGTAAAGTCAGTAAAGGTAAGTTTAGAGTTGTTTGGTTTAATAGAAAGAGCAAAACAAATTTCGGAATTAACAGATGGCGCTTTTGATATTACCTATGCATCCGTAGATAAAGTCTGGGATTTTAATGGGAGTATGCAATATTTACCAACCGAAAAAGAGATTAAAAAATCTGTTAGTAATGTTGGTTATAAAAACATTCTTTTAGATAAAGAAAAGCAAACCGTTTTTTTAAAAACAAAAGGAACACAAATTTCTTTTGATGCTATAGGGAAAGGCTATGCGGTAGATAAAGCTAAATCTTTGTTGGTTTCTAAACAAGTGGTAGCGGGTGTAATTAATGCAGATGGCGATATAACAACCTGGGGAACTAAAGTTAGTGGAGAAAAATGGCTTTTAGGAGTAGCTAATCCATTAAGTAATTATAAAATAATTTCTTGGTTGCCTATTGTAGAATCTTCTGTAGCAACCTCAGATGTTTATGAAAAATATGTAAACTTTAAAAAGCAGAAGTTTGGGCATATTATAAATCCTAAATCTGGAAAACCAGTTAAAGCTCTTAAGAAAGCTACTATTTTTGCAAAAAGTGCAGAGTTATGTGATGCTTTAGCTACTGCTGTTTTAGTGCTAGGCTTAGAAAAAGGTATTGCCTTAATAAATCAGTTAGGAGGTACAGAAGTAATTTTGGTTGATGCTAATAGTAAACTTCATAAGAGTAATGGCGTAATTTTAGATAAATCACCTTAACTAAATTATATTGCAATATATTCGTAATGCAACTTATTTCTTTTTATAACTAAAAGAGGTTTCTTCTTAATAAGAACAATAGCATTAAATGTGTAAAATTATTGTAAATTCGCAACCCAAGTGATGTAAGATTATGATAGACAAATTAAATATTGTAAAGCAACGTTTTGATGAGATTTCTGATCTTATCATACAGCCAGATGTAATATCTGATCAAAAGCGTTATGTACAATTAACTAAAGAATATAAGGATTTAAAAGACCTTATGGACAAACGTGAAGAGTATATAACGTATACAAGTAATATAGAGGAAGCTGAAGAAATAATTGCAGATGGTAGTGATGCCGAAATGGTAGAAATGGCCAAAATGCAGTTAGATGAAGCAAAAGAATCTTTGCCTCAATTAGAAGAAGATATTAAGCTAATGCTTATTCCAAAAGATCCCGAAGATGCTAAAGATGTAGTTGTAGAAATACGAGCAGGAACAGGTGGAGATGAGGCTAGTATATTTGCAGGAGATTTATTTAGAATGTACACTAAATATTGTGAAGGAAGAGGTTGGAAAACTAATGTTATAGATTTAAGTGAAGGTACAAGTGGCGGTTATAAAGAAATTCAGTTTGAAGTTAATGGTGCCGATGTTTATGGTACTTTAAAATTTGAAGCCGGTGTACACCGTGTGCAACGTGTACCACAAACCGAGACTCAAGGTAGGGTACATACAAGTGCAGCTACCGTAATGGTGCTTCCAGAAGCAGAAGATTTTGATGTACAAATAGAGGCTAAAGATGTTCGTATAGATTTCTTTTGTTCTTCAGGACCTGGTGGGCAGTCTGTGAACACTACCTATTCTGCGGTACGTTTAACACACGTGCCAACAGGTTTAGTTGCACAATGTCAAGATCAAAAATCACAGCATAAGAATAAGGAAAAAGCTTTTAAAGTACTTCGTTCTCGTTTATATGATTTAGAACTTGCAAAAAAGCAGGAAGAAGATGCAGCAAAAAGAAATTCGCAAGTAAGTAGTGGAGACCGTTCTGCAAAAATTAGAACCTATAACTATGCACAAGGTAGAGTTACAGATCATAGAATAGGATTAACACTTTATGACTTGCAGAATATTATAAATGGGGATATTCAAAAAATAATTGATGAACTTAGCTTGGTAGAAAACACGGAAAAATTAAAAGAAGCTTCCGGAATTTTTTAAATACAAATGACTACAGAAGAATTAGTTGCACAAATACGGTTAAAAAAATCTTTTCTCTGCATAGGCTTAGATACCGATTTAGAAAAAATACCTTCTCATTTATTAAAAGAGGAAGATCCTATTTTTGAATTTAATAAGGCAATTATAGATGCTACCCACCATTTATGTGTTGCCTATAAGCCTAATATAGCTTTTTATGAAGCCTATGGTATAAAAGGGTGGATTGCTTTAGATAAAACTATTAAATACTTAAATACAAACTACCCAGAGCTGTTTACTATTGCGGATGCTAAACGTGGTGATATAGGAAATACATCAACAAGATATGCTAAAGCATTTTTTGAAGATATGGAGTTCGATTCTGTAACTATTGCTCCTTATATGGGAAAAGACTCTGTAGAGCCTTTTTTAGCATTTAAAAACAAACATACTATTTTGTTGGCGCTTACTTCTAATAAAGGTGCGTACGATTTTCAAATCAAATTAATTAGTGGTAAGGAATTGTATAAGGAGGTTTTAGAAACTTCAATAACTTATGAAAATTCTGAAAATTTAATGTATGTAGTAGGTGCTACAAAGGCAACTTTTTTATCAGAAATACGTAAAATTATTCCAAATAGTTTTTTATTGGTTCCTGGTGTAGGTGCGCAAGGAGGGAGTCTAGAAGATGTATATAAATATGGTGCAAACAAGCAAATAGGATTACTTGTAAACTCTTCTAGAGGTATTATATATGCTTCTAAAGATGAAGATTTTGCACAAAAAGCAGCCAAAAGTGCATTGCAACTTCAAAAGCAAATGAAAAAATTAATGCATTAATCTATTGCATTAATTTTTCTAAATCTTTTTTTATTTTTTGAGCCTTTAAATTAAAGAATTCACCAAGCTTAGAGTCTGTGTTGTTTAGGTTAGCTTTTTCAATAAAATTCTGGTATTGGTACTCTAAAAGACTTATAGTTTTACTTCCATTTCCTAAAGGTGTGCTAGATCCAACTTTGCAATATTGTTTGTTCATAATAGTAGTTAATGTGTGTTTACAAATATACGTTCAGATAATGTTTTTAGACGTTTGTTACTAGTGAAGTACATCTAATTTATAGGTAATTCGTCTTTATTTTACCAGTTATGCTTTTCTTATTTTATTGTTGATAGAATAAGTGTTAAAAAAAAGTGTATTTCGTCGAATATTTAAAAAGTTTTAATACATTGTGCTTCACTTAAAAAATGAGGGACTTTGCTTAGTTATACAAAATACATACACGAAAATTCTGATATCTGGGTAACTTTTGTACACGGTGCAGGTGGAAGTTCTACTATATGGCATAAACAAGTAAAGGAGTTTAGAAAGCGTTTTAATGTTCTTTTATTAGATTTAAGAGGTCATGGAGACTCTGTAACATCAAATTTTTTAGAAAATTTTAGTGACACATATACTTTTGATTCTTTGTCTGAAGATATTATAGAGGTTATTAATTATGAAAAAATTAAACAATCTCATTTTATAGGAATATCATTAGGTACTATTATTATTAGAACTTTAGCAGAAAAGTATCCTGAAAGAGTTCTTAGTATGGTTATGGGAGGAGCAATAATGAAACTTGGTTTTAAATCGCGTTTAGTCTTAGGCTTAGGAATGAAGCTAAAGAAAATAATGCCTTATGATAAATTATATAATGTACTTACTTTCTTTATAATGCCGTATAAGAATCATAAAGAATCTAGGTTACTTTATATAAAAGAATCAAAGAAAATATATAAAGAAGAGTTTCTTAAGTGGTTTAGTTTAGCAGTAGAAATTAATCCCTTACTCAGATTTTTTAGGTCTGTAGAAATAAAAATACCTACCTTATATATTATGGGAGAAGAAGATTATCTTTTCTTACCAAGTATTCGTAAAGTTGTAGAAAAGCATACTGCTTCTAATTTGTTTGTAGTGGAAGACTGTGGTCATGTTGTTAATGTAGAACAACCAAAGTTGTACAATAATATGGTGTTAGGTTATCTTGCCGGTTTTTAAAAATAATTCTTCTAGAATTAATTATTTGAAAGAAAATAATAATTGGGAGTAGTAAAATGCAGCCCTGATTTTTTCTTGATAGCTAATTCAAATATGTACCTTCTAAAATTGAAAACTGTATTTTTTCCTTAAAAGTTGGTGATCAAGGCTGCTACATAATTTACTAATGTAAATAAAACACTTATTAGTAAAAAAAAAGGTAAGCCTTATAAAACTTTACTCTTTAAATAGTAAGTTTAGCCTTTTGTGAGTAAGGTAAGTGTTTGATTTATAGATTTTTTGAATGTAGTTGGTGGAATTAACTATTTGGAGCTATTTTTTTTTGATATTGACTAGGAGTAAGAAGTGTTTCCTTTTTAAATGCTTTGTTAAAGGTTACTTTGTTGTTGTAACCTACTTCATATGCAATGTCAATCATGTTCATTTTTTTTGCAATATTGTTGTCAAGTATTTCTTTTGCTTCTCTTATGCGATACCAATTAATGAGCTCGTTAAAGTTCATGTTAAAATGTTCATTAATAACTTGAGAAGCATTATGTCTTGTAGTTTGCAAATTAGTTGCGACCATTTCTAAATTTATATGGTTCTCTTTATATATTTTATCAATATCAAATAAGCGAATAAGATTGTTTTTAAGTTCTTTGGATAAGCTATCTGTTAATCCAGATTTTTGATATTTAAAAAATAATGCATTTTTAGCATTTAAAACACCACTAAAAACGTCTGGTTGAGCATTTGCAGAGTATCCTAAGTACAGAATCATCATAGCCATTGCAAATATTTGCATATTAAAGAAGAATCCAACAGAGATGTTATTTAGCGATAAAAATCCGTAAATACAGTAACATATTAAATACAAGAAGTGTATTCTGTAGATGTTTTTTTTCCATATTTTGTTTTCGTCTGATAAATTAGAGTCTAATTGACTTTTTAAATATATTTTTCTTATAAAAACACCATAAGTAAGTAAGGATATTACTTTTAAAACTACAATGGTTATAAATTCTGTGGAATTTTCAGAGGTATATCCAGAAGCTTCATTAATAAGAATTTCTAATTTTTCACTTATAGGAAGTAAGTATTTGGGTATTAAATAGATAAAAATTAGTAGAGTAGGTATTAAATGTATTAAGTCTTTAACCTTGAAAGTATATTGTTGTGTTATTCTTTTAAAATAAAAGTATAATAAAGGGCCGTATAGAAATGAAAAACCTGTTGAAATTAAATAGGAATTTGGAAAATTAAATTGATAATTAGTTAAGAATAAGAAAATGTGAATTATAAATATGGAATGGGTAAAAATAAAAGCGCTAATAAGTATTTTGGCAACAGAATCAATTTTCTTATTAAAGTGTATAATTACTGTTAAGTAAAAACCTATAAGTGCCACATATAAATAAATAAAAGTCCAAATATTAATTTGAGGTATGTATCTTTTTTCAATAATATCAAAAGCTTCCGTTTCTCTAATAGTATCAAAACCGCTATCTGCTAATATGTTAGGGTTGTATTCTTTATGTAAATACTCTTCAATATATTTTAAGCTTTCTTGTGTTTTGTGTAATGCAGAATAGCTAAGTGCAATTTTTTTTAAAACAGGAGCTTTATTTGGAATTTCCTTTTCTAATGCTAATTGATATGTTTCTATGGCATCATTGTAATTCTGCTCCATAAACAAATCGTCAGCTTTGTTGCGAAAGTTGATGGGAGGTAGTTCTCTAGTAGTTTTTTTTTCTGTGCTACTACCTTCTTTTGCTATAGAAGAATATAGATTTACGAACAGAAATAAGAACGTGATTAAGATTCTTAGTCTCCTCATTTGGTGTTTTATCTGTTTTTATGTTAAAAAAGTAAATAAAGATAATAAAATGAAGGACTTAATGATAATATTATCGTTTTAATTAAAGTAAAAACCGATAATAATTTACATTTATGGGAATTATAGTGCTATACCAAATTAGGTGCTCTTAAGATTAAGTTTTGAAACAAAAAAAACCGGTGCTCCCACCGGTTTAAACTAACTAACTCAAAAAATTACTAACTTAAAATAACTTATACAAATGTCTTTAATTTAAATCTAATAATAGTTAATTAAAGATTAAATTTTTTATAAATATTCTCTTTATTAAAAACAACGTTATAATGTTAAGAAAATTGTGTATAATCCATATTTATTTCGTTAGTCTTGAAGAATAAACACTTTTTTAAGTAAATCTGTAGTTCTTGAAGATACTTTATTTCTAATTTCTTTTTCTTCTATAGCTATCATTTTGTAAACTCCATGTAAAGCTTCTTGCGTTACATAATTGGTTAAATCTGGATTTACATTGTTTGTAAGTGGAATGTTGTTATACTTAGTAATTAAATTTTTCCAGATTTTATCTGCGCCTACCTTTTGGAAAGAGTTATTTATCACAGGAGAAAATTTATTATATAAATTGGTTTGTGTTTCTTTAGTTAAATATTTTGTAGCAGCATCATCAGCACCTAATAAAATACTTTTTGCATCTGTAAAGGAAATACCTTTTACAGCATCAATAAATATGGGTGTTGCTTCACTAACGGCATCTTCAGCTGCTCTATTTAGTACTTTTAGGCCTTCGTCTGCTAATTTTCCTAAGCCAATACTTCTTAGTGTTTTGTCTACTTTTTGTAATTCTTCAGGTAATACTATTTTTACTAATTCATTTTTGTAAAAACCGTTTGTAGCGGTAAGTTTGGTTACCTGTTTGTCTATTCCTAATTGTAATGCTTCTTGGAGACCTTTAGCAATATCTAAATTGCCAACAGTGGTAGTTTCTTGTGGTAGTTGGTTTACAATTTGTTGTAATTCACCACATGAGAAAAATGAAAAGAATGTAAATACTAAAATAATTTTTTTAAGCATTGTTTTGTGTTTTATGAAAATATAACGGTTTTGTTGTTGTATACCATTGTTTTGCTTGCAATGTGTAATTTTACAGCTCTAGATAATACTATTTTTTCTAGATCTCTTCCTTTTGTAATAAAATCGCTAATACTATGGGAGTGCGTTACTGCTGTTACATCCTGCTCAATGATTGGACCAGCATCCAATTCTTCGGTTACATAGTGACTAGTGGCTCCTATTATTTTAACACCTCTGGCAAAAGCAGCATGGTAAGGTTTTGCTCCTGCAAATGCAGGTAAAAAAGAATGGTGTATGTTAATAATTTTGTTCGGAAATTCCTCTATAACTGTACTACTAACTATTTGCATATATCTGGCTAAAACTATAAAGTCTACATTGTTTTCCTTTAATAATTTAAGTTGTTTTTGCTCGGCCTCTTCTTTTGTGTCTTTTGTAATAGGTATATGGTAAAAAGGAATATTAAATTGGTTCGCAATATATTCTAGGTCTTTATGATTGCTTAGAATAAAAGGAATATCAACATTTAATTCTCCAGAATTAAACCTACTTAATAAATCGTATAAGCAATGGTTGTATTTAGATACGAAAACTGCCATTTTTAATTTTTCGGTATCTTTTTTTAATGCCCATTTCATTTTGTATGGCAGTGCTAATTTTTTCTCAAACTCAGAAGAAAAAGTGGTGATGTTAAAACTTTTTTCATCAAAATCACTTTCTAGCCTCATAAAAAATATATTAGCGGCCTTATCTACATGTTGGTCAAGGTATATAATGTTTCCACCTTTAGAATGTATAAAGCCTGTAACAATACTTATTATGCCAGCCTGGTCGGGGCAATTTATTAAAATAGAAGTTTTCAAGATGTATGTTTTAACTTTCAAAATTAGAACATTATCTAAATCAAACTAAATAAAAATAGTTGTTTTTTTAGGTTTAATAGACAAATAGGAGTCTTTTAGACTTTAGAGGATAGAATTTCTCCAGTTTTTGAAAGATTCTTTAAAGGTAAAAACCTCTTTTCTTAATAAATTAATATATTCTTTTTCTTTTAAACCATCTTTTTCTAAACCCGTGCAGTAAGATGTCATGTTTCTTAGCATAATATTTATATGCAAAGCATTTTTAAGACGTTCCGTTTTGCATTTTGTATATTCTGCCTGAGCTATTTTTTGAGGTATAAGGATGGCATCTGTAAGTAATGAATTGGCAATAGTGTCTCTTAAACTATTAGATTGGTATAATTTTAATAAATCTTTGTTTAGGGAAACATAACTAGCTATCTCTCTGCTCATAACGCAAAGTTCTAATGCTTTTTTGTAGACAGGGTTTTTTCCTAAACTTTTGTGGGACACAGTTTATATATTTACTAATTATACTATAAAGTTACGTAGCATTTTAAATAAATTTATTTAAATAAATTAGTAAATTAGCTATTTTACTTTAGAATATTAATTATTGCAAAACAATAGTAATGATAACAAAGATTGATGAGTTAAATTGGAAAATACTTCATTTTTTACAAGAAAATGCAAGAGAATCTTATACTGCGATTGGTAAAAAAATTGGTCTTACAGCTCCAGCCGTTGCAGAGAGGGTTAAGAAAATGGAAGATTTAGGAATTATAGAGGGTTACAAAACAAAAGTTTCCCATTCTTTAACTGGGCATCAATTAAAAGCAATCATTACATTAAGAGCTTTTATGGGGAAATTAAAGCCTTTTTTGGTAATTGTAAAAGAGTATAAAGAGGTAATTAATTGTTATAGAATTACGGGTAATGAAAATATTGTAATGGAAGTTGTTTTAAAAGATCAATTTCATCTAGAACAATTTATAGATAAATTAATACAGTATGGTGAAACTAGAACCCATATTATACTTTCCAACGTGGTTACTAATGCTCCTGTGGGTAAGCTAAATTTTTAACTTTAGAATTTCATCGTATATTATTTGCACTTAATTGCGATTATCTCTTATTTTTATGGTTATGGATTTAGATAAATTGAATGAATATTTTTTAGTAGCACAAGAAAAAATAGTTTTTTTTCTTCCTAAAATTATTCTAGCAGGATTAATTTTTTGGATTGGGTTTAAGGTAGTTAAGAAATTGGTAAGTTGGATTGGTGTGGTTTTAGAAAAAGCAGGTTTTTCTGCTACATTAAGACCATTTTTATCTTCTACTGTAAGTGTGCTATTAAAAGGTGCTGTATTATTTACTATTGCATCTGTTATTGGAGCAGACTTAACAGGATTAGTAGCAATACTTGCCGCAGCAGGATTTGCTGTTGGAATGGCATTGCAGGGAAGTTTAGGAAATTTTGCTTCTGGAATATTGATTTTAACCTTAAAACCATATAAAATAGGAGATTGGATACAGTTAGATGATAAATTTGGTAGGGTAGAAGAGATTGGAATTTTTAGTACAGATGTTCTTACTCCAGGAAATAAAATTTTAATAATACCAAACTCTAAAGTAACGGATAATGTAGTTACAAATTATTCTGAAAAAGGGATGATACGTTTAGAAGTTACTGTTACTATGCCGTATGCAGAAAGTTTTCCTAAAGTTCAGAATATTATAGAAAGCGCCTTATTAACCGTTCCTAAAGTTTTAAAGGAGCCCAAACCAGAAATTGGTATTAGTAATTTTGATTCTCATAATATAGAGTTACTAGTGCGGCCTTATGTTGTTCCAGATGATTATTGGGAAGTTACTTTTAATACGAATAAGGCTATAAAGAAAGCTTTTAGCGCACATGGCATTAATGTTGCTTATTCCGAGGGGATAGAAATAGGAGCAATAGGAGAATAGTATTTAAAAATTATTTTAAATTAATAGTTATGGCGAGGTTTTTGATACATTTTGAACTATGAAATATATAGCAGCATTTTTTTTTATTATATTTTTTTGGTCAATTAATGCACAAGAAATAACATTAAAAAAAGGAATTGTATTAGATGGGTTAAAAGTGAATGATACCTTAACAGAGAATTTTTCACTTTATTTGCCAACTTCTTTTAAAATAGATAAAGCTTGGCCAGTAATATTTGTTTTTGATTTAAAAGGGAAAGGGAAACAGGCGTTGAGTATGTATACTACTGCAGCAGAGGAATATGGCTATATTATTGCGGCTTCTAATAATGTTCAAGACTCTCTTTCTATAACAGAGAATGTATTAATTACGAATAGAATGTTTAATAGAGTTTTTTCTTTACTCCCAATAAAGAAAAATAGAATATATGCCTCTGGTTACTCAGAAGGTGGGCGTTTTGCAACATTGGTTCCTACTTTTATTAAGGGGATTACGGGTGTCTTGTCTTTTAGTTCTACAATAGCTAATGAAGAAATTTTAAGTGCAAGAAAACCTTTTTATTTTATAGGTGTTGTTGGTAAGAAGGATTACTTGTATTCTGAAATGATTAGGACAAAGAAAGTATTAAATAGATTAAAGTTTCCAAACCAGCTTATATTTCATGAAAAAGGTAGAGAATGGCCTCCTTTGGAAACAATTAAAAAGGCATTGGTGTATTTTGATTTAGCTGCTATGGCAAAAAACACGGAAAAAATAGATATTTCATATGTTCAAAAAAATTATAAAGATGGCATGGTTAAAGCGGCTAGTTTGTTAACTGAAAATAAACCCTTGTATTCAGAAAATGTATTAAGCCAAATGCTTGTAGCCTATAAACCCTTAATGACTATAGATTCTATAAAATATAATTTAAAAAGTTTAAAAAGGAGTAAGCTGTATAGGTCTAGTTATAATGAGGAAAGTGCCTTATTATTAAAAGAAGATTTTATAAAAGGGGAGTACAATTATTATTTAGAAGAAGATGTGCTTACATATAATTATAATAATTTAGGGTGGTGGAAATATCAAACAGAAGAGATTTCTAAATTTTTAAATAGCCCCAAAGCAGTTCACAAGCAGTTAGGGGTAAGGTTGCAATGCTATTTAGAAGCTCTGATAGAAGATAATATAGATATTGTGAATGCATCAACAGTAGTAGATGAGGAGGCACTTAACTTTTTGTATATGTTAAAGACAATTACATCTCCTTCTAAATATGAAAATTATTTAAAAGTTATTTCTTATAGTTCTAAAATTGAAGATTATGGCACAGCGTTGTTTTATTTAGAAGAGCTTCTTGCCGCAGGCTATACTAACAAAGAAGAATTATATAAATTAGAACATACTGCATTATTTAGGATTAGTCCAGAGTTTAATGAAACTGTTGCAAAGTACCTAAAAGAAGCACGTTACGATGTTATAGAAGAATAACTAGAATTATAGGTCTCTAGTTATTACTTCTATATTATAATATTGGTGTTAAAAGTTGGCATTATTTTTAGATGTTTTTTTAAGTAGGTGTGTAAGTAGTAAAATACCTAAAAGGCATATAAAAACAATTGCATACCATGTTTTTTCGTATCCAAAAGCGGCAATAGAATGCATTCCAGAGTTGTGTCCAAATATATGGGCAATAGAAAAAGACATACTGTAAAGAGCCATATATTCCCCTTGTTTTCCGCGTTTAGCTCTTTCCATTGCTATTGCGTTAGAAAATGGAAAAGCAATCATTTCTCCAAAAGTCATAAGTAGCATTCCAATAACTAAAATGCCTGTCCAATTAATAATGTTTAGAACTAAAAAACTAAGCATAATTAGTAGTAATCCTATTATAACATAGGTTGATTTATAATTCTTTTTGTTTTCTAAATATTTTATAAGAGGCATTTCTAAGGCGAATATAGCAAAGCCATTACATGCTAATATAATTCCTATTTGTGATTCATTTAATTTATAAGCTTCACTATAGTATATAGGTATTGTAGAAAAATATTGAACAAAAGCAAAAGCTAATAAAACCATTGCGGCTATAAAAGTAAGGTAGTAGAAATCCTTGTAAGCAGAAATAGGCGATTTGTTATAAATATTATTTAAAACTTTTGCTTTTTTAGGATTTAAGACAGCGACTAATAGCATACCTGCTAGTATGCAAGTGCTACCATCTACCCAAAATAATTTGTCATACCCAAGTGTGGCAATAATTAATCCGCCTAAAGCTGGTCCAGCAGAAAAACCTAAATTAATAGCAAGTCTAATTAATGTTACGCTTCTAGTTTTATTTTCGGGTTTGCTATATGCACTTAGAGCAACAAAAGCTGCAGGTCTAAAAGTGTCTGCAATAATCATTAGTATAAAAATCCCTATACATATTGGCCAAAAGGTATTTAGTTCTTGTAGTGCTATAAAAGATACACCTGTTAATAGTAAACTAGCAAACATAACTTTATAGTACCCAAAAATATCGGTTAGTTTTCCTCCTAACCAATTACCAGCTAGGGAGCCAATTCCAAAAGCTGTCATAATACTACCAACATTTTCTAAAGAAAATCCCAAGCTTTTTGTTAAATACAAAGAAAGAAAAGGAATTACCATAGTGCCAGCTCTATTTATTAAGGTGATAAAAGCTAACCACCAAACTTCTTTAGAGAGTCCTTTAAAAGATTCTATGTAATTTACTGCTAGTTGTTTCATTTTTATTTTTTTTGGAATAAAAAAAGCCTGACATTTTTGTCAGGCTTTTAGGTATATAAATATCTTTTGATTTTTAAATATAGCAGCGCCTGTTCAGTTTTACTGAATATGATTTTACTAGTTTATAAATCGTTAAAAATTTCATTCTTATTGAATTTGAATACTAAATTAATAAAAATAGGTATATGTTGTATTTTTACATAGCTAGATTAAAATTTATTTTTATATGAAGTATGTATTAGTGGTGTTATCTATTTTGGTGTTGTCTTGCAAACAAGAGAAAAAGTATCATGATATTACGCAAGAAAAAAAAGAAAAAGTAAAGGATACTTTATTAGCGGGTATTATAGAATGGCAAAAAGAGTTAAATGAAGAATATGAGGATCCAGAAACATCTCCGTTACCAGATAGATATAGGAAAGATTTTAAAACCTTAGACTTTTTTGAACCAGACACTACTTTTGTGGTTATTGCGGATTTTGAAAGAACACCAGAAGCTATTCCTTTTCTAATGCCAACTACTACAGATAGACAATCAGAAGAAGTTGTTTATGGTATTGCAACTTTTATTTTAAAAGGTAAAAAGCATAAATTAGAAATTTATCAGAATAGAAAATTAATGTTACAAGAAGAATATAAGGACTATTTGTTTTTGCCTTTTATAGATAAAACAAATGGAAAACAAACCTATGGCGGTGGGCGTTATATAGATTTGTCTATTCCGGAAGGGAATACCATTGTAATTAATTTTAATAAAGCATATAATCCGTATTGTGCTTATAATAAAAAATATTCTTGCCCAATAGTTCCTGGTATTAATAGTCTAGATATAGAAGTTTTGGCAGGTGTTAAAGCTTTTAAACCCACTAAAAAATAAAAAGCCCTGCATTTCTGCAAGGCTTTTAAATATTATAAATGTTGCTTTTTTTCTTCTCTTAGAAAGAGTAGATTGCAGCTAAAGCAAAAGTTGCTAAGCTATCAGAAGCAGCACCATCACTATCAGTAAAACCATCTTTTATGCTATCTAATCTAAATTCTGGCTTTAAGATTAAGTTGTCAACAGAATAGCTACCTGTAAGGGTAATAGCAGTTACATCGTCATAGTTGTCACCACCATCTATAGTAGAAGCGAAATATTCACCTCTTAAACCAATAGAGAAAGCATCAGATGTAGCTATTTGAGGGTAAAGAGCAACACCGTAGAAACCTGTATCTGCAGCATCATTAGTATCGTATGCTGCGTTTATTCCTAAGAAGAAAGCATCAGAGATATCAAATCCACCTGTGAAATCAATCTCAGTTCCTAAACCACCATTTTTACCACTATCATAGTAGAAGTTTAAATATTGACCGTAGAAACCTAACTGAGCTCCAAAAGAATACTCTCCAGTTCCTGAGATATCATTTGTGTCCCATGGGTTCATTACTCCAACCATTAAGCTAAAATCATCAGATAAAGCAAAATCAGCTTTAAGACCCATATGAGAAAAAGGTCCATTAGAGAATAAATAAGAAGTACTATAGTTAAAGTTTGCTTGTGGAGCAATTACTTCATATCCTAAGAACGTGTTAAAACGACCCATTGTTAAGGTAGTTTTATCAGAAACATTCCAGTAAACATATGCTTGGTTTACAATACCATCAACTATATCTGTATTAAAAGTTGCACCAGCACCTCTTGGTCCTACAACAATATCAAGTACGGCACCAACTTTACCAGCATCATAACTAGCAATTAAGTTACCCATACCTAAAGCAAAACCAGTTTGGTTTGCAAATGCAGTTCCTGGATCAGTAGAAGCTACGCCTGCATCATTAAAAGCAGTTCTATAGTATGCGTCAACACTACCGCTTATTTCTAATTTTGGTGCTTCTTCGGCTGCTTCTTCATCCTGAGCAAAAGTACTTGTTGTTGCAACTAACATTAATGCAGATGCAAATATATTTTTTACGTACTTTGTGTTTGTAATCTTTTTCATAATTCAAATAATTTGTTTGTCCGTGTTTGACTAATTTGGACGTTATAAATTTAGTTTCAGTTGTTTTGTGATATGATTATGTAACGGAGTGTTCTGCAAAACACTCCGTTTGTTTTTTTAGTGTTGGTTCATTCTAAAGTCAGAATAAGCATCCATTCCATGTTCGTGAATGTCTAACCCTTCTAATTCTTCTTCTTTAGAAACTCTTAATCCTAAAGTAGCTTTAAGTGCTCCAAGAATAATACCTGAAGTAACAATACAAAAACCACCAACTATAAGAACTCCGTAAAGTTGTGTTAAGAATTGGTCAAAACCAGCCATGCTTCCAAAAATACCTACAGCTAATGTTCCCCAGATACCACATATAAGGTGTACTGCAATAGCACCTACAGGATCATCTAATTTTAATTTATCTACTAAGGCAACTCCAAGTACAATTATGATACCTGCTAAGAAACCAATAACAACAGCTTCGTTAGGAGACATTAAATCTGCTCCAGCAGTAATACCTACTAGTCCACCTAGAATACCGTTTAAGAACATAGTTAAATCTAAGTTTTTGTATAATATTGTTGATGTAATGAATGCTCCAAAGCCACCAGCTGCTGCTGCTAAACTTGTAGTAACTAATACAAGAGATGTTAATTCAGGGTCTGCAGAAAGAACAGATCCACCGTTAAATCCAAACCATCCTAACCATAATATAAGAACACCAGCAGTTGCAAGTGGAATATTGTGACCTGGTATTGCTTTTGGTTTTCCGTCGCTTCCGAATTTTCCAATTCTAGAACCTAATAGTGCTACAGCAACTAAAGCTGCCCAACCACCTACAGAGTGTACTAATGTAGATCCAGCAAAATCATAGAATCCCCATGCATCTAAGAATCCTCCACCCCATTTCCAAGCTCCTACAATAGGGTAAACAAGACCTACGTATATAACTGTGAAAATCATGAAAGAACCAATTTTTATTCTCTCTGCAACAGCACCAGATACTATAGTTGCTGCTGTAGCTGCGAACATTCCTTGGAATAAGAAATCTGTCCACCATGTGTATCCTCCATCTGCATAAGCTGCTGTCATTCCTCCTTCAGGAGCTCCAATTCCAAAACCTGCAAATTTTAAAATTCCCATATCTCCATCTTCAAAACCTGGGTACATTAAGTTAAATCCCCATGCATAATAAAGAAGAAGACCCCCTGTGATAATAAATATATTTTTAAATAAAATGTTTATTGTATTTTTTTGTCTTGTTAAGCCAATTTCTAAAAAGGCAAAACCTGTATGCATAAAGAATACTAGCGCTGTTGCTAGCATCATCCATACGTTATTGGCTGTAAATAATCCTGCGTCCATATTTAATAAATTTTAGTTGTTTGGTTTTTTTTAGTTGATTCCTGCGTGACCGCTTTCTTTGGTTCTAATTCTGTATGCCTCTACTACGTCGGATACAAATATTTTACCATCACCTACATTACCTGAGTAAGCAGCTTCTAATAATGTTTCAACCGTTTTAGTTAAAAAATCATCAGATACTACTATAGATAAGTGTCTTCTTTGAATGTCTGTGGTGCTATAAGAAATTCCACGATAAACGTGTCCTTGTTTTTCGTTACCTACACCGGTTACGTCCCAGTAACTAAAAAAGTTTACCTCTATTTGATGTAATGCTTCTTTAACATCATCAAACTTTGATTTTCTGATAATTGCTTCGATTTTTTTCATAATTCGTTTGTTGTTTACGTTGCCAAATATATGTTAAAATGAACTACCCCCTAAAAAAATAGGGGGTAGTTTTATCATTTTTATGTTTATGATAATTATATCCCTATTATTTTGTGGGTATGATATTTATTATGTGTAAATATCTGAGATATAGTATTTGGTGTTTATGAAAAAGCGGATTTACGACAGTAATGATAGCTTTTTGTTAGTATTGTTGTCATATTCGTAATATAACAAGCTGTTAATCTATAATTAGTAACTTACTTAGTTATGTGTAATATACGTGAAGTACCGTATTTATAGTTTAGTTAACCATAAACCAAGAGCAATTGCCAATAAGCCAATTGCAAAACTTAATAAGGTGTATAAGGTAAAAAAGAGAAAGTCTCCACTTTTTATAATAGAATGACTTTCAAATGCAAATGTAGAAAAGGTTGTGAATCCGCCACAAAAACCAGTAGTTAATAATAAGGTATGATTTTGTGAAAGTAAATTGTTTTTAAAAGAAATTCCTAATACAATACCTATAAGTAAGCATCCTATTATATTAACTAAGAAAGTTCCTAAAAAAAAGTTTTGAAAATACGAGTTGAAAATTTTAGAGATAAAATATCTAAGAACACTGCCTATTCCACCTCCTAAAAATACAAGTAGCATATTATTCATACCGTAAAGGTATAAATTCTAGATTGCTTTTTTGTAATTTGAATTTGCTAAATCTATTGGATAAATTTTAGTTTTGGAAATGTCAGATATTTCCTTCCCTATAGATTTAGGTTTTTGGTTAATATTCTTAAGGCTAAAAAGCATTATTATTGCATTTAGTCCTACTAGTAATAAAAGAATTGTAAAAAATGTCATCACTTATTTTTTTGCCCCTGTTAAATGAATAACGCAAAATTACGTTGTTTGTTGTATTTTACGGGTTAAAATGCAAAAATGTTGTAAATAATGAGATTTTTGTGGTGTACGTAATGTTAGAGTTAAAATTTAAGCATAAACTTAATACAGAAAAGTATTACTAAGAATATGGCAAAGGTTATGGCTACCCATTTAACACCTTTGTAGTTTTTGGCGTGTAATTTTTTGTCTTTTATGTAGGAAAAAGCAATTATAGCAATAAAAGAGACTGCAAAAAGAGCTGCAAAAACAAGTTGCCCTGTACTAAACATATTTTTATATTTTTACACAAATCTAAGGGAAAACTATAATATAAGAATATGAAAAATAAAATAGCTGCAGTAGAATTATTTCACAAGTCTTTTGGTTTGGGTGTACTACATGAAAATAAGGCAGACCTAGGAGAGGCAAAAAATTTACTTCGTTTTAATTTAATGGATGAGGAAAATAAAGAATATTTAGAAGCCGCTAGTAATAATGATATGGTAGAAGTGGCTGACGCTTTAGGAGATATGCTATATATATTATGTGGTACTATTTTAGAGCATGGTATGCAATATAAGATTGAAGAGGTTTTTGAAGAAATTCAAAGAAGTAATATGAGTAAACTTGGTGCGGATGGTAAACCTATATATAGAGAAGATGGTAAAGTGCTTAAGGGGCCAAACTATTTTAAGCCTAATATTAAAGAAATTCTTGAAAATTAAAAAAGGGAGCTTAATAGCTCCCTTTTTATATATTATAGGTAATACTTACACTTTATAACGCCATCCAAAAGTATCTTCAGTTTTGTTGTATTGTATGTCTGTAATACGTTTTTTTAATTTAGTTGCCATGCTATCTTCATTTTCTGGCAAATCATAATCTACATCTCTATAACCAAAAGTGGCAATAGGAGAAATTACTGCAGCAGTACCAGCTCCAAACATTTCTTTAAGGGAGCCATCTTTGGCGGCAGCAATAACTTCTGCAACAGTTATTTTTCTAACTTCGGTAGTAATGCCTTCATCTTTTGCTATTTCTAGAATACTTTTTCTAGTAATACCATCCAAGATTCTATCACTTGTTGGTCCAGTAATAAGAGTATCATTAATACGAACAAAAATATTCATGGCACCAGCTTCTTCAATATACTCATGCGTGTTATCATCTGTCCAAATTACTTGATTGTAACCTTTGGCAACTGCTAATTGTGTTGGGTAAAATTGACCAGCGTAATTACCACCGGCTTTAGCATAACCAACACCTCCATTTGCAGATCTAGAATATTTTTCTTCAATAAGTACTTTCACTTTTCCAGAAAAATAAGCGCCAGAAGGAGCACAAGAAATAATAAACTTATATTCATCTGCAGGAGAAGCATGAAAACCTTGCCCTGTTGCAAAAATAAAAGGTCTAATATATAAGGAACTTCCTTCATTTTTAGGAATCCATTGTTCGTCTACTTTTAAAAGCGTTTTTAAGCCTTCCATAAAATAGTCTTCAGGTATTTCTGGGATAGCCATACGCTTGGCAGAAACATTAAGTCTTTTTTGGTTTTCTAAAGGTCTAAATAGCCAAGTATCGTTATTTACATCTTTATAAGCCTTCATACCTTCAAAAATAGATTGTCCATAATGGAATATTTTTGAAGAAGGGTCAAGAACAATAGGTTGGTAAGGAACTACCTTAGGAGCTTCCCATTTTCCGTCTTTGTAATCACAGACCAACATATGATCAGCGAATACACTCCCAAAGGATAAATTATCAAAATCTACTTGATTAATTTTGGATTGCTTTACTTTCTCAATCGAAATTTTTTGTTCTGTAATGTTCATTGGAATAAGAATTAAATAATAAAAATAGAAAATTTTACCATTTAGACTTCCTTTTTTATTTAAAATTAGTCAGTTTTGTAATATTAAAATTATATTTTAATAAATATGAAGAGAATTAACATATTGTTTGTCTTATTCTTAGTGTTTTTTTCTGCAACAGCACAAAAAGCAATTATAGATAAAAATAACACTAATGATTATGAATTTTTTGGGGATAAGATAAATTTTGAGAAAGTAGTATCAAGTTCTTATGCCTTAAAAGAATTTCAGAAAATGAATAATAAAGATACTTTAGAGCTAAAGTTTTCTGGCGTAGTTGCAGATGTTTGTAAAGCAAAAGGATGTTGGATGAAATTAGACCTTGGTAATAACAAAGAAGCTATGGTTCGTTTTAAAGAGTATAGCTTTTTTGTACCTAAAGATATTACAGGTAAAGAAGTAATTGTGAGTGGCGTAGCTTTTGTTAAGGAAACGAGTGTTAAAGAGCAACAGCATTATGCTTTAGATGCAGGGGCATCTAAAGAAGAAATTGCTAAAATTACTAAACCTAAAAAAATATATAGCCTTACTGCAGACGGAGTATTGTTAAAAAAATAGTTTGAAAAGAGAAATAATTATTACTGCAGACGGCTCTAAAACCATTCATATTCCGGATTGGAATGAGCAATACCATTCTAAACATGGTGCAATACAAGAGGCATATCATGTTTTTATTAAAAATGGTTTGTCTTTATTTTCTGAAAATGAAATAAGTATCTTGGAAATTGGTTTTGGTACAGGTCTAAATGCTTTAATTACGAGTATTGAATCTAAAAAAACGAATTTAAAAGTTAATTATACTGGGATAGAGGCGTATCCAGTTTCTTTAGAAGAACTTAATTCTTTAAATTACTTAGAAGAATTAAATGCAGAAAATCAAAAGCATATTTTTAATAAGATGCATTCTTCGGAATGGGGTGTTACAAATCAAATTTCTGATGATTTTAGTTTGTTAAAAGAACAAAAGAATTTTTTAGACATAAAAAATAAAGAAGATTTTAATTTAATTTATTTTGATGCCTTTGGTGCACGTGTGCAACCAGAGTTATGGACTGAAGAAATTTTTAAAATTATGTATGATTCTCTAAAAGAAGATGGGTATTTAGTAACCTATTCTGCTAAAGGAAGTGTTAGGAGGGCAATGCAATCTGTAGGCTTTGTGGTAGAAAGATTGCCTGGTCCGCCCGGAAAAAGAGAAATGTTAAGAGCGCAAAAGAAGCTTTAGAAACATTTTTTTCTTAATACTCTTTTATTTAGTGTTAAAACCTAATTAAAATTAACTGTGCAATCATTAAAACTAAATATCTTTGAGGTATGAAAGTTTTAATTACTGGAGCGACAGGATTAGTAGGTAGGGAGATTGTTAAGCAATGCCTCACAAATTCTATTGCGGTAAACTATCTAACAACTTCAAAACAAAAAATAGTTGCTAAAGAAGGCTATAATGGCTTTTACTGGAATCCGTCTCATAATGAAATAGATATTTCCTGTTTTAATGGAGTTACGGTAATTATAAATTTAGCGGGTAGTTCTATTGTAAAAAGATGGACAAGCAATAATAAAAAGGAAATTCTAGATAGTAGAATAAATTCTCTGAAAACGTTGCATTTAGGTTTAAGTAAAGTAGATACTAGTTTAATAACATCTTTTGTATCTGCATCTGCAATAGGTATTTACCCAAATTCTATAACAAATTATTACACAGAAAAAGAAAAAGCTATAGATGAAAGTTTTTTAGGTAAAGTTGTTGATCTATGGGAAAAAGAAGTAGATACATTTAAAGGGTATAATTTTAGTGTTGCTAAAGTTAGAATAGGTCTAGTAATGGCTAAAAATGGCGGAGCATTACCAATGTTAATTAAGCCAGTAAAGTATTATGTAGGTTCTGCATTGGGTACAGGTAAGCAATGGCAATCTTGGATTCATATTACCGATTTGGCAAGAATTTTTCTTTTTATTAGCAATAATAAATTAGAGGGAGTGTATAATGGGGTAGGGCCTAATCCTATTTCAAATGCTAAATTGGTACGTAAAATAGCAAGTGTATTAAAAAAACCAGTTTTTTTTCCAAATGTCCCAAAATTTATTATGTATTTGGTGCTAGGGAAAATGGCGTATTTGTTATTTGTTAGTCAGCGTGTTAGTAGTAAAAAAATAGAAAAAGAAGGTTTTGTTTTTAAATACTCTAATGTAGGTTTGGCATTAGAAAAAATCACTTCATAGAAATTTAAAACTTATAGGACATAACTTCTTGTTTTGGTATTCAATTATATATTTAGATAAAGTTGCGTGACATTTTGACATTTTTAAAGAATTGGCAGTACTTTTGCATTTTTAAAATCGGTATATAAAAAGTGACTTAAAATGAGTAACAAAAATAAAGAAGAAGAATTAGAGAATTCTGTTTCTGAAGCACAAGAAAATACAGTAGAACAGGAAGAGCAAGAAGTGGCGCAAGAAGAAATATCTGAAGAGGAGCAATTAAGAGAAGATTTAGCAAAGGAAAAAGATAAATTTTTACGTCTTTTTGCAGAGTTTGAAAACTATAAGAAAAGAACCTCTAAAGAACGTATGGATTTGTTTAAAACAGCTGGACAAGAAGTACTAGTTTCTTTATTGCCTGTTTTAGATGATTTTGATAGAGCTTTAAATGAGCTTTCTAAGTCTGACGATAAAGAAACTTTTAAAGGAGTAGAGCTAATTAGCGGAAAATTAAAAGAAACTTTAAAATCTAAAGGCTTAAATGCAATGGAGGTTAAAAAAGGCGATGCTTTTGATGCAGAAATGCACGAAGCAATTACCCAAATACCAGCTCCAGAGAAAAAGCTAAAAGGAAAAATTATTGATGTTATTGAAAAAGGGTTTACCCTTGGAGATAAAATTATACGTCACCCAAAAGTGGTTGTTGGTAACTAAATAAGGTATGAAAGAAGATTATTACGACATATTAGGGGTGAGTAAAAATGCTACTGCGGCAGAAATTAAAAAAGCCTACCGTAAAAAAGCAATACAGCATCACCCAGATAAAAATCCTGGTGACGCAAAGGCAGAGGAATTATTTAAGAAATCTGCAGAGGCTTATGAGGTATTAAGCGATGCAGATAAGAAAGCGAGATACGATCAATTTGGTCATGCTGCTTTTGAAGGTGGTGCCGGAGGCGGTGGCGGCTTCGGAGGAGGCATGAATATGGATGATATCTTTAGTCAATTTGGAGATATTTTTGGCGGCGGAGGCTTTGGTGGTTTTGGCGGTTTTGGCGGTGGTGGTGGCCAGCGTAGAGTTAAAGGTAGTAACTTAAGAATCCGTGTAAAACTTACTTTAGAAGAAGTTGCTAATGGTGTAGAGAAAAAAGTTAAAGTTCGTAGAAAAAAACAAGCAGAAGGGGTTACCTATAAAACTTGCGAAACTTGCGGAGGACGCGGACAAGTAACTAAAATTCAAAATACCATTTTAGGAAGAATGCAAACTTCTGCAGCTTGTAGTAGTTGTGGAGGTAGCGGACAAATAATAGATAAAAAACCAAACGGAGCAGATGCACAAGGTTTAATAGTAGAAGAGGAAACAGTTTCTATTGCTATTCCTGCAGGAGTAGAAGAAGGTATGCAGTTAAAAGTTACAGGAAAAGGAAATGATGCACCAGGAAATGGTGTGCCAGGAGACTTATTAGTAGCTATAGAAACTATAGACCATGATACTTTAAAAAGAGAAGGAGATAATTTGCATTATGATTTGTATATAAGTTTATCTGATGCTGTATTAGGAACCTCTAAAGAAATTGATGCTGTTGGTGGTCAAGTGCGTATTAAATTAGAACCAGGAATACAATCTGGTAAAATTTTACGCTTACGTGGTAAAGGTATATCTAGTATTAATGGGTATGGTAGTGGAGATTTGTTAGTGCATGTAAATGTATGGACTCCAAAAGAGTTAAATAAAGAACAGAAAGAGTTTTTTGAGCGCATGAGAAACAATGATAATTTTGAGCCTAAGCCAGAAAAATCGGATAAATCTTTTTTTGAAAAAGTAAAAGATATGTTCTCATAACTGCGTTTTATTACCTTAATTAAAAAAACGTATATTTGAGATATATTGATTTTATCAATATAAATTTTCTTTTTCATAGCAATTTTTTTCCCATCCTTGAATTTATTTTAAGGGTGGGTTTCTTTTTTTAACAAAAACTCTAAAACTTTTAACAAAAAATCATAAAAAAGAATACGGTTTAAAGCAATTATATATCTTTGGTAAAAAGGCTTACATGAATAATATTTTGGTTACTAAAGAGGTTACCAAACATTTTGGAAAACATATTGCTTTACATAATGTTTCCTTAGAAATTCCTAGAAATAGTATTTACGGACTTCTTGGTCCAAACGGAGCAGGAAAAACAACTCTTATTCGTATTGTAAATCAAATTACACACCCAGATAAAGGGAGTGTTTTTTTTGATGGTGAAAAACTAAAAGCAGAACATATTGCTCAAATAGGATATTTACCAGAAGAAAGAGGTTTGTATAAAAGCATGAAAGTTGGGGAGCAAGCATTGTACTTAGCACAATTAAAAGGCTTGTCTAAAGCAGAGGCTAAAAAGAAACTTAAATTCTGGTTTGAACGTTTAGAAATAGGGGATTGGTGGGATAAAAAAATACAAGAACTATCTAAAGGAATGGCACAAAAAATACAGTTTATTGTAACTGTACTGCATGCGCCAAAACTACTTATTTTTGATGAACCTTTTAGTGGATTTGATCCTATAAACGCCAACATCATAAAAGATGAAATTTTAAAGTTAAAAGAAAAAGGTACTTCTATTATTTTTTCTACACATAGAATGGAGTCTGTAGAGGAGTTGTGTGAATATATTGCCCTAATTCATAAATCACAGAAAATATTAGACGGCAAACTATCCGAAATTAAAAAAGCATATAAGAATAACATTTATAAAATAGGAATGCAGGTTCCTAAAGGAGAAGCTTTATTGGGAGAATTATCTGGTAAATTTAAAATTAGTACATCAGACTATAATATTGTTGAACAACAGTTAGATTTTACAATGCAGTTTCCAGGGAAAGAGACTGGAGAAATATTATCTTATTTATCCTCAAAAGGAAATATAAACAGTTTTGTAGAAACAATACCTTCTGCAAATGAAATTTTTATAAAAACTGTTCAAAGTAAAAATAATAATGAATAAATTATTTTTAATAATTAAGAGAGAATATATAGCAAAAGTGCGTAATAAATCTTTTGTTGTTATGACGTTTTTAAGCCCTGTACTCATGGTAGGAATGGGTGTTTTAATAGCCTATTTAACAAAGATTAATGATAATGAAAAAAGTATTGTAGCGCTATTAAATGAAAGTGATTATTTTTCTAATGAGTTTTTAACTACTGAAGGAACTTCTTTTATTCATTTTAACGAAATAAATTTAGAGACAGCTAAGGACTCTACTTTAAAAATGGGATATTCAGGTTTGTTGTATATACCTAAAGAATCTAATTTAGAGCAAGTAGTTGCTAGGTCTTTTTTTTATAGTAAAAAATCTCCAAATACAAGTTTAATTAGTCGTTTAGAGCTTGTTTTTCAAGATAGGTTAAGAGAAAAAAGATTGCAAAATTTGGGAGTATCTGCAAAAGATTTTTCTGCTTTAAAGGTAAATTATGCTATTAATACAGCTACTTTTAATGGTAAGCAAAATGTAAAAGGAATTAATGAGATTAAGGCTGTAATAGGTGGTGCTTTTGGGTACCTTATAATGATGTTTATTATAATCTATGGTGGTTTTGTAATGCGAAGTGTTATTGAAGAGAAAACAAGCAGGATAATAGAAATTATTATTTCATCTGTAAAGCCTTTTCAATTAATGCTAGGTAAAATTCTTGGAACATCTTTAGCAGGAATAACACAATTCCTAATATGGATACTGTTAGGGTCTCTGTTAATGGTAATAGCTTTTTCTTTTTTAGATATAGAACTCTCTGCTTTACAAAACGGAGCAGAGTTAACTGCAAGTATAAACACTACCATACCAACTATGGATCAAACTATGCAGGTGTATGCACAGGAACTTATAGATATTCCTTGGTTTACATTAATTTCGTTTTTTATAATTTATTTTCTTTTAGGATACCTAATTTACAGTTCTATTTATGCAGCTATTGGTGCTGCGGTAGATAATGAGACAGATACTCAGCAATTTATATTTCCAACTATTTTACCTTTAATGTTGGCTATTTATGTTGGTTTTTTCTCAGTATTTAGTAATCCTCACGGTCCTATTGCTGTTGGTTTTTCAATTTTTCCATTAACATCTCCAATAGTTATGCTAATGAGACTGCCAAGCGGTATTGGAGAAGGAGGTGTGCCGTTGTGGCAACTATTAACTTCAATACTATTGTTAGTAGTTACATTTATTGGGATTGTATGGCTGGCATCTAAAATATACAGAGTTGGTATTTTAATGTACGGTAAAAAACCTACCTACAAAGAAATATTTAAATGGTTAAAATATTAGAATGGATAAGTTAGTAGATTTTTTTAGCGTAATAAAAGATTTTTTGGCATTAGAAATTTATTCTAGTGATAGTGGGCACATTACAATAAGTACGTTATTAACTATTGTAATTGCAATAATTATTGTTACCTATTTGCTTAAATTAATTCACAAGTTAGTAACGGTAAAACTTCCAGAAGAAGATCAAAATAAGTTTCAGAGTATTTTTGGGTTCTTAAAGTATCTTTTTTATATAATGACTGTTCTTACCATATTACACTCTTCTGGTATTAACTTAACAGTATTATTAACGGCCTCTGCAGCACTTTTTGTTGGGTTGGGTTTTGCTTTGCAATATCTTTTCCAAGATATAATTTCTGGAATTTTAATCATTTTGGATCAATCTTTGCATGTAGGAGATATAATAGAAGTAGAAAATAAAGTTGGGCGGGTTTTTGAAATACGATTGCGTACAACAAGAGCCTTAACGCGAGATGATAAAGTAATTGTAATTCCCAATCATAAATTTTTAACAGATAGTATTTATAATTATACACAAAATCATAAAACTACTCGAGAAATGGTGAAAGTTGGAGTAGCTTATGGTAGTGATGTGGATTTGGTTACAAAACTTTTATTAGAAGTAGTAACAGAAGAAAAATCTTTATTAAACAGTCCTAAGCCTTTTGTACAATTTGAAGATTTTGGGGATAGTGCATTATTATTTTCTGTCCATTTTTACATTAAAGATAGTTTTAACGCACCAGGCTTAAAAAGTAAGGTTAGGTATGGAATAAATACTAAATTTAATGAGAATAATATAAGTATTCCTTTTCCGCAAAGAGATGTACATATTATAACAAAGAAATAGCGAAGCATAAAGAAGTTTAGTAGTATATGGGTAAAGTTTTTTTTTATTGTTTGTTTTTTATTTATTGCTTTTTTGGTTATTCGCAAACTCCAGATGTTTTTAGAGCAGAGTATATGCTTTTACCTAAGACTGATGTTGGTAATAGAACATCTAGAATTAAATTAGTTGCTAATGTTCCTATTAAAGTATTTAAAAAAGATGTGCTAGTTGTAGGGGCAGAATATAATCAATACGATTATGAAATTCCATCCACATTAACTGTAGAAGCTCAAGAAGCTTTAGCAAAATTTTATGTGGTAGACTTAAATTTCGGATACGTTCTTAAATGGAATGATGATTGGAGGTTTATAGGTCTAATAACCCCTAGATGGGCTTCAAATTTCTCCATAGAGTTTGATAAAAAGGATTTTAAAATAAACGCAACAGTAGGAGCTTTTAAAGAAAAAAAAGATGTGGAAAAACCTTTTAGATTAGTGTTGGGTTTGTCTTATAACAATACATCGTCAATACGAGTGCCGTTACCCTTTGTATATTATGAGAAAAGATTTCATAAAAACTGGTCGTACACATTAGGGGTCCCAAAAACGGGTTTAAAATATTTTCTAAAGAAGGATCATTTTTTTCAAACTGAATTAATTTTAGACGGGTATTATGTAAATATTCAGAATGATATTTTGTTAGATGATAATAGTACTTCAACTGATGTTTCGTCTACCTCTTTTTTAGCAACTATTGGGTATCAACATAAAATTACTAAAGATATTTCAGTATATCTTATGGGTGGGCATAGTATAATACAAAATGGAACGTTAAGAGATACAGATAGGAATAGTGTGTTTATTTTAAATAATAAACCAGGGTTTTATTTTAGAACAGGAATAAGAATAGGAATTTAAACAAAGCATATGTCAAGAATATTAGTTATTGAAGACGAGTCGTCTATAAGAAGAGTTCTAGTTAAGATATTATCAGAGGAAAATGATCAGTATGTAGTAGAAGAGGCAGAAGACGGTTTAAGAGGCATAGAGATTCTTAAAAATAAAGATTATGACCTTGTGCTTTGTGATATAAAAATGCCAAAAATGGATGGTGTTGAGGTTTTAGAGGCCGCAAAAAAGATAAAACCAGAAATTCCTTTTATCATGATATCTGGTCATGGAGATTTAGATACAGCAGTTAATACAATGCGTTTAGGGGCTTTTGATTATATTTCTAAACCACCAGATTTAAATAGGTTATTAACTACTGTTCGCAATGCTTTAGATCGTAAAGAATTAGTGGTAGAAAATAAAAAACTGAAGAAAAAAGTTAGTAAAAACTACCAAATGATTGGAGATAGTGATGAAATATCTGCAATAAAAGATATGATAGAAAAAGTGGCTCCTACAGATGCAAGAGTCTTAATCACCGGGTCTAATGGTACAGGTAAGGAGTTAGTTGCACATTGGTTACACGAAAAAAGCCCTAGGAGCGCTTCTCCTTTTATAGAAGTTAACTGTGCAGCAATACCATCAGAACTAATAGAAAGTGAGTTGTTTGGTCATGTAAAAGGCGCTTTTACTTCTGCAGTAAAAGATAGAGCAGGTAAATTTGAAGCAGCAAATAAGGGAACTATTTTTCTAGACGAAATAGGAGATATGAGCTTGTCTGCGCAGGCAAAAGTATTACGAGCTTTACAGGAAAATAAAATTTCTAGAGTTGGTACAGATAAAGATGTTAAAGTAGATGTAAGAGTATTAGCAGCTACAAATAAGGATTTAAAAAAAGAAATAGCTGAAGGTAATTTTAGAGAAGATTTATACCATAGATTGGCAGTAATTCTTATAAAAGTTCCTGCTTTAAATAATCGTAGGGAAGATATTCCATTATTAATAACTCATTTTGTAAAAAAAATAACTTCGGAACAAGGTATTGCAACCAAGACCTTTTCTGATAAAGCTATTAAATTATTGAAAAGTTACGATTGGACAGGGAATATTAGAGAGCTACGTAATGTTGTAGAACGTTTAATTATTCTTGGAGGAGCTGAGGTTACTGAAGAAGATGTAAAATTATTTGCTAGTAAATAAGCTTTGTTAATTACAATTATTTAATTGTTCAATAGCGTTTGCAGTAATTTCTTTAGTGCGTAAATTATAGTATTTTTTACCTTCAGATAAATTAGGTTTAAGTAATTGTTGTTCGCAATGTTCAAAAATTTGAGTTGCATAATGTAATGCTTTTTTACAGTCTACAGTTTCCACTATTTTTTGTAAAGATTTTTCGTAGGCAAATAAAGTAGAGTCAATTTTTTTCTCTAATAAAATGCCTTTAGGAGCAGCCAAAGACTTATTTTTTTTGCTAACACCTATGGTATTTACTGCTAAAACATCACTAGCATAATCACTATTATGTAATTCGTGTTTTTCTAATGCTTCTAGGCTTCCTATTGTTTTTTCTAAAGAACGGTTTAGTAATATTTTTGTACTTCTTAGTGTAGTTGCTCTAGTAGCTAAAACTAAATCTTTAAAGCTATCTTCTATACTAGTGGCAGCATAATCACAACCACAGTTATTTAATTGATCTTTTGTTTTTTCAATAGCTTTTATTGCTTTGTAGGCATGATAGCGTGCAACGTTAATATCATTTTTCTTAATTGCTTTTTGTGTTTCGGTTTTTACAAAACCTATATTAGAACCTGCATATTCACATGGTTTACTAGGCTTAAAAGAAGAAAATAAGCAAAGTATTATAGTAAGTAAAATAAAGTAAGAATACTTCATAGTAAAATTAGGTTAAATGTAAAATTTGGGTTATTACAATGTAAAAATACATATTGTTATCTCATTAGTAATAGATTTTCGATGATATACAAATTAATACCGATGAGCCTGCTAAAAGGAAAGTATTAACGGATAAAAGGATATTTATAACAACATTTTTTACCTTTAAAGAAAATAACAATTTACATTTTTAGAATATGCGCACTATAAATTCAGAAACCTATTTAGCAAAGAAGACCACTGTAATTAAGAATTTAAATACAAAAGAGGATTTTAAAGTTACAGACAAAGAGTTAAAAAAGGACTTAAGGTCTATTCGAAAAGATTTAGGAGATTTGCAAGATGTTTTTTATGCGCACGATAAGTATAGCGTATTAATTTGCCTGCAAGGAATGGATACTTCTGGTAAGGATAGTCTAATTAGAGAAGTATTTAAAGATTTTAATGTTAGTGGGGTAAAAGTACATAGTTTTAAGGTTCCTACAGATTTAGAACGAAGTCATAATTATTTATGGAGGCATTATATAGCATTACCAGCAAAAGGAACTTTTGGTGTGTTTAATAGAACGCATTATGAAAATGTGTTAGTAACAAGAGTGCACCCAGAGTATATTATGGGAGAACATATACCAGGAATACATAGCGTAGAGGATATAAATCAAGAGTTTTGGGATAGAAGATTTAGGCAGATTAATGATTTTGAGAAAAACTTAGCAGAAAATGGCACTATTATGTTTAAATTTTTTCTAAACCTTTCAAAAGAAGAGCAAAGACAAAGACTACTACGAAGATTAGCAATAAAAGAAAAGCATTGGAAGTTTTCGCCAGGAGACTTAAAAGAACGTAAATTATGGGAAAGCTACCAAGCTTGTTATGAAGAAGCAATTCTTAAAACAAGTAAAGAACATGCTCCATGGTACATAATACCTGCGGATAATAAAAAAGGTGCACGGGTAATTGTAGCAAGTATCTTATTACAAGAGTTAAAAAAATACAAAGATGTGGTAGAGCCGGCTTTAGATAGTAAAATAATGGCTAATTTAGAGGATTACGAAAACCAATTAAATAATGAAAAATAACATTCTTATACTTATACTATTTTCTGTATTTGTTATTAATGCGCAAACTGCAGATGAAAAACAATTAAAAAGTATTTATAACGCCTCATTAGTAAAGGGACAGGGTTATGATTGGCTTAATTATCTTTCTAACCAAATAGGAGGAAGGCTATCTGGATCTATACAAGCACAAAAAGCAGTAGAGTATACAAAAAAAGAATTAGACTCTTTAGGGTTAGATAGGGTATGGTTACAACCAGTAATGGTTCCAAAATGGGTGCGAGGCACACCTGAGTTTGCTTATTTTGAAACATCACCTGGAGAAACTACAAACATTCCAATATGTGCATTAGGAGGTTCTGTAGCAACACCACAAAAAGGTGTAAAAGCAAATATAATTGAAGTTAAAGGTATTGAAGATTTAAAAGCTTTAGGAAGAAAAAATATAGAAGGGAAAATAGTTTTTTATAATAGGCCAATGGAGCCAACTTTAATAAGTACATTTCATTCTTATTCTGGTTGTGTTGATCAGCGTTATTCAGGAGCAGAGGAAGCTGGGAAATACGGAGCTGTCGGGGTAATTGTAAGGTCGGTTAATTTACGTTTAGACGATTTTCCACATACTGGTTCCATGAGTTATGGGGAGACTCCTGTTGCAAATAGAGTGCCTGCAGCAGCAATAAGTACCAATGGAGCGGAATTGTTGAGTACAACTTTAAAACTTAATCCAGATATAAAATTCTATTTTAAACAAAATTGCAAGCAGTATAAAGATGTAGAATCTTTTAATGTTATAGGGGAAATAAAAGGTACCACTTATCCAAATGAAATTATGATAGTAGGCGGGCATTTAGATTCTTGGGATTTAGGGGATGGCTCTCATGATGATGGAGCTGGAGTGGTGCAAAGTATGGAGGTATTACGTTTACTAAAGGAAACAGGATACAAACCAAAACGTACTATAAGAGTAGTTTTATTTATGAATGAAGAAAACGGTTTACGTGGTGGTAATAAATATGCTGAGGTAGCAAAAAGTAAAAAGGAAAATCATGTTTTTGCATTAGAGAGTGATGCAGGCGGATTTACGCCAAGAGGTTTTTCTTTTGATTGTTCTGATGCAAATTTTAAACAAGTAGAAAGCTGGAAAAAACTATTTGAACCTTATTTAATTCACATGTTTGTAAGAGGAGGTAGTGGAGCAGATGTAGGTCCTTTAAAAAATGAAAACATAGTATTAGCAGGACTAAGACCAGATTCTCAAAGGTATTTTGACCACCATCATGCAGAGAATGATACTTTTGAACACGTAAATAAAAGAGAATTACAACTTGGAGCAGCAACAATGGCAAGCTTAGTGTATCTTTTTGATACTTACGGAGTAAAGTTACCTCCAAAAATTAAAGGGTAATATTATTAACTAAAATTTAGGAGATGATTCTAAGGTAAATGCTGTAATAGCGTGGTGAAAACTTTTAAAAATTAGTATCTTTGCCGCTCATATAAAAATAGCATTATGCAAGACGGCATTTACGCAAAATTCAATACAACTAAAGGTGAGATATTAGTAAAACTCACACATGATAAAACCCCAGGAACTGTAGGTAACTTTGTTGCTTTAGCAGAGGGTAAAATGGAAAATTCGGCAAAAGCAGCAGGAGAAGCTTATTATGATGGATTAAGTTTTCATAGAGTAATCCCAGATTTTATGATTCAAGGTGGTTGCCCACAAGGAACAGGAACAGGAGACGCCGGTTATAAATTTGATGATGAGTTTCATCCAGATTTAAATCATAGTGAACCAGGAGTTTTATCTATGGCAAATGCTGGTCCTGGTACTAATGGTAGTCAATTTTTTATAACGCATGTACCAACGCCATGGTTAGATAATAAACATACAGTATTTGGAAATGTAACATCTGGACAAGAAGTTGTTGATGCTGTAGCACAAGGAGATAAAATTGATAGTTTAGAGATTGTACGTGTTGGTGAGGAAGCTAACGCTTGGGATGCGTTACAAGCATTTAAAACTTTTGCAAGTTCTGGAGAAGAAAGAAAAGCAGCAGAAAAAGCAAGACAAGCAGCAGAATTAGATAAAGTAGCAGCTGGTTTTGACCAAACAGAAAGCGGTTTACGTTATAAAATGATTCAAAATGGTTCTGGAGCGCAAGCAGAAAGTGGAAAGAAAGTATCTGTACACTATGAAGGCTCTTTATTAAGTGGTCAAGTTTTTGATTCTTCTTATAAGCGTAATGAACCAATAGATTTTCAATTAGGAATAGGGCAAGTAATTCCAGGATGGGATGAAGGTATTGCTTTATTAAAAGTAGGAGATAAAGCCCGTTTTGTAATACCATCTAATTTAGCGTATGGTAGTGCAGGAGCAGGTGGCGTTATACCACCAGATGCTACTCTAATTTTTGATGTAGAATTAATGGGTGTAGGATAAATTACTTACTCTATAATACATAAAAGCCCTTTTCTGTAATAGAAATGGGCTTTTTTTTATATAATTTTTTTAGGTTTTTTCTGATTTTTAAAACTCAAAATAAAAAAAATACAGTTCAAAATTAAAAGGGAAAATACAATACTAAAGAAAGTTGCCATAAGTAAAATATTAAGAATACTAGATTTGTAGTTGTTTGTTTATAAAACAACAGGACTAGTAAATACCCTACCTGTAATAGTTATTTTTTAGCTTTTCCTAAGCTAAAAAAAAGTAATACAGCATTAATAAAAAGTAATACAAATAAAATTGAAAAAAAAGTTGTCATAAATATATGTTTAGTTCTTTGGGGAACTTAATACGTTTTACTATTTAGATAAAGAATTTATAAAAGGTTGCGTAATTATATTAATAAAACGCAAAAGTAGTTAATTTCTTACATTTTAAATATTAAAAAAGAAAAACCCAAACATATATGTTTGGGTTTTTACTATAAAAAAGTTAAAATCGTTACCTAGTCAACTACTTTCACATTAACGGCGTTTAATCCTTTTTTACCTTGTTGTAATTCAAATTCTACAACATCAC
This sequence comes from Maribacter vaceletii, assembly GCF_003634105.1. Lineage (GTDB taxonomy): Bacteria > Bacteroidota > Bacteroidia > Flavobacteriales > Flavobacteriaceae > Maribacter_B > Maribacter_B vaceletii. Next base: position 264,764 of record NZ_RBIQ01000009.1, on the reverse strand, counting down.
CTTCACGAACTTCATCGATCAAGCCAGAAATGTGTACAAAGTGATCTTCGTTTGAACCATCTTCAGTGATGAAACCATAACCTTTGGAATCGTTGAAGAATTTTACTGTTCCTTTACTCATAATACAAATATTAAATAATTATTAAAGCGCAAATATACTGTTAAATTATTAAATGTAAGATTTTTAGTAAGTTATCTTTAGGTTATGAGCTTTTTATGTTATAATTATTTACATTTTTTTATTTAACAGTAACAAATTTAGTTAAATATCACTTTGTAAGATTCTTTTAGCTTTTTTTAAGTGCTGTAAATAACTTATGTTATACTAAATTTTTAGTAAGATTAAAGAATTAACCATTATTATTAAGTTGTTCTTCTATGAGTTGTTTACTATTTGTAGGATTTGTTCTGTTTATTTTTATAGAATCGCAATTATTAAAATCTTTAAATTTTTTGAGCTCTTTTGTAAGAGTTTTAGAAAATTCATCAATTTTTTTAAGCGAAGGTTCTAAAACTAAATTGTTTACGTGTAATATTTTATCTTTTCTATATGCTTTACAATCCATTCGCGCAGCAAATTTACCATCCCATAAAATTGGCAATGAAAAGTAACCATATTTTCGTTTAGCTTCAGGGACATAACATTCTATTAAGTAATCAAAATTAAATAAATCTTGCATTCGTTTACGCTGAATTAATAAATTATCAAAAGGAGATAATATTTTTAATTTACTACGGTATAGAGGTTTATTAAGTAAGTTTATAGTTTCAGGTAGTATGTAATATATTTTATTATTTACATTGCATTTTAGGACTTCATTACTTAGAAGCATTTCTTCTAAAGCTTTACTAATATTAGGTTTTATATTTTTTAGTAAATATGCTATTTCATTGCTTTGAGCAAGTCCGTTTGCATTTAAATATTTTTTAATTAAAAAGCGGGCATGCTCTTCTGGAGAAGGTAAACTGGTATTTGTATTTTCTGGTATAACCCTTTCTGTAATATCATAAACTTTATGAAAATTTTTACGAGAAGAAATCATTAATTCTCCTTGCATAAATAAATACTCTAAGGCTTGTTTGGTTGGTTTTGTAGTCCAATCCCCTTTCATTTTTCCAGTATTTTCAAAATCTTTAGCCATTAAAGGGCCTTCTTTTGTAATACGCTCTAGAACCTGTTGCATTAGTTTTTTATTGGGATTATACCAGTGCTTTTGGGTTCCAAGTACTAAATCATTTTTTCTAGGAAGGCTATATCTATACTCTTTTATTGGTAAGTAAGCAGCTGCATGAGACCAATATTCAAATACTTTTTTTTCTTTAATTAATTCTGATAAATGCGTGGTTTGGTAACGAGGGTTTCTAGTCCATAAGGTATGATGATGTGCACGTTGAACAACAGAAATAGTGTCAATTTGTATATACCCAAGATGTTCAATAGTATTTAATGTAGCAGATAAAGCACTTCCAGTAATTTTTGCAGTTAGTACTTTTTGAGATAGCAATATAATTTTTTGGGCTTCTTTACTAGAGAGTATTTCTACTTTTTTAGTCATTTTGTTTTATAGTATAAAAAGTTAAGATGTTTTAGCCCGCAAAATACTAAGGTACTATTTGTATATGTCTATTTATTATAAATAGACATAAGAAAAGGGTTAGCTAAAGACTTAGCTAACCCTTTAAATAAAGCTTTTATGTAACATTATTTGGTAGGGTCTGGCGTCATTCTTAAATAAGGTTTTATTTCGTTAACCCCTTTACTAAAAATTTCTTTTGCTTGTGGCGTAGGTATAGCCGGACTTACTACAACATCTTCTCCGTTTTTCCAATTTGCAGGTGTTGCAACTTTATGGTTTGCTGTAAGTTGTAAAGAATCTACAACTCTTAATAATTCATAAAAATTACGACCTGTGGATGCTGGGTACGTTAAAGTAAGTTTTACAGTTTTATCTGGAGCTATAATAAATACAGAACGTACTGTAAATGTACTGTTAACTCTAGGATGAATCATATCATATAAATGGGATACTTTTTTATCCTCATCCGCTATAATAGGGAAGTTTACTGTTGTTTCTTGTACTTCATTAATATCTTTTATCCATTCTCTATGAGAATCTGCACCATCTACACTTAGTGCTAACATTTTTACATTACGCTTGTCAAATTCTCCTTTAAAGTTTGAAGCTGTTCCTAATTCTGTAGTACATACAGGAGTGAAATCTGCAGGGTGCGAAAATAAAATTCCCCAAGAGTCTCCTAAGTATTCATATAAATTTATAGTTCCCATAGAACTATCTGCTGTAAAATCCGGGGCTGTATCACCTAATCTTAATGTTGCCATATGTTCTTTTTTTTTTAATTAAAAAATTATCCTACAAAATTACTAGATTAATAATTATAACCGTAAAAATGAAGTTAAAACTGTATTAAAGTTTGTGTTATTTTCTAATTTAACAATAATGAGGAAACTATTTTTCTTAATCACAGAACTTAGTATCTTTAAGGTATGGAGCAAAACATAGAGAAGTTAAAGTACCCAATAGGGAATATGAAATTTCCAGAAATAGTTTCTAAAGAATTATTAGAAGAATGGATTTTAGATTTAGAAAATTTACCAACTAATTTAATAGAGTTGGTAAAAGATTTATCTGCAGAACAGTTAGAGGAGCCTTACCGTCCTGGTGGTTGGACTGTTAGGCAATTAATACATCATATTGCAGATAGTCATCATCATAGTTATACGAGATTTAAATGGGCTTTGTCTGAAAACAAACCATTAATAAAAGCATATGAAGAAAAAGATTGGAGCGAACTTTTTGATGCTAAAACTGCACCTATTAATTTATCTCTAAATTATTTAAGTGCATTACATGCAAAGTTGGTATATCTTTTACGTGGATTATCTTCAGATGATTTAAAGAAAAGTTATATGCATCCAGAAGGTAATATAGAAGTTACCGTTTTAGAAAATATTTATAAATATGCATGGCATAGTAATCACCATTACGCACATATAAAAGGATTGTTAGATAGAAAAGGTTGGTAATTGTATTTTAGTTTTTCCATTTAATATTACAGCCTATACTTGGTTTTTGAGTAGAATTTATTTCTTTATTTTCTAATAGGTTGTCTATTGCAATTCTTAAGTCGATGCCAGAAATTGGTATGCCATTTCCAGGTCTAGAATCATCTAATTGGCCTCTATATACTAATTCTAGATTAGCATTAAATAAGAAAAAGTCAGGAGTGCAAGCGGCATCATAAGCCTTAGCTGTTTCTTGTGTTTCATCATATAAATATGGGAAGCTATATTTTTCTTTTAGGGCAACTTTTTTCATTAATTCAGGAGAATCTTGCGGGTAATTAATAACGTCATTACTAGAAATAGCAATAAATTGAATGCCTTTTTTCTGGTAGTTTTCTGCCATTTTTACAATTTCTGGGTTTACATGAATAACAAATGGGCAATGATTGCAAATAAACAGTATTAAAGTTCCTTTTTCTCCTTTCCATTGTGTAAGAGTTTCTTCTTTTAATGAAACAGTATTTAATAAATTAAAACCTGGAGCTATTGTACCTAAGGGTAACATGTTACTTGGTGTTCTTGCCATGACATTTTTTTATTTTAAATATAAAAGTATTTAAGGTAATCTTTGCAATATAAAAGGGCATTTTTTAACTTCAAAAAAATATTTAGTAAGACATGAAGGATTTAATTAGTTGGGAAGATTTTTCTAAAATAGATATTAGAGTAGGTACTATTATAGCTATTAATGATTTTCCTGAAGTGCGTAACCCTGCTTTTAAGCTAGAGGTAGATTTTGGTGAAGAAATAGGAATAAAAAAAACATCAGCACAAATAACAAAATTATATACTAAAGAAGATTTGCTAGGCAAACAGGTTACAGCAGTAGTAAATTTTCCTAAAAAACAAATAGCTAATTTTATGAGCGAATGTCTTATTTTAGGAGCTGTAGATGGGAAGAGTGTTACAATATTGCAACCTACTGCTATAGTTTCTAACGGACTTAAAATTTCATAATTACATGCAAATAGCCTCTTTAGATGCTCTTAAAATAAATTTTGATGCGCAAGCTTTATGGACTCTAAATTTTGCTTTGGCATGGATAATGTTTGGTATTGCATTAGAAATTTCTTTGTCAGATTTTAAAGAACTTTTAAAGAAACCAAAACCCATTTTGGTTGGCGTTTGTAGTCAATTTATTTTTTTACCAATTGTAACATTTTTATTAGTTTATATTGTAAAGCCAACCCCAAGTATTGCTTTAGGAATGTTTATGGTAGCGGCTTGTCCTGGTGGGAATGTATCAAATTTTATTACCCATTTAGCAAAGGGAAACTCTGCATTATCTGTAAGTTTAACAGCATTAGCAACGTTACTTGCAATTGTAATGACACCTTTGAATTTAAAGTTTTGGGGTAGTTTGTATTTGCCAACGGCAACGCTATTAGAAGAAATTGCAATTTCTCCATTAAAAATGATACAGCTTGTAGCTTTATTACTTGGAGTTCCATTAATTTTAGGGATGTTGGTAAAGTATAAGTTTCCTATTATAGCCCAAAAGGCTGCAAAAGTTCTTAAAATAGTTTCTTTACTATTTTTTATAGTATTAATTTTTATTGCACTTTTTAATAATCGAGATATATTTTTAGAGTATATTTTTTATGTTTTAGGAATTACAATTTTTCATAATCTATTAGCATTTTTTACTGGATTTTCATTTGCGAGTATTTTTCAATTATCTGCTAGGGATAAAAGGGCAGTAACTATAGAAACTGGAATACAAAATTCTGGTTTAGGACTGCTTTTAATTTTTACTTTTTTTGAAGGTTTAGGAGGTATGGCATTATTAGCGGCTTTCTGGGGAGTGTGGCATTTAGTTTCGGGTTTAATTTTGGCTACTTATTGGAATAAAAAACAAATAAAAAAATAGTTTTCATTGAATAATATAGGATATCAGCTAATTAGAAGTTGGGTAAAGTTTAGTTTACATTTTTACTTTAAAAAAATAAAAATTCATGGGGTAGAAAATGTACCCAAAAATAAAGCTGTTTTATTTTTGCCAAACCACCAAAATGCTCTTATAGATGCGCTTTTAATAGCAGTAAGTACTGGTAGGAAACCATATTTTTTAGTTAGGTCAGATGTTTTTGCAAAACCTTTTCTAAAAAAAATATTTAGCTTTCTAAGAATGCTTCCCATATATAGAATTAGAGATGGTAGAAGTTCTTTAAAAAATAACGAAGCAATCTTTAATACCTGTGCTAGTTTACTTTGTAATAAGGAAGATGTTCTGGCTTTTCCTGAAGCCAGTCATAGTCTTATAAGAAAGGTGAGACCTTTAAGTAAAGGGTTTACTAGAATACTATTTGCAGCATTGCATAAGAATCCTAATTTAGATATAGTAATTATTCCTGTAGGGGTTAATTATAAAGAGGCTGTTAGTTTTCCTGATAAGGCAGCACTTTTCTTTGGAAACCCTATTAAAATAACAGATTGGTATAACAGTGAAAATTTAAATGAATCTGTTACAAAAATTAAAGATTTAGTATCTAATCAGCTAAAAAAAATAACCACACATATTAAGGATGATGAGAATTATAATAATATTATTAAAAAAATAGAGGTAGATAATTTAAACTATTTAAATCCTGAAAAAGTAAATATAGCAATTAAAGCATATGATTTAAAAGAAGATATGGAGTTAATATCTACAAAAAATATAAGAAGGAAAGGTTTTTTTTATTATTTGTTTGTTCTTTTAAATTTTCCAATTGTTTTTTTGTGGAAAAAAGTACTAGTTTCAAAATTACCAGAAAAAGAGTTTACAGCAACTTTTAGGTTTGCTTTAGCTTTATTTATGTACCCAGTATTTTTTACACTACTATCTTTAGTACTCGGTTTTTCTTTTAGTTGGTCTTTAGGTTTTATAGTGGTAAGTGTTATAATTATGTATGATTACTTATATGTAAAGTTTGGATAAAAAAAATGCTCCTTAACAATAAAGAGCATTTTGGAAAAGTATATTTTATAGATTAAATATCATCAAAACTTACATCGGTAAAGTTTTCTGTAGAAGAGCTTGGTTCTTCTTCTTTCTTAACTTCTTCCTCTTTTTTAAAGTCTTTTTGGTGTCTTTCTGAAATAACTTCGGAACCTTTTTCGTCAATGATAAAATCCATCATCTCTTCTACATTTTCTTTAAAAGCAGTAAAATCTTCTTTATATAAATATATTTTATGCTTCTTGTAGTGGAAAGTACCATCATCATGTGTAAACTTTTTACTTTCAGTAATAGTTAAATAGTAATCTCCTGCTTTTGTGCTTCTAACATCAAAAAAATAAGTTCTTCTTCCTGCTCTTAATACTTTGGAGTGTATTTCTTCCTGATCCATTAAATCTCTATCGCTCATTTTAATCTAGTTTCTAAATTATTTAATATGATATTATTCTATCAAAAATGAAAAAAAAAAGCGTATCGAGCAACAATTTTTTAATTTTCTTTCTCTAAAAGCTGATTCTTGTACAATTCTTTGTAGTATCCATTTACGCTATTTAGTTGTTTATGAGTACCTTCTTGTATTAATTTTCCGTCTTCTAAAACTAGAATTTTTGAAGCGTTTTTAGCAGAAGAAACTCTATGACTTACAATAAGCGTAGTTCTGTTTTTTGATGCTGTTTTTAAATTATTTAAGATTTCTTCTTCGGTTTCTGTATCTACCGCAGAAAGGCAATCATCAAACAAATATATATTTGGGTTTTTTAAAAGAGCTCTAGCAATAGAAACTCGCTGCTTTTGTCCGCCACTAAGCGTAATTCCTCTTTCTCCTAAAACAGTATCATATCCTCCAGCAAAATCCGAAATATTTTTATGAACTACAGCCTTTTTAGCTACCGTAATAACTTCATCATCTGTAGCGTTCTCTTTTCCAAATTTAATATTGTTTTTAATAGAGTCCGAAAATAAAAATGCATCTTGTGGTACCGCTCCAATGCCTTCTCTTAAGTTAATTAAATTTAGGTGGTTTATAGGTTTATTGTCTATTAAAATTTCTCCAGAAGAAACATCATAAAGCCTAGAAATTAAATCTAAAATGGTAGATTTTCCAGAGCCAGTTTTGCCTATTATAGCAACAGTTTCTCCGTTTTCTATTGTAAAAGATATATTTTTTAAAGCTGTAATATTTGTGTCTTCATAAGTAAAGCTAACATTCTTAAATTCTATTTTTCCAAAAATTGGTGTTCTTTCTTCAACAGTATTTTTTATAGAGGGTTGTTCTTTTAAAAAAGCATTAATTCTTTTTTGAGACGCTTCTGCTCTTTGTATAATAGAAGTTAACCAACCAACAATTGCAACAGGCCAAGTAAGCATATTTACATAAAGAACAAATTCTGCAATTAAGCCAACTCCTATTTCTCCATTTATATATTGTTTGCCACCAATATATATTACAAATAAATTACTAATACCAATAAGTAAAATCATAAGAGGAAAAAACCAAGCATTTACCTTAGCTAGGTTCATACTCTTTTCTTTTCCTTCTAGAGCTAAAACACCTATATCTGTATTGGTTTGTGGTTCTAATGAATATGCTTTAATTACAGAAACACCAGAAAAAACTTCTTGGGTAAATGTAGATAGAGAGGATAAATATTCTTGTACAACAGTACTTCTTTTGTGTATTACTTTACTTATTTGATATATTAAAACCGATAAAATAGGTAACGGTAATAAAGTATACATTGCTAGGGTAGGAGCTTTAATAAACATTAAAGGAATAAGACATACAAAAAGAGTTAAGGTTTGCATACCATACATAATGGCGGGACCAGAATATAAACGTACTTGGTTTATATCTTCACTAATACGGTTCATTAAATCGCCAGTACGGTTTTGCTTATAAAAACTTAAACTAAGACGTTGGTAATGGTCAAAAACTTCATTTTTTAAATCAAACTCAATATGTCTAGATACATTTATTATAGTTTGACGCATTAAAAAAGTAAAAAAACCAGAAAGTAAAGCTGCAGCAATAATTATTAAAATATATTGTAATAATAAATCTTCTCCTTCTCCTTTTGTTAAAGTAGAACCAATAGTATTTTCTAAAACTGAAATAGATTTATTAACATAAGTAGGCAAGACTAACTGAAAAACACGTGCAATTATGGTTATAAGAATACCAATTACTAGTTTTTTCCAATATTTTTTAAAGTATTTATTTAGATGTTTTAATTCCTTCATGTGTTATAATAAGGGGAATATTGTGGTTTTATAGAACAATGTGGCAAAGATAACTTTTTGATGTTTAACCAAATGTTATAAAATACATAAGATAATTAGAAATGTTGTGTCTAGTTTTTAAAATAGATGCTTACTTTTACAGCCTCAAAGTTTAACCTATTTTTTTATTTTTAAGTTCTTAAAAACATGCTTACAAGAAGACACATTAGGGTAAAAGTAATGCAAAGCATTTATGCCTTGATACAATCTAAAGATGATTCTTTAGAAAAACAGAAAAAATTTTTAGATGTAAGTATAGAAAATATGTACAGCCTGTACCTATTGTTACTTAGCTTATTGATAGAGGTACACCAAATGGCCGATAATCAATTAAAATTATCTTCAAAAAAGTATATAGCTAGTACAGGAGACGACTTACCTTTTAAAGAAAAGTTTGTTGCTAATAAATTACTATTACAATTAGTAAACAATGAACAACTTAAAGAAGAGTTAGAGATACGTAAGTTAGATAACTGGTATTTAAATGAAGAATACGTAAAATTAATTTATAAAAGTATTCTAGAGAGCGATAGGTATTTAAAATATATGCATACCAAAGACATTTCTTACGACAAAGATAAAGAGTTGATTATAGATTTGTTTAAAGAAATAATTGCTCCAAATGAAAAGATTTACGATTATTTTGAAGACGATAAACTTACTTGGGTAGATGATATTCCTATTGTAAACACCTATTTACTAAAACATTTAAAGAAAGTAAAGGAAAACTCAAGAGATGCTTTCTTTTTGCCAAGTCTTATAAAAGATGAGGAAGATATGCAATATGCACAAAAATTATTATCTAAAACATTATTAACTAATAGTGAGTTAGAAAAAGAAATTGAAGGAAAAACTCCTAATTGGGATAAAGACCGTATTGCAGGTATAGATGCTATTTTAATGAAAATGGCAATTTGTGAATTGTTAAACTTCCCATCTATTCCAGAAAAAGTTACAATAAATGAATATTTAGAAATAGCAAAAGAGTATTCTACTCCAAAAAGTAGCATATTTATTAACGGTATTTTGGATAAATTGGTAAAAGAATATAAAAAAGAAGGAAAGCTTAACAAAATAGGTAGGGGGCTCTTATAAAAATATTTTTTAATTTTGTAATAAATAAAAAAACAACAATAATGAAAAGAATTCTTTTAATGACCGCTTTATTTTCTGCATTTACATTTGTGTCTTGCAAAGAAAAAGCATCTAGTAAAATAAAAACAGAAAATGTAGCTGTTGCTGCAGAAAGAGACGAAGCTTCAAAAGCTTTACCTGTAATGTCTTTTGATAAATCTGAACATGATTTTGGGACTATTACACAAGGAACACCGCAAGAGACAGTATTTACTTTTACAAATACAGGAACAGGGCCATTAATTTTAACAGATGCTAAAAGTAGTTGTGGTTGTACTATTCCAGAATACCCGAAGAATACGCCAATAGCTCCAGGAGAAACAGGAGAGTTATTAGTTAAATTTAATGGGTCAGGGCAAAACCAAATAACAAAAACAATTACGGTAACTGCTAACACGGCAAAAAAGTCTGAAACTTTACGTATTAAAGCATTTGTAAACCCTAAAGGAGCAACTCCTGTTGGACCAACAGCTAACTAAATAATTAATTTTAAATAAATAACATGGGTGATATTGGACAGTTTTTGCCAATGATTTTAATTTTTGTTGTCGCATATTTTTTTATGATACGACCACAAATGAAAAGGCAAAAAGATGAACGCAAATTTGGAGAAGAATTAAAAAGAGGGGATCGTATTGTTACTAAAAGTGGTTTGCACGGTAAAGTAATAGATTTAAATGATAAGGATGCTTCTTGCGTTATTGAAACCATGGCAGGAAAATTAAAATTTGACCGTTCTGCAATTTCAATGGAAATGAGCAAAAAGTTAAATGCTCCAGCTTCAGAGAAAAAGTAAGATTTTAGTTTTTATATAATTTAAAAGATCAGCATTATTGCTGGTCTTTTTTGTTTATAAAATATCTTTAGGTAGTATTTTACGTGTCCAAGTTTTTAAACGTTTGTAGTTGCTAACTTCACTATCCGGATTGTAATCTAATGTAATATGCCAAGAGTTTTCTGGTTTAAACTCTTCCTCCATGCCTTCTAAGACAAATTTTGTTATTTCTTTAGAGTTTATTATAGTTATACATTCTGTATTTAAGTTGGCACTCCTAGGGTCTAAATTAAAAGTGCCAATAATTGTTGTTTTGCCATCTATGACCATAGATTTTGCATGTAGTCCAAAAGTAGGCTTATAATCCAATTCCTCTTGGAGAGCACCTGTCATTATTTTGGTTTGCTCTGCAGCATCTGGTTTAAACTCATATATTTTTACTCCTGTTTCTAATAACGCTTCACGGTCTGTTTGGTAACTACTAAAGGCTTCTACATTATCTGTAGATGCTAAACTGTTAGTTAGGATTCTAACTTTAACACCGCGTTCTACAACTTCTTTAAAAAGATTTTTACCAAGCTCAGAAGTAATTAAATAAGGGGTTTGTATTTCTATACTTTTTTTTGCGCTTTTTACCAGTTTTAAAAGTTTACTGGTTGTAATGCCACCACCTCCTAAGCCGCTTTCGCCGTCATTTTTTCCTGGAAAATCAGAAACAAAAGAAACAGAATCTGTCCAAACTAGCTTATCCGATTCTTTTAAAGATTTAAATACCTGAGGTAAGTTTTGAATTTTTTCGCGTACTTGTGGCCAAAAATTTTCAGGATTACACGCATATTCATGTAATTTAGAAAATCGGTCTTTATCATTAAGTTCCTCGGGTAATGTATCCGTTAATTCTATAGCAGGCACACTTAAATCACTATCCCAAAATTGTTGAAAAGACGTATTTATCTGTTTTGTTTCTTTTCCTAATAATAAAACATCACGGTCTCTAAAATTATATTCATGGTCATAATCAAAATATTCATCAGCAATATTACGTCCGCCAGTAATAACAACCTGCTTGTCTACAACAAAAGTTTTGTTATGCATGCGTTGGTTGGCAGACCTAAAGTCTGTTGCAAATTTTCCTATTTTTTGAAAAATATTTTTACCAAGATTTACTCCAGGGTTATAAATTCTAATTTCTATATTTTCATGTGCATTAAGAGAAAGAATATCCTTAAAACCACCATCTACCATAATATCGTCTATTAATAAACGAACTTTTACACCTCTGTCTGCTGCACGTACAAGATAATCGCTAGCTATTAATCCTATATTGTCTGTAGAAAATATAAAGTACTGTATGTCAATGCTTTTTTCGGCATATTCGCACAGCCAAGCTCTAGTAACCATTGCAGTGCCACCATCTTCTAATACATAAACCCCTGTTTTATCTTGCATTAAAGGTTTAACTTCTTTTAAGGCAGCAGAAAGAGAAATGGTAGTATCTCTTTTTATATTTTGGCAATTAGTAGAGGTCTTTGTCATTATTTTTTCTTCTTTACAGCAGAGAATTAATAATAGTATTAAAAGTGAAAAAAAGGTTTTTTTTATCATAGTTATTTTTGAAAAAAACTTAATAGTTAGCAATTACGGTATTTATCGTTTAAGCCAATACCTTTTTCTATTAAAGGAATGATTTTTTGTAACCTTGAAATTTTTGTTTTTTCTTGTTTAGCTAAAACTATGTATTCTGTATATTCTTTTTGCTTATAAGCAGGTAGTTTCTTGAAGGCTTTTTTTGCGATACTATTTTCTTTCAAAACTTTAGATAATATGGATGGAATTTTTAAGGTACTAACTTTCTTTTTAACTGTAGAAATTTTTAAGCCCTTTCTTTCATTTTCTATGGCTTCGTTACAATATTCTAGTACTCTCTTGGTGTTTATTTTATCTTCAGCCGTAAACTTCCATTGGCGCATTGCTTTAGTTTTACCTTCTTGAGCATTTTTTAAAACCTTGATTGGGTCCGTTAAAAACACCCCATTAAAAAACCAGATGCCATAGTGGTTTTTAAATTTACCAAGCGATAAAACGTTTTTATTATTAATGGTATAGGTAGGTACACTCCATTTAAAATTTTCTGCTAAATCCGTAGATAAGAGAAGTTTTCGGAGTATTTCTATTTCTATTTTAAAAGTGTGTTCTTCAGAAAAATACTTTTCTAGCTTTTCAGAAGTTTCCATAATATTACGCTTTAGCAGCAGTAATTTCGGCAATTTTTACGATAACTCCAACTGCTTGTACCATGCTTTCTGCAGGAACATATTCATATTTACCATGAAAATTATGCCCGCCAGCAAAAATATTAGGACAAGGGAGTCCCATATAACTAAGTTGAGAACCATCTGTTCCTCCTCTAATAGGTTTTATAATAGGTTTAATTCCTATAGATTCCATTGCTCTTTTAGCAATTTCTACCACATACATTACGGGTTCAATTTTTTCGCGCATATTATAATATTGATCTTTAATATCTATAGTTATGCAATTTCCATGAATAGAATTTAATTTTTCGGTTATTTTTAAGAGTAGTTGTTTGCGTTCTTCAAACTTTTCTCGGTCGTGATCTCTAATAATTAATTCAAAAGTAGCTTGTTCTATTTCTCCTTGCATATGGTGAACATGAAAAAAACCTTCTCTGTCAGTGGTATGCTCTGGAGTTTCTTCCATAGGTAAAATAGACATAAATTCATTGGCAATGTTTATAGCATTTACCATTTTTCCTTTTGCGTAGCCAGGATGCACACTTTTACCGGCAACTGTTATTTTTGCTCCAGCGGCATTAAAATTTTCGTACTCTAACTCACCAATTTGACTACCGTCCATGGTGTAAGCCCATTTTGCTCCAAATTTTTCAACATCAAACTTATGAGCACCTCTACCTATCTCTTCGTCTGGTGTAAATGCAATTCTAATTTTGCCGTGTTTAATTTCTGGGTGTTTAATAAGATATTCCATAGCAGTTACAATTTCTGCAATTCCGGCTTTATCATCTGCTCCTAGAAGTGTAGTTCCATCGGTAGTAATTAATGTTTGTCCTTTGTATAAGAGCAAATCTTCAAAATAATTTGGAGATAGAATTATATTTTTTTCAGCATTTAATACAATGTCTTTCCCATCATAATTTTTTATAATTTGTGGGTTAACATTTGTCCCAGAAAAATCTGGGGTTGTGTCAAAATGAGAAATAAAACCAATAGTGGGTACTTCTTTGTCTATATTACTAGGCAAGGTTGCCATAATATACGCATGGTTGTCTATAGTAACATCTTCTAGACCAATGCTTTTTAGCTCATTTACTAATTCTAGAGCTAAGTTCCATTGTTTCTCAGTGCTAGGAGTGGTTTTAGATTCAGGATTGCTTTGGGTGTCAATTTTTACGTAACTTAAAAACCGATTAATAAGATGCTGCATTACTATAATTTTTATTCAAAAATAGGGTTTCTAATGTATAAATTATAATATTGTAGTGTGTTAAAAGTAAGTTTATTATCACTTTTGTTGGTACAGTTAAAAAAGTGCTTTTATTGTAAATTTTAATTACTTATTAGGAGAAGGTTTTAGTAAAAATGTAAATAAATGGAGTGTATTAAATATAGTAGTATTATAGTATTTGTTTTTTCTTGTTTTGTTAGTTTTTCGCAAGATTGTACTTTAAATGTAGGGGGTGGTAATGTAGAAACTATTGTTTCTGTTTTTCAGTTAAATACAAACCAGAAAAATAAACTGGAAGATTTAAAAGCTGCTTATGGTTTAGAGGCAAAAACTATAGAGGATGAAATAGAAAAGTTATTAGAAGAACACCCACAGAGTACGCCACAGGAACTAGAACTTTTGGGGAATAAATATTTAGTGCTTAAAAACAAATTAGCCGATAAAGCTGAAGAAACAGACCTTAAGTTGTTAGAAAGTTTTAACGAAAAACAATATAATCGTTATATAGAACTTTGTAAAGAAGCGTATAGAAAACCCTTTGTAATAACACCAGTAGTTTACAAAGATAGTATTGCTCCAAAATAATTTGAAAGTTCTTTTAAAAAACAGAGCTAGAAGAAGAAATTACTCAGGTTGAGTTTGTACTTTTGCCAAAATTTTCCCTTGAACCATGTATAAGATTTTAATACGTCCATTATTTTTTTTATTAGACCCAGAAAGAGTGCATCATATTAGTTTTAAACTAATAAAGTTTTCCTCTAAAATTGGGATGTCTGGACTATTTAGGTCTCTTTTTGTAGTAAAAGATAAACGATTAGAGCGAGAAGTGTTTGGGTTAAAGTTTGATAACCCGGTTGGACTTGCAGCTGGTTTTGATAAGAATGCTGTTTTGTATAATGAGCTAGCAAACTTTGGTTTTGGGTTTGTAGAAATAGGAACATTAACACCAAAACCTCAAGATGGCAATCCTAAAAAAAGACTTTTTAGATTAAAGGCAGATAAGGCTATTATTAACCGTATGGGGTTTAATAATAATGGTGTTTTTGAAGCTGTAGAAAAATTAAAAAAGAAGCATAATGTACTTATTGGTGGTAATATTGGAAAGAACAAAGTAACGCCAAACGAAGATGCAATTAAAGATTATTTAGTTTGTTTTGATGCACTTTTTGATCATGTAGATTATTTTGTAGTAAATGTAAGCTCCCCTAACACCCCTGGTTTAAGAGAGTTGCAAGACAAAGAACCACTTACTGCGTTGTTAAAAGAGTTAAAAGTGCAGAACCAGAAGTATACAGTAAAAAGGGATGGTGTTAATAAGCCTATTCTTTTAAAAATTGCCCCAGACCTTACAGATGCACAGTTGTTAGATATTATAGATATTGTAGCAGAAACTAAAATTGATGGGATAATAGCGACCAATACTACTATAGAAAGAAAAAACTTAAAATCTAGCTTAGTAGAAACCGAAGAAAAAGGAGGTTTAAGCGGGAAACCTCTTAAAGATAGAAGTACAGAGGTAATTCGATTTTTATCCGAAAAGAGTAATAAAGCTTTTCCTATAATTGGTGTTGGTGGTATAAACTCTGAAGATGATGCAATAGAAAAGCTGGAAGCTGGAGCGGATTTAATTCAAATTTGGACAGGTTTTGTTTATGAAGGTCCAGCTTTAGTTAAGAAAATTAATAAGGCTATTTTAGAGAGAAATATCTAATATTCCAGTGTTTTTTACATAAAATCCCTCAGAGGTTTCATGTACAATAGTGTTTTCTCTTATATACTTAAAAAAGTATAAACTCTAATATATCAAAAATTGAATGTAGAAATTTTGTTTGCTTTTGTGGCAGCAACTTCTGTTTTGGCTATTTCTCCAGGGCCAGATAATATTTATGTCCTAATGCAGAGTGTTACAAATGGAAGAAAATACGGTATGGCTACAGTTATGGGGCTTATTTCTGGCTGTATAATACATACTACACTACTAGCTTTTGGAGTGTCCGCAATTATTAAAAATAACGAGATTATTTTTTTTATCATAAAACTATGTGGAGCTAGTTATTTAATCTATTTAGCATACAAGGTATATACTAGTAAAGATGCAATTAATTTGTCTGGAGAAGAGGTGGTAAAGAGGAGTACTTGGCAACTGTTTAAACAAGGCTTTATAATGAATGTGTTAAACCCTAAAGTCACCATTTTTTTTCTAGCTTTTTTTCCAGGATTCTTGTTTAGTAAAGAGCTAAATACTGTAGCTCAGTTCTATGTTCTAGGGTTATTGTTTATGTTTGTCTCTTTTATTATTTTTAGCATAATCGTAATTTTATCTAGTTATATTTCTGATTATTTCAGAAAAAATGAAAGAATAGGAGTTTTTTTTAAATGGTTGCAAATTATTGTGTTTGTAGCAATTGGAATATTTCTATTTTTTTCGGATAAATAACAGTAAATTTATAGTCCTTAAATGTAAGAATGTCTACATCTGTTAAAATTATAGAATGCCCTAGAGATGCTATGCAGGGTATTAAAACTTTTATCCCAACGGAAAAAAAAGTAAAATATATACAATCTTTATTGGGTTGTGGTTTTGATACGCTAGATTTTGGAAGCTTTGTATCTCCAAGAGCAATACCTCAAATGATTGATACTGCTGAGGTGTTAGCTAATTTAGATTTATCCAAAACAAAAAGTAAATTATTATCTATTGTAGCAAATGTTCGTGGAGCACAAGATGCATCTAAGCATAAAGAAATACAGTATTTAGGGTATCCTTTTTCAATTTCAGAGAATTTTCAAATGCGTAATACGCATAAAACAATTTCACAGTCTGTAGAAATACTGCAAGAAATATTAAATATAGCAGATGCTTCTAACAAAGAAGTAGTAACCTATATATCTATGGGTTTTGGAAACCCTTATGGTGATCCTTGGAATGTAGATATAGTAGGGGAATGGACAGAGAAGCTAGCTAAAATGGGAGTTAAAATCTTATCGCTTTCAGATACGGTAGGAACCTCTAATGCAGAAACCATAGATTATTTATTTTCTAATCTAATTCCTAAATATCCAAAAATAGAATTTGGTGCACATTTACATACAACTCCTACTAAATGGCATGAGAAAGTTAATGCAGCTTACAAAGCAGGTTGCCGTAGGTTTGATGGTGCAATACAAGGTTTTGGAGGTTGCCCAATGGCAAAAGATGAACTTACCGGGAATATGCCTACAGAAAAAGTACTTTCTTATTTTACTTCAGAGAAAGTTGACTCTAATGTAAATTGGATGGTTTTTGAAGCGGCTTATAATAAAGCTTCAGAACTTTTTTCAGTTTATCATTAGATTTATGGTATTGATAATTAAGTTGTTAATTCCTGTTTTTAAATTTAACACTAAGTTTATTTAGATTTATTACAAATAAAGTTTGCGTATTCCATTTTTGGGATTATTTTTGCATCTCAAATTGCAGTCTATTTATAACAAGTCTAAATAAATATTAATAATGAGAAAAATTTTAATTGCCCTTACAGCATTTACAAGTGTATGTTTCACATCTTGTAGTTCCGATGATAATGGAGATGACATGAAACAAATTGTAATTGATAACCCTGCTAGTTACTCTTTTGAGAGAGATGGGAGTTCTACAGTGAGTTATAGTGGACAGACAACAAGAATACTAATGGGGCAAGAATTTTTAGATGCTTTAAAGGAAACTTCTAATACAAAGGCAGATTTAGAAAGTATGTTTGCACATGTAGAAGGGGGGGCAGATTTTAGTGATGCAGATTTAAATACTTCTAGTAAAAGTATACGTAGTAAAACTGCTGCTTCCACAGATTTTTTCTCAGCAAATACTACTGATGCAAATGCTATTAAAGTAGATTTTGATGGTTGGATTGCTGCACAAGTAGAGGAGGTTTTTCCTAATTGGGATACAGATGCAACTGCTGGTGTAGCAGGAAAAATACAAGAAGCTGGTGGAGGTTCTACTAGATATGTAAATGGTAATGGTTTAGAATATAACCAGGCAATTAATAAGGCTTTAATAGGTGCTTTAATGGCGGATCAAGCTTTAAATAATTATTTGAGTCCTGCAGTTTTAGATGCTGGAGATAATATTACAAATAATGATGCTGATGTTGCAGATAAAGATGGTGTAACCTATACAACAATGGAACATAAGTGGGATGAAGCTTATGGCTATGTATATGGTTTAAATGTTGATGAAGCAAACCCGAACGACGATTTAGGAGCAGATAACTTTTTAAATAAATATATAGGAAGAGTTGAAGGAGATGCTGATTTTGCAGGTATTGCAGATGAAATTTTCCAGGCTTTTAAATTAGGAAGAGCAGCAATTGTAGCTAAAGATTACACGGTAAGAGATGAGCAAGCTCAAATAATCAGAGAAAAAATATCTGAAGTTATAGCAATAAGAGCAGTATATTATTTGCAACAGGCTAAAGCTAATTTAGGTGCAGATTATGCTTCTGCTTTTCATGATTTATCGGAAGGTTTTGGTTTTGTTTATAGTTTACAGTTTACAAGAAAACCTAATACAGAGGAGCCATATTTTACTAAATCACAAGTAGATTCTTTTATAGCAACTTTATTAGAAGGTAATGGATTTTGGGATATTACAGAAGATACTTTAGATACAATGTCTGATACTATTTCTGCAGCATATAATTTTACTACAGCTGAGGCAGCAAATTAATTGCCTTCTACTGTAAAACAGTATAGTGTTTAACTACTTGTTACTAGAATTTAAGTAACAAGTAGTTTTACTATTTTTGCAAATTATTATAATTAGTAAGTTTTTTTATTATGATTAAGAAGTTTTTTTTGATAGCAGTTGTTTTTTTAGTGTACACCTGTTCAAGTTCCTCCGATGATTCTCCTGAACAAGAGAAAAAGGATAGTTTTGATAGAGAAGCTGTTCTTGTAAATATAGCCGACAATATTATTATACCTTCATTGGAAGATTTATCACAAAAATTAGTTTCTTTAAAAGTAGATAAAGATGCCTTTGTTGCAACGCCAGATCAAACAAATTTAGATGCTCTAAGAAATTCTTGGTTAAGCGCATATAAGGTATGGCAATATGTAGAAATGTTTAATATAGGTAAAGCAGAAGAAATTTTGTATTCTTTTCAGATGAATATTTATCCTGTATCTGTGGATGATGTTGAGGCTAATATAGATTCTGGTTCTTATGATTTAACACATGTTAATAATAATGATGCCGTTGGTTTCCCAACAGTAGATTATTTATTATATGGTATTGCTGCAGATGATGCAGCTATTTTAGTTAAATACGAAGATGTTAAATATTTAAACTATTTATCAGACGTTATAAATCAAATGGATTCTTTGACGGATGAGGTCTTAAACGATTGGAATACTTCTTATAGAGCTACTTTTATCAGCAGTACTTCTAATACAGCATCTAGCGCTTATAATAAGTTGGTAAATGATTTTATATTCTATTACGAAAAAGGTTTAAGAGCAAATAAAATAGGTACGCCAGCAGGTAATTTTTCAGCAGATCCGCTACCAGACAGGGTAGAGGCATTTTATAATAATGAGGTTTCTAAAACTTTAACTTTAGAGGCACTAACTGCAGCAGAGGACTTCTTTAACGGAAAGGCTTATGCTAGTTCTTCTACAGGGGAAAGTTATGCAACACATTTAAAAAGTTTGGATAACTCTGCTTTACAAGCCCTAATAAATAATCAGTTTAGTGGTGCGCGTCAAAAAATAAATGAGTTAGAAAATAGTTTTTCCAATCAAATAAATACGGACAACACAAAAATGACGCAAGCGTATGACGCTTTGCAGTTAAATGTAGTTTCTTTAAAAGTAGATATGTTACAAGCATTTAATGTAAGTGTAGATTATGTTGATGCAGATGGCGACTAGTTAAAAAAATAGTTAAAAATTTAAGGTTGTCTGGTTCAGATAACCTTTTTTGTTTTTTCGCAGAAAATATGAAATCATATTACAGCAAATATTTAGAAAAAAAGGCATCTAGTGCCTCTTTAGCTGTTTTTCGTATTGGTTTTGGTGTAATGATGTTTATAAGTATTATTCGTTTTTGGAGTAAAGGATGGATAGATACACTTTATGTTGCACCTACATTTCATTTTAAATATTTTGGTTTTTCATGGGTTACAGCGCTCGGAGAGTATACTTATGTTTTATTTTTTATTTGTGGGGTTTCTGCATTTTTAGTAGCGTTAGGTTATAAATATAGGATAGCAATTATTGTTTTTTTTCTGAGTTTTACCTATATAGAGTTACTAGATAAAGCTACATATTTAAACCATTACTATTTTGTTAGTATCGCCAGTTTTTTATTAATCTTTTTGCCAGCAAATGCATATTTTTCTTTAGATGCTGTAAAAAGAAAAAGAGAATATTTGTTTGTTCCTAAATGGACAGTGGATGCTATAAAATTGTTGTTAGGTATTGTATATTTTTATGCAGGTTTGGCTAAAATTAATTCTGATTGGCTTTTTAAAGCAATGCCCTTAAAAATATGGTTACCTTCTAAGTATGATATACCAGTTTTAGGAACCACTTTAATGCAAGAAAATTGGTTCCATTATGCCATGAGTTGGTCTGGCATGTTGTATGATTTGTGTATACCATTTTTATTACTCTATAAAAAAACAAGGAACGTAGCTTTTGTATTGGTTGTAGTTTTTCATCTTTTCACAAGAATATTATTTCCTATAGGAATGTTCCCTTATATAATGATAATAGGGTCTATTATATTTTTTGATGCTTCTTCGCATCAAAAATTAATTGACTTTGTATCTAAAACTTTTAATCCTTTTAAAGGAAAATGGGACTTAGTTGCAAGCAAACAAACGAGAGTAAAACCTGTTAATAAATTAGCTCTTTATGTCGTAGTTTCATTTTTTGCCTTTCAACTTGTATTTCCTTGGCGTTATTTGGTATATCCAGGAGAGTTATTTTGGACAGAGGAAGGGTATCGGTTTTCTTGGAGAGTTATGCTGATGGAGAAAATGGGGGTAGCAAATTTTAAAATTGTAGATGCTAAAACAAAGAAGTTTTTTTATGTAGATAATTCTGATTTTTTAACACCCTTGCAAGAAAAACAAATGAGTTTTCAGCCAGATTTTATTTTAGAATACGCACATTTTTTAGGAAATCATTTTACAAAAAAAGGACACAAAAATGTACAAGTTTTTGTGGATAGTTATGTTGCATTAAACGGAAGACTAAGTCAGCCATTTATAGATAAAAGCGTAGATTTGTATCAAGAAAAAGAATCTTTCAAACATAAAAAGTGGATAGTGCCATTCAATGATGAAATTAAGGGATTGTAAAGTATTAATTATATTTTTTATGTTGAGTGCATCTTTAACTGCACAATATAAAATATCAGGTATTGTATCAAATTCAGATAATACATCTGCCATAAACGAGGTAGAAGTGTATGATAAAGCAATTGGTAAACTTACTACTACAGATGAAAAAGGTTATTTTGAATTTACAACAGAAAAAGAAAGCATTACACTTGTCTTTTTTTCATTCAATTTTAAAGTAAAAGAAGCAGCAGTTTCTGTTGTTAAAAATGTTGTATTAAATGTTTCTCTTAATCCATTAGGAGAACAATTGTCAGAAGTAGAAGTAACTGCAAGAAAGGCTCAAGTTTTTGAGTTAAAACGATTAAAAGATGTAGAGGAAACGTCTATTTACGCTGGAAAAAAAACAGAGGTTGTTTTGGTAGAACAATCTATGGCAAATTTAGCATCTAATAATGCGAGACAAATTTACAGTCAGGTTGCAGGTTTAAATATATATCAGAATGATGATGCAGGGTTGCAACTTAATATAGGGGGTAGAGGATTAGATCCTAATAGAACAGCAAACTTTAACACCAGGCAAAATGGGTACGATATTAGCGCAGACGTTTTAGGATACCCGGAAAGTTATTATACACCTGCGGCAGAGGCTTTGCAAGAAGTGCAAATAATTAGAGGAGCTGCTTCTTTACAATATGGGACGCAATTTGGAGGCTTGGTTAATTTTGTAATGAAAAAACCAAACCCAGTAAAACCTTTTGAATTGGTTACTAGAAATACCATTGGTAGTAATGGTTTGTATACTAACTTTACAAGTATAGGTGGTACTAAAAATAAATTTAGTTACTACACTTTTTTTAACTACAAAAAAGGCGATGGATTTAGGGAAAATTCAGAATTTGAATCTAAAAACGCCTATCTTCATTTAGGGTATGAATTTACAGAAAAAACAAAGTTAGAAGGCGAGGTAACGTACCTAAATTATTTAACGCAACAAGCAGGAGGATTAAATGACCAAATGTTTGCAGAGGATCCGTACCAGAGCAATAGAGCTCGTAATTGGTTTCAGATAGATTGGCTTTTGTATAACCTTAAATTATCACATCAATTTTCAGAAAAGACAAACTTTACTTTTAACTTATTTGGTTTAAATGCTTCTAGAGATGCTTTGGGCTTTAGAACAAATAGAGTGGATCAGCTAGACCCAGGTACGGAAAGAGATTTAATTAAAGGGGATTTTAATAATTTTGGTTTTGAAGCTCGTTTGTTAAATGAGTATTCTCTTTTTAATAAAAAGGCTACGTTTTTAATTGGAACTAAGTTTTATAAAGCAGATAATACAGCATTACAAGGTCCAGGTTCTAATAGTAGTGATGCTAATTTTGATATGCAATTAGAAGATTATCCTAATTACCCTAACCAATCGGAATACGCCTACCCAAATTTAAATATGGCTCTTTTTGGAGAAAATATTGTTTACTTAAATGATAAATTGTCTATAACGCCAGGTTTTAGATTAGAACATATAAAAACAGAAAGTGATGGTTTTTTTAAAAGAATTAATACAGATGCTGCTGGAAATGTAATTTTAAATGAAACCATAGAAGATGCCGAAGAAAGAAAACGTTCTTTTGTTCTTTTAGGTTTAGGGGTTGGTTATAAACCAAATAAGGTATCAGAAGTTTACGGTAATATTTCTCAAAACTATAGGTCGGTCACCTTCACAGATATTAGTATTGTAAACCCAGCTTTTGTAATAAGCCCAGATATATCAGACGAAAAAGGATTTACTGTTGATATTGGTATCCGAGGAAATTATAGAAACATAGTATCCTATGATGCTGGTTTTTTTAGTTTATTTTATAAAGACAGAATTGGGTTTGTGCAAAAAGCTTTTTCAGATGGCAGTGTAAAAAGTGAACGTAATAATGTAGGAGATGCAGTAATGTATGGTATAGAATCGTTAATCGATGTTAATATAAATAAACTATTTATTAAGAATACAAACTATAGTTTTAATTACTTTATAAATACTTCTTTAATAGATTCAGAATACACAAGGTCTGGCCAGAATGGTATTAAAGGGAATAAGGTAGAATTTATTCCTAATTTAAATTTAAAAACAGGAATTAGATTTGGTTATAAAAATTTACTTTCCAATATTCAGTATACTTACTTATCTTCCCAATTTACTGATGCATCTAATGCTGTGGAAGGTAATTTAAGCGGTGTTATTGGAGAAATACCAGCTTATAATGTGTTAGATGTCTCGCTATCCTATAGTTATAAAAATTTTAAATTAGAAGCAGGAATAAATAATATTTTAGACGAAGCATATTTTACTAGAAGGGCAACAGGATATCCTGGGCCAGGAATAATCCCATCTGCTCCAAGAAATTTTTATACAACTTTACAATATAAATTATAATCTTTAAAAAACGGAATCATGAAAAAAGTAGTCAAAATAATTTTAGTTTGTTTAGTGATAGTATTAATTATTTTACAATTTTTTAGTGTAGACCAGAACAATGCAGAAATTAGAGACGTTACTGATTTTGAGGCAGAAACAAAACCATCTAAAGAAGTGGCTGCGATATTGGAAAAGCAATGTTATGATTGCCACACGAATAAGACAGTATATCCTTGGTATGGAAAAATAGCTCCAGTTTCAATGTGGATGGCAGATCATATTGAGGAAGGAAATGAGCATTTTAACCTTACAGAATGGAACAAGTATAACGATAAGAAAAAAGATCATAAATTAGATGAGTTAATTGAAGAGGTTGAAGAAAATAAAATGCCTTTAAAGGAGTATACATGGACACATGGTAATATTACTGAGGAAGAAAAGGAATCTTTAATTAAATGGGCAAAAGAAGCTCGCGCTAAATACAAGGTGCATTAAGTTTAATAGTAGTACTAAGCTTGTTGCTATCCTCTAATAAAGTCTATTGGTAAATTAAGAATAGATAATAATAAAAACTGTATATTTGCCTGCAATTAAATCTATAATTGCTATGCAAGCACACCTCAATAAAATTGTTGGAGAAGGTCTTACTTATGATGACGTACTCTTAGTTCCTGCTTATTCTGAAGTTCTTCCAAGGGAAGTAAGCATTAAAACAAAACTTACAAGAAATATAACTATTAATGTTCCTATTATTTCTGCGGCTATGGATACGGTTACAGAATCTAGAATGGCAATAGCAATGGCTCAAGAAGGGGGTATAGGTGTTTTGCATAAAAACATGACAATAGAGCAGCAAGCCATGAAAGTACGTAAAGTTAAGCGTGCAGAAAGCGGAATGATTATAGATCCAGTAACGCTACCATTAAATTCTTTTGTGAGTGATGCAAAAGCAAATATGAAAGAACATAGTATTGGTGGTATTCCAATAGTGGATGATGAAGGAAAATTAATTGGGATAGTTACCAATAGAGACTTAAGATTCGAAAAAAATAATGACAGACCAATAGCAGAGGTAATGACATCTACTAATTTGGTTACTGTTGCAGAAGGTACTTCTTTAGAGCAAGCAGAAGGTATTTTACAAGAGAAAAAAATTGAAAAGTTACCTGTAGTAGATAAAAATAATAAACTGGTAGGTTTAATTACTTTTAGAGATATAACTAAGTTAACCCAGAAGCCAATTGCTAATAAAGATAAATTTGGTAGACTAAGAGTAGCAGCGGCTTTGGGAGTAACAGCAGATGCTGTAGATAGGGCCGAAGCTCTGGTAAATGCGGGGGTAGATGCAGTTGTAATAGATACTGCTCATGGCCATACAAAAGGAGTGGTAGCTGTTTTAAAAGAAGTTAAAAATAAGTTTCCAGAGTTAGAAGTTATTGTTGGTAATATTGCTACGGCAGAAGCGGCAAAGTATTTAGCAGAAGCTGGTGCAGATGCTGTTAAAGTTGGTATTGGCCCTGGTTCTATATGTACAACAAGAGTGGTTGCTGGTGTTGGTTTCCCTCAATTTTCAGCAGTATTAGAAGTTGCTGCAGCATTAAAAGGTTCTGGAGTTCCAGTAATTGCAGATGGTGGTATTCGGTATACAGGAGACATTCCAAAAGCAATTGCAGCAGGAGCAGATACCGTAATGTTAGGTTCTCTTTTGGCAGGTACAAAAGAATCTCCTGGAGAGACTATAATATATGAAGGGCGTAAGTTTAAGTCTTACCGAGGAATGGGTTCTGTAGAAGCTATGAAACAAGGTTCTAAAGACCGTTATTTCCAAGATGTGGAAGATGATATTAAAAAATTAGTTCCAGAAGGTATAGTTGGCCGTGTACCATATAAAGGAGAATTGTATGAAAGTATACACCAGTTTGTTGGAGGTTTAAAAGCTGGTATGGGATATTGTGGTGCAAAGGATATAGAAACTCTTAAAGAGACTGGAAGATTTGTGAAAATAACTGCTAGCGGTATTAATGAGAGTCACCCGCATGATGTGACAATAACAAAAGAGTCTCCTAATTATAGTAGGTAAAACTAATTATTGGTATAAAAAAAGAGCTGTAATTTAACAGCTCTTTTTTTATGAAACTAAATTTCGATTTTATTTTCCTTCTTCCTCGTAGGCTTTCCAGTCTTTCTCTTTATGCGTGTCCTCTCCAAAATATTTAGCAATCTTTAAAAATGGTTCTGGTTTTTGATATCCAGGAACAGGAGAAAGCATATTCATTTTTTCATCTAAGAATATGGTAGTAGGGTAACTCATTTTTCCTTGCATTAGAGCTGCAGCAAATTCATGATAACCATTTCTTCCACTTGGAACAAATTTAAAAGTTTTCCCTTTAAACTCTATTGGTTCTTTACCTTCGCCATCTAATTTTACCATATAATAATTTTCGGTCATGTATGCAGCAACCTCGGCATTTTGGAAAGTATCTTTATCCATTTTTTTGCACCAGCCGCACCAATCTGTATAAATGTCAACAAATATTTTTTTAGGTTCTTTTTCTGTTTTAGCTAATTTAGCAGCCTCATTCCAAGTTAGCCATGTAACTTCTTGTGCAGAAAGTGTTGCGCTAAAAAGGGTGATAAAGGCAATAAGTATATACTTTAAGGGACTTTTTGTATTCATAATAGTTTTTATCTATTTGTCTTAATAATTGTGTAAAACTAACGAAATTCTATGTTTAATATTTTATTTTTCGTTTTTATGCCCCTATATATAACAGTTTTTAACATTTTAAGGATGTGTTAAAATAAAAAGGAGAGCAAATGGCTCTCCTTCTTAACTTTGGTTATGGTTGGGTGGTTAATTTCTTATCTTCTTTAGCGCTTGGAAATAAATCTGATGCGTCTACTTGGTTGCGTATTAAATCATCAAAAGTTTCTCTTTCTCTAATTAATATGGCTTTTCCTTTGTGCCATAATACTTCTGGTGGTCTAAATCTAGAATTATAATTACTCGCCATTGTAAAACAATAAGCGCCAGCATTCTTAAATTGCAAAATATCGCCTTCAGCAATTTCATTTATCCTTCTATTGCTAGCAAAAGTATCTGTTTCGCAAATGTACCCTACAACAGAATAGTAGCGTTCTCTTCCTTCTGGATTAGAAATGTTCTGTATTTTATGGTAAGAGCCATAAAGCATAGGGCGTATTAAATGGTTAAAACCAGAATCTATACTAGCAAAAACAGTAGAAGTTGTTTGTTTAACAACATTTACTTTAGCTAAAAAGGAACCTGCCTCACTCACTAAAAATTTACCAGGTTCAAAAGCAAGAGTTAATTCTTTGCCATATTCTTTACAAAACTCATTAAAGCGTGTGCTTAATTTTTTACCAAGCTCTTCAATATTAGTTTCAATATCTGCTTCTTTATAAGGCACTTTAAAACCACTACCAAAATCTATAAAGTCTAAATTCTTAAAGTTTTTAGCAGTTTCAAAAAGTATTTCAGAAGCGTAAAGAAAAACATCAATATCTAGAATATCACTTCCAGTGTGCATGTGTATACCATTAATATTCATTTTGGTAAGTTCTACAATACGCAATAAATGAGGTATTTGGTGAATGCTTATTCCAAATTTAGAATCTATATGGCCTACAGAGATATTAGAATTTCCGCCAGCCATAACATGTGGGTTTATACGAATACAAACGGGAATACTGGGGTGTTTACTTCCAAACTGTTCTAATATAGATAGATTGTCTATATTAATACGTACTCCTAGTTTTGCAGCCTCTTCAATCTCTTCTAAAGAAACGCCGTTAGGGGTAAATATAATAGACTCTGGTTTAAAACCAGCTAATAAACCTAATTGTACTTCTTGGATAGAAACCGTATCTAAACCACTACCTAAACTATTCATAAGTCTTAGGATTGTAATATTAGAAAGCGCCTTGGCAGCGTAGTTTAATTTTAGTTTCTTTACACTTTTAAAAGCGTTTGTTAATCTCTGAAATTGAGAAATTATCTTTTCAGAATCATAAACATATACAGGGTCGCCAAATTTTTCAGCGATTTTAAGCAAATCAGAATGCTTCATAATTAGTCATAATTTTAAACAAATTTAGAACACTAATTCTGCACTCACAAAAAAAGTAGTGTCTAATTTTAGAAATGCAACAATTTGTGATATTTGTAACATGATTTACATCTGTTAAATTTGTAAACAGCTTATTTTGGTCTTATCTTTAATTAAAAATGCACTATGATTTTACCTATGTTTCCTTTACAATCCATCTTTTTTCCTGGAGAAACCGTTCCTCTTCATGTGTTTGAGGATCGTTACAAAGAGCTAATACATGATTGTAGGAATGAAGCAATAACATTTGGTATTCCTGTTTTTTTTGATGGTCAAATTAATTATGGTATAGAAGCGCAATTGGTAGAGGTTGTTACTAGTTATGAGGGAGGTGAAATGGATGTTGCTTGTATTGCTAGGCA
The DNA here is from genome assembly GCF_003634105.1 of Maribacter vaceletii. Taxonomy (GTDB): domain Bacteria; phylum Bacteroidota; class Bacteroidia; order Flavobacteriales; family Flavobacteriaceae; genus Maribacter_B; species Maribacter_B vaceletii. The sequence continues at coordinate 236,833 of NZ_RBIQ01000009.1, read as the reverse complement.
AGTTTTTGTAATAAAAGAATTTAATAGACAAACAAAAGGAAAGCTGTATCCTAGTGGTAAAGTTACTTTTTTAGAGATAGATTATGTTGCAGAGGAGAAGCTAAAAAAAGAAGTTTTGGAGGGAATAGAGGAGTTGTATTCTTTAATGGGGGCGGTATTTACGCCAATAGCAGTATCTAAGTTTAATAGTTATATGTTAGCGCATAAAATTGGTTTGTCATTTAAGCAGGAATATACCCTTTTGCAAATAATAAAAGAACAGGATAGATTACTCTTTCTTAAAAAGCATTTGTTGCAAACAATAACAGTTTTAGAAGAGGTGAATAGGACTAAGAAAACAATTGAATTAAATGGTCATTTTAGAAATTTTGATCCATTAGATTTTGATGGTTTTGAGGATTAATGGTTTAGTATGCTTTTTTCATTAGGGTAAATGCGTTTGGTTTATTATTTTTGCTTAGAAACATTAAGAAACTAGATACATGAATCTTCACGAATATCAAGGAAAAGAAATATTAGCAAGTTTTGGCGTACGCATACAAAGAGGTGTTGTTGCGCATAATGCAAAAGAAGCTGTAGATGCTGCCAAGCAGTTAACTGCGGAGACAGGTACTGGATGGCATGTTATTAAAGCTCAGGTCCATGCTGGTGGTCGTGGAAAAGGTGGCGGTGTTAAACTTGCTAAAAATTTAAAAGAAGTAGAAGAAATTGCAGGGAATATAATAGGAATGAACCTTATTACTCCACAAACCTCTGCAGAAGGAAAAAAAGTGCATCAGGTTTTAGTTGCCGAAGATGTGTATTATCCTGGAGATAGTGAAACAAGTGAATTTTATATGTCTGTTCTTTTAAATAGAGGAACAGGTAGAAACATGATTATGTATTCTACAGAAGGAGGAATGGATATTGAAGAGGTTGCAGAAAGTACGCCTCATTTAATATTTACAGAAGAAATTGACCCAGCAGCGGGATTGTTGCCATTCCAAGCAAGAAAAATAGCTTTTAATTTAGGGTTATCTGGTACGGCATTTAAAGAAATGACAAAGTTTGTAGCCTCTTTATATAAAGCGTATGTAGAGAGTGATTCTAGTATGTTTGAGATTAACCCAGTGTTAAAAACATCGGATGATAAAATTATGGCTGTAGATGCTAAAGTATCTATAGATGATAATGCTTTATATAGAAGAAAGCAATATGCAGAAATGCGTGATTTACGTGAAGAAAATGCTATTGAGGTAGAGGCAGGTGCTTTAGGACTTAACTATGTAGATTTAGATGGTAATGTTGGCTGTATGGTTAATGGTGCTGGTTTAGCAATGGCTACAATGGATTTAATTAAAATGGCAGGTGGGGAGCCAGCTAACTTCTTAGATGTTGGTGGTACTGCAGATGCAAAAAGAGTAGAGGAGGCTTTTAGAATTATTTTAAAAGACCCTGAAGTTAAAGCTATTTTAATTAATATTTTTGGCGGTATTGTGCGTTGTGATAGAGTAGCGCAAGGTATTGTTGATGCGTATACGAATATGGGAAATATTAAAGTTCCAATTATTGTTCGTTTACAAGGAACTAATGCAGAATTAGCTAAAGAAATTATTGATAATTCTGGTTTGGATGTGCAATCTGCGGTTCAATTTCAAGAGGCAGCAGATAAAGTAAAAGCGGTATTAAGCTAAAAACGTATATTTTTTATAGTAAAGGGGCAATGTTTTTAAACGTTGCCCCTTTTTTTGATTCATAAAATGAAAATATAGGTTATCTGGTTATTGGGTCAATTAATTTTCTGTTAATCATAGTGATTATAGAGGCTTAGCTCATATTTAAGTTTTCTTTTTAATGTGGTAAAACGTTTAAAAAGAATTAAAAAAATGTTAAAAATTAATTCTAGTGTAACATTTTGTAATCATTCGTCGTCTTTTAAGCATATCATCAATCATCAATCATTTAATAAAAACAAAAAGTCATGAGAAAAATTAGTTTAGTAGTAGTAGCTGCAATGTTACTTTCAGCGGGCAATCTTTTAGCAAACAACACTAATGATGAAGACAAGCCAAGTAAAACTTTGATAACGCAAATTTCAAAACTTTTATCCAAGAATACATTAACAGAGAGTGAAGTAGATGCTAAGGCTTATGTACGCTTTACTGTAAATGCAGAGAATGAAATTGTAGTATTATCTGTAAAAACTGAAAATGCTGTTGTAGAGAGCTTTGTAAAAGCTGGTTTAAATTATCAAAAAGTAGATGTAACTAAAATGATAGCGGGTAAAGTATATGTAATGCCTGTTAGGATTAAAGGTTAGGCTCTATTAAGAACAAAAAAATCCTGATATAATCAGGATTTTTTTTTGTTCTTATATTTAACTGGACTTAAATCATTATTCATTTTTTTTCGTTGTTGTGTCTTAAAGTCGGGTCTTTTGCTTTTTGGTGCGGGAGTTGTAGGTTTTGGTTTAAAGTTGCTAGCAAGGGCTTCTGCAGGAGTTGTTGGGTTTTCTTTAGTTCCTCTTAAATGTATTACTAATCCGTTTAAGAAGTTTCGTAATACTTGATCTCCGCATTCCATATATTTAGGATGGTCTTCATTTCTAAAAAAGGCGCCTAGCTCGCTCTTAGAGATATTAAAATCTACTAATTGTAGTATTTCCACAATATTATCATCACGTAGCATTAGGGCAACTCTAAGCTTTTTAAAAATATCATTATTTGTCATTTGCGTAGTCTTATTTTTTTTGCAAGGTATTATAAAATGTTTAATAACTACTTTTTGCTGTTTTTAATTTTTTGATGTTTTTGTCTAACTATGTAAAATTATTACTCAGACAAAATGTCATTAATTAAAATCAAACATAAGACAAAATGTCATCATTATTTAATTGGTATATATTTTGACTATTTAGAAAGTATAAATAAAAATTAATATTAAAAGATAATAGTTATGAGTATAGCAAGAAAAAACGAAGTGTTTTTACCTTCTTTATTAGATGAAATTTTTAAGCCAGATTGGTTTGGTGGAATTGAAAATCATGGAGCAAAAATACCTCCTGTTAATATCTTGGAAAGTGATGAATTTTTTGAAATAGAGTTGCTGATTCCGGGTAGAAAAAAAGAAGAATTTGTAATAGATATTGATAAGAATATTTTGTCCGTTTCTGTTTCTAATGAAGAAAAAAAGGAAGTGGAAAAAGAACAATCTAATCGTAAATATACTAAAAGAGAATTTAGAAAATTAGCTTTTAAAAGGGCTTTTAATTTACCAGATAGTATAGCAGAGGAGAAGGTAAGTGCTGCTTATGAAGATGGAATTTTAAAGTTTGTTTTACCTAAAAAAGAAGAAGCTTTGCCAAAAGAAAAAAGGCAGATAAGCTTGTAATAATTTTTCATTTATTTTTTTGAATTGTTTTTTAATTCAAATATTTAAATGATTTTTTTGGTTGGTTGATTTGTGAGCGTTTCAAGAAATTGAAACGCTCTTTTTTTATCTGAAATTGTTTTTTGTACGAATTTAGTCTTGTCTAAAAATAGTAATTAATGTATTTTAAACCAGAGCTTTATGTTTGTTTATGTGAAGTTTTTGTTTTCTTTTTTGTATTTTTCGAAGAATACCACCTTTTGGAGTTGAAATATACACTTATTTTTGTTCTTGGAGTACTTTTATTTCATCTCTTAGTTTTGCGGCTTGCATAAAATCTAATTCTTTTGCGGCAGTTTCCATTTGCTTTCTTTTGTTTTTTATAAGCTTTTCAATTTGCTCTTTTGTTAGATAGTCCATGTCTGGTTCCGCTGCTCTTAATTCTTCTTTTTGGAAGTGATATGTAGATACCGAATTTTTTGCAAGAGCACTATCTAAACTTTTATTTAATGCTTTTGGAGTCACATTGTTTTTTACATTATATGCAATTTGTTTTTCTCTTCGGTAAGTAGTTTCATCCATAGTTTTTTGCATGCTCTTTGTTATTTTATCTGCATACATAATTGCAAGTCCATTTAGATTTCTTGCGGCTCTTCCAATGGTCTGCGTAAGGGATCTGTGACTGCGTAAAAAACCCTCTTTATCTGCATCTAAAATTGCAACTAAAGATACCTCTGGAAGATCTAAACCTTCACGCAAAAGATTCACACCAATTAACACATCAAAAATACCTTTTCTAAGGTCTTGCATAATTTCAACTCTTTCCAATGTATCTACATCACTATGTATGTATCTACACCTAACATTTATCCGTGTAAGGTATTTTGCTAACTCTTCAGCCATTCTTTTGGTTAGAGTAGTAACTAATGTACGTTCATCTTTTTCTACTCTTTGTTGTATTTCTTCAATTAAATCATCTATTTGATTTTCACTTGGGCGTACTTCAATAATAGGGTCTAATAAACCTGTAGGTCTAATTACTTGTTCCACAACCACTCCTTGACTTAGTTCTAGTTCATAATCTGCAGGAGTAGCGCTTACATATAATACTTGTTTTTGGAGTATTTCAAATTCTTCAAACTTTAAGGGTCTATTATCCATGGCTGCGGGTAATCTAAAACCGTACTCTACTAAATTCTCTTTTCTAGAACGGTCTCCTCCGTACATAGCATGTACTTGAGGAATAGTAACGTGACTTTCATCTACCACCATTAAAAAATCATCTGGAAAATAGTCTAATAAACAGAAAGGGCGTGTTCCCGGGTTTCTTCCATCTAAATATCTAGAATAGTTTTCTATTCCTGAGCAATACCCAAGTTCACGTATCATTTCTAAATCAAACGTTGTACGTTCTTCTAAGCGTTTTGCTTCTAAGTGTTTTCCTATTTCTTTAAAGTAGACCACTTGCTTCACCATATCCTCTTGAATTTGATGAATAGCATTCTGCAACACATCTTGTGAGGTTACAAACATGTTAGCAGGGTAAATATTAAGATTTTCGTATAACTCTATTACATTGTTATTAAAAGGGTCAAATGCCTCTATTTCTTCAATCTCATCCCCAAAAAAATGAATTCTAAAGGCATGATCAGCATAGCTAGGAAAAACGTCTATAACATCTCCTTTTACCCTAAAATTACCATTTTTAAAATCTGTAGTAGTACGAGAATATAGACTTTGTACTAGTTGGTGCATGAACTTTGTTCTGGCAATAACTTGGTCTTTTTTTATAGAAATGACGTTTTTCTGAAACTCAATAGGGTTTCCAATACCATAAAGACAGGATACAGATGCAATTACGATAACATCTCTACGGCCAGATAATAAGGATGATGTGGTGCTTAGTCTTAATTTTTCAATGTCTTCATTAATAGAAAGGTCTTTTTCTATATAGGTTCCGCTTGTGGGAATATATGCTTCAGGTTGGTAATAATCATAATAAGATACAAAATATTCTACGGCATTTTCTGGGAAAAACTGCTTAAATTCCGAGTATAGTTGTGCTGCTAGGGTTTTATTGTGAGCAAGAATTAAGGTAGGTTTTTGAACTGTTTCTATAACATTTGCAACGGTAAATGTTTTTCCAGACCCTGTTACTCCTAAAAGGGTTTGGTATTGCTCTTTCTCATTAATACCATTTACTAGCTGTTTAATTGCTTGCGGTTGATCCCCTGTTGGTTTAAACTCTGATACTACCTTAAATTTCATGGTTTAAAAATACAAAAAGACTATAGATAAATAGTTTTGGTTTTTATTATCTTTTTAAAGCAAAATGACCTTTGTAGGTTCTGCCATCTTCTAAATTTACTTTAAACCAATAATCTGAAGCTGGCATTGGTTTTCCATTAAGAGTGCCGTCCCAACCATTTGAGTCTGGTGTTATTTGAATTAGTAATTGGCCATACCTATTAAATATATAAATTAAAGAGTTTGGTTGAAACTGGCTATTTATTCCTTTTATATTCCAAAATTCATTAAATCCATCCCCGTTCGGAGTAAAGAATTTTTGATGACCAACTACGGATATTTTTAGGTCTACGGTGCCACATCCATTTTTGTCTCTCAGGTATAATTTATAAATACCAGGAAAAACATCTTCAAAAATTGGAGAATCTTGATAGATGTAAAAATCTGAATTTTGTAAGGTAGATGTTTCTTCTTCTAAAGCATATTCATAAATACCAAGACCAAGGTTATTATTTTCATCGTTAATAGTTATGCTATTGACATTTGTGGCATCTTTGATTATAACATCTTCAGTGGTAATAGTTGCTATTTCGGAAGCATTAACAAAAACATCTCTGGTTCTAGAACAAACAGTGCCATCTGTTTTTATTAGTGTAACATGATAGGTTCCGGGTGTAGAAACGGTTAGTGTTGGCGTTGTTTCTGGTAATATTTCTTGTGTTACTAAACCATCTAAACTTGTCCATGCCCATTGGTAATTAAAATTTTCATTAGGATTATTTTCTAGAGGATCTAGTAGTACTGTAAAATTAGGGTCAGAGGTACATACAATGAAGGTGCTTTCTATAGAAAATTCTGGTAATGGATTTACAGTTAACACTATTGTAGTATTATCTAAACAGGTATTGTTTTCTGGATTTACAACTGTAACTTCTATAGTTTGTGAACTACTTAGTAATGGATTTGGTAAAGTATTACTATTATTTATAATGTTTCCTAGTTCATCTACATAGCTGTAAAGAATATTCATTCCTTGCTGAGTGCCTAAAATAGTAGTAGTAAATGTAGAGGTGTCTAAAGGGATTAGTCCATCATTATCTATGTCTCCAAAGTCACCATCACAATATATTTGGGGAGGAATAGGGTTTGCAATTGGAAGGCTATCTACAGTAAAATCTATGGTAGTTTCGTCGTAGCAGGCACCATTTGGGTCTAAAGTTACATTGTTTGTTACCCTTACGGTTATGGTTTGACTAGTTGTTAAAAAAGGATTTGGTAATGGGCTTGGTAAAACTGTGTTGTTTTCATCAAAATAGGTTATAGTAACATCTGCTAAACTTTGCCCATTAAGGATACTTGCTTGTATGGTGGAGGTGTCAAACGGAAAGAGCCCGTCTTGGTCATCATCACACTGTCGCATAATAGTAGTATTGTTAGCTATTGGTAGAGGTTCTACAGTTAAAGTGATATGAGAGCCTAATCCTAAACAATCATTAGAAAGACTGTTATCTATTCGGATATAAATTTCCTGACTATTAGGATATCCAATATTTCTATAATTGGTAGTATCTGTTATTTCGTTAATTTCAGCTAAGGCATCAGCTTCATTTCTATAGTAAAAAACAGATAAATTTGGTCTTGTTAAAACAGGAAAAAGATTAATTACATCATTGGTTACACTACTAAAATTAAAAGAAGAAATGCCATCTCTGTCATCGTTATTGGTAGTATTATTTCCATCAACATCTAAAAAATCATCACATACATTAAACATGCGTTGAAATGTAGCAGGTATTTGAGTGGCAGATACATTTAATTGTATTTCAGAAATAGAGGAGCACCCTAAAGAGGATGCAATATTGGCCCAAACTACGTCTGTAATTACTGTTGTATTTATATATGTAGTTGGATTGTTAATATAATTGGGACTTGTTGTATCTCCAATAGTAGCTGCAGCTTGGGAAGTGTAATATGTAAAAGTTTCGTTAGCAACATTGTTTGAAATTTTTGCGTTTACTTCGGTTAAATTAAAAGGGCTAAAGCCATCAATATCATCATCGCATTGTGTTAAAATAACATTTGCGTTTACAACAGGTAAAGGGTTTACGGTAAGTGTAATTTCATCTGAATAGGTTCCGCAGATGTAATCTACTCTGTTTAAAAAAGCCCGGTATAGATAATTGTTATAAGTTAATGGGGTAGTTGTAATAGTTAAGATATTAGTATCTACACCTGAGTATATTGCATCGTTTAGTATGTTATTCCAGTTAGTGCCATTATCTGTACTTACTTGCCATTGTATAGTACTTGTTGGGTTGTGCGCTAAAGTTAGTTGAGTGGTACCATTCTCGCATACTTCTGTATCTATAGGTTGCGTTGTAATTGCAATTGTGCCATCTGTTACATAATTAATACTTGGAGTTGTATAGCCATCTGTATAACCAGTTACAACACCTGTTGTAGTAGTTGTACCTGTTCCTTGTAAATGTCCTGGTGTTGTGGTACTTTCAGAGAAACCTGCTTCAATTACATCACTACAATTATCGCCGTCACTTTCTAAATCTATATAATTATAAATTCCATCTGAATCTAAATCCCCTATGGTATATCCTAAAGTATTGTCATCGGCATTGGTTTCTGCGTTGTTATCCCATCCATTATTTCCAATAGAAGTATTTACGTTATCAATAACACCATTAAAATCTGTATCTGGCAAACCACTGTTAGATTCTAGGACGTCATAAATACCATCGTTATCACTATCTAAATCTAAATAATCAGGAACACCATCGGTATCATTATCAATAGGAAGCATATTAATATCATATACATCATCTAAACCATTTTGGTCTGCATCTATATTAGATAGTGTAGGATTGTTTGGAGCAAAGGATTCTATAAAATCAGGAATACCATCATTATCGCTATCATAATCTATTTCATCTTTAATACCATCCGCGTCTGAATCTTTTTTATAACAACTTAGAGAAATATTAGCTGTATATGTTGATGAGCTTACTGTGTTAGCTAGTGTATGTGTTAAAGAAAAACCATTTACTTGGTTGGCATGAAAAGAATAAGGGCTATTGCCATTTGGAGACGGATTTATCTTAAAATGTATTTCGGAACCAGATATTTGTGTTACGCCAGTTTCAAAAGCGCCATCAAAATTAGAATCTACAAGTAAACGGTTATCTGGGTCTACAAGTGTTATGTTTTTGTTCGATGGTAAAATTTTAGCAATAAAAAACTCACCATCTGTTATATTGTGGCTTATTGTTGGGTCTTCTGTTAGTAAAACATTAATAGATTCAGAAAATACAATACTATAATCATTTTCTGCATTAGTATCTGGTTGTACTGTGCTGGTAAAGTTTCCGTTACTATCTCCTGAAAAAATATTTGTAGTATTCCCAGAGCTATTGTTTTGAGTGAATGTAGCAGAGTTAGCTAAAGTTGTATTGGTAGTGTTGTCTTGAAAAATAAATTGTGGTGTATTTATGTTAGATAAATCTACAGTTACATTTCCAAGAGATTCTGTGCAATTTTGGATACCATCGTTGTCATTATCAATATCTAAATTATCTATAATGCCATCGTTATCTATATCGTCTGGACAGATACTCACAGGTACTTCAGAAGATTCTAGTCTTTCTAAAGTACAAGTTATAATGCCTATTAATTTATATTTCCCCGGAATTGTTGGAGTTATAGATGTGTTGCTGTTATTTAAATTTATAAAACCAGAACCATCGTCAAACCACCATTCAAAACTATCAAAACTTTGTGTGTTAGCTGCGGAGAGTGTAACATTAGGAATACAGTTTCCTAATGTAGTAAATTGTGCATCAAAATTAATTTCGGGAGCAGACGGAAAACCAGAATAAAAACTCCCAGAGGTAGCAGCACCATTGTAATTAAAGTAAGCGCAATATAATTCATCGGAACTTTCTACAGATATATTCCCAGAAAGACCAGTTACTTTATAGGTTACATAATCTGTTTTTCCTATTACTGGTGAAGGGCCTATTGTAGAAAAGTTGGAAATTGGAGTGCCATTAATAGTTACTGTTGCGCCAGCTTTTGTAACCACGGATACTCCTCCAGTGTAAGAAGTATTACCTATATCTCCAATATTAGCAATATTATCTAGATTACCACGAGCTTCACAACTTAAGGGAGGAACAAAAAACATACCTTGATTAGCTTCGCTATTTGTTGCACCAACACCTTGGTATACAAAAACTGGTTCTGAAGTTTCTATATACATATTACCGCTGGCATTAAATTGATTGCCCTCTATTAGATAGTAATTACCTGCATTAATTGTAATTGCTGACGGATTACCATTAATGCTTATAGTAGTGTTGTTGCTATGTGCAACTACTAAAATATTTTCCCATTCATTACTGCCATCTCCTTTTACAAGAATATATTCTGAGCCAATTTTTGATAAACCGGCTATTTGGTCAATACCATAATCTCTACCACCTCCATTACTAAAGCTACCATTAGTAGAGCCGCAATTTACTACAATAGGTTTATCTGAGGTGACAAGGGAACCTATAAGTCCGTCTCTATTAATGGTACTGTCAAAACTATTTGTTGCAATAGTGTAGCTTTCCCCTTCATTTAAGTTTATGGTTACTGGGGTTGTGCCAGTATAATTTTTTATGATTAAACCAGTAGGGAGGTCATCAAAAATAACTTGCGTATTGTTTTCTGTAGCCATTACAGAAACAAAGTTTAAGTAATTGTCTTGTGGGTTTTGATTGGTGTAACTACCTATTCTAAATACATTTCCTAATGCAGATAAACCCTTGCTAACTAATGCTCCAGCTTGAGCACCGCCACCTGCATTCATTCTTACCGATACATAAACAGGGGCATCTGCTTCTATAATATAGCCTTTGTCATTGGTTATGGTACTTGTAGAGTTAGATGGCATGAAGAGTTGTCCGTTTCCATATCCAATAGTGACTTCATCTGGATTAGCATTTGAAACAGTTCCTGTAATATGGTTTGCTGTTGGTTGCCCAACAGGAATAATTGTGTACGTAATATCTAATCCACTAGGGGTAGAAATGTAAATATACTGGTCTTCAGGGTTAGCATTACCAAAGGCAGCATTAGTTAATGGTGGTATAAAGTGCTTTTTACTTAATTGAGAATGCCCAATTGTAGAGATAATAAGAAGGATTACAAATAGATAATTTTTCATACGGCAGTCTCAATTGCTAATACTATAAAAAGCATAAAAATGTAAAGTATACGCTTTTTACAGATATGCTAATATAGCATATCTGTAAAATTAGACTACCTAAAGTATGAAAAGTTTAATTTTTTATGATTTATAATAAAAAATAAATTATGTATATATCTTTTAGATGTATTTGTAATAATTATATAGGTTAGCTATTATTACAAATCTCTTTTTTTAAGTAAAATATAAGAAGAGTATATAAATATAGCTGTCCAAGCAAGAACAATAAGTATTTCATACCAATGAGTGTGGTAATTTACAGTTAATTTTTCGCCTACTTGGTTTGCTACTGTTTGTACAGCATCTAGTCGTGTAAAAGGTTCTTTTATTAGATTAAACATAGATTGTAAAGGAAAAAAACCCATTACTATTTCTGTTGTTTCCGCATCAAATAATTTCCAACGAATTAGACCTCTGAATATACCTTCAATAATTTGCCATAGAATTAAAAAACCTAAAGCAAATGCAGAACGCTTAATTAATATACCTAGAAAAAGGCAAAAGGAAAAGAAGCCTACTAGTTTTACAAAAAAGGCTAAAACAAATATTAAATCAGAAAAAATTATTGAGAATTCATTATAATTTGAATATGCCAATCCTAAAATTAAAGAAACTGAAAAAACAAAAATAGTAGAAATTATGGCAAAAGATAATACAGTTAAAAATTTGGATAGTACAAATTCCTTTTTAGATAAACCATCTATTAAATTTTGCTTTATAGTTTTATTACTAAACTCATTTGCCATCATAGACACAATTACTATAGCCAGGAATAATTTAAAGAAACCAGTAATAAAGGTATTGAAGTGCCATATATATGGGAAGTTAAAAATTCCAATATCTGCTAAATGAAATTTTATAGGACCAATATCAAACTTTATAGCAGCAATTAAAGCTATAGAGGTTAAAAGAAAAAAATAGGATAGTATAAGTACTTTACTAGCTCTATTGTTCCAAAGCTTTATGAATTCTATTTGTAGTAATCGGATCATTTGGATAGGTTGTTTTAGTAAAAAATTAATTGGATTGATTTTTTGTTAGAGTTAAAAATTGCTCTTCTAAACTTTCTTTTCTTTTAACTAAATGAGAAAGGGTTATTCCTTTATCAAAAATTAATTTATTTAGAAACTCAGCACTTAATTCTTCTTTTAAAAAAGCAGTAATTAATCCGTTTACTAGTTTTACCTCTCCAACACTAGAGTGGTTTTCTAAAATTTGTATAAGTTTTTCTGGTTCTTTAGATTTTAACTCAAAAAATCCATGACTAGCTAACATACCATCTACACTACCCGAATATAGTTTTTCTCCTTTTCTTAAAATTACAACATGACTGCAAACCTTTTCTACTTCATCTAATAAATGAGAAGCTAAAAGGATGGTTGTTCCTTGTGCAGCTATTTTTTTTATAATTTCTCTTATCTGGTGAATACCTTGAGGGTCTAATCCGTTTGTGGGTTCGTCTAGAATTAAAATTTCCGGATCATTTAATAGGGCAGAGGCTATTGCTAAACGTTGCTTCATACCTAAAGAATAGGTTCTGAATTTGCTATGTTTTCTATCTAATAAACCTACTAATTCTAATTTTTCTTCTATTTTATTTTCTGGAACATCTTTTATTTTACAGACGAGCTTTAAATTTTGTAATGCTGTCATGTATGGATAAAAATTAGGTCTTTCTATAATTGCGCCTACTTTTTTTAGAGCTTCGTGGGTAGATGTTGTTCCATTAAACCACGAAAATTCTCCTTTCGTTTTGTTTACGACATTTAGAACAATACCAAGGGTTGTAGATTTTCCGCTCCCATTGGGCCCAAGAATACCATAAACATTACCTTTTTCAATGGTAAAAGAAAGGTTTTTGACAGCTAAAAGGGAGCCGTATTTTTTTGAGAGATTGGTAACTGTTAAAATATTTTCCAATTTGATTACGATTTAGTTGGATTATGATAACAAGACGATTAAAGTGAAAATTTGTTACATTTTTAGGGAAAAACATAGGATAAAGGAAAAAGTAATAAAATATTAAAACTTTTTATTTATGTAAACTTATGTTTAACTTGGAGTTTCAGGTATATTAAAACAGAGAAACATGTCCGAGGAGAAATTAATGTCGAAAAAAAAACCAGCCTATCCAGTAAATGATAGGTTAGATGCTTATTTAGAAAACTATAACCGAAAAATAGAGATTCCAATTTTTTATGAGGATTTATTGCGTTTTTCTGGTTCTGTTACTGTGTATGATGTTAATGATGAAGATACCTTATGGATTAGAGTTTATTATTCTGAATTTGAAAGACAGGAGATAGATTTAAGTTTAAAAAAAGTATATTCTATTTTACATTCAGATGGTAGTGATTCTATTATTCAATATCTAAATATAGATGCGGTAGACTACTGTACATTCGGTAATTCTAAACCTTTTAGAATAAAAGTTAGGAATATTCTTAATGATAACTTTACTTATTTTTATGTGAAAAAGACAGATGCTTCTAGAGTCTATGGCTTGGAGTTAGAGCATATGTTATCTCCATATAATTTAAATTTTTTAGTATACAAAGACACGTTAATAGAAGAGCATATTGCAGGAATACCTGGAGATTTTTTTATAAAAGAAATGTTACCAAAATGTACCGAATCTGAGAAATCCCAACTTGCAAAAGAGTTTGTGAAGTTTAATGAACGTTGCATGATTCGTTTATTAGGAGATATGCGTTCTTATAACTATGTAATTGTACCAACACATGATTTTGATCATGTGGTGTATAAGATTAGAGCTATAGATTTTGACCAACAATGTTTTGAAGGAAAATTAAAAGTGTATCGTCCTCAATTTTTTAAGGAAAATTATTTAATGGTGGAGTTGGTTAGGAAAAAACTACAAAAAAAATCTGTAGATCAATATAAAGTAGAGGAGAGGTCTATAGTAGCTAAAAGAATAAAAAGTTCAGGAAATAGAATTAAAAAATTAATTGAAATTTGTAGGGAGGATGAAATTTCTACTCCAGAAAATATAGAAATGCTTAAAGAGCAAATTTATGAGTTAATTCTAGATATGGATTTTAGAAAGAGTAAAACCATGGGAGAGGTTTTAGATTTAGGGTTAGATTTTGTAAAAAGAAACTACGAAGATGTTAGCATGAAACAAATTATAGAAAGTAGATATTAAAAAAAAACGCTTTGTAGACATACAAAGCGTTTTTTAATATAAATTACCTCGGAGCATATAAAACCTCGATTATCTAGTAAAGTTTGTTATTTAGTTTTTCTCTTCCTTATTAAAGTATACTAAATAATAATACATTTGTTTTTCTTCGTCCCATCCTTTTTCTACAAATTTCTCTGCAGATTCTGGATTAATAAAATCCATTTTAATTTGAATGTGCGTGTCTAAATTAATAACATTTTTAATTTTCTTTCTAGCATCAGAAACTGCTTTGTTGGCAATATCAAAAGTAGAAACATCTTCAACACTATATTTAGGGCCTTTTTCTACTTTGTAGTTTTTAAACTCAGGTATTAATTCTGGGTTTTCCATAACTTCATTTAAGAAGTTGGTTTCTTCAAATTCGTCATTCTTAGCAAAATGGTTTACCGCTCTGTTCATAAAAAGAACTTCTTGTTGTTTGTCTTCTGCAGGTAATACAACGTCTTTTGCAAAGTCTTGGCATAATTTAATGTAATTCTTAGTGTAGAAATTTTCATCAGCAAGGGCTTCTACTCCTAAGAAATTTTCCAACCAATATTTAGTATCATATCTATTACTGTCTACAGATAAGACTTTAAACCCTTCTTCTTTAGCGGTATTAAATATTAAACAACCTTTATCTAGTTTATTAATGTTTATACCTTGTTGCACTAGAATATTTAAATTATCATCAGTCTCCTCAAACTGAAGAAAATCATGTTTAAGCTCACTCTTAAATATACCAACCGCTTCTACTTTTACATTATCTAGCATAATGTTAGATAAGTGTGCAACATAAACCTCTCCACTTTTAATATGGGGATGGTTAGATTGTTCAAATAAATGCGATGCAATTCTTTTAGAATTAGAATGTAGGCTAGAAGGGTTTATGAATATATCTGAAACTATTTTATAAATTTCATTAAACTCTACATCTACTTCATTAGAAAGTTTAAAGTAATTCTCTTCTTTTTCTCTAAAAGGTTTAAAAAAATATTCTTTTAATAATCCGGTTGTTTCATCATTTAAACCAAAAGCATCTGAAGAAAGGAAAAGACCTTCACCTTTATTTTTGTTTCCAACGCGGTGCAATGAAATACTTTCTATTTGAGTTGGGTATAAGTTAATCATACGTAATGGTAGTGTTCTTTGTTAGTTAGTGTAAAGCGTATTTTGTAATGTAATTTTAGTTTAGATTGGTGTTAGTTCCAATTTTCATCAAAATCTAAATCATCGTAATTGTCAATAGAATCGTCAAAATCAATTCCATCTTTATCTTTTTCTGCTTCAAATTTCTTTTCTGGTGGAGATTCTGGTAATTCGCCAAAACTAAAAAGAACATTAGGGTAAGCTCTCCCATCTTCTTTTTCAACAATGTCCGCCAGTTCAATAAGAAAAGTCCACATGCTTAAAAAATCATAAACATAAATAAGTTTAGGATTATTTTTGGTAATAATATCTTCTAAAAATGTTTCATTCATTAAACGAACGTCAGATCCACTTTCACTAAGATCAAAAAGAGCAATTTCTTCATCTTGGTTCCATTCCTGGTCACAAGTATAAAAGGAAGCCATTTCGTTACCTAAAAATCCAAAAGCTTGCGTAATTGCATTATGAAAGTCTTCCAAAGAAGTATGAGATTCAATTTCTAAATCTCTAAATATGTCTTCGGAGGCGTCTAAAATTATTCTAACCTTGTAAATCATCTACTGAAAATTTGTGAGTGGGCAAAGTTACAATAAATACTTATTATTTAGAGAATCTATGTAAAGTAAAGGTCATTGCACCTAGTAATAAAAATGCAACAATCTGATGTGCAATTCCCAACCATAACGGTACAGCTAAAACTAAAGTTAAAACTCCTAATCCAAATTGTAATATAACAAAACTCACTAAAATTTGAACTCCCTTTTTTTGTAAAGCCGAAGTTTTTATTTTTCTAGATTTATAACCAATGTAAATTATTATAGCTACAACAATATATGCTAGATACCTATGAATAAATTGAACACCGCTTTTTCCTTCTATAAAGTTTTTTGTAAAAGGAGTTTGTTCTATGTAAACAGTTTCATGAATTAACTTTCCTTCACTCATTAAAGGCCAGTGATTATGAATAAAACCAGCATCTAAACCTGCAACAAAAGCACCCCAAATTATTTGAGTAATTAATAAGAATAATGAAATTTGTAAAACTTTTTTTAGTTCAGGGACTGCAGGTTTTTTTTCTGGAAAAATTAAATCTAAAGCCACCCAAAAACTATATGCGCAAGTTATAAAAGCTGTAGTAAGGTGTGCCGCTAATCTAAAATGCGAAACATCGGGCCTGTTTATTAACCCACTTTTAACCATATACCAACCAAGAAAACCTTGAAAAGCTCCTAAGCCTAGTAAAATAAAACATTTTTTTAAAGTTGATTTATTTAATTTTTTTTTGATTAAAAAGTAGATAAATGGAATAATGAAAACCAGACCAATAAACCTACCAATAACACGATGTAACCACTCCCAAAAAAAGATAGATTTAAAATCTTCTATTGTAAAATGAGAGTTTAATTTTTGATACTCAGGATATTGCTTATACAAGTCAAAAGCTTCTTGCCACTCTTTTGCATTTAAAGGAGGTAAAGTGCCAGAAATAAGTTTGTAGTTGGAAATAGAAAGTCCCGAGTGTGTAAGTCTAGTAATACCACCAACAAGAACCATTATAAAAATTAAAATACATCCCGTAAGTAGCCAGTATATAACCGATTTATTATTTTTCATAGATGTATTTTGATATAAAAAAATATGAGTATAAAATTACTATTCTTTCCTTAAATTAAAAAGTATCTGCTCTTTGCTTTTTTAATCCTAAATAGTTAGTTATAAAATTGAAGAAAGCCCTAGTGTTTTTCCTTTTTGAAGCATAAATACTTTAGCTTCTTCATAACTATTAGCAATTTTTCCTTCTAAAATAGCTTCTTTAATAGCTTCTTTTATTATTCCTATTTCTTTAGAAGGTTGTAGTCCAAAAGTTGTCATTATTTCCTCACCGGAGATTGGCGGTTGAAAGTTTCTTATATGGTCTCTTTCTTCTACTTCAACAATTTTTTGTCGTACAATTTTAAAGTTGTTCTTGTACTTTTTTTGTTTTTTGGCATTTTTGGTAGTAATATCTGCCTCACACAAAGTCATTAAATCTTCTATATGATCACCGGCATCAAAAATTAACCTTCTAACAGCTGAATCGGTTACAAAGTCCTCAGAAATGACAATTGGACGAGAGCTCATAAGTACAATTTTTTGTACAAATTTCATCTTATCATTTAATGGCATTCGTAATCTTTTAAAAAGTTTGTAGACCATTTTAGAGCCAACAAATTCATGCCCATGAAACGTCCATCCAATCTTTTTATGAAATTTTTTGGTTGGGGCTTTACCTATATCATGTAACAATGCAGCCCAACGTAGCCATAAATTATCTGTGGTTTCGGCAATATTATCTACAACTTCTAAGGTATGCCAAAAGTTGTCTTTATGTTTTTGTCCTTCAATTTCTTCAATTCCTTGCAAGGCTACAAGTTCTGGTAAAATATAGGGTAAAAGTCCAGTCTTATGCAATAAAGCTAAGCCAATAGAAGGCTTACTACTCGCAAGTATTTTATGAAGTTCATCTACAATACGTTCTTTAGAAATAATTTTAATTCTTTCTTTATGACTTGTAATTGCGTCTAATGATTCTTTTTCAATTTTAAAATTTAATTGCGTTGCAAAGCGTATGGCTCGCATCATTCTTAAGGGGTCATCGGAATAGGTAATGCCTGGTTCTAATGGTGTTTGTATTCTATTTTCTTCTAGATGTTTAACGCCATTGAAAGGATCTACTAAATTTCCGAAAGATTTTTTATTTAAAGAAAGCGCTAGTGCATTTATAGTAAAATCTCTTCTTTTTTGGTCGTCTTCTAATGTTCCGTCTTCAACAACAGGTTTTCTACTATCTCTATGGTAACTTTCTTTTCTAGCACCTACAAACTCTAACTCTAAGTTTTTGTACTTAATCATGGCAGTGCCAAAATTCTTGAATATAGAAACTTGTGGGGTATTAGGAAGTAAAGTAGCCACTTTTTTTGCTAGTTCTATACCACTACCAACCGCAACAACATCAATATCTTTAGGAGTTCCTCTTTGTAATAGAAAGTCGCGTACAAAACCACCTATAACATAAACTTCTAGAGATAAAGACTCTGCTGCTTCCATTAATGTTTTAAAAATAGGATCTTGTAAAGCCTTAGTGTAGTTCTGCTGCATTTTTATTCACGAATCACTTTCACTTTTCCGTCATTACTTAATTTAATAATAGAAGAGGCTGATTCAAAATTTTGTTCTGGCTGCAAATTTACAATATAGTCTACACCTTTTAAAATAACAGTACTAATTTCGTTCTTGTTTCTTGGAGTTGGTTGTCCAGAAATATTGGCAGAAGTAGAAACAATAGGTTTTTTAAATTTATTTATTAAATATTGACAAAACTTATCGGAAGCAATTCTTACTGCAAGTGTGTTATCTTCCGCGATTAAATTTTTAGCAACACCTTTTGGGTTATCGTAGATTATGGTTGTTGGTTTAGTTGTTAAATCTATAATATCATAAGCTAAATCTGGTACTTTTTCTATATGACGTTCCAGCATAGCATCATTACCAACCAAACAAATTAGAGCTTTATTATCTTCTCTTTGCTTAAGCGTATATACTTTTTTTACTGCTTCTTCATTAGTAGCATCACATCCTATACCCCAAACAGTATCTGTAGGGTAAAGGATGAGACCACCGTTTTGTAATACATCAACAGCTTTTTTAAGTTCTTGACTAAAATCTTGTGACATTTTACTTTTTGTATTTCATTTTTTTTTATCTGCAAAAATATATACTTCATCAGGATTTGTAGAATTATTTGTACTAAAACCTATGTAAACACAAACTACTTATTTTTCTATGATAGAAAAAAATTTATGTGCCGTTTTGTTAATCTTTATTTACGTTGCCTGTCATTTGTTTTATTAATTCCTTAGTACCTCTGGCTGTAAATTTATCTAAATAATCTTTACCTAGAAAGAAACACTCTTTAACAATTTCTAAATTAGCAAGTGCAGTTGAAAAAAGAGTATACCCTTGTTTAAAATGAAACCCCTCTTTAAGTCCTAAAATTTCAATTGGAAAAAGTGCAGGAAGTATGGTGATGTCCGGAAAATATTTTTCATACTGTGTAGTTTCTCTAGGATGTATTTTTAGTACGATATTTAAATTAGGAGGTACTTTAGATATTACATCTTTATAAATTTCAATTTTAGTTTCTTCGTTTTTAATTACTTGGTCTTCAGAAATTGGCTGCGTAAGAATTAGTGCGTTATTATTCTTATTTAATTTAAAAGAAGTTTTTGGAAGAAAAAGATTAAAAAGTTCATCTTTTATATCTTGATTTAATTTTGCGACTTCCTTTTTAATATTTAATTCAATTGCTTTATTACGCAACCCTTTAGGTAATTTTTTAGGAAATTGAGCATATACTTTTTTGGTTTCTTTATCAAACCCACCACCAATTAAAGTTTTTGTTATATATGTTTTTGCAAATAACTCAAATTTGGTGCGCCTTTGCCTATACGTATTTGCTCCATCTTCAATCATAGAAATTTCTTTAGATCCATATGTGTATAAGAAATAACTTTTGGAGGAATCAACATCGCATAAGAATAGATTCGATATTTTAATGAAATCTTTTTCTTTAACTAATTCAGGATGTTTTTTCTCTAAATAAGGTACTAGTTTTTCTTTTCGTTTAAAGGTATAATTAAATTTTCCTAATTCATTTACATGCTCTTTTCTTTCAGAAATTATATAAACCTCTCTAAAAAATCTTTTTTTTAGACTAGGTATTAGCCTCTCTATGTTAGGAGTACTTTCAATTAGAAAAAGAATATTATCACCTGTGTTATTTATATTATATTCAGAGCTTCTAATAATATGTAAAATAGCGAGATAAATATGATAAATAGTAGAACCTACATAGGTATGCTTCATATAAAGAATGAAATTTTTGTTGGAAATGAACATCAAAAAAGTACATTTGTAAAAGTAGTAAAATTTAATTGTTTTTATGAGTGCTGTTAGTGTTATCGTGAGTACATATAATCAACCGGATTGGTTAGAAAAAGTTCTTTGGGGATTTAATTGTCAGACGTACAAGGACTTTCAAATAGTTATTGCTGATGACGGTTCTAAGAAGGAAACAAAAGAATTGATTGAAAAAATAAAAGAAGAAGTTGATTATGAAATTATTCACGTTTGGCAGGAAGACAACGGTTTCCAAAAATGTGAAATTCTTAATAAGGCTATAGTCGCAAGCACGTCGGATTATATAATTATGACAGATGGAGATTGTATTCCTAGAGAAGATTTTGTTCATGTGCACTATTTAAATAAAGAAGATGGTACTTTTATTTCTGGAGGATATTATATGCTACCAATGAATATTTCTAAAGCTATAACTAAAGAAGATATAACAAAACAGAATTGTTTTAATATTAATTGGTTAAAAGAGAAGGGATTACCAAAAACTTTTAAGAATAACAAGTTGACTGCTAAAGGGTTTATTTCTAGGCTTTTAAATACTTTTACGCCAACAAATGCAAGTTGGAATGGTCATAATTCCTCTGGTTGGAAAAAGGATATTTTAAACGTTAACGGTTTTGATGAACGTATGCAATACGGAGGTGAAGACCGAGAGTTTGGAGAGCGTTTATTTAATTTTGGATTAAAATCTAAACAGTTACGTTATAGTGCTGTTTGTGTGCATTTAGATCATAAGAGAGGGTATAAAACTCCTGAAGCAATAGCCAAAAATATGGTAATAAGAAAAGAGGTTAAGCAAAAAAAGAGTGTTTGGACACACTATGGCATTACTAAATAGTACGCCAATTCGTTCTTTTTTTCTAAACGTTTAAGTTCTTTACAATATTCTAAAACTCCTAGAGCGTTTAAATAACAAATAGTGATTCCTTTTTTGCCATCTAAAAAACCTAAACGTAAAAAATAGTGATTAAAAAATTTCCAAGAGGGTTTAAGCAAAAGTGCTAAATACGTAAATTTCTTTTCTCGATAAAAAGCTTCTTTGGCTTTTAGTTTGCCATATTTAAGCATTTTACCTTTGTAGTCCTTATAGTCTTTATAACAGTAATGTGTTAGTTTTTCTTTTAAAATCTCAGATGAACCATTAACTTCTAGGGTTTCATGTACAATCTTTTTGTCCGAAAATTGTGCTTTACTTTTTCTAAAAAGGCGGTAATTTTTATCGGTTTGCCAACCACTAAAGTTTAAAGGTTTATTTTGAAACATAAACTTTCTGTAAAACCAATACGCTTCTTTGGTGTTGTCTGAATTAATAGTAGATGTAATTTCTGTTTCTAATTTTTTAGAAACCACTTCATCTGCATCTAAAAATAAAACCCAGTCATTAGTTGCTTGTTTAAGTGTAAATGCTTTTTGAGAAGTAAAGTTAGAAAATGGGTGTTGAATTACCTTTACCTTAGGATGCTCAACTAAAAACTCGTAAGTGCCATCTGTACTGTAAGAATCTACCACAATAATCTCATCTGCAAAAGAAACAGATTCTATACATTTCTGTATATATCCTATCTCATTATAGGTGATTATTAAAGCGGATAGTTTTTCTATATTGTTAGGCATTATTCTTACAACGTATATTTATATTTTAGATTCAAACTTTTTAAAAGGTTGCGCTAAACTATTATTTAATTATTGTTATAACGAGAATCTTTTGTAAAAAGTGTGTTTGTAATTAAAAAAGAAAAAACTTACATTTTTAGTAAGCTTAAAATCTAAGTGCTTTTTATTTAAAAACAACTTTAATTAAAAAAACCCTACTTTTTAAAGTAGAGTTTTTTGCTTTTTTTTAGTTAAAAAGTTTTCTAAACAGCTACATCATACTCTCTCAATGCATCATTTAAAGAAGTCTTTTTGTTGGTACTTTCTTTACGTTTCCCTATAATCAGTGCACAAGGAACATTGTACTCACCAGCAGCAAACTTTTTAGTGTAACTTCCGGGTATTACTACAGAACGTGCAGGAACAACACCTTTAGTCTCTACAGGTTTGTCGCCAGTTACATCTATAATTTTTGTACTCATTGTTAAAACAACATTAGCTCCTAAAACTGCTTCTTTCTCTACTCGTACTCCTTCTACAACAATACAACGAGAGCCAACAAACACACCATCTTCAATAATTACTGGTGCAGCTTGTAGCGGTTCTAAAACACCACCAATACCAACACCACCACTTAGGTGAACATTTTTGCCAATTTGTGCGCAACTACCTACAGTTGCCCAAGTATCTACCATAGTACCTTCATCTACATAAGCACCTATGTTTACGTAACTAGGCATTAAAATAGTACCAGCAGAAAGGTAAGCACCTTGGCGAGCAGAAGCTCCAGGAACTACACGAACACCTTTTTCAGCGTAATCTGTTTTCAAAGGCATTTTATCGTGGTATTCAAAAATACCTGCTTCTAAAGTTTCCATTTTTTGTATAGGGAAATAAAGGACCACACCTTTTTTAACCCATTCATTAACCTGCCAACCATTAGCAGTAGGTTCTGCAACACGTAACTCTCCTTTGTCTAATAAATCGATAGCTTTTCTTATCGCATCTTGCGTAGCGTTTTCTTTTAATAGGTCTCTATTATCCCACGCCTTTTCTATAATATTTTGTAATTCTGTCATTTTGTGTCTAAAGTTTCAACAAATATAAGAGGAAGTAAGGGAATTCATCTTTCAAATTTATAGTTATAACAATTTATACTTTATTTTTGCCAAAAATTAATTTGGGAAGAGTTATAGCAATAGATTTTGGTAGAAAAAGAACTGGAATTGCAGTTACCGATGAATTACGGATAATCGCTTCTGGACTTACAACTGTGGCTACACATGATTTAGTTCCTTTTTTGCAAAAGTATGTAGCAGAAGAAAAGGTAGATGTTATCATTGTTGGTGAACCTAAACAAATGGATAATACACCATCAGAATCAGAAGCATATATAATTCCTTTTTTAAATAGATTAGCTAAAATTTTCCCTAATATGCCTGTTGAAAGACAGGATGAAAGATTTACCTCTAAAATGGCTTTCCAAACCATGATAGATAGCGGATTAAAAAAAAATCAAAGAAAAAATAAAGCTTTAGTAGACGAAATTAGTGCTACTATAATTTTACAAGCATATTTAAACAGAAAGTAATGATATTACCAATTATAGCCTACGGAGACCCAGTCTTAAGAAAAGTTGGAAAAGAAATAGATAAAGATTATCCTAATCTAGATACGTTGTTAGAAAATATGTGGGAAACCATGTATAATGCACATGGAGTAGGTTTGGCAGCACCGCAAATAGGTCTTCCTATTCGTTTGTTTTTAGTAGATGCATCTCCTTTTGCAGAAGATGATGATATGTCTGCCGAAGAAAAAAAACAATTAGCAGGCTTTAAAAAAGCATTTATTAATCCAAAAATTATTGAAGAAACAGGAGAGGAGTGGAGTTTTAATGAAGGGTGTCTAAGTATACCAGATGTTAGGGAAGATGTTTCTAGAAAAGATACTATACAAATATCTTATTTAGACGAGAATTTTAAAGAACATAAAGAATCTTACAATGGATTGTTAGCTAGAGTTATTCAGCATGAATATGATCATATAGAAGGTGTGCTTTTTACAGATAAGATATCTAGCTTAAAAAAACGTTTACTCAAAGGAAGATTAAGTAACATTTCTAAAGGAAAAATAAAGGCAGATTATAGAATGCGTTTTCCCGAAATGAAAAAACGTCGTTAAATAGCTTAATTAATTAAAGTAAAAGTAGCATATTTGCGGTCTTAAAATTTAATAGTAGTATGGGGTTAGATAAAATTTTATCCATTTCTGGTAAACCAGGATTATATAAGTTGTTAACACAAACAAGAACAGGTTTTGTAGCAGAGTCTTTATTAGACGGAAAAAAGATAAGCGTTAGTTTGCGTAGCAATGTAAGTGTATTATCTGAAATTGCCATTTATACGTTAGACGAAGAATTGCCTTTAAGAGAAGTTTTCTTAAAAATACAAGTAAAAGAAAAAGGCGGTAAAACTAGTGTTACTCATAAAGCAGATAAAATAAAATTAGAAGAATACTTTTTTGAAGTTTTACCTAATTATGATGAAGATAGAGTATATGCTAGTGATATTAAAAAAGTAGTACAATGGTATAATTTATTGCATGACCAAGGTATTACAGATTTTGATGAAAAAAAAGAGGGTGACGCTTCTGAGGAAGAATAAATCTATTTTATAAAAATAAAAAGCCTTCATTATAGTATAATGAAGGCTTTTTTTATGGAAAAGAAATTTTGTCCTTTTTCAATAATGTCATAGGAGTGTTTACTCGATAATCGAGATTTAAATTCTCCTAGGCTTGCCTCGATATCAAATTTAGTTTCCTAATAAATGCCTTTTGGGATTGTCCCGAGGTAGTTTGCCTTTCTTCCAATCTATTAATTTAGAAGGGTAGTATTTTACATCCATTTGGTCTAAGAATGGGGCTTGGTTTCCTAGGCGTACTTTATAATCTTTCCAATCTCTATTTTCTTTGGTACTCCAACCTAATTCAGAATATCCTATAATTCTTGGAAATGCCAAATATTCTAATTCATCTATGTTACTAATAGTCTCGGACCATAGAGGGGCTTCAATGCCTAAAATATTTTCTTTAGGAATGTCTCCAAAACTTTCAGGAGTCCAAGTATATGCAGTATCTACAGGTATATATGCAGCCCAGTGTAACCCATGCTTAGAAAGCGTGTCATATTCCATATCTAAATACGCTTTTTCTGCAGGAGACATAATTACTTTCATACCTTTTTTTATTGCTTTTTTTGCGTTTTTGGAGTGTTTCCAATATTGAGATATAGAAGTAGAGTCTAAATTAGCGTTTACAATTTCTTCCCATCCAATCATCCTTTTTCCATGTTTTTGGACAATTTTTTCTACTCTATTTATAAAATAGATATAATCTTTTTTCTTAGTTACATGGCTTTCGTCTCCTCCAATATGAAAATATGGCCCTGGAGTAATAGCTGAAATTTCTTTAACTACATCATTAATAAAGCTATATACAGTATCTTTTCTTGTGTTAAATGTGCTAAAACCAACACGCATACCTTCATAAAGTTTAAGCACTTTCCCATTACCATTTAAAATAGGGTAGGAGACAGACGCTGCATTAGTGTGACCGGGCATATCTATTTCAGGGATTATAGTAATGTATCTTTCTGCTGCGTAAGCAACAATCTCTTTGTAATCTTCTTGAGTATAGAACCCTCCAGATTCTCCGCCAACTTCTGTACTACCTCCAATTGTAGTAAGCTTGGGCCATGCTTTTATTTCTATACGCCAGCCTTGATCATCTGATAAATGAAGGTGTAAAGTGTTTATTTTATAGTAAGCTAAAATGTCAATATATTTTTTAACATCCTTTACTTTAAAAAAATGTCTAGCAACATCTAGCATAGAGGCTCTATATTCAAAATTTGGCGCATCTATTATTTTTCCAGAGGCAACAGGCCAAATTCTATGTTCCGCTAGAGTGTCGTTACTTACTTCAGGAATAATTTGTCTTAAGGTTTGTATACCTCTAAAAGCGCCTTCTGCAGTATTGGAATTTAGAATAATAGAATCTTTGT
Organism: Maribacter vaceletii; assembly: GCF_003634105.1. Taxonomy (GTDB): domain Bacteria; phylum Bacteroidota; class Bacteroidia; order Flavobacteriales; family Flavobacteriaceae; genus Maribacter_B; species Maribacter_B vaceletii. The sequence goes on along the minus strand of NZ_RBIQ01000009.1, from coordinate 211,030 downwards.
TGATATATAATTGATAAGCTTCTGGAGCATCTAACTCTAAACTGTCTGATTTGTTAATGTAAATAACGCGTTCTATAGTGTTTACTCCTTCAGAATTTACAGGAATTTCTAGATTAATTTTTGTCTTAATTTTTTTTGCTAAAAAAACACCAATGTTTTCAAAATCTGCAGCACCTTTTGTAGTATATATAGCTGTGTGTTTGTCTAAGCCAAAAGCATTATTTGTAGCGATTATTTTTAATGGTTTGGGAATTAGATTTTCCTTAGATAAATCTGTTGGCGGAAATTTAATTCTTATTTTTTGCTGTTTTTTACATCCTAATACTATTATTGTTAAGACTGCCATTACAGTTAGTTGGCAAAAGTTTTTGAACTTCATTTTTTTTACTTTACGTGTTTTTTAATAGCGGTATACCAAATGTTGTAACCTTCTTTATTCATATGTAAACCATCTGGGCCAAATAAAGATTTCTTTAATTTTTTGCCATTTAACATTGGTTTCCAAACATCAACAAAATGTATTAGGGGGTCTTTTTTAGTAATTCTATTTAGTTTTCTGTTTAGTTTTTTATATTTTTTTTTTAAATGCCATCTACTAATACTTGGCTTTGTAGATATAAGAACAATATAGGTGTCTGTTTTTTTTGATTTTATGTTTTTTATTATTGATTTTATGTTTTCTATTACTTCCTTAGGAGATTTATCATAAGCAATATCATTATCACCTTCATAAATAAATACTTTAGTTGGGTTATAGTTTGTAATTAGTTTATCTGAAAAGTGTAATAAATCTCCAGATAAAGAAGCTCCAAAGCCAGTGTTTATTATTTGCTTATTAGGGAAAAGGGAGTCTAAATTTTTCCATAGCCTAATACTAGAACTACCAGTAAAAAGAGTAGTTTCTTTGTTAGGGTTCCATTTTGTTTTATATTTTTTTTGAAGGTTTGCAACTTCATTATCAAATCTATTTTGTGCTTCTAAAAGGAAAATATTAAAAGCTAGAAAAAGAAGAATTACTAATTGTTTTAGCATCTATTTTTTAGGATTAAGAAGAATGTATTTTTTTTTGTTCCTTTTATAAAAATACAAACTAAATAGGTTTTTAAGAATTATTATTTTTTTAGAAAAAAGGATTTCGCTTTTTATGTGTTTTTTCCCTAATTTAATGCATCATAAATATTAACATAAAACCAATTTTATTATGAGTGAATTAGCAGAAAAATTAGCAAAATTAAAAGCAACAGCAGTTAGTCAATTAAATGACTGTGGTGTTACAAGTATTGACCATGATAAGCTAGATGGATATGTAAATAGCTTAAAATCTATGGTAAACAATAAAGATGCTACACTTGTTTCTGGACAAGATGCTTCTGAACTAGAAACAGTACGTAGAAATTTTGTTGAAAAGAAATTAGGTGTTGAAGATAAAGATAAAGCTATGGCGGCAATACAGAGTGTTGCTTCTAAAATGTCTAGTATTAGAATGAAAAGTAGACCTGCTTTTTATTATTTAGTACAAGAAGAATTAAGTTAAGAATTTAGTGCAACCAATTAGATTAAAAGCATAAGCCATTCATTAGAGTGGCTTTTTTTAGAATCTTACTCCTTTTACGTTCATTTTTATGGTGTAAATACTATTCATGGCTGTAATAAAAAGGATGTCTTTTTCTATACCTCCAAAGGTTACATTAGCTGTCCAATTTTGTTCAATATCTATATGATGAATTTTTTCTCCTTTTTTATTAAATATAGAAACTCCTTTTCCTGTTAAATAAACATTCCCTTTATTGTCAATAGTCATACCGTCTGAGCCCATATTAGTAAAAAGGGTTTTATTAGTTAAAGTGCCATCTTTGTTTATAGAGTAACTATAGGTTTTTTTATCTCCAATGTCAGCAATATAAAGAGTTTTTCCATCTGGTGTTCCAATAATACCATTTGGTTGCACTAAATCATTAGCAACTATATGTACTGTGTTATTTTCAGGATTAATAAAATAAACCTGTTCTTTTTCTATTTCTTTTTTTGTTCTTGTCCAATAGGGTCTTTGGTAATAAGGGTCTGTAAAATATATACCGCCACTTGGAGTAACCCATAAATCATTAGGGCCATTAAGTTTTAGATTTTCAAAATTAGAAACCAGTACGGTTTTGTTTTTTAAGGAGTCTATTTTCCATAGCTCAAAATTCTCATCGGCACAAGCCAATAAGTCACCATCATTATTAATATATAACCCATTAGAACGTCCTGCATTATCTAGAAATGTACTAATTGTATTATCTTTTGCAGACCATAAATGAATACGATTATTGGGCTGGTCTGTAAAGTAAATATCCCCTTTTTTATTTACAGCAGGACCTTCTGTAAATTTGAAAACATCAGATACTAATTCTAATTTTGCATTTTTAGCAACAATATTTTGTGCAGAAGTTTTAGCTGCTAAAATTATTAAAATACAGGGTATTATCTTTTTAATTATATTCATGTAAATACTAATTACTCTAAGATTAAATTAGGAAGTAAAAGTGATATTTCAGGAAATAAAGTAACTAAGATTAAAACTAATATACTTACCGCTAAAAATGGCAAACTAGCTTTACTTACTTTGCTTATAGAAACTTTACCAATACTAGATGCTACAAAAAGGCATATGCCTAATGGAGGGGTAGTTAACCCAATCATTAAATTTAAGAGCGCAATAATTGCAAAATGTATTGGGTCTACATCTACAGCTACAGCAACTTTTAGTAGAATAGGAAATAGAATAAGTAGCGCAGCAATAGTTTCCATAAAAGTGCCAATAAATATTAACAAAAGATTTATTAGTAATAACACTACATATTTGTTTGTAGAGAATCCTAAAATTTCTGTAGATATAATTTGCGGTAGTTGCTCTGTAATTAGTATCCATCCAAAAAGGTTGGCAAAACCAATAAGCACCATTAAAGACGCTGAGGTTTTCATAGAATCTAAAGTAATTACAGCTAAATTTTTAAGTGTAATTTTTTTATAAACAAAAGCACCTATACATAGCGCATAAATTACGGCCACTATTGAAGCTTCTGTTGGGGTAAAGACACCACCAATAATTCCAAATAATATTATAAAGGTCATCAGAAGTGACCAAAAAGTATCAACAAATCCTTTTGCAATTTGTTTTAAATTACTTTTTGGGTGTTTGGGATATTTTCTTTTACGAGCTAAATAGTAGGTTAGTATCATTAGACCTACTCCTAGTAAAAGACCTGGTATTGCTCCAGCCAAAAATAATTTACCAACAGATAGACCACTTAGTGTTGCAGCAATAATCATAGGTACACTTGGAGGTATAATAGGACCTACAGTAGAAGATGCAGCGGTTACAGCACAAGAGAAATCGGCGTCGTAACCTTCTTTTTTCATAGCAGGTATCATTACAGCTCCAATACTTGCAGTATCAGAAACTGCTGTTCCAGATATTCCTGCAAATAACATAGAAGCACCAATGTTTGCTAACGCTAAGCCACCACGGATATGACCTAGTAGATGATTGCAAAACCCAATGATTTTAGCAGTTAACCCTCCTTGATTCATTAAATTTCCGGCTAGTATAAAACCAGGGATGCTTAGTAATACAAAAACATCTATCCCGGAATATAATTTCATGGGAATTAATATTAGAGGTATTTTTTTTATTAATAAATACACTAAACAAGAAATACCTAAAGAAAAAGCGATAGGAAACCTTAGCACAAGGCAAATAGCAAATATTAAAATAACAATCCAAATCATTTTTTTCTATTAAGAAGTTTTAATAAATCTAAAAAAGCGTAATAACTAATACTAATCCCCATAACTAATATGCTGCTAAAAGCTACAGCCATTGGAAGGCCTATGCTTGGGGAGTTTTCTGGTATTCCTAGTAATAAAAAATGAACACTATAAAAGGCTATTATAATAAAAAGAATTAACGTTATAATGTTACTTACTATCTCTATTTTATGCTTAATAGCAGAATTTAATTTATTAAAGAGCCCATCAAAAAAAACATAACTTTTATCTTTCATTGCGAGCCCTGCTGCAAAACTAGTTGCGTAAATAAAGAAAAACCTAGAAGCTTCTTCTGTCCAAGAAGGTGGTTTTTCTATAAAAAAGCGCCCATAAATTTGAAAGATTGTAGTTATAACAAAACCTATAGTTCCTATAAGTGTGCCATATTTAAGGAGTCTAGTAATGTTCTTTTTCATAAGGTTAGTTTCTATCGGCTAATATTTGATGGTATACCTTTTGCATTTCTGGAGATAAACTATTGTATATGGCATCTTTACATTTTTCATTAAAAGCGTCTTTATCAACAGTAACAAAAGTCATCCCTTTGTCTTTAAGTTCTTGTTGTACTTTTTTCTCATTTTCAATAAATAACTCGTGCTCGTAAATTTGCATGTCTGCAGCACATTCTAAAAATATCTTTTTTAAATCATCAGGAAATTTTTGAAATTGTTTCTCTCCAATAACAGGATACGTCCAGCTTACAACATGAGAAGTTACATTAAGGTATTCTTGGACTTCAGAAAAACCTGCTGCTTTTATTAGTGCATATGGGTTTTCTTGCGCTTCTATAGTGCCCTGTTGTAAGGATGTAAAAACTTCTGAAAAAGCCATTGGCGTTGGTTTTGCACCTAGAGCACTCCAAGCTGTTACAAAAGAAGGCACATTTGGTACACGAACTATTAACCCTTTTAAGTCATCAGGATGTTTTATAGGTCTATTTGCTGTTAAATGTCTTGGTCCACGTTGAAAATAACCTAGTGTTCTTAATCCAGTTGTGTTTAGCATTTCAGCTTCCATACGTTTGCCAATGGGGCCATTAATAAGGTTTTTCATGTCTACAGAATCTCTAAGAAGAAAGGGTAGTTCACAAAAGGCCATTACATCTATCCAGTTATTTAAGATAGAACCAGTAACTGTCATGTCTATAACTTCAGTCTGAATCATTCGAATAGCTTCAATTTCTTTAGCTATTTGCTCAGAGGAGTAGTTTTCTAAAATTATCCTTCCTTTAGAGCGTTCTTCTAAAATTTCTGAAAAATATTCAAACGCTTTAAACCATGTATGTTGATCATTTACGAGATGGCTAGACCGTAATAAGAATTCAGGTTCCTTTTTAGAACTACATTGAGTTAGTAATAAACATAAGAGAGTATATTTAAAAATGTTAAAAAAGTAAAGGATAATTTTTTTCAAAACGTTTTTTTAAAGTGAATGCTAATAATTTGGTTAAAAATGTAAAGAATACACTTAATTGCTAAAAATAATAGATTTTTCTTGACATAGCAAGAAAATAGGACTTTGTATCTTAGCAAAATGAAAATGAACTCTAGAGAAACACAATTAAAAGCATTTGATAGGTTGTTAACTATAATGGACGAGCTTAGAGAGCAATGCCCATGGGATAAAAAACAAACTATGGAGACTCTAAGGCATCTTACTATAGAAGAAACTTATGAATTGGGAGATGCTATTCTAGAGAATAATTTAGTTGATGTAAAAAAAGAGCTTGGAGATTTACTTTTACATATAGTTTTTTATGCAAAGATTGGTTCTGAAACGAATACTTTTGACATTGGTGATGTAGCAAATGAGATTTGTGAAAAACTAATCCATAGGCACCCACATATTTATGGAGACGTAAAAGTGGAGAATGAAGAAGAAGTGAAACAAAACTGGGAGAAGTTAAAACTTAAAGAAGGTAAAAAAAGTGTTCTAGAAGGTGTTCCTAAAGGATTACCTGCATTAGTAAAAGCAAGTAGAATACAAGATAAAGTTGCGGGAGTTGGTTTTGATTGGGAAGAGCCACAACAGGTATTTGAAAAGGTTAAAGAAGAATTAGCAGAGTTGCAGGAAGAAATAGAGGCAGGCGATACAGATAAAATAGAAGCTGAGTTTGGAGATGTTTTGTTTTCTATGATTAACTATGCACGTTTTTTAAAAGTTAACCCAGAAAATGCATTAGAGAGAACCAATAAAAAGTTTATAGGACGCTTTCAGTATTTAGAGAAAAAGGCCAAAGTATTAGGGAAGTCTTTAGAAGATATGACTCTTGCCGAAATGGATATTTTTTGGGAAGAGGCAAAAGGGCTATAATTTTTAATTTAAAGGCATTTAACCCTATAGTAAATCTTATCTTTACAGCTTTAAATTAGTAAAGTTTTGTTTAAAGAGTACACCAAAGAATTCCGTTACAATATTAAGCTTTCTGTACCTGTAATTATGGGTATGTTGGGGCATACATTTGTACAATTAGCAGATAATATAATGGTAGGGCAATTAGGTACTGCAGAACTTGCAGCAGTGTCTTTAGGAAATAGTTTTGTTTTTATTGCAATGTCTCTTGGAATTGGTTTTTCTACAGCAATTACACCACTTGTTGCCGAAGCAGATGGGGCAGGAGAGAAGAAAAATGCTAAAAGTGCGCTTAAACACGGTTTGTTCTTATGCACAATTTTAGGAATTACTCTATTTGGAGTAGTTTTTTTGGCGAAACCTCTAATGTACTCCATGAAACAATCAGATGAGGTAGTAGCACTTGCTATGCCATATTTAAACTTGGTTGCTTTTTCTTTAATTCCGTTAGTTATTTTTCAGGCATTTAAACAGTTTTCCGACGGTTTGTCGCAAACAAAATACCCAATGTACGCAACTATAATTGGGAATGTTATTAATATTATTCTTAATTACCTTCTTATTTTTGGAACTTTTGGTTTTCCTAAAATGGGAATAGTAGGAGCGGCAATAGGAACTTTAGTTTCTAGAGTTATTATGATTGTTTATATATGGTTTTTACTAAAAAGTAAAGAAAAGTTTAGAGGATACGTTACGAACTTTAATTTTAGGGTTATAGAAAAGAAAGTTATTAAAAAAATGATATCTCTTGGCTTTCCTTCTGCGTTACAAATGTTTTTTGAAGTTGCCATATTTACAGCTGCAATATGGTTAAGTGGCGTTTTGGGTAAAAATGCACAAGCAGCTAACCAAATAGCATTAAATTTAAGTAGTATGACTTTTATGTTTGGAATGGGGTTAGGGGTTGCAGCAATGATACGTGTAGGAAATCAAAAAGGATTGCAAAATTTTAAAGAATTAAGAAGAATTGGGCAATCTATATTCTTTCTTACATTATTATTGGAAATTGTATTTGCTATTTTGTTTTTGGTATGCAGAAATTGGTTTCCAACTTTATATTTAGATTTAGATGATGCTTTTAATTTAGCGGATAATACAGAAGTTGTTGCTCTGGCGGCAAAACTATTATTAGTAGCAGCTTTTTTTCAAATATCAGACGGCGTACAAGTTGTAGTTTTAGGTGCCTTAAGAGGGTTGCAAGATGTAAAAATTCCAACCTTAATTACCTTTGTTGCTTATTGGATTATTGGTTTTCCTGTATCATTTTATCTAGGGTTATACACAAGCTTTAAAAGTACTGGAATATGGATAGGGTTACTTACAGGTTTAACTGCTTCTGGTATTATGTTGTATATTAGATTTAATTATTTAACCAAAAAATTAATAAGCACTTCAGAGGCTTAGAAAAGAATCAATTTTTATAAAATAGTTACCAATGGAGTTTCCAAAATTTTTATTAGGAGATAATACAGATTATCCTACAGCAATTTTTGTTGTGCATACAGAGTACCCTAGATTCATTATTAATTTAGAGGATGATGAGGTAGAATGGTTAGAAGAGTTTACACAAGAAGACCAAAAAGAACTGGAAGCAGAAGCTGAGTCTTTAATTGAGGAAGCTTCCAAGTTTTATGATAGAGAAGTTTCTAGATACGAAGAATAATAACTATGCTAGAGGAACTAGTACAATTAGATAAAACACTTTTTTTGCAACTAAATAATTTAGGAACTCCTATTTGGGATTCTTTTTGGCTATTTATTACTAATAAAGTTAATTCTATTCCTCTATATGTAATATTACTTTTTGTGTCTTATAAACAATTAGGACTTAAAAAAACACTTCTTTTATTAGTTACAGTAGGTATTATGATTGGTGTAACGGATCAGCTAGCCAATTTTTTTAAATATGGTGTGCAGCGCTTAAGACCTTGTCATGATACAGAAGTTAATTCACTTATGAGACTTGTAAAGAGTTATTGTGGCGGTAAATATGGTTACTTTTCTGCCCATGCTGCTAATTCATTTGCCGTAGCTATTTTTTTTACTAATTTATTGAGGTCTAAGATTAAGTATATAGCTGTTTTTCTTCTAATTTGGGCTGCTATGGTAGCTTATAGTAGAGTTTATATTGGAGTACATTTTCCATTAGATATACTAACAGGTACTGGTATAGGTTTATTTTTAGGTTGGTTATTTACAAAGTTATATATATTTGCACTTCAGAAATTTCCTATATGATATCTAACAAAAGATATTGGTTTTTTATGCTTCTAATTATTCTAGTATATGTTACTGGAATGTTTGTTACTCTCTTTGAGAACGATTCTGCTCAATTTGCTGTTATGGCAATGCGAATGGTGCAAGAGAACGATTTTCTTAACTTGTTTAAAGGCCCCAATGAGTATTTAGATAAACCTCATATGCACTATTGGTTAGCTGCTTTATCCTTTAAAATATTTGGTTTGCACGATTGGGCCTATAGAATTCCAGGAATACTTTCTTCTTTACTAGGAGCTTACAGTTGTTATGGTTTAGGAAAACTATTATATAATAAGTCTACAGGGAAATTGGCAGCATTAATTTTTATGACGGCGCAAACAATTTTCTTGTCTAATATAGATGTTAGGACTGATGCTGTTTTAACTGGGTTTACCATTTTTGCTATTTGGAAACTCACAGAATATATTGAAACAAAATCTATTTTGGCAATTTGTCTGGGATCAGTTGGAGCAGCTATTGCTTTTTCAACTAAGGGGCAAATAGCTATTTTGGTTTTAGGCTTACCGTTAGTATGCCATATGGCGTATTCTAAAAATTTTAAAGCACTTTTAAACTGGAGAGTGCTTATAGCCTTAGTTGTTTTTGGGATATGTATAGCACCAATGTTATATGCTTATTACCATCAGTTTGATTTGCATCCAGAAAAAGTAATTCGAGGTAAAGACCATAGAAGCGGTATCTTTTTTATTTTTTGGGAGCAAAGTTTTGAACGTTTAAGTGGCGATGGAATTGGAAAAAATAGTAGTGATTATTTTTTCTTTTTTCATACATTCTTATGGGTGTTTTTGCCTTGGACAGTTATAGGACTAGTTGCGTATTGGAATAAGGTAAAAGAGTTTGTTCGGAATAAATTTAATAGACAACCAAATCAGGAGTTTTTAACCTTAGGAGGAATTACTATAATCTTTTTAATTATAAGTTTTGCGCAATTTAAACTACCACATTATTTAAACGTAACCATGCCTTTATTTGCAGTTCTTACAGCTGCATATCTGGTGAATTTAAATAAATTGAAAAAAGCTAAGGCCATAAAAATAATTTTAGGAGTACAGTATTTTATATTAGGAATTGTTTTTATAGCATCTAGTTTATTTTGCTTTTTTGTTTTTAAAGATAAACCAATTTATGTGTGTATTGGATTACTAATTATAGCTGGTATTATTTTATACTATTGTTTAAAAAGAGAGGCGTATTATTATAGAATAATTAGTATTGCAGTTGGTAGTGCTTTGCTATTAAATTTTGTATTAAACACCCATTTTTATCCAAGCCTATTAGAATATCAAGGAGGTTCTTCTATGGCTCAAAAAATAGAAAAGCATAATATTCCTACGGATAATATTTATAAAATATCCTCTAAGTTTTCTTGGTCTTTAGATTTTTATAATCAAAAACCTGTAAACATAACGACAATTAAGGAATTAAAAAACAAGCATAATTATTGGGTGTATTGTACTGATGCTGATTTGATAAAAATAAAAGAATCTGGGTTAAGTTGGGGTAAGCAGTTAACAGTAGATCAATTTAGAATAACTAGACTTCAAGCTAAGTTTTTAAACCCTGCAACTCGTAAAAAAGTGCTTAATAAAATGCATCTAATTCATGTGTATTAATCTTTTTTTTCTAAGATTGGTTTTTTAAAATGATAAAATATTCCAAAAAGAGAAACAAAAGCGGTAACTAAGAAAAAGAGCATACTTACACTAATAGATACAGTTTCGTTTAAATTTAAAAGAGTTGCGCCGTAAAAAAAAGTAACCTCTCTACTTCCAATCCCGCCAATAGTAAGAGGAATAACTGAGACTATAGAAGAGATTAAAAAAATTAATAAATACCCTAGAATATCTGTATTAATACCTAGAGCTTTTAATAAAAGTAATATACTTGCTAGTTGCGCTATTTGTACCAATGCAGAAAACATAAAAGAGGTCCAGAAAATTGGTAAAGTATACCTAAAGAACTTTTTATTTAAAAACCAAAAGGTAATAATACTTAAAAAGATTGCTAAAATAAAAAGTAGTTTAAAATCCTGAAGCCAATCTATTTGTACAAAAAGGGCAAGTATACATGCGTAGATAAACAAAAGTAATAAACCACTTAAACGGTCTAATACTAAAACAGATACAACTTTTTTGGTTGCGACCTTAAACTTTTTCTTAATTACATAGCCTTTGTATGCATCGCCACCAATTCCTCCCGGTAAAAATAAATTATAAAACATGCCTAGTAGGTATAATTTTAAATTACTTTTTTCGGATAAACTTATATTTATTTGATGAAAATAAAGGTTAAGCCTAATAGAAGCTATTACTTTAGATAAAACAAATAAAAGCACAGCAACAGCAACATATAAAAGGTTTACTTTCTTTAATACAGTACCTATTTCTTTGCTATCTATTTTTGTGAAAATAAAATAGATTAGAATGGCACTTATACTAATTTTAAGCGCAGTAAGTAAGTGTTTAGGAGGCTTTGTCACCTACAAATATTTTTTTAATCCTATAAGGGCGTTTATTTTGAGATTCGTAATAGGTACGAATAAGAAGCTCCATAACAATACCAATAGTAAATAATTGTATACCAGCAAAAATAAACATCATACCAGCTGTTAGTAAAGGTCTACTACCAATATCTTCTCCAAGCCCAAATTTCACTATAAGTAAATAGGCGTTAATTCCTAATCCTGCAAATATTAAAAGAGCACCTATAATACCAAATAAGTGAATAGGTCTTTGAAAGTATTTACGTATAAAAAGTAGTAAAGCCATATCTGCAACCACCTTAAAAACACGTTCTAAACCATATTTAGAAACTCCAGCATTTCTGGCATGGTGTTTTACAGGAACTTGTTTTATTTGTGCACCTTCTAGGTAAGCTAATAAGGTAATAAATCGGTGCATTTCGCCGTATAAATTAAGTTCCTTAGCAATATCTTTGCTAAATACTTTTAGAGCACAACCATTATCCTTTATATCTAATTTGGTAACTCGTCTAACTAAAAAGTTAGCAATTTTAGAAGGTATTTTTTTTACTAAAGAATCTTTTCTTTTTTGTCTTATACCAGTAATAAGGTCAAACTCTCCAGAAACTGCATAACCTAACATTTGTGGAATATCGCTAGGATCATTTTGTAAATCGCCATCCATAGTAATAATAAATTCCCCTTCTGCATAATCTAAACCAGCTGCAAGTGCTAAACTTTGACCGTAATTCTTTTTTAATTCTATAAAATGAATCGTGTCATCTTGCATGTCTTTTACAACCTTTCTTGTTTTATCTGTAGAAAAATCATCTACATAAATAATTTGGTAGGTATAACCAACCAAGCTTTCATGTATTTTTTGAGTTAATAAAACAACATTATCTTCCTCATTATATAAGGGGACAACAATAGATAATAAAGAAGAAGTTACAGGCTCCATTTATTTAATTTAAAATCGGGGCAAAGTTATGTTTTTTATTGCAAGTGAGCTTAACAATTTTGTAATGAAAATTTAGTGTTAATTAATAGGAATATTTACTCTAGTAGTGTCCCAAGCAAGAAATAAGGCAAGTTCATTAGAATCATCAAAATCTATAGTAAATTTTTCAATTACTTTTGTAAGCTTTTCGGTGGGTACAGTTATGTTTACCACATCATTTTCTGGGTTTCGGGTGGTTTCTTTTCCGCCACTTAAAATGGTAACACCCCATTCTGGAACTTCACTATTAAAGATTATATTCCATTGTTCTTTATTTGGTATAGTCCATAAAGAATAAATACCAGCGGGTAAGTTTTTGTCTACAATTTTAATGTCTGTTTCTGTTATAAAAGAAGTTGGTTCATTTGCACCGGTACGCCATACGTGGTTATAAGGAATTAATTCTCCAAATAATATTCTTCCTTTTTTGGACGGACTTGAATATATGACTTTTAAGTCTTTATTATTTTTATGATAGTTGGCAGTCTGTTCTGGACTATGTTTTTTTGTTTGCTTTTGCATGTATGGCATTGCAACAAATTTCATAAGTAATATAATACCAATAAATACTATTAAAATCCATTTTAACTTTTTCATAATCAATATTTTAAAAGGTGTTCTAAAGTACTAAATCAAACTTAAAGATAGCAATGTTATGGTATTTTTCTCCTGGTTTTAAAACACTACTTGGGAAATGTTTTTGGTTTGGTGCATCAGGATAGTTTTGCGTTTCAAAACAAATAGCAGGAAAACCACCTGGTGTGTACACTACTACTGCTGGCTGGTTAGTGTATACTTTCATACCAATTCCTGTTTTTTTAGAGCTTACCTCTGCTGCTTTATCACTACTTAAATCTATCGCAAAAGGAGTATCTAACCTTGTGCTTCCAATTCTACGTTGTTTAACAAAATCATACTCACTTCCTCGAACAGATTTAGAAGCACCTGTTGGAATTAACTGCTCTGTAGTTTCTAGCATTTCAGGACAATTAAGTTGTAGTTCATAATCATCTATAAACGTTTCATTATCTAACCTAAAATAAGAATGATTAGTTAAGTTTACTACAGTTGTACGGTCTGTAGTTGCCTCATGAATAACATGTAATGCATTACCTACTAGTTTGTATGTTACTGTAGCTGTTAGGTTTCCTGGATAACCTTCTTCTAAATGTTTGCTATGGTATTGTAGTTTAACAAATGGGTCTTCTTTATAATTAACTTCAGTAATTTTCCAATGTTGTTTACTAAAATTATTTTTTCCCCCATGTAAGTGAACACCGTTATTAGAATGTAAATGAAATTGTTCTCTGTCTAACTCAAACCCTCCATTAGAAATTCTTCCAGCATATCTGCCAACACAAGCTCCAAGAAAAAACTCATCTTTTAAGTATTTACTAGGATAATCATAACCAACAACAACATTTGTAGACTCTCCATTTTTATCTTTTACTAATATTTTTTGTATAACTGCGCCATAGTCTAATACAATTAATGTGATAAAACTATTATTAATGGTAACTTGTTTCAAAAGGACAAAATTTTAAAAATCGATATAAAAATAATCGTTTTCTGCAACATCGATATAATTCTTTCGTCCTTAGTTTAACAATGCAACCAAAAAAGACAGAAACTGGCCAATGTTTCAAATAGATGTAGTAGAACAGTGTAAGCAGAATAACCGTAAAGCTCAGGTAAAATTGTATAGGCAATATTGCGATGGCATGTATTGTGTTGCTATGCGTTTTGTGAAAAATGAAGATGATGCAGAAGATGTTTTACAAGAATCGTTTATTAAAGCTTTTCAAAAAATAGAGCAATTTAAGGGAGAAGTAACGTTTGGTGCATGGTTAAAGAGAATAGTAATAAATAAGAGTATAGATTTTTTAAAAAAGAAACAAGAAAAATTAGTTGCTCTAGACGAAAGCTATATGCATATTGTAGAAGATGAAGATTGGAGTGTTGCTCCAGAATATACAATTAATGATGTATGCAAAGCAATAGATCAGTTGCCAGAAAATTATAAATATGTTGTAATGATGTTTTTGATAGAAGGTTATGATCATCTAGAAATATCAGAAGTTTTAAATATTACGCATAGTACCTGTAGAACAAGGTTGTTACGAGGGAAAGGATATTTAAAAGAAATTTTAAAAGGAAAAGATTATGAAACAGGATCTTAGAGAATTATTTAAAAAAGAACAACAAGCACATAAGCCCAAATTAAAAGATGGTCATGAAGAACGTTTTTTAAAGCGGTTAGATAATGACGTTTTTAAAGAGAAAAAGAAAAGTTATAGCCTGCTAAAAATTGCAGCTACAATTTTAATACTTATAACTGCAGGTGTTTTTGGGTATAAAGAATATAACCAACAGGAAACAATAGAGACAATTGTAGTTACTAAACCCCGAGTTAATAAAGAGCCAATTTCTTTGGGAGACCTTTCTCCGGATTTAAAAAAGGTTGAAGATTATTATACAGCAACAATAAACGTATCACTATCTAATTTACCTGTTTCTGATAAAAATAAAATACTTGTAGATAGTTATATGGAGCAGCTTACAAAGTTAAATTCTGAATATGAAATTTTAACTAAAGAATTAAATGAATCTGGACCTAATGACCATACTATTACTGCATTAATTAAAAATTTGCAACTAAGATTGCAGTTGTTGCAAAAGCTTAAAAAGAAATTAGATCAATTAAAAACGGAAGAAAATGACCAAATTATATAAAACAAAATTTTTATTATTCATTGTAGTATTGTTTGTATTTGTATGCAGTGGACAAAATAATAGTAAGGTGTATAAAGAGACATTTAAAGTTGCAGATAGTGCTATTTTAGAGATAAATACAAGTTATGCAGATATAGAGTTTGATACATGGGACAAGAATGAAGTTTCTATAGAAGCAACAGTTATTTTGGAAGGAGCTACAGAGGAAGATGCAGCTATCTATTTCAAGAATGATCCTATACAAATACTAGGAAGTAGTAAAAGAATAGTAATAACATCTAATAACAAAGGCCCTTCCACATTTAGTAATGGCCATTTTAATGTAGACGATTTTAGTTTTAATATGCCAGAGGTTAATGCTATGGAGCATATTGTTGTTGAGATCCCTGAACTACCCGAAATGCCCGAATTGCCAGAGCTTCCAGAGATGCCACCATTGCCTTCTGTTTCTGCGTTTAAATTTGATTACAAAGCATATGAAGAAGAAGGAGAAGCTTATTTAAAAAAATGGCAGAAAGATTTTGATAAAAATTTTGACAAGGATTATCAAAAAAAAATAGAAGCTTGGAGTGAAAAAATGGAAGCTAAGATGCAAAAAGCAGAAATTAAGAGAGAACAAGCGCACCAAGAAATGGAAATGGCACATAAGGAAAAAGAGCGTGCTCATAAACAAAGAGAATATGCAGAAATTGAAGCTCATAAGGTAGAAGAGGAACATAAAAATAACAGAGTTAAAAAAAGAACTGTATTTATATCTAGAGGTGGTAAGACAAAAAACTTTACAATTAAGAAGAAACTCAAGATTATGTTACCAAAATCTACTAAAATGAACCTAAATATTAGGCATGGTGAGGTTAAACTTGCCCAACAAACATTTAATTTAAAAGCAACTTTATCGCATTCTAATTTATCTGGGAACATTATAGAGGGAAATAATACAATGGTAAATGCATCATACTCTCCAGTGGCTATTCAAAAATGGAATTATGGAAGTTTAAAGGCAGATTATTCTGATTATATAACCTTAGACGAAGTGTTGTTTTTAAATCTTAACACAACTTCCTCAGATGTAACAATAAATAAAATATTAAAAAAAGTAGTTATTAATAATAAGTTTGGGCCGCTTAAAATTAATTATGTAGATAATGGTTTTAAAGATATAAGTATAACTATGCAAAATGCAGAGCTGGAGTGTAATTTACCAAATTCGGCATGTAATGTAGACGGTCTTATGTACGCTTCGGAACTTACTTATCCAGAAAGTGTACATGTAAAAAAAGACTGTAGTTCTAATACTACGATGATAACTGGCTATCATAAAAACAACTCCTCTAAAAAAAATATTTCTATAGATACTAAATTTAGCGAAGTTGTTTTAAAATAGTTTTAGCTTATTTTAGAAGGCCATTTTACAATACTTTCTGTATGCATAGCTTCTAATCCCATTTGTACTGCAATAGCGGTATTGGCTCCAGTAGTTATATTAGATATAGGAGAAGAGTTTAGGGTTATACTATCTTTAAAATCTTGTAAAGCTTGTTTGCTAGGATTTTGGTGTTCTACTTTTATTGGGTAGCCTTTGTTTTTATCAAAAGTTACTGTAGCTCCTGCAACACCATCTACCGTTCCAATTTTTTTATTTTTTGTCCCTTCAGGATAAAACCAAGCATTTCTAGTTCCCATTATAATGGTGCCTTTGTCACCTTTTACTATTATCTGGTAACCATCTTTGGCATTACTTGTTAAGCAAGTAAATTTGGCTTTTATGCCATTAGGATACTCGTACATTAAATTTACATTATCATAGGTTTCTCTACCATCTTTCCAATAGTCTATACCGCCAATACCCATTACTTTATTTGGAGTAGCATCTAATACCCAATTCACAAAATCTATTTGATGTGAGCATAATTCTGCAACTAAGCCACCAGAAAACTCTCTGTACATTCTCCAGTTTATAACTTTTTCTAGCTCAGGTTTTGGCACAGGTCTTCTCCAATTTCCGTTTCTATTCCATTGGCAATCAAAAGAAGTGATTTTCCCTACTTTACCATTTTTAATTAAATCTACAACATGTGTATAAAGTCTAGAACTGTGGTATTGGTGTCCTGTTTGAAAAATTTTATTAGAGTTTTTTGTTTTTTGTATTAGATGTTGAATACCATCTAAGCCTTTTGCCATAGTTTTTTCACAATACACATGTTTGCCTGCATCTAAAGCGTCTAAAGCAATTTTAGAGTGCGTGTTAAATGGGGTAGAAATTAAAACAGCATCAATATCTGGGTTGTCTAATAATTTTCTATAGTCAGCATATCCTTTTGCTTTTTTTGGAGCTTTACTTAACCCATTTTCTAACCTAAAAGGTAATGTATCACAACATGCTACAACCTTAAAATTATCAATTTCATTTATTAAAGGAATTAATCCGCTACCGCGATCTCCAGTACCTATAATTCCTATAGTAAGTTTGTTTGCGGCATTTGTAAAATTAAGTGTGTTAGCTAAAGCAGTTGTAGAAGAAGCTACAGCTACAGAGGCTATACTTCCTTTTATCACAAAATCTCTTCTTTTCATATATTATAGTTTAGGTTCCCAACCAGCAGCATATTCTCTTTTCCAGTTTTCCATAGCTTTAGCATTGTTGGTTACTTTTCCTGTTACGGTATCAATTTTCAAAGTTTCTCCTGCATCTTGTGCCATATTTCCTAAGTGACAGAGCATGGTAGAAATACTCGCATCTTTAATGTCAGAGTGCAGGCTTTTATCTTCTCGAATAGCATCAAAGAAATTACCAACATGAGAAACGTCTAAACTACCATCACCTCTAGTGTTGGTAGTTAAACTTTTATTTTCTTCCTTTTCCGTTTTTATAAGGGAACCATCTAAGGCAAATAAATTGTAGGCATTTCTACTTAAAGTAATAGATCCTTTACTACCATAAATTGTTGCACCTCTTCCTGGTTGTTTAGGTTGTATTTTACCTCTACTATGCCCTGTCCAGGTTAAAAATTTATCGTCTTTAAATTTATAGGTGACTTGTTGGTTATCTACAAATTCCCAATCATCTTTATACGTGTATTTCCCTCCAAAAGAAGTTACACTTTCTGGTAAATCTACTCCTAAAGCCCAACGGCAAATATCAATTTCATGGGTTCCGTTATTATGTATTTCTCCTGTTCCCCAGTTATGAAACCAATGCCAGTTATATGGGTGAATATTGTCTTTGTATTCTTTTCTCGGTGCTGGTCCTTGCCATAATTCCCAATCTAATGTTTTTGGAACATCTACAACGTTTCCAACACCAATAGAACCTCTGTTGTTAGAGTAATAGGCTTCTCCTTTATAAACATCACCAATAATACCTTCTCTTATTTCTTTTACCGCTAGTATAGAAGTCTTTGCAGAACGTTGTTGGTTGCCCATTTGCACTTTTTTGCCGTACTTTTTTTGTGCAGCTACCAGAAGGTCATTTTCATAAGGGTTATGGCTACATGGTTTTTCTACATAAACATGTTTTCCTGCTTGTAATGCCATTATTGCCATTGGTGCATGCCAGTGTTCTGGTGTAGCAATAAATACGGCATCAACCTTTTTGTCTTCTAGTACTTTTCTAAAATCCTTTTCTACTTTTGGTACATATCCAATGTTTTCTTTACACCATATATTATGTTCTTCTATAATAGTGTCATCTACATCACAATTATATAGGATTTTTGCATTTTTATCTTTGTTTATTGCTACAATATGAGATTTAGCTCTACTGCGTACACCAATTATTGCACAATTAACACGGTCATTTGCTCCAAGAATACCTCCATAACTAGAACTAGGTAAAACCAATCCACTTAAAGTTACTGCTGCTGTTCCTGCAGTAGTTTTTTTTATAAAATTTCTTCTAGAGTTCATCGTTTTATTTTTTTGGAGTTTTATTAACTTTTATATTTTTAAAGGAAACTTTGTTTCCATGGTCTTGTAGTAACAATTGTCCTTGGTCTAAAGCCCCAAAATTTGGCCATTTTTTATATTTACTTTCGGATACTAATTTTAAATACTCAGGACTTTTTCTTTCATATTCTAGAACTTTAACTCCATTTAACCAATGTTCAACATGGTTGTTTATAGAGGAAATATAAGCTGTGTTCCATTCTCCAATAGCATTTATTGGTTTTTTAGGGTCTGCTTTTATTAAATCATATAAAGAAGAAACTGTTCTGCTACCTTCATGATTTCCTTTTTTTGCATCTTCATGTAATTCATCATCTAGTATCTGATATTCTAATCCTATAGAAGAGCCGGCTCCCTTATTTAGTTCTGTATCTACATAATATTTTATACCACTATTAGCACCTGGAGTTAATTTAAAATCTACTGTCAATTCAAAATCACCAAATAATTCTTTTGTAACAATATCACCACCAGCAGCAGATTCTGCACCATCCGAAGCCAAAACAGTTAATTCTCCATTTTCTATTAGCCATCCATTTTTAGGAAATTCTTCTAGTTTTGCGCCTTTCCAACCTTTAGTAGATTCCCCATCCCATAACATTTTCCAACCTGCTTTTTCTTCATTTACGGTAAGCTTGTTTTTAGTGTAAATGGGAGCTAAAGGTGATTTTTTGGAATACTTATCTAAATTATCTGTAAGTATATTTATGTTCTTCCAAATAATTTCTGTGCCTTCTTTCTTTTTGCCTCCAATGCTATGTACTTGTAAAGCAATAAAACCACTTGCTGTTTTGTCATCTATTAAATACGCCGCAGGAACATTATTAATCCATGTTTTAAGAGTATCGCCAATTGCTTCAATTCTATAATGGTTCCAATCGTTTTGTTTAAATGCTTTTTGAGCTTCTGGGTTTTTGTCTAAAGGGTTTAACCAACCTCTACGGCTTTCGTCAAAAATACCAGCACTCCACGCTCTTGCAGATGGGTCTATCTCTATTTGATACCCATGAACTCTACCTTCTTTATAATAAGGAAAGCTATTACTTCGTATTTGTATACCAGAATTCATGCTAGAGTCTACCTTATAATCTAACTCTAAAATAAAATCTCCATACATTTTATCAGATGTTAAGAAAGAATTAGGGGTTTTTTTTACTGTAGTTCCTACTATAGCGCCATCTTTAACAGTGTATTTAGCAACACCTCCTTTTTGTGTCCATCCGTTTAAAGTTTCTCCATCAAAAATAGAAACCCAAGGAGTAGTATCTTTTTTTTGTTCTGTACAGCCAATAACTACTATTAGACATAATAGTAGATAAATTATGTTACTTGGTTTTAATACTGTTTTCATGCAATAGATAATTTGTTTGATTTTTTAACCTAATTATATTTCACCGTGTTCGTACACGGTAATGAGTCGAAGGTACAAATTATTAGTGTATATTTTACATTTTATCTATAAAATCCAGTAAGTAATTGTGTTAATCTTATTTCTAACTGTTAAAATAGGGTGTATTCTTACTTTATAGAGGTTTTAGTAAACTACATCAGGGCAAGCCCACTAGGCATTTATTAGGAAACTAATTTTGATTTTGAGGTAAGCCTCGGAGCATTTAAATCTCGATTATTGAGTAAAAAAACTCCTTTATTACGTTAGGTAATAAAGGAGCGCTTATAAAAACTTTTAAAATTCAATTTAATGTGGATTATCTTTTAAAAAATCTCCAAAATTCTTTTTAAATCTATTTAGTCTTGGGATAGACACATTCTTTATATAGGAATTATTTGGATTTCTTTTTTCATAATCTTGATGGTATTCTTCTGCTTTATAAAATTTTACGAATGGAGTAACCTCTGTTGTTATTGGTAGTCCATCATAAACTTTTTGGTCTTTAAGGGCAGCTATATATGCTGTAATAATTTCTTTTTCTTTTTCATTTTTATAAAAAGCTATAGACCTATATTGTGTTCCTTTATCTGGTCCTTGGCGGTTTAATGTTGTAGGATCATGAGAGCCAAAAAATACTTGAACAAGAGCAGTAAAAGAAATTACTTTTGGGTCATAAAAAACCTCAACTGTTTCTGCATGGGTTGTTCTTCCGTAGCCTACATCTTCATAGGTAGGATTTTTTTCTTTTCCCCCAGCGTATCCAGATACTACCTCTTTAACTCCTTTTACGCTTTCAAAAATAGCTTCTACACACCAAAAACATCCGCTAGCAAAATAGGCGGTTTCATAGTCACTTAGTTCTTGTGGTGTTAGTTTTACCTCTTCTACTTCTTGTATTTCTTGTGTAACAGGTATTTCTTTTTTTATTTTAGATTGGCATCCAAGAGTAAAAATAAATGAAGTTGATGCTAGTAGTAATTTTATTAAAAACATATTTTTTCTGTTTTAGTACTTAAAAGATAAAACACCTTACACTAGTATTGGGTTAAAAAGTTGTTAATTAAAATTAATGACGAATTTAATACGTATCTATTCTTATTTTAAGTTTACAGTATGACAGATTTAGAAAAGATATTAGCTACTATTCCTAAAAAGCCTATACATATTATTGACTCCCAATTTTCTATAGATGTATACACCCCTTTAGATTTATCTGTTTCAAACACTAGCCTTGAAAAATATAATATTACTACCCCAACAGGTTGTCAAGAATATATAGATACGGTCTTAACAAATGCGAAAGCAAAAGTTGCTTATGGTGGTTACTTGGAGCAAAGAAATTTGTATTCTAATACACCTAGTTTTAATAGTGCATCTGATTTTGTTAGAAATATTCATTTAGGTCTAGATGTATGGGCACCAATAGGTACACGTATACTAACTCCTATTGATGGTAAAGTACACAGTTTTAAAAATAATACTACTTCTGGGGATTATGGGCCAACTATAATTTTAGAGCATTCTATACATAATGTAATATTTTATACATTATACGGACACTTATCTATTTCCTCTATAAAAGAATTATATATAGGTAAAGAATTTAAACAGGGAGAAATTCTTGCAGAAATGGGAGCGCCAGAGATTAATGTTAACTATGCTCCGCATTTACATTTTCAAATTATTAAAGATTTACAAGAGAATTTTGGAGATTACCCAGGTGTATCTTCTAAGGTAGATATAGAATATTATTCTAAAAATTGTCCTAACCCTAATTTATTACTTTCTATAGAGGTTTAGAATCCGATTAAAAACACATTCTTTCGGTGAGGTGTTTTTAGGTGTGCGTACGTTTATCGAGCATTTTTTACACTTTATCTGTATTTATGTCAGTTACCGAAAAATAAGGGGTTTTCAGCGTTTTGTAACCTAGCTCCATACGGCTTTTGGCGTTTTAATTATATATAAAACGCAAGTCATGAAAACTATCTTAACTTTAATCTTTGTTCTTTTTATCGGAGTAGCTGCACAAGCACAAAACAACACTCAAGAAGTTAAAGTGGTTACTATAGAAAAAACAATTGTAACAGAAACTACAGTAGAGAGTAACACTGTTGCACGTTTATATAAGAGAACAAATTCTACAGTAAAGAAAGCTTTAAAATTTACTACTAAAAGAAACAAAGCAAAATTAGCTTAATCTTACTTTGCCATCTTGAAATTATTAATTGTTATAATACTTAAGATTGACTTAAAGATGACTTAGTTGCTTTTTTCATAATTTTTAATCGTACCCATTTTATAGTATATATTAAAATAACTATCCAAGAAAAAGTTGTTAGTAAGCTTTTTAAGACGGTAAATGTACTAGATAGTAAAACGAAGGATTTGGATATTTCTATAGACTTTGAAATCATTAAGATGATACATATGTTTTCAAAATAATCAAATGCCATAGCTAGTAAAGGCAAATATAAAAGTAAGCTTGTTATTTTATTATCTTTTCCAATAAGTTTACCAAGACGAAATAATAAACTACTTAAAAAAAGAGCTAATAAAAAAGGATAAAATACATCTAAAAGGGTTAATTGAGGAAATAGGTAAAGCTCAGTTGTCTGATTATTCAAGTTATTTACTATTTGATTTGCAGTAGATAATGAATACCCAAGGTTTTGGAGGTCGAATGCTCTAGTACCAATTTGGCTATTTATTATTGGGAAAGTATATAGCATCATTATAAGTAAGGTGAATTGACTCGCGAAAAATGAAATACATATTTTTTTTACTGAAGAAGTTTTTATAAGAAAAGAATTTAAAATAGACATACAGCTTGTTTTTTATTACAAAACAAAAGTGGTCAATTAAATAATTGTGTGCATTAACAAATGTTAAGAGTTACGATTGTGTTCTTAATCTACTCAAAGAAATAGTTGTTATACCTAAGTAAGAAGCTATATCTGAATGTGATACAAGGTTTTCTATATTCGGGAATTGTTTTCTTAGAAGTTCTAAACGCTCTTTTCCTTTAAGTGAAGCTAATCCTATTTCTTTTTGAACTTTTGTCATTAGTTCATTTCTTAATACGGTATTAGCAAAATTTCTTATTTCTAAATCTTCTATCATTAACCTTTCTAATACATCCGCATCAATAGTTGCTATTTCTATATCTGTTAATGCTCTAATATTAATAATAGACTTACCTTCTAAACTTCTTGTTGTATTTGGCGATAGGATAGAACCAGACATAAAGAAGGAAATTGTTATGTCTTCACCTTCTGGTGTATAAAGGAAACTCTTGCAAATACCTTTAATTAAAAAGTACTCTAAGTTATTTTTTTGACCAACGTTAGTTATTGATTCTCCTTTTTTTAGAAAAGCATAAGTAACTAATTTATTTATTTTATCTAAAGAAGAAATAGATAAGGGAGTTAAAGAATGAATAATTGGGTTAATCTTGTCTCTCATTTTTTTAAGTTAGTAATCTTTTCGTTTTTTACAAAAAGTAGAACATCTTATTTTCCGATTAAAAACACTTTTTTTCGGTAAGGTGTTTTTTGGTATGTGTACGTTTATCGAGCATTTTTTGCACTTTATCTATGTTTGTGTAAGTTGCCGAAAAATAAGGGGTTTTCAGCGTTTTGTGACCTAGCTAGATACGGCTTTGGGCGTTTTAATTATATATAAAACGCAAGTCATGAAAACTATCTTAACTTTAATCTTTGTTCTTTTTATCGGAGTAGCTGCACAAGCACAAAACAACACTCAAGAAGTTAAAGTGGATACTATAGAAAAAACAATTGTAACAGAAACTACAGTTAAGACTACAGAAGTAGCACGTTTATATAAGAGAACAAATTCTACAGTAAAGAAAGCTTTAAAATTTACTACAAAAAGAAACAAAGCAAAATTAGCTTAATACTTTATTCTTAATAGGAATCCAAACTTCTTCTTCGGATTCATCAGAATTGTTTTTATATTTTTCTCCTAATTTTTCAAAATGTGGTCTTTGGTCTAATAGATATTCTGACTGTGGTAACCATACACCAAAAATATATTGCATGGTTTTAGCAAAACCACTTGTGTCTCCTTTATGAATAAAAACGGCATACATGCCTCCTGGTAAAATAAAAGAATCCATCTCATTTGGTATAGTATTATAATCTGTTACTTCTGCAGCTGCCCATTTAGTAAATTCTGTCTGAGGGTTAAAATCTTTAAAATCTAATGAAGCATTATATACCTGGATGGAATATAAATCTATATTCACAGTATTGGTGATTTCTTTTCTTTGTTGCATAAAGGATTTCCAGAGAATAGGAGTTTTGTTATCTACTAAAGACATTTTTAATTGTTTGCCAATTAACTTTTTATCTTTAATAATTTCTATTCTAGGAGTCATACTTACTATTCTTAAAAATTAACAAAACTTATAATATTAAACTGGTCTCTGCTGGTAGTTTCAAAAAACTGATTCATATAACCAGCCTCTAGACGTATGTTTTTGTTTATTTTATACCCAAGACCTGCGTATAGTCTGTTTCTATCAAAAATAGAAGTTTTTGTATTTAAGAAAATCTCATTATAGGCAGAAAAGTAATATGTATCCTTTTCTTTACTTAACGGAACATTTATAGCTAAGAAATATCTAAATCGCATTTTAAAATCATTTGCAACAAAACGTTGTTCAAATCTGTATCTATGACTAACACCAACGATTCCAATTTGTTGTTTGGATGTAAATTGCTGAAATATTCTATGTTCGTTTACAGTAAACTTATCCTCTGTATTTGCAATATAATTTTCAGAGGTAATGTAGCCGTAACCTAATAAAATATTATTCTTGTTTTCATTAAATGAATACCCTAAACCAGTTCTTAGTAATAACTGTTCTAAATCACCTATAGCATTATAATTTCGTAGTTGCACTTCATTATGAAGATTCCATTTACTATTTAATTTTTTACTTCCAATATAAATAAGCCAATTTCCAAAATTACTATCCTGACTTTGCGCATAAGAAGGGAATGCTAAGGTTATTAAAAGGAGTAATACAGGTATTTTATTTTTTAAATATGAATAATTCATTGTATTGTTTTTTTTTTTGGCAAGCAAATATAGTAACATGATAATGAATATTAAATTTCTTTATTTTTATTTAATGCTATGCGCAAATAAAATTTAACCGATAAGTACCGATTAAAAACACATTCTTACGATAAGGTGTTTTTGGGTATGTGTACGTTTGTCGAGCATTTTTTGCACTTTATCTATGTTTGTGTAAGTTACCGAAAAATAAGGGGTTTTCAGCGTTTTGTAACCTAGCTCCATACGGCTTTGGGCGTTTTAATTATATATAAAACGCAAGTCATGAAAACTATCTTTACTTTAATCTTTGTTCTTTTTATCGGAGTAGCAGCACAAGCACAAAACAACACTAACGAAGTAAAGGTTGTTACTATAGAAAAAACAATTGTAACAGAAACTACAGTTAAGACTACAGAAGTAGCACGTTTATATAAGAGAACAAATTCTACAGTAAAGAAAGCTTTAAAATTTACTACTAAAAGAAATAAAGCAAAATTAGCATAGTCTTAATCTATTACCTTCTTTTTTAAAAATGTATCTATTTCTAAAAACTTACTAGGAATTAAAGATAAAGCAAAAGCTGCAGCAGATGCTGTTAATACGGAATAATCTAATGCGCCTTTTATACTACTGGTAAATGTCATAGCTAAAGCAAATAGTAAAAGTAGGTAACCACTAATTTTAGCATTGAATTCCGTTTTGTAACCTATTAAAAGTGAAAAACTTAAAAAGGTTTCCAAAATAGTTACAATATAGCCAAGAGGAGATATTACAAATTCAGGTAAATAGGGGGTAAGGGTATGTGTATAGTCTAGAAATTTTTTCCAATTACCCCAAGCGGAAATATCTCTAGGCCAAAGACCCAACCTGTCCGCGACGGCAGATAAAAAACTAAGGCTTAAGCTAGTTCTTAAAAAAACTTTTACTATACTCTTATTCATAATTTTGTGAATTTTAAACTTGCCTAAGCCTCAATTACAATTAGTTAGGAATTAACTTTATAATTACCAGGGGTAAATAAAAATGTTTTCATAAGTCTATTCCAAGTGTTTATTTGTGTTATAGCTAATGCTAGAAAAGAGATTTCTTTTTTCGAAAAATGAGTTTCTAAAGTATTATAGATTTTATTATTTATTGGAGTGTTACTTAATATGGTTAACTCTTCTGCAAAATTTAGAGCAGCCCTTTCTTTTTCTGAAAAATAGGGAGTTTCTCTCCATACCACTAAAGAAGATAAGCGGAGTTCTGTTTCGTTTATATGTTTTAATTCTTTATGATGCATATCTACACAATAAGCACATCCGTTTATTTGAGAAACGCGTAGTTTAATTAATTTTAATAAAGACTTTTCGAGTAATGATTGATTAATAAAATCTTCAAGATTATTTAGTTTTTGAAACATTCCGTCCGGAATATCTTGATAGGCAATTTTTTCCATTTTTAGTGTTATTATAATTTATAAAACAAAATTAGGATAGGGTACAGGTATAACTTCTTAGGATTTCTTAAGAAATATTTACTAATGCATAGTTTTTTTTAGTTCGCTAAGGTATTCTGGAGTAATATCTAAGTAGGAAGCCACCATATATTGCGGTACTCGTTGCATAAAGGTTGGATTTTTCTTTACAAAACCTAAATATCTTTCTTTACTATTAAGTTTCATGAAAATTTCATCTTTTCTTAAAATAGCAATTAGCATGTTTTCTGTAATTATTCTAAAACAACGTTCTAATTTTGGAACTTTGCTATACAGGCTATTTAAAGTGTTTTTATCTAAGCATAGGCTTGTAGTTTCTTCAATAGCTTGTATGGCATTAAAAGAAGGTTTTTCTTTAATAAAACTTTCCATACTAGTTACCCACCAATTTTCTATAGCAAATTGACTAGTTTTTTCTTCTCCATAAGAATTTGTTGTAAACGATCTAACTAATCCTTTGCAAATAAAAAAGTTCATAGTGCAAACCGAGTTTTGTTCTAATAAGAAGCTTTTTTTCTTATAAGTTTTAAGTGCCAGGTTTTTATAGATTAGATCTATTTCGTCGTCTGAAAATGGAACAAACCTATTTAAATAATTTTGTATTTGTAGCTTGTAGTTTTTCATGAAATTTACACCGCAGAATAATTTGTTTAAAGATATTATTTATTGTCCTTATGTAGGAATATTTTTTAATTAGTATAGATGAAATACATTAAAATCAGTTAAATACGTAGAGGTAATAAATACGTTCATCGGTACTATATATTACTTTGTCATGGACTAGTTTAAGTGACCGAAAATACTTGTTGTTCACCGTATTATCTCTTTTTTCTTTAAGGTGGGTTCTAATTTTACAGAACCAAATCTTAACTATGAAAGCAATAATTACTTTAGTATTAATCTTATTTATGAGTGTTTTAGGTTTTGCAAAAAACCAACCTCAGGAAGAAAAAGTTACTGTCCTAGAAAAAGGAGTAGTGTTAGAGCAAACAACATTAATCTCTTTTAAAAATGTAGAGATACAAAAAGATAAGCAACTAACGCGTTTGTATATGTACAAAAATTCTAGAATTTTAAAAGAATTAGCTTTTAGAACTAAAAGAAATAGAACAAGACAAGCTTAAGGTATTTTAACCGTTAGTTTTTTGTAATACATCTAAGAATTTATTGTTTAACTAATATACTTGTATTTCAGCGGTTTATTAAGTTTTTTAGATTTTAGCTACTTATCTTTAAAGAACTAAACTACAAGTGGTTAAAAGTAATTTTAATGCTAATTTAAATTATAGGGGCTATAGCACTTGCATAAAATAAATGCAAATGATTAAATGGGCTTTTCTTAAATGGGTATTATTCTGGATACTTGCAGTAGCGGTTTTAGCTTTAATTTTAAAGGTAAAACGTTGGAGTAAAAAAAAAAGTTTTAAAAATGCTAAATACATAAATTGGCATAGTAATTGAAAGTAAATATATAGCTACTACAAAAAGTAGCAAATTAATAAAAAAGATATGATAGCACTTCTAATAGTAATTTCGGTAGTATTTGTAGGGTCATTAATTTTTAATTACAAACAAAAAAGAGCAGCTTTACGACCTATAAAAGTTCCTGTAGAGAATAAAAAATAAGTTTATACAACTGGGTTTAGTTGGTGTCCTATTTCTTGGAATTTAATAATATAATTAGTTCCTTTTTTAGAAATATCTCTTATAACAGAACCTTTTAGTTGTCTGGTAAGGCTGTATATTAACTTTAACCCTAAAGATTTAGTATTTTTATGGTTTACAGTTTCTGGAAAACCAACCCCATTATCTCCTATTGTTAATACATATTCTTTATTAACTTCTTTCTTAATAGCTATATGTATTTCTCCCTCAGAATCGTCTACAATACCATATTTTAAGGCGTTTGTAATAGTTTCATTTATTAATAACCCTAAAGGTATAGCAGTATCTATCCCCAATTTTATATCTGGAATATCTATAGTAAGTTTTACTTTATTTTCTATTCCTTTTATAGATTTTATTAAATACTGACTTAGTTCTTGTACATAAGTTTTATACTCTATTTTAGAAAGGTCATTACGCATATAAAGCATTTCATGTATCATAGACATAGATATTACTCTATTTTGAGTGCCTTTAAGTAGTGTTTGTAGCTCTTTATCCTCCATGTTTCTAGATTGCATGCTTAGCAAGCTAGATACCGTTTGTAGGTTGTTTTTTACTCTATGGTGAATTTCTTTTAATAGGGTTTCTTTCTCTAATAATTTTTTAGATAAAGTATTATTACTATAAATAAAACTGCTGTTTGACAGTGCTATATTTTTTTTTATAAGAAAAGAATTTATAAAAATTAGTATCCCAAAAATTAAAAATGCTATAGCTACTAATAAGTTTATTTTAAAGACAAAGTAACATACTCCTGCAAATAGTATTGCAGCTAGTGAAGAAACATAATTAACTATTAAAAAAAGGTTAGTTTTTTTTATTTGTTTTTTATTATCTAGTATGTTGTTATGCATAAACTGGATTTTATAGCTTGGTTAGCGTAGTTATCCATTGTAAATCTAGTTATGTTTTTGGATTAAAACCAACATGTTTGTGAAAATTTAAAAAATACTAAGAGAAATTGCTAGTTATTTTGATTTTTAGTGCAAAAAAAAGCGGCAATCTTAAAAAGATTGCCGCTTTATATATTCGTATAGGTTTATTCTTCAATTAAAACCCACTCGCCTTTAGTAATTAAAGGTTCTGCCTGTTTATATTTAACTGTTTTACTTTCTCCAGACATTATGTTTTTAATAGTAACTCTATCGTTTCTACCAATTTTTGGTCTTTCTCTAGTAATAGTTTCAGTAACAGCAGGTCTTTGTCCTTGTGTTTGTCCTGCTGCTCTATTTTGTGCAGCAAGCTCATCGCTGTTAGGAATTTCTTCCTTACTGGTTTGTAAATTTTCTTTTGGTCTTCTTACGCTTCCAGCTTCTTGTATTGTAGAGCTTTCTGAAGGTAATTCCCCTTTAAATAAGAAAGAAACTATTTCTTTATTCACCTTATCAATCATACTCTTAAAAAGCTCAAAAGCCTCAAATTTATAAATTAATAATGGGTCTTTTTGTTCATGCACAGCAAGTTGTACAGACTGCTTAAGCTCATCCATTTTACGTAAATGGGTTTTCCAAGAATCATCTATAATTGCTAAAGATATATTCTTTTCAAAATCTGTAACCAACTGCTTTCCGTTACTATCATAAGCTTCTTGCAAGTTCGTAACTACATTTAAGCTCTTAATGCCATCTGTAAAGGGCACTACAATTCTTTCAAATTTATTAGCTTGGTCTTCGTAAACCTGTTTAATTACAGGAAAAGCGGTAGTAGCATTACGTTCCATTTTTTCTGTGTAATACTGGTAGGCCTCTTTGTAAATGGTATTCGCTATTTCTTGTATCCCTAATTTTTCAAAATCTGCTTCGGAAACAGGAGAAGTTATAGAGAAATATTTAATAAGCTCAAACTCAAAATTTTTGTAATCATTTGCTCCTTTATTTGTTTCTGTAATAACTTCGCAAGTGTCATAAATCATGTTTGCAATATCCACTTTAAGTCTTTCTCCTTGTATGGCATGCCTTCTACGCTTGTAAACAACTTCTCTTTGCGCATTCATAACATCATCATACTCTAAAAGACGTTTACGAACACCAAAGTTATTTTCTTCTACTTTTTTCTGCGCACGTTCTATAGATTTGGTCATCATACCATGCTGAATAACCTCACCATCTTCTAAGCCCATTTTATCCATCATTTTGGCTACTCTGTCCGAGCCAAATAAACGCATAAGATTATCCTCTAGAGAAACATAGAATTGTGAACTTCCTGGGTCTCCTTGACGACCAGAACGGCCTCTTAACTGTCTGTCTACCCTTCTAGAATCATGTCTTTCTGTACCTACAATTGCTAAACCTCCAGCAGCCTTTACAGCGTCTGATAATTTAATATCAGTACCACGACCGGCCATGTTGGTTGCAATAGTTACAATACCAGGATTACCAGCTTCTGCAACAACGTCTGCTTCTTTTTTGTGTAGCTTGGCATTTAATACATTATGCGGTACTTTACGTATTGCTAGCATACGGGATAGTAATTCAGAAATTTCTACCGATGTTGTACCTATTAATACTGGTCTGCCAGATTGTGATAGTTTGGTAACTTCATCAATAATGGCATTATATTTTTCTCTTTTTGTTTTGTAAATTAAATCATTACGGTCATCACGAGCAATTGGTCTGTTGGTAGGTATTTCCATAACATCCAATTTGTAAATCTCCCAAAATTCTCCAGCTTCTGTAATAGCAGTACCTGTCATACCAGAAAGCTTACTATACATTCTAAAGTAGTTTTGTAAAGTAACGGTTGCAAAAGTTTGTGTTAAAGCTTCAATCTTTACATTTTCTTTAGCTTCAATGGCTTGGTGTAAACCGTCTGAGTATCTACGGCCATCCATAATACGACCCGTTTGCTCATCTACAATCATTACTTTATTATCCATTACTACATACTCTACATCTTTCTCAAAAAGAGTGTAGGCTTTTAGTAATTGGCTCATGGTGTGTATACGCTCACTTTTTACAGTAAAGTCTTTAAATAGCTCCTCTTTAAGCTCCGCTTCTTTTTCTATTTCTAGATTTTGGTTTTCAATTTTAGCAATTTCTCCACCAATGTCTGGCATTACAAAGAAATCTTTGTCTTGGTCTCCAGAAATATAATCTACCCCTTTATCGGTAAGCTCTATTTGGTTATTCTTTTCATCAATAACAAACAACAGTTCTTCATCTACCTTAGGCATTTCTCTGTTGTTATCTTGCATGTAAAAGTTTTCAGTTTTTTGAAGCAATTGTTTTATTCCTTCTTCGCTTAAAAACTTAATTAATGCTTTATTTTTTGGTAAACCTCTATGTACTCTTAATAAAAGAAAACCACCTTCCTTAGTGTCTCCTTCTGCTATATGTTTTTTTGCTTCTGCAAAAACTCCAGTAAGGTATTGGCGTTGCTTTTGTACAATTTCTGAGACTCTTGGTTTAAGTTCATTAAACTCATGACGGTCCCCTTCTGGAACAGGACCAGAAATGATTAATGGCGTACGAGCATCATCTACCAAAACAGAATCTACCTCATCTACAATAGAAAAGTTATGTGGGCGTTGCACTAAATCTTTAGGAGTGTGCGCCATGTTATCTCTTAAATAATCAAAGCCAAATTCATTGTTAGTGCCATATGTAATATCTGCATTATAGGCAGCTCTACGGCCATCAGAATTTGGTTTATGATAATCTATACAGTCTACAGAAAGACCGTGGAATTGGAAAATAGGAGCCATCCATGCACTATCTCTTTTTGCTAAATAATCATTCACGGTAACTAAGTGTGCGCCATTTCCTGTTAGAGCATTTAAGTAGAGTGGAAGGGTAGCTACTAAGGTTTTACCTTCTCCTGTTTGCATCTCTGCAATTTTACCTTGGTGTAATGCAATACCACCTATTAATTGTACATCATAATGAATCATGTCCCAGGTAACTTCCTTACCCGCAGCATTCCAAGAGTTTTGCCATGTAGCATTGTCTCCTTCTAGGCTAACATATTCTTTTTCTCCAGATAATTCTCTATCGTATTCAGATGCAGAGACAGTTAATGTGGTATTATTTGCAAAACGTTTAGCAGTTTCTTTAACTACGGCAAATGCTTCTGGTAAAATATCATTTAAGGTTTCTTCAGATATTTTATATGCTTCTTCTTTAAGTTTATCTATTTCGGCATAAATATCCTCGTTCTTATCTATGTCTGTAGATGCATTTACTTCTTCTGTTAAGGCACTAATTTTAGAAGTAATCTCAGAACAATTTTCTTTTATTTTGTTTTTAAACTCTGTAGTCTTAGCTCTTAGTTCATCATGGCTAAGGTTTTCTATAGCAGCTTCAAAAGATTTTACTTGTTTAATTATGGGTTGTAGTTCCTTAACATCTTTTTCTGATTTATCTCCTACAAAAACCTTTAGTATTGAATTTAGAAAACTCATAATTTTATTCTATATTTTAGATTGAAAACCTTTATAACTACTATAGTTGCATATTGGTTTTTTCAATATTTTTTTAAGCCTAGTATATTTACCAACTGTATTCTTACATAACAAAAGCTATTCCAGTTTAGGTATTTGTAAATATAGCATTACACGGCTGACAAAATTACATAAAAAAAAAGCCTCCAAGGAGACTTTTTTATAGCAATTGTTATAATATTTTATTAATATTCATCCTCATTCCAGAGGTAATCTTCCTCGGTGGGGTAATCTGGCCATATTTCTTCTATGGACTCATAAATTTCTCCGCCCTCTTCTTCCATGGATTGTAAATTCTCTACAACCTCTAATGGTGCTCCTGTTCTAATAGAGTAATCTATTAATTCATCTTTGGTAGCAGGCCATGGTGCATCACTCAAATAAGATGCTAGTTCTAATGTCCAATACATATTAAAAGTATGTTTTAATTTTTTGCAAAAATAATTTTTAAATATAAATAGCCAAGTTTTTTTGCTAGTAATTCTGATATTTTATTAACAAAAATCTTTTTCTAATATTTTGATAACGAATAAATAACAAAATTATTAGCCTTTTTTTTCAGGTATCCATTTTATTTCTTCCGCTTTAAGGTCAAACGACAATTTTCGTGCCAATACAAATAGATAGTCGGACAATCTATTAATAAATGACAAAACATTACCATCTGTAGGTTCATTTTCATTTAAAAAAGAAATCATTCTTTCTCCTCTTCTACATACGGTACGTGCAATATGACAGTATGACACGGTTGTGTGGCCACCTGGTAAAATAAAATGAGTCATTTGCGGTAATTGCGTTTCCATGGCATCCATATTATCTTCTAAGAAGGTAATATCTATGTCCGATATTTTAGGTATAGCTAGGCGTTCTTTTCCATTTTTTAGTATAGCTTTTTCTGGGTCTGTAGCTAAAATTGCTCCTACAGTAAAAAGCTTATCTTGTATGGTTAGTAATGTTTGTTTAGATATAGTGTCTATTTTTTGGTCTCTAATTAAGCCAATCCATGAATTAAGCTCATCAATTGTGCCGTAAGAATCTAGTCTAATATGATGTTTAGGAACTCTTGTACCACCAAATAGGGCAGAGGTTCCTTTGTCTCCGGTTTTTGTATAAATTTTCATAAGTAAAGCTTTAGGATAAGAGAGAGAAGTAAAGAGATTTATTTTTTCTTTTTTCGGTTGTAATCGCTCATAAATTTTCTAGATTTTCTGTCCTTAGATTTTTGACGATTTCTTATTGAAACAATTAGATATAGCATTGCAACTCCGCCTAACACATAATACATAGTATTTCCTTCCATAATATTCCAATTTTACTCGATAATTGAGACTTAAGCCCTCAGAGTGTTATTTTGTATTAAAAATAGTCTTTTAGTATCTAATTTTAAAATGTTCTTTTTCTTGTTCTTTTCTAAAAAAGAGGATGCCACAATAAAACAAATCTACACTTACCTTTATCTCTTTTTGTTTTTTAATTTTTTCCCAAAAGGTATTTTCTTCTTTACTCTTGTGTATGTTGTTAATAAAAACCCAAGTAATGTTTTTTATTTCTTTTTCTATAATAGTGTTGTTCCAATCTTTGCAGTTTTCTAAATATATGCCTTCAAATTGGGAAGCTTTGGTTTCTAAATTAGGGAAATTTGGTTTAATATTATTTAGATAGAGGTTACTTTCAGAATTTATCTTTAAATTTTTAATATTAAAATAGCGTATGCTTTTTAGAAGTATATCTACACTTTTTGATGTAGCAAATTTCTTTTTAGTATAAAGTCCTTTTGTAATATAAGAATATACAAAAGGAGAATGCACCCCATGTTGGTTGGTAGCAGAGAATATAAATTTTATATGCGAAATAAAAGAATACATAATAAATTTAACCTTCTAACATGGCAGAAAGTGCAAACCAACGTTCTGTTTTTGTTTCAATTTCAGAAGTTATTTGTTGTAGTTTTTTTGAAAGCTCAGCAATATCATCTCCAGATAATTCTGGATTTGTAAATTCATTCTGTGCTTTTGTTTTTTTATTTTCAAGCTTTTGTATTTCTCTTTCTAGTTGGTTGTATTCCTTCTGCTCGGCATAGGATAATTTTGTGCCAGTTTTGCTCTCGGCTTTCCAAGAGTTTTTAGAATTAGTATTAGAATTTTCTTTTTGTTCTCTCTTTTCTAAAACCTGACTGTCTTCATAGGCTCTATAGTCAGAGTAGTTGCCTGGAAAATTCTCAATTTCTGCATTGCCTCTAAAAACAAATAAATGGTCTACAATTTTATCCATAAAATACCTGTCATGTGAAACTACCATAAGACATCCTGGGAAATCTAATAAGAAGCTTTCTAATACATTTAGGGTAACAATGTCTAAATCGTTAGTAGGTTCATCGAGTATTAAAAAATTTGGATTCTGAATTAATATGGTGCATAAGTATAGTCTTTTACGTTCGCCGCCACTTAATTTCTCTACAAAGTCATATTGTTTTTTTCTGTCAAAAAGAAAGCGTTCTAAAAGCTGTTGCGCAGATATTTGTCTTCCTTTACTTAGTGGAATGTAATCTCCAAAATCACGAATTACATCTATAACCTTTTGTCCTTCTTTTATTTCAATACCCTTTTGGGTGTAATAACCAAATTTAATAGTATCTCCAATTACTACCTTTCCACTATCTGGTTGCCCTTTTCCTGCAATTATATTTAAAAAAGTAGATTTTCCTGTTCCATTTTTTCCAATAATACCTACGCGTTCTCCTTTGGTAAAACTATAATCAAACTGGTCTAAAATAGGTTTTTCAGGAAAAGCTTTAGATATTTTATGAAGTTCTATTATTTTACTTCCCATACGGGTCATGTTAATCTCTAACTGAACCTCATGTTCTTTTCGTCTATTATTAGCCTTTTCCTTAATAGCATGAAAATCGTCTATCCTGGATTTAGATTTTGTAGTTCTTGCCTTTGGCTGTCTACGCATCCAATCTAATTCTTTTTTAAATAATAGTTTAGATTTATGGTGTTCTACAGCTTCTTGTTCTTGCCTAGCTTCTTTCTTTTCTAAATAGTAAGAATAATTTCCTTTATAAGGGTAAAGTTGTCCGCCATCTAATTCTATAATTTCATTACAAACACGTTCTAAAAAGTAACGATCATGCGTTACCATAAAAAGAGTCATGTTTTCTTTAGCAAAATATTGCTCTAGCCACTCTATCATTTCTAAATCTAAGTGGTTGGTTGGTTCATCTAAAATCAATAAATCAGGTTTATTAATTAAAGCATCTGCTAGAGCTAATCTCTTTTTTTGGCCGCCAGATAATAGACCAACTTTTAAATTTAAATCTTCTAGTTTAAGTTTAAATAATATTTGCTTGTATTGGGTTTCAAAATCCCATGCACTAAACCTATCCATAGCTTCAAAAGCTTTTTGGTATGCCTCTGCATCTTCTGGATTATTTAATGCTTTCTCATAAGTTCTGATGACTTTTAATACCTCATTGTCCGAAGCAAAGATAGTTTCCTCAATAGTAAGGTTAGGATCCATTTTTGGTTCTTGCTCTAGAAAAGATACTCTGGTTCCTTTACGATAATTTACTTGCCCACTATCTGGACTTTCTGCACCAGATAAAATATTTAAAATAGATGTTTTTCCGCTACCATTTTTAGCAATTAAAGCAATTTTCTGGTCTTTATTAATGCCAAAAGAGAGGTTGTCAAAAAGAACAAGTTCGCCAAAAGATTTAGCAATATTTTCTACAGTAAGTAAATTCATGTTTTAAAACTAGTATTAAGTATGGGAGTGTCTTAAATAAAAAAGTATGTAAAGGTATCTTATTATTAACGAAAGTAGTATAAAAATTAAGATAGGAGAGAATACTTGTATTTTTGCAACCCATAAAAACATGGTAACTAATATTAATGATAAAAGAATAATTACGTATAGTTTTATGTTTTCTGGAAGTTTATTTTTTCTCACTAAAAATGCAAAATATAAGTTTACAGGAAATGCCCATAAGAAATTAAAATTCCATGCAGTTGCAGTATGGTCCGTACCAAACCATAGAAAAAGTATTACTATACCAGCAAGGCCAGTTGCAGTGAAAAGAAAAACATCTAACCATTTTGTTCTTTTTTTAGAGAAGTAATCTTTAATAGTAATACTACTTGTTGCTATTAGAATTATCCCTAGCCAAAAAATAGGACTTAGAATAAATAAATTGTTTTTTTCTTCTGCTTTAGATTTTAAAATCATAGCAGTTTTAGAAACCAATGGAGTACCATCTTTTTTTGTAGTATGTTCTAGTTGATGATACACGTATAATGGTAAGAATTGATGTTCTAAAGAACTTGCTTTCTTATCAATTACAGATCCTAGAGCTAAATCTATCCCAAAAGTTGCCCATTCATTTATAACTAAAAACTCATGTATTAAATCTCTAAACGTTTTTTTCTTTTTTAAATGGGGGTAGCTATACAGTAAATTATTTTGGGTTACTTTATTTAAAACTTCAGGAATTTTAGTGGCACAATTATCAAACAAGAAATCATATTTATAATACTTGTTCTCTGGGAGTAAATTGTTTTCTAAAAAAGCTATTAAATTGTTTTTCTCTTTTAAATTTAAAGCTAAATGCTGCTCTTTTACCCATTTGTTTTCAATCTTATAGGTGTATATAAAATTATCAAATGAGTGTCTGCCAATTTTATAAGGTAATTTTCCCGTAGTAAATTTAAAATAGAAATAGGGGTCACTAAAATCAAACATCCCATAATTATAGGTAACATCTATTCCTAATGTAGGGTCTTGTATTCTAAAAGCACTATGTCCAAATTTAGAGCTAAGTTCTTCTTGAGGGCCTATAGTTAATAGGCTAACTTTAGATAAAGGAGATAATTCTATTTTGTTTTGAGCACTGTTAAAAGTGCTGTAAAGAACAACAAAACAAAATAATAATTTTTTAATAAACATGATTAGGGTATAGTTAATGTACTGCAAATATCTGAATAATTTAGGAACAAATACTATTCCTGAAAAAATGTATTACTTTTACGTAAAGTATACAAAAAGATGAAAAAACATATTCCTAATTTAATAACCTTAGGTAATTTATTTTGTGGTTGTGTAGCGGTAATTTTTGCTGTTTTAAATCAATTAGAGCTTGCTGCTTTATTTGTTTTTTTGGGTATATTTTTTGACTTTTTTGATGGTTTAGTGGCTCGTGTTCTAAACGTTCAAAGTGTTTTGGGGTTACAGTTAGATTCCCTTGCAGATATGGTTACTAGTGGTTTAGTTCCTGGTATTGTAATGTTTCAATTATTAGCAATGTCTATGTCTGGCGGGTGGAATGTAGATATGGCAACACAAGCGTCTGATGCTACTTTTTTGGTGGGATTAAAAGTTTCGCCTTTGCCTTTTTTAGGGTTCTTAATTACTTTAGCATCTGCTTATAGGTTGGCAAAATTTAATGTTGATGAAAATCAAGTTACTTCCTTTACAGGGCTCCCAACACCGGCAAATGCTTTATTAATATTGTCTTTGCCTTTAATACTTTTGCACCATAATAATGACTTCTTAAATAGTATAATTTTAAATCAATGGTTTTTAGTTAGCATCACTATACTTAGTACCTATCTTTTAAATGCTAATATTTCTCTATTTGCTCTTAAATTTAAAAATTGGAGTTTTAAGGATAACGCTTTACGCTATATATTCATAATTATAAGTTTGGTTTTAATACTAACATTACAGTTTTTAGCAATACCATTTGTTATTATTTTTTATGTTGCTAGTTCTTTTATTTCAAATTTAAGTTCCAATAAATAAATTTAATTTGTAGGTGATTATGAGAGTATTAATAAATGATTTGTTATTTATGAAAGAAGTAATTAAACGTAAGTTTCAATTTGTAATTACCTTGCTTTTTTGTTTTGTATTTAGCTTTGTTTTTTCTCAAAAAGATTCATTAGCAATAGAGACTTCTATAGATGTTGTAAAAGATATTAGGTATGCAACTTATAAAAATGATACATTGTTATTAGATTTATATAAACCAAAAGTTTTTGATGGGAAATTAAGAACTATTGTAATAATTAGAGGTGGCGGTTTTAAAGTTGGAGACAAAGATGGGTTTGCAAAAATAGCTAAGGAAATAGCAAAAAGAGGATTTGCAGCAGCATGTATAGAGTATAGAACCACAAAAGAAGCGCTTTTTCCAGGAGCTGTTATAGATGCTAAAGCAGCTGTGCAATGGGTAAAAGAAAACGCCAAAGAATATAAATTAAATGCTAATGCAGTTGGTGTTTTAGGAGGATCGGCGGGAGCGCATTTGGCAATGATGCTTGCAACAACAAATGAAATATCCCCGCTAAATCCTGTTGGTAATCCTAATGATTTTAAAGTTAATGCTGCAGTAATTTTGGCGGCAGATGCAGATTTTTCTTTAGTTCCAGAAAGTGGACCTTTAACAGAATGGTTAGGAGTTTCATATACGGAGAATAAAGATATTTGGAAATTAGCTTCCCCATATTTTCATATTAGTAAAACATCTTCACCAATGTTATTTATACATAGTAGTGCAGATAAGATTGTTCCTTTTAAGCAATCTGTAAACAGTGTGGCTAAGTTATCTGAATATGATGTGTATTGTGAGTTGGTTTCTTTACCAAGAGCACCACATGGATTTTGGCACAATAAAGAATTAATGAAGCTAACTTTAGATAAAGCTGTTTTATTTTTCGAGGAACAAATGAAGAGGAATTAATGGGAGGAGTAAAAAGAAAGCACCCCAAAGAAAAAGCTACGCTGCATATTAGAAGTAAGCACAGAAATCGTTATGATTTTGAAGCTCTAATTATAAGTTTTCCAGATTTAAAACCTTTTGTGCAACCTAATGCATATAACGACTTATCTATTAATTTTTTTGACCCACAAGCGGTAAAGATGTTAAATACTGCTTTGTTAATGCATTATTACAAGATTAGTTTTTGGGAGATTCCATCTAACTTTTTATGTCCGCCTATTCCTGGAAGGGCAGATTACATACATAATGTGGCAGATGTATTATACAGAGATATTCCGGAAATGTTAGAGGGAGATGTTAAGAAAAATAGCAAAATTAAATGTTTAGATATAGGAGTAGGAGCTAATTGTATTTACCCTATTATTGGAGAAGCAGAATATGGTTGGAATTTTATTGGTTCTGATATTGATAAAAATGCAATAGAAGTTGCAGAGAATATTATTGCAAAAAATGCGCATTTAAGTGGAAAAGTAGAATTGCGAAAGCAAAGTAGTTCTAGAGATTTTTTTAAAGGAATTATTAAAGAAGGGGAGTTGTTTGATTTAACTGTATGTAACCCTCCTTTTCATGGTTCTATAGAAGAAGCGCAAAAAGGAACAAGAAGAAAATTAAAAAATTTACGAGGAGATAAAAAAGCGAAACCTACTCTTAATTTTGGTGGACAAGCAAACGAGTTATGGTGTGATGGAGGTGAAATGAAATTTGTAAAAGATATGATTTACCAAAGTAGGCAATTTGCAAATTCATGTTTGTGGTTTTCTACCTTAGTATCTAAAGAATCTAACCTGCCAATAGTACATAAGTTGCTAGAAAAAGTAGAAGCAAAAGAAGTTGGTACTTTACCTATGGGACAAGGTAATAAAATAAGTAGGGTAGTAATTTGGACTTTCTTATCTAAAGAAAAACAAAAAGATTGGCGTTTAAAAAGATGGGGGTAGATTTAAATATTGATTTAGGAGCAAATGTTATTTTTTATGAAAATACCACCAGTTCATTTCTCTAGTTAATGTATATCCTAGTTTTTCATAAAGTTTAATTGCCCCATTACCTTTTGTAGTATGTAAAATTGCTTTTTTTCTTGTTTTTAAAATTTCTTTTGTAGTATATGCTACCAGTTGTTTAGCAAGACCACGTCTTGTGTAATCAGGATGCGTAACTACACCACTAACCTCAATAAAGCTATTAGTTTGTATGCGTTGCCCTGTTACAGCAACTAATTTATTGTCTATAAAAATACCAAAATAAGAACCCATATCAAAGCTTCTTTTTTTGTAATACCCAGGCATAACTAGCCATATTAAATCGTAAATTTTGTCTACATGTTTTTCCGTGAGAGGTACAATTTCTTCGGTAATGTTGCAATCTTCTAAAGCACCTTTTAAAACCATTTGTACGCCTTCAATTTTACGTTCTAAAACCACAAAATCTTCATCAAATTTAGGGTCTGTGTTTTCTGAAACCAGAAAAAAATAATTCGTAAGTTTAGCATATTCGTTTAATGCTTTACTAGTTTTTTCTGGGTCCTCAAAAGCCCCAAAAGAACAGATTTTTGGATTGTAAAATCTAACTCCATTTAAAGTTATTACAAATTTTTTATGGGCTTCATTTAATGCATGCCAAACAGGATTTTTTAATGTTTGTTCAAAATTATCCATGAAATTTATTCTTTTCAGCTAGAAAATTTAAGCCTTTAAAAATCTAACTTCTTTTTACGTAATTCAAAGTTTTGTCCAAGGTATACTTTACGTACCATTTCATCTGCAGCTAAATCTTCAGGAATTCCAGACTTTAATATTCCACCTTCAAACATAAGGTAAGACCGTTCTGTAATAGCAAGTGTTTCCTGTACGTTGTGGTCTGTAATTAAAATACCTATATTTTTATCTTTTAAATGTGCTACAATACGTTGTATGTCTTCTACGGCAACAGGGTCCACACCTGCAAAAGGCTCATCTAGTAATATAAATTTAGGGTCGGTTGCTAAAGCTCTTGCAATCTCGGTACGTCTACGTTCTCCACCAGAAAGTAAGTCGCCACGGTTTTTACGAATGTGTCCAAGGCTAAACTCTTCAATAAGCGACTCCATTTTCATGTGCTGCTCTTTTTTGCTTAGTTTGGTAAGTTGCAAAACGCTAAGAATATTTTTTTCAATACTTAGTTTTCTAAAAACAGATGCTTCTTGTGCTAAATAACCAATACCATTTTGCGCTCTTTTGTACATAGGAAAATTGGTAATTTCCATATCGTCCAAGTAGATTTTACCGCTATTTGGCTTAACAAGGCCAACAATCATATAAAAAGAAGTGGTTTTTCCTGCGCCATTTGGACCAAGTAGACCAACAATTTCTCCTTGGTTTACTTCTAAAGAAATACCTTTAACAACTTGGCGCCCACGATAGGCTTTCATGATATTATCTGCTCTTAGCTTCATAGTTTCAAATCTAATTCTATTTGGTTAGCATCAAAAGAATTTATGTAATTTTTAACCTATTCCTTAGTATAGGCTTAATTTGTTTTTAAGTTTTTCTTTGCCTTCTTAGCTTCTTTTTTTAATACATAAGAAGAAATATAAATACTTACCTGATATAAAATTAAAACTGGTACCGCAACAATAATTTGGCTAGCAACATCTGGAGGTGTAATAACAGCAGAAAGTATAAGGACAACAACCAAAGCTATTTTTCTATATTTTTTCATAATCTCTGGAGTAACTATACCTATTTTAGTTAAAAAATAAATGATAATTGGTAATTCAAAAAGAATACCACATGCTATAACAGAGGATCGTACTGTAGCAATAAAGGAGCTTAAATCAAACTCATTTAGTACTTCTTCACTTACTTGGTAGGTTCCTAAAAAATTAATAGATAACGGGGCTACAATATAGTATCCAAATAAAACTCCTAGAAAAAATAAAAAGGAGGCTATAAAAATAAATCCTTTAGAGTTTCTACGTTCTTTCTCATATAACCCTGGGCTAATAAATTTCCACATTTCATATAAAATATATGGAAAGCCAACTATAAAACCAGCCCAGATAGAGGTCCAAATATGTGCGGAGAATTGCCCAGACATTAACCTACTTTGTATGGTAAAAGGTAATTTATCGGCACAAAAATCAGAATCAAAGCCTAAATATGTAGCTATTTCACAAAACAGCCTATAGGTAGGGAAGTCCATTTTCTTAGGGCCAAAGATAACCGTATCAAAAACAAATCCTCTAAATAAGAAAGCAAGACTCCCTATAATTACTACTGCTAAAGTACTTCGTATTAGGTGCCATCGTAACTCTTCTAAATGGTCTAAAAAAGACATTTCTGCAGGAGTTTCTTTTTTTTTGTTACTCATTATAATATGCCTTCGTTTATTAAATTATGTAAATGAACAACGCCTTGGTATGTGTTGTCTTTAATAGCTAGTAATTGAGAAATACCACTATTTTGCATAGTCTCTAAAGCTTTAATTGCAAGCACACTTGTTTCTATTGTTTTTGGAGAAGTGGTCATTATGTCTTTTGCAGTGAGCCCTTTAATAGAGTCATGTTTATTAAGCATTCTTCTAATATCTCCATCCGTTACAATGCCAATAATTTTATTTTCCTTTAAAACAGCAGTGGCTCCAAGCATTTTTTTAGATATTTCTACAATAACCTCTTTTATATCGGCATCAATATCAACCTGTGGTTTTTCATTGTTATTTACAATGTCAGCTACACGTAAATATAGTTTTTTTCCTAATGCGCCACCTGGATGGTATTTTGCAAAATCAGTACTACTAAATCCTTTTAATTCTAAAAGGCATATTGCTAAAGCATCACCCATTACTAATTGTGTGGTAGTGCTAGTTGTTGGTGCTAAATTATTTGGACAAGCTTCTTTTTCTACAAAAGTATTTAGAACAAAATTAGCTTGTTGCGCCAAAAAAGATTCTGTATTACCAGTAATTCCTATTAGTTTATTGTTACCTCTTTTTATTAAAGGTACTAACACTTTTATTTCTGGTGTATTACCGCTTTTAGAAATACAAATAACAACGTCATTATCTTGTACTGTTCCTAAATCGCCATGAATAGCATCTGCGGCATGCATAAAAATAGCAGGAGTTCCAGTAGAATTAAAAGTAGCTACAATTTTACTTGCAATAATGGCACTTTTTCCTATTCCTGTAACAATTACTCTGCCTTTGGCTTCCATAATTGCATTTACAGCATCTGCAAAATTTGCATCTAGTAAACTAGTAATGTTGCCTATAGCTTTACTCTGCAGGTCTATTGTTTTTTTTGCTAAATCTAGTATAGCTTTTGTATTGTTCAATGTAATGTGTAATTAAAAGGATTGTATTCCTAAAAGAATGTATTATCTTTAAGAACTGCAAAATTAAGCAAACTTAATTTTATACAATATTTTATAAAATAGAAATTAGCTTTGTTTTATTTAGTAGCTAGGTTTTAAAAGTATAATTTATTAAATTCCTGTGATAATATTCACAGGATTAAGTGAAAAATGACAATAGATAATTATGAGTCGTAATGTTGATGATATACATGCTGCACTAAAAAAGCATTTTGGATTTAATCAGTTTAAAGGCTTACAAGAAGAAGTAATAAGAAAAATTCTGGATGGCAAAAATGCTTTTGTAATTATGCCAACGGGTGGTGGTAAATCTTTATGTTACCAACTACCAGCATTAATGAAAGAAGGTACAGCCATTGTAGTTTCTCCTTTAATTGCTTTGATGAAAAACCAAGTAGATGCTATAAGAGGTGTCTCTTCGGAACATGGTATAGCGCATGTATTAAATTCTTCTTTAAATAAAACAGAAATAAAACAAGTAAAAGAAGATGTAACTAATGGTGTTACAAAACTTTTATATGTTGCCCCAGAGTCTTTAACAAAGGAAGAATATGTGGAGTTCCTTAATTCCGTAACCATTTCTTTTGTTGCTGTAGATGAAGCACATTGTATTTCGGAATGGGGACATGACTTTAGACCAGAATACAGAAATTTACGAAATATTGTTGGGAGATTAGGTGATAATATTCCCATTGTTGGACTTACAGCTACAGCCACCCCAAAAGTACAAGAAGATATTATTAAAAATTTAGGCATTACAGATGCGCAATTATTTAAAGCATCTTTTAATAGGCCAAATTTATTTTATGAAATACGTACAAAAACAGAAAATGTAGATGCCGATATTATTCGTTTTGTAAAACAAAATGAAGGTAAATCTGGAGTTATTTATTGTTTAAGTAGAAAACGAGTAGAAGCATTAGCGCAAG
This sequence comes from Maribacter vaceletii, assembly GCF_003634105.1. Classification (GTDB taxonomy): domain Bacteria; phylum Bacteroidota; class Bacteroidia; order Flavobacteriales; family Flavobacteriaceae; genus Maribacter_B; species Maribacter_B vaceletii. The sequence continues at coordinate 166,332 of NZ_RBIQ01000009.1, read as the reverse complement.
TATTACAAGTAAATGGTGTGAGCGCAGTACCGTATCATGCAGGCTTTGATGCAAAAACAAGGTCTAAATACCAAGATATGTTCCTTATGGAAGATGTGGATGTGGTTGTGGCAACAATAGCCTTTGGTATGGGTATAGATAAACCAGATGTTCGTTTTGTAATACATAATGATATTCCTAAAAGTATAGAGAGTTATTACCAAGAAACAGGACGGGCAGGAAGAGATGGTGGAGAAGGACATTGCCTTGCTTTTTATTCCTATAAAGATGTAGAGAAACTAGAGAAATTTATGTCTGGTAAGCCTGTTGCAGAACAAGAGATAGGAAATGCACTTTTGCAAGAGGTTGTTGCCTATGCAGAAACGTCTATGTCTAGGCGTAAATTTATGTTGCATTATTTTGGAGAATCTTTTGATGAGGTAAATGGCGAAGGAGCAGATATGGATGATAATGCTCGTAATCCTAAAGATAAAAAAGAAGCAAAATCGAATGTAGTAAAACTCCTTAGTGTAGTTCAAGGCACAAGTGAAAAGTTTAAGGCCAAAGAAATTGTTAAAACAATAATAGGAGAGGTTAATGCATTAATATCTTCCCATAAAACAAATGAAAAACCTTTTTTTGGTATAGGGAAAGATAAAGATACAAGTTATTGGATGGCACTTATTCGTCAAGTACTTGTGGCAGGGTATCTTAAAAAAGAAATAGAACAGTATGGGGTTTTAAGAGTAACTCCAAAAGGGAAAGACTATCTAGATACGCCAGAGTCTTTTATGATGACTATGGATCATGTGTATAATGAAGAGAGCGATGCTGCAATTGTTAGTGCATCTAAAGCCGCAGGTGTAGCAGATGAGAAGTTATTAAAGCAATTAAAAGATTTACGTAAAGCACAAGCAGATAAATTAAATGTACCCCCTTTTGTTGTTTTTCAAGACCCTTCTTTGGCCGACATGGCTTTAAAATATCCTATCTCTATGGAAGAGATGTTAAATATTCATGGTGTAGGAGAAGGGAAGGCAAAAAAATACGGAAAACCATTTATAGAGCTAATATCTAGTTATGTAGAAGATAATGATATTATTCGCCCAGATGATTTGGTGGTAAAAAGTACAGGTGCAAATTCTGCTTTAAAGCTATATATAATACAAAATGTGGATCGTAAGTTGTCTTTAGATGATATTGCTTCTGCCAAAGGGTTAGAGCTTCCAGACTTAATAAAAGAAATGGAGCAAATTGTTTTTAGTGGTACTAAATTAAATTTAGGCTATTGGATTGATGAAATTTTAGATGATGACCAGCAAGAAGAAATACACGATTACTTTTTAGAGGCTGAAACCGATGATTTAGAGGAGGCTAGTAAAGAGTTTGATGGGGATTATGAGGACGAGGAATTGCGTTTATATAGATTAAAATTTATTAGCGAAGTAGCGAATTAGTGTAAACATAAAATTAAAAAGGAGAGCCAAAGCATATTATTATGTTTTGGCTCTCCTTTTTTTTAGTTATGGTTTAGATGTTCCTTCATTAGTATTAATACGTTTTAACTGGCGTTTAATTTTTCTAATAGCAGACTCTATAGATTTCTCTGGTTCTATTATGTTGTATTCCCCCCAAAAATCTGGGTCAGAAAAACCTACTGCCGCATCACTTAAAATAATAGAAGATTTAATGCGCTCTTTTGGTTTTGGTAATAGCTCTTTAGTGCTTTTCTCCCAATCAGTAACTGCCATTTCGCAGGTCATGCTATATACAGAGTTAAATAATCTCTTATCCCAATCAATTTTAAATTCTAAAAATACATTACTGTAACCGTAATACCATTTGCCATCTTTTTCTCTGTAATCTACTCTATATGCAACTTCTGTAGGCCATACGTTTGCGTTTTTTGGTTTTCTACGAACAAACATTCTAGATGCAGCCTCTTTATTTGTGACATTTAATTTATAGGTGGCATTGGTAAGTATTTTATTTTCAATATCTATAAAAAGTTTTCCTTTGTATAAGGGAGAGTACACATGGGGCTTTTGTTTAAAATTAATAACATAGATTAATTTATCATTTACTCGTGTAGAACTATCAAAGCTAAAAGTATAATGGTCTAAAGATTCTTCACTAAAAATATATTCAGGATATTTTATAATATCAATATAAAGAGCATTAAAAGGCCCCCCTTGTAGTTTTAAAGCAACAGTATCTAATTTATTATAATCTGTGCTTTTTCTTGCTTTATATAGCTGTACTGCATCATTCCTGTATGAGGTGTATGGGGTTTTGTATATATTAACTACAGCTTCAGACAAGGAAACATTTTTTCTCCTCTTCTTTATGGTTTCCCTATAAAAAGCAGTCATTAAAGTTGGGTCATCAAAATAGTTTTCTCCTTTACTTTTTAATGTTTCCCTTACTAGTGCTTCTGCATTTTTTGGAATACTTAAATTAACTTCGGTTAGTTCTGTTACAGAAACGGTTAAATATATTTTTGTTTTATTTTTTTTGAATTCACTTAAAGGAATAATTTTTGTTTTGTATCCTAAAAAAGAAACGATTACATTTTTACTTTCTGTGGAGTTTGGAATCTTTAAAGAAAATTCTCCTTCTGTATTTGTTACGGTACTAATGTTTGATTTTTCTATAGCTAGAGTTGCAAAAATCAATGGTTTTTTTGAAGATTTATCTAATACTTCTCCTTTATATTCGGCATAATTATTTTCTGGTTCTTGAAAAGCAAAAGCAATTGTACTATTAAAGCTTAATAGAATAAAAGTGGTAAATAAAAATAGGAATACTTTTTTGTTTGCTGCCATGGTAATTTTGGTTTTAGAAAACTAGTTGCCCTCAAGAGAAAAAGAGATTAACTACAAGGTACTAATTTTTAAATAAATAGATGTTAAATTTCACTATTTTTAAAAGAAGTAACTTGTTAAAAATCAGTATCATGAGTTTTTGTAGAGGTAGATACTAGTCTGTTAATTTCAGCAAGTTCTTTTTCGGTAATATACCGCCACTTTCCAACGGGTACATCTAAAGAGATATTCATAATACGTTCTCTTTTTAGCTTTTTTACCTCATAAGTTAAATACTCGCACATACGTCTAATTTGACGATTTAATCCTTGGGTTAAAATAATTTTAAATTGGTATTTACTTATTTCTTCCACTTCACATTTACGAGTTACGGTATCTAGAATTGGAATTCCGTTTCGCATTTGGTGTAAAAAATTGGGGGTTATTGGTTTGTCTACGGTAACAATATATTCTTTTTCATGATGGTTTCTTGCGCGTAATATTTTGTTAACAATATCACCGTCATTGGTTAAAAAAATAAGTCCTTCACTGGGTTTGTCTAATCTGCCAATTGGAAAAATTCTTTTAGGGTAATTTATATAGTCAATTATATTATCTTTTTCTACTCTTGTATCTGTAGTGCATACAATCCCAATAGGTTTGTTAAAAGCAATATATACGGGTTTTTCTTTAGGTTGGGTAACGCGCTCACCATCTACCTTTACAATATCTCCTTCCATAATTTTAGTACCCATTTCAGGAACTTTATCATTAATGGTAACTCTGCCTTGTTCTATAAGTTTATCCGCAGCTCTTCTAGAGCAAAAGCCAACTTCACTTAGGAACTTATTAATTCTTGTTTTTTTAGGCTCTGTCATAAAATAGTATCTGTGAAGAATAGTAGTTTTTAATTTGTATAGTAAGGGTATATAATGGTTCTATGCCTTATTTTCAACATAAATTTCTCCTCTATGTGGTTTTAAAGCATCTCTTAATGGTATCATATTAGATTCCTCTACAACCATATAAGCAATACTATGCATATCATTAAGCATAGAAAAACCAGTAATGTTTATAGAAAGTCCCTCCATACTAATATATTCTTTTAAATGTATTTCATGGTGTTCTGCGGTTTTTAATGCTGCAGGACCACGAAAATCCCAAATAAATTTTATTTTTTTATCCATTTAAAGTTTTTAAATCAAAAATATTAGGCATCTAAATTAGTAATTCTATATAATATGAGTATAAAATGTAATTAGTAAAAACATAAAATATTGCAAAACACCATCTTATTACTATTTTTGCGGAATGTGTTTATTTAAAGGGAATATGAAGTTAAAAATTGCAACCCAATTTATTTTGTGTTTGTTACTTGTTTTTAGTGTCTTTTCTTGTGGCTCTTTTATTAAGAAAGAGCAAGAGAAAAAACCTTTGGCAAGAGTAGGGGAGTCTTATTTATATATGAGTACTGTGGCTCCTTTTTTAAGAAAAGGAATTTCTTCTAATGATAGTGCGGCAATAATTTCTAATTATGTTAATAATTGGGCTTCTAAGCAGTTGTTGTTAAAGAAAGCAAAGATTAATTTACCAGAAGAAAAGCTGGCAGAATTTGACACTCTAGTAGCAAATTATAAAACGGATTTATATACCAGAGCTTATAAAGAGGCTTTAGTGCAACAAGGAAGCGATTCTTTAGTAACTACTGCACAATTAGAAAGTTTTTATGACCGTGAAAAAGAAAATTTTAAACTCAAAGAGAGAATAGTTAAACTGCGTTTTGTAGAGTTGCCTAAACAATTTTTAAATAAAGAGGAGGTAATAAAAAAACTAAAGAGCTTTAAAAGTGACGATTTAAAATTTTTAGACTCTATTGGTGTTCAGTTTAAAAAATTAAATTTTAATGATTCTATTTGGGTGTCTGCCTCTAGAGTTATACAAGAAATACCTCCATTAACTATTGAGAATCAGGATAAGTACTTAAAAAAATCACAATTTTTTGAATTGGAGGATGCATTAGGGGTATATTTGGGAAAAATTGTAGAAGTAAAAGAAGTAAATGACGTAGCTCCTTTGTCTTTTGTAAAACCAAATATTAAACAAGTTCTGCTAAGTAGAAGAAAGTTAGATTTTGTTAGAAAATTGGAAACAGAAATTATAGACGAAGCAGTTAAAGAAAAAGAATTTGAAGTATATGTTGAAAATGAGTAAAACAAAAGCATTATTTATATGTAGTATGTTTTCTGTAGTTGCTTTTGCACAGGAAGCCGAACAAGAAGTTCCAGATACGCAAATAGAACCTAAAGAAATAGTTTTAGAAGAAGCAGCTATAGAACCTGTAAAAGATTCTGTTACTTTTAAGAGAATTAAGTTAGATGGTATTGCTGCAGTAGTTGGGGATTATGTTATTCTAGAGTCAGACATAGAAAAAACATTGATAGATTTAAAAAGTCAGGGAGCCTCTACAGAAGATATTACTCGTTGTAGTTTGTTGGGGAAATTAATGGAGGATCGTTTGTATGCCCACCAAGCAGTACAAGATAGTATCTTAGTTTCTGATGATGAGGTAAATGCTACAGGAGATAGACAATTACAATCTTTAGTGCAGCAAATAGGATCTATGGATAAGGTCTTAAAGTATTATAAAAAAGAAGACGAGGCTAGTTTTAGAGAGGAATTATTTAAGATTAATAAATTACGTATGTTATCAGAAAAAATGCAGGGTAGCATTGTATCTGAAATAGAAATTACGCCAGAAGAGGTAAGACAGTTTTTTAATAAAATTCCAGAAGCCGAGAGACCAGTTTTTGGTGCAGAAATGGAAATAGCACAGATTGTAAAATCTCCAAAACCTTCTGAAAAAGAAATACAAAAAGTATTAGATAGGCTTAATGAAATTAAAGCCGATGTTGAGGATAATGATTCTAGTTTTAGTGTAAAGGCAATTCTTTATTCTCAGGACCCAGGGTCTAAGCCAAAAGGAGGTTTTTATAGTATTACAAAAGAAACTGGGTTTGATAAAACGTTTAAAGACGTAGCATTTAGTTTGCAAGAAGGAGAAATTTCGGAGCCTTTTGAAACACAATTTGGATACCATATTATTTTTATTGAAAAAATTAGGGGCCAAGAATTAGATTTAAGACATATCTTAATTCAACCAGAAATTTCAGATGATGCATTACTTGAAGCTAAAACAGAACTAGATAGTATCCGAGCTAAAATAAACGAAGGGAAGTTTACTTTTGCAGAAGCCGCACTTAATTTCTCGGATGAAAAAGAAACAAAATTTGATGGTGGTTTGTTAAGAAACCCAACAAATTTTGATTCTCGTTTTGAGTTAACAAAAATGGATCCTTCGTTATATAACCAAGTAAGAAACTTAAAAGACAATGAAGTTTCTTACCCTATTAGAGAAGATGACCCAAGAGGAGGGCCTCCAAAATATAAGCTATTAAAAGTTACTAATAGATATGATGAGCATGTAGCAGATTTTGCAAAAGACTATATAAAAATTCAAAAATTAGCCTTAACAGAAAAGCAGTTCAATGCCATTAAAGAGTGGATGGATGATCATATAGAAGATACTTATATTAGTGTTAATGACTCTAAGAAAGACTGCGATTTTACCAATAATTGGGTAAAGGAATAAATACATGTCAGACGTTACTGCAATAGAAAATTTAGTAAAAAAACACAAAGCTTTAAAGCAAGAAATTGCTAAAGTTATAGTTGGGCAGGACCAAGTAATAGATCAAATATTACTTTCAATCTATACAGGTGGGCATTCTTTGTTAATAGGTGTTCCTGGTTTGGCAAAAACCTTAATGGTGAATACAATAGCTCAAACCTTAGGATTAAATTTTAAGCGTATTCAGTTTACGCCAGATTTAATGCCTAGTGATATTTTAGGTAGCGAAGTTTTAGACCAAAGCAGAAATTTTAAATTTATAAAAGGCCCAATATTTTCTAATATTATATTGGCAGATGAGATAAATAGAACGCCTCCTAAAACGCAAGCAGCTTTATTAGAAGCAATGCAAGAAAGAGCCGTTACTATTGCAGGAACACAGCATAAATTAGATTTGCCATACTTTGTACTAGCAACACAAAACCCTATAGAACAAGAAGGTACGTATCCTTTGCCAGAAGCACAATTAGACCGTTTTATGTTTGCTATAGAGTTAAAATACCCATCTATAGAAGAAGAAATACAAGTAGTTAAAAATACTACGTCAGATACTAATGTGGTAATAAACACCTTATTTAGTGCCGAAGAAATTATTGCGGTTCAAAAATTAATTAGAAGAATACCGGTTCCTGATAACGTAGTAGAATATGCTGTTACCTTGGTAAATAAAACAAGACCAAATTTAGATACTGCAGAAGATTTTGTAAAACAATATATAGATTGGGGAGCAGGTCCAAGAGCATCTCAGAACTTAGTTTTAGCAGCAAAAGCACATGCAGCAATCAACGGTAAATTTTCTCCAGACATAGAAAATATTAAGGCAGTTTCTTTAGGAATTTTAAGACATAGAATTATAAAAAACTATAAAGCAGAGGCCGAAAACATCTCCGAAGAGGCTATTATTAAACATTTGTGGTAGTGTCAACACTGCATTTCAAACGTTTTCGTTAAAGGTATTGCTAAAAAAAGTACTTAAAAAATACAAAATTCGTTTTTTCATACGCATTTTTTTTGTTTTTCTATAAAACAATAGTAATCCAGTTAGAATTTTTTCCAAAAACTTGTAGATTTTAGTAATTTTACGAGATTGCATTTCCCTAAAATAATTTTGTTGGGAAGAGCTTTTTATGTTGATAGGGCTATTTAGCGAATAGCTTGATAAAATCACTTATCAAAATACAATACTAAAATAATTTCTTTTATGACGATTTATAAGGATTACATTGCGGAGATTGAAGAACGAAAAGGACAGGGACTTCATCCAAAACCAATTGATGGCGCAGATTTATTAAGCGCAATTATTGAACAAATTAAAGATGTAGATAATGCGAATAGAGAAGATTCTCTTAACTTTTTTATCTATAATGTTTTACCTGGAACCACAAGTGCTGCAGGTGTAAAAGCTACCTTTTTAAAAGAAATTATTTTAGGAGAAGAAGTTGTAAAAGAAATTACACCCGATTTTGCTTTAGAGCAATTATCTCATATGAAGGGTGGGCCTTCTGTAAAGGTGTTGTTAGATTTAGTTCTAGACCAAAAGGATATAGATATTGCTAAGAAATCTGCAGAAGTATTAAAAACCCAGGTTTTCTTATATGAAGCAGACACAGAAAGATTGGCAGATGCTATGAAGAAAGGCTGCCCAATTTCAAAGGATATTATAGAAAGTTATGCGCAAGCAGAATTCTTTACTAAACTTCCAGATGTAGATGAGGAAATAGAAATTGTAACCTATGTAGCAGGAGTAGGTGATATTTCAACAGATTTATTATCTCCAGGTGCAGATGCACATTCAAGATCAGATCGTGAGTTACACGGTCAGTGTATGTTTGAGCATAATAAAGAAATGCAAAATGAAGTATTAGCTTTAAAGGAGCAACATCCAGATAAGCGTGTAATGCTAATTGCGGAGAAAGGAACTATGGGAGTAGGGTCTTCAAGAATGTCAGGGGTAAATAATGTTGCGTTATGGACAGGAGTTCCTTTTAGTAAATATGTGCCATTTATTAATTATGCTCCAGTAATAGCAGGTACAAATGGTATTGCTCCAATCTTCTTAACTACTGTTGGTGTAACTGGTGGTATTGGTATAGATCTTAAGAATTGGGTTACTAAAAAAAATGCAGACGGTAATACTGTTTATGTTGCAGATGGGGAGCCAGTTCTAGAGCAAACCTATTCTGTAGATACAGGTACGGTACTTACTATCAATACCAAAGAGAAAAAATTATATAAAAACGGGGAAGCTGTTAAAGATATTTCTACAGCTTTAACACCTCCAAAAATGGAGTTTATAAAAGCAGGAGGTTCTTACGCTGTTGTTTTTGGTAAAAAATTACAAACTTTTGCTTGTAAAGTCTTAGGAATAGATGTTCCGCAAGTATACGCTGCAGCAAAAGAAGTTTCTGTAGAAGGACAAGGGCTTACTGCTGTAGAGAAAATATTTAATAAGAATGCAGTTGGTACTACACCAGGTAAAACATTACATGCAGGTTCTAATGTTCGTGTAGAGGTAAACATTGTAGGGTCTCAGGATACTACAGGTTTAATGACTTCTCAGGAATTAGAAATGATGGCAGCAACCGTTATTTCTCCAATTGTAGATGCAGGATACCAATCGGGTTGTCATACCGCATCCGTTTGGGATGATAAGTCTAAAGCAAATATTCCAAGGTTAATGTCTTTTATGAATGACTTTGGATTAATTACAGGACGTGATCCTAAAGGGAAATACTTTCCAATGACCGATGTTATTCATAAAGTATTAAATGATATTGCAGTAGATGATTGGGATGTTATTATTGGAGGAGATTCGCATACACGTATGGCAAAAGGAGTTGCTTTTGGAGCCGATTCTGGAACTGTAGCTTTAGCATTAGCAACAGGAGAAGCAACAATGCCAATTCCACAGTCTGTAAAAGTGACGTTTAAAGGAAATATGAAATCGTACATGGACTTCCGTGATGTGGTACATGCTACGCAAGAACAGATGTTAAATCAGTTTGGCGGTGAGAATGTATTCCAAGGAAGAATCATTGAGGTGCATATTGGAACCTTAACTTCAGATGAAGCCTTTACATTTACAGATTGGACGGCAGAGATGAAGGCAAAAGCATCGATCTGTATCTCGGAAGACGATACATTAGCAGAGTCCTTAGCAATTTCAAGAGACCGTATCCAAATCATGCTAGATAAGGGTATGGATAACGATAAGAAAGTATTACAAGGATTGGTAGATAAAGCAAACAAGCGTATAGCGGAGTTAAAATCTGGAGAAAGACCAGCGTTAAAGCCAGATGCAGATGCGGAGTACCATGCCGAAGTAGTGATTGACTTAGATAAGATTGTGGAGCCAATGATTGCGGATCCAGATGTAAATAATGAAGACGTATCTAAGCGTTATACGCACGATAACATTCAGCCATTATCTTTCTACGGAGGTACTAAAAAAGTAGATTTAGGATTTGTTGGGTCTTGTATGATCCACAAAGGAGATATGAAGATTTTAGCACAAATGCTAAAGAATGTAGAAGCACAACAAGGAAAAGTAGAGTTTAAAGCTCCTTTAGTAGTTGCACCGCCAACCTACAATATTGTAGATGAGTTAAAAGAAGAAGGCGACTGGGAAATATTAGAAAAATACTCCGGTTTTGTATTCGATGATAGTGCACCAAAAGGTTTAGCACGTACTAAATATGAAAACTTATTGTATCTAGAGCGCCCAGGATGTAATCTTTGTATGGGGAACCAAGAAAAAGCAGAGCCAGGGGATACGGTAATGGCAACTTCTACCCGTTTATTCCAAGGAAGAGTAGTTAGAGATACCGATGGTAAAAAAGGAGAATCTTTATTATCCTCAACGCCAGTAGTAGTATTATCTACTATTTTAGGAAGAACACCTACTATGGAAGAGTATGAAGCTGCTGTAGAAGGTATTGTACTTACAAAGTTTAAACCTTCTCAAAAGCAATTAGTAAGCTAATTATAGTTTTAAATTATAATATTTTAAAAGTCCGAGTTTTATGCTCGGACTTTTTTGTTTTTATATGTTAGTTTGAATAACTCTGAAGTATGAAGAATTGTATATGAACTGAGTGGAATAGAAGTATGGTTGTTTGAGGATTTCTCAGAAGGCAATACTTGTATGTTTTATATTTTACAACCTATAAGTTTTGTTTTGCATATTCGTTTATTATCCATGTGTTGAATTAAGTTCGTAAAAGAAAACTTATCATAGGAAAATTGCAGTATATTTTGAGTATATGTAAATCTAAAAATAATTTCTTCGTAATTACCTCATATTTAAAATTATATGAGCTAGTTCTCTGGTCTCATTGTTATGAAGATGATATGATATTGCTATTTTAATATTAGCAGATTTAGAAAGGTCAGATTTTTTATCTAATCTTGTAATTGGAAATTCTTTTTTGTCGAAACCAATTTTAGAATTAAGTTTGTCAATGTATCGAAAATAATTTCTGCATAGATTTTGAAAATTTTTAGTTTCCGCAAATACCAGCATAAAGTTTCTTTCTAGACCATGGGTGTCGTATTTGGTAAATAATTTGTTTATATGTGCGGCAATAATTCTATTTTTAGAACCACAACTTTTTAACCTTAAAGATTCAATTATTGTTAATGGAATTCCATTTTTTCTTCTAAGCATTAGATCTAACTCTCCTGATTTCAATCCAGATTCAGAAGCTCCCGATCTAGTTTGATCTGTAACATTATATCCTTTTGTTCTTAATAAATCAACTATATCATCATTTATTTGGTCTTCAATTCTTTTTACAAATTTTCGTTCCAATACACGAGATGATACTTCAATTATATCAAATGTTATTTTTTCAGGAGTTATTTGGTTTGCTTCTTTAAATAAGTTTAGTTCTAGATTATTGTTTTGTTCGCCATTTTCTAGTATACTTAGTATTTTGTTTATTGAAGCGACGTTTCCTGTATTACCGCAAGGAAATTCTTTTCCACCTTTTTCTCTATATTTTTCCAATGCAAGTAAATCAAAAAAATAAGGATTTTCATTGTCTATACATTCTTTACAAGTACATTGTAATTTTGTTTTAACACTTGATTTACTAGTGAAATTATATCGGCTATTAATAGTGTCTATAGCGAATAATACTTTTAATGCAATCAAATTTCTTTTAGGTCCTTTAGATTTTATTAAAATCTCACGTATACCTTGGCTTTCTTCAATTTCAGCTACCGAATTTAAATATTCAATAACTAATCCATCCCTCCAAACAGTTGTTTGATTTTTGGCAATAAAAGGATGAAGTTCTATTATTAGTAGTGTCATTATCCCTTTAGGCATAAAATCATAAATAACTTTGAGCTGAGTGGTTTCGCTATAATCAAACACTTCTCCACTTATTTTGTTTGGCTCAAGTAATTGTGGTATTATGAAATAATCAGTATTTATTACTTTATAACATAATTTAAATTTCACCATTAATTCTAAAATTTCAGCTTCATAGTCTTTGTGTAAGTTATCGTCTGTGTTAAAAATGTTTTGAATATCTTTAAGCATGAATTTACCTTTCTCTTTTTTGATTGACTCAGACTTTAGGATTCTATAGACTGCTTTTGTTGACCATTCATTTCTAAGAATAATGATGTTATTTAATATTGAAATAGAATTAAAGTCTTGAAAATGTAGAAAAACACCAAGATCATGGAATAATTGAGATAAATCTAATTTGTCTTGTTTTTCAGTTATCCCATTTTCGTCACAAATATCAAAAAGTTCTTTTGCAGAAATAACACTTTTCGACTTAGAAATTTTTTGTATTTTTTCCCTGACTTTCAACCAGGATTTCTCAAGCTTAATACCAACAAGAGGAAGAGACTTTATTTGATTAATGGTATTAAAGATGAATCTATGAAATTTTTGGGTTTCAGTTTTATCTTCTGAAATTTTCCTTAAGTCAATTTGATAAACTTGGTCAACTAGAAAGCTTCCAAATCGTTCAATTAAGGCTTTATGATTTAGATGAGCAATTTTTCCTTGTTTTTCATTGTTGAATAGGATAAGTGGACTCCCGCCTCCAAGTATTTCTATAATTTGGAACCAATAGTCAGTATCTGTTTTTTCAGTTCTCGTATCAACAACAAAAAGATATAAAGATCTTTTACTGAGAAAAAATTGATGAGTTTGATAAGCTATACTTTGTCCTTCGAAGTCCCAAATATTTAGCTTTATAGAGTTATTGTTATCTAACTTTAATGATAAAATTTCAACATCAATGCCTTGAGTACTTTCATCAGATTTGGGGAGTTTTGACTTTTCATTTCTTAGTTTATATCGTAATGACGTTTTACCTGCTCCTGTTCTACCAACAATTAATACTTTTGCTTCATTAAGGACGGCTTTTTGCGTAGTATTATTCAATCTTTTAAAATACCTCAGGATAGCTGAATTCCCTTGTTTAATAATTTCAATTGGTGGATATTCTAATTTGTTGTTCTTGAGATATATTGAACTAATAAATGGATTTACGAAAGTCGGTGATTCGTTAATCTGAGTACCTTTTTCGAGAATGTGCAATATAGGTTCTAATGAAATAACATTACATGAAGAGAAGTTTAAATTCTTTAAATTTTTAAGATTATTTAAAGGCTTAAGAGTTGAAATACTATTATTGCTAATATTTAATACTTCTATTGTCTTTAGATCTTTAATGAATTCAGGTATTACTTTTAGGTTGTTGTTCTCTAGTTCTAGTCTTCTAAGTTTTCTTAATTTGTTTAATTTTTGCGGATATTCTTTTATTTTATTGGAGCTAAGTCCTAATTGCTCTAAGTTTTGACGCCTTGTTAGGTCATCGGTGATGTTTACAATTTTATTTTTTTTTAAATTAAGACATTCAAGGTTGTTCAGATTCTTAATATTGGGTATATTTCTTAAGTAGTTATTTTCGCAATTTAAAGTTTTGATGTTTGTTAGTTCATTAATCCAATCGGGGACTTTTCTTAAGAAATTGTTATTGATTGAAAGGTTAACTAGTTTTTTTAAGCCTTTTATAAATCGTGGAAATTTTATCAAACGACAGTTGTCTAATACTAAAATTTCCAAATTGGAGTTATCAGACTCCCAAAATTTTAATTTTCCAAGATTGTTAAAACTAAAATCTATTTTTATTATAGATTTCATATTTAGAAGCCTTACTGGAAATTGGGAAAAGTTGTTTCCTCTTAGGTTTAGAAAAAGGATATTGTCTAAATCGTAAAACCAGTCAGGTAGATCTGATAATGAGTTGCTACTTAAATCAAGGCAAAATTTATCTTCAACTTCTCGCAAAATTTCAGGAACCTCTATTAGTTCAAGTGATGATAAATTGATAAATCCTGATTTATCGGAACGAATAGAATTAATCTTCTGGTCAACGTATTCATGGTGTTTTCTTCTGTTTTCAAAGAATATTGGATTATTTACTTTCACTAATTTGAATTGCTTTGTTTTTTAATTCCTTCTAATTCTAGGGGAAGTTTTGTTTCAAAATATTTATTGCCAAACAAACTTCGCAATTTTTTCTTACAAAATCAAACGGTTAGTATATGATATGAAAAAAAGCATGTAATAGCTTCCTAGAAAAACTATTACATGCTACTTCTCTTTTTTCTTACCTAAAGACACCTTGTAGTCGTCTACGTTCCCTTTAATTTTTAAATTAAGGTATTTTATTTTTTGGTTGGGATCTATTGCTGCAATGGTATCTTCTTGTTGGGGGCTACTAGTAGTATCTTTTTTGCCACCAAATAATTTTTGCCAAGCTGCTTTTTTTACAGTTTTCCATGGAATACGTATCGCATAATCTATATTTTGATTATTATCATGCGTGCCAGATAATTGCATATGCCCCAAAGTAGAAGCAATAGTCATATTAGGAATGGTAATTTTTCCTTGCTTTATATTTAGACTATTCTGTAAGGTGTCAAACCTAATGTTTTGCAGGTTTTTATCCTCCATATAATCTGAAAGAGCTAGCATGGGATTGTAATTTTTTAATCTTCCGTTTAGTACTTTTACATCCATTTCTAAAGTAGATTGGTCTAAATCTGGCACCAAATCTGGATATATTCTTATTTTGCCTTTGATTCTAGAGGTAAGCTTCCCTTGTAAATTATCGGAAACGAGATGGTCTTGTCCAAAGTTTTCAAACTTGAAGAGTAGTTTATCCAAATCCACATTATTTAATACCAAATTTGGTTGCATATAAATATGTTCTGAATCACTACCATTAAAATATCCGTTTAATTTAATATTTCCTCCAGCAGCATCCATATCCAAAGTGTCTATATAAATATAATGATTTGGGGTTGTTCTTACATCGGCTTTGATATTTTGTAAATCTATTCTATGGTATATAAAGTGCGCAACATTGGCCTTAAATTGCATATCTGTAAATGGTAATTCATATAAATTAAATGCATTAGCATGTTCTTTTACATCTGCATTTTTTAAAGTAGACACTTCTGCTGGTTTTGGCGGACTTACCTTAAAATTAAAAAGGGCATCAAAGTCTATATAATTTGCATTTACACTTAGGTAATTATCTCTTTTCTTTATTTGTGCATCTTTCCCTAAATAATAGTTTAAATCGAAATTAAAATTGGTAGTTCCTATTTCTCCATGAAAGTCTTTTATAACTACGTGTTCATCTTGATAATGTATATTCCCCTTAAAATCATGAAAACGAAGTGGATGTAATTTCATTTTAGTATCTAGTTTATCTAGAGCTAAATCTATAGAATGCATAGAGGAGTCTTTATAATGCATACTAGAAGCAAAATGCAATGCTAAATCATTAAAAGTTTCATGTTGGTATTCTTTGGGAACATAATTTTCTCCTTTATAAGAAAAGAGATCTTCGAGTCTTAATTGGTTAGCAGTAAGATTTATATCTAAATCTATATTCCCATTAAGCTCTGGTTGCATCCAAAAGGCATAGTCATGTATAAGTCCGTTAAAATGAAAATCACTATCATCTATATAGCCTGTAAAATCTACTAACTGCAAGTCTTTATCATCTATTAAAACATCGGCATGAAAATCGTGTAGTTTATGTGGATAATGTTTTAATTCTGCATACAAACTATCTACAAAAAACTCCCCTTTTGGTAAATATTTAGATGCTGTAAAATCTTTGGCAGAAGTTTTAAAAGAAAACCCTAAGCTTAAGTTTTTAATTTCTTCATCGATACCAGTTGGGATAGAATCTTGTTTTGAAAAGCCAGTTAATTGCGCAATATCTAAGGTATTAGAAGTAATATCTAAATGAGCTTTTACGGGAATATTGGTATGGTGTACTATAGCTGGTAAATTGGAAAGAAAACCACGTGCCGATAGGTCTGATTCTCCTATGGATAAATTGAATTGGTTTAGCGTTGCTTCTTTGCCATTCATTACTATATGTACATCTAAATTATGTAAGGGTGCGGGAAGCTCTTTGGCGTTTAAGCTTAAGTTTTTTACCAGTAATTCGGCAAAGTAAGCTTGATTAATTTTTTCTAGTGCCTTTTCGGGCTTGTCAATATCTATAATATCATGAAAATTCATTTTCAGAGAAACTTCTCCAGAGACATCTTGTACTTGTTGCAGTTCAAAAAAGTCTGTAATAAAATCGAGATTAAAATTCGAATTTATTTGCATATCTACTTCAGGAGATTCAAAATTCTTTACAAAAACAGCACCTTTAAATGTTCCTTTTTCTAAAGAGGCGGTCATATTAGTTAAAGAAAATTCCATGGTACTAGCGCTCCTATTTTTTCCATTCGTAAAATGGCCATTGAAACCCATGCTATCTATCTTTTTTCCTTTTTTTGTGTTTTCTAAAAAAGCTTTTCCTGCACCAAAATTAGCATTGATAAAAGGTCTGTTCCCTTTGTTTGATGGTCCTTGGATACTAGCATTAAAATAAATTTCGCCGGCATTTTTGTATTTATCTAATATGGGTATTACATCTGTAGGAGCAAAAGCAATTAGCATATCAAAATTGGGCTTTGTTCCTTGTATTGTAAGGTCTAGATCTACGTCATTCTTAGTATCTATAGAACCTTCTAACTCAAAATCTCCATTTTCCATGACAATACCTGATGGTTGTATGTCTAGAATACCAGTGTATTCATTAAATGCTACATCAGTATGAACTTCAAAATGTTTTTTATGGATAAAAGTAGTATCTCCATTTTTTATCACATTTAATTCAAAATCGGTATCTATATGCCCCGCAATGATACTATCTGTTTGACTAAAACCACCTTTACCTTTATAAATAAATTTTTCAACATCTGTATTCGTAGCTTCATCTAAAGTGTGAAAATCTAGATTTTTTAATTTAATTTTTTTTAAGTGAATATTAGTAGAGGGAGTTTCTGTTTCCTGAGTACTAGCTAAGGAATTTTGAATATTAGTAGTATTATTTTCATGAATTACGATGTTAAAAACACCTTCTTCTAGAACTAAAGACTGAATATCATAATTTCCTTTTACAATATCCCATAGATTAAAACCTACGTATATGTCTTTTACATCCATAATGGTGGGTGCGTTGTCTTTTTTTGTCTCCAGAATTTGCACATCATACACTTTTATAGATACGTATGGAAAATTACTAAAAAGCGATAATTCACTCTCACCAATAGTAATAAGGCCTTTGTGTTCTTTGTTTAGGATTGCAATTTCCTCTTTAATAATTTCAGATTGGTTACTCTGAATATATAGCATTAAAGACCCTACTAATAACACTGGAACTAGTATTAGTGCTATTAAAATTCGTTTCCAGAATTTTTTAATCTTCACAGTAGATATCTTTATGGATTAGGAAAGGACTGTATTATTAAGGCAAACGAATTGGTGTCAAAAAAATTTTATTTCTGAGGTCATTTAGTTTTTTTGATAAATGCAGGTACGTATAGAATATTTACATGATACGCATGTACTAATTTTTGTATCTTAGGGAACACTTAAAAAGAAACTAAAAAAAATATATCTATGGCATTTGATATTGATATGATAAAAGCTGTGTATTCTAACATGGCAGAAAGAGTAAATGTGGCGAGGGGTGTTGTGGGAAAACCTTTGACTTTAGCGGAAAAGATTTTATATGCGCATTTATGGGATGGTAATGCAGAGAAAGCATTTGTAAGAGGAAAAGATTATGTAGATTTTGCGCCAGACCGCATTGCATGCCAAGACGCAACGGCACAAATGGCATTACTACAATTTATGCAAGCGGGTAAACCTAAAGTTGCAGTGCCAACTACAGTGCATTGTGATCATTTAATACAAGCAAAAAATGGCGCTTCCGCAGATTTAAAATCGGCGAATACCACAAGTGCAGAAGTATTTGATTTTTTAGAATCCGTTTCTAACAAATATGGTATTGGTTTTTGGAAACCAGGAGCGGGTATTATTCATCAGGTAGTATTAGAAAATTATGCTTTTCCAGGAGGTATGATGATTGGTACCGATTCTCACACGGTAAACGCTGGCGGTTTAGGTATGGTTGCTATTGGAGTTGGAGGTGCAGATGCTGTAGATGTAATGGCAGGAATGGCTTGGGAGCTTAAATTCCCTAAATTAATAGGTGTTAAGTTAACAGGAACAATTTCTGGCTGGACCGCTCCTAAAGATGTTATTTTAAAGGTTGCAGAAATTTTAACGGCAAAAGGAGGTACAGGCGCAATAGTAGAATATTTTGGTCCTGGTGCATTGTCTTTATCTTGTACAGGTAAAGGGACTATTTGTAATATGGGAGCAGAAATAGGAGCAACAACATCTACATTTGGGTATGATGACGCTATGGAACGTTATTTGCGCGCTACAGACAGAGCAGATATTGCAGATGCTGCAAATAAAGTAAAAGAACATCTAACTGGAGATGCAGAAGTATATGCTAATCCAGAAGACTATTTTGATGAACTTATAGAGATTAATTTATCGGAATTAACCCCATTATTAAACGGTCCTTTTACACCAGATTTATCTACCAAAGTTGGTGTGGATATGAATAAAAAGGCAACCGAAAATGATTGGCCTATAGCAGTAGAATGGGGACTAATAGGTTCTTGTACTAACTCTTCTTATGAAGATTTATCCAGAGCTTCATCCATAGCACAACAGGCTATAGATAAAGGCATAAAAATGAAATCGGAATTAGGGATTAACCCCGGTTCTGAGCAAGTGCGTTATACGGCAGAGCGTGATGGTATTTTAGGAATTTTTGAAAATCTAGATGCTAAGATATTTACCAATGCTTGCGGACCATGTATTGGGCAATGGGCAAGGTACAGTGATCCTAAAAATGCTCCTAAAAATAGTATAGTGCATTCTTTTAATAGGAATTTTGCAAAACGTGCAGATGGTAACCCAAATACACACGCTTTTGTAGCTTCTCCTGAGATTACTGCAGCTATTGCTATTTCTGGTAGATTAGATTTTAATCCAATGACGGATAAGCTAATTAATAAGAATGGAGAAGAAGTAATGTTTGACGAGCCTACAGGATGGGAATTACCACCTAAAGGTTTTGAGGTAAAAGATGCAGGTTTTCTTGCTCCAGATGAAGATGGGTCAGGTGTAGAGGTAAAAGTGTCTCCAGACTCTGAAAGATTGCAATTGTTAGAACCATTTACACCTATAAAAGATGAGAGTTTAATAGGGTCAAAATTATTAATTAAGGCTTTTGGTAAGTGTACAACAGATCATATTTCTATGGCTGGGCCTTGGTTACGTTTTCGTGGACATTTAGATAATATTTCTAATAACTGTTTAATAGGTGCCGTTAATGCTTTCGGTAAAAAAACTAATTTTGTAAAAAACCAATTAACAGGAGAGTTTGGTGGTGTTCCAGATACAGCACGTGCATATAAAGCAGCTGGGGTAAGAAGTATCGTAGTTGGGGATCATAACTATGGAGAAGGGTCTTCTAGAGAACATGCTGCTATGGAGCCTAGACATTTAGGGGTTGCTGCGGTTATAGTAAAGTCTTTTGCTCGTATTCATGAAACAAACCTAAAAAAACAAGGTATGTTAGGCTTAACGTTTGCAAACGAGAGCGACTATGATTTAATCCAAGAAGACGATACGTTTAATTTTATTGATATTTCTGAGTTTACTCCAGATAAGCAATTAACAATTGAAGTGGTTCATGCAGACGGGAGTAAAGATGTTATACTGGTAAACCATACCTATAACGATGCGCAAATAGAGTGGTACAGAGAAGGTTCTGCTTTAAATGTTATAAAAATGGAAAATGCTGGCTAGGTACTAGCTTTAAATATTTAGTAAAAAACTCCTGTTATTCTTCAGGAGTTTTTTAGTTTTGGATTATATATGAGTAAAAAAACAATAGTAAACGTAGTATTAATAGTTATAGTAGCCTCTTTTTTTATTACCCCAGTTGGGTATTATGGTAAAGTGTGGTTAAATAAAATATTTGCTAAAACGCCAACTATTATTGCGGTAGCGGATAGAGAGAAAATTAAAGATTATGAGTGGGAATTAAAAGATGCTAATTGGAATGTTTTTAATTTTAATAAATCTAAAGGGAAAGTTGTTTTTATTAATTTTTGGGCTTCATGGCGTTTGCCTTGTGCAGCAGAGTTACAAGAAATTCAAGAAGTATATACTAAATATAAGGATACGGTAGAATTCTATATTATAACCAATGAAGAAAGAGCTCCAGTAGAAGAGTTTATGGTGAAAAATGAATTTACTTTTCCTGTTACGTATTTATTTATAGGAAAAAAATCGCCACTAGAGATTTTGGAGGCACCTGCATCTTATCTTTTAAATAAAAAAGGAGAGGTTGTTATTAAAGAATTAGATATAGCAGATTGGGATAATACTACAATAGATACTTTATTACAAGATTTGATAAAGGAGTAAGATGAAAATAAACAAGAATCTAATTGGTAATATACTGTTTGTTGCGTTACTAGTTATTTTATTATTTACTCCTTTAGGTTTTTCTATTAAAGTATATGTGAATAGGCTGCTTTCTTTTAGTCCGTCTGTGTTAGATGTAAAAGAGCAGGTTGTAATTAAAGATTATAATTGGGAGCTACGTACTTCTAAATTGGAACATATAAATTTAAGGGATACACAGGGTAAGGTAGTATTAATAAATGTTTGGGCTACTTGGTGTCCCCCTTGCGTAGCAGAAATGCCAAGTTTACAAGAATTATATGCAACTTATACTAAAGAGGTTGTTTTCATATTTATAGCACAAGATGAACCTGAAAAAGTAAGTACTTATCTTCAAAAAAATAATTTTACTTTTCCTGTGTATTATGAGCAATCTAAGGCTCCTATAGCTTTTTTGTCCAATAAAATACCAACAACTTATATAATTAATAAGAAAGGAGAAATTGTAGTAGCTAAAACTGGAGCTGCAGATTGGAATAGTGAAAAAACTAGAAAATTAATAGAAGGTCTTATTGTTGAAGAATAAAAAACGCTTTTATACCTAGTAAAAAAGCGTTTTGTGCCCACGACTGGAGTCGAACCAGCACGTCCATAAGAACACTACCCCCTCAAGGTAGCACGTCTACCAATTCCGCCACGTGGGCAATACAATAAAGCGCAAATATATAAAGCTAGAGGGGAACTAAAAATTAAATTAGAGTTTTGTTTCTAAGAAGTTAATAGGTTTTCTTTTAGGATAATATCTATAGGAATATTGTAATTTGTTTTTAAAGTTTCTTGCTTGGCAATATGGTTAAATAAGTTTTTAATAGCCATATATCCTTGTAATATAGGTTGCTGATTAATTAAGAAATTTATTTCTTCATTTTTTAAGCAGCTAATATTATCTTCATTTAAATCGAACCCAATTATTTGTATGTTGGTAATGCCTTCTTTTTTTAAAGCTTTTACTAGAATATGAGACTTAGAGTTTGTAACAAAAATTCCTTTTGGAGTTTTTGTTTTTAGCCAGGTAATTAGCTCAGAGCTTAATTTAAAATCATTTTTTAAATAATAAGATTTAGAAAGGATTTCTTTTTTGTAGTGAACAGTTTTTAGAAATTCTTTAAACCCTTCTTCTCTTTGCGTATTGTTTACTAAAGTGCCTTTGTCGTTTTGTTTATTTATAATAAGGTATTCTCCATCCGTGCCAACAAGTCCATAAAGCAATCTGCCAGCAACCTTGCCTGCCTGACGGGAGTTTTGTCTAATAAAATGAGCATTATTTTCTAAGTCTATCTCGGTATCTAAAAAAACAACAGAGGTTTGTTTTTTAGCAGCTTTTTGTAATAGAATATTACTTTCTGTTTTAAAAAAGGGTACTGTAATAATAGCATTATATTCTTTTAAAAAAATAGCGTCTATTTCTTTGCTATAGGTTTTAGAGTCCTTAAAATGTAAAAAATCTACCGCAACTCCCATTTCTTTTAATTCACTAACAGCGTTATTAATGCCTTGTATTGGCAACTTCCAATAGTTCCATTCTTTTTTTGTTTCAGGTAATAAAACTGCAAATTTTATCTTTTTTATAGATGCTAGCTTAAGCCTGCTAGCAGTAGTGTTTTTTGTGTATCCCGTTTCTTCTATAATTTTAAGAATCTTTTTTTCTGTTTCTTTAGAAACACCAGGTCTTTTATGAATAACACGGTCTACTGTTCCAATAGATACATTTGCGAGCTTTGCAATTTGTTTTATTCCCATGTTTTAAGCGTATGACTAAATTATTAGTGTAAAAATAGGATTTAAAAAAGGAAGTTGCATTTATTAGCGTAGGTTAAACCTATTAAATTATAGCAATATTAACAGTAATACTATACTTTTTGTTATTTTTAAACAATCTAGAAAAATTAATTTTTAGGAATGAATAGTATAAAGTGTTTAGGTGTTATTTTAGCTTCTACTTTTTTATTTATGCAATGTAAGCAAGATAATAAAGTGAAAAAAGTTGCTAAAGAAAAAAACATATGATTAAAGAGGATAGTTTTAAGGATGTTATAAATGGAGAAGAAATTGGTTTATATAGGCTTAAAAATAAAAATGGTTTGGAAGCTGTTTTTACAAACTATGGACAACGCCTTGTAGCTTTATATGTTCCAGATAAAGATGGTAATTTTTTGGATGTAGTTTTAGGTTTTTCTTCTTTACATGAGTATACTGAGCCAAAAGGAGGTTATTTTGGGGCTGTAATAGGACGATATGGAAATAGAATTGCAAATGGAAAATTTAGTTTAAATGGTAATGAATATACTTTAGTTAAAAATAATGGAGAGAATCATTTACACGGAGGAGTAACTGGTTTTAATGACGTTATATGGAAAACTAATAGTATAGGTTCAAATGCAGTAGAATTTTCAAGAACTTCTCCAGATATGGAGGAGGGGTATCCTGGTAATTTAGATGTTACTGTAACTTATAAGTTAACAGATGCTAATGAATTAAAAATTGAATATAAAGCAACAACAGATAAAGCAACGCCAATAAATCTTACAAACCATTCCTTTTTTAATCTAAAAGGGGAGGGAGTAGGAGATGTGCTAGATCATGTGTTAACCCTTAATTCAAATACATTTACTGCATTAAATGAAAATCAAGTTCCTACGGGAGAATTAGTAAATGTAAAAGGAACTCCTTTTGATTTTACTACCCCTAAAGAAATTGGAAAAGAAATAAATAATTCTCATGAGCAATTAACTTTAGGGAATGGTTATGATCATAATTTTATAGTAGATTCTTCTAAAAAGAATACTGAAGGAATTTCATTTGCTGCAAGAGTTGTAGAACCTGTTTCAGGAAGAGTAATGGAAGTTTATACTAATGAACCTGGAATGCAATTATATACCTCAAACTTTTTAGATGGATCTGTAGTTGGTAAATGTGGTAAACCTTATTTAAAAAGAGGGGCTGTTTGCTTAGAAACACAACATTATCCAGATTCTCCTAACCAACCAAAATTTCCTTCCACTATTTTAAATCCAAATGATACATATTCTTCTGTTTGTATTTATAAGTTTTTAGTAGAATAGTTAAAAAAATACTCTTTCCCCTTGGTAAATGAGTATTTATTGGCTTTTTTACACTAGCACTATTTTATCATGTTTATGTATTTTTTGTTGTTTTTTTGGTAATTTTTGTAGATTTAAAGATGCTTTATGCATTTTTTTTCATGTGTAAAGTACACTAATACAATATTAACTATGAAATTAACATACAAACAGACAGAAAGAAAACCAGAAAATTCTTTTTTGGCAAGGCAAGATACATTACCCTGTATTGAGCAAGATTGGCATTTTCATAAGGAGTTAGAATTAATATACTTTATGAAAAGTACAGGAACTCGTTATGTAGGAAATTCAATTGGTAATTTTGGTCCGGGAGAATTATATCTCATTGGTAGTAATGTGCCACACCTGTTTAAAAATCATAAAGAATATTATGAAGATGAAAATGTAACAGGAGTTGTGGATCTTATTGTTGTAAAGTTTGAAAAAAGTTTTTTAGGAGATGCTTTTTTAAATTTAACAGAGTCAAAAAGATTGCAACAGTTATTCCAAAAAGCAGATAGAGGACTTAAGTTTTCTAAGGCTGTTACTTACTTGGTGCATAGCTATATGGTTGGTTTAGTAGGCAGTAATGGTTTGTCTAGTGTAATTGGATTATTAAATGTTTTAGATATTTTATCTATAAGCGAAAACTATGAGCCGCTATGCTCTGAAGTTATTACAAATACATTTAATAAGAATGAAAAAGAGAGAATGGCTAGAGTTATTTTGTATTTAACAGAAAACTTTGAAAAGAAAATTGAATTAGAGAAAGTAGCATCTATAGCTTATATGACACCAAATGCTTTTTGTCGTTATTTTAAGAAAAGAACACATAAGTCTTTTACCCAATACCTTAATGAAATACGTTTGCGTCATGCTTGCAAATTATTAATAGAAGGGGAGTTGCAAATATCTACAATATGTTACCAATCTGGATTTAATACACTTACCAATTTTAATAGACAATTTAAGGGCTTAATGAATGTAACCCCATCTGAGTATATGGAGAAATATAAGAAAGACCAGGTAGTAGCTTAATTGTGTTTTAATGAATTTCTTTGGTAAAATAGTGCTATCGTGAGGTATCTTATTTATAAGTAACTATTTGTTAAATTAATAGTTTTGATTTCTACTAGGGACTTAAAATTTAAATACTTTGAGGTTTACCCTGTACTAATTTAGTTTATTGTTCCTTTTTTTAAAATATATTTTATGTTAGGTTTAGTTGCTTTAATCTCTTGTATTGTTTTACTTATTGTTGCGGTTACGGTATTTAAAGTGCATCCTATACCTGCACTATTAGTTTCTGGTTTGCTATTAGGGTTAGCAACAGGTAGTACAGTTGGTGTCGTAACTGAAAGTTTGTTAAGTGGTTTTGGGAATACTTTAAAATGGATTGGTTTAGTTATCTTATTTGGTACACTATTAGGTGAAATATTAGCTAAAACAGGTGGGGCAGATATCATAGCAAATAGTATAATTAATTTATTTGGAGTAAAATACTTGCCATTATCTATGGCGGTTATTGGTTTTTTAATAGGGATACCTGTATTTATGGATGTTGCTTATTTAACATTACTTCCTACAATATTAGTCTTATCAAGAAAATCTGGACATTCTGTTTTAGTTTTGGGTCTGTCTTTAACTATGAGTTTAACAGTGGCTCATGCTTTAATACCGCCAACACCTGGTCCATTAGCAGTTGCATCTATTCTTAATTTACAAGTTGGTAAAATAATACCTTTAAATGTTGTAGTTGCTATTGCGGCTATTGTTGGAGGTTTAATATGGGTAAAAATAAATACTCAAAGTTTTAGTACTGTTATTAAAAAACCTAATGAAGATGTAATTGAAAATAAAATAGAAATTAAAGGCTTTAAAAAAGTTTTGCCCTACGCATCATTACTTGTGCCTTTATTATGTATGTCTTTAGGTGCAATTTTTTCTACCTCCAACCCATTCATTGCTTTTGTTAGTAACCCTGTTTGGGCATTAATGATTGGAGTAGTTTTAGCACTACCATTAATGCCTATGAAAAATTTTGCATCCGAATTAAATAACTATTTCAATGAATCTGGGGCAAAATGTGCAATAGTCATTTTAATTACAGGAGTAGGAGGCGCATTTGGGCAGGTGATAAAAGATACAGAAATAGTAAATTCACTATTTACAGAAGTTGGTGGTGGAAACTTAACGGTATTAACGGTTATAATTCCTTTTTTGCTAAGTTTCTTATTTACAACAGTAACCGGTTCCATTACGGTTTCATTAATAACAACATCCTCAATTGTGGCGCCTTTAATAAGTTCTGGAGCTTTTTATCCAGAATTAACAGCTGCAGCAATAGGAGCAGGCTCTTTAGGAGTTGTTCATGTGAATAGCAGTTTTTTTTGGTTATTTAAAGAAGTGCATAATGTAGGAGTATCTAAATTACTTAAATCACTAAGTCTTTTAACGGCAATAGTAGCTTTTTCGGGAGGAATAATGGTTGTTATTATATATTTTATTAAAAGTATATAATGTGTTTTAGTTAGATTTATATAGGTTAAAATAATGTAAGGTCAGGATAAATTAGAACCGTTATTTTTTATCTTCTTTTAGTTAATTTGTGGAAACACAATTTATTATGGAATTTGCATTTATACCTTTAGTTATAGTTTTAATAGCTAGTATTTTTCAAGGTTCTTTTGGACTTGGAATGAAATTTATGGCACCTCTTAAATGGGAAGCTTGGTGGTTAGTTCATGCTACAGTAGCTATGGTTTTGGTCCCATTGGTTTGGGCGTTAATAGTTGTTCCGGATTTGTTTAATGTAATATTTAATACACCTATTAGTGTTTTATTAGTAGGTATGTTTTTTGGTTTACTTTGGGGTATAGGGGGTATAATGTTTGGAAAAAGTATACCATATATAGGAATATCTTTAACGTATGGTATTGTAATGGGAGTTTGTTCTGCTGTGGGCGGATTAATTCCTTTTTTTCAATTAGAAAATGCGTCTTCACTTCCAGCTTTTCCTTATGTGATATTAGGAGTGTTTATAATGTTAATTGGAGTAGCAATCACGGCATATGCAGGAATACAAAGAGATAAGGTAGCTAACACGGAAGAAGGTAAAGGTGTAAAAGTAAACTTGAAAATGGGTTTAATTATTGCTGTGCTTAGTGGGATTTTATCTGCATTTTTAAATTTGGGCTTTGTTGGTGCGCAACCAGTAGGTGTTGCGGCAGAAGCTGCAGGAGCAATTTCTCGAAATAGTAGTTTAGCTATTTGGGTTGTTGTTTTGTTTGGAGGCTTTATTATGAATGCTGGTTATGCAATTTTTTTACTAACTAAAAATAAAACTTGGAACTCTTTTTCGGTTCCTAATTCAGGAAAAGCATATGCGTGGGCAATTGGTGCTAGTTTGTTGTGGTTTGGAGCTTTAGGAGTTTATGGGCAGGGCGCTACATTAATGGGTAAAATGGGGCCGGTAATAGGTTGGCCAATTTTGCTAGGAGTATCTTTAGTGGTAAGTAATATATGGGCTTATTTAAATAAAGAATGGGCTGGAGCATCAAAAGCTTTTAGTTGGTTAATAGCTGGTCTAGCTGTTTTAATAGTAGCAACTGTAGTCTTAGGATATTCAAATAGTGTAGTTTAAACAAGGTAATAAGAATCATTTTATATAAATATAAACATGAAAATAAAATCTATAGAGAGTTTTATTCTTGCAGATAAGTTAAAAGAGAGTTTTTACTTTTCGCAATGGGAATATTCGGAAAGAAGAATATGTATTGTTAAGGTAACAAGTACTACGGGGCATGTTGGTTATGGAGAGGGCTATGGTCCTGCAGGTTTAATAAAAGCGGGAATTGAGCACTTAACACCATATGTAGTTGGGCAAAATGCTTTGGAAACAGAAACTATATGGAGTACTATGTATAGGAGAACGTTAGATTTTGCAAGAAGAGGTGTGCTTGTGTCTGCAATAAGTGCTATAGATGTAGCATTGTGGGATTTAAAAGGTAAAATTCTAGAACAGCCAGTTCATTTACTTTTAGGAGGAAAAAAAAGAGATACTATAGTGCCATACGCAACAGGAATGTATTTTACTCATGGAGGGAACATGCCCCATAAATTAGCTAAAGAGGCTAAAGGTTATGCAGATATGGGTTATAAAGCCATGAAGATGAAGGTTGGTTTAACTATAGAGGAAGATATAGAAAATGTAAAACAAATTAGAGAAGCTATTGGGCCTAAGGTAAAATTAATGATAGATGCTAACCATGCATATAATTTACGCGAGGCAGTGCAATTAGCACAAGCAGTAGAGAAATATGATATTTCTTGGTTTGAGGAACCAATTTCACCAGAATATTATAACCAATATGCAGAACTAAGAGAAAAAACAAACATTCCAATTTCTGGAGGAGAGTGCGAGTATCTTCGTTTTGGATTTCAAACATTATTACAATCTAAAAGTGTAGATATAGCGCAGCCAGATATATGTTCTACAGGAGGTCTTACAGAGGCTAAACGTATAGCAACATTAGCTACTGTTTATGGTGTAGAAGTAGTGCCTCATACATGGGGTACAGGTATTGCTTTTTCTGCAGCACTACATTTCATAAGTAATATAGATTGTATGCCTGGAAGATTAAGGTCTCCAGAGTGTTATATAGAACATGATAGAACGGAAAATGGCTTACGAGATGAGCTTACAACTAGTGATATGGTCTTTGATAAAGGGGTAATAAAGATATCTGATAAACCAGGACTTGGTTTTACTTTAAATGAAGATGCTTTGCATAAGTATGCATGCAGTGAATATGTTTTAAAAAGTTAAAAAATGGAATTCGGAAACAAGAAATTATATATAAATGGGGAGCTTGTAAATGCTTCTAACGGAGAAACGTTTACAGTTATTTCTCCAGCAACAGAAAAAGAAGTAGCCACAATTCCTTCGGCTACTCTGGAAGATACAGAAAGAGCATTAATTACAGCGCAAGAGGGTTTTGAGTCTTGGTCTAAACTACCTATTAAAGTAAGATTAGAGTGGATTGATAAATTGCGAAATAAAATTATTGAAAATAGCGATTTACTTCGTAATAGTATTATGCATGAAATGGGTAAAACTTGGGAGGGTAGCGAGGAAGACCTTACTAGTATTACCAATTCTTTACAGTATTATTCAGAAGAAATTGTAAAACGTACAGATATTGGAATAGAAGATAAAGAAGGTACGCATGAACATAAAATGGTCTCACAGCCTCTTGGTGTTGCGGTAGCTTTTTTAGCATACAATTTTCCGTTATTAAATCTTGGATTTAAGCTTGGGCCTGCATTAGCGGCTGGTTGTAGTATTATTTTAAAGGCATCGGAATTTTCTCCTCTTTCTGCACACATAATTGGAGAGCTGTGTCACGAGATTAATTTTCCAAAAGGTGTAGTTACTGTTATTTCAGGAAAAAGAGAAAATGTTGGTATTCCTCTATGTGAGAGTAAAATTCCAAGGTTAATTACAATGATAGGTTCTACGGAAACTGCTCAAAAGTTAATAGAGCAAAGCAGTAGAACTTCTATTAAAAGATACAGTATGGAGTGTGGTGGTAATGCGCCCTTTATTGTTAATGCAGATGCAGATATGGAGTTGGCTATTAACATTGGAGCTGCATTAAAAATTGGAAATACCGGACAAATATGTGTTGCTCCAAATAGATTTTATGTACACGAATCTGTGATGGAGGAATTTGTAAAAGGTATTAAGAAGAAGTTCGAAAATGCTAAAATCGGATTTGGAAGAGAGAATAAACCAGATATGGGACCTTTGGCAAATGCTGCGTCAGTAACTAAGGTAGATGGGATTGTTAAAAAGGCAATTGAGCAAGGAGGAAAAGTAATTACTGGGGGTAATATAATGGATAGAGTTGGGCATTATTATGAGCCAACTTTAGTTGTACTCGAAGATCAGAATGCTGAAATTTTTCAGCATGAAATTTTCGGACCAGTGGCTATGGTTACAACGTTTAAAACTCAAGAAGAGGCGTTACAGTTGTCAAATAATACTGATGCTGGCTTAGCTTCTTATGTGTTTTCTAAAAATGAAGAAACATTACAGTTTTTTGCCAACGGTTTAGAGTTTGGTGAAGTGCAGTTAAATGGTGTTAAGTATGATATTTACTTACCTCATGGAGGTGTTAAGAATAGTGGTATAGGAGTAGATTGTTCTACGTATGCTTTGGATGATTATTTGGTGAAAAAGAGAGTTACAAAAGCTTTAGTATAGTATAAATTAATGATGAAGGTTTTAGAATGAGAAAGAATAATTTAAAAGAAGCTTTAGCACAAGGTAAAACTGTAGTAGGACCTTTTTGTAAAATGCAAGACCCCGCAATAGTTGAATTAGCTGCATTAGCTGGTTTCGATTTTATAATAATAGATATGGAACACGGTCCTTTTAGTATAGAAGGGGCTCAGCAAATGGTAAGAGCTGCAGAAGCAAGAGGTATAACACCAGTTGTTCGTGTAACAGAAAATAGCGAAACATTAATACTAAGAACTTTAGATATTGGTGTGCAATGCATACAAGTGCCCCAAGTAGGTAAGAAAGAAGATGCAGAAAAAGTGGTAAATGCTACATTGTTTCATCCAAAAGGGGAACGAGGAATGTGTCGTTATGTTCGTGCAGCGGAATATACGAATGTAAAAAAAGAACACCATTTTGGAGGTTCTAATGATGCTATTCTTTCTATAGTTCATATAGAAGGTTTAGAAGGAATAGAAAATCTTTCGGAAATAGTAAAAACAGATATTGATGTTATATTCCTAGGGCCTTATGATTTATCTCAATCTTGTGGTGTTCCAGGTCAGGTACATCATGAAAAAGTCGTAAACCGTATGGAGCAAGCAGTGCTTTTGGCAAAACAAAATGGGAAAGCAATTGGTACGTTTGTAGAAACGCCAGAGGATGCAAAAAAATGGTCAGACATTGGAGTGCAATACCTTTCTTACTCAGTAGATGTAGGTATAGTAATGAATGCTTTTAAAGATATAACAATGGCTTTAGAGACTAACTAAAAGAGAATTATGAGAGTAAGTAAAGTAGTAAATTTTTTATGTATACTACTATGTTTTTTGTTTTGTTGTAGTTGTACAGTTGATAAAAAACAAGTTGGTGTTTCAAAAAAAGAAGTTTCTGTCATTGTTCTGGAAAACAGCTTAATAAAAGTATCCGTTAATGATCATACAGGTTGTTTTAATGTTTTAGAAAAAACTACTGGACAAACTTGGAATTCTGATCCATGGGAAAATGCAGCGGGTTTACTTACGGTTCAAAATTCAAAAGGAAAAAAAGAAGATTTAAATCTGTCTAGTAGTAAAGAGGTAAATGTTGTTAAAAAGAATGATTCTATCATTCTTATCACATTTAAATCTCCTGCTTTTTTAGATGAAACTTTTGCGGAAGGAGTGGTTGTTGGTAGTGAATTACGACTAAATGCTAAAACATCAAGATTAGACATAGAAGTTGTAAACCATGAAAACGGAAACTATAAAGTTTCGGATCTAAGATATCCTGCACGTCAATTTAGCTTAAAAACTGATATAGATAAAGGAGCGGCAGTAATTCCTCAAAAACAAGGAGTTATTTGTCCGTCTTATATTTTTCCAATGAATGGTGGTCGTTTCTGTAAATGGGATGATGCTACTTATAATGGCAAGTCTTTTGGGGCATTAGAATTGTTTAACAATGGTACAGGATTAACCATGCCATGGTGGGGAACTTATAATGAAAAGTCTGCAGTAGTTGGTATTGTAGACGTTTCTGCTCGTCCAAGTATGTTGTACAATATTAATAATAACGGTCAATATCTTTTTAATTCAAAAGGTAAAATGTCTACCTATGAAAGAGTTGTTTTTCTGGACCCAATCTGGAAATTGGATAAGGAAGAAGGTAAAATGCAAATTAGCTACTATTTTATTCCTAATGGTAACTATGTAGATATGGCAAAAATCTATAAAAAAGAAGCTATTAAAAGGGGGTACTTTGTAACCCTAAAAGATAAAGCAAAAAGAGATCCTAACGTTAATAAATTGCCTGGGTCTATTTATATGGGTGTTTATGGTGGTTACCCACATTATGTGAATATGCCTGGAATGGCTTTTAATTTTGATGAGTTAAAAGAAATGATAAGGGTTACACATGATGAATTAAAGGTAGATAATGCTTTTTTCCATGCCTGGGGAACTTTTTCCAATTTTGTACCTAATAACTGGCCAATAAATGAAGATTTAGGTGGTGTTTCTAAATTAAAAGCAGCGGTAGACCTTACTAAAAAGTATGGTTATTTATATTCTTCCTACCACGCTTATTCGCCTATGCTAGAAAATGATCCAGATTTTACTACAGATGTAATGGAGTTAGATAAAGATGGCAAGTTATTGAGAACTGGGAGTAGATGGGCACGTGTGGATCCAAAATTTCAATTAGATTATGCTAAAAAAAGTATAGAAAAAGAAATTGCAGCTCTTGGCCTAGAGGCCGATATTACGGATATAAGTTTTGGTAGGTACCCAGAAACAGGAAATGAAGGTAGGTTGGCTTTAGCTAAATATATAGATTCTTTAAATGTTGTTAATGGTACAGAACATGGGCAGGAACAATGGATTCCTTATTTTGATATGTTTGAAGGGATGACGTATTTAGAGGATCGTCCTCTATCTCAAATATCACACCAAGCACCATTATTTAATTTGGTATATCATGAAGCTATTGCAAATTTTGGTAAAATTCAAGACCCAGATAATGAAGTAACTGCAAATGGTGATTTTAGAATTAAGGCGTTACAAAGCATGCTTTACGGTCGAGGAATTACTATATTTTTTGCTCCTTATGAGTTTGATGGCATGCGTCCATTAATAAAAATGGCAAATGAGTTAGTTAGTCCAGTACACAGAGAAACTTTCTTTTCAGAATTAAAAAGGCATGAATATTTAAGTGCAGATTTTAAGGTGCAAAGAAGTCGTTTTTCTACAGGAACAGAAGTGTTAGTAAATCTAGGTCCTGTTTCACAAAAAATAGAAAACGGAACGGTAATTCCTGGTTATGGTTTTAAAATTACAATGAGTAACGGAGCAGTAAGAAAAGGGAATTTTGAGGTTAGCCTTAAGTTTTAATTAAGTTATTTTGAGTTAACTCTATTTATTCTAAAGATAGATTAACATATTTATAGAATCTTTTATTTATGAAAAATTACGTAGCTACTCTATTGTTTTTAATAGTAGGGTTTAGT
The DNA here is from genome assembly GCF_003634105.1 of Maribacter vaceletii. Lineage (GTDB taxonomy): Bacteria > Bacteroidota > Bacteroidia > Flavobacteriales > Flavobacteriaceae > Maribacter_B > Maribacter_B vaceletii. The sequence continues at coordinate 133,561 of NZ_RBIQ01000009.1, read as the reverse complement.
GGTATTTATGCCCAAAATGATTGGGAAAACGAGTTAATGTTCGAGCAGAATAAAATGCGTTCTCGTGTTCCAAGTTATTCTTATTCCACCCATGAAGATGCATTAAAAGGAAATAGAGATGTATCTAGAATGAAAACTTTAAATGGAGCTTGGAAATTTAATTTTGTAGAAAAATCTTCGGATAGACCTCAGGATTTTATTGCTAAAGATTTTTCAGGAAATAAAGAGAATTGGAAAGAGATACCTGTCCCTTCTAATTGGGAATTAGAAGGATATGGGCAACCAATTTACTCTAATATAATTTATCCTTTTACTCCAGATATTGCTAATGGTGGTAAGCGTAATTTTAATTACATGGGGCCGCATCCTCCACAGTTTCCATATATAGAAAATTATAGGGATAATCCAGTAGGTAGTTATTATAGAGATTTTACAATTCCTGAGAATTGGAAAGAGCAATCTATTATTTTGCATTTTGGAGGTGTATCTTCTGCTTTTTATGTATGGGTAAATGGTAAAAAAGTAGGGTATAGCCAAGGAAGTAGATTAGCAGCAGAATTTGATGTTACTGATTTTTTAACGGAAGGTACTAATAGAGTAGCTGTTCAAGTATTTAGATGGAGTGATGGTAGTTACCTAGAGGATCAAGATATGTGGCGTTTAAGTGGCATACATAGGGAGGTTATGTTACTAGCACAGCCAAAAATTGCTTTAAACGATTTTTTTGTTAGAACAAAGTTCGATGCCGATTTAAAAGATGCTAAATTAGAAATACGTCCACATTTATGGATGAAAGGAGATGAAGAGGAGCTTAAAGATTGGAAGATAAATGCAGAACTTTACGATGCCAATAATGAAAAAGTTTTATTAGAGACTATGTCTTGTTCTGTGGAAGATGTACATTTTGAAAGATGGCCTCAACGCGATATAACAAAATTTGCATTTTTAGAAGCAAATATTAAAAGTCCTAAAAAATGGTCATCAGAGAAACCTTATTTGTACACTCTAGTTTTGGATGTTACAGATCCAAATGGTAAAATCGTAGAATCAAGAAGTCAAAAAGTAGGATTTAGGCATATTTCCTTTAGTGATAAAAGTGAATTATTAGTTAATGGGAAGTCTGTAAAAATAAAAGGAGTTAATCGCCATGATCACCATCCTGTAACAGGAAAAGCACTAACAAGAAAGGATTTAGAAGATGATGTTAAATTGTTGAAAAAATTCAATTTTAATGCAGTGCGTACTTCTCATTATCCAAACGACCCATATTTCTACGAGTTGTGTAATACATATGGTCTTTATGTTATGGATGAGGCAAATATAGAAACGCATCATTTGGGTAGTTATGCGCCACAGCAACCAAGTTTGGCTATTCCTATTTTAAGTAGAATTATGCGTATGATAGATAGGGATAAAAATAACCCTAGTATTATTTCATGGTCTATGGGTAATGAAGCTGGTTCAGGCCCTGCATTTGCAGCGGCGGCAGGTTGGATTAGAGATTATGACCCTTCACGTTTTATTCATTATGAAGGCGCGCAGGGAGACCCAACCGACCCTAACTATAAAGAAGGTGATGAAGGACAAAAATTATTTAGAGGACCGGCACATGCTAATCCAGATGATCCTGACTATGTAGATGTGTTAAGTAGAATGTATCCAGAAATTTACCAACTAGAAGCAATGGCTAGTAGTAAGCATATTGATAGGCCTATTATTATGTGCGAATATGCACATGCAATGGGTAATTCTATAGGTGGGTTAGGAGAGTATTGGGATCTGATAAATGCGAAACCTAATCTTATAGGAGGTTTTATTTGGGATATGATAGATCAGGGCTTAGAGGCTACTAATGATAAAGGAGAAAAATACTATGCCTACGGAGGAGATTTTGGAGATATACCCAACGATAAGAATTTTTGTATAAATGGAGTTTTTACTCCAGACAGAAAGCCAAATCCGCATGCTTGGGAATGTAAGTATATTTTTCAACCATTTAGTTTCAAAGATTCGGATATAAAAAATGGAAAAGTAACCGCTATAAACCATTTAAATTTCACAGATTTAAGTGCTTATGAAGTTAGATGGACACTTTCTGAAAACGGTAAGCAATTACAATCTGGTATATTAAAAGATATAAATGTAAAAGCAGCCGGTTCTAACACTCTTGTTATCCCTTTTAAAAAAGTTAAGTATAAACAAGAGTCAGAATATTGGGTTAAAATTAGTGTACATGAAAAAGGGAATCGTTTTTGGGCAGAAAAAGGTTTTGAAGTGGCTAAAGACCAAATCCTTTTAAAACCTAGAAAATTTTCTAATACTAATACTTCTTCATCTAAAACAATTGTAGATGTAAAAGAGAGTTTAGAAGAAATTATAGTTTCATCAAAGCACTTTTCTGGAAAAGTATCTAAGAGTACAGGGGAGCTAGTTTCTTTAATTGTAAACAAAAAAGAACAGATAGCTTCACCATTAAAACCTAATTTTTATCGTCCACCAATAGATAATGATTTAAAAGGGGCAAGTAGTAGAATGTTTAAAAAATCTAAAGAGTTTTGGGAATTTTTAGCAGATAAGCTAGAGACTACTTCTGTAACTAGTGTTTCGGAAAACGTTAATGAAGCTAAAATTCTTGTTAGTAAGCAGTATAAAAATGATGTGAAGCTAGATATCATTTATAAATTTTTGAGTGATGGGAAAGTAATTGTTACTATGAATATGGATGCTAAGGAGTCTTTACCAGGTCTTGTAAGGTTTGGTTTAACAATGGGAGTTCCGGATACTTTTAAAAATACTACATTTTATGGGAAGGGACCTTGGGAAAATTATATAGATAGAAAGCGTGGTGCAGAGGTAGATGAGTTTTTTTTTAAAACAGATGCATTGTTCTATAATTATATATACCCTCAAGAAAATGGAAATAGGTCAGATGTTAGGTGGCTAAAATTAACAGAATCTAATAAAAATGGCCTTACTATTGAAGGAGCGCCAGATTTTAGTTTTTCAATTTGGCCATATTCTGCTAAAAATATTACAGAAGCAAATCATCCTTATGATTTAAAAAAGCAGGGTTATTATACTTTAAATCTAGATTTAGTGCAAATGAGTGTTGGTGGAACGTTGTCTGAAACATTGCCACAGTTTATTTTAAAATCTGGGAAATATAATTTTGAAATTGTTCTTAAGGCATCAAATAAATAAAATATAAAATTATGGATTACGAATTTAGTCACATTGGAATACCAACAACAGAAGACAAAGAATGGGATGGTTTTTATGAACCGGGAAAAATACATTATACAGAGTTTGATATAGATGAATATAAAATAGAATGGGTAAAGTTTGATGACGATAGTCCAATGCCAGAAATGATAAAAACTCTACCACATGTTGCTTATTTAGTTGATAATATGGAAAAAGCACTTAAGGGTAAAAAAATGTTAGTTGAAACTTTTTCTCCAGGCGAAGGAGTTAAGGTTGCATTTATAGTACATAACGGATCTCCAGTAGAGTTTATGGAGATTGCGCAATAAATTCCCTCAAGTAGTATTTTAAGTTTATTCAGTAAAAGGCTTTCTACATGGTAGTATGCCTTTTTTTATGTCTTATAGTTAAAGTGTAAATAAGCTTTAAATAGACATGTTTTTTCTAAGTGTCTAGTTTTTGTCTAGTTTATTCTAAAGGCTAATTTTATATCTATTTGATAATGAGTAGACTTTATTTTTTTACTTAAAACTGCCATTTGGTTAAAATAATGTTAATGTAGGTTAAATTTTGCTAAGAGATACACAATTATTTCCTCTTCTTTTGTAAACATGTTATTATGGCTTTGATAAAATAAAGCTTTAAATATTTTCTATTAACAAACTAAAACTAACTTAAAATGAGAAAATGGTAAAAGAAGTAAAAAAAACAGGAAAGTACTGGCATACTTCCCTGTAGTGTTAACAGAGCAAGAACTAACTAAAAAAATGTAATCACTCTAACGTATTAAACTTATGAAAAAAAAATGTAAAACTAACACTTATTCAGCCAGCTCTTTTAGCTTAAAGGGGTCTAAAGGGTATAGGATGAGTGTTTTAAAAATGATTTGTTGTGGTCTTTTATTGGGGCTAACAAGTGTGTCATACGCAAATCTAGAAGCGCCATTAAGTAAAATAACTTTTAATGAGGATCAAGAAATAACAATTAATGGAAACGTTTCTGATGAACTAGGGCCATTAGCAGGTGTAACTGTAATGGTAAAAGGAACAACTAATGGTACTTCAACAGATTTTGATGGTAACTACTCTATAAATGTAGAGGGAAGTAATGCTGTTTTAGTCTTCTCTTATATTGGTTATAAAGATAAAGAGGTAACAATTGGTTCAAATACAACAGTAAATGTTGTTTTAGAACAAGATGTTGCAGGACTAGATGAGGTTGTTGTTGTTGGATATTCTACTAAGAAAAGAGGAGAGCTTACAGGTTCTGTAAGTACTATTAGTAGTGAGGCTATTGCACAAACATCAAGTAAAGATGTTGCAAAATCTTTAGCTGGTAGGGCTTCAGGATTAATTATTAGTGACCGTGGTGGAGTGCCAGGTGCTGGAAATGGAGCTGGAGGAAATACTCAGGATGATGCAACCACTATATTAATTCGTGGTAAATCTACTTTGGGTAACAATAGCCCATTAATACTTATTGATGGTGTTCCTTCGGAGTCGTTTTCTCAATTAGCGCCACAAGATATTGCTTCGCTTACTGTTCTTAAGGATGGTGCAGCTGCAATATATGGGTCAAGAGCAGCAAACGGCGTAATTTTAGTTACAACAAAAAGAGGTAAATCTGGTAAGCCTTCAATAAATTTCTCTACATCTTATAATGTTTCTTCTTTTACAAAAAGACCACACTTAATGGATATGAGACAGTTTGCGACTTATAGGAATGAGGTTCTTAGAAGAGATGACCCTAATGCCGCTCCTGCTTTTACTGAAGAAGATATTGTTAACTCGCCAAATACAGATTGGGCAGATTTAACTTTAGCTAGTAGTTCACCAGAATCTAGGACTTCTCTTTCGGTTTCTGGAGGTACGGATAAGGCTAAGTATTTTGTGAGCGGAGATTTTATTGATCAAAAAGGTTTGTTCCGTTCAGGAGCCTTAGGTTTTAAACAATATCAAATACGTAGTAATGTTGATGTTAATATAACGGACGATTTTAAACTTGGGGTGGATTTATCTGCTAGGTTTGGAAAATCAACAGCTCCTGGAGTAGATAATAATAATATTTATAAATTAATTTTTGGTACACCTCCAGATGAAATAGGTAGATATCCAAATGGTCTTCCTGCGCGTGGAGGTGATGAAGGGAACCCTATTTTAACCTCTAGTAATGCGTCTGGTTTTGATAATAACTATCGTAACAATATAACTGGTCGTTTTACAGTGGATTATAACTTGGATAAAATTTTAAAAGGGTTAAGTATTAAAGGATTTACTGGTTTTAGAAAGTTAAATACAGATAGTAAGTCATGGTATACTCCTTGGACGTTTTATGCACAACAAGATGATGGTACTTTCACATCTGAGATTGGGTCTAACCAAACTGGTCAAGAAAGAATTTTAAGAGAGGATTTTACTAAATTTGATGAACAAATTTACAATGCTCGTATTCATTATTCTAATATTTTTGGTGATCATTCGGTTAACACATTTGTTGGTATGGAGCGTATTGACAATGAGTCTAGTAACTTCTTTGCTCAGAAAATTGGCGGATTTCCAAATCCAACAAGTGGTGAGTTGTTTCAAGGAAATAATGGTGATACACAGTCTTCAAGTGGTACTAGTTCTGAATTTAAAAGACAGGATTTCTTTGGTTCCTTGTCATATGATTATGATAAAAGATACTTTATTGACTTAACATTGCGTCACGATGGTTCTAGTAGATTTGGAGAAGGAAAACGTTATGGTACATTCCCAAGTGCAGCAGTATCTTGGTCTATTGGAAATGAAAAGTTTTTGGAAAATTCTAGCTGGATAAATGCTTTGAAACTAAGAGCTTCTTGGTCAGAAATGGGTAATGATCGTATAGGGCCAAACCAGTTCCTTTCCTTGTTTGATTATGGAACAAATGTAGCAGGTAATAATCCTTTAGGGGCACCTATTCCTAACTATTATATTTTTGGAGAAACTGGAACTAATTTTCTTAATACCTATAACGTTAATAGACTTGCAAATACAGATGTAACTTGGGAGACTGCTCAAATGCAGAACATAGGTTTAAATTTTACATTATTTGAAAATAAATTATCTGGTGATATAAATTATTTCTATCAAAAAAGAGCTGATATTTTAGTCAGCAGAGGTGCTGAAATTCCTCAGTTTATTGGTTTGCAAACATCACAAATTCCTGATGAAAATGTTGGTGAAACCAAGAGCTATGGTTTTGAATTTGAGTTAGCTTGGAATGATGCTTTGAATGATAATTTCTCTTATAACATAGGAATGAATTTTACGCAGGCTAAAAATGAGGTAGTTTCTTTACCTGAGGGTAGTAATATTTCTGATGAATTAAAAAGATCAGGGAAGCCTATTGATTCTTATATAGTTTATCCTACCAACGGTATCTTTAGAGACCAAGCACAGGTAGATGCTACACCAATAAAAAGAGCAGGAACAGTAGAAGGTGAACCTATTTATACGGATACTAATGGAGATAATGTAGTTAATGATGATGATAGGATTAGAACTTCAACTTCAGCTATTCCGGAAATACAATATGGTGTTTATGGTGGTATTAATTATAAAGATTTTAGTTTAAACTTCCTATTTCAAGGACAAGCCGAAGCAGAGACATTAGTATATTTTGATTCAAATGGTACGTCACCTGAATTTGTATTTAATGAAAGATGGACTCCAGAAAACAGGAATTCCATTTACCCAAGAGCTTTTGCAAGAGGGGATGCTTATAGTGCAGTGCAAAATGAAGTGCCAGGGCAACCAAATGGTGGTTTTCAAGGTGCAGATATATACTATTTTGACGCTTCTTTTGTTCGACTTAAAGAGGTGGAATTAGCCTATACCATAAAAAAGGATATAATTAAAGGTGCAGATATTCGTCTTTTTGCTAGAGGGTACAATTTAGCAACCTTCTATTCAGATATCTGGGATTTAGGCTTAGATCCAGAGGCAACAGGTTATTATAACTTTCAAAGTGCACTTTATACGCCTTTAAAAACGTATACACTAGGTGTTAATTTTAGTTTCTAAAAAAAAAATATATGAAAAATTATAAATTATTTAAAAGATTAGGTACACTAGTACTAACGACTGTCTTTTTTGTCCTTGGCAGTTGTGAAGAAAGTTTAGAAATAGATGTTAGGGATTCTTTTGCCAGTGATTTGGTATTGAGTACCCCTGAACAAGTAGAATTGTTGTTATTTTCCACGTATAATAGTACGGACTCTTGGGGCGTAGCCAGAAGAGGGTTTTGGGGAAAACGTTTTGGTATTGAAGGAGCATCTTTTGAGGCTAGAATGAATTTTAATGCTTCTACGCAAGGTTTAGATCGTTTCCGATTATTACCAGGTTGGACTGCGGGTAATCCTGGAGAATTTAGATTTAAATGGCAGGATACTTGGCCTTTTGTTAGACAAGCAAATGTTTTTCTAGAATTGGTTGAAGGTAGTCCAGCTCAGGAGCTAGATCCAGATAGAATAGAGGAGTTAAAAGCGGAAATGCGTTTTTTAAGAGCTAATGTGTATGCAAAACTTATCAAATATTTTGGTGCTGTTCCAATTTTAACAACAGCGGCTACTTTAGATGATAATTTTGATATTCCACGTAATACGTATCAAGAATGTGTAGATTTTATTGTAAGTGAGTTGGATGTTGTTATTCCATTGCTTCCAGAAACAAGACCTGCTGGAGAATTTGGACGTGCAACAAAGCTTTCTGCTATGGCTGTTAAATCAAGAGTATTACTTTATGCGGCAAGCGACTTACATGATCCAGCAATGGCGCCACAATCTTCTAATTTAGAGCTTTATACTTACAATAGCGCAAACAAATGGCAAAACGCTGCTGATGCTGCTAAAGACATTATTGATATGGTGGGGGATAGAGATTTGATTTCTGTTGCAGATGCTAAAGCATATCAAGATTTATTCTTATCTGTTAATCAGGATATTTTATTTGCTAGACCTTTTGGTGGAGCGCTATTTGATTTTGGAACCGATACAAATTCACTTCCGGACAAAACGCAATCACCTAGAGGATTTGACGGATGGTCACTTTCTACACCAACTCATAACTATGTTTTACAATATAACATGGAAGATGGTACTACGACGGACGATGGAACCTACGATCCTAGTAATCCTTACGAAAATAGAGAAATGCGTTTCTATGCAAACATTAATTATCAAGGCGCTTCTTTTAGAGGAAGAGAAATAGATTATTCCATTTCTGTTGATAATACAGTGATAGCTGATGGATTGGATTCCTTTTCAGCAGACCAACAAACTAAAGGTAATTTTAGACACGGTTCTACAACTGGGTATGCTATTCGTAAATTTCAAAACGAAGCTTTAGGAGATAACTTACAACAGACTACTCCTGGAAGACCTTATATTTTATATAGATTGGCAGAAGTATATTTGAACTATGCAGAGGCTATGTACCATATCGGTGATGAAGCTACAGCAAGAACATATGTAAGTAGAGTTTCGCAAAGAGCGTTGCAGCCTGCAATTACAGCTAGTGGTTCAGATTTATTGGAAGCAATAAAAAGAGAAAGAAGAGTAGAGTTAGCTTTTGAAGGACATAACTTTTTTGATGAAAGACGTTGGATGAATGAAGATCACTTAGGATTTGATCTTAGAGGTATTAGCTGGTCCAAAGATTTAACAGGAACTAATTCTTTAACAGAATTCACTATTGAACAAAGACCGTTTGATCAAAAGCAATATTATTTACCAATTCCTTTAACGGAAATTGAAAGAACACCTGCTTTTATTCAAAATGAAGGTTACGAATAATATTTAAAATTCTTGTTTTTAAATTGATTTTTTTAGGTCAATTTAAGAATTGAGTTGAGTTGAGTTAATTTTTAAAACCGAGAGTTGTCATAGCTCTCGGTTTTTTTTGATTAACTCATTATTCTAAAAAAAATGGTTCAATGAAAAAAATAATGAATAGTAAAAAACGCTATAATATTTTAGCATTAATTTTTGGGACTGTAGTTATAAATTATCTAGATAGAACTAATATTTCTGTAGCTGCTGCTGCTATTAGTGAGTCATTAGAGTTAAGTACGGTTCAAATGGGGCTTATTTTTTCGGTATTTGGTATTGCTTATGCTGCTCTACAAATTCCGGGAGGTATAATAGTGGATAAAGTAAGACTTAGGTTTTTGTATGCTTTTATGCTTTTGTTATGGTCTATTGCTACTTTATTTCAGGGTTTTATAAGTTCCTTTAAAGTATTATTAGGATTAAGAGCAAGTATAGGTGTGTTTGAGGCGCCTTCTTATCCTGCAAACAATGCTATTGTTACAAAATGGTTTCCGGAACATGAGCGTGCATCTGCTATAGCTATATATACTTCGGGTCAATTTATTGGTTTGGCATTTTTATTTCCCGTTTTAACTCTAATACAAGATAAAGTAGGGTGGCGAGGATTACTTATTGTATCTGGTATTATTGGAATAGTATGGGCTTTTATTTGGTATGCCTTTTATAGGGATCCTGATCAGCATAAAACGGTAAGTGAGCAGGAATTAAAGCTTATACAAGAAGGAGGTGGACTAGTCAATGTTAGTTCTAAATCTAAAGAAAAAGAAAAGTTTAATTGGGATGATTTTTTTGAAGCTTTTAAACATAAAAAACTTTGGGGAATTTATATAGGACAGTTTTGTATGGGCTCTATGTCTATCTTTTTTTTAACATGGTTTCCAACGTATTTGGTAGAGTATAGAGGGTTAGATTTTATAAAATCTGGCTTCCTAGCTTCCATTCCATTTTTGGCTGCTTTTTGTGGAGTTCTCTTAGCTGGATTTTCTTCAGATTATTTAGTTAAAAAAGGGAGGTCACCAGAGTTTGCAAGAAAGCTACCAGTTCTTGTTGGTTTGGCATTATCATCAACAATTATCGGGGCTAATTTTACAGATAGTACTTTTCTAATCATTATGTTTTTAACAATAGCTTTTTTTGGCAATGGTTTAGCATCTATTACCTGGGTGTTTGTGTCTTTAATAGCGCCTAAAAGAATAATTGGTTTAGTAGGCGGTGTGTTTAATTTAATAGGAGGTTTATCTGCTGTTATAGTGCCTTCAGTAATTGGTTTTTTGGTACAAGACGGCGATTTTAGTCCAGCACTATTTTTTATAGGAGGATTAACCGTTGTAGGTTTTCTTTCCTTTTTATTAGTAGTTGGTAAGGTTAAAAGAATAGAGTTAAAAGAATAATTTTTTAGAATATGAAAATTACAGATATAATAGCGTTTCCAGTAAATATAGCTGGTAGAAGTCAGCTAAATATAAAGATTGAGACGAGTAACGGTATATATGGGTGGGGAGCTTCTGGTATTACGGGAAGAGAACTTGCCGTTATAGGTGCTCTAGAGCATTATAAACCTATATTAATTGGTAAAAACCCAATGCAAATCGGAGCAATATGGCAAGATCTATATAGGGGGCAATATTTTGAAGGAGGAAGAGTGTTAACGGCGGCTATTTCTGCATTAGATATAGCTATGTATGATATTAAAGGAAAAGCTTTGGGAGTTCCTGTATATGAGCTTTTAGGAGGAAAACAAAGGGACTATGTGGAGTGTTTTGCTTCTTTGCGATTTAGTAGTAAAGAAGAGCTGATAGAAAGAGCAAAAATATTAATTAAGGAAGGTTGGCAAATGTTGCGTTTGGCTCCTGCGGAATATGAAGAGGGTAAATATGCTTCTACTTTTGAGCCTAGAGAATCTATTGCAATTATTGCAGATTGGGTAACAGAACTAAGAAAAGAAGTAGGTTCTAAACCTACAATAGGAATTGATTATCACCACAGACTTTCTGTTCCGGAAACCGTTTCTTTTTTACAACGGATGCCTACAGGAACATTAGATTTTATAGAAGAACCAATAAGGGATGAAAGTCCACAAGCATACGAAACATTAAGAGGCATGGTAAATGTTCCTTTTGCCGTTGGCGAGGAATTTGCAAGCAAGTGGCAATTCATGCCTTATTTAGAAAAAGAGCTTACGCAATTTGCTAGGATAGATGTTTGTAATGTAGGAGGAATTACCGAGGCAATGAAAGTAGCGCATATGGCTGAAGCACATTATATAGATTTATTGCCACATAATCCAATTGGTCCTATTTGTACAGCAGCAACGATTCATCTAGCGGCAGCTTGTCCTAATTTTACTTGGTTAGAGGAAATGAATACTCCGGTAGAAAATCCTGGTTTAGATGATATTAATTATTACCCTGTACAGCCAATTTTAGAGGGAAATAGATATAAGGTTAGTAATGCCCCTGGTCTTGGTATTGAGTTTAATGAAGAGTTGGCTCTTAAAGAAGGTTTTAAGCCCGTAGAAACGCCAAGACTAAAACGTAAGGATGGTTCTTTTACTAATTGGTAGATTAAAAAAAATACTAATAAAACAAAACTTTGCAAAATGAAAAAGTCGAATATAAAGAGATGTGGTGTTACTGTAATTCAATTTCTATTTATTTTTTTCTGCTTCTCTTTTAACTCTATTGTTAGTGGGCAAGAAAAAAGGCCAAATATTATCATAATGATGTCTGATGATCAAGGGTATGGAGATATTGGATCACATGGTAACCCTTATTTAAAAACACCGCATATAGAAAGCATAGGTAAGGAGGGGGTAGAAATGTCTGCTTTTATATCGTATCCCAATTGTTCAGCTTCTCGTGCGGCTTTATTAACAGGAAGGTACCCTTATAGAACAGGGGTAACAGCGGTCACACAGGTGGATCATTTTATGAATGGGTCAGAAATAACAATTGCAGAAATATTAAGGGATAATGGGTATAGGACAGGAATTTTTGGAAAATGGCATGTAGGGGATAATAATCCTATGCGACCATCAGATCAAGGATTTCAAGAAGTCTTGGTTCATAAAGGAGGCGGAATAGGGCAGGCAGCCGGTCCTGCAGGGAATACATATTTTGATCCAGTATTAGAGCATAATAATGTGTCCAAGAAGTACGAAGGGTATTGTGATGATATTTTTACAGATGCTTCTTTAGATTTTATTGGTAAAAAAGATGGCAAACCGTTTTTTGCTTATTTGGCAACAAATTTACCGCATTTTCCTCTTCAGGTTCCAGATAAATTAGCTGCGCCATTTAGAAAAATGGGACTACATGAAGACAATGCACTCACTTATGGAATGATTTCTAGTATAGATTACAATGTGGGTAGAGTTCTAGAAAAGCTAAAAGAGTTAGGGATAGAAGAAAATACGTTGATTTTATTTTTATCGGATAATGGCCCGCGAACTAGAAGATCTAAAAACGATGTATATCCTGGGCGTTGGGTGTCCAATTTAAGAGGAACAAAAACAAGTGTTTATGAAGCAGGAATACGAGTTCCATTTTTTGTGAAATGGAAAAGTAAGCTACCAAAAAAGGTGAATACTAATACTATGGGGTCTATGATTGATATATTACCAACGGTTTTAGATGTTGCTAATATTCCTGTTCCAAATAATGTTTCGTTAGATGGCAAATCATTATTGAATTTATGGAAGCATGGAACCGATTCTAATCTGGATGATAGAGCGTTTTATGTGCAAATGCATTATGGTCCAACACCATTTAAGTATATGCATTTTGGAGTACGAACTCAGAAATATAAATTAGTTAGTCCGCATGATTTTCCACATGGTATAGTGCATCAACCTACGGATCATGAGCTAAAGAATGTTTTAAAAAATTTAGAACTTTATAATGTAGAGGAGGATCCTACAGAGCGAATCAATTTAGCTCAAAAACATCCCGATGTTGTGGAAGATTTACTATTACGTTATGAAAATTGGTTTGATGAGGTAACGGAAGAACGTGATGCAAAAGGAATTCAACGAATTCATTTAGGAGAGAAAGAACAGTTACATGTAAACCTATCTCGTTTTGATTGGGGAGGTCCTAGAGTTATCTCTCGTTTTGATTATGGCGGTCCACGTGTTATAGAGGATAATCAATTAGGCTATTGGCGTGTAAAAACAGAAAAAGGAAAATATCAAATTTCTTTAGATTTACCTGAAGTCAAAGAAAATTGTATTGCCCATTTAAAATACAACCAAATACATCTTACTCTACCAATTGACAAAGGGCAAAGAAAAGTAATATTTGATAATGTTCAATTACCCGATGGGGAAGGAAACTTACATGCTTATTTTAAAACAAATCCCTTAGGTTTAGCAACCGGTCCTTTATTTGTTGATGTAAAATTAATTGAATAATGTTTAAACGTTAAAAAAATTAACATTCAAGGCGTAGATTACCGACTTATATTCTTTATTATTTTTTTTGGATAAAATAATGTTGCTTAAGGATAAAATTCGCGAAAACGTTTCCGATGTTATTTATTTAATTTGTAGACAAGCATTTTAATATGTGTTGGTTTAAAAATTGTAAATAAATCTATATGAAGGGTTTAGGGTCTTTTATTGTGCTAGTTTTGTGTAGTTTATCTATAGCTGCCCAAAAACAACCAAATATTGTTTTTCTTTTTTCTGATGATGCAGGTTATGCAGATTTTGGTTTTCAAGGAAGCAAGGAAATGATAACCCCTAATTTAGATAAGTTAGCTAAATCTGGTATAAGATTTACGCAAGGTTATGTTACTGATGCTACTTGTGGTCCTTCTAGAGCCGGTTTAATGACCGGAAAATACCAACAGCGTTTTGGTTATGAAGAGATTAATGTTCCTGGTTATATGAGTGAAAACTCTAAGTTTCTTGCAGACGATATGGGGCTTCCTTTGGATCAGGCGACTATAGCAGATTATTTAAAGAAATTGGGCTATACATCTGCAATGTATGGTAAATGGCATTTAGGAGATGCGGATCGCTATCATCCTTTGAAAAGAGGTTTTGATGAGTTCTATGGTTTTAGAGGAGGGGCTCGTAGTTATTTTGGTTATGAGAATATAGATAAAGCTCATAAGGATAACAGAATGGAAAGAGGTTTTGAGAACTTCGAAGAGCCAAAAGAATATGTTACAGATGCCTTAGCAAATAAAGCAGTTTCTTTTATAGAAAAGAATAAGGAAAATCCATTTTTTATATACTTGGCTTTTAATGCGGTGCACACACCTATGGAAGCTACACAGGAAGACCTAGATAAATTCCCAAACTTACTAGGAAAACGTAAAGAGTTGGCGGCAATGACATTGGCTTTGGATCGCGCTTGTGGTCGTGTTTTAGATAAGTTAAAGGAATTGGGTTTAGAAGAAAATACTATAGTTGTTTTTTCTAATGATAATGGTGGCCCTACGGATAAAAACGCATCTGTTAACCTTCCCTTAAGTGGCACTAAATCTAATCACTTAGAAGGGGGAATTCGCGTGCCTTATCTTTTAAGTTGGCCAAATCAAATAAAAAAGAATCAGAAATATGATTATCCAGTAAGTACCTTAGATTTATTACCTACCTTTTATGCTGCTGGCGGTGGAAATGTAGCAGATTTAAAAGAGGTAGATGGTGTAAATCTTTTGCCATATGTTAACGGTCAAAACCTAGATAGACCGCACCAAACTCTATTTTGGAAAAAGGAAGTGCGACTTGCATATAGAAAAGAAGATTGGAAACTTATTCGTTTTGCAGATAGACCGGCCGAATTGTATAATATAACAGAAGACCTTGCGGAACAAAATGATTTGGCATCAGAATATCCTGAGAAAGTAAAAAAAATGTTTAAAGAAATGTTTGCTTGGGAATCCACTTTAGAGCGCCCTTTATGGATGCTTAAAAGAACTTTTGAGAATTATGATATTGATAGAATGGATCGTTATAGAAGTCCTGAGCTTGTAAAAAAAGAACTTGAATTGCCAATTAGAGATTAAAATTAAATTACTATAGATACTGGATTATGAAAAAAATAATTATTGCCGCATTTGGCATTTTAGCAATGCAAATAACATTTGCCCAAGAAAAAGGGATTCTTAATAATGCGGAGAGTAAGCATGTTAAGCTAAAAAGTGTTAATATGGGTGACTGCCAATGGACAGATGGTTTTTGGGCAGATAAATTTAAGGTTGCCGAAGAAAAAATGATTCCCTATATGCGTTCCTTACTTACAGGAGATACTGGGCATGCTTTAAATAATTTTAAAATTGCTGCAGGCCACAAAGAAGGAGAACATAAGGGTATGCGTTGGCATGATGGAGATTTCTATAAGTTTATGGAAGCTGCAATGTATGTTTATGCGCAAAATAAAGACCCAAAGTTGTTAAGTGAATTAGATGGGTACATTGCAATCATCGGAGAAGCACAATTAGAAGATGGCTACTTGCAAACACAAATACAGTTGAATGATGATGTTGAGCGTTATGATAATCGTAAATATCATGAAATGTATAATTCTGGACACTTATTAACTAGTGCTTGTATTCATAATAGAATTACTGGGCAAACTAACTTTTTAGATATAGCTATAAAACATGCAGACTTATTGGTGTCTCTTTTTATGACAGATGATGAGCGTTATGGTCGTTTTGGGTTTAACCAGACTCAGATAATGGGTTTAGTGGAATTGTACCGTACTACAAAAGAGAAAAAATACTTAAATCTTGCTGAAAAATTTATCAATAATCGTGGGGCATATGAAGTAAAAGAAACTCCAGAAACAAAGGGGTACCCTATAGGAGATATGGTACAGGAGCGAACTCCTATTCGTAAGTCAAGTGAAGCTGTTGGTCATGCTGTATTAGCGTTGTATTATTATGCTGGAGCTGCTGATGTTGCAGCGGAAACAGGAGAGCAAGAACTTATTGATGCTTTAGATAGATTGTGGATGAATGTTGCTTTAGAGAAAATGTATGTTACTGGAGCAGTAGGGCAAACGCATTATGGAGCATCTACAAATAGAGATAAAATAGAAGAAGGTTTTATAGATGGGTATATAATGCCAAATTTAACGGCATACAATGAAACATGTGCTAATGTTTGTAATTCCATGTTTAGTTACCGTATGTTAGGTTTAAAAGGGGAATCTAAATATGCAGATATTATGGAGCTTGTGCTTTATAATAGTGCGCTATCTGGAATTAATTTAGATGGCGATAGATATTATTATGCAAATCCTCTTCGTGTATTACACGGTACTAGAGATTACGATAAAATGAATACTGAATTTCCAACGCGTCAAGAGTATTTAGATTGTTTTTGTTGTCCTCCAAACTTAGTAAGAACAATTGCTAAAGTTTCTGGTTGGGCTTATAGTTTATCTAGTAATGGTGTAGCTGTTAATTTATATGGAGGAAATACACTGTCTACTAAATTATTGGATGGTTCTAAAATAAAATTAAAGCAAGAAACAATGTATCCTTGGGAGGGTGATGTTAAGATAACTATTCAAGAAAGTAAAAGAAAACCTTTTGATATAATGCTAAGAATACCAGAGTGGGCAGAAGGTTCTAAAGTATTAGTTAATGGGGAAGCCGTTGCTGTAAGTGTTACACCTGGTACTTTTACTACGATTAACCGTAAATGGAGAAAAGGAGATATTATCCGTTTGGATATGCCTATGGATGTAAATTTTGTAGAAGGTCATTCTCGTATAGAAGAAGTTCGTAACCAGGTAGCAATTAAAAGAGGTCCTGTGGTTTATTGTGTAGAATCTGTTGATTTGCCTAAAGAATCTAGTGTAATAGATGTATATATTAAAGGGGATGCAGAAAAACTAACAGCAGAATATCGTTCGGATTTTTTAGGAGGTGTATCTGCTATTACTGGTGAAGTTTTATTACGAAAAACAGATAATGGTAAAGGATTATATCATAAAGTAAAAAAGCCAAATATGGAAACATACAAAACTACTTTTGTTCCATATTATGCTTGGTCTAACAGAAATAAAGGTAAAGAAAGCGAAATGACTGTTTTCTTACCGGTTATTTGGGAATAAATATTTATAACCTCCATTTTCTAGTTTGGGTTGCTATTTTAATTAATGGTTAGGGCTAGTATGTTCTTTTGTTAAATTTTAAAAATCACTAAAATGAAAGTTAAATTAAAAATTTTAGCCACGGCCTTTGTAGGTGTGGCAATGATTACTTCGTGCTCAGAAAAACAAGAAAAAATACCAGAGAAAGATTTTGTTGCAACCAACTACGATAGAAGAGGGGGTATTTTAAACCATACAGATAGTCCGCATCTTACATTTAAAAGTATAGAATTAGGGGATTGTGAATGGACAGAAGGATTTTGGGCAGAAAAGCACAAAATGGCGGAGGAAACTATGATTCCACATATGGGAACTATTTTTAAAGGAGATGTAGGCTTTGCTTATGATAATTTTAAAAAAGCAGCCGGAATGATGGAAGGAGAAGCTTTAGGGAAATGGTGGCATGATGGAGATTTTTATAAATGGATGGAATCTACCATGTATTTGTACTTGGAGAACAAAGATGAAAAATTAATGGATGATCTTGATGAGATTATAGAGATAATAGGTAAGGCTCAAGAGGAAGACGGATATTTATCAACACATGTTCAGGTGAATGGAGCCAAAAGATGGGATAATATAATTCAACATGAGTTATACAACATGGGGCATTTATATACAAGTGCTTCAATACATTATCGTGTTACTGGTAAAACTAATTTTTTAAATATAGCTATTAAGAACGCGGATTACGTTTATTCAGTTTTTCAACCTAAGAATCCAGATATGGCTCGTTTCGGCTTTAATCCTTCTCAAATTATGGGGTTAGTTGAGTTATTTAGAACAACAAAAGACAAAAAATATCTAGAACTAGCTGAGATTTTTGTTAATATGAGAGGTTCTGTAGCAATGGATCAACACCCAACAGTAAATCCTAACTTCTTAGGGGATCACAATCAAATGCGAACTCCTTTAAGAGAAGAAAATGAAGCGAAGGGACATGCAGTATTAGGGAATTATTTATGGGCAGGAGCTGCTGATGTTTATGCAGAAACTGGCGATAAAGAATTACTAGATGCTCTTGAAAGAATTTGGGAAAGCTCTGTTAATAGAAAGATGTATGTTACTGGTGCTCAAGGACAAACCCATCATGGAGCTACTCAAAGCGCAAGTGGTAGAACAGATATGGTTCACGAATCGTTTCAGGAAGATTTTTTAATGCCTAATAAAACTGCATATAACGAAACATGTGCAAATATTTCAAATGCAATGTTTAATTACCGTTTACTTTCTGCTAAAGGAGATGCAAAATATGCTGACATTATGGAGTTAGTAATGTATAACAGTGCATTAGTTGGTATTAGCGTAGAGGGTAAAGATTATTTTTATGCAAACCCACTTAGAATGTTAGATGGTGGAGTAGATTATACACACGCAACTACAGAAAGAAGACATCGAGTACCTTATATCCCTGTATTTTGTTGTCCTCCTAATTTAGCCAGAACTATTGCTAAATCAGCAGGGTGGGCGTATAGTAAATCTCCAAATGGAATAGCAGTTAACCTTTATGGAGGTAATAAATTAGAAACAACATTACTTGATGGTTCTGAATTAAAATTAAATCAAAAAACATTATATCCTTGGGAGGGTGCAGTAACCTTTACCGTAGAAGAATGTAAAAGCACACCTTTTGAAATTCTTTTAAGAATTCCTGAATGGGCATCTGGTACAACTATTAAAGTAAACGGAGAAGATGCAGGGATAGAAGTTACTCCTAAAACTTTTGCAAAATTAGAGCGCACTTGGAAAAAAGGAGATGTTATTTCTATGAACATACCTATGGATATTAATTTTGTAGAAGGAGACCCAAGAATTGAAGAAACAAGAAATCAAGTAGCAATAAAAAGAGGGCCATTAGTATATTGTATTGAATCTCCAGATTTACCTGAAGGAACAAGTATTTTAGATGTTTATATTCCTCAAAACGCGAAACTTAAAGCAAATCATCGTCCAGACTTTTTAGGGGGCGTAACAATGATTGATGGAGAGATAAAGCTACGTACTCAAAATGAAAACACCATGTATCGTAAACTCGAAGAACCTTCATGGAAAACGGTTAAGAGCTCATTTGTACCATATTTTGCTTGGAGTAACAGAGGGGAATCTGAAATGACAGTTTTTGCACCTATTATTTGGGAATAATTTAATCTTTATATAAAAATGAAAAATATAGTAATTACAGTATGTAGTTTATTTCTGTTTAATTCTTCTTTTGCACAAGAAAAAGGACTAATTAATAATGAGGCTACGCCAAACATGAAATTAAAGACAATCGATTTTGCTGATTGTCAATGGACAGATGGTTTTTGGGCAGAAAGACAAAAATTATGTCATGAAAATATGCTTCCAAATCTTGGAAGATTAATGGATGACCCAAATACAATTCACGCTTTTGATAATTTTAAAGTTGCTGCAGGTTTAGTTGAAGGTGAATTTAGAGGATTTTCATTTCTTGATGGCGATTTTTATAAATATGTAGAAGCTTTAGCCTATACGTATGGTGTAACTAAAGACGAAAGTTTAAATAAGCGTATGGATGAAATCATAGCTGTAGTTGCAAAGGCTCAGCGTGAAGATGGTTATTTACATACTAAAATTCAAATAGGTCATGGTATAAATAAGTTTCCACGAAAAGATCAACAAACTTTTGAAACTTTTAATAAGCCTTTCACTATAGATTTTGACCATGAGTTTTATAATTTTGGACACTTAATGACTGCAGCTTGTGTACATTATAGAATTACAGGGAAAAGAAATTTTTTAGATATAGCTATTAAAGCAAGTGACCTTATTTATGAAAAATTTATTAATCCTACGCCAGAATTAGTTGCAATAGACTGGAATCCACCACATTATATGGGGTTGGTAGAAATGTATAGAACTACAGGAGATAAAAAATATCTTGAATTAGCCCAAAGTTTTGTAGACAAGTTAGGTACTAGTAAAGAAAGTGGGGCTATGGAATCTAGAGGATTAGATCATAGTCAAAAAAGAACTCCTTTTAGAGAAGAAACAGAAGCAGTTGGTCATGCTGGTCATGGAAACTATATGTATTGTGGAATAACGGACCTTTATGCTGAAACGGGAGAGGTTGCGTTATTAAATTCATTAGAAAATGTATGGAGTAATATAGCAAATGAAAAAATGTTTGTTACAGGGGCTACAGGTTCATATCATCATACAGTTTCTAGGAATAATGATAAAATAAGTGAGGGTTATGCAGAAAGTTATGATCTTCCTAATACAGTTTCCTATAATGAAACATGTGCTAATATAGGTAATGCTATGTTTAATTGGCGTATGTTTCTATTAAATGGAGAATCTCGTTTTGCAGATATTATGGAGCTTGTTTTTTATAACAGCGCTTTATCTGGAATTGATTTAAAAGGAGAAAATTTCTTTTATACAAATCCTTTGCGTTTTGTTCAAGGTCAGTCACAGATAACAAGAGATTCTGGTGAAAGAAGAGAGTTTATGCCGGTATTTTGCTGTCCTCCAAACATTATTCGTACTATAGCAAAAATGCATAGTTACGCGTATAATACTTCGGATAAAGGGGTTTGGGTTAATCTTTATGGAAGTAATACTCTAGATACAGATTTGGAAGATGGAACAAATGTAAAATTATCTCAAAAATCTAATTACCCATGGGATGGTGCTATTGAAATAAATGTGGATGTAAAAAGAAAAAAAGAATTTTCTTTAATGTTACGTATTCCTGCTTGGGTTGATGGGGCTACTTTAAAAGTAAATGGAGAAAATGTATCCGAAACATTAAAGTCAGGTACTTATTTTGATTTAAAACGTCAATGGAAAAAAGGAGATAAAGTGGAGCTTAATTTACCAATGAAAGCACAATTAGTTACAGCTAATCCTAATGTAGAACAAACACGAAATCAAGTAGCTGTTAAATACGGGCCTTTAGTATACTGCTTAGAATCTAAAGACTTGCCTAGTGATGTTAGTTTATTAGATGTTGTTATTCCTCAGGATATACATTTAACACCTCGTTTTGATGCAAATTTATTATCAGGAGTTACAGTTTTAGAGGGCGAAGCAGGAATTCTTGAAAAACAAGATTGGACAAGTAATCAATTGTATAAAAAATTGGAACCTCGTCAATTAAATAAGGTAAATGTTAAGTTAATACCTTATTACGCATGGAGTAATAGAGGCAAAACAGATATGTCTGTATGGTTACCTGCTGAATGGAAATAAATGGAATAGTTATTGTACCCATTAGTGTGAATATAAAAACTTAAAAAAAATGAATTTCTGTAATTTTTTGTCTTTACTAATTTTAGTATTTATTTCTTTTACTGCTAAGGCTCAAAATGAATCTAGTAAATTAAAAGAGAGTATGTCTAGTGGTAAAGATATATATGCTGCTAATTGTGTGTCATGTCATATGGCTACAGGAGAAGGAATAATTGGAGCTTTTCCGCCATTAGCAAAGTCTGACTATCTAATGGAAGATGTAGAAAGAAGTATTAAAGTTATTATTGAAGGTGCAACTGGAGAAATGAAGGTTAATGGGCAGTCTTACTATGGCTCAATGGTTGGATATAATATGTTAACAGATAGGCAAGTAGCTGATGTACTTAACTATATTAGAAATAGTTGGGGTAATAAAGGTGATATTGTTGAAAGTGAAGAGGTTTCCAAAGTAAGAAAGTAAGAATATTTGAATAAAGTCATTCTTATAAAATTTAAAAGAGGTTGAATAATTTATTATTCAACCTCTTTTTTTATGTATTTAAGCACTCCGCTATTTAAGACTAACTTTCTCTAAGGTCCATGTTTTAGCATTTTTATTTTTCCAATCTTGATTAAGCACATAATATATTTCTGAATTTACTTGTGCAATAGTTGAACTTCTATTAATAGAGATTTTTTGAACTACTTTAGCTGTTTTCCATTCATCTTCAGTAGACAATTCAAAAACAAAACCTCTTTTAGGATTATCAAAATTTTTAGCGACACCAACAAGGTTTCCTTTTTCATTTAAAATCATACCATCAAATCCTCTAAAATCAAAACCTTTAATTTGTATAATTTCAGCTTTAGTTGGAGTATTGATTGGAATCTTAATTAGATTTGCTTCTTCTTTTGTGTAATATGAGACTAATAAATAACCTTTTGGGTTATAAATAATACCATTAGGAAGACCAAGACCTTCTTTTTGATATAGAATAGACGGTTTTAAATTTGTATCAATTTTATAGATAGTGTTTTCAAGTCGTCCTGTAACATAGATAATATCATTATCATCAACAATTAAATCGTTTGCTTGAAATAACTTTTTTTCAGGAAGTATCTCCGATAAATTAATAGTATGCTTCAGCAAACCACTAGTAAGATTATAAATAGCTATATGACTGCTTGATTCCAAATAATTTGCACAAGCCAATAAATAGTTGTTTTTGTAATCAATTTGTAAACCAAAACTTTCCCCTTGTTTTTTTTCTTTTTCATCTGAAAAGACCTTAACATTACCTTTAAAATCTAATGTAATAATAGCAGGGTTTTTATTAATAGAACTTAAAAAGAATAATTTTCTTTTTTTATCATATTCTATACCTTCAGGGTTTTGTCCAGGTGCCTTTGCAATAATTAATTTAGGTAAAGTGTCTAGTTCAGAAGTAATAGAATAATTTTCTTTTTTCTTTTGTTCATTGCACGATATAAAAAAAACCATACCTATTATAGGTATGGTTTTTTTTAATTGTTTTAGTTTTTTTAAAAGCATATTGTATAAGTTAAACAAGTCCATGATCAGATAAGGGTAAAGTTCGATAACGCTTTCCAGTTGCCTTAAAAATAGCGTTAATAATTGCTGGTGCAATAACAGGAACTCCAGGTTCTCCAACACCAGTTGGTTTGTCATTGCTATTAACAATTTCTACCTGTATTTTTGGAGCATTTGGCATTCTTAACACTTGGTAGTTGTGGAAATTACTCTGTTCTATTGCGCCGTCTTTAGCAGTTATTTTTCCATAATATGCTAACGACATTCCAAATATTGCCGCGCCTTCCATTTGCGCAGTTATAGTATCTCTATTAATTGCAGTTCCGCAATCTATTACTACAGATATTTTATGTATAGTTAATTTCCCATTAGTAACAGAAACCTCTATAGCAGCAGCTACATGAGAGTAAAAACTATAATGTACAGCTAATCCAATTGCATGGCCTTCGGGTAATTGTTTATCATATCCAGCATTTTTTGCCGCCGTTTTTAAGACATGTTTTAATTTACTAGTATCATATTTATAAGCATCTTTAGTTTCTTGAATGCGGTCTTTTCCAATTAAATTTAATCTAAATTCTAAAGGGTCTTTACCTGCTTCGTGAGCTAATTCATCAGCAAACACATTTATAGCAAATCCATGCGGTATGTTTATTACAGAACGTAACCAACCAATTCTAACATGCGCGTCCGCTTTACCAGCTTCAATTTGTAAATTAGGGATGTCATAAGGAACATCAGTAGCACTTCTTGCTTCCCAAGGTTGTGGTAAATCTCTTCCAGGAGTAAACGTAGACCCAATAGTAGGTAACGCAAAACGATGCAACCAACCTGTTACTTTTCCATTTTTATCTATAGCTCCTTTTAAAAATTGGGAGGAAACAGTATGATAATAACTATGTTGTATATCGTCTTCTCGAGACCACACTACTTGAACTGGTCCATTTATTGCTTTAGAAACAGCGGTAGCTTCTACAATAAAATCAGGTTTTGCTTTTCTTCCAAAGCCACCACCTAAAAAAGTTACATTTATAGTTACATTAGATTGGTCAGTTTCTAAGAAGTTTGCAACTTCCCTTCTGGCGGCCTGCGGAGATTGTATAGGTGCCCAAACTTCACAGATATCTCCTTTTACAGAAACTACTGCGTTTGGTACTTCCATAGGAGCATGCGCTAAATGAGGTAGTTTATAGGTTGCTTCATGGGTTTTATTTGCTTTTTTAAAAGCATTATCAATATTTCCAATACTTTTTTCAACCTTACCTGGTTTGTGTACGTTAGCGGTAATGCTATCCATAAAAGTTTCTGAATTATAGGAGGTGTTTTTACTATAATTCCATTCTATTTTTAAAGCATCTCTACCTTTAAAAGCTGCCCAAGTATTTGTTGCAATAACAGCTACACCACCTAAAGGACCAAATGCCTTAATTAGCATAGGTACTTCAACAACATCTAAAACGCCATTTATTTTTAATGCTTCCGTTTTATCTACAGATTTAACGGTTCCAAAAGCTACAGAACAGCGTTTTATAGCAGCAAACTTCATATTTGGTACACGCTTGTCTAAACCAAATACAGCACTCCCGTTTGATAAATTTTCTACATCAATACTCGGTAGTTTTTTACCTATGAATTTAAAATCTTTGGGGTCTTTTAATATTACGTTTTCTGGTATAGAAATTTCTTTTGCGATTTCTACTAAATCGCCAAAACCAATTTTTTTACCACTAGAGTGGATTATAAAATGATTTTTTGCAATACATTCGCTTTCAGGGACTTTCCAAGATTTTGCTGCTGCTGTTATAAGAACTGCTTTTACAGTGGCTCCCATTTTACGCATGGTTTCAAAGAGTGTTCTTACGCTTCTTGATCCATCTGTATTTTGGTTTCCATATTTGGCATCACCAGTAGCTTGTTTAACTATTACTTTATCCCAATCTGCCTCCATTTCATCTGCAATGACAGATGTTAATGAGGTTCTAACTCCTTGGCCCATTTCAGAACGAGAAGCGACTAAAATTAGGCTGCCATTAGAATTTAACTGCACAAATAAATTTGGATTAAATTCTAGTATATCCTCTTCTTTAGAACCAAAATTAGAGAATGAGTATGCGCTTGAAGCTAAAACCAATCCGCCAGAAGCTAAGCCAATACCTTTGATAAAACCTCTTCTGCTTATATTTTTAATAGGCGCCATAATTAACCTTTATTTTTTAATTCAACACAATGAGTAATAGCTTCTTTAATTCTTGTATAGGTGCCACATCGGCAAATATTACGAGACATATTTCCATTAACTTCATCTTCACTAGGGTTTGGATTATTATTTAGCATGGAAGTTGCTGTAATTAATTGTCCTGATTGACAAAAACCACATTGTGGAACATTAAATTCTGCCCAAGATTTTTGAAGTGCTTGAAGGTTTTCTGTTTTCCCTTCAATGGTTACTATTTCTTTTCCTTGTATTGCAGAAATTGGCATTTGACATGAGTTAATAGCATTTCCATCCATTAGAACCATACATGCACCGCATAAGCCTTTGCCGCAGCCAAATTTTGTACCAGTAAATCCAATAATATCACGAATTACCCATAATAGGGGCATTGTAGGATCCACATCTACGGAATGTTCTTTTCCGTTAATTTTTAGTGTTATCATAATTTACATTTTAGATTTATTAAGCATGTCTAATGCTACATCAACAATCATATCTTCTTGTCCGCCTACCATGTTTCTTTTTCCTAAAGCTTCTAATATGTGTCTTGTGTCAAGACCGTAGCGTTTTGCTGCTCGTTCT
This sequence comes from Maribacter vaceletii, assembly GCF_003634105.1. Taxonomy (GTDB): domain Bacteria; phylum Bacteroidota; class Bacteroidia; order Flavobacteriales; family Flavobacteriaceae; genus Maribacter_B; species Maribacter_B vaceletii. The sequence goes on along the minus strand of NZ_RBIQ01000009.1, from coordinate 107,846 downwards.
GAGTGCAATAAGAAGCTAGAATATACTCCTGCGTAGCCTAGAGATAAAGTCTCTCTATCTACTCTAACAGGACGTTCTTGTATAGGGCGAATAATATCATCGGCAGCATCCATTAGCATATATAAATCACTATTGTGATTTGCTTCCATTTTATTTAAAACAGCAATTAAAACTTCTAATGGGCAATTACCAGCACCGGCACCCATTCCGGCCAAAGAAGCATCCAATCTCGTTGCGCCATGTTGCATAGCAACTACAGTATTAGCAACTCCTAAACTTAAATTGTGATGACAATGAATACCAACTTCTGTTTCTGGTTTTAATTCGTTTCTAAATGTTTTTACACGTTCAGCAACACCATCCATAAGAAGGGCACCAGCAGAATCCGTAACGTATACACAATCGGCACCATAAGACTCCATTAATTTTGCTTGTTCTACTAAAACGGATGGTTCAGCCATGTGAGACATCATTAAAAAACCACCAACATCCATACCGAGTGATTTTGCTTTTTCTATATGTTGTGCAGATACATCTGCTTCCGTACAATGTGTTGCAACTCTAACACTTTCTACTCCAAGTTCTCTTGCTTTTTTTAAATCTTCAATAGTTCCTATGCCAGGAATTAAAAGAGTAGTTAACTTGGCATGATTTAAACTATCCGCAATGCCTTCTAACCATTCCCAATCTGTATGAGCACCAAAGCCATAGTTAAAACTAGCGCCTGCAAGCCCATCTCCATGAGAAATTTCTATAGCATCAACTTTGGCTTCATCTAAAATTTTTGCTAATTGGGTAATTTGTTCTTTTGAATATTGGTGACGAATGGCATGCATACCATCTCTCAACGTTACATCTTGTATATATAATTTATTATTCATGATTAGGCGTTTTGGTATTTTAATAGAGCTATTTTTTCAGCGGTAGCTTTTGCTGCAGAAGTCATTATGTCAAGATTTCCAGCGTATTCTGGTAAATAATGACCTGCTCCTTCAACTTCTAATAGAACCATGGTTTTAAGTCCGTGACGATAACCTAAACCTTCAATAAATACAGGTTTATCTTTAGGTATTTCATCAAATTGAACCTCTTGATGTAATCTATACCCTTTTACATATTTTTGAACCTCAGCAACCATATTAGCAATGCTTTGTCTGATTTCTTCTTTATCTGCTGGTTCACTTAATGTTAATACAGTATCGCGCATCATCAATGGTGGTTCAGCAGGATTTAAAATAATAATCGCTTTTCCTTTATCAGCTCCTCCAATTTTTTCTATAGCTTCAGATGTTGTTTCTGTAAACTCATCAATATTAGCTCTAGTTCCTGGGCCAGCAGATTTACTTGCAATAGAGGCTACAATTTCTCCATAATGAACATTTGCAATTTTAGATACTGCAGCTACTATAGGAATAGTAGCTTGACCTCCACAGGTTACCATATTCACATTATCACCTTTTGTTATAGCATCTGAATTTACTGGAGGTATTAAATAAGGACCTACAGCAGCAGGTGTTAAATCTATCATTTGCTTATTCGGAAATGCTTTAATTTTATCGTAGTTATATAGATGCGCTTTCGCAGAAGTTGCATCAAATATGATATGGATATCTTTAAACTCCTCCATTTTTATTAAGCCATCTACACCTTCATGGGTAGCTGCTGCCCCCATTCTTTTAGCTCTTGCTAAACCATCTGATTTTGGGTCAATCCCAACCATTACTGACATTTCTAGAATATCAGAATATCTTAATATTTTAATCATTAAATCGGTTCCGATATTTCCAGAACCAATAATTGCACATTTTACTTTTTCCATCATCCAGAGTTTTATAGATCACTAAATTTTACTGAAACACTTCCTAGTCCACTAATTTTGGTTACAACCTCATCACCAGGGTTTACTTTTGCCATAGGCCCTAAAGCACCTGATAAAATAACATCACCCGCTTTAAGTGGCCTCCCTAGTTTTGCCATAGTCTTAGCTAACCATAACGAGGCATTTATAGGAGAACCCATGCATGCAGCTCCTTTTCCTTCAGAAACTTTTTCGCCATTCACAAACATCTCCATTTCGCAACCAATAAGATCTAAGTTTTCTAGCTTAACAGGTTTGTGTCCTAGTACAAAATGACTTGCAGATGCATTATCTGCAATGGTATCGGTTATTTTAATGTCCCAATTAGCTATTCTACTGCCAACAATTTCAATAGACACTAAAGCATAATCTATTGCGGAAATAATATCTGCAGCACCTATTTGAGTATTAGATATATCCTTTTTAAGAACAAAAGCAATTTCTGCTTCAGCTTTTGGTTGCATTAATAAATTGAAATCCATTTCAGAACCATTCTCAATTTCCATATCATCAAAAAGAACTCCAAAATCTGGTTGGTCAACTCCTAATTGTTTTTGTACTACCACAGATGTTAATCCAATTTTACTACCAACAATTCTAGCACCAGATTTTCTACGTTTTTCGGTATTAATATCTTGAGTAGCATAAGCAGCTTCGATATCTTCAATACCTATAACATTTCTAATTGGTTCACAGTAATCCCCTGTTTGGGATGCTTTGAATAAGCGGTCTGCAATTTCTGTAATTTTATTTGTACTCATAATTAATGTAATCTTTATATCATTGAATTGTTAACGAATGTTGCTTTTTCAAACTCTCTTATGTTTATAGAGATTTTTGGCACATCAGGAAACATGTTTTTAAGTAAGGTCACTACGTTTTTTGAAAATATTTTTTTGTTTTCTAATGTTCGCCCTTCTAAAATATTAGCGAATATGTATATGAAATCATCTTTGGTTCCTAAAGTTGTATAGTGTTTATATGGAATTATTCTAACCATAACATTATTTTCAAAAGAATCTATAGCTGTTACAGTATTGTATATCTCTTTAATAAGGTTATCGGGGGATTTCTTATTTAAGATATTCTCGGAGCATTCAACAATTAAATGTGGCATTCTGTTTAGTGATTTAATTTATTTTCTTATTGTATAAATAATGAAGCTGTCCAAATGATTAAACCTGAAGTTAATCCAACAACTAAAGTTCCTCTGGTATATAATTTATAACCGGTTTTTGTATCAAAATTAGACATGGATGTAACCACCCAGAAACCGCTATCGTTGGCATGCGATACAACTGCAGCTCCAGCTCCGATTGCTAAAACAACCAAAACTTTTTGAAGTTCTGTATCAAAACCTAAAGTCCCTAGTAAAGGAGCCATAATTGAGGCTGTAGTAATTAAAGCAACTGTTGAGGACCCTTGTGCTGTTTTAATTACAGCGCATAAAAGGAAAGGTAAAATGATACCTAGGTTTAAACCTGATACCAATTCGGTGACAGAATTTGCCATACCACTGTTTTGTAATACAGTTCCAAAAATACCACCAGCTCCAGTTATTAAAAGAATATTCGAAGCCTCTCCTAAAGATTTGCCAATCCAGCCTGAAGCAGAGAACATTTTAACATCAAGTTTCTTAGGTAAAGTAAAGGCTAACAACATTCCTATTAATAATGCTATAACTGGAGTTCCTATAAAACTAATAAAATATAGAAATCCTTCTTTCATTGCTTCACTTCCCAATTTGAAATCTAAAACCGATTTACTAAGGATTAGTAAAATAGGAACAAGAATTGGTAAAAATGATTTAAAAGTACTCGGTGCATTTTTTAGTTTTTCCTGTACTTCTTCTTCAGAAACATCTGGGTTTGGGTCTATGTATGTTTTTTTGCCAATATATTTGGAATAAATAATAGCGACAATTAAAGTAGGTATACCAACCAATAAACCTGCTAGCATTACTAAGCCAACATCAGCCTTAAGTATTCCTGCAGCAGCAATAGGCCCTGGTGTTGGCGGAATTAATATGTGTGAAATAAATAATCCTAACTTTAATGCTACAGCAGTACCTGCTAATGACAGCCCTGCTCTTTTAGTTAAGCTTTTATTTAATGGAGCTAGAATAATGAAGCCACTATCAGAGAACACGGGAATGGATACAATAAAACCTGTTAAACCCATAGCCTCATGAACACGTTTTTTGCCAATTAATTTTAAGATAAGTTCTGATAATTTATAGGCTGCTCCAGATTTCTCAAGGAACGTACCCATAATGACACCAAGAATTATTACTAATCCAATTTTTCCTAACGTTTTTCCAAATCCACCATTTATAGATTCTACAATAGTTTCAAAAGCCATTCCAGAACATAGGGCAAAGAAAAATGCAGCTGCAAGTAGTGCTAAAAATGGATGAACATTAAGCTTTGCTGTAAGAAGGATAATAATGATAATACTAAAAATTAAAAGTAAAATAGTCATAAATAGAATTTATTAGTATTAGTTATCTTTTGAACCTCCAACGAGGAAATCTAAATCTGCTCCTAGATGAGCTTGTTGCACTGTATTTATAAATAAATTTGGATAACCTCGTTTTGCTTTAGACTCAGGAGCTATCCATTTATCTCTTCGCTTTTGTAACTCTTCGTCACTTATTTCCATATTTAGAGTTCGATTAGGTACATCTAGTATGATAGTATCTCCATTTTCAACTAAAGCTAAGTTGCCTCCAACAGCTGATTCTGGTGAAACATGAAGAATTACTGTTCCAAATGCTGTACCACTCATTCTACCATCAGATATTCTAACCATATCTTTAATTCCCTTTTTTAAGATTTTTTCGGGAAGGTCTAGGTTTCCAACTTCTGGCATACCAGGAAAACCTACTGGCCCTACACTTTTTAATACCATTACGCTAGTTTCGTCTATATCTAAATTAGGATCATCTATTTTATTCCTGAAATCGGTCATGTTTTCAAAAACAACTGCCTTTCCTGTATGAACTAATAATGATTCTGTAGCTGCTGAAGGTTTAATTACGGCACCATTCTCACATAAGTTACCTCTAAGAACTGCTATTCCAGCTTCTTTTTGAAGCGGATCTGACGGTTTATAAATAACATCATCTCTAAAGCAAATAGCATCATCATTATTCTCACCTAATGTATTTCCGTTTACTGTAATAGTATCATTATGAAGATAGTCCTTCATATAATTTAATACTACAGGTAGTCCGCCGGCATCGTAAAACTCTTCCATAAGATATTTACCAGATGGCATCAAATTAACTAAGAGTGGAATTTTACTTCCTAAGTCATCAAAATCTTGCAAGTTTAATGCAACACCAATTCTACCAGCAATGGCTTGTAAATGAATAATAAAATTAGTTGAACCCCCAATAGCTGCATTCACCACAATTGCATTCTCAAAAGCTTTACGGGTTAATATTTTAGATATTTTAAGGTCAGATTTTACCATTTCTACAATCTGTCTACCAGAGAGTTGTGCCATGGTTTTTTTTCTAGAATCTACTGCAGGAATTGCAGCAGCCCCTGGAAGAGTAAGCCCTAAAGCTTCTGCCATACATGCCATTGAAGAAGCTGTGCCCATTGTGGTACAATGTCCTTCACTTCTGGCAGAACAAACTTCAGCGTCCTTAACATCTTTTTGAGTAAATTCTCCTGTTTTTATTTTTTCTTTGAGTTTCCACACATAGGTACCGTTACCTATATTTTCACCCCTAAATCGGCCATTAAGCATAGCCCCACCTGGAACAACAATAGTTGGAATATCTACACTTGCAGCGCCCATAATGGTTGCGGGTGTTGTTTTATCACAACCTGTTAAAAGCACTACACCATCTAATGGATTAGAGCCAATACTTTCTTCAGCATCCATACTCATTAGATTTCTAAATAGCATGGCTGTAGGTTTTATTATAGTTTCGCCAGTACTCATTATAGGGAATTCTAATGGATAGCCTCCTGCTTCAATAATACCACGTTTTACAGATTCTGCAAGTCCACGAAGATGTGTATTACAAGGAGACAATTCTGACCAAGTATTACATATTCCGATAACAGGTTTACCATAAGTATCAGCAGGGAGTCCTTGATTTTTTCGCCATGCTTTACGGTGTACAAATCCTCCTTTGCCTCCTCCAGAGGGTGCAAACCACTTTTGGCTTCTTAATTCTTTATTATTATTATTATTATTATTTGACATTATTTATTTTGCATTAAAACTTAGATTACCTAAACTTCCAAAATTTGCTTCAATCGTATCTCCTGGATTAATAGCAATTGCAGAAGTTGCTGCACCAGCTAAAATGATCATTCCTTTTTTTAATTCTTGACCATATTTAAGAGATAAGCGAACTGCTTCTACAAGAGATTGAAGAGGGTTTCCTAATATAGCGTTTGAGTTACCAGAGGCTTCAATTTTTCCATTTGCTCCAATGGTAATACCTACATTTGAAATATCTGTATTTGGTGCATGCCACTCTCCAATGACATAACCAGATGATGAACAGTTATCAGCAATTACATCTTCTAGGGAGAACTTAAAATTTTTATATCTTGAGTCAATAATTTCGATTGCAGATGCTAATCCAGATATACAAGATTCCGCTTCCTCAATCGTTATAGTAGAGTTGATATTTTTTTTTAGTAAGAAAGCAATTTCAGGTTCTGCTCTCGGATGAATAAATTTATCTAAGTTCATAATACCTTTATCTTGAATTTCCATGGTATTTGTGAGTCTTCCCCAAATCATATCGTGAACACCCATTTGTTCCATTTTGGCCTTACTTGTAAACCCCATTTTTAGGCCTGTTAATTTTTCGCCTCTAGCTAATCTTAAATTGATACTTTCTGCCTGAATAATGTAGGATTCATTCAGTGATATTTTTTCAATAGTACTTACTTGTATTGTTGGTTTCGAATCTCTAGCAGCATTATCTAAGATGATTGAAAGTTTTTTTGTTTTTTTCTCCATTTTACAAATGAACCAAATTTAGTGTGCTGTTTGTACTTGTTATTTACCTTTGGCTTAACTTATTTTACCATGTAGTATATTTTTGTTTGAAAAAGTGTTAAATCTATGTGGTATTGTTATTTTGTTAATTAATTGGTTTTTATTCGTAGAGGTTTTTTTTGATACTATGTTTTTTTTGCTATTATCTTTATATGACTGTATTTTAACTTAAGGTATATTCGGTGCAATAATCAAATAAATTTTTAATATTTTTTAAAAAAGTATTAGTGGTAAATTTTATAATGTATAAGAATTTGTAGATAATAATTAGAGTTGTTGGTATTATGTTTTTTTATCTGTAAGTCTGCGTAAATTTAAAAGGGTAAAATAGTTTAACTATGTGTTAACTCATAAGTAGTTTTATGTATGTTATTTTATTTTTTTTGTTTGTTGGAACAGTATGGAAAAGGTTAACTTATACGATTATAATGTGTTAATGTTAACTAGATTAAATTACAACTTATGAATTCAAACAAGAGAAATGCCTATGCTTATGCAACTATAGTTGCAATGGGAGGCTTTATTTTTGGGTTAGATGCTGCTCTAATTTCCGGTACGGTTAATTTTATTTCCAAAGAATTTTCACTAGACGCTATTCAATTAGGAATAGTTGTGGGAGCTCCAAGTGTAGGTGTTTTGTTGGCTTTATTTTTTGCTGGCTATGCTTGTAATAAGTATGGAAGAAAAAGAACTTTACAAATTGTTGCTGCACTTTATCTTATTTCTGCAGTCGGTTCTTCTTTATCTCCCAACTACTGGTCTTTATTGTCTTTTCGTTTTTTAGGAGGATTAGCATTTAGTTCTATTTCATTAGCATCTATGTATATAGGCGAAATTGCACCCCCAAAATTAAGAGGAAAACTAGTGACTATGATTCAGATAAATATTGTATTGGGTTTATCTGGAGCTTATTTTATTAACTATTTAATACTTCAATTAGGAAGTTCAGATGCTTTATGGGTAAGTAGTCTAGGAATTAATGAACATACATGGAGGTGGATGCTGGGTTCAGAGATTCTTCCAGCTTTATTGTGGTTAGGTCTTTTACTTTTTGTTCCTCGTAGCCCTGCTTGGTTATTTTATAACGGAAAAAAGGAAGAAGCAAAGAGAACTTTATTAAAATTATTACCAGCTAATGAGGTTGATACGCAATTACTGGCAATGGGAGAAAGTTTAGAAAAAAGCACAGATGATAAATCTACTATAGCGCAAGTAAAAGAGATTTTTGGAAAATCAATGCGTGTAACAATGATTATTGCTATGACTTTGGCAATTGCACAGCAAGCAACAGGTATAAATGCTATTTTGTTTTATGCGCCAACTGTTTTTGAACAATTAGGAATGGGGACAGATGCTGCTTTTATGCAAGCCATTTGGATAGGAGTAACAGCATTGATTTTTACAATATTAGGACTTTTATTAGTAGATAAAATAGGGCGTAAACCCTTAATAATTGGTGGAATGTTATGGATTGTTATTAGTCTAGGAATTTCTTTTTATGGTTTCCAGACAGCAAAGTACACCTTAACCCAAGATGCTATTTCAGAAATTGTGGATTTACCTAATAAAGAAAGATTAAATACTTTAATAGGTGTTACTTATGATAGTGATATTGCTTTTAAATCGGTAGTTATAGAGTCTTTGGGGAAAGAGGACGCTAGGAATTATTCTAGTATGTTAATTCAGAAATCTGCAGATATGAATGCTATTTTAATTTTAATTGGAATCTTGAGTTTCATTGCGGCATTTCATTTTTCTATAGGACCTATAATGTGGGTTTTATTTTCGGAAATATTTCCAATTGGAATACGAGGAACTGCAATTCCTTTTTTTACTTTAATAACAAGTACGGTAAGTTCTTTTGTACAGGTGTTGTTCCCAACACAATTAGAAACAATGGGTATTAGTAATACGCTGCTTTTTTATGCCGTTACAGTATTTATAGGAATGTTAATCTTGTATAAATTTCTTGTAGAAACCAAAAATATGAGTATTGAAGATATACAATTAGCCCTGCATGCAAAAAAATAAAATAATAGTATAGGATAATGAAAATTAGTAACAATCATAAAAAAGCAATAACGAATACCTCAGAAAGTCCATATGTAAAATTAAAGAGTATAAATTTTGGCGATTGTAGATGGAGTAATGGATTTTGGGCAAATAAAGAAAATGCTGCGGCACAAATCATGGTACCGTATATGGGAGATGTTTTATGTGGTGATGTTGGTCATGGGCTAAACAATTTTAAAATTGCTGCAGGAGAAAAAGAAGGGGAACATAAAGGCTTTTATTGGCATGATGGAGATTTCTTTAAGTACATGGAAGCATGCATGTATATCTATTCTTTAACTAAAGACGAAGTTCTATTAAAAAAGTTAGACGAGTATATTGAGTGGATAGGTAAAGCTCAAGAAGAAGATGGATACATTCATACCCATATACAAATTACTGAAGGTGCAGAAAGGTATTCAAATAGGAAGTATCATGAAATGTATAATTATGGGCATTTATTCATAGCTGCTAGTATACACTATCGCCTAACAGGGCAACGAAACTTTTTAGATATTGCTATTAAACAAGCAGATTTGTTATGTGTATATTTTATGCCAGATACCAAACACTACCAACGTTTTGGATTTAACCAAACTCAGATTATGGGATTAGTTGAATTATATAGAACTGTTAGAGATGAGAAGTATTTAAAATTAGCTGAAAAATTCATTAATAGAAGAGGAACATTCAAAATAGAAGACCACTCTACAACAAAAGATTATCCTATTGGAGATATGGTACAAGAACGTACACCATTAAGAGAATCTAAAGAAGCTGTAGGTCATGCTGTTTTAGCTTTATATTATTATGCCGGCGCAGCGGATGTATATGCTGAAACTGGAGAAAAATCTTTACTAGAAGCTTTAGATAGGTTATGGGAAAATGTAACAGGTAAAAAAATGTATGTTACTGGAGCTGTAGGCCAAGCACATTATGGAGCATCTACTAGTTTAGATATGATCGAGGAAGGTTTTATTGATGCTTACATGATGCCTAACATGACAGCATATAATGAAACTTGTGCAAACCTTTGTAACGCAATGTTTAGTAATAGGATGATGGCTTTAAAAGAAGAGTCACGTTATGCTGATATTATAGAATTAGTATTATTTAATAGTGGTTTATCAGGTATTAGTATTGAGGGGAAGGAATACTTCTACTCAAACCCATTAAGAATGGTTAATGGTGCTAGAGATTATGAAGCACATGCAGATGTTACAGAAAGCCCTGTAAGGCAGGCTTATTTAGAATGCTTTTGTTGTCCTCCTAATTTAGTAAGAACTATTTGTAAAAGTTCTGGGTGGGCGTATACATTATCAGAAAACGGAGTTGTAGTGGTGTTATTTGGGGGGAATACCTTAGATACCAATTTATTAGATGGTTCTCCATTAAAGCTAACTCAAGATACAGATTACCCTTGGAAAGGTGTTGTTAAAATTACAGTGGAGGAGTGTAAAGCAGAACCTTTTGATGTGAAAATAAGAATTCCAAAATGGGCTATAGATAGTACTTTAAAAGTAAACGGGGAGGATACTGGTGTAGAAGTTGTTCCAGGAACTTTTGCAGTAATTAATCGGGAATGGAAAGCTAGCGATGTTATTGTTTTAGATATGCCTATGGAAATTAAGTTAATTGAAGGGCATAACAGAATTGAGGAAACTAGAAATCAAATAGCAGTTAAAAGAGGGCCTATTGTTTACTGTGTTGAAACTCCGGATTTACCAGAAAATACTTCTATTTTAGATGTGTATATTAAGGGAGATGCTGAATTAGTAGCAGAGCATAAGCCAGGTTTCTTAGGAGGAGTAACAGTAGTAAAAACTGAACTGCACATAAGAGAAGATAAAAATGATGAAATGTATAGAGCTGTAGTAAAGCCAGTTTTAAAATCATATAAAACACAATTAGTCCCATACTTTTCTTGGAGTAATAGGGGGCAAGCAGAGATGACTGTTTTTATGCCTGTTATTTGGTCTTAAGAGTATTTATGTTTTTGTTTAGTAAAATAATAAAAGATAATAAGTATAAAGGTAAAATACTGTTACTATCTGGTAATTTATATAAAACTAACTTTTAATAAAGTTAAGAACTTTGATGAGGCTTTTTTTATAGAGCCTCAATATATCAAAATATAATAGTATGCAAGTTGTAAATAATAGTTATTGTAAACATTTTTTTTTCTTTTTTATTGGATTAATTGTAGTTGGTTGTCAAGAGAATAAAAAAACTGTTGTTACAGAAAAGAAAAAGCCAAATATTCTTTTTTTGGCTATAGATGATTTAAGACCAGAAATAGGAGCCTATGGTTCAGAAATAGCTATTACACCAAATATAGATAAGTTGGCATCTGATGGATTATTGTTTAACAAAGCATATTGTCAACAGCCAATTTGTAGCCCATCCAGAGCAAGTTTAATGACAGGGGCAAGACCAGAAACTATTAATGTTATCGAAAACTGGACTTATTTTAGAGAAGCAAACCCTGATATTGTTACATTACCACAGCATTTTATAAAAAATGGATACGAAGCTGTTCATACTGGTAAAATTTTCCATAAAGATAAATGGTCAGATGTAGGCAAATCATGGAGTAGAGAACCTGCTTATGATAAAATGACAATAAAGAAAAGTAATGCTCCTGGTGGTTATGCATTAAAAGAAAATCAAGAATTTTCTAAAAAAAGTACTGCAGATGTAATTGCTAAATATGGTAAAAATGCACCTAGAAATGGCTTAGGTAAAGGGCCAGCCTATGAAAAAGCAGATGTTCCAGATTCTTTTTATGAGGATGGTTACAATGCGGAATTGGCAATAGCTACGTTAAAAGATATGTTGCAAAAAAATCCAGATAAGCCTTTCTTTTTAGGTATGGGTATGAAAAAACCACACTTAAATTGGTTAGCACCAGAGAAGTATTGGGATTTGTATGATCCAGAGAAGATTCAATTAGCGACAGAACCTGATGGACCTAAAGATGGTGCTACTATGGGGTTGCATCCTTCTTTTGAGTTACGTGCCAGATATGGTATTCCTAAAAAAGGCCCTATTAATAATGAAATGGCAAGAACGCTTAAACATGCCTATTTGGCTTGTGTAAGTTATATAGATGCGCAAGTAGGTTTAATGATAAATGCTTTAGAAGAAGCTGGAGTAAGAGATAATACTATTATTATTCTGTGGAGTGATCATGGATGGCATTTAGGAGATATGGGAATTTGGGGAAAAGCAACTAACTATGAGATAGCGACTAGAGTACCTTTAATAATTTGGACTCCAGACATGGCAAAAGAAGTGCGAGGTAAAAAATCTGATGCTTTAGTTGAGTTGGTCGATATGTATCCAACATTATCCGAATTAGCGGGGTTAGATTTACCTAAGCACATAGAGGGTCAAAGTTTTAAGCCTTTATTGACTAATCCTAACCAAACTTGGAAAACAGCAGCTTTTAGTCAATTTCCTAATCCGGCATTAAGAGAATGGGCTGCAAATCCGTTATCTAAAGGAATGAGAGAAACTTATTTTGGACCTTTAATAGAAGAGGTAGAAGGAAAAATTAAAGAGCAGCAAAAAGATAAATGGGATAGAGAATTTTTTGAAAATAGGTTAATGGGCTATGCAATGAGAACGCAGCAGTATAGATTTATAGTTTGGAAAGATTATACCCAACCAGAAAAAGAACCTTTGTTTATAGAATTATATGACCATAATGCAGACCCTACAGAAACTATTAACATAGCAAACGACAACCCAAATTTGGTAAGTAAACTGTTATTGCAATTTAACAAAGGTTGGAAAGGTAATATGGCTACAGTAATAAAATAATTAGGATAAGAATGAAACTATTTAAAAAAATTAACAGTGCTCTACTAATGGTATTATTGCTAACTGTTAGTAGTTGTAAGGCACAATCAAGTTTTATTAATGAATCTAAAAAGCCTAATATTCTAGTAGTCTTATGTGATGACCTAGGGTATGCAGATGTAGGTTTTAATGGATCTACAGATATTATAACTCCAGAGCTAGATAATTTAGCAAATAATGGAGTGGTATTTACATCGGCTTATGTTGCACATCCATTTTGCGGACCAAGTAGAGCATCATTATTAACAGGGCGTTATTCACAGGAAATTGGAACGCCATTTAATTTGCATAGCAATTCTAGTAAAAATAATGATGACAATATGGGAGTTCCCTTAAAGGAAACCTTTATGTCTAAAATTTTACAGAATTCTGGTTACTATACAAGTGCAATTGGTAAATGGCATTTAGGAGCTGCTCCTAAGTTTCACCCTAATAAAAGAGGATTCGATAATTTTTATGGTTTTTTAGGTGGCGGACATAATTATTTTCCAGAGCAGTATCTAAAAATTTATGAGAAACAACTTAAAGAGGGAAATAAAAATATTAGAGATTATTATTTGCCATTAGAACACAATAATAAGGAAGTAAGAGAGACTGAATATATTACAGATGCCTTGTCTAGAGAAGCTGTGAATGATATTAAAATTGCATCAAAAAAAGAAACACCTTTCTTTATTTATTTAGCATATAATGCACCGCATGTGCCATTAGAAGCAAAAAAAGAGGATTTAAAGAAATTTGCACATATTCAAGATAAAGATAGGAGAACATATGCAGCCATGGTTTATGCTGTAGATAGGGGTATGGGGAGTATTGTAAAAGCCTTAAAAGAAAATAACCAATATGATAATACATTAATTGTTTTCTTAAGTGATAACGGAGGTAATTTTGATCATGGAGCTAATAATTATCCGTTAAAAGGATCAAAAGGAGACGCTTGGGAAGGTGGTTATCGTGTACCAATGTTTTTTCATTGGCCAAATAAAATTACAAAAGGAAAAAAGTTTGATTTTCCAGTATCCTCTTTAGATTTATATCCAACTTTTGCAGGTTTAGCAAAATCTAAATTGCCAAATGCTAAAATACTAGATGGAAAAGATATTATGCTAAATGTTTTAGAAGATACGGAACCATATAAGGATGAAATGATTTATTGTTTACGTTACCGTCATGGACATTGCGATGTAGGTGCTAGACAAGGCGATTGGAAAATTACACGTGTTGGTAATGAGCCATGGAAATTAACCAATATTACTACAGATATTGGAGAAAAGAAGAATGCAGCAAGTAGGTATCCTGAACGCCTTAATGCTATGGTTTCTAAAACAAAAGAGTGGACAAAAAGTTTTATTACTCCATTATGGTTTTATTCTGCCAAAGATGAAGAAATGTGGAATGATGGCAGAATGCCTAGTTACAACGAAACTTTTGAAGTTTCTAAGTTAATTCAAAAAGCATCCAAGCAATAAGTTTATGAAACTTAATATTTTAATCTCTTCCAGGTAACTTGATCATGGTTTTTAAATCTGTTTAGCTATTTTTACAGTTAATTGTAAGCAAATAGTACTTTTATGTCTTTGGTAAAAAAAGCTTTTTTTTGTTTTGTTTGGTTGGTGTTACTAAGTTTTAATTATGTGACGTCTCAGGATGAAAAAAGATTAAAGTTTGACCAAAATTATACCCTAACAGATGGTTTGGAACACAATGGTGTAACTTCTATTCTAGAGGACTCTAAAGGGTATTTATGGTTTGGAACTTATGAGGGGCTTAATAAATTTGATGGTTATGCTTTTAAAGTGTATAAAAATTCTGTAGGTCAAGAAGTTTTGGCTAGTAATAGAGTAAGAACTATTACAGAAGATGTAAAAAATAATATTTGGATAGGTACAGATAATGGTATATCTGTATACAATTATTTAGAAGAAAAATTCACTACAATTTATTCTAATAGGAATATTAACAAAGGGGTTAAGGGGCCTATTATTAGAAAAATATTAGTTAATAAAGAAGCGAAATTAGTTTATTGTTTAACAGAAGGTAGCGGTATATTAGTTTTTACAGAGGATTATAAGTTTTCTGGACATTATGAAGTTCCTAAGGAGGATAAAAATATTAGGATAGATTTTTATGATGGATTAAAAATAAATAAAAGAACATATTTACTTACAACTTCTAACGGCTTATATTCCTTTGATTTAAAAACTAATGTATTTACTAAAGTTTTAAAAAATAAAATAAAATATTGTAATTCAATAGTAAAAGTAAGTAGTAGTAATTTAATAGTTACCACTAATTTAGGTGTTGTTCATTTAACTTTTGATAGAAATATAAAAGGAGAGGTTAGTTATAAATTTAAGAAGCGAAAATTTATAAACGAAGGCTTTAATAGTTCTTCTTTAGACCCATTAGGGAATTTGTGGTTAGGAACTTTAACCAACGGAATTATTCATATTACTAATGTAGAAAGGTTTCTAAACAACAAACCATATAAGATAGCTACTTTTAATGAAAAAGATAATGTTATAAGAACAAGTGCAATAGCATCTAACATTAAAAGTGGTTGTTGGGTTAGTACATTTAATAATGGTATATATAAATTTAATTTAAGAGAAACACCTTTTAAAAAGTATCATACTAAATTAAATTATCCTTTTGGCCCATTATCTAATAATATAACTTCTATTACTAAGTTTGAGGATAATAAAGTGCTATTAACGGCAAATAGAGGAGGTGTAGTACTTTTCAATATAGAGAAAGAAGAATTTGAACCACTTCCTTTTTTTATGCCTAATAAATATTTAGTGAGAGGGTCTCATATTTATGTAGATTCTAAAAAATGTATCTGGTTAAAAATAGCTGGTATAGGAATATTTAAAATTAAAAAAGGTAAAGTAGTAAAACTAGAAAATGATTTAATAGACATTAAAGAACCTGGACATGTTAGGTTAATTAAAGAAGATATAGAAGGTAATATTTGGATAGTAAACACAGAAAGTATTTATAAAATATATTTAGATGATAATAGAGATATTTTAAAAATAGAATCTCTCTACGATAATCCTTTTTTTAATAAAAACAAGCCCTCACTTTTTAGAGCATTATTTCTAGATCCATTAAAAAAATATATTTGGATAGGTACAGATGCAGATGGTTTATATAAACTAAAATTGAATAATGACAAGTCTCTTGAAAACGCAGAGGTAAAACAGTATATTAATATAAAAGGAGATGAAAATTCTATTTCTAGTAATTTTGTTACTTCTATTTTAAGACTCCCAAATAAAGAGTTATGGTTGGGCACAGAAGGAGGAGGTATATGTAAGATAGAAAATGAAGCAGCAGATTTAAAGTTTGTTTCTTTCACAGAAAAAGACGGCTTGTCTAATAATGTCGTAAAAGCACTAGTTGCAGATGACGAAAATTTATGGGTAGCAACAAATAAAGGGCTCAATAAATTAGATGTAACTAATCGTGTGGTTAGAAATTTTAGTATCTCTGATGGTTTACCTTTTGAAGATTTTTGGTACGTAGCCTCTATGGTAAATAGTAAATCTTTGTTCTTCTCAGGAGTAAATGGGTTTTGCTATTTTAATAAAGATGAACTTCCTAAAAAAGAAAGTTTACCAATTTTACAATTAGAATCTTTAAAGATTTTTAATAAAAAAATAATTCCTGGAGATACCATAAATGGTAGAGTTTTACTAAATAAAAGGCTAAATGAACAGAAAGAAATAAATTTAAAGCACGATGAAAATGTATTTTCTATAGATTTAGCAAGTCTTCATTTTTTAAATCCCAAAAACCATCATTTAAAATATAAATTATTGCCTACAAATAAGGAGTGGATAGAAACATCATCTGATCAAAAATCTTTATATTTTAATGGACTTCAGCCAGGAGAGTATGAGCTTAGTGTAATGGCTTCTAATTCGTTAAATGACTGGACTGCTTCTAAGAATATTAAAATAAATATAGCGCCACCATTTTGGAAAACTATATGGGCGTATTTATTATATCTACTAGGTATACTTTTAGTTTCATATATAGTAGTATTAACTCTATTAAAAATACAGTCTTTAAATCATAAAGTTGAGATTGAGCATTTAGAAATAGAGAATGTAAAAGAAATTAATAAAGCAAAACTTCGTTTTTTTTCTAATATATCTCATGAATTAAAAACTCCATTAACATTAATAGCAAGCCCTGTAAATATTTTGTTAGAAAGATATAAAGGAAATAAAGATGTTAGTGATAAACTTCAGCTAGTTTTAAGGCAATCTAGAAAGATTAGACAGTTAGTAACTCAAGTTCACGATTTTCAAAAATCTGAGGCTAACCTTTTAAAAATGAATTATTCTAGATTTAGTTTTAATGCGTTTATAGAGGATTTAGTGAGCGACTTTAAGTTTATGGCAGATAGTGATAAAAAGAAACTTACTGTCATTAGTCCAGGAAATGAAATTTTTATTTCTGCAGATAAAAATAAACTAGAAAAGGTTTTAAATAATCTACTTAGTAACGCCTTTAAATATACAGAGCCAAATGATTCTATTACAATAGATTTTAGAAGTGATGATAAAGATTTAATACTAAGTGTAAAAGATACCGGAAGAGGTATAGATAAAGAAGATTTAGAACATGTGTTTAAAAGATTTTATCAAACAAAAAGGCAAAAAAATATAAATCTCGGTGGTTCTGGTATTGGTTTAGCTTTTACAAAGAGGTTGGTAGAAATGCATTATGGCTATATATCTGTAGAAAGCGAAATAGATAAAGGTACGGATATGAAATTGGTACTTCCTGTAGTTAAGCAAGATGGAGCTTTAGAACAAGAAGAGAAAGTAGAAATAATTTTATCTGAGGAGAAAAAATTTGAGTTTAACACTCAAATTGTGAAAAACAATACGCAAGAAAAAGTTCTTTTAAAAGAAGATTACTCCACCGTTGTTGTTTATTTTGTAGAAGATAATTTAGATATGCGTGTTTTTGTGACCGATGTTTTAACTCCTTATTTTAAAGTAAAACCATTTAATAATGGAAAGGAATGTTTAAATGCGATGGAAGATGAATGGCCAGATATTATTCTTAGTGATGTACACATGCCTGAAATGAACGGATTACAACTTTGCAACAAAATAAAATCGGATATGAAAACTAGTCATATCCCAGTAATCCTTTTAACTGCTTTTACAAAAATAGAAGGTCATATTCAAGGGTTAAGAGATGGTGCAGATGCTTATATTACAAAGCCTTTTAGTGTACCTTTTTTAATAACACAAATAGCTATGTTATTAGAAAATAGGAAACAGTTAAGAGAGCGTTACCAAATAGGAATTCCCCTAAATAAAGACAATAATAAGAACAACAGAAATGATAACGCCTTTTTAGAAAAGTTATATAATTTAATGGCAGAAAACCTAGATAATCAAGATTTAGATATTAATACATTTGCAAAGGAACTTTACCTCAATAGGACACATTTTTTTCAGAAAGTAAAATCTTTAACCAATCAGACCCCTTTTGAACTCTTAAAAGGGTATAGACTTAAAAAAGCAGGGGAATTAATATTAAACAAAAATGTTTCTATAAATGAAGTTTATGTAATGACAGGCTTTAAAAGTAGAACCCATTTTAGTAAACTTTTTAAAGAAAAATTTGGAGTTTCTCCAGGAAAATATTCAAATTCTATTAGTCCTGATTAATGATTTTGTAAATAGTTTTTTTTATGGAGCTGTAAAAACACAGCTCTTTTTTTTTTGATGTTAAAGTAAAAAGAGTTCTGTAGACCCTTATAAACTATATTTATGTTATATATGTACGTATAGATACATAAACTGTACTGTTAGGTACTCTTTTTGCTTTAAAAAATGCCTACTTTATGGTGGTATAAAATATCAAACCAAAAGCAATGAAATTATTTACTTCTAAACTACTATTTCTTACAATTGTAATTATAGCTTTCTCTAGTTGTGAAAAGAAACCTAAAGAGAACAAACCTGAAAAAAATATAGCGTCTAAACCAAATGTTATATTATTCGTAGCAGACGATCATGGTACAGATGCACTTGGTTGTTACGGGAATAAGGTGATACAAACACCTAACCTAGATAAGTTAGCATCGGAAGGCACTCTTTTTAATAATGCATATTGTACAAGTGCAAGTTGTGCCGCGAGTAGATCCGTAATTCTTTCGGGAAAATATGGTCATGCAACTGGTTCGTATGGACATGTGCACGATTACCATCATTTTAGTACGTTTGATTCTGAAACGTCCTTACCTCTAATAATGGAGGAAGCTGGGTATGAAACAGCTAGGATAGGAAAATACCATGTGGCACCAGAAAAAGTATATCATTTTAATACTGTTCTAGAAGCGGACCCAAGGAATACTGTGGAAATGGCAGATAAATGTAAAGATGTTTTAGCATCTGAAAAACCGTTTTTCTTGTACTTCTGTACAGATGATCCCCACAGAGGACATCCTTTTGAACCTGAACAATGGGATACTCCAAATAGTTTTGGTAACAAAACAGAAGGATATGCGGGAGTGGAAAATATAGTATATGATCCTAAAGATGTTTTGGTTCCTAGTTTCTTACCAGATACAAAACAAAGTAGAGAAGAAATTGCACAGTATTACCAGAGTGTTTCTAGAATAGACCAAGGTTTTGGTAAATTAATGAAAATGCTTAAGGATACAGGGAAAGATAAAAATACGGTTGTAATTTATATTTCAGATAATGGAATGGCATTCCCAGGAGCAAAGACTACGGTTAGTGAACCGGGTATAAAACTGCCATGTATTATAAAAGACCCTACGAACGGAGTTAAGGGTATTGCTAATGAAGCAATGATTTCTTGGGTAGATTTAACTCCAACAATCTTGGATATGGCAGATATACATTATGATAAGGAACAATTTCATGGTAAATCTTTTAACGCCATTGTTGATAAAACGAAACCAGAGGGCTGGAACGAGATTTATGCATCGCATACTTTTCATGAAATTACTATGTATTATCCAATGCGTGTGGTACGTAGCGGAGATTATAAATTAATATGGAATATTGCTTGGAGGTTAGAGTATCCTTTTGCATCAGACTTGTGGGCGTCTTCTACCTGGCAAGGGATTTATAGAAATAAAATAGAATATTTTGGGCCAAGAAAAGTAGAAGACTATTTATTTAGACCAGAGTTTGAACTTTATGATTTATCTAAAGACCCAGATGAAAGAAATAATTTAGTTGGGAATAAAGATTTTGAAGAAAAATTAGAATCCCTAAAAACCAAACTTAAAGGTTTTCAAAGAAAAACAAAAGACCCTTGGATGATTATGTGGGATCATGATTCTTCCATTCAAGGAACAGGAGTTAATTTATAAAAAAACGTATAAAACAGAATTAATAATTATATGAAAATTAAAACTTACGCAATCCTATTTTTAGCAATTGTTAATGGGCTAAGTGTTTATAGTCAGGAAATAATTGATATTAAACATGCCAATGGAGATATGACAATGCTTGTCCGACAGGCCATAGAAAATGCAAAAGGAAAAGATATAAAATTAGTATTCGAGAAAGGGGAATATACCTTTCTTACGGATTATGCTATTGGGAAATATCTTTATGTTACTAATCACGGTAATGGTTTTAAAAAGATAATATTTTCTTTTGATGGTTTTAATTCTGTAGAAATTGAAGGTAATGGGTCTGAGTTTATTTTTAGAGGACAAACAGCTCCTTTTGTTTTTGAAGGATGTAATAAAATCGATGTAAAAAACCTTACCCTAGATTGGGATATTCCTTTTAGTTTTCAAGGAGACGTTATAGCTGTAAATAAAAAAGAACAGTGGTATGATTTAAAACCTTATACAAACGGTTATTCTTGGAAGCTTTCTAAAGGGCGCATAGTTTTTCCAAATATTAATCATTTTAGCTTTACCTCCTTAGGGAGTTCATTACCTCATAATAAAGAAACAAAGGCTGTAGATTATGGAGCATGGGACATGTCTTTAAATTCTAATTATGTAGAGGAATTAGCTAACGGGAATCTTCGTTTTTATGATAAAAATGTAAAACATTTTCCCAGAGTAGGGTCGGTTTTACAATCCAAAGGAGATAAAAAAAACAATAGATATGCTCCTGCCTTTTTGGTGCGTAACTCTAAGAATATAACATTTAATAATGTTATAATTTACCATGCTTTAGGGATGGGTTTTTTGTGTGAAAGGTCAGAAAATATAGAGATACTCAATAGTGGTATTTATATTAGAGAAGGCTCCGATAGAGTAATATCTATTATTGCCGATGCTACCCATTTTGCAAATTGTAAAGGAGATATTTTAATAGAAAAATGTCGTTTTGAAGGTATGTATGATGATGGTACCAATGTGCATGGTACCTATGTGTTGGTCGATAAAATTATAGACAGAAAAACTGTTCGTGTTAAATTAGGTCATGATCAACAAATGGGGTTTGAATTTGCAGGCACTAAAGACGAAATATGGTTTATTAAAAACCCAGATCCAAGAAGAAAAGAAATAAATGTGGTAGCTAATGTTACTGTTATTAATGATTATTACTCAGACATAACTTTTGTAAATAGTATTCCAGAAGATTTAAAGAAGGATGATATTTTAGAGAACAAAACTTGGAACCCGAATTTTACGATGCGTAGTAATATTATTCGTGATCATAGGGCAAGAAATATCATTATAAAAACGCCAAAGAAAATCATAATTGAGGATAATGATTTATCATCCATGATGTCTTCTATAATGTTAAGAGGAGAAACATTCTATTGGTTCGAATCTGGAAACGTGGAAGATGTAGTAATCCGCAACAATAGATTTAAGCATTGTGCTTATGGAGGATCAGAACATGCAATATTAAAAGTCTCGCCAAGATTAGCTAAAACTTTTGATGTTACAATTCCTTATGATAGAAACATTGTTTTTGAAAATAATAGGATAGAAACTTTTGACAATAGAATTATTTGGGCAGATAGATTAGATGGGTTAATTGTAAGAGGTAATACAATTATACAAACGAATACCGAAAAACCGAAATACCCCGACGCTTATATGTTCGATTTAATCAATTGCAAGAATGTAGAAATAAGCAAAAATGTTTATAAAGGTAATTCTAAGAATGGAATTAAAACAGACGAAGCATCGGCTAAATCATTAAAAGTAAAAAGGAATAAAGGGTTTAGTCAAAAATTTTAAGATGTATAAAAAATCGTCACTTATTATTTTAGTAGCAGTATTCATGCAGCTAAGTTGTAAGGTTAAAAAGGATAAAACCTCTTATGTAAAAGATGAGGTTCAAGTAGTGTTATTGGCTGGACAATCTAATATGGCTGGCGCAGGAAATTATGATGAACTAAGTGAAGAGCTTAAAGCTAGAATAGCTAAGGTGTCACATAGAGTATGGGTTAGTCAATCTAATACATTGCAAAAACCTTTGAGTTTTTATGATAATAAACCAAGTGAAAAATACAATTTTAAAAAGCGATTTGGTCCAGAATTATTTGTAGGGTTAACCTTGGCAGAAGCATACCCTAATCAAGAGTTTTTATTAATAAAAGAGGCTAAAGGTGGTACAGCACTTTATGGTGCTTGGAACCCAGAATGGACTCTGGAAAAAACAAGAGAAATAGAAAAAGGCGAAGAAAAACAAAGTTGGAATTTATGCGATATACACATAAATAGTATAAAAGAAAATTTGATAAATCTTGATCAAAAAAACAAAACACATCATTTTTTTGGAATGGCTTGGATGCAAGGGGAGAATGATGCTCGGTTAAAGGTTTCTATTAATAGCTATGCGGAGAATTTAAAAAAGCTAATTAGAAAATACAGGACTACCCTTAATGTTGAGAAGTTACCTTTTGTGGCTGGACAAATAAATTCGCACTATGGCATGGAGGGCGGGGTTCGTATAATAAGAAATGCCTTTTTAGAAGTTGCTGCTGAAGATGAAAATGTTTTGGTAGTAGAGACTAAAGAGAATAGTCCATACACAGATTTTCCAAAACATTCGGATAATGTCCATTATAATACAGAGGGGCAAATTAGGCTGGGAACTATTTTTGCTAATAAACTTATAGAATTACAAAATCTAAAATGATAAAGAATAAAAGCACCATGAGTAATTTAAAGAAATTTTTGGGCCTATTGGTTTTTATGGTCTTACTATCTGGTTGTAAATCAAAAGAAACGGTTAATGCTAGGAAACCGAATGTTTTATGGATTGTAGCTGAGGATCTTTCTCCTTTTATGGGGTGTTATGGAGACTCTGTTAACACAGGGCATACGCCAGTAATAGATAAACTAGCCAATGATGGTGTTTTATTTACACGAGCTTATGCAACGGCACCAGTTTGTTCGGCCAGTAGGTCGGCTTTAATTACTGGAGTTATGCAAACCACTACCGGAACGCATAATCATAGATCTAGTAGAACAACAGATGGAGTGATTGTACCCAAAGAGTTGCGAATAAATCTTCCAAATGGCATGAAGACTATACCAGAACTTATGAAAGATGCTGGCTATTTTGTTTTTAACTCTGGTAAGGACGATTATAATTTCCATTATGACCGTAAAGCTTTGTATGAGGTAGGTAATGAGAAAGATTACAAGCCAGGGATGAATGGTTGGCAAGGAAATAAAGCGGTTAATTATATGTCTGTTACCGATGGGGTTTGGAGTGCAAGAAAAGATAAAAATCAACCATGGTTTGGGCAAGTACAAATAATGGGAGGAAAAAAAGATGCTAAATACGTTCGTGAAGGTGAAAAATTAGCAGATAATGATGTTCCTTTACCTTCTTATTTTCCGAACATTCCTTCGCAAAGAAAAGCTTGGACAGAGCATTATAATGCTAATAGAGGGTCAGATGTTACTGTAGAAAAAATAGTAAAGCAACTAGAGGCAGATGGCGAATTAGAAAACACGATTATATTTTTCTTTTCCGATCATGGTAGCAATTCATCATTGAGGCATAAACAATTTTGTTATGAAGGCGGAATGTTAGTTCCTTTGATGATAAAAGGAAATCATCCGGCTATACAAGCGGGTACCGTAAGTGATGATTTAGTTTCTCTTTTAGATATTTCCGCAACTACTCTGGCAATGGGCGGGGTTTCTTTATCTAAGTATTTAGACGGTCAAGATTTATTAGCGAAAGAATATAAAGCTCCTAAGTATGTTGTTGGAGCTAGAGATCGTTGCGATTATACAATAGATAGAATACGAACGGTAGTATCTAAAGATTACAGATATATACGTAATTACTTTCCTGAAAGACCAATGTTACAAGCGGGTTATAGAGATAATAAACCGATAGTAAAAGATTTTAAAAAATTACATGAAGAAGGTAAATTAACTTCATACCAAGAAGAGCATTGGTTTGGCACACGACCAACAGAAGAGTTATATAATTTAAAAGCGGATCCAGAACAAATAAATAACCTAGCAGCTAAATCTAAGTACAGTTCTATTCTTTTGGAGCATAGAAAGGAATTAGAGAATTGGATAGAAAAAACAGATGATAAAGGGCAGTATCCGGAAGTTGCAACACAACTTAAAGCTACATACGACATGTGGAAAGATAGACCTAGGTTCCGAGATGCAAAAGTAAACCCAGAGTATGATCAATTTAAAAAGAAATAAGATTTAAGTGTATGAAATATCAAATATCAAGATTTCAATCTATATGTTTTATTTTAATAGTTGTCCTACTAGGTTCCTGTAAAACAACATCGAAACAAAAAAAGATAACGCAGAAGCAAAAACCAAATATTGTTTTTATTTTGGTAGACGATTTAGGGTATGCAGATGTTGGGTTCAATGGTTCTACTTATTTTGAGACCCCCGGAATGGATGCTTTGGCTAAAGAAAGTTTAGTATTTAATAATGCTTATATGTACCCTACCTGTTCTCCTTCTAGAACAGCAATTTTCACAGGAAAACAATCTTTTAGAACCGGAATTTATACGGTGCCAGTGTTGGAAAAAGGAACTGCAAAAGAAAATATCTTTTCGCGATGGACGGTAGGAAGAGAACATCCTATTTATGCAGAACCATTAGCTGAAGCTGGTTATAAGGCTATTCATATTGGAAAATGGCATATTGTAGGGCCGTACCCAAATGAAGAATTAAAAATGGAATTTCCGATCCAACAAAAACTAAAGCAACCAGACCCGGGAACTTATGATTGGGCGGAAATTCATAAAACACCAGAAGTGCAGAAATACTATCCAGAAGGGCGAGGATTTATAAAAAATGTTGCAGGAACATATAGAGGAGACCCAGCGCTAGAAGTTGGTGGGTATAAAAGTATTAGTGGTGGGTATTGGGCACCGTTTAACAACCCATTTATAGAACAAAAACCTACAGATAATTGGCTAACCGATAGATTAACAGATGAAGCAATTGAGTTTATAGACATTCATAAGAAAGAGCCTTTCTTTATTAATCTAAATTACTATGCAGTACATGCTCCAGTAAGAGCTCGTAGTGAAAAATTGCTTAAGAAATACCTAGACAAACCTGTAGATTCTATTACAGGGCAGGGAATTGCAGATAAAGAAAAAAGAAGAGAGCACTATGCTGGTTATGCTTCTATGGTAGAATCTGTAGATGATAATATTAAACGAATTGTAGCATATTTAGATGCTAATGGATTAAGAGAAAATACCATGATAATTATAACATCAGATAATGGGTATAATGGCGGACAAAGTAAAAACGATTTATTAAGAGGATCCAAAGGTTATATTTATGAAGGAGGAATTAGAGTTCCTATGTTGGTTAATTGGCCAGGGAAAGTAAAAGCTAGAAGAACCAATACAGCTGTAAGCTGTTTAGATTTTTTTCCTACCTATTTAGATGTGAGCGGAATTAAAGATTATAAAGGAGAATTAGATGGTAATTCTATTACTCCTTTATTTCAAGAAGATACTACGGACTTAAGCTCTAGGCCATTATTTTGGCATGTTGCTAGTCAATGGAAGCATGGTACATGTTCCGTTATAAGAAAAGGAGATTATAAGTTGATACAGTTTTTGGCAACGGGTAAAGTAGAACTTTATAACCTTCTAGATGATCCAAAGGAAGGTAATAATATAGCAGAACAAGAAGAGGAGATTACAAAGAATATGTTAGATGAACTTTTAGCTTGGCGTGATGAAAATAAAGTGCCATTACCACCAAATTCTCCTTTAGATAAATAGTTTTTAGTTTGACAATATAGTTAAGAATAATTTTAATGTTGCTTTCAAGAATATTAACTTCCTTTTTTTGAAAAAGGGAAAGTTGTATATTTCTACATCAATATTGATTACTGAATTATATGAGCAAAAGTGTGAATTTTAAAAAAATGCAAAAAAAAAGACCTTTCGTATTTTTTTTAAAATTTACACTTTTGTTTTTTTTGTACCCCATTATTGGTTCTGCACAATATAATTACACCTCTCTTTTTGAAACAACAGATTTACCTACCACGACCGTATCTAGAGTAAGACAAGATAAGCAAGGGTTTATTTGGTTTACATCAGAAGACGGTTTATTTAAATTTGATGGTTATAGGTATGAGCAGCATGCTTTTTTAAATAACAATCCAGATTTTCCGCTCAGAGGAATAAAAAAAATTGAGTTTGATGATTATGGTAGAATTTGGCTAGTAACCAAAGATAATACTTTGCATTGTTATGTTATAGAGAGTAAAAGGCTTCATAATATCACATTTAAAGGAGATAATACAGCTTCTTTTGTTAATAGTATGACAATAAATGATTCAAAATTATTTGTTGGTAGGGGAGCACCTTTTTATTTTTCAGTTAAAAATCTAGATATCAATAATATAGAACCAAAATCAATTGTAAAAAAAAATGGAGGATCTAGATTAGGATATAGTAGATCCCACTTTATATGGTTTGTTACTGGGGAATATATGGTTTTTTTTGATTCTAAAGCGGAGAAACTTATTAGGGTTATAAGTATGCCAGTAAAGGCAAGTAGCATATGTGTGGACACAGAAAATAATGTTTGGATAGGAGATGGTACAGATAAATTATATAAATACAATAACAAAACTAAGGAATGGGAAGTGCCCTTTACAATAGAGGAAGGAGTTCGTTGGTTAGAGTATGATGAAAAAAGAAATAGAATATGGGTAACTAGTCATCTTAAGTTAAGTTATATAGAATTAGGTTCTTTAGAAAAAGAAGTAATAAAATTACCAGTCTCAAGAAGATTTATACGTAATGCAGAATCTTTTGTAGATAAACAAGGTAATTTATGGATGGTAACATCTAATGATTTAATAAAAATAAATTTTAGAGGAAATTTGGCTTTGGATTCTAATTTTAAAGAACTATTTAATTCCAAAAATAAAAATACTATTTCTCAAGATTTTACTGGAGCTGTATTATTAGGAACATCAGATTCTGGTTTAATTAGGAAGAATTTTGAAACAGAAGAAACCAAAACATATTTAAAAGGGAAAAATATTTTTTGTATTAATAGTGTAACAGATTCTTTGTTTTTAATAGGAACAAACAAAGGCTTGTATGAATTTAAATATAACGATTCACTTAAAGACTATACCATAAAGCAATTGCAATTAGATATTACAATTGGAGATGTGTTTTCTGTTGTTAAAAGTAAAGAGAATGTATATTGGGTTGGGTATTATGGTGGACTATCTAGAATAGAATATTCTGCTCGTAAACCAAAAATAGAACGAGTAGCTCGTTGGAGTAATGTTGGTTTTGTAATATATGATAAAACTAATAATGCTATTGTTACTAACGCTATTAATAAAGGAATTTTCCAGGTTTTGTTAGATGCTAATCATGAAGCTATAGATATTAAAAATATCAATCAATCAAAAGATTTAGGGAGTAATTCTGTTCAGATGCTTTATAAAACTAAAGACAATTTATGGGCAGCGACAGCATTGGGATTAAGTAAATTAAAATTTAATCTAGATAAGAGAGAATATATTGTACATAAGAATTATACAACGCATGATGGTTTATCTAATAACTATGTATCGAGTTTAGTTTCAGAAAATGATAGTGTTTTATGGATAGGTACGCATAATGGATTAAATAAATTTAATCACTTTAAAGAAAAATTTACTAATTACTATAAAGGTTTTGGATATTTCTCCAATAGGTTTTCAGATAAAATAGCATACTATTCTAAAGAAAATAAAATGCTTTTTGGAGTAAATAAAGGGATAATTGCTTTTGATCCAGAAAAGTTTTCGCCAAGTAAAAATGATTATACTATTTTTATTCAAGATGTTCAAATTAATGGTATTTCTGGAAATACAGTTAGTGACCTTAGTGCTCTAAATCATTATCAAAATAATTTAACTTTTCAAGTTTCAGTTCCAAATTTTATTTCTCCAAGTGCTATAAAATATCGCTATAAAATTCAACAAGAAAATAGCAAATGGAATATTAAATTTGCTAAAGATAATTTGTTTACCCTAAATAATTTGCCTCAGGGAAATTATAAAATTTGGTTGCAATGTACTAACGAAGACGGTAAATGGAACTCAGAAATACAGTCCATAAACTTTACTATTTATCCTCCTTTTTGGTTAACCTGGTGGTTTATTACTTTTTGGGCTGTAATTGGTTTAGGAGCATTAATTTTATTTACACGTTTTTCTATTATTAAACAAACAAGGAAAAAGACTTTAAACCTTGAGTTAAATTTAGAAAAGAAACTTAGAGAAACAGATTTAGAGAAAATTAAATTTTTCACAAATATTTCTCATGATTTAAAAACACCACTAACAATGGTGAAAGAACCACTAGAAAAAATTTTAAAAACTTCTTTACCAGAAGAGGAAAAGAAATTTTTATTAGAAACGGCTTCTAATAATGCTAATAGGTTAGTTAAATTAATAAACCAAGCTCTTAATTTTAGTACTATTCATACGGGAGAATTAACTTTAAATATTCAAAAAGTAGAGTGTGTAAGTTTTTTTAAGTTGCTTTTGGACAATTTTAAGTACCAAGCAGAAGAAAAAAATATAAACTTAAATTTTTACTCAGATAGCCCTAGACAGCCATTATATATTGATAAAGAAAAAATAGAAAGAGTTTTTTATAACATACTATCTAATGCTTTTAAAAACACACCGAAAGGTGGTGAAATTACTTTAAAAATAAGACATGATGAGGAAAATCAGTTAGTTGGAGTAAGTATAAAAGACACTGGGAAAGGAATTAGTAAAGATAAATTACAGGATATATTTTCTAGATTTTTTCAGTCAAACACAGATACTAAAGGACAGGGGATAGGTTTATCTATTGTAAAAGAGTATATAGAAGCACATGAAGGAACTGTAAAAATAGAAAGTGAATTTAAAAAAGGGACAACAGTATTTTTAAGCTTTCCGAGTGAAGAAGAAAAAGTGGAAGTTTCTAAAGAGGTTACTACCCAAAAAAAAGAGTTTGAATATAGTATATTAATTGCAGAAGATGATGATGAACTTAGGAAATATTTAACCTATGAACTAGCTACAAAATACAAGCTTTTTGTTGCAAATAATGGAAAAAGGGCATTGGAAATAGTTTTAAATAAAATGCCAGATATTGTTTTAACAGACTTAATGATGCCAGAGTTAAATGGAATAGAACTTTGTAAAAAAATTAAAGAGGATATTAGAACATCACATATTCCAACAATTATAATAACTGCATCCGGAAAAAAAGAAATTGAAGTTTTAGATA
Organism: Maribacter vaceletii; assembly: GCF_003634105.1. Classification (GTDB taxonomy): domain Bacteria; phylum Bacteroidota; class Bacteroidia; order Flavobacteriales; family Flavobacteriaceae; genus Maribacter_B; species Maribacter_B vaceletii. The sequence continues at coordinate 78,280 of NZ_RBIQ01000009.1, read as the reverse complement.
GCGGGGTTAATGATTATATAACAAAGCCATTTAAAACAGAGAGTTTGCTCTTAAAAATTAAAAATCAATTAACGATTATTAAACAAACAAAAGATTGGTTTCAAAGAGAAATTAATTTAAAACCTCAAGAAGAAAAAATTGAATCTTCGGGAACCATTTTTTTAAAGAATTTAATGCAAGTTATTGAAGAGAATTTTATTGAAAATAAATTAGACATTTCAGTACTAACATCTAAAATGAACATGTCTAAAAGTTCTCTTTATAAGAAAACTTCTCAGCTAACAGGAATGTCAATTAATGAATTGATAACCTCTATTAAGTTAACAAAAGCAGCCGAATTATTAAGTAAAAATAATTACTCTTTTAACGAAATAACTTTTATGTTAGGGTATAATGATGTTAAATATTTTAGAGAATTATTTAAGAAAAAATACGAGCTTACCCCTACAGAATATCGTAAAAAACATATGTAAATAGGCATATTATACTATACTCCCCTTAATGTTGGATAATTACCCCCTATTAAATTTTTAAGGAAAATTAACTTTGGGATATAGTTATAAATTTAAGCTTGTTTATGAAAGTAACTTTTTATGTTGCGTCCTTTTTTACTCTAGTTTTAGTAGGGTTATTATTTATCCCAATTCAAATAAATGAAGAAGGTGGAGTTTTTGCATTTTTAGGTAATTTTCATCCTTTATTATTACATGTGCCAATTGGTACTCTCATAGTATTAGCTGTTTTAGAAATAGTAGATTATTTTAAACCAGAATTAAAAATAAATAATGCAAGTTCTATAGTACTTTGGTTTTCAGTATTAAGTATTATTCCAACCGTTTATTTGGGTTTTTTCCTTGCAGCTTCTGGCGGTTATAACCCAGAAAAACTTTTTTTACACAAATGGTTGGGGTGGGGTACTGCTTTACTTAGTATATGGTTAGCAGTATATCATTCTTGGGTGCAAGAAAAATCTAAAAACTTTAAATTAAGTTATAAGGTACTTGTAATTCTTGTAGTAACATTATTATCTGTTGCAGGGCATTATGGAGGTTCTTTAACACACGGTTCAGATTACTTAACTAAAGACATGCCAGTAGTAATGAAAAATTTCTTTGGTGTTAAAAAGACAGAATCTGAGATTATTCTCTCCCAAATAAAAGAACAAGCAAAAGATACCATAAACCATAGAGCTCTTGCTTTTGCAAATAAGGTACACCCTATAATGGAAGCAAACTGTTTTGAATGTCATAATGCAGATAAACAAAAGGGAGATATACGATTAGATAATATTAATTGGAAAGTTAATACTCCCGAAGATGTAGAAAAGTGGCAAACAATATTAGAAGAAGTTTCTGAAGGGAACATGCCTCCAGAAGAGGAAGAACCACTAACAACAGAAGAACGTAATGGATTGTTAAGCTGGATAGAACAAACTTTAAAAAAACCAGAAGTACTTGATAGTATTATAAATAAGATACCTAAAAAGCAAATAGCTATGGCAATGCCAATAACCAATGTGTCTAATTTATCTCCAGAAGCATCCGAATATGTAAATAATATAAGACCTATTTTAAATAAATATTGTTTTAGTTGCCATGGGGCAAAAAAACAAAAAGGTAGTATGCGTTTAGATGTTCTTAACTGGGATATGGTTAATGGTAATGATGCCCAAAAATGGCATTCTGCTTTAGATGAAATTAATGCCGGAGAAATGCCACCAAAGAAAAAGAAGCAATTAACTGATAATGAGCGTAGAATGCTAGTAGATTGGCTCACAAATTCTTTAGAGGAAGCAGCAAATGCAAAAAGAGGTAAGAACAAAAAAGTAACACGTAGGTTAACAAAATCGCAATACACAAATTCTTTAAAACACTTGTTAAAACTGCCTGTAAACTTTGGAAGTGTATTACCAGACGATGGTAAGTCTAAAATGGGTTTTACAAATAATGGCGATGTGTTACAGGTTTCTTCTTTGCATATAGATTATTATCAAAAAATAGCAAGGGAGGCTCTAGATAAAGCTATTGTTTATGGAGAAAAACCAACACCTAAAAAGTACAAAGTAACTTTTGCAGAAAATATAGGGGTAGATGGTATTGCGGCAGAATTTGGTGGTTTTCAATCTGCACCAATAAAGAAAGATAATTTTCTTGTAGAAGTTTTAAGTAAAGATATTAAGGCAAGTATAGATACTATTAAAAGAAATATAGGTGTTGGTATGCGTGGCTCTATGAGTGATAGATATGAAATTACAAAAAATGGAATGGTTTTATATTCTGCTTTACCACATAAAGATGTTCCTCCAAGATCGTGGCAAGGTCCATCTCCAAATTTAAAAATGCTAATTAAGAATAATTTTCCTAAAGATGGTCCATTTATATTTAGAGTACAAGCATCTAAAGGGCCTGTGATAGAAAATAAAGAGGGTTTAATAAGTTTACGAAAAAACGTACCTGCAAAAGTTTTACCAGAAACAATAATTATAAAAGCTAAAGAAGCTACAAAACAACATAGAGCAGTATTAAAAGATAATAAGTGGTTATTGGCAGATGCAGTAGACTCTTATGTAAATATAGAACTAAATGTTAATATACCTAAAGAAGGGTTTTATCAGGTAGATTTTGTGCACCCTTACTCTTCTGAAGAGAATATGCCATCTTTTTTAATGGAAATAGGTAGATTTAAAAGAATACAAGAGCGGTTAAAATTAGATAAAAGTTTAGAAACTAAAGAAGAAATTGTTACACCTGTTACTTTAGGCTTTTTTAAAAAAGGAAACTATAAATATAAATTAGGAGGAAAGTTTTTTGTAGGTTTTAGCGAATTACGGATAACACCTCTTGCAGATAATGATCCTTTACCAGAAAAGTTAAGAAAAGAAGCGGATGTTAATAGGCAAAAGTTTAAGGATGCCCATCCGTCTATTAGAGCGTTTGTAGGGTCTAGAACAGATGATGGTTTAGATTATAATACGTATGATGTAAGCAAAACAGTAACTACTAACATTGGAGATTTTTCTACCTACGAATTTAAAGGCAGATTAGAAAATTTACCTATGCCGGTATACAACCCAACTGAAAAATCGGAATTGGCTAGTACAATGATTGTTGGTTTATGGAATAATAATTTGGTAAAAAATAAAGGTGAAACTGGCCCACCATTGCTTGTTAAATCTATAGAATTAGAAGTACCATATTACCCAGTATGGCCGCCAGAATGCCATACCAATATTTTCTTTGATTCTCCTAATATAAATAACAAAGAAATCTATACAGCAGAAGTACTTAAAAAGTTTATAGAAAAAGCTTTTAGAAGACCATTATTGGAAGGCGAGTTAGAAAGGTATTTAAATTTTTGGAAAGACACTAAAGATAATTTTACTACATACGAAGATGGTGTTAAAGAAGTTTTAGTAGCAATTTTATGTTCGCCAAATTTCTTGTATTTATTAGAGACCGAAAAAGCAAAGCCAGAGAAAATTTCTGATGATTATTATTTGGCTTCTAAAATGTCGTATTTTTTATGGAATTCTCCTCCAGATGCCAAACTAATTTCCTTGGCAGAGCAAGGGAAGTTAAAAGAGGAATTGTCTAATGAGCTGCCAAGGATGGTTGAAAATCCTAAAATATGGAAAATGATTAAAGCTTTTACTTATGATTGGCTACGTATTGATCGTTTAAAAGGTATGAGTGCTAATATGTCTTTATATCCAGATTTTACAAGATTTGTTAAAGAAGATATGGCACAAGAAACATATAGTTTTGTGCATCATATTTTAGAAGATAATTTAAGTATATTAAATTTTGTAGATTCTGATTTTGCTATGTTAAATCAAAATTTAGCAGAATTTTATGGTGTTAAAGGAATAAAAGGGAATGAATTTAGAGTGGTTGCCTTACCAACTAAAGAAAATAGAGGAGGGTTATTATCGCAAGGGGCTTTTTTAACAGGGCATTCAGATGGTGTACAAGCGCACCCTATAAAGAGAGCGGTATGGTTAAAAGAAAAAATACTTGGAGATCCATCTCCGCCACCACCACCTAATGTACCTGAATTAGACCCAGAAACCCCTGGGTTTGATAAGTTGACTTTAAAAGAACAATTAGATTTACATAGAAACAAAGCATCCTGTATAGATTGCCATTTAAAAATAGATCCTTATGGAGTAGCATTTGAAAATTATGATGCAGTAGGAAGGTATCAAGAAAAAGCTAAAGATAGGTTTATAGATTCTAAATCTACATTACCAGATGGTACACAAGTAAATGGGGTGCAAGGGATAAAAAAATATATTCTGAATCAGAAAAAAACAGAATTTACAAAGTCCTTAGTAGAACATTTATATGCTTATGGATTAGGTAGAGATGTAGGCTTTTCTGATGAAAAGGAAATAAATAATATTGTACAAAATGTAATTAAAGAGGATTATAAATTTCAATCTGTTTTAGAGCAAATTATACTATCAGATTCATTTATAAATAATTAATTGTTTAGAACTAAATAACAAAATTATGAGTAGAAAACCATGGCATTTAGATCGTAGAACATTTATTAAAGGGTTAGGAGCAGCTTGTATGCTTCCGTACATGGAAGCTATGGGAATGCCTAAATTAATAGATTATAATGGCAGTAGTACTGCTCCAAAAAGACTTTGTTTTTTATATTTTCCAAATGGGGTAAGTATGCCTAGTATGGATAATTTAAAAGAAAAAGATTGGAGTTGGTTTCCGCATACTTCTGGCAAAGATTACAATTTTACAAAACCTTTAGAGGCATTAGCACCATATAAAAACGATATTTCTATTTTAGGAGGATTAAGTCATCCAAATAGTAGAAATGTTTTAGGACATATGGCAGGTGATACTTTTTTAACTGCCGGAGATTTACGAGGAGATAAGTACAATAATTCTATTTCTGTAGATCAAGTAGCAGCTCATAAATTAAGAAAACATACAAGAATACCTTCTTTAACTATATCTACAGATGGTGGTGTAGGCTACAAATCAAGGGCAAGTACTCTTTCTTTTGATAATACAGGAAAAGCAATACCTTCAGAACATAGACAAAGAGAAATTTTTGAGAGGTATTTTTCTCCAAATGGAGGTACTACCACTTTGGAGAGACGTAAAAGTTTACAACAAGGAAAGAAAATTGTGGATCTAGTTCTGGAAGATAGCAAACGTTTAAAAAAACGTCTAGGGTATAATGATAAGTCTAAGTTAGATGAATATATGACTTCATTAAATAGAGTAGAAGAGCAAGTAGCACGTAATGAAAAATGGTTAGATGTTCCTATGAAGAAATTTGATGCTTCTAGAATTAATCTTAGTGTGGATGCTACTGTAGACCCAGAAGCGTATTTAAGATCTACGTTAGATTTAATGGTTTTAGGTTTCCAAACAGATTTAACTCGTGTTATGACTTATATGATGGCTCGTGAAGATGGAATGGGATTTGGAGATGCTTTTCCAAAACTAGCTTTGGGCTTAAGCGGACACCATGGAATGACACATGATAAAAGAGAAGGGCATTTTGAAAGACAAGGGAAGTATGATCAGTGGTTAACCAAGCAATACGCTTACTTTTTAGAACAAATGAAAAATACTAATGATGAATATGGCTCTTTATTAGATAATACCCTTGTGCTTTATGGAAGTGCTTGTAGTTCTACACATAATGCAACTAATTGCCCATTGGTATTAGCGGGGGGCTCTAAATTAGGAGTTAAACACGGTAGTTATACTGTTTTTGAAGAAAAGCATGAACCATTATCTAATCTATTCGTAAGTATGCTTAATACAGTAGGAGTGCCTACAGAAAGTTTTGCAGATAGTTCAGGGGCTTTATCTGCAGTTTTATAAGCAACAACCAACCAATCAATCTTTTTTTAAATAAAATATTCTAGATGAATAAAGAAACCAAGCCAGTTATAGTAAGCAAAAAATTATTGTTTCCATTTATAATAATAACCTCTTTATTTGCTTTATGGGGAATAGCTAACGATTTAACTAATCCAATGGTATCTGCTTTTAAGAAAGTAATGCCAGAGTTATCTAACTTACAAGCTTCATTAGTACAATCTGCTTTTTATTTTGGCTATTTCTTTATGGCTTTACCAGCAGCTTTATTTATAAGAAAATATAGTTACAAATCTGGTATTATTTTAGGACTTGTATTATATGCCATAGGAGCTTTTATGTTTTATCCTGCAGCGGCTTATGAAGATTTTAATTTCTTCTTAATTTCTCTTTGGGTAATTACTTGTGGGTTGTCTTTTTTAGAGACAACAGCAAATCCGTTAATACTGGCTTTAGGAGATAAAAGAACCTCAACGCAGAGATTAAATCTTGCACAAGCTTTTAATCCTGTTGGCTCTTTAACAGGTATGGTTATAGCACAAGTATTTGTTTTGAGTGCACTTAAATCGGATGATTATACTACCGAGGCTTATAATGCATTGTCATCAGAAGAGTTGTCTATTGTTCGCGAAAATGATTTGGGAGTAATTAGTTTGCCATATATAGCTTTGGGTATTTTGGTTTTAGTAATTATGGGAATAATAATTTTCACAAAAATTCCAAAAACTCCGGAAGAAGATAAAATGAGTTTGTCAGAGTCTTTTAAAAAGTTATTCGCAAATAAGAATTACATAGGGGGTGTTGTTGCACAAGCAGCTTGTGTAGGTTCCCAGATTATGTGTTGGACATTTATTTTTCAATATGTAGATAATTTAAATGCTACATATGATATGAACATTACCGCTACCAATTTTAATATAACGGCTATGTGTTTGTTTTTGACTGGTAGATGGATAGGTACTGGTTTAATGAAAAAAATGAACCCTTCGAAAGTATTAATGATTTTTGGTTTTTCTGGAGCCATTTGTGCTATTGGTGCAGTTGTTTTACCTGGTGTGCCAGGGTTAATCTCTCTCGTAGCTATTTCCATATTCATGTCCATTATGTTTCCAACTATTTATGGTATTGCTTTAAAAGATATGGGGGACGAAGCCAAAATTGGCTCTGCTGGTTTAGTAATGGCAATTGTTGGGGGAGCTTTTATGCCTCCTATACAAGCAGCTATTTTAGATATAGGAGGAGACGGTTTTAATGATGTAAGTTTCTTAGGATATATACCAGAAGTTAATTTTTCTTTTTTACTGCCTATGTTATGTTTAATAGTGGTTGGTTTTTATGGATTTAGAACAATGAAGAAATTGGGGAAGGTGTAATTTATTAAAATGAACTTTTTAAAATGGATCGTACTTATGGTAATTCCCATAGGTGTCTATGGGCAAAAAACAACGAAACCTAAGGTAGAGGAATTAAGAGAAATCCTGAGTCCATATTTTGTTCCTTTTTCTTATGATACTAACTTTTTAAAGGAAGAAAAAGACAAAATTGATTTAGGAAGAGCGTTATTTTTTGAAACTCAAATATCTGAAAAAAGTACTATTTCTTGTAATAGTTGTCACGATTTAAAAAAAGGAGGAACTAATGGTGCTCATTATCTAGATTTAAAAGAAGAAGGAGTGTTTTATAGAGATGTTCCTTCTGTTTATAATGTAGCTTCTCTTTCTTTATATAATGCTGATGGAGGAGAAAAATCATTTAAGAAAAAAATAGAAGACACTTTTGCTACCTCACATGAAATGGGAGTAATAAATGAAAGTGTTTTTGTAGATCGACTTAAAGAAAATAAAAAATATACATTATTGTTTAGTACTGCATATCCATCAGGAAAAATAAGTTTTGAAAATGCAGTTAATGCTTTACAAATGTTTATTAAAGGCTTAGTTACTCCTGCACCTATAGATGTTTTTATTAGTGGCGATAATAAAGCTTTTTCGGAGGCTCAAGTAGAAGGGGGATTAGTATTCAATGCGTTGAATTGTTATACCTGCCATACTGGTTCTAATCTGGGAGGACAAATGATTCAGAAGTTAGGGATAGCTCATGATTGGCCAAATCAAGAAGATTTAGGTTATTATCGTTTAAATAAGAATCCAGATTATAAAATGTTTTTTAGAGTTGCTCCCTTGCGTAATGTTGAAATTACAAGCCCCTATTTTCATGATGCATCTTCAAAGAAAATATGGAAAGCAATTCAGCAAATGGGAAAGCATGAAAGAGGAATACAAGTAAGTATCGAGGATGCTTTAAAAATAAAAGAATTTTTAAAAACCTTGACAGGAAAAGTAGATGCTAATTATATAGAGCCTAATTAATAATGGAATAATATCTAAAATATATGAATACCTTTTTAATACAATGTTTTACCTTTTTATTACTCATTACTTATAATATTACGGCTCAAAACAATACGGAAGCTGTAATAGGTAGCGCTAACGAATGGCCTATGTCTGGAGGTCCTAACGGTAATTATAAAATTACAACAAATAAAGATGTACCGTTAAAATGGTCCGTTAGAACAGGGGAAAATATAAAATGGAAAAAAACTTTACCAGAAGGAGGGCAAAGTGGTATTGCTGTTTGGGGATATAAGCTTTTTCTAACTATTAATCCTCCTAATACAAACCCAAAACATAAAGATGTTCTTAAAAAATATGATGTTGTAAAAAATAGATACGAATTTCTCTTTAAGAAGGAAGAAGAGAAACTTAAAAAAATTAAAGACCTTTCATATGCAAATCTTAAAGAAAATTTAGCAGAGCCATTGAAGAAATGGCAAAATTTACTAAAGAATAATTCGCATTACCAAAAAGCATCTAGTCTAGAAAGATATGATATAAAGAAAAACTTAATGCGTAAAAATGATGTAGGTAAGGATTATGCTATTTTTAATAATAAACTTGTAGCATATATTCATACCCAATCCCAAAACCTTCAAAAAACTTATGATTCATTAATAAAAATTGGAAAAGATAAAAGAGGAGGAGCTTCAAGTAAAAATATAATATTACTATGCTTAAATGCTAACACAGGAGAAACCCTTTGGGAAAAGACTATTAAAGGAACTTTTAGTAGTCAGTATAATTATGGTTTTAGTGATGCTACTACACCTTGCCCTATGACAGATGGGAAGAATGTATGGGCAATTAATGCAAGTGGAGGTATGGCTTGTTTCTCTATGGAAGGGGAACTGGTGTGGGAAAGAACCTGGGAGCCAAGTTCAGGAGGAAAACCCTTTAATAAACAATTTGATTCTGTTCTTTTTGAAGATTTAATACTTAACGTAGAACCGCCAGAGAAAGAAGATAAAGAGCGTAACAAAGACTGGAACTATGTGCATGCTTTTAATAAACTTACAGGAGAGCGGGTATGGGTTACTAAAATGGCAATTACCCATTATAATACACCAATTATAGGAAAAACAAAAGAAGGAAAACCAGCCTTGTTAATTGGTAGAGGCGGTCCACATGGAGTGCCAGAAAGACCAATAGGTCTTAGTTTAATATGTCTAGAAAAAAATAACGCTGGCAATGCTTTATGGAACTGGGAGCCAAAAGAAAATAATGCATTAGCAGGTTGGGGAGCTCTTAGTACACAGCACTGGGATATAGATAAAGCCTCATGGTTTTATAAAGGTAATGAGCATATAACAGTAGATACACAAACAGGGAAATTAATTTCAGAAAAAAAACTGAATACTGTTGACCAGTTTAATTATGATATAGAAAAGGGTAAATATGTGTTATCTGAAGAGGTAAAAATTAAAGAGCTTCAAAACCAAAGGCACTGTAATATTTTAGATGGAGATTACTTATTTTATATGGTTCGTTATAGTCCATTTATAGCTCGTCATAATGTAGCAACAGGCTTAAATGAACACATAGAAGTCCCAAGAGATATTGACAGGGATAATAATTTTATTTGGAAAATTCAGCATACCAATAATGGATTAAATTCTAAGGGGCAATTAAATGCTTTTGATACAAGAACTAGAGGAAATGGTTTTCAAAAATGTTTTTTAGGTTCACCAACTATGATTAATAATTATATATTTTTCACAAATGCTGTAGGAATGGTGTATGTTATTGATGCTACCGTAGAAGAAATGAATGAATCTGCCTTAGTTGCAGTTAATGACTTAGGGAAAAGTGGCAAGACTTGGACCGTAAATACAATGAGTTACGCCAATGGTAAAATTTACCATAGAACTATGAAAGAAGTTATTTGTATTTCAGAGTAAGTAAGTTTATTCTATTTTTTAACTGTAACATACAAAGTATGTATTAATAACTACATACAGGATTGCAGTTTATACGATTTTAGTTGATGGAAAAACATTACAATGAGAAATAGAAGAAACTTTATAAAGAAGAGTGGTTTAGGACTGGCGGGAGCTGGCTTAATAAGTTGTGGGGCTAGTAAAATAGAAAAATCGGAAGATGGGTATAGTTCAGGGGCTACTATAAATGGAAGTAGGACAGTTGAGCAGGTACCTATAAAAGTAAAAGCACCTTTATTTTTCCCTTACTATAGTATTTCTACCCCAGAAGAAAAAGGAGGAGGGGCTCATTATTATAAAAGCACTGCTTTTATGCATAACCCATTTATTATAGAAGCTTCTGGCATGTCAGGTTCTCCAGTAATAATAGATGCTAATGGAGTTTTTGTTGGTTTTATGACTTCCTATGGTTATGAAAATTCTACCTTTAGTTTTGATGGAAAAGAAACTTTAATAGTTTCTGTACCTGAAGGACAAGAGTTGTTTGTAAATGAAAAAGGAAATGGAGATAAAGCTTGGAAAGAGTATAATACAATAATGATGCAAAGGCTTAATTTTAAGCCTTTGACTACAATACCAGATTTTTGGTCAGATGTAGAATATTGTACCTGGGTGGAGCAAAAATATATGTCCAAGATAAGAGGAGGGCATTTTCATTTATTAAATCATGATTTTGTTGCCTCTTATTTAGATAAAATTATAGAGTATGGGTTTCCTAAAGGAAAAATGACTTTAGATCATGGTTGGGGACAATTCCCTGATGGTTCTGTAAAATCTGGTTTTGGAACTTGGCAAGCGGACCCAAAGAAGTTTCCAAATTTTAAGAAAACCATGGATATGATTAGCGAAAAAGGCTTTACGCCAGGGTTATGGATTGCATTCCCTAAAATACATCATGCGAGCACTATTGCTAAAAAATATCCAGACCTATTGGGAGATTGGAAAGTTACAGGAGATGTAGACAAAAATACCGCGGAAAGATGGTTAAATCCTAAAGCAGATATTTTTGAATATGCTTCGGAAGTAATATATCGTTTCTATTCCATGGGAGTCAAGAAGTTTAAGATTGATATGTCTTATAATACTAAATCTAATATGTTGCATATTCATAAAGAATTATACAGAGCGGCAAAAGCTATTAATCCTTATATAGAAATGGAATTTCATGTGCCAGATATTTTCTTTACTAAATATACAGATGTAACAAGAACCAATGATGTTTGGTTAAATGATAATTATGATTGGCCTGCAAGAGTAAAAAATCACTACGATATTGCTTTTAAATCTTCTCCAGGAAGGGCAATTAATTTGGATCATATCGGAGGTAATGATACCTCTGCAAAAGCGCTTACAGAAAAGAATTATTTAAGACATTTAGATATGTTCAAAAATAAAACAGGTTACCCATTAGTTTCTGTACTACCACACCACATAAGTCAAAAATGTGTAGATAAAACGGGAGAGTATTTATGGGAGTATGAAAAGGGTCCTAAGAATATAATTTCCGATTTTTATAACTAAGAGACAAATAGAAAATAAATTTTATAGTGTATTATTAATTTTATGAAATTAGAGCTAAATAATAGGAGTATTTATATACTAATTTGTATTCTCAATACAGTATTGTTTTTATCATGCCAGAATGATAAAAGTAAAGTTGTTTCAAAAGCTAGTAAGCCAAACATTATCTATATTCTTGCCGATGATTTGGGCTATGGAGATCTAAGTTCTTATGGCCAAGAAAAATTCCAAACTCCCAATATTGATAGGTTGGCAGAAAGAGGAATAAAATTTTCCGAACATTATAGCGGATCCACGGTATGTGCGCCATCTAGGTCTTCATTAATGACTGGTCAACATACAGGGCACACTCCGATTAGAGGAAATAAAGAAATAAAAGGAAGAGAAGGGCAAACTCCAATGCCCGCAGGTTCTGTTACTATAGCAGAAATATTAAAAGGCGCGGGATATAGTACAGGAGCTTTTGGAAAATGGGGGCTCGGGTATATAGGCTCTGAGGGAGATCCCATAAATCAAGGTTTCGATACTTTTTATGGTTATAATTGTCAAAGACAAGCGCATAGATATTACCCTACGCATTTATGGAAAAATGATAAAAAAGAAATGTTAGAGGGGAATAATTTAACTAATATAGTTACATATGCTCCGGATAAAATTCAAGAAGAAACTTTAAAATTTTTAGAGGACAACAAAGACAAGCCATTTTTTGCATATGTACCTTTGGTATTGCCTCATGCAGAACTAATTTCTCCGAACGATAGTCTATTACAAAAGTATATTGGTAAATATGATGAGGTTCCATATAAAAATGGTTCTGACTATGGAAAAGATATTGTAGAAGCCAAGTATTGCAATACAGAAACACCCTATGCAGCTTTCGCCTCTATGGTAGATAGGATGGATATTTATGTAGGCCAGATAATAACAAAGGTTAAAGAATTGGGTATTGAAAATAATACAATAATTATGTTTGCTAGTGATAACGGACCGCATGCAGCAGGTGGTGCTAGTCCAGAATATTTTAATAGCGCTGGAGGATTAAAAGGAATAAAAAGAGATTTGTATGAAGGCGGAATACGCTCTCCTTTTATTGTAGTTTGGCCTAAGAAAATTAAACCAGGAATAACAACTAATCATATTTCTGCTTTTTGGGATGTAATGCCAACAGTTTCAGAAATAGCGAATATAGATACACCTACTAATACTGATGGAATTTCTTTTTTACCAACACTTTTAGGCCAAGAAAAACAGGAACAACATACATATTTGTATTGGGAGTTTAACCATAAAGGCGGTAGGCAAGCAGTAAGAAAAGGAAAGTGGAAAGGGATTTTATATAATGCTATTAAAGACCCAAAAGCTAAATTAGAACTATATGATTTATATACAGACGCTACAGAATCTAAAAATGTGGCAGATGAGAATCCAGAGATTGTAGCAGAAATAGAGCAAATTATTAAGGAGTCTCATGTAGACTCAGAATTATTCCCTTTTAAATTAAAATCTATTTGATTTATATAATTAAACATATGAGGTAGGTATTAGAATTTAAAATTCCGAATATGCAATATGGGTTTTACTAGGCATTACCATAAGTTTTAAATAAGAAACAAAACAAAAAAATGAATAAATTTTATTTTAACGAAGAACAAGATTCTTATGATGCAATAGTTGTAGGAACAGGTATTAGTGGCGGTTGGGCTGCAAAAGAGTTGTGTGAACAAGGTTTAAAGACATTAGTTCTTGAGCGTGGTAGAATGGTAGAACATATTACAGATTACAAAACTGCTAATTTAGATACCTGGGACTTTCCTAATGGAGGCAAGCTTACTAAAGAAGATAAGGCTAAACAGCTTAAACAAATAAGAACTGGCAGAGTTAATAATGCAGATGCTAATCATTGGTTTGTTAATGATTTAGAGCACCCTTATAAAGAAACTAAACCTTTTGATTGGGTTAGAGGTTACCATGTTGGTGGTCGCTCAATAATGTGGGGGAGGCATAGTTACCGTTGGAGTGAAATAGATTTTGAAGCAAATAAAAAAGACGGTCATGGAGTAGACTGGCCTGTACGTTATAAGGATATTGCTCCTTGGTATGATAAGGTTGAAACTTATATTGGAGTTTCTGGAGAAAAAATGAACTTACCTCAGTTGCCAGACGGACAATTTTTGCCAATGATGGAGCACAATTGTGTAGAACAACATTTTAGAGATAAAGTTTACGAAAACTTAGATGGTAGAGTTGTAACTGCGGGTAGAATAGCTCATATAACGGGAGATAAACCTTTTGAAGGTAGAACTAAATGCCAATTTAGAAACCGTTGTGCCAGAGGATGCCCTTTTGGAGGGTATTTTAGTAGTAACTCATCTACATTACCTGCGGCAGAACGTACTGGAAATTTAACTCTAAGACCTGATTCTATTGTGTCTGAAGTTATTTATGATCCTAATACCAAAAAAGCATCTGGGGTAAAAGTAATAGATAGGTTAACAAAAGAAGAGTTTGTTTTTAAAGCAAAAGTTATTTTCTTATGCGCTTCATCCATGGCAACAGCATCTATTTTGTTGCAATCCAAATCGGATCGTTTTCCAAATGGTTTAGGGAATGATTCTGATCAAGTTGGTAGAAACGTAATGGATCATCATTTAGGAACAGGAGCAAGTGGTAAGTTTGATGGTTTTGAAGATAAATATTATAAAGGGAGAAGGCCAGGAGGTGTTTATATTCCAAGATTTAAAAACCTAGGAGGAAAATCTAATAGTAAAAACTATGTTAGAGGTTTTGGTTTTCAGGGAGGAGCCAGTCGTAAAAACTGGAAAGACTCTATAGCAGAATTTAGTATGGGAGCTCAAATGAAAGACGAGCTTTTAAAACCTGGAGGGTGGACAATGGGTATAGGTGGTTTTGGAGAAATTCTACCATATGAAGATAATAGAATGACATTAGATTATAATACCTTAGATGGTTGGGGTTTACCAACAGTAAATTTTAATGCAGATATAAGAGATAATGAGCTTAAAATGCGGGAAGATATTATTGTTAATGCAGCCGAAATGTTAGAAAAAGCAGGTTTTAGAGATGTAAAAGCACGTGATGGTGGCTATAATATGGGACACGGTATTCATGAAATGGGAACGGCACGTATGGGAAGAGACCCTAAAACCTCTGTAGTTAACGGACATAATCAAATACATGCAGTACAAAATGTTTATGTAACAGATGGTGCTTTTATGGCATCTTCTAGTTGTGTAAATCCGTCATTAACTTATATGGCTTTTACAGCAAGAGCTGCAAATCATGCAGCGCAAGAACTTAAAAAAGGAAATATATAATGGATAGAAGAAAAGCATTATTAAAAATGGGAATGTCAATGGGCTACGTAGTTGCAGCACCTACCTTCCTAACTATATTACAAAGTTGTAAAGGAGAAAAGGAAGTATCTTGGATGCCTACTTTTTTTAGTCAGAACCAAGCATTAATTCTTGTAAATGCAATAGACGCTATCCTACCTAAAACAGATACGCCATCTGCCTCGGAAGTAAATGTTCATATTTTTTTAGATCAGTTTGTTAATGAGGTAATGGAAATTAAACAACAAGACCAGTTTAAATCTACATTAGATATTTTGGCTGTAGATACTCTTAAAGCATCCGGAAAGAATGAAATAAAAGAATTAACACCAGAAGATATAGCACCAATTTTAAGAACAGCATTAGAATCTCCTAAGGATAATAAAGAGCTTTCGTTTGTGAAAAATATTAGAGACTTAACTATTTGGGCCTATAAGTGTAATGAATATATTGGAGAGGAAGTTTTAGCATATTTACCTGTTCCAGGGCAATATGTTCCGTGTGGTACCATAGAGGAGTTAACAAAAGGAAAAGCATGGTCTATATAACTATAAATAGAAACTAATGAAAAGAAGAGGCTTTATTCAAAAAACAGCATTATCTGCAGGAGCAATTACCTTGGGTTCTGGTGCAGCTTTTGCAGCTAGGAAAAAAGAAGTATCTAAAAAGCATAATTTTAATTTAAAATATGCTCCACACATAGGGATGTTTAAACACCATGTAGGAGAGAATCCTATTGATCAGCTTAATTTTATGGCAGATCAAGGCTTTACAGCATTTGAGGATAATCTTATGCGTAAAAGGGATGTTGCTCTTCAAGAGAAAATGGCAAACACTATGCAAAAAAGAGCCCTAGAAATGGGAGTTTTTGTTGCTGTGTTTTTAAAAGAAGGGAATGTAGCATCTGGGGACGTAAAAAGTAGAGAAGCTTTTTTGAACTACTGTAAAGAATCTGTTGAAGTAGCAAAAAGAGTAAATGCAAAATGGATGACTGTAGTTCCTGGTAATGTAGCAAAAAAGGTTAGAGGAGCATACCAAACTGCAAATGTAATAGAGACTTTAAAACAGGCTTCCGCTATATTTGAACCTCATGATTTAACAATGGTTTTAGAGCCATTAAATTTTTATAACCATCCTGGAGCTTTCTTAACAGAATCTCCACAAGCATATGAAATATGCAAGGCAGTAGATTCTCCATCCTGTAAAATTCTATTTGATATTTATCACCAACAAATTCAAGAAGGGAATCTTATTCCTAACATGGATGCTTGTTGGGATGAAATTGCATATATACAAATAGGGGATAACCCTGGGCGTAAAGAACCAACAACAGGAGAAATAAATTATAACAATGTTCTTAAATTTATCCATGGAAAAGGATACCAGGGAATATTAGGAATGGAGCATGGCAATTCTAAGCCAAATAAAGAAGGAGAGCAGGCTGTGATAGATGCATATAAAAAAGTAGATAATTTTATGTAATAGTGAGTGTTATAAATACACTATGTTTTCAGAAAAAACTGTGCAGAAGAATAATTCTTTTTGCGCAGTTTTTTAATTTTTACATACATAATGAGATACTGTAATAGTATCTAATGGTATCTTTTATATAGGATTACTTCTTTTTTCCCCTGTTTAATCTGTGTGTAAAACTTAAAATAATATATCTTCCAAGACTTTCAGAGGTGGTCTCTTCAAAAAAGTTAATGGTGCTATTACGATAAATATCTACATTTTTATCTAATAAATCTATAAGAACTAATTTTAGAATATCATTCTTTTTATTAGAAAAAGCATAAGATAAAGTAGCATTCCATAAAGGAAGCTTTTGGTCCGATGAAAATTTATTATCCTTGTAAATTATATAATCAAACTGTGTGTTGAAATTTAATTTTTTAGTAAAGTCATAATCAACCATAGAATAATATTGTTGTTTTGAAAATTTTCGGTCTAAATCATTCTCAATAGAAAAACCTGTATTATTAATACTATAGTTAGCTCCTGCTTTTACATCTATAATTCTTTTATTGTTGTTCTCTAAAATTAAAGAGAAAGAGTAGTCTTTAGTATCTACTTGGTTAGACTGTAAATTAATTATAGAGTTAGATGTTGTAAATAAATTTCTATTTTTTAAGGTGTAACGTAGCCCTATTTTTTTCATTCTTTTACTAAAACTTAAAGAAGAACTAAATCTACTTTTTTGTCCGTTATTAGCATAGCTGGTAGTTTTAATGAAGTCATCATCTACGGCAATACTTCTGGTTATCCCATTATTAGAATGTTGGTATTGTATTCTGGTATTAAAGTTTATTCCGGACTTAAAATTATGAATAATACTAAGTAATGAAAATAAGTTTATTTTTTCTGGCTTTAAATCCGGATTTCCTTTGCGTATGCTAAATGGGTTTAAATCGTTTATAACAGTAGAACTTTCATAGGAATTAGGAGTTTTTATGGTTTTTTTATAGGAAAATCTGTATCGCTGTCCTTTTTTTGGTTTGTATTGTAAAAAGGTGACAGGGTTAATATAGGAGTTGCTTATGGTTATGTAAGGCTCTTTTTTTACTCCAAATAGTCTATCTATGTTTTGTAACTCTACACCTATATAACTATTAAATTTTGGAATATTATAGGCATGTGCCAATCTAGTTTGGTAGCTATTTAAAACGTGTTTATAGTCATACAGTAAAATTTCTTCTTCAGAGGTTGTTTTAATAGTGGTTTTATATTGATTTACATCTTCACCTCTTCGTTCATTCTTTATGTAAGATTCTAGTTTTAAAGAATTATTGCCTCCTAAAGGTTCCGTGTATTTAAAATTTATGTTATTAATGTTGGTACGAGTACTTTCATCTCTTAAAGTATTTATTTCTCGAGAACTTTTGTTGTTGTTTTGTAATCCCCTTTCTATAAAAGTGTTTTGATTGTTATTTAGTTTAAAAGTGTTTAAAGAGGTGTTAAAACCAATATTAAAGTTACGTCCGGAGTCATTTAATTTTTGAAAATAATTTAAAGATATATTACTAAGAGTTTTATTTCTTTCAATAGTATTTTTATTAAAATTTGTAGTTGCTAGGATGCTGTCGGAAATAAAATATTGTCCATCTCTCTCTGTTTCAGAAACTACATTGTCTGCTCTAAATTGTCCTTTAATAAAAAGTCTGTAATTCTTATGTGATTTATTTTTGTAGTTAAGATTTAAATTATGGTTATTTGTGCTGTTACTATAATAATTATTTGCCTTGTAATCAAAATTGTTATTATTAGAAAATGTAATTCTTTTAGAATTAGAGTTGCCATTATTTTCAGAAAGATTGTAAAAATAATCTACATTAAAATCTTCTTTCTTTTTAAACTCATGTCCTATATTAAACCCCGCAACCCCCGTTTTAAGAAAACCACTTAAGCTTTTTGTTCTTTTTGCAGAATTAGAATCCTCTTCTTCAGATTCGTCTATACCATTGGTATTTTTTAAAAACCCTTGAATATTAGAACCTGTAACATTGATGTTATTAAATTTTCCAATAACTGCAAATTGAGTTTTACTAGAGAATTTATTATAATTTAGATTACTAAAATATCTTTTATCTAGGCCAATACCTGCAGAGGCTTTACCAAATCCCTTACTTTTTTTTGTTTTCTTTAAAGTAAAGTTTATTACAACCTCTTTGTTGCCATCTTCTACACCAGTTAATTGCGATTCTTCACTCTTTTGGTCAATAATTTCAATTTTGTAAATATCGTCTGCCGATAAGTTTTTTAACACAACAGCTGGGTCACCTCCAAAAAATTCTTTACCATCGACCATAATTTTAGCAACATCATTACCTTGGGCATTTACCTTACCATCAGAATCTATATCTACTCCAGGTAATTTATTTAATAACTCTTCTAAGTTGTCGTCTGGATTTGTTTTAAACGAACTAGCACTAAATGAAACAGTATCTTGTTTTATTTGTACGGGAACTACTGCAGTTAAGGTTATGCCATCTAACTCCATTAGATCTTCTTCAAGAATAATTGTTCCTAAATTTATTTGTGAGTTAGAATAGGTTATGTTTTTAAAATAAGATTTAAAACCAAGAGAGGATAACTGTAGTAAATAAGAATTGGGAGGTACTTCCTCAAAGCTAAAATTACCATCAAAGTTACTTATTGTATATTTTATATAGGTAGAATCTTTAGGGTGTAATAAAGTTATAGCAACGGCTTCTATAGGCACTTCATTATTATCTATTACAGACCCAATAATAGCATCTAAAGAAGATTGAGCAATAGATAAATTTGAGTTCATATAAATGTATCCAAGAATTAAAAGACGGATTATTAATTTTAATTTCATAAACGTTAAAAGAATAGTTTTAAGAAGTATTAAAAATAGTTACGCATTATTGTTATTATGTCTTAGAGAATAAATAAATTGTAGTTGCTGTAAAAGTATATAGATCACTTTTTTTAGACTCTAAAGCATTACCCTATTTAGATAACATATGGTTTTATAGACTTTTTTAAAGTAGTATTTACTTAGACATACATTTTCTATACTTATAACCACAAAATTCAAGTATAAAAGGGGCATATTTACATGTTAGCGAAAGTGTAATAAGTTTTATTTCCTGTTTATATAGTAATTGTATATTAAATATTAATAGTAATAATGAGCAAAATTGTAAGAGTAGTACTCGTTTTTTTTATTTTATTGCCAATTTTGGCATGTAAAGAAAAGGTAGAGAAAAAAGGAAAAGTTGCAGAGGTAAAGAAGCCTAATATTGTATTACTTTTTGTAGACGATTATGGATGGTCAGATGTTGGTTATAGAAATCCAATTTTTAATACCCCTAATCTAAATAAGTTAAAAGAAGATGGTTTAGATTTTTCTAGAGCATATATACCTACGCCAACCTGTAGCCCTAGTAGACTTTCTATTCTTACGGGAAAAGAAGCAATACGTCTTGGAATGCCAAGACACATTTCTATAGACCCAAAAGACCCAGACGCGGAGTATAATTTATGGCCAACAGATCCTGTACAAAGGCCTTCAAGAAATTATTTGCCATTAGAAGAAGTTACCTATGCAGAAAGGTTAAAAGAATATGGTTATTATAATTATTTTGTTGGTAAATGGCATTTAGGACATAAAGGGCGTTATCCAAAAGATCAAGGCTTTGATGCTGAATTTGGAACCACAGATCATGGGCATCCAAAGAGTTATTATTATCCTTTTTTTAAAGATGGTGATCCTAATGGTTTTATGAAAAATTATAAGGAAGGAGATTATTTAACAGATGTACTTACAGATGGCGCAGTAGATTTTATAAAAACGTACGATAAAGAAAATCCGTTTATGCTTTCCTTTTGGTATTATTCTGTACATGGACCATCTATTGGAAGGAAAGATTTACTTAAAAAGCATCAAGATGCTGGTTTAGAGGGTAAATATGCGCACCATGCCGCAATGGTAGAAGCCATGGATGAGTCTGTTGGGAGAGTAAGAAAAGCTTTAGAAGAAAAAGGAATTGCAGATAACACAGTTATTCTAGCAATCTCGGATCAAGGAGGTGCCTATACAAATGCGCCATTAAGTGGAGGTAAAAAAGGAGGGAATACCTTAGGTGAAGGAGGAGCAAGGGTTCCTTTTATTGCTTATTACCCAGGAGTTACTAAAGCCAATGCGGTTTGCGAAATTCCAATACAAACCATAGATGTTTACCCTACTTTAGTAGAGATTGCTTCTGGAGAAAAATGTACTGATAAACAAATAAATGGAGTTAGTTTAATGCCTTTGTTACAAGGAAAAACTATTGCTAAAAGAAATCTTTATTTTTTTAGAAGTTATGAGGATCAGTATGCAGCTGTTATAGCAGGAGATTGGAAACTAATAAAATACCATAGCGGAAAATTTCAACTTTTTAATGTAGCTAAAGATATTAGTGAAAAAGACGATTTAATAGGAAAAGGTTTGGCTATTGAAGAGCAACTAAAAACGGATATAGCAGCTTGGGAGAAAGAAGCTGTTCCAGAATACTAATAGAAGACCTTTAAAGAAGTACATAAAATGATACATAAAATAATTGTAGGATTGCTTATTATTTGCTCTTTTCAGCATATAGTTTCCCAAAAAAAGAAAGAGGAGCAACCCAATATAATTTGGCTAATGGCCGAGGATATAAGTTTAGATTTAGAAGTTTATGGTATGCAAGCTGTAAAAACCCCTAACCTAAATAAAATGGCAAAAGATGGGGTTTTGTTTACTAATTGTTTTGTAACAAACCCTATTTGTTCTCCAAGCCGTTCGGCAATGCTAACAGGAACGCATCAAGTAAAAATTAATGCCCATCATCATAGAAGTAATAGAGAAATTCCTTTAGATGAAAACTTTAAACCATTTACCTATTGGCTTCGTGAGGCTGGTTATACTTGTATTTTAGGTAATCATGGTGTTATGAATAAAGGAAGAAAGATTGATGCTAATTTTAAACATGAACCAATAGGGCCCTGGGACGGAAAAACAAAGTTTGGTGTGTTTGATAAATATGATGAATTTAAAAAAGAAGACCAACCATTTTTTGCGCAAATACAATTGCAAGTAACACATAGAGGAGACTGGTGGAATGAGGTTCGTGAAAAATCCAAGCATCCAGTAGATCCAAATAAAGTAGTGCTTCCTGAGTATATGGCAGATCACTCTACTATTCGTTTAGATTGGGCAAAATACCTTGACCAAATGGAATATATGGATAATGAGGTAGGAATGATTTTTAAAGAATTAGAAGAAAAAGGAATAGCAGATAATACTATTGTTATTTTTATAGGGGATAATGGTCGTTGTAATATTAGAGGAAAAGGGTATTTACATGATCCAGGATTGCATATCCCTTTAATAGTTTATGCACCTAAAGGTTTACAAGGAACTAAAGTTAGGGAAGATGTTGTAAGTGCTACAGATATTACAGCAACTGTATTAGATTTTGCAAACATAGAAGTTCCAAAGTACATGACAGGGAAACCAATGTTTAATAAAAATTTTCAAAGAGAGTATGTATACGGAGCTAGAGATTTATGGGATGAAATAGAAGAAAAATCTAGGGCAATTACTTCTGGAGAATGGAAATACATAAGAAATGATAAGCCAGATGTACCTTATGATGCACACCAGGCATATTTAGAATTTTATAGACCAGCTGTACATGTAATGCGAAAATTGAATAAGGAAGGGAAATTAAATGAAAAACAAAAATTCTTTTTTAATCCAGAAAAACCTGCCGAAGAATTATATCATTTAAGTAAGGATCCAATGGAATTAACAAATTTGGCGAGCAATCCTTTATATGCTGATATTTTAAACAAAATGAGAAAACAAACTTTAGAGTTTGATGTGCAAATGAAACCTGTTAGTAAGCTTTATGAACCAACTATAGTAAAAGGGAATGAAGTTATTAAATGGGTTAAGGCAAATGACCCAGAAGTATATAAGCAAATGTTAGACGGAGTAGAAATAGGGTATAAAAAATATACAAAAGCATATAAAGAAAGTATTAAAGAATAGAATCTAGTTTTTATCGAGTATAATTTACCTAAAGAAAAAAGGATAGTACTTAAATTAGGGTGTGAAAATCATAGAACTTAAAGGAACTAGTTTTTTAATAAGAAATAATGTTTAATGTCTTGTAAGTCTATTGTTTAATGAGTTTTGAAATTAATTTTATTTACCGTTAGACACAAAATATGTACTACTATACACATATATGCATAAGTTAATAAAGATATTTATCCTCTAAAATATACACTAAATATGACCTTATTTAAGAAGAACAAAAAAAGTTCTGTAAAGCTAATTTTGGCATCTACATTATTATTCTTAGCCACTATATTAAGTATTAGTTGGTTATCACAAAATGTAAATAAACAAGTAGTAGTATTTAATACTTCTATTTCTGAAGATGCTACCCCTAAAGTTTTAGAGAGAATTTTAAATGCAGATGCAAAACCTATTTCTGAAATTAAATTTGAAAAAGGAACGTATCATTTTTATCCAGATAAGGGATTAGAAAAATTTGTTCATATTTCTAACCATAATGATGTTATTGTAAGAACAGCAATGCCAATTTTTAATTTTAAAAATTTAATTATTGATGGTCAAGGTTCTACTTTTATTTATCATGGAAGAATGATTCCATTTTTAATAGATAATTCTAATAACATAACCGTAAAAAATGTTACTGTAGATTGGGCAGATTCTTTTCATAGTGAAGGTAAAATTGTTGCAAATGATACTACTAAACATACTTTTGATATGGAAATATCAGAGGAATACCCTTATGAAATTAGAAATGGCCAATTAATATTTGTTAAAGAATATTACGAGCACCATTTAGGGCAATCCATTTTGTTTGATCCTAAGCGAAAAGGAATAACCTTTGATACTGAAAAGTATACTCCTTTAAATCAGTTTGGTAAAATTGAAATTAGTAGGAATGTAGATAAGGTTTCTTATAAATACCCTGTAGATAAATTAGAACCAGAATTTAGAATTATAGGTAGGGAAAATGCACTTACAGTAGAGGAGATAAAACCAGGACTTGTTCGCATACATAATACCAAAGGTGATTTGCCACCGGTAGGCAACATATTAGTATGTAAAGGGGAACAACATGAGAATAGGTTGGCTCCTGCGTTTAGAGTAACACATACTTATGGTTTTAATGCTACTAATGTTAATGTACACCATGCAGGCGGTATGGGCTTAATTGCAGAAAATTCTGCAGACTTAATTCTAGATAGTTTCAATGTGACACCTTCCAATGGAAGAATGGTATCTACTACTGCAGATGCAACCCATTTTGTTGGCTGTAGAGGAAAAGTAGAGTTAAAAAATTGTACGTTTAATAATCAGTTAGACGATGCTACAAATGTGCATGGAACCTACCAAATAGTACAAGATATAAAAGATGAATTTACTATTGGGGTAAGAATGGGGCATTTTCAGCAACAAGGATTTGTAATAGGAAAAGCAAACGACACTATAGGGTTGGTAAGACTTTCTAATTCTTTTTTTCCATATAATAAGCTTACTATAAAAAATATCAAAAAAATTAATAGCAGATATCAATTAATTACGTTTAATGAAAAATTACCTGCAGATTTAGAAGAGGGAGATTTATTAGAGAACTTAGATGCGTACCCAGAATTACTTGTAGAAAATTGTACTATAAGCAATAATAGAGCCAGAGGATTACTACTATCTAGCCCTAGAAAAACGGTAATAAAAAACAATTTTTTCAGTACAGAAATGGAAGCAATATTAATTCCTATAGAAAGCGGACATTGGTATGAGTCTGGTAGTGTAGAAAATTTAGAAATAGTAAATAATACATTTCAAGATTGCCAGCATAGTGGTTTTAATAGAGGTGTAATCCGTTTTGATACGGATGATGATAACCAAAATACTGCCTTTAAAAATGTAGCTATAACTAATAATGTTTTTAATCAGTTTGATAATTTAATACTTCAGGTTACTAATATAGATGGTTTGCTATTTGAAAATAATACGATTACTAATTCAGGTACTTTTCCGCAATTACATCCAAAAAATCCTGCAATTAGAATAAGCCATTCCAATAACATTAAATTCAGAAAGAATACTTATAAAGGAAAAGCAAAGACAATTTTAGAAAAAGATGATTCTTTAAAAAGTTTAAAATTTAAATAGATGATGGTAAAAAGAATATTATTTGCTTTACTAGCCATTCAGTTCTTTTCTTGTAAAGAGGCAAAAAAAGAAATTGCAGTAACAGAAAATGGGGAGGTAAAAAAGACACCCAATATTATTTACATATTGGCAGACGATTTAGGCTATGGAGATTTAAGTAGTTATGGACAAAAGAAATTTAATACGCCTAATATAGATAAAATGGCAGCTAATGGTATAAAATTTACTAACCATTATAGTGGTGCTGCAGTTTGTGCTCCTGCTAGGTCTTCATTAATGACAGGGCAGCATACTGGCCATACTCCAATTAGAGGTAATAAAGAAGCTAAAGGTGGTGGGCAAACGCCACTGCCAGTAAATGCTATAACTATTGCAGAAATGCTTAAATCTGCAGGTTATGTAACAGGTGCTTTTGGTAAATGGGGGTTAGGTTATACGGCTACCGAAGGAGACCCAAATGCCCAAGGGTTTGATGAGTTCTATGGGTATAATGACCAAAAGATGGCGCATAGATATTACCCTCCTTTTTTATGGAGAAATCAAGAAAAAGATTCTTTAAAAGGAAACGATTGGACTAATACGGTTACCTATGCACCAGATGTGATACAGGAAGAGACCATGAGTTTTTTAGAGAACAATAAGGATAAACCTTTCTTTGCATATATACCATTAGTATTACCGCATGCAGAGCTTATTTCTCCTAAAGACTCTATTTTAAAAAAGTATGAGGGCAAATTTATAGAAAAGCCACATTTAGTTACTTCAGACAAGTATACTTCAGATTACGGTCCAGATATGGAGTATTTTAAATATTGCCCCCAAATGACACCCAATGCTGTTTATGCATCTATGGTAGATAGGATGGATGTTTATGTTGGACAAATTATTGATAAAGTAAACGATTTGGGTATTGCCGATAATACTATTATAATGTTTGCTAGTGATAACGGGCCCCATGGAGAAGGAGGTGCAGATGTGGAGTTCTTTGAAAGTAGTGGAGGGTTAAGAGGTAAAAAAAGAGATTTATACGAAGGAGGTATCCGTTCTCCGTTTATTGCTTTATGGCCTGGAAAAATAAAGAAAGGCTCTATTTCGGAACATATTTCTGCTTTTTGGGATGTAATGCCGACAGTAGCAGAAATAGCAGGAATAACTTCTAATCTAGAAACAGATGGTATTTCGTTTTTGCCAACATTATTGGATACTAAAAACCAAAAAAAGCATAAATATTTATACTGGGAATTTGGCATTAGAGGAGGTAGGCAAGCAATACGTATAGGTAATTGGAAAGGGGTAGTATATGATGCTTTAAAAGGTGAGAATGGTACTTTAGAGTTGTATAACCTAGAAGAAGATGGTAAAGAGGAAAAAAATATAGCAAAAATACATCCAGAAATAGTAAAAGAAATGAAAGAGCTTTTAGTATCAGTCAGAACAGAATCTAAAATTTTCCCTTTATAGGCGAAGGGAAAATAAAAATACTAAGCTGTTCCGAGTCAGCACTAGTGAGTTTTTTAAGTTAGTTCATAAATCGGTCTTTAACAAGACCGATTTTTTTTTAATCTTCTAGAAGTAAGTTTACAGGTTTAAATACAGTTTCTGAATCTGCTAATTTCTCTTTATTTACCTTAGTATTCCCTTTTATAAACTTAGTACCTATAACATATGCTTTAGCATTGTTAACAGCATCTACAGCTAATAGAGTATCCTCTTTAAAATACCAAACAGAAAAACTATCTCCGTAGGTTCCTTCTCCAGATTCTTTTCTTAAAATTATTTCATTATAACCTTGCGAAAGTCCTACCATTTGTAATTTTACATGGTATTGATCAGACCAAAACCATGGAATAGTGTTATACTTCGTTTCCTTATCGCAAATTGCAGCAGCAGCCACCTTAGCCTGGTCTATTGCATTTTGTACAGATTCTAATCGTAGGTTGGTGTTGTAATGTGGATTATGATGGTAAGAACAATCTCCAATGGCAAAAATGTCATTGTCATTTGTTTTTGTAGTTTCATCTACACAAATACCATTTTTACATAAAATTCCAGATTCTTCGGCAAGTTCTTTATTTACAAATATACCTACGCCAACAATAACAATATCCGCTGTAAAATTAGAACCGTCAGCACAATTAATGTAATTCTTATTGTCTTTATGTTCAATAGAAGTAACATTTTTAGAAGTAAGAACTTCAACGCCATTATCATGATGAAGTTGCTTAAAAAAAGAAGACATTTCTGGAGCTGTTACTCTTGCTAAAATGCGCTCTTCTCTTTCTAATACAGTTACGCTAGCTCCTAATTTCTTTAAAGAAGCGGCAGTTTCTAATCCAATATATCCTCCACCTATAATAACAACTTTCTTGCTGTTACTTTTAGATAGAGCTATACGAATGCTGCTAATATTTGCAGCTGTTCGTATTGGAAATAAATTCTTTGCAGATTCAATTCCTGGTATAGGAGGGATAATTGGTCTGGCTCCAGATGCTATCACCAATTTGTCATAGGATTGTATAGAGCCATCTCCAAGTACTACATTTTTCTCTTCACGATTTATTGCCTGTACAGTAACACCTAATTGTAAAGCAATATTCTCTTTGGTATAACTATCTGCAGAGCGCAATTGATTTTTTTCAATACTATCTCTACTAGTTAAATATGCTTTAGAGAGTGGTGGGCGATGGTATGGTAATTCAGGGTCAGAATCATATAAATGTATGGAACCTTCCCAACCTTCTTTACGTAAGTTAAAAGCAAGATTAACACCAGCATGACTAGCACCAATTATAACACAAGTTTTAGTATTTGTAGACATTATTTAGCAACTTTCAATACAATGCCATCTATTGCATCACTAATTTCTAATTGGCAACAAAGTCTGCTATATTCATCAGTATTGTCATCTAGCTCTAACATATCGGTTTCTATTTCGCTAGCTTCCCCAGTCTTGGCTATATCTTCAGGAGCTACATGAACGTGGCATGTTGCACAAGAGCATACGCCACCACAGTCGCCGTCTATTCCTTTAATATTGTTTTCAACAGCAAGTGCCATTACAGAACCAGAAGTTCCTTCTAATGTTATTTTTTCATCGTCGCTTGTAATAAAAGTTATTTTTGCCATAATTTTTTAAACAGTTTTAGGATTAAATTTTACTTGAATACTATCGTAACCAACCTTACGCTTAAACTCATCTAAGTCTTCAATATTCTCTTTATATTCTAAAATTTCTATAGATTGTACTTTTTCAGATAAAGTCTTTAGTAGTATTCTCATTATTTGGCGTGCATGTGTTGCACCTAAACAATTATGATGACTAAAACCAAAACCAACATGAGGATTAACCTTACGATCTAAAACAATTTCATTTGGGTTTTCAAAAACTTTCTCATCTCTATTTGCAGAAGCCCAACATAAAGAAACACGTGTATTTGCTTTAGCAGCGTGCTCACATACATGAGTGTCTTCTGTAACTACACGTCCCATTTGTGTTAATGGGGAAAAGTAACGTACTAGTTCTTCAACGGCATTATTAATTATTTCTGGTTCTTTATGTAATTTCTCTAAAGATTCAGGGTGTTCGGCTAAATATGCTATAGAGTTTGTAATAGTATTAATCACCGTATCTCTACCTCCTGCAAAAGTTAAAATCATTATACCTTTAACTTCTTCTTTGTTTAGTTTTCTGCCATCATATTCAGAATCTAATAATTTTGAATATAAATTCTCAGAAGGGTTTTTTATAGCTTCCTCTATTTGTTCTTCAATATAATTATATAGAATATTAGCTTTATCGCCATCTAAAGCTTCTCCTTCACTTCTAAAAACATGTGTACCCCAAGAAATCCAAGTTTCAGATTCAGTAAAAGGAGTATTTAATAATAGGGTTAATGCTCTAGATTGTAATGGTAAAGAAAAAGAATTTACCACTTCTAAAGTACCTGTTTTAAGTGCTTCATTAACAGAGTTTGTAATTATTTCTGTTAATTGTTTCTCATATTCTGGTTGTAAAGGTCTCCTAAACCAAGGTTCTACTATAGCTCTGTAATCCTTATGTTCAGGAGGGTCTACTTCAAAAGGTATTTGCCGAGTATCTCTAATATTTACTTCCGAAGGGACTACTATACGCCCTGGTTCTGCACCAGATTGAAAAGTTTTCCAATTATGGGCAGTTTTTCTAACATCTTTATGCCTTAAAAGCATAGTTACAGGATCATCTTGGTCATTCATTTTACCGCATCCGCTCTCTAAACGGGCCTTTTCAAAAGGATCTGGAAGACTACTTTTTTTCATAAGGATAGTATGTTAAATAAAGCAATGTTTATTATTGCTAGTTACGTTCTTACAAAAATTGGTATTCTTTAGTGTTTATTTATATGCTATTTTGATTAATTAGTAGCTTATTTTGCGTATTATGACAATAATTATCTCTATTTAGGTTAGGATAGATTATGTTTTTGGCTTTTTTATTAAACATTTCTTGTTTTATATGGTGTAAATTTTAAAACCTAAAACAAGCTTTATTGCTACGAGAGGTAATTAATTATTTAAATAAAACTAGATGTTTTCTTAATTTTTAATAAAAAGAATAAAATTATAAATTTAATAGTAAATGGGTAGGTAATATAGTGACCTGGCTGGGGCTCGAACCCAGGACCCTCTCCTTAAAAGGGAGATGCTCTACCAACTGAGCTACCAGGTCAAAATTTTGAAGAACTTATGTGGTTTTTATAAAAATAAACAGAGCACATATTTAAATAAAAAAACCTCTTTAAATAAAGAGGTTTTTAAGTATCTGTGACCTGGCTGGGGCTCGAACCCAGGACCCTCTCCTTAAAAGGGAGATGCTCTACCAACTGAGCTACCAGGTCAAAATATAAAGAACTAAAATCCTTATTGCGGGTGCAAATATAGTACGTTTAATTAATTTAGCAAGGAGATTTTAAAGAAATTTTAAAATTCTTTGAATTGATTATTAATTAGCTGAATTTTGTAAAAAAAAATACTGCATGAAAATTGTTTTAGTAGGCTATATGGGTAGTGGTAAAACTACTGTAGGTAAGTTACTTGCAAAAAAAAGGAACCTCACTTTTATAGATTTAGATAATTATATAGAAGATTCTGAGAAAAAAACAATCTCAGAGATTTTTAAAGAAAAAGGGGAGATTTATTTTAGAAAAAAAGAACTTTATTATTTAGAAGAGGTGTTAAATATTAATAAAAATATAGTTCTTTCTACCGGAGGGGGTACTCCTTGTTATGGTGTAAACATGAATACAATACTTTCTGCAACTAAAAATGTGTTTTATATAAAGGTGGGTATTAATGAGTTGGTAAAACGCCTTTCTTTAGAGAAAGAGCATAGACCATTAATTAAAAATATTAAGGATGAAGAAATGCCAGAATTTATTGGAAAGCATATGTTCGAAAGAAGTTTCTTTTACTCCAAAGCCCACCATACGTTAACTACAGATAATACAACTCCAGAAGAAACAGTAGAAACTATTAAGTCATTATTAGTCTAAAAAAACACTATCATTATTAGCTTCTAGAGTAACATTTACATGTTCTTGTAAAGAGGTAGATAAAGAAATTCCTTTATAATCTGCTTTTACAGGATATTTTTTATGATTTCTATTCACCAAAACGGCTGTTTTTAATTGTTTTAAAGGAGTTTTTAAAAAATGGTGAACACCATAAATTAAAGTTGTTCCTGAATTTAAAACATCATCTACTAATACTACAGATTTGTTTTGGTATTTATTCTCTGGTATAGAGGTGGTTACGCCGCTTTTTAAAGGGTCTGTTTTATCCATCATAACTTTGCATAAAGTAATTTCTGCATCTGTTATTTTTCGTAGTATAGTTTGAATTTTTTTTGCAAACTTTAAACCAACACCATCAATACCAGCAATTATTATTTCTTTTTCATCCACATTTGCTTCAAAAATTTGATAAGAAATACGTTTTATTTTATGCTGTATTTGTTTGTGAGATAATATTGTGTTTTTCATAGTCTGCTATAATTTACTCGATAATCGAGATTTAAATGCTCCGGGGCTTGCCTCGAAATCAAAATTAGTTTCCAAATAAATGCCTCGAAGGCTTGCCCCGAGGTAGTTTACTTCTCAAAGATAAAAAAGAGTTCTTTACCTGCTCTAGGTAAAATAGAATTTGATGCTTTTTCAAGTGTTTTTATAGTAAATAAGTCTTGAAATAACGTAATGTATTCTTCTATGTTGCCACCAAATGGAGGGCCTTTTTCTGTTTTTGGAAAGTTAAATAGGAGCCCTGCAAGTTTTCCTTTATTTGCTAATAAACTATGCATTTTAATTGCATAATTTGGGCGAAATTCAGGAGAAAGTGCACAAAAAAAAGTTTGTTCTAAAATTAAATCAAACCCATTTAATTTTAGATTAAAAAAATCTTCTTGTATTAAATGTTCTACTGGAAAAGTAGGAGCTACCTTTTTTATATGATCTAACGGTTGCTCAGCTATATCCACAACAAAAACATTTTTAAAACCTTGTTCATGTAAATATATAGGTTCATACCCTTTACCTGCTCCAGGAATTAAAATTTTTATATTTTTATTTTCTAATTGGTCTATATAGGTTTTTAATGGAGTAGATATGTAACCTATATCCCAACCAGTATCTTTGTTCTCATATCTATTCTCCCAAAATTCTTTATTCAGATTCATCTAAGTAATCTTCAATTTCTCTTCTATCTTTTTTGGTAGGCCTTCCTGCCCCTTTTTTTCTATAATAGTCTTTTGCATGTTGTAAAAGCTCGTCATGAACAAACGCTTCTTTTGGTGTGGTGTCTTTTCTGTAAATGTCTACTAGTTTAGCTCCTACACGACTTTTAGGAGTATCTAGCACGGTAAGTTCGTAGTTAATTTGATTTTTACGAACAATTAATTTATCCATAGGATATACTTCCCTAGAAGGTTTTACTACTTGCTCATTTACTTTAATATGCCCTTTTTTACATGCAGTGGTTGCAATGTTTCTGGTTTTAAAGTATCGTATACTCCATAAGTATTTATCTACCCGCATTCTTGAATTAAAAATCTTTGTTAACGTACTCCACAAAAATAAGGGAAAATTGTATCTTCGGCGTTTAAATTATTTTTTAATGAGAATGAATAAGTTTTTAACACTAGTAGTAATAACTATTATTGCTTGGTCTTGTAATAATGATGATGATGGGGTAGAAGCCATTCCATTAAGACTTCTTAGTGAGGTTGCAATAGAGGATGATGCCGAAATTATAGAATATTTAAAGACACACTTCTATAATTACGAGGAATTTGAAAGTAAACCAGAAGGCTTTGATTACCAAGTAAAGATTGATACAATAGCAGGTGATAATGCAAATAAAATTTCATTATTTGACTCTCCAGAATTAAAAAGTGAAGTGATTGAGGTAGATTCTGATGATTTTGGTTTAACTGAAAAAGAAACAAATATTAAGCATACGCTATATTACATAGTTGCTAATAAAGGGGATGATAACCAAGGAGTACAGCCAACTGCCATGGACTCTACTTTTGTAACCTATGAAGGAAGACGTTTGAGTAACACTATTTTTGATAGTGCAGATGCTCCAGTTTGGTTTGATATGGTTTCAACTGTAAGGGGTTTTGGTAAAGGTGTAGCAGGTTTAAAAGCAGGTGGCGAGGTAGAAGAGAACGGAGATGGTACTTTTACCATTCTAGATCCAGGTGTAGGAGTTATTTTTATGCCATCTGGCTTAGCCTATTTTTCTGGTACGCAGCCAGGACTTTCTTATTCGCCAATAATTTTTAAGGTTAATTTATTTCGTGTAGAAGAATCGGATCATGATAGAGACGGCGTACCAACTTGGAAAGAAGATAGAGATGGAGATTCTAATCCAAGAAATGATGATACCGATGAGGATGGAGGGCCAGATTATTTAGATACCGATGATGATGGAGATTTTACACCAACCAATGAGGAGATAAGAAATGATTCTGGGGAAATAACAAATCCAGATTCTTATCCAGGAACTGAAAATGGAGGTACAGCAGATTATTTAAACCCTGATGTGAATTAAAAAAAACATATCTATTAGAAACTAAAAAAGCCAGAAAGTAATTTACTTTCTGGCTTTTTTAGTTTCTAGAGTTATTTAATTTTCTGTAGTTGTATTAATGGCAATAACATAAAGATGTTGTTAATTAATGTACTAAGGGATACAAGAAAAACACTTGTTATTTTCTTATAGAGACAATTCATAAACGTACACAGACAAAAAAAATAGATGTATTTCTTTTCTTCGTATGGAAGAAAAGTAAATGCAAAGAAAAATGAAAATCAGCAAAATAGTAGGGTTAGTCTTTCTTGCACTAACAAGTTGTGTTAGTAGTCAGCAAAAAACAGCAGAAAAGCCCAATGTTCTATTAATAATGGTAGATGACATGAATGACTGGGTAGGTGCTTTTGGTGGGCATCCACAGGCTATTACACCCAATATGGATAAGTTGGCAAGCAAGAGTGTTGTTTTTAAAAATGCGTATTGTTCAGCTCCATTATGTAATCCTTCTAGAACAAGTTTATTAACTGGGTACTTACCTTCTAGAACTGGAGTTTACGGAAACATAGAAAGGTTTAGGGAAATTAAAGGTTTTGAAAATACAGTAACTCTCCCTCAGTATTTTGAACAAAATGGATATACTACTACAGCGGCTGGTAAAATTTTTCATAGTCCAAGAGGAACAAAAGTAGAACCAAGACCAGGGAGTGATCCTGGGTCTTTTCAAAAAGAACATAAAGGCGGATTAGGGGTTCAATATCCAGAAGACAGGTTTACCCATGGAATTATTTTTAAAAGAGCAGGTGTAAAAGGAAGTAAAACTAGATCGTTTGATTGGGGTGGAGTTGCTATTCCAGATGAAAAAACACACGATTGGAAATCTGCAGACTATATAGCTTCTTTTTTAAAAGAACAGTATGATAAACCATTTTTTGCCGCTTGTGGTGTTTTTAGACCTCATTTACCATTGTATGCACCACAGAAATATTTTGATTTGTTTAAGGAAGAAGATATAATTCTACCAAAAATTTTAGAAAATGATATAGAAGATGTTGGGAAAATTGGAGGTAACTGGGCTGGTTCTAATTTGCATAATGAAATTTTAAGAAATAATAAATGGAAATCTGTAGTAAAGGCGTATTTGGCGAATTTAGCATATGCAGATGCTTGTGTAGGTCATCTTTTAGACAATTTAGAAAAAAGCAATTATAAGGATAATACCATAATCATTTTAATGGGAGACCATGGATGGCATTTAGGGGAAAAAGAACACTGGTCTAAGCAAACGTTATGGGAAGAGTCTGCAAAAACTCCTATGTTACTTTTTGACCCTAGAAATAAGAAAAAAGGAACAAGTGTAAGAACGGTTTCGTTGTTAGATGTATACCCTACTTTAATTGAGTTGTGCGGGCTTCCAGCAAAAAAAGATTTAGATGGTCATAGTTTTAAAAGACTAATAACCAATCCTAAAGGTGAATGGAAGCATGCTGCTTTGACTACGAAACAGGAGGGGAATCATTCTTTACGTAATGAAACATATAGATATACCCAATATTCTGATGGTTTTGAAGAGTTGTATGACCATAGGATAGACCCAATGGAATGGACTAATATAGCATTAGAACCATTAAATAAAGAGGTTATTCTTAGTTTTAGAAAAGAGTTAAAAGAAGTCTTAAAATAATACATTCCATATGAAAAAAATTATACTACTTATTATTCTTGTTGTAACTGCTTGTAAGCCGTCTGTAAGTACAGAAATATATAAACCAGAATATGGGGAAGGAAAATATATTTTAACGC
This sequence comes from Maribacter vaceletii, assembly GCF_003634105.1. Lineage (GTDB taxonomy): Bacteria > Bacteroidota > Bacteroidia > Flavobacteriales > Flavobacteriaceae > Maribacter_B > Maribacter_B vaceletii. Next base: position 43,639 of record NZ_RBIQ01000009.1, on the reverse strand, counting down.
CTAAAGAAGATGTAAATGTAAAAATAAATGGACCAAAAATATTTGGAGTTCGCCCTAGTTCCCCCTTTTTATATACAATTCCTGCAACAGGAAAACGCCCTATAGAGTTTAGTGCAGAAAATCTTCCAGAGGGCTTGTCTGTTAATAAAAGTACAGGAGTTATTAGCGGAGAAATTAAGGATATAAACGAAAAAGAATATCAAGTTTCGCTCATAGCATCCAATGCATTAGGAAACACTAAAAAATCATTTAAAATTGTGGTGGGGCAAACTATATGTTTAACACCTCCTTTAGGATGGAATAGCTGGAACTGCTGGGGGGCAACAGTTACACAAGAAAATGTAATTGCATCTGCCAAGAGTATGGTAAGTAAAGGACTAAAAAATTACGGTTGGTCTTATGTTAATATAGACGATGCTTGGCAGTCTCATAGAGGGGGAGAATTTAATGCCATTCTATCCGATTCTATAAAATTTCCAGATATGGAATCTTTGTGTAACGAAATCCATGAGATGGGACTAAAAGTAGGTATTTACTCTTCTCCGTGGGTCACTACATATGCTGGTTATATAGGTGGGTCTAGTGATTCTGAAAATGGATACTGGGACCAAACGATGAACGATAAAAAACTTAGAAACAAAAGGACATATACAAGAGTGGCAAAATATACTTTTGATGAAGAAGATGCTAAACAATGGGGAGAATGGGGTGTAGATTATTTAAAGTACGATTGGAACCCTAACGAACCCGCGAGTACCATTAGAATGGCGAATGCCTTAAAAAATAGCGGTAGGGATATTGTGTATTCTTTATCTAATACAGCTCCTATAGAAAATGCAACTCTTTTTGGAGAAGAAGTTAATTGCTTTAGAACTTTTGGAGATTTAAAAGATCGTTGGGACGGAAAGGGTTCTCATAAGAGTATACGGGATGAATGGGTAGCACATAGAGATTGGATGGAAAATGGATTTGCAGGAGGCCCAGGTCATTTTCCCGATCCAGATATGTTGGTGGTTGGTGATGTAAATGGAGCCGGAAAATTACAACCTTCTCGTTTAACCGCAGATGAACAATACTCGCATGTTTCTCTTTGGGCTTTATGGGCAGCACCAATGCTTATAGGGTGTCCTATTGAAACCATGGATGATTTTACTTTGAATTTATTAACAAACTCTGAGGTCTTAGATGTTCACCAAGATGAAGTAGCAATTCCGGGTAAAACTATATTTCATGATGAGCACATGGAGATAGTGGTAAAAGAACTTTCTAATGGAGAGAAGGCGGTTGGTTTATTTAACCTGAAAAAGGAAGACCAAGTAATAACCCTAGATTGGGATAAGGCTGGGTTAGTAGGTTCTAGAAGTTTATACGACGTTTGGCGTAAAAAAGAAATAGGATTATATCAAGATAAATTTTCAGCAAATGTTCCGTCTCATGGCGTCGTGTTTGTAAGAATAAAGTAGAAAGTTTATTATTTAAAATTACTCAAATATCACATTAAAATAAATAATATATGAAAATTAATGTCTTGCAAATATTTGCAATGTTAGGTCTGGTTGTTACTTCTGGCTGTATAGCCCAAAAAGGAATAAGTAACAAAAAGCCCAATCTTATCATTATTCATACAGATGAACATAATTTTAGGACGCTCAGCTGTTATCAAAAAATACTATCAGAAGAACAGGCTTTCGTATGGGGAAAAGGAAATAATTCTACCACCCCGAATATAGATAAGTTAGCGAATGAGGGTGCTATTTGTACTAGTTACTACGCATCATCACCCGTATGTACACCATCAAGAGCATCTCTAGTTACAGGCTTATATCCTCAAGCAACGGGAGCGCCAAAAAATGGACTTCATATTAGTGAAGATATTCCAACTTTTGCAACCATTCTAAGAGACCAAGGTTATGCTACTTCTTACGTCGGTAAATGGCATTTAGCAGGACATGCAAAATATACTTTTAATATTAAATATAAAGCGGGGTTTGAAGATAATAGATATATGATGCGTGGTGGTCATGCACCTTACTTTCATATTACTGCTGACGGTATTAAGGGAATAAATGAAAAAATGGCTGCGAAGTTTCCAAAAGAAGAGGTAGAGCATTTAACAGATTATTTTACCGATAAGACTTTAGAGATTTTAGAAAGAGATAAAACAAAGCCATTTGCCATAATGCTTTCTATTCCAGACCCGCATACACCGGATTATGCAAAACCTCCATATAATACAATGTATAAGGACATGGATGTGCAAGCCCCGAAAACAATGGCTACAGAATATACCGCTATAAAACCTTCTTGGGCAAAAGGAGATAAAAAGGATAAAAATGAAGGGAAAGAATTTAATAAAATAGCATTACGCCAATATTTTGGAATGGTTAGTCATATAGATGATAGTGTAGGGCGCATTCTAGATTTTTTAGAAGAAAATAATTTATCAGAGAATACTATTGTTGTTTTTACTTCGGATCATGGCGATATGTTTTTTGAGCATAACAGGCGTAATAAAGGAGTGCCTTATGAGGCTTCTTCCAGAATTCCTTTTGTAATTCGTTACCCAGATAAAATTAAAGCCAAAAAAGTAATAAATACAGCATACACTAATGTAGATTTTGCACCTACAATTCTTAGTATTATGGATATAAAGAGTAATGCTAATTTTCATGGTTTAGATACTTCTGATGATTTTTTAAATAGTAAAAAGAATATAACTTCTGATAGGATTACATATTTCGCTAAGTCTGGCGGTTGGTGGGTTTCTGCAGTCAATAATAGATATAAGTTGGTTTTAGATAAAAAAGAAAAACCTTATTTGTTTGATTTGGAAGTGGATCCAGATGAGTTAGTAAACTTTTATAATCATAAAGATTATGAAGGAATTGCTAAAAAAATGCATACAGAATTATTTAGCCAGATGAAGAAATATGACGAACCTGGTTTAAAAAATAAGCAAGCTTATATAATTAAATAATATGAAAAATAGAATTCTTAATGTCTTGTGTTTGTTTTTGGCCTTTTTGGTTAAGGCACAAGATTTTGTTACAGAAGGTAACGGATTACGAAATGGAGTTAGTGCAATAGTTAATGGAGAAAGTATTCTATATCTATCAGAACTAGATGGATGCCTTTCTGCTTATACAACAGGAGGGAAGAAACTATGGAGCAATAAAACGGAAATTCCTGCAGTAATGTTCGAGATTATAGCTGCAGATATAAATGGAGATGATAATCAGGATGTAATAGCAGCAAGCGGCGATGGCAATATTTATGCCTATGACGCTTCTGGAGAATTATTGTGGAAGTTTAACCCTGAACATAAGGTAAGGTTTAATGAGGTTGCTGTAGTTAAAAATAGAGGTAAGATTCAAATTTTTGCTGGAGGAAATGACTATAAATTGTATGAACTAAACGCAAACGGTAAATTAGTCTCAGAAACAAAAATAAATGGAGTAGTTAGGAAAATAGAATCTGGTAATTTTATAAAAAAAGGAGAGCAATCATTATTTGTAATGACTTACGCCCATGACAAATTTAGATGGGAGTTTATGGGGATTGTGAATCCAGAATCTAAAGAAGTAATTAGAGAAGTTTCTATAAGAGAAAAAAGTTTAAAAGACTTAACCAAGACAATGGTTACAGATATTAGTATTGCAGATGTTAATAAAGATGGGAAAGACGATATTTTGTTTTTTGGAGATATTTCTTGGAAAGGATTTTTTGTGGGGTTAGATGGTGATTTTAATGTTTTAGTAAACTTTAAGGCGGATAATAAAGGAACACAAAGATATGCCCATGCGCAAGGAACAAGCTTATTACCATATAGAGATGAGATTGTTTTTAGAGTAGGTAGTATTTTATATACATGCGATTTACAAGGTAATTTAATTCATAAAATTGGAAAAAGATATAAATCAGCTACCTATAGTGATTTAGTATTAGACTCTAAGAATGACAAATTGTATGCTATTGGAAGTTTAGGTGGTGGAAATGATGTTTATTCTTTCTCTCTTAAAAATACAAATTGGTACACTAATAACCCTGAGAGAATTGGTAGAATGGATGAAGTAAGTTCTAATATTAAGGAATTGTACCAAGATGCTCTTCACTTTAAAATGCCTTCATATCAAAAACAAACGGATAAACCTTGGATGATGATTACTGGGAATAAAATTCCTAAGGAGGTTAAAGAACTCAATGGTAATGCTATTGTTTTTATTGAAAATAAAGGTACTTGGTCAGAGAATACAAGTAGAGATGATTTGGTGAAAATAATGGGAGACGTAGCTCTAAAAAAAGACAAGCGAAAAAAATATAACCTTTCTAGACAAGAAATTATAGATAGGGCCAAACAAAAAGAAATTAAAAAAGAGCCATTTGTTCTTTGGGCAGGTCATGGAAATGACCCTTTTTATACTAGGATAGAAACTTTAGAAGAGGTGTTAAAAGTAGCTCCTAATACTTGCTATGGATTTATCTATGCAGAAATGGATAATGTGGAGGATCCAAGAGTTATTCATTTTATAAAAGATTATATGCCGCGTTTAGCAAAAGCATTACGTAAAAACGGGAAGGCTAAATTATATTTTAGATACAAAAATATGTTTTGGGCATTAACCTCTCATTTATCACCATGGAAAGAAATGTTCTTCTCTGGAGAGTATAAAGACATTTTAGTACCAGCATCGGAAGATACAAGCTCTAGAACACAAGATGTAAATTTAGCAGGGAGAGTAGGTATGCATTCTGCTGGTTATATAAATGATTTTGCTATGCGATTAATAGATGATAACCCAACTAGTTGGAGGCCTTATAGTCCCGGGGGGCAGCGTTCTGTTTCTCCCTACCTAAGACAAGGGGTGCTTATGGCAGCATATGGGGCTAGAATAGGAATAAATTTTAGTGGATTATTTCTGGAAGAGCCAGGTATGAATGTGTTATATGCTTTAATGAAATCGGGAGTATTACCAGTAGTAGAGAAGGATGATATTTTATCTATAGGTTCATGGCATTTAATAAAAGATGTAGATGAAAAATTGGTGCATTCTGTAGATAATCACCATAGTTTAAAACAATATAAAAAGGACGATGATAATGCCGTGTTTTCGGTAGCACAAATGCATTGGGCAGGGACAAATGTTCCCAACCATGATTTTTCTAAAGTGGCATTAGGTGTAGATTATAGATGGACAAATTATTTACCTGTAATGCCAAATGGTATGGTGCCAATTAGCTCTGTAGACTATCAGGCGCAATTAGAAAAAAAGGAAATTCCATTTACAATTAGCGACGGCAAGTATGAATATGTCAATAATAAACAGCATGCTGCTAAAGAGTTTAAGCCATTTTTAGAAGAAGCTGTAAAAGAAGGAGGGAGTACATTACCTGTTTTAGTTTCTGGAGCTTCTTGGAGTGCTATTAAATTAGATGCCACCCATACTAGGGTAATTCTAATAGATCCGGGTTATTTAGATCCCCAGGAAAGAAACGTAACCGTTACTTTTAAGAATAAAGTGCCTACATCTGTTGTAGATATTTTAAGTAAAGAAAATTTAGAAGTAATTAATAATTCGGTTTTACTAAAAGTGCCGGCTGGATCTTTGCGTTTTATTGATCTAGCATATTAGAAAAAAATACAGAAGACAAAAGTGTAAAGTATAAAAAAATGAAAATAAAATTAGCTTTAGTTTTTACTCTAAGTATTTTGTTAAACCACGTATATGGTTTTCAAAAACAAGATTTTAATTCCATAGAACAATTTGAAACAGGTTTAACTATTTCTAAAGTCCGTACAGCACAAAATAAAAAACAAACTTTTATTTTAGGTAGTAGCTATGAAGGAACCATCATTGCTGTTTCTTACGAGGGAAAAAGGTTATGGGAAAATAAGCTGTCGGGTTTTATGAATCATGATGTATGGTGTGCCGATGTTACTAATGATGGTAGAGATGAAATTTTTGCAGCAAATGCCGATGGGAATTTATATTGTTTAAATTATAAAGGGGAGTTACTTTGGAAATTCCGTGAAAACAATGCACCGATGTATGCGGTAACTGTTATAACGAAAGATAAAACACCCTATATAGTTTGTGGTGGTTATGATAAGAATATCTATTATCTATCCTCTTCTGGGGACTTACTAAAAACAATAGCCTCTAAAGATTATTCTGTAGAGAAAGCGAAAGGTGCAAATTCTAAAGAAGTTCCAACGGGTAATGCGCATATATCTAACTTTATAAGAACTATTAAAAAGGCAGATGGTTCAGAGGTTTTGGCAGTTCAAGGAGTAAATCATACCATGTCTATACAGGCAAGAGGTTCCTTGTATTTATTCCATCCTCTAGATGAGAAACCTTTTAAAACCATTGACCTAGAAGGAAAAAGATTGTTGGGAGAGCTTAAAGTTGTAGATGTTGGTTTGGATGGTGACCAGGAAATAATAGCGGGTTCTAGCACAATGATTCATGAATCTAGTTTGTTAAAGGTGGATTTAGAAACGTATGAACAAGAATTATTTGAAATAAGTAAGATTAAAAAAAAGATTGACCGTTTTGGTTACCGCGTTACACAGCCAGAAATAATTACCCAGAATGGAAAACAAAGTTACTTTGTGTTATTTGGTTCTAGAATTTTACTAGTGCCGTTGGATTTTAATTTAGAAAAAACAGAAGTTTTAGTATCTAAATATTCCTTTAATGATATGTGGAAGGATGGTAAAGGGAATATCATTCTGGCAAGTATACAGAGTGGTGGTAGTGAAATTTATGTCCTTAATCCTAACAAACCTAATTGGAAACAGGCATATGAAAACCTTATACCTAAAGGAAAAATAGCAAGTATTATAGCAAATACTAAAGAGGTAAAAGAACAATTAAATGTGTTTACGGCACCAATTGAAGAACGCAAACCATTGCCAGTATATTTAATGTCTGAAGGTGTGCCTCCCTCTATTAAAACGTTAGTAGATGATATTAAGGAGAATTATAAAAGCCCAGTATTTTTAAATAGATCAGGTAGTGATAAAGAAAAATGGGATCGTTCTTCTATCGAAAATGAAAAATATAGAGATCGCAGAGATAGAAGGATGAAATATATTCTTTCTCAGGATCAGGTAATAAAAAAGATAACTTCAAAATACAAGGGGGGTCCTGGTATTGCATATTGGGGAGGGCATGGTAATGATCCTTATATGTATCAATTAAGTACAACTAAAAAAGTTTTAAATGCTGCAAAAGGAAAAAAAACAGTTCTTATTTTCCCAGAGTTAGAAGACCATTCAGATAATTTTAATTATGTAATGGAAGATTATTTCTATCCATTAGCAAAACACGCAAGAGAAACAAATGCCAATATTTATGTGCGTACAAAGCATGCTTTTTGGCAAGCAAATGTATACTTGCCTACTTGGTCTAGATTAGTTTCAGGTGAATTTTCAGATGTTTTTGTTCCAGCGATGGAAGAGACTACAGATAAATCTATGGATTTAAGTATTGCAGGAAGATTGGGAATATGGACAAGTGGCGCAACCGATAGTTGGGGCTCTAGGTGTGCAAGGGATAATCCTAGTTTAGATAGATTAAGACAGCATTCGCATCAAATGTTACCAAATCATTTTTTACGAAATATGATATACCACGTTTCTAGCGGAGCGCAATACTTAGATAATTTTAATGTAGACCAAGAGTACATGAGTTTGTTGTGGGAGTTAATAGCAAAAGGAGCTTTGTATGTGCCTAAGCGCTCTGAAATTCTTAGTTTTTCCCCAGTAAATTTAGGTATGCTATCACCAGATAAGCATTATTTAGAAGAAAGTAGTAATGCCAAATGGACTACATTTTATGATGAAGAAAAAGAAAAAAACAACCCTTTAGTTTTTAGCCACTTAAATGGTTCTTGGCCAGGAGCTCCAGTAACGGAATGGGATTTCTCTAAATATGCTGGGGGTGTACAAGACCGTAGGTTAAACTTTTTACCAACCTATACCAATGGACTAGTATTATTAACACCTCCTCAAAATGGTATATATGCAGATAAAAAAGCTAAAAGAGGAACCTTAACATCGCATTTGCATCCTATGTATAAAAATATAATGAAAGAGTATTATACAGATGGTAGAAATTACTATTCTGCAGATGGTACACAAACATATAAGGCCAATGAATATTACAAGGTAATTGCAAAGGATATTAAAGACAATGCTAAAAAACTTCCTTTAACTGTTTCTGGAGATGTTGCTTGGGTTGTGGCGCAATCATCACCCAAACATTTAAGATTAACGCTTATAGATGGAGGATATTTAAATCCTGACGATAGAGAGGTAACCATTCAATTTAATACTGTAGTTCCTATAAAAGTTACGGACTTACTGAGCGGAGAAGAGTTTACTCCTAATGCTAACGGAGAGTTACAAATAAAGGTTTCTTGTGGGCTTTTCCGCTTTATAGATATTGAGTTTACAGGATTTAAATAGCCAATAACTGAAAAATGTAAAACGAAAATTTAGTTAAAAAGTTATTCGTTTTAGTTTTTAAGAGATTTGTGATATAAAGTATCAAGATACTCTATAAACTTTGTAAAGTATATCTCCTAAAAAAAATAATTACTGTTATGTATAAAATAAAACATTTTATAATATTATTAGTTTTTACAACTTTTGTATATGCACAATCTAAGGTAATTACCCCTTTAGATTGTAAAAAAGGAGAACTTCTTTTTTCAGATGATTTTGAAAGAGAAAATATAGATGACAAATGGCAGATTAAAGAAAAGTTTACAAATGCTTTCTATATAGATAAGGGTACACTTGTAGCTAAAGAATTAAAAAACGCAGGGCACGGCTCTGTTGCTAGAGCTTTATTTAGTTTTTCGGATGTTATTATTGAATTCGATTTAATGTTTAATGGAGCAAACCGTTTAAATATTGTAATGGATGATAGTCTATGTAAATCTGTTTGGGCAGGACATATTTCTAGAATTTCATTTAATAAAAAAGGTTTTAAAGTTCAGGATGATAAAACAGGAACTATGAATTTAGAAATTAGAGATAAAATAAAAGACAACCCTAAAAAGAAATTAGAACTTAAAGAGTTTTTAAACTCTAAGCTTTCGGAAGCTAAAATGGTTTTTGAAGAAGGGAAATTTTATCATGTTGTAATAACTAAAAAGGAAGATATTTTAGAGTGTAAAATAGGAGATGTAATTGCACAAATAAAATCTGAAGGAATTATGCACCCTACCTTAAATAAATTTGGACCTACAGTAATAGGCGATACTATAGCTTTTGATAATTTTAAAATTTGGGAAATAAAAGAATAGTTAACTGTTCTTAGTAGTTTAGACTAAGCGGTGTTTTCATGTGAGTCTAGAAAATAACATAATAAAACTTAAAATGCAAAACAGAATAATTTTATCCTCTATTTTAATGTTAGGATTTACAATTCTATTAAATGGACAAATAAGTAAAAAGAAAAATATTTTACTTATTTGTGTGGATGATTTAAGACCAGAGTTGGGTTCTTTTGGAGCTTCCTATATAAAATCTCCGAATATAGATAAATTAGTTAATGAAGGAAGAGCTTTTCAAAATCACTATGTTAACGCTCCAAGTTGTGGCCCATCTAGATACACTTTATTAACAGGTATTTATGGACCTCCAAAAAATGATGCTTTATTTCTTCGATCAAAAAAGATTAAAAAAGAACCTAATGTAATGCATCCAAGTATGCCCGAATGGTTTAGACAAAATGGATATACCACAGTTTCCGTAGGGAAGGTATCACACCACCCGGGAGGTAGAGGAGGAAAAGATTGGAATGATAACAATGTAATTGAAATGCCAAATGCTTGGGATAAGCACATAATGCCAGTAACGGAATGGCAACATCCTAGAGGAACAATGCATGGTTTAGCAAATGGAGAAATTAGAATTAAAGCTGGGGATATGGATGTATTTCAAACCGTTGAAGGTCCTGATACTATATATCCTGATGGACATATTACAAATGAAGCCATTAAGCAGTTAGAAAGTTTAACTTCTAATAATGAAAAACCATTCTTTCTTGCAGTTGGTATTATAAAGCCGCACTTGCCATTTGGAGCGCCAAAAAAATATTTTAATTTATATGCAGATGTTAAATTGCCAGATATTTCTAGCCAAGAAAAGCCTAAAGGAATTTCTACATGGCATGAATCTGGTGAATTTATGAAATATAATCGTTGGGGTAAAAACCCTAATGAAGATAAAGAGTTTGCTATAGAAGTAAGAAAACATTATGCTGCATGTGTAAGTTATGCAGATGCACAAGTAGGACGAATTTTATCTAAATTAAAAGAAACAGGAGCAGATAAGAATACTATAATTGTTTTATGGGGAGATCATGGTTGGAATTTAGGAGAGCATGCCATTTGGGGGAAACATAATTTGTTTGAAGAAGGATTACATTCTCCATTAATAATTTCATATCCAGGTATAAAAAATAAAGGAAAAAGTAATTTTGGAATTGTAGAAACTGTAGATGTGTTTCCTACTTTATGCGATTTAACAACTATAGAAACTCCATCTTTTGTAAAAGGGAAATCTTTAAAGCCCCAACTTAAAAAATATAATAAAAAAGGACATATAGCTGTTAGTTATAATACGAAGGCAAATACTATAAGAACAGGTAAATATAGACTTATAGCACATAAAAATCGAAATTTTGAATTGTATAATCACTACAAGGACCCTTATGAAATAAATAATCTTGCTAAAACACAACCAAAGACAGTAATGAAGCTTAAAAAAATATTAGACAATAGACTTTAAGTTTTGTGAAAAAATGGGCCAATAGTTAATCATATATGCTAAATGTATTTTTCATTTAGTAGAACTAAAACCTAACAAAAAAATAATTCGTCTTTTATGAAAATTAGCTGGACAATAGATTAAATTAAAATTCTTATTATAGAATACATTTAATATACTGTTAGAAACATTTTTGTTTTGAAAGTATTTTACCTTTAAAGGATAAGAAATTTATATGAAAAGTAAAATAGCAGTAGCCGTATTTATTATAATATTTTCCTTTTCATGTAAAGAAAGAGCCAAAAGTATAGAAGTTAAAAAGCAAAAACCAAATGTAGTTTTCTTTTTAGTAGATGATTTGGGATATTCAGATCTTTCTTGCTATGGTAGTGACTTTTACCAAACACCCAATATAGATAAGCTAGCAGCATCAGGAATAAAATTTATAAATGGTTATGCTGCTTGTACTGTATGTTCTCCTACTAGAGCAAGTATAATGACTGGGAAATATCCTGCAACAATAAAATGTACAGATTGGATAGAAGGGCATAAAGTTCCAAATGCTAAATTAAAAATTCCAGAATGGACCATGTATATGGATACTACAGAGTATACAATGGCCGAATCTTTTAAAGATGCTGGTTATATTACGGGACATTTCGGAAAATGGCACTTGGGAGAAAAAAATGCGTATTGGCCAGAGAATAATGGATTTACTGTAAACAAAGGTGGGTGGGCAAAAGGAGCACCCAATAAGAACAAAAAAATGCTCTCTAATGGTTATTTTTCTCCTTATGGAAACCCAAGATTAAAAGACGGTATAGAAGGAGAGTATTTAACCGAAAGATTAACGAAAGAGGCTTGCTCGTTTATTGAAAAAAATAAAAAAACTCCGTTTTTTCTTAATTTTTGGTTTTATAATGTGCATAAACCTATACAAGCGAAAAAGGAAAAGATTGAAAAGTATAAAGTTTTAGTCGATGATAATAAGCATCAAAAGAATCCTGTTTATGCAGCTATGGTAGAACATATGGATGATGCTGTTGGTAAAGTAATGCAACAATTAAAAGAAAATGGTTTATTAGATAATACAATTATAATTTTTACTTCGGATAATGGAGGTTTAGTTGGCCAAGGCGAAAATAAGATAACAAATAACTATCCTTTAAAAGGAGGAAAAGGACAGATTTATGAAGGCGGTGTTCGCGTACCAAATATTATAATATCGCCTGGGGTTACAAAAGCAAATACAGTTAATGAAACACCAATAATCTCTTTAGATTACTACCCTACTTTGCTAGAGTTGGCAGAGGTTGATGTTCCTGTTAAGGTTAAAAAGAAGCTAGAGGGAGAAAGTCTTGTAGATCTTATGACAACTAATAAGGAATTAGAAAGAAAGGCTATATATTGGCATTACCCGCATTATCATAAGCAAGGGGCTACTCCTTATAGTGCTATTCGTAAAGGGGATTGGAAACTTATACACACTTATGAAAATGATATTTTTGAGTTATATAACCTAAAAAAAGATATTGGCGAAAAAAATAATTTAGTAATATCATTTCTAGATAAAAAAGAAGAACTACAGCTAGATCTAGATAATTGGTTGGTTAAAGTAAATGCACAAATGCCAATTTTAAACCCTAATCATCAAAAATAGGAACTAGACTATTACCATAATTATTAAAACAAATATCAGAGAACTGTTTGTTATTAAATTCCTCTATTAAATGTTAATTTTTGTTAATTTTTTTCCTATAAGTACTTTCGAGTGCTCTTTTTCACTCTTTTTTAAATATTACAATATTTTTTTTAAAGTACTGTTAATCAGTATTATGTGTTAGGTTTAAAGCTTTTATTTACTACTAAATACATTTTATTTACTAGTGTATACAATTTTATTTTATAAAAATTCAAATTTTATAAAGTGAAATTTATGTTAAAAAATTGTCGGTAGATAAATACATTTTGTTTCAAAAAAGAGGCAAAATATGATGGCATATTTTCTTTAAAAAAATAAACTAAACTTAAACTAATGAAAAACATTGTAATGAAAGAAAGGAGCAATAATAAATTACATTAATAAATAGTACTACTTCCTTATAAATGATAATAAAAGAAGTAAAGTAGCCTACTGTTATATTTAAAAAAAAACAATAAAAACTAACTAAATGAAAATAAAAAAGAATATGAATAGCTTGGTAACAAGGCCTAAAGGAGCATTGTTACTTATGTTACTTCTTTTATTAGGAGTAAATAATTTGAAAGCTCAAGAAACTACTATTAATGGTACTGTTTTAAGTGCCGAAGATGGGTTGCCACTTCCGGGGGCTAATGTTGTTGAAAAAGGAACCAATAATGGAGTGGTAACAGATTTTGATGGGAATTATAGTATAAAAGTGTCTAATACTTCAGGTAGCCTAAACTTTTCTTATATAGGATATAAGAGAAAAACGGTTGCAATAAACGGTAAGACAACTATAAATGTAAACATAGAGGTTGATGCTTCAGAATTAGAAGAGGTAGTTGTAATTGGATATGGTACTGTAAAGAAAAAAGAATTAACAGGAGCTGTTGCTCAAGTAAAAGCAGAAGCTATTGAGAATTTTGTGAGTTCAGATTTAGCATCTACATTACAAGGACAAATTGCTGGTGTAAGTGTTGTTTCTGGTAGTGGTGCTCCTGGAGAATCTTCAAGTATACAAATTAGGGGTGTTACTTCTTTAAGTGGAACAAATACACCATTATTTGTTGTAGATGGTATTCCACAAAATGGAGATCCTAGATTAAGCCCAAATGAAATTGAAACAATAGATGTTTTAAAAGATGCTGCTTCTACAGCTGTATACGGTACTCGTGGTGCGGCAGGTGTAATATTAATTACAACTAAAAAAGGAAAAGAAGGTAAAGTCTCTGTTACTTTTGATACCTCTTATGGAATACAAAGATTAGGAGAAGGAGTTCCTTTAATGAATACTCAGGATCAATTATCTTTTAATTTAAATGTATTTGACTATACAGTTAATAATTTTGATCCAGGACCTGTGAACAATCCAGAGTGGTTAAATAATGATAATAAATTTGATGATTATGTATTAGTAGATAATGCTGCTACTACGCAACATAATTTAAACATAACAGGAGGCTCAAAAGATTTTTCTTATAATGCTGTTGTTGGTTATTTTAACCAAGAAGGTACTTTAATTAATTCTGGATTTAAGAGGTATAATGCTCGTGCTAGTACAAGTTATTCGTCTGATCATTGGAGAATTAATGGGAGTATAGCATTCTCTTTAGAAGATCGTAGCGTAACAAGCGAAGGTTTAATTGTAAACGCGCAAAGGTATGCTCCGTATTTTCCAGAAGTAGATCCAGATTCAGATGTAGTTTTTACTGACGGTAGTGGAGGAGTTACAACGCCTCTAAATATATTAGCATCAGCACTTAAGAAAAAAGATAATAGAAATAGTGATCGTATTAATGGTAGCTTGAGTGTTAGTAGAGATTTAACAAAATCCTTAAGTTTTACGTCAAGAGTTGGTACAGCTATTGTTCATAATATTAGAAATGAGTTTGTTCCTAGGTATGAAGTAATAGATATTACAGATAATTCTAGTGAAGTAGACCCTACAAAAAGTTGGGTGCTAAATAATACAACAAGAACTACTAAGTTTTCATGGGATGGTAGTCTTAACTACAGTAAAAAGTTTGGTAATCATAATGTAAATGCACTTACAACTTTGTCTTTAGATGAAGATAGTTTTGAAAATTTTACAGCATATAAACAAGGAGTTGCTAATAACAATATAGAAATCTTAAATGGCACCACTGTAAATCCAGATGCATATAACCAATTAGATAATTATAAAAGATCGTTAATTGGTATGCTTGGAAGGGTAAGGTATGATTATAAGGGAAAGTATCTTTTACAAGGTGTAATACGTAGAGATGGTTCATCAAAATTTGCACCGGGTAATAGATGGGGAGTTTTTCCATCAGTTTCTGCAGGTTGGAATATTTCTGATGAAAATTTTTGGGAATCTTTAGACCCTATTTTTAATGCTTTTAAAATTAGAGCTAGTTATGGAGAAATTGGAAATGATAGTTTTCCAGACTATGAGTACGCAAGTACTATAGAACAAAGTAGGGATTATATTTTTGATGAAAACGATGGAGATGTAAATTTTGGAACAGCGGTTTTATCTTATGCAAACTCAAACGTAAAATGGGAAACATCTGTATCCAAAAATGTTGGAGTTGATTTAGGTTTCTTTAATAACAAATTAACCCTAACAGCAGATTATTATGATACTCAGAAAGAGGATATGTTATTCCCAGTTACTTTACCTGGTTCTGCAGGAGCATATTATGATAATAGCTTAACTCTTAATGTTGGAGATATGCAAAACACAGGATTTGAGCTTGCAGCAACGTATAGAACAGATATTGGGAAAAGTAAATTAAGTGTAAACGCTACATTTTCTAAAAATGAAAATGAAATAACCAAAATGGCTGGAGCAGATTTAATATATAACTCTAATTCTACCCTAATTTCTGGAGATGGAGCATCTGCAGTGAGTGTTTTGGCAGAAGGATATGAAGTAGGTTCTTTCTTTTTATATGAAACAAATGGGGTTATACAGGATCAAGAAACCTTGGATGAATATAGACAGTTTAATTCAAGATCTAATGCCCAATTAGGAGATCTAATATATGTAGATACTAGTGGAGACGGGGATATTTCTGTGGCAGATAGAACTTATAAAGGAAGTGCTTTACCGGATTTTGAAATTGGTTTTAATTTAAACTGGATGTATAAAAACTTTGATATGTCTATGAATTGGTTTGGTACTGTTGGTTCAGAAATTTTAAATGGAACAAGAGCTGCAACATATAGTAACGGTAGACATCAAGATTTAGTTAATATGTGGACACCAAATAACCCAACTTCAAATATACCATTATATCAAGGTAATTCTAAAAGTGGTTCTGCTAATTATGTAGGTACTACAGATTACTGGTTAGAAAAAGGCGATTATTTACGCCTTAAATTAATCACTTTAGGGTATACACTTCCGCAAGATGTTTCTGATAAAATTGGTATTTCTAAGTTGCGTGTATATGTAACAGGACAAAACCCAATTACTATTACTAATTATAAAGGATATGACCCAGAAGTTGGAGGGAGCAATGTGGCAAGAAGAGGCCTAGATGTGTCTAGATATCCAGTATCTGCACTTTACACTTTTGGAGTTAAACTTACATTTTAATAAAAAACGTAAACATGAAAAAAAATATATTACAAATTATTAGTATGATTGTTTTGCTTGTTTCTATTCAATCATGTTCTGATTCTTTAGAGGAAACTAACCCTAATAGCGTTTCTACAGATGTTTATTGGTCTACCCTAACAGAATCTAATGATAACCTTACTTCTGTGTACGGGGCAATGTTAAATCATTTTATTTGGTTTTTTGATGTAGATGCTTTTACTAGCGATATGGCATTCCCATCAGATAGAAGAAACCCAAGAGGAAGTTATACCCCTTTTTACCAACAAAGGTTTTCTAATACCAATAAAGAACTTACACAAAGATGGGATGCTTTATATCAAGTAGTATTTAGAGCAAACCAAGTTATAGATGGTTTAAATGGTATGAATGCCGATTTAAAAAGTCAACCAGAATGGACAGAACAAATGGCGCAAGCACGTTACTTTAGAGGACTAGCACATTTTTATCTTCATTCTACATATAACGAGGGAAAAATAATTATTAGAGATTTTATTCCAGCAAGTTCAGAAGAATTTTCTATAGCAACTTCTAGTTCAGAAGATGTTATGGTATTCTTTAGAGAAGATTTAAAATATGCTTATGATAATTTACCAGCTTCTTGGGAACAAAAAACAAGAGTTTCTGCTGGTAATGCAGCGTTTAATCTTGGAAAAAGCTATTTGTACTCTAGTGAATATGATAAGGCTATTCCATATTTAAAAGATGTTATAGAAAATTCTGAGTATGGTTATAGATTATTAGATGGGGAAGATGTTAATCTCTTATTTACGCAAGCAGGAGATTATAATGACGAATCTATTTTTGAGCTAAACTATTCTGACAAGCAACAAACAGAAGAAAGCCAGTGGGATGAAGAAAGTTTTAATAATAGATGGGGAAGATATTTTGGTCCACAATCTGGAAAAATTGGAGGAGGAAACTCTTGGGTAATACCTTCTGCATGGCTTACGAACGAATATTTAAATGAAACTTTAGATGCTACGGATGCCAGAAATTTTGTAAACGATGGTTCTGGAGGGTTAAAATTACGTAGTGTATCCTTAAGATGTTCTCAGTTAATAGCTGTGGTAAATGATGAAGATAAAGAATATTATTTACAGCCTAAAGCAAATTCTTTTTATGGTTTTGGAAATACTAAATTTTCGAACTTCAAAAAATATTCTAACCATGACATTAGTACTTCAGAGGCATTAGTATTAGGTATTAACTGGAAATCTGGTAAAAATGTGATTGTAGATAGAATTGCGGATGCGTATTTAATGCTAGCAGAGTGTATTCTTCAAGATAGCGGAGATGTTAGTGCTGCTTTAAATTATATAAACCCAATACGTAAGAGATGGGGAATAGTACAATTAGAAGCAACAGATTATAATGCAACTACTCTAATGGAACATATTATGCATAAGGAAAGACCATTAGAATTGGCGGTAGAGGGTTACAGTACACGTAATATAGATTTAAGAAGATGGGGGATAACTAAATCTCGTTTAGAAGAGTTAGCTGCTCAAGATTGGAACTTAATAGAGTATGTGTCTCTTGATGGCAAAAAATTTCCTAAAAGTTTAATTCAGCCAGGAATAAGCCCTGATACTTCGGATAATACAATTACAATTAAGGAATACGTAGATGCTGCGAATAATTATCAAGATAATTTGCATGCTTATTGGGAATTACCGTTAAGTGAGGTTCTTAATAACCAACAATCGTCTAATTAATATAAAAATGATAAAATGAAAAAAATAATAACCATTTCAATAGTCTTGTTGAGTTTAGTATTCGCAACAAGTTGTGAGGAAGAAGATTACGAAGCTCCTTATGGAGATTTCTCTAGCTTTTCATGGTACTCTAGTAATGAATTTGATGAAAGCGAAAAAGTGCTAAATATTAATGATTACATTTCTTATGTAGATTTATCTAGAAATGCCGTAAGTCATAAATGGACAATACCGGCCTCTGCAAAATTTTTAAATAAAGAATTTACACCTAACGATTCTATTTATGAATCATTTATTCTTAACAACGCAAATACTTCAGAGGAAAATGGAATAAATGTTCTTTTTCAAAAGTCAGGGCTACAAGAGGTTAAATTGTATAATACCTATAAAGATTCTGTTGCAGAATCTGTGAAAAGTGGAGATGTATGGGTTGTAGATAAAACTTTTGTGGTAGATGTTTATGCCGATTTAAATCCAGAATGTAAAATTCTTCATAATGGTGTAGAAGTATTACGTTTAAATGCATCAGATATGCCAACTAAAGATAATCAATCTTCTTGGCCGGTATACGCTATAGAAGCGGGAGATGAATTGCAGTATATAGATTTATCTACTATTGGAAGACCAACTGGTGTTCAGTTTTATGTAAAAGGTGGTGCTCCAGAAAAAGGAGGTGCAGATACTCTTGCTGTAAAGTATAATAAATTAGGAGATTTTACAGCTTGGATGGAGTCTTTACGTTCTGGTGATACTGTTCCTAAAAAAACAATTTCTAAATTAATTCCTTTAAACATAAAAGTAATTCCTTCTACTAAACCTTTTGTATTTAATGGAGACTTTATTAATCGTGTTAGTGAAACAGTGTTATCTTTTCCTGTAACTGGAGAAGTAGCATCTGTTTTAGGGCAAGCAGATAATTTTACGGTTCATGTAACTAATGCAGATGCCGGATATGATCAAGATATTGCTGTGCAATCTGTAGTAATAAATGCTGATGATGCCACAATAATAGAGCTTACTTTAGCGGAACGAGTATATAATTCAGATGAAGTTGAGGTTTCTTTTACAGGAGGAAACATAACGTCTGTAGATGAGAGAATTTTAGAAAATTTTGGGCCAGTAGAATTAAAATCTGATTTTGTTGGAGTTATGGATGCAGAGTTTTCAGGATATGAAAAACCTTATGTGTCTGGAAACTTATATAAACTAGCAAATACTTCTGGTCATTTTGCACAACATAATGGAAATTCAGTAGCAGGACCATTATATTATTGGAGAGATGAAACTTTTATGAAAGATGGAAATAGTTCTATGAAATTTGAAACTCCAGCAACAGGTATTCCAAATTTAGCTAGATTACAAGGAGCAGGTTTTGGAGCGTTACCAGCTATTCCAGTAGGATCTTATAAACCATCTGTTTGGGTGTATTTAGAGCCTGGAAATACGATGACTTCAATAGAATATAATTTTACAACTATTCCAGAAACCTTTATTTTTGATTTATCAGGAATAACAAGAGGTACCTGGGTTAAAATAACTCTTCCTACTGTTGTAGTTGCTGATGAAATAAGTGGTGGTAGATTAGATGTTAATGTTAAAAATACAGGCCAAGAAGATGCTATAGTGCAAAAACTTTGGTTAGATAATTTTGATATGTTAGAAGTAGAAGTAAGGCAACCATAATCTTATTATAGAACTCTTACTAACTAATAAAACGCCTGTTATAATATTATAACAGGCGTTTTATTTATATTTTAATAAGGTATAATTATAATTTAATAGATAGATTTAAAATAATTTGATCTGGCCTAACATCTATTCTGCTAGCTTCTAAACTAGTAATATTTGTATTAATAAAACTAGCTTCGTTATTACTTAAGCCTCTTTCATAGCGTACATCTATGCCTAGTTTTCCTAAATTTACTCCAGCTCCAATATGTAAACCTACAGAAAAATCATTTTCTACATCATTTATGGTAACACCATCAAAATCAGTATCTAATATATATTGAAAAGCTGGCCCTGCAAAAACATGTAATGGGCCAATTATTTTAGCACCAACAAGAACAGGAGCATCTAACTTACTCATGTTAAACTTATCCCCATCATAATCAGACTTTGTCCTAGTATATAATAATTCTGGTCTTAGATAAAAGCGTTCACCAACTTTACCATAAATACCAATATGGTATCCTATATTTCTATCCGGATTTTCTGCAGCATTAGAGGCAGATTCAAAATAATCGCCATTAGCACTATAATTAAGTCCGCCAGTTATACCAAAACCGGCTTCTTTTTGAGAAAATGCAGAAATGCTAAACAAAACACATACTGCTACTAAAAGAATTCTTTTCATAATTTCATTTTTTATAATTCAACAGCAGCAATAATGATACCATTGTTATTTTTCGTCTCTACTAGCAGAACGTAGGGCATTGTTCTTTATTGTCAAAATAAAAAGGAGCTAAACTATTTAACATTTTAAAATAACAGATTAACTGCCCTAGATTTAATCTTTATCCTTTTCTTAAGTTTTTTATGCGTTTTAGTTGATTATATTTGTGTTCTTAAATAAAGATTTGAAATTTACATTACATCATACCGATCCTCTAAGTAAAGCTAGAGCAGGAACAATGGTTACCGATCACGGTACTATAGAAACTCCAATATTTATGCCTGTAGGTACAGTAGCATCTGTAAAAGGAGTGCATCAGAAAGAATTAAGAGAAGAAATTAAACCAGACATAATTCTAGGGAATACCTATCATTTATTCCTAAGACCTAAAACGCCAATTTTGCATAAGGCAGGAGGCTTACACAAGTTTATGGGCTGGGATGGTAATATCTTAACCGATAGTGGTGGTTACCAAGTATACTCTCTTTCATCTAACAGAAAAATAAAAGAAGAAGGGGTTAAATTTAAATCGCATATAGACGGTTCTTACCATATGTTTACTCCAGAAAATGTAATGGAAATACAAAGGACCATTGGTGCAGATATTATTATGGCTTTTGATGAGTGCACACCGTATCCATGTGATTATAAATATGCTAAGAGATCTATGCATATGACACATAGATGGCTAGATCGCTGTATAACACATTTAGATAAAACACCTTTTGTGTATGATTATTCACAAACTTTTTTCCCAATTGTTCAAGGGTCTACTTATAAAGATTTACGTAGACAATCAGCAGAATATATAGCTAATGCCGGAGCAGAAGGTAATGCCATTGGAGGTCTTTCTGTAGGAGAACCGGCAGAAGAAATGTATGGTATGACCGAGGTAGTTTGTGAAGTACTTCCAGAAGACAAACCAAGATATTTAATGGGTGTAGGAACCCCTATAAATATTTTAGAAAATATTGCATTAGGTATAGATATGTTCGATTGTGTTATGCCAACACGTAATGCAAGAAACGGAATGTTATTTACTTCTCATGGTACCATTAACATTAAAAATAAAAAATGGGAAGACGATTTTTCTATGCTAGATCCAGAAGGAACTACGTTTGTAGATAAAGAGTACACCAAAGCATATTTAAGACATTTATTTGCTGCTAATGAGTATTTAGGAAAACAAATAGCAACCATACACAATTTAGGTTTTTATATGTGGCTTGTTAGAGAAGCTAGAAAACATATTTTAGCGGGAGATTTTAGAGTCTGGAAAGACGCTATGGTGAAACAAATGGATAAAAGATTATAAATGCTTACCATACTAGATAGATATATTTTAAAAAGATATTTAGCAACTTTCTCTGTAATGTTGCTACTTTTTATTCCTATTGGTATCATGGTTAATTTTGCAGAGCAGAATGGCAAAATGTCTGCTAATAATGCTCCTGTAAATGAAATACTTATATATTATATGCATTTTACAGTATATATAGGTAGTTTATTGTTTCCTATATTTTTATTTCTATCTGTTATTTATTTTACCTCTAAACTTGCTAATGATACAGAAATTGTAGCAATTCTTAGTTCTGGTGTTTCCTATAATAGGTTCTTAAGACCTTATATTATTGGAGCAACTTTAGTTGCTATTCTTATGTTTGTTATGGGAATGTTTTTAGTGCCTAAAGCAAGTGTGGGTTTTAATGAATTTAAGTATAAATACTTAAAAAAAGGAAAGCAAGATCGTGTAACAAATAATATATATAATCAGCTTAATGAAACCGACTTTATTTATATAAGTAGCTTTGAACCCGCAAGGCAAAATGGAAAGAATTTTACTTTTGAGCGTTTTGATGAAGAGAATAATTTAAAATTTAAAATAGCAGCAAGTAATATTAGGTGGGTAGAAAAAGATAGCTTGTATAGACTTACATCTTATAGGAAAAGAACTATTGTAGGAGATTCTGCAATCTTAGAAAGTAAAAGAAGGTTAGATACTTTGTTTACTTTTAAAATAGATGATTTAACCCCAGTTTCCTATGTAGCAGAAACAAAAAATTTATTCCAGCTTAATAAATTTATAGACGAGCAAAAAAGAAAAGGTGCTTCTAATATTAACACCTATATTTTAGTAAAATATAAACGTTGGGCACTGCCTTTAACAGCATTTATATTAACCATAATTGCAGTTGCAGTATCTTCTGTGAAGAGAAGAGGTGGTATGGGAGTAAATCTTGCTTTTGGTATTCTCGTAGCTTTTGTATTTGTGTTTTTTGATAAAGTATTTGGTACCCTAGCAGAACAATCTGGTTTTTCGCCATTGCTAGCAGTAATTATACCTAACGTACTCTTTAGTGCGCTTGCATTTTATTTATTGCAAAATGCAAAACGATAAATTAAAAAATTTAGTCCATCTACACTTTATAGTTTTTGTATGGGGTTTTACCGCAATTTTAGGGAAACTAATAACTATAGATGCATTACCACTTGTTTGGTATAGAATGGGAATAGCATTTGTCTTAATTATCTTATATGTATTAGTAAAGAAAATTAAGATTAAAATATCTAAAAAGACTCTCATAACAATGGTTCTAGGGGGAATAGTAGTAGCGCTTCATTGGGTAACTTTCTTTATGGCTATAAAAGTTTCTAATGTTTCCATTGCATTAGCTACACTGTCTATTGGTGCTTTTTTTACAGCTATATTAGAACCAATATGTTTTAAAAGAAAAATAGTAGTGTATGAACTACTTTTTGGGCTCCTAGTAATTTTTGGTCTTTATTTTATTTTTAGAGTAGATACCTCTTATTTATATGGAATGATTTTGGCAGCCATTTCCGCTTTTTTAGCAGCAACTTTTTCCATAATTAATGGAAAACTCGTTCAAAAAGAAAAGCCATCTATAATAGCAATGGTAGAACTTGGTACTGGTGTTGTATTTTTATCTATATATTTTCTTTGTACAAATACGTTTACGGCAGATTTTTTTAAAATAACAGTAAAAGACTGGTTTTTCTTATTTATATTATCCTCTATATGTACTGCCTATGCATTTATTGCAGCAGTAAAAGTGATGCGTTTTTTAACACCATATACTGTTATGCTTACCACAAATTTAGAACCAGTGTATGGTATATTAATGGCATTGTTATTATTAGGAGAAAGTAAAGAGATAAATTCTATGTTTTATGTAGGCGCGCTGATTATACTTACTACTGTAGTTGCTAACGGAATTCTTAAAAATAGAAGTAAATTAAAGAAGTAGTAAAGCAATCGTTACCATTAAAGCTTTATATTTGTTCTCTAAACTAACAAAAATTACTTTTTTATGGAGTATTTGGATTTTGAACTTCCAATTAAAGAACTAGAAGAGCAGTTAACCAAGTGTGTTATTATTGGAGAAGAGAGTGATGTTGATGTAACACAAACTTGTAAAAAAATTGAAAAAAAGCTTTTAGAGACTCGTAAAGAAATTTACAAAAACCTAACTTCTTGGCAACGAGTACAGTTATCAAGACACCCTAATAGACCGTATACACTAGATTATATTAACGCTTTATGCGGAGATACTTTCTTAGAACTACATGGAGATAGAAATGTTGCAGACGATAAAGCCATGATTGGTGGTTTAGGAAAAATAAATGACCAAAGTTTTATGTTCATTGGCCAACAAAAAGGATACAATACCAAGACAAGACAGTATCGTAACTTTGGGATGGCAAACCCTGAGGGGTATCGTAAAGCATTACGTTTAATGAAATCTGCAGAGAAATTTAATGTACCAGTTGTATGTTTTATAGATACTCCAGGAGCTTATGCAGGAATAGAAGCAGAAGAACGTGGACAAGGAGAAGCAATAGCACGTAATATCTTAGAAATGACAAGACTTAAAGTCCCAATCATTGTAGTTATTATTGGAGAAGGAGCTTCAGGTGGTGCATTAGGAATAGGAGTAGGAGACTCTGTTTTAATGTTAGAGAATACTTGGTATTCTGTAATTTCACCAGAATCTTGTTCTTCTATTTTATGGAGAAGCTGGGAGTTTAAAGAACAAGCTGCTGATGCTTTAAAGCTTACCGCTCCAGATATGAAGAAAATGAAGATTGTAGACGAAATAGTTAAAGAACCTATTGGTGGAGCACATTCCGATAGAGAAAATACTTTTGAAGCTGTAAAGTCTAAAATATTTGAACATTTTCAAGAATTAGAAAAGTTATCACCAAAAGATTTAGTAAATAAACGTATGGACAAATATGCAAATATGGGTGTTTTTAATGGCTAGCCGCATATTTTAAATACTTTCTTATAATCCGGAAAAATAAAATTCCGGATTTTTTTTGTTATCAACATAAATTTGTAACTTATTAACAGTTAATTGTTAGTGAAATGTGAATATCGTAAGCGTAGAAATTCATGTTAACTAAAGGTTAATTGCATACTTTCGTACTCATGGAAAAACCGAACCCAGTTATTGGTCGTAAGATAGATAAATCTACCCTTATTAGTTTAGAAAAAGGGAAGATACCGCCTCAAGCAGTTGATTTAGAGGAGGTTGTGATTGGTGCGATGATGATTGATAAAAAAGGGGTGGATGAGGTTATAGATATTTTACATCCAGATGTTTTTTATAAAGATGCGCATAAGTACATTTTTGAAGCAATTTTTAAATTGTTTGAAACATCAGAACCAATAGATTTATTAACGGTTTCTACACAATTAAAAAAAGATGGTAAGTTAGAGAGTGTTGGAGGCGATTTTTACCTTATAAAACTTACGCAAAAAATAGCTTCTTCTGCGCATATAGAGTTTCATGCACGTATAATTCTACAAAAATTTATACAACGTAGTTTAATAAAAATATCAGGAGAAATTATAGAATCTGCTTATGACGAATCTACCGATGTGTTTGATTTATTAGACACGGCAGAATCTAAATTATACGATGTTACACAAGGAAACCTTAAGCGTTCTGCAGAAACCGCACAGAATTTAGTTATTCAAGCTAAAAAGCGTATTGAAGAAATTGCAGGAAAAGAGGGGATGAGTGGTGTTGCATCTGGTTTTGATAAGCTAGATAAGTTAACTTCTGGTTGGCAACCAAGTGATTTAATTATTGTTGCGGCTCGTCCTGGTATGGGAAAAACGGCACTAACATTATCTATGGCAAGGAATATTGCTGTAGAATCCAAAACTGCAGTAGCATTCTTTTCCTTGGAGATGTCTTCGGTACAACTTATTACCAGATTAATTTCTTCGGAAACAGGATTATCTTCAGAAAAATTAAGAACCGGTAAATTAGAAAAACACGAGTGGGAACAGTTAAATGTAAAGGTTAAGTCTTTAGAAGCCGCCCCTTTGTTTATTGATGATACACCTTCATTATCTATTTTTGACCTTAGAGCAAAATGTCGTAGACTTGCTTCCCAACATGATATTAAAATGATTATGATAGATTATCTGCAGTTAATGACAGCTGGTGGTAGTCAAAAAGGAGGAAACAGGGAACAAGAAATATCTACAATTTCTAGAAACTTAAAAGCATTAGCAAAGGAACTTAATGTTCCTGTTATAGCATTATCACAGTTATCTCGAGCTGTAGAAACCCGTGGTGGTAGTAAACGTCCAGTACTTTCAGATTTAAGGGAATCTGGTGCCATTGAACAAGATGCCGATATTGTATCTTTTATTTATAGACCAGAATATTATAAGATTGATGAGTGGGATGATGAAGAACAAAGCCCTACCGCTGGCCAAGCTGAGTTTATTGTTGCCAAACACAGAAACGGTGGTTTAGAAAATATACGACTTAAATTTATTGGTAACCAAGGTAAGTTTGATAATTTAGATGATTTTGATTCTCCGTTTGAGTTTCAATCCAAAATGAATGAAGATGATGATAATCCTTTTATTACCAAAAACCTTCCTAATGCCAATGAAGCATTTGGTAGTTCTATGAATGATGGGACTCCAGAAGATAATGATGTTCCTTTTTAAAATCTCTAAATTTTAATATAAGGTTAGTTTCTATCCTTGTTTATACATTCCTTTTTAAGTTATCTTTGGGTATAGACTATATAAAGTGTATATGAAAAAGGTAGTATTGTTTTTGCTATTTGCAGCTTTTGTTTCCAAAGTAACAGCTTCTGTTATTTTAATTCCTATGGATGCAGAATTTCAAAAAAATCATCTTAAGGCATACGGAATTACGTATTGGGTTTTATCCAAACAGCAAAAAGTACAATGGTTGTTAAACTACAGAGGAGGCTCTTTTTTATTGCCAGATGGAGAAACAATACGTAAAGAATGTCAAATAAGAGGCGTGTCTTTTGAGATTTTATCTGATAGTGAAGCAAACGGAATTTTAGATGATATAAGTAGCCCTTCTAAAAATCAAGAATCTGTAATTCTAGAAAAAGCTCCCAAAATAGCAGTATACTCTCCTAAAGGAAAACAACCTTGGGATGATGCCGTAACCATGGTATTAACCTATGCAGAAATACCGTATGTTACTATTTATGATGAAGAGGTGCTAGAAGATAAATTGGCTCTTTACGATTGGTTACACTTACATCATGAAGATTTTACGGGGCAATATGGTAAATTTTATGGGTCTTACCGAGCAGCACCTTGGTATATACAACAAAAAAAAGATGCAGAAACCTTAGCCACTAAACTTGGTTATAGTAAAGTGTCTGAAGCAAAAAGAGCGGTAGCTTTAAAAATAAGAAACTATGTAATTGGAGGAGGATTTATGTTTGCAATGTGCTCTGCAACGGATAGTTTTGATATTGCATTAGCAGCACACGGATTAGATATTTGTGAGCCAATGTTTGATGGAGACCCTTCGGAAGCTAATTACCAGAGTAAATTAGATTATACTAAATCTTTTGCTTTTACAGATTATGTTTTAGAAAGAAACCCATTACAGTATGAGTTTTCTTCGATAGATATGACTAGTAAAAGAAGAAAAATTCAAAAAGAAACCGATTATTTTTCTTTAATGGATTTTTCGGCTAAATGGGATCCAATACCAACCATGCTTTGTCAAAATCATACTTCTTTGGTTAAAGGTTTTATGGGGCAAACAACTGCATTTAATAGAGAGCAAATTAAACCAACAGTACTAGTTTTGGGAGAAAATAAAATTAATAACGAAGCTCGTTATATTCATGGTATAAAAGGAAAAGGCTTTTTTACTTTTTATGGAGGTCATGACCCGGAGGATTATCAACATAGGGTAGGAGACCCTAAAACAGAATTAGAATTACACCCAACTTCTCCTGGATATAGACTAATTCTAAATAATATATTATTTCCTGCCGCAAGAAAAAAAAAGCAAAAAACTTAATAGCAGTCCATTTTAATTTGCTTTCTATTTTGGTAGTAACTAAGGTCTTTTTCAAGATGATCTATACAAAGTTGTTGTAGCTCTTTTATAACTTCTTTTTGCATGGCAATAGAACCACAAATCATAATACAACCTTTATCATTTAAGGTTTCTAAAAATAACTTTTCATCCTTTTTAATTAAGTGTTGTACATAATTTTTTTTGGTTTGATTACGAGAATAAGCTGTTTTAAAGTTAGTTAGTTTTCCAAATTCTAAAGCTCTGTTAATATGTTCTTTATAGAGATTAAAAGAATTTGTTGTTCTTGCTCCCCAATATAGATGTATTTCTTTCTTTTTAGTGTTCTCATCTATCATACCCAGGAAAGGCCCAATACCAGTTCCTGTAGCTATTAGAATGGTTTTTTTTGCATTTTTTGGGAAGTGAAAGTTTCTATTTTGTACTACAGTAGCGGTTAGTTCTTCTTTCTCTTTAAGTTGATGCAAATAGTTAGAGCAAAGCCCGTATTCATGTCTTCGGATGCTAATAACCAAGGTGTCTGAATTTAATTTTCCAATTGAATATAAACGTTCATGAGCACCTTTTGCAGGAATAATAGATAGTAAATCTCCGGAAACAGGTTTGGCTCCGTTTAAGTCTTTTAAGCTTAAAAGAAAAGTGTCATCCTCAGAAATTTCTACTTTTTTTAAAATTTTAAAAGTAGAGGCAGGCTGTGATTTTGTAGGTAGTGTTGGCTTTTCTAGATGTAATGTTAATCCAGCCTGTTTTGACCAAGCGTTGGTCCAATTGGCAAAAGATTCAAAAGATTGGTCATTTACCGTAAATACTTTTTGGTATTCGGTACTTTTTTCTAAGGTGTTTAGTGCCTTTTGCGTTTCATATGCAAACTGACAAAAATTAGGGTAAGCGGTAGAGCCAAAACCTATAACACTAAATTTAAAAGCTTTTTGTTGTGGGTGTTTTTTAAGCAAATGCATAAATTTTTCTGCCGAAGCAGGAGCTTCTCCTTGTCCGTAAGTAGCCGTAATAACTATCAAATGTTCCATTTTTTGAAAATAAGAATATTGATTCATCAATCCCAAATAGCTTTTCTTACCAACAGCTATTAATTGTTTATGTAACTCCTGGGCAAATTGTAGTGTAGTGCCGCCTTCTGTACCAACTAAAATTAGATGGTCGCTATCTTTCTTTTTGTATTTGTTTTTTATTTTTGTTTTTGGTCTTTTAAAATAAATGATAAATCCAGTTACGGTTAAAAAAGGAATAGCTAAACTTCCAAGGCCAAGTATTATAGACCAAATAATGCTTCCATCACCAGTGTGGAGAACGGTTGCCCAAGAAGACATCACTTGTATAATAGGATAGTTTTCTTCCGCAAGAATTTCACCAGTTACTTGATTTAAATAAATTTCTTTGTCTTTTAGTCGGATGATATAATAATCTTCTACAAACTCAGAAAAAGGATATTCTAAGGTGCGAAGTTCAGATAAGGCTGTCTTTTTAAAAATAGGAAATGCTGTAAATTCTTGTTGTGGTTCATCATGAATAGTATTAAAATCTACTTGTAAAGAAACCTGAGTATCAGGAATAATATTAAAACGAAGTAAAGAAAGATACACGCCAGTAAGAGCTATAATCAACAATGGAATTAGAGATAGTCTAGCATAAATAACATGATGGTATTGCGAAAAGTTCTCCCGAACCACAGAGGCAAAAAAATGTTTATAGCCACCTTGTCTTTTTGCAATTAGTATAATTCCTGAAATACTAATTAGAATAAGTAAAAAGGACGCCATCCCAATAAGAAAGCGTCCTGTAGATTTCAAAAATAGAGACCGATGCAGGTTTGTAGCAAACTGAAAAAGAGGTTTTTTCTGAATTAAATTCCCCAGTTTTTCACCAGTAAAAGGGTCAACATAAAATGTTTCATTCTTCCCACCTACAATAGCCGTTATACTTACAAAACCATTACGGTCTCGAGATATAGCTAATACCTCTTCATATGTTTTGTTTAATGTTTTAATAGTCTCTGCCAGTGAAAGCTCATCTGCTCCAGAAACACTGTAAGGTGCAACCTTTTTTGTTATAGGCTCTACAGATAAAATTATACCTGTTATGGAGGCAATTAAAAGAAAAATAGATGAGATAATTGCAAATAGTAAATGACTATACCTCCAAACCGAAATGACCATAAAACTATCTATTTGGTACCATTCTTATGTAACGAATGTATCCTGTACCACCTACTTTATTTTTAATGGTAGCAGTGTTTAATTCAATTTCTGCATCTTGGGGGTAATATTCTTGGTTCTCAACAGCAGACTCAAAACGGATTTTATACCCCGCATTAATCTGTTCTGAATTAAAACCTAAAGAAATGATATTTCGTTCTCCGTTACCAATAGTTGCTCCAGAAATGGCATCTAGATTCTCTTTAGCATTATCACTAAATATCCACCATTTTTTTAAATCTGGAAACCACTCTTTGTCATCTCCTTGCACGTACAATGTTTTTTCATACATTCCTTCTGGATTTATTAAGGATACCACTACATATGCTTTTTCCCCTGTATAATTCATCATTTGAATCATACATTTATAACTTACCTCTGCTTTTTCTTCGAATGCCGAAAAAACAAAAAGGGCTGCAATTAAAATAATTGCGCTTGCTGTTTTTAGTACTATATTTTTCATGCTAGTAATTTAAAAATTGAAGATTTACTTTGTTTTTAACCAATAATTCGTTCTCATTAGCTAAATCTAAAGCCGTTTCACCAAATTCTGTAGTAGACTTTATATCGGCACCGTTGGCGATGAGAAACTTTAAAATATCTGTATTTTCGGTTTTCATAGCAGCGTAATGCAAAGGCGAATTTCCATTTTTGTCCTTAGCGTTAATGTCTGCCCCAAAAGCACTTATCTTTTTTAGTAAACCAATATTGTTTTTAGAAACCGCTAAATGCCAGATAGAACGATCATCACCTTGTAATTTTTTAAAGTCGAAGCCTTTTTTAGTTAATGCTGCTACTTTAGCATCAAAATCACGTGGTTTTCCGCGTCCGTTAAAAAGGTAAGCAGCTACATTATTTCCTTTAGCGTCCAGGGCTTCAATATTAGCTCCTTTTGCTATTAAATAAGAAACAACTCCTGCACTATTACTTTGTATTGCTGCTGTTAATGCTGTTTTACCATTTTTGTCTGCAAGGTTAATGTTTTGAGTCTTCTCCGTGAAATACGTTACAATAGGTAGTTTATTTCTTGCTGCAGCCTTTAATAAAGCTGTTTCTCCTTCCTTATTTGTAGCATTCGGGTTTACTCCTTTTGCAACGAAATAATCTAAAATTTCTTGGTCTTTTGTAGAGCCAGCCAAGTTATGTAATGGAGTAACCCCTTCCGTTGTTGTTATGTTTGCACTAAGGCCTAACCCTTCTAAATACTCAAATAAGGCTAAGGTGCTTGCTTTACCTTTACTTGCAAAGAAAATAGCATTCTCTTTAGTTATTTTGTTCTTTTTTATAGATACTCCTCTATCTACCAATTGTTTAAGAATATCAATATTACCACCTTGAGCTGCATAATTAAAAATGCCATTACCATGGTCGTCGGTACTATTAATGTCTAGCCCTTTGCTAATAAAATAATCTACTAATTTTAAATCTTTTGCTCTAGAGGCAGCAACCAATAATGAATTATTACCATGATGGTCTTTTTCTTTTTTTACGTCCCCACCACTAGCAATTAAATAATCGTAAACCTCCGTATTGGTTTGTCCAGCTGCAGCTGTAAAAGAGATTATCCCATAACCGTGAGAATCAACCAAGTCTAACTTAGAACCTTTGTTTACTAAAAATTTAACCACATCTAGATAACCACGAGAGGCTGTCCAAAAAATGTACGTACGAGAATCATGAGTTCTTTTGTTTACGTCATTTCCTTGTGATAGTAAATAATCAATAGTTTTTACGGAGTTACCACCAAAAATAGCAAATGTTGTTGCATCAAAACCACCTGCGTTTGCTTCTGTAAGAGAGTGTCCTTCTTTTTGTGAAGCCTTAATTTTGGTAATACTTGGTTGTTTTTTCCAGTAGTCTGCATTTAAAAAAATATTGCTAGATTTAGGCTTAGTTCTTTGTGCTGAGACGTTAAAAGATAGTAGCCCAATAACTAGTGCTAAAAGGAATGTTTTAAAATTTGTTTTCATTTTATATAATTTTCTGTTTTTGAACCTTTAAAACCATTATCGAAACTATATCTCCGATAATGGCTTGTGGAATTAATAGTATTAATTTTGGTTTTACCATGCACCAATAAAATGGCTACCTGTTGCATTTACCAATTCTGCACCTTTAGTAACTATACCAGTTTCAGTATCTATAATATATATATTACCGTTTTTACCTACTGGTGCTTGTGTTAAGAAAATTTCGGTTCCATTAACTGCATAACTTTGGTATTGGAATAATTCAAAATCTACATCATAGGGAATATCGTTTATTAATGTTGCTGTTTTTGCATTTAAATCTACTAATGCAAAATAGCTTTCTCCTCTACCAGAAATTCCTTCTACAGAACCATCGTGACGGTAAGCTAATACTGCTTTGCCATTTGTTGCTGGTCTCCAAGCTAGGACATAGGCCCCAGTTACACCTAAAGCATTATCTAGGTTAAAATCATAAATGTCATCATATTCATTATCTGCACCAATTTTTAAGATATGAGAACCCTCTGGGTCACTTTGATTGGCTTGGTAAACACTGCCATCATATTCAAAAGAATTGATACTACGGTAACCGTTTGTATTTCCATGTCCTACAGCAGAAGTAATAATAGTAGGGTTTAATAAAGAAGGATAGTCTAATACAATAGTTTTAGAACCTAAAATTTCATAATTGCTGTCGCTTTCAAGTGTTGTTGGGTCTATTTTACTTACACGTGCACCAATATATAATTTATCTCCTGCTTTATTTAATGTTGGCATATCTATTCTTGAAATATAATAACCAGCAGCAGCATTTTCCTCATTTAATGTAATTACATGTTCTTGAAAGTTGTTAATCTTTGAATCTACCAAATCTAGTGTTACAATACCAATACTAGAATTGGTGTATAAATAAGTATCGTCAGTTACATTGTCAGGAGTACCATTATCATCTACTTGATGTTCTGTAGATACATAAACAGCAGCACCTGTGTTGTCTCCGTCAAACAATTTAATCCACCTTGGAGCTGTACCAACATAAGGGGCAATACTAATTTCTGAACCTGTCTGCTCAAAATTGTTAGCACCGTTAGCAAGATATTTTGTGTAGTTACCACCAGTATCACCTGCATAACTAATGTTGAAAATAGTATTCCCATCTTCTGAGGCTTGTAACCTTGCTGTTCTATTAGACGGAGCTACAAAACCATTGTTAAAAGGTTCTATTTGTACTGTTGGGTCTTTAGCATCTTCACTTGATACGGAATATATTAAGGTTCCACCGTTTCCGTCTCCAGGATTATCACCCATTTTAGCACCGGCAATAGTTATCCATCTTGATTCTGTCTCTTCCTCTTTCTCTTTTTCAGGGTTTGGTGTATTGTCATCGCTACTACAAGATGCCATGAAACTTGCTACAAGTATTATTAGGGAAAATGATTTTAAAGTTAATAATGGTCGTTTCATATTAGTTTCTATTTATATAATTAAAAATTGTTTATTATGTAATTCATTTTTAGATAAAAAGCTCTTCCTGGTTTTTGTACCGATAGATTGTCATATACGTCTTGATCAAATATATTTTTAACATCAAAACTGAAAACAAAATTTCTTTTTGGAAACGTATAGCTTACCCCAAAATCATGAGAGATTTGTTTTGGAATTAGAAATTCATCTTCCCCTGTAGTATTTGTTCCTGCTGCGAATTTGAAAGAAAATTCATCGGTATAATAGGCGTTATAGAATAAGTTTAGTATTGATTCTGATTGTATAAAGTCCTTAACTGTGTACCTTAAACCCGCATTCATGGTGGTTAAGGGGACGTTGGGAACATTGCTTTCTACACCAGAATTTACTGTGGTTAAACTCATATGTGTTGCGTTAAAGTTAAACCCGAGGTTATTGTTGTATGTGTAATAAAATTCGGCTTCAACTCCTTTAGACTCGGCTGTATTTTTTAAATTGGTGTATTGTACAAATTCATCACTTTCTCTTAACCCATCTGCATTGGCAGGTAATCCTATTCTGTTTTCAATATTTCTTGCAAAGAAGTTGGCAGCTATAGTAAAACCGTTCTTCTTTATATCGAACTCTCCAAGTCTAAAACCAATATTTAGATTGTTACTAGTCTCTGGCTTAATAGTTAAGTTAGCGAGTAAATTGTCTCCGGCATCTCCAAAAACTTCATTTTCACTGGGTAAACGAATTGCTTTTTCTGCAGATGTTAATAAGGTAATTGTTGGAGTTAAGATATATGAAGTAGCAAAACCAAACCCAGTATAATCTACTTTACTTTCGTAAACTTCATCTATTACTTGGGTATTATCGTTATTAAATACAGGTTGTGTATTTTTAACTGTTTGCAGGTAGTATTTTCCAAAAGCATTTAATTTAAACTTTTCTTCAAAAGCTTTAAGTTCATAGCTTAGAGAATATATATGTTTATACAAATCACTTGTTTGTAGAAAAGTGTTTTCTAATAAAGAAATTAATTCGTCACTATCTTCTCTATCTACACCACTATATACATGGTTAAATAATATTTTATGATTGTTACTTAATGCATATGATAAACCGGAACGTATAGAGGACACCTTTCTTTCAATTTTTGCTAAAGTTGGCCCATTTTCATTTTGAGAACCCCATATATAATCAATGTATTCTCCATCAAAACCTACTAATCTTTTACCTGTCCAACTATAAGCTTGGGCAACGGTATCATTAATAATTCGGTTTCGTTTCCCATATACAGCGTTACTATTAATATCTAGTCCTTTTATGAAAAGATTTTTTTTCTGATATTTTAGATTACCAAGTAGTGCATCAGATTCTAAAAAACGGGCTTTATATGGTAATTTGGTAACAAAAGTTCCGTGTTGTACCTCATTATATTCATCGGAAGCAGTAATGCCAATTAAAAATTGTTCTGCCCATTTAACATTAGTAAAGCCAATTTGTGCCATAGCTCCATTAGAACGATACGCGTCATTAAACCTTCTTGCAACAATAGGAGTTTCTACACCGTTTGGAGCAATGTCTACAATAGTTCTTCCAGATATTTTATAATCGTTATCTGAATAATTGTAAAATGCAGATGCTTTAACAGTAAAACCAGAACTATCAAGTCTATAAGCGCCATTTAGATTGGCTTGGAAAGTATTGAAAGAGCCGTAGGAAACGGAAGCATTTAAGTTGTTTTGAGACCCTTTTTGTAAAATAATATTAATAGCTCCACCTACTGCATCACTAGATAAATGCCCTGGAACTACCCCTTTATATACTTCTATATTCTTAATCATGGATGGAGGAATACTGTTTAAGCTAAAAGAAGAACCATATACAGAAATTGGAATACCATCTATAAAAATGCTAACAGATCTCCCAGATAGACCATTTAAACTATATTGAACATTAGAACCCAACCCTCCGTTTTGACGTATTTTAACTCCAACCGTTGTATTTAATAATTCATTGGTTTGGATACTTCTAAGACTTGTTTCTTTTGTGTTAATAGCACTTACAGCAAAACCTTTGGTTTCTAGCGTTGTCTTTTTACTTTTAGCTTTAACAATAACTTCATTTAATTTTTTTGCATCTTCTTGTAGTGTAAAATCAATTTTATAATTAACCCTATTTTTATTTATAGATATGGTTTTAGAAATAGATTGGTATCCTAAGTATGAAACAACCACTATATAATTGCCTTTAGGTATTTTCTTTATGGAGTAGGTACCATTTAAGTTGGATTGTGTGCCAAGATGAGTATTCTTAAGTACTATAGATGCGCCAAATAATGGTTCCCCTGAGGTAGTAATAGTTCCTGAAATTGAATTTTCTTGAGCTATCATAGCCATTGAAGGTATAATCAGAAGTAGAGTAAAAAATAAAAAAGTACGAATCAATTTTAATTATATTTATTTAGATTAATTATAAATAGTTATTTTTGACAAATATATAGTAAGGCAAAATCATACTGCTAACGCAAAAGGAATTTTAAATGCCGTAAAAGGATCTTATGGAAATTAGATTGAAAAGTGAAATATTTGGTGAAAAAGAAGTAGTTAAAAAGTACTCTAAGAATCTGATGAGTAATACTATAGTGGAAGTTCCATGGGTATTAAATAATGAGTTTGTTAATGCTAATACTAAAGATATTCAGTTAAATGGAATTTTACTTTCTATTAGACATATTAATGTAAAGAAGAAGTATAGTATAAATGTTTGTCATGATTCCCCTTTATTTAAATTACATTTTGAGTTAGAAGGGGGTATTAAATATATTCCAAAAACGACAAAAGAAACCCTTATTTCTATCCCTAACGGGCATTATAATTTATTTTATTTACCAACGGTAGATGGTGTACTGGGGTTTAATAAAAAATCTAGACGTACATTAGAAATACAGTTTACTGAAGCTTATATTAAAAAAAATATAGGCGCCACTTTTAAAGATGTTTTTGTAAACCTTGGAGAAGCAATTAATAAAAAAGAATTATTTCTCCTTTCAAATAAAAGTAGACCTATTGAGCAGAATTTAAAAGAAAAAGTAGCTGAGATAATTGAATGTAAGTATAAGGGTATTACTAAGAAGGCATATTTAGAAGCTAAAATTTTGGAGCTTTTGGTTGTTGTTTTAGCTCAATCTCAAGAAGACTATTACTCTTTAGTAAGTAATGAAATTTCTCAAGGAAATTACAAAGACATTTTAAAAATTGACCAATATATACAGCAAAACCTTCATACAACACTTACTATAGAAGAATTGTCAAAAGTAATAGGATTTAATACTTCAAAATTAAAAAAATATTTTAAAATTGTTTTTAAAACTACCATTTTTAAGCGTGTAACTATGCATAGAATGCAAAGGGCAAAAGAATTAATTGAAAAAAAAGAGTGTACAATTTCTGAAATATCTTATGAGGTGGGTTATAAAAATCCGCAACACTTTACGGTAGCATTTAAAAAGTTTTATGGATTTTTGCCTAGTTCTGTTATTTAGTTTAGAAGTTTTTCTAATATTCTTTCTACACCATAATCATCATTACTAGTAGTGCTAAAATTAGCTACTTCTTTTACGTTTTTATGTGCATTTTCCATAGCAAAGCTATACTTAGACATGGCTAACATTTCTAAATCATTGTTGTAGTCGCCAAATACCATTGTTTCTTCTGGTAGCACATTAATTAATTCTTGAACTTTTTGTAGAGCATACCCTTTGTGTGCATTAAAGTCCGAAAGGTCTAACCAATTTTGTCCTGATACTTTTACTTTTAATTTTTTTTCTAAATGCTTTACAGCTGGATAAATAAATTCCTCTGAACTTTCAAAATGATAAATAGCAATTTTTAAAACTTCTCCAGAATAATCTTCTAGATTGTTCAACATTTCATATTGAGAATAAAATTCTTTTAATTTATTTGCAAATTTGGTAGAAGAATTTAATAAGTAAGCTTTTTCTTTTGTGCAAAGAACTGGGTGTACATCTTTTATTTTGGTAATAATTTTTAGAATTTCATCTTTTATTCCAGGATTTAACGGGGTAGATAATAGCTCTTTATTTTGTTGTTTTATAAAACCACCATTTTCTGCAATTACAATGATATCATCTTTAATAGGGGAGAGTTTATCAATAATACTATGGTATTGTCTTCCGCTTGCTGCAACAAATTGAATGTTTTTACCTTTTAGTTGTTGGTGTAATTTAAAAAAACGGTCACTAACTTGATGGTTAGAGTTTAGTAACGTACCATCCATATCGGTAACCACCATTTTAATTCTAGATAAATCCATTGCAATATTTTTTGCAAAGGTATTTCATTATATCTTAGTTCTTGTAAATTCATTTTTTAAAATATGAAATCTTATCAAAGAGAAATACTGTTGCCTAAATTTAAAAGAGGTTTTCATTTAATTACGGATAGTATTCTTGACTCTATTCCAGAAATTAAAAACATCTCTATAGGAAACCTTCAAGTTTTTATTAAGCATACATCTGCAAGTTTAACCATCAATGAAAATGCAGACAGCACAGTTAGAGATGATTTTGAAAGTCATATCAATGTAATGGTTCCTGAAAATACATCCTATTATAAACATACATATGAAGGTCCTGATGATATGCCAGCACACATAAAGGCTTCTTTAATGGGAAGCTCTGTACAAATACCAATAACTAAAGGAAATTTAAACCTAGGAATTTGGCAAGGTATTTACCTTTGTGAACATAGAAATTATGCTTCTGGAAGAAGTATTGTAATTACTGTACTTGGGAATTAAACAAAAGAATATAGTATTAATACGGTTATAAAGCCTGTAAGAGCAAGGATAGTTGTCATTACAGTCCAAGATTTAAATGTTTGTTTTTCTGTTAAATGTAAATATTGACTTACTAGCCAAAACCCACTATCATTAACATGAGATAAAATAGAAGCTCCAGAAGCAATAGCAATAACTAAACACGCTAATTGAGGACTAGAAAAAGTATGCATAGATAGTAAAGGAGATACTAAGCCTGCAGCAGTTATCATTGCAACTGTAGACGATCCCTGTATAATTCTAACAATTGCTGCAGCAAAGAAAGAAAAAATTATAACAGGTAACCCTAAATTGGTCATTAGCTCTGCTATTACTTTACCAGCTCCAGTATCTATTAAAATTTGTTTAAATACTCCTCCAGCACCTGTTAATAAAATAATTATCCCAGCTGGAGCTAATGATTTTGAAGAAATGTCTAACATTTTTTTTTTGGTATATCCCATTTTAATACCTAAAAAGTACCAGGCTAATAGGTTTGCAATTATTAGAGCAATAAATGGGTGTCCAATAAAATTAAATACAGATGCAACAGTTCCATAAACAGTAATTATAGTATCATTAGCCTGTATAGTTGTATTCGCTAATATTAAAATTATAGGAATTAGAATAATAGAAAATACGATTCCTATATTGGGTAGGTTGTTTTCTTCTATATTTTCTTCTTGTAATTCTGGAGCATCTATATGTATTTTCTTTGCAATATATTTTCCAAAAACTAAACCGCAAACAAGAACAGTTGGTATTCCTGTAATTGCACCTATAAGAATTACCCATCCTAATTGAGCTCCTATAATATCTGCAACAGCAACTGGGCCAGGAGTAGGAGGTATAAAAGCGTGCGTTGCTGCTAATCCTGCTAATAGAGGAATGGCGTATAATAAAAGAGATTTTTTTGTTTTCCTTTGTAGTGCGTAAATTACAGGTATTAAAATAATAAAAGCAACATCAAAGAAAACAGGGATAGCTATAATAAAGCCAGAAATAGCAAGTGCTGTAGGGGCTCTTTTTATACCAAATTTAGTGATCATAAAAGAAACGATGACTTTTGTTCCACCAGAATGTTCTAATATGGCACCGAGTATAGAACCTAAACCAACAACAGTAGCAACAAAACCTAGTGTACTAGCCATTCCATTTTGTATTACTTGTATAATTTGCATACCATCTAACCCAGCTATGAGTCCAACGCTTATACTAGCAATAAGAAGCGAAATAAATGCTTGAATTTTAAAATATAAAACTAAAACTAATAAAATTGCAATACCTATAAATACGGAGAATAGTAAAGTTGTAGTCATTAATTTATGCTAAGTATTAATTTAATCTTATGTGTAAAAGTGTAATGCTAATTATTAGACAGTGTTAAATAGACAGGTATTAAATTTGTAATTTCTTTTTTATATTATTTATAATAATATCAGGAGAAGTGCTAATAGAATAATGTAGTCCATATTCGGGAACTTCTAAAGTGTTAAATTGTGATTTTAGTAGGGTAGAAGGCATAAAATGACCTTCTCTTGCTTGCATGCGTTTTGTAATTAATTCTATAGATCCTTCTAAGAATACCCAAGTAGTTTTGTCTGAAATGTTTTTACTTAATAGTAAGCGGTAAGATTCTTTTAAAGCAGAGCAGGCAATAATAGCTCCTTTTTCATTTGTTTTTTTTGATGCTAATTTATTTAAAGTCTGTAGCCATCCTAAACGGTCATTATCATTTAAAGGAGTGCCAGATTTCATTTTAATAACGTTTGCTTCAGGATGAAAATCATCTGCATCAAAATATGGAATATTTGTAGTTTCGGATAACAATTTGGCAATAGTAGACTTACCAGAGCCAGAAACGCCAATTACGTATATTATAGGATTGATATAGCTATATTTTAAAGTTAGGACCTAAATATACTAATATTAAATAAAAAAAATCCGATTCGTTAGAATCGGATTTTCCTTATAGTGAGATAATATTCTTAATTTATTTAACTTGCTCTACAATTGCTTTAAAAGCATCTGGGTTGTTCATTGCTAAGTCTGCTAAAACTTTTCTATTAAGTTCTATATTGTTAGCTTTTACTTTTCCCATGAACTGAGAGTAAGACATTCCATGTAATCTAGCACCAGCGTTAATTCTGGTAATCCACAAGGCGCGGAATGTTCTCTTTTTATTTCGACGGTCTCTATAAGCATATAACATTGCTTTTTCAACCGCATTTTTAGCTACTGTCCAAACGTTTTTACGTCTTCCAAAGTAACCTTTAGCTTGCTTCATTACCTTTTTTCTTCGGGCTCTAGAAGCTACTGCATTTACTGATCTTGGCATAATTTAAATTGTTTTTGTAGAAGGCGATCAATTTTAATTTTTGATTCTTTTAATGGCCTAACTCCAGGGTTAATAATTGTTTACCGAAAAGAATATTACTTTAAACGTAATTGTTCTTTTATACTGTTAACATCAGCTTGGTGTACCAACGCTGAGTGTGTTAACGCAAGCTTACGCTTTTTAGATTTTTTAGTCAAAATGTGACTCTTAAAAGCGTGTTTTCTCTTGATTTTACCAGAGCCTGTAAGCTTAAAACGCTTTTTAGCACTGGATTTTGTTTTCTGTTTAGGCATTTTCTCCTATGTATTAAATTATCTCACTTTTTTATGCTGAAACTGCCTATAAAACTATAGGCAGATATTCAGTATTCTATATAAATATTTTAAACTCTAATGAATTTAAAATTTATTTTTTTGTTTTAGGAGCAATAAACATTGTCATCCTTTTTCCTTCTAGTTTAGGCATTTGTTCTACCTTTCCTAATTCTTCTAACTCAGAAGCTAATCTAAGTAAAAGAATTTCTCCTTGATCTTTATAAACAATAGATCTTCCTTTAAAAAACACATAGGCTTTTAATTTAGCTCCTTCTTTTAGAAACTTTTCAGCATGCTTCTTTTTAAATTCATAATCATGATCATCTGTATTAGGACCAAAACGTATTTCCTTAACCACAACTTTGGAGGCTTTCGCCTTCATAACCTTTTCTCGCTTTTTTTGCTCGTAAAGGAATTTTTTATAGTCAATAATTTTACAAACCGGTGGGTCAGCTTTGGGAGAAATTTCTACCAAATCTAAACCAAGTTCTTCTGATTTTGCCATTGCTTGTTGCAATGTATAAACACCAACC
The DNA here is from genome assembly GCF_003634105.1 of Maribacter vaceletii. Lineage (GTDB taxonomy): Bacteria > Bacteroidota > Bacteroidia > Flavobacteriales > Flavobacteriaceae > Maribacter_B > Maribacter_B vaceletii. The sequence continues at coordinate 2,420 of NZ_RBIQ01000009.1, read as the reverse complement.
TCCACATTATCACCAACTAACCTAACGTTAGGGGAAATAACGTTCTCGTTAATTTTGTGTGGGTTTTTATTTTCCCTTCTAGGTTGCGGCCTAAATCTCTTTCTAATTGCTATGACTAATATATTTTAATTAAACTTAATATTTTTTCTCTAAAACGACTTTAAGGTACTATTTATTTCATTATTTACCAAGTCTGTAAACTTTTCAATACTTATTGCTCCTAAATCCTCTCCACCATGTCTACGAACCGAAATTGTATTTCCTTCAATGTCATTATCTCCAACAATCAGCATAAATGGTGTTTTACTCATTTCTGCTTCTCGTATTTTCTTTCCAATAGTTTCATTTCTATTGTCTACAAGGGCGCGAATTTCGTTATTTTCTAATGAATTTAAAACTTTTTTAGCATAAATTTCATGTTTTTCGCTAACTGGTAAAATTATGGCTTGTTCAGGAATAAGCCAAAGTGGGAAATTACCGCCGGTATGTTCTAGTAATAAGGCTATAAAACGTTCCATACTTCCAAAAGGAGCGCGGTGTATCATTATAGGTCTGTGTAGCTCATTATCACTTCCTTTATAGGTGAGTTCAAACCTTTCTGGAAGGTTGTAATCTACCTGAATTGTACCTAATTGCCAACTTCTGCCCAAAGCATCTTTAATCATAAAGTCTAACTTTGGACCATAAAAAGCAGCTTCTCCACTTTCTATAATAAAATCTAATCCTTTTTCTTTAGCTGCATTTATAATCGCATTTTCAGCTTTTTCCCAATTTTCTACTTCACCAATGTATTTTTCAGGTTTAGTTAAATCACGGACAGATACTTGTGCAGTAAAATTATCAAAACCTAAAGAATTTAATACATATAAGGATAGATCGATAACATTTTTAAATTCTTGGTCCAATTGTTCTGGAGTACAAAATATATGTGCATCATCTTGAGTAAAACCTCTAACTCTCGTTAATCCATGTAGTTCCCCACTTTGTTCGTATCTATACACAGTTCCAAATTCAGCAAACCTTTTTGGAAGTTCTTTGTAGCTATAAGGTTTATGATTATATATTTCACAGTGATGAGGGCAATTCATCGGTTTTAGCAAAAACTCTTCATCTTCTTTTGGAGTATTTATTGGTTGAAAGCTGTCTTCGCCATATTTTGCGTAATGACCAGAAGTAACATAAAGTTCTTTTTGTCCAATATGAGGTGTAATCACCATTTCGTAGCCGGCCTTTTTTTGAGCTTTCTTAAGAAAATCTTCTAGGCGCTCTCTAAGTGCAGCACCTTTAGGTAGCCATAATGGAAGTCCTTGACCAACTTTTTGTGAGAAAGTAAAAAGTTCTAATTCTTTCCCTAGTTTTCTGTGATCTCTCTTTTTTGCCTCTTCTAGTAAATGAAGGTATTCTGTAAGTTCTTTCTGTTTAGGAAAAGAAATACCATAAATTCTAGTTAATTGTGTGTTGTTTTCATCACCTCTCCAATAAGCCCCTGCAACACTTAAAATTTTAATAGCTTTTACAATGCCGGTATTAGGTATGTGTCCACCTCTACATAAATCTGTAAAAGTATCGTGGTCACAAAAAGTAATAGTGCCATCGTCTAGATTTTCTATTAACTCTACTTTATATTCATTGCCTTGTTCCTTATATAAGGTAAGCGCTTCGTTTTTAGAAACAGAACGCATTTTAAATGCATGTTTTCCTCTAGCAATTTCAATAGCTCTTTTTTCAATAGTGCTAAAATCTTTTTCAGAAAGAGTTTTTTTGCCAAAATCTACATCATAATAAAAACCATTATCTATAGCAGGACCAATAGTTAATTTTGCTCCAGGGTAAAGTTCTTCAATTGCTTGGGCAACTATATGCGAACTAGAATGCCAGAAAGCTTTTTTTCCTTCCGCATCATTCCAGGTATAAAGTATTAATGTTCCATCTTCGTTTAAAGGAGAAACAGTTTCTAATATAGTATCATTAAATTTTGCAGAAATTATATTTCTTGCAAGACCCTCGCTTATGCTTTTTGCAACATCGTAAGGAGTTGTTCCTTCAGAGAACTCCTTAATTGAACCGTCTGGTAAAGTAATTTTAATCATTCCTAGTTTTTAGCTAATAAGGCAACAAATATAATATGTAGTATTCAGGCAGACAATTTAGTTTGATTCTTTTTGGTAACTATCTATAATATTATTGTATGTGTGTATGTATGTATGTATGTATGTATGTATGTATGTATGTATGTATGTATGTATGTATGTATGTATGTATGTATGTATGTATGTATGTATGTATGTATGTATGTATGTATGTATAGGAATTAATAAATTTTAGTTTTCTCAATTTTTTTGATGTTGTAAGTGATTGGTTTTAAGGGGTGTTGGTTTTGGTTTAAAAAAAATTTAAAATAAAGTTTAAAAAAGAGTTGT
>NZ_RBIQ01000008.1 GCF_003634105.1 Maribacter vaceletii | reverse complement strand
GTGGTTGTAAATAGTCAGCACAAATGATGTAGCAGCTATTATTACAAGTATATATTTTGTTCTAGATTTCAATTTTTTTCAAAATGTTGGGTAACTTGTTATATCGAGAACAATATTCCGGTATATCCCTTACAAATTTCGGGATAACAGGACATTTTGTTCTCGTTTATTGGTTTTTGTTAATTGATTTACTATTATATCTAAAGGACTTCTAATGTCTAATAAATCCTTTTTTGCAACATGGGTATACACCATAGTTGTTTCTGGTTTAGAATGTCCAAGTAATTCTTGTATGTGCCGTAAACCAATTCCGTTTTCTAATAAATGTGTGGCGTATGAATGTCGTAAGGTATGCGGAGTTACATGTTTACTAATTCTTGCAGCTTTACAAGAGCGTTGTAAAAATTTACGAATACTGCTCTCAGAATAAGGTTTTCCTAAAGTACCTTCCACAAAATAGGTGGTAGGCTTATAGGTAGTAAAATAATTTTTTAACAAAGGCATAAAACTTTCTGCAAGTACAACATAACGGTCTTTTCTTCCTTTTCCGTTTTCTATAAATATTTGCCTACGGTCTACATGAATATTTTTTAGTTTAAGACTTGTAAGCTCTCCAATACGCATTCCAGCAGAATAGAGCAGCCCTATAATAGCTCTATGTTTTAGGTTTTTAGTACAGCGTAATAAATCTACAACTTCTTCCTGTGAAAGTACCGATGGTAGTTTTTTACTTTTCTTAGGTCTTTTTAATTCCAAATTTGTCATTGCAGTTTCCGGGTAAAACAACGTAAATTGCTTTAATGCACTTATTAATTGTCTATGGGTACTTATAGAATATGCCTTAGTAACTATAACCTCTTCTATAAATAACTCTACATGTTTGTTAGTTATCTCTTTAAGATTTGTGTTTTTTAAAAATGCTAAAAAATCATAAACAAAACCAGAATATACACCAATGGTACTTTCGCTATATCTTTTTCCTACTAAAAACTTTTTAAAATCATTAAAAAAGGAAAGTCTTTCTGGTGTTAAAGTAGGTTTTACAATTACTGTATTTTTCTTAAAAGCACTATAATCTACTTTCCAAGGAGTGTTTTTTAAATGATTATATACTAATACTTTATTATTAGGAGTATTTTTTATGTAAAATGTTTTATTAGTAGAACTCCATCTAAGACTTTTTAGTTGCTTTATATATTCTTTTATCTCATTATTATATTTAAAACGAAAAGCTATTTGATTTTCTTTTTTATGAAAAAAGGGTTCTATGTAAATAACGGACATGCGTATGTATTAATGGTTAACTAAAAATAAGTAATTAAGAGGAATAACCAAAAAAAAATAGTTTTTTCTTACAGCAATAAAACAATATAAGTTTTGTTGTTAATTTACATCAACTTCTTTTGAAGTAATATAAAAATTTGGGTCTATTGTTAAGTCAGTAATAACTTCACCCGCCTTAGTAGTTTCCCAATTTTCGGATACATTCACCCATTTTTCTTCTCCATTAATAAGTACTTTTATAGGCATTGTAAATTCAGACACTACATTTGTATACCTATAGGTTAAAGTATTCTTTTTTATTACATATTCTAGCTCTGGTATTTTTGCAGTTCGTAAATATTGGTCAAAGAAATGGGTTAAATCCTTTTGAGTTTTTTTGCACAAGTAATCTTCTATTTGTTGTGTGGTTACTGTGGCATGATAAAACTCTTTGTTTAAGCCTCGAAGAATTTCTCGCCATAAAACATCGTCATTTACAAGTTGCCTTAGCGTATGCAACATATTTGCACCTTTATAGTACATGTCTTTAGAGCCCTCTTTATTTACATTATACGGGCCAATTATAGGTTTGTCGTTTGCAATGTTTTTACGTAGGCCAATAACATATTCTTCGGCAGCTTTTGTTCCATGATAGTAATCTAAAAACAAGTTTTCGGAATAACAGGTAAAACCTTCATGGATCCACATATCTGCAATATCTTTATTGGTAATATTATTTGCAAACCATTCATGACCAGCTTCGTGGATTATTAAAAAATCGAATTTTAAACCCCAACCACTACCAGATAAATCTCTACCCAAATAACCTTTCTTGTATTTGTTACCGTAGGTTACAGAACTTTGGTGTTCCATTCCTAAATAAGGCACTTCTACTAGTTTAAAACTGTCTTCATAAAAAGGGTAGGGACCAAACCAATGTTCAAAGGCTTTCATCATTTTTGGAGCATCTGTAAAATGTACTTTTGCTTTTTCTAAATTATCACGCAATACGTAATAATCCATATCTAATTTTCCTTTTTCACCGTCAAATACTTCACTAAAATTAACATAATCTGCAATATTTACATTAACCCCATAATTGTTAATAGGATTACTTACAAACCAATGATAGGTGTTAGTGTTTTTGTGTTCTTCTATTTTCCTAAGCCTTCCATTAGAAACGTTTACAAGTCCTTTCGGAACGGTAACACTTATAGCCATACTATCTACTTCGTCATACATATGGTCTTTATTTGGCCACCATACGCTAGCTCCTAAGCCCTGGCAACTAGTAGCTACAAAATGTTTTCCGTTGGTATCTTTTTTCCATGAAAAACCACCATCCCAAGGAGCTCTTACGGCTTCTTTTGGGTGTCCGGAATAATAAACTATAATTTCGTTATAGTCGCCTTTTTTCTGTTTTTTATAAAGTGATATAAAATGAGCATTTCCTTTAGATGTTACTTTTAATTTTTTACCATCTTGGGTTATTTTTTCAATCTTTAATGGTGGTTGTAAATCTACCTGAAGTACTTGTTTTTGGTCTAAAACCTTATATCTAATTAAATTGCTACCACTAATGTATTTTTCATCGGGTTTCACTTCAATATTTAGATGGTAATAATTTAAATCCCACCAAACTCTTTCTGGGGTAATGCTGCCTCTAAGCGTATCTTGTTCCGTAAAGTTATTTTTTGGAGAAAGTAAACCTTGCGAATGTAAAGAGCTAAAAATTAAAAAAAAGACTATTATGTATAAATATGTTTTCATTTTACAAAAATATTTTATTTAAAAAATTCCATTTGGAAAGGTAATAATACTTTCCTCAGTATTTGCAAAAATTACTGCAATGGCAAGGAAATAATTATCAATAACAACACACCAAATATCCAAAAGTAAAGAATGTATCTCTCCAATAAAATTAGTACCCTCACTTATAGTATTATACTTTTCTAAGATAATGGATTAAACTATAAAAAATGTTAACTCCTTACATTTGGTAGTATTTCATATTTTTTAAACATCAAGGATAAATTTATATAATACATAATAAAGTTCATTTGTTTTTTGTTATAAGAGAGGTTTTATAAGATTAGAAATTAAAATTCACTGAAAACAGGGTGTCTTTCTACTATTAATTTATAGTCTTTTGTGATAAGAATTAGAAATGGGAAATCCTTTTAAAAAAATAACTAACAACGCCGAAACTTCCAAAAGTGCTTTGCACGATAGGGGGAAATCTACAAGTACCTCAGTTAGTACAATACAGTGTAATTCTTGCGGAGCACCTAGACCTAAGAATTCTAACTTGGCAAAATGTGATTATTGTAGATTACCATTTATGGAGAATGTAGAAAATTTTAAGGCAGATGTATAAGTATGGCTAATCAACAAGAATTAATACAACGATGGGATTCTTTTTTACAAAAAATAGAACAACGATTTAATGAGTCTCTTGCGCATGCTAAAGAAGCCTGCCATGAACAATTGGTAGAAACGGATTATGAATATGAAACTGCAATGCGTTCGTGGAGTGGCATGAAAGCGCAGATTAATGATTTGATTGAAAAAATAGGTGCCGTTTGGGATACTAAGGTGCAACCGGAAATGGAAGCTTTGGGCGATTTTCATTATGATGAGAATGATAAGGGATACGATTTACGCCATAAATTAATCTACGCATTAGAAAGTTTCCAGAGAAAATTAGAAGGAGAACTTTCGCAAAAGTTTTATGACCATGCGATACAAATTGCAAATAAAAAATCGAAATGCTCCCAATGTGATGCACGGATAGAGGTGAAGAAAGACATTTTTAGAGCACAATACATAACCTGTGGGTATTGCAATGCAGTAAATACCATAGAACCAGAAACCAAGTTTATGAAAATTGGTTGGGGCATTGTAGATAATATTGTAGCCATCATTTGTCAGCCAGAATATGAAATCATGAACCAAAAGGTTGATGAATTACAGGCTCTTCGAAAGTCAGAACGAGGAGATAAACATTGGGTGGACTATGAAAAAGCATACTACAGCTATTGGGAAAAATATTTTAACGAAAGAATAAAGTTAAATTCCGATGCAGCTGGTAGATTAAAGGCAGATTTAGAACGTAAGAAAACAGAATTTGAAAAACATAAAGAAATACAATTAAATTAATTAAATATGGAAGCAATAAACGGAGTAACTTTTGAAGATTGGGGAGCAGCATGTGGAAACATAGCACAAGGTATGGATGTAGAAGAGGTGTGTAAAGTATTAGGGATTGAATTGCCAGTATGGCAAAAAACAAACGAAGAATGGGGTGGAAAATTAGGCGACTTAATGGCTAATGATATGTCTGCAGCTACTACGTATAGTGGTTTTTTTACAAATCCTAAGGTTGGTAAGTTTGCAAATGTAGCTTCGGATGTACCTTCTATAGAGGATCTTTTAGTGAAAGTGCCAGATTTTGATGTGTATCAAAAAATAATTAACCATCAAACCATAGCTTCAGAACATGGTATGGATGCTGTTGCTATTATAGAGCAGTACGATTTAAATTTACAACATTGGGGGCAATTAAATATGCATTATTCTAACTATTCTAGAGAGTATTTAAATACCGAGCATCCAGAGTACGAGCAAAGATTTAGAGAGGTTTCTGCTATCATGAAAAAATGGGAAGATCATTGGACAGAGCATTATAAAAACGATGCAGTAGATTTAGGTGGCGATATTGATTTTTAGAAGATACTTGAAAGTGTGCAATGAAAATAAAGATTAAATATGATTTTAGGAGGTATTTAAAATTACTTTCACAGAATACTTACACACAAAAAAAAGGAATTTTTGTAGTAGGATATGGAATTCTATTATTGTTGTTAGGATGCTTTTCTCTTTTGAAATCGCCCGAAAAATTATTTCTTATAACACTCTTTTTTTCTTTCGGGGTATTTATGATTTTATATCCTTTAATTTTATCAAAAAGAATAGCTAAACGTAGTTTTTATTCTAATAAAATGTTACAAGAAAAAACGGAGTTTGAATTTATCGAGGATACTATTAAAATTACTGGAGAATCTTTTAAAACGGAATTAAAGTGGTCTAGCATACACAAGGTTAAAGAACTTAAAGGTTGGTTTTTAATTTATCATAGTAAGCAATCTTTTTACATGATTCCTAAAGAAACGCTTGGAAGTAAACAATCTGAATTTAGAGATATTATAAAAAATCAAAAAGGACTTAATTATAAGCTAAAAGAATAAGGAGTCTTTAAAATAAAAGAATATGAATATTAAAAAGCAAATGCGTTCTGTTATTCAATGGGAGAATCCTAGAGAATTTCAACTTTTTTATAAATTTATTGATCAAGGTGATGAAGTTAAAAATGCCTCTAAATTAATTTTAGAACCAGGACAAGGATGTATTTTTACCTACGAAGGAAAAGTAGAAGGCGTTTTTGATGAGGAAGGTATTTATGATTTAAAAACAGGGAATAAACCTTTTTTTACAACCCTAAAAAAGTTTATGAACCTTTTTGAAAGTGAGCATAAAACAGGTATTTGGTTTTATAGAAAGGCCGATATGTTAAATGTTCGTTGGGGTACACGTATTCCTATAAAATATAACGATCCCGTTTATGGTTTTCCAGTACAATTAAGAGGTTATGGAAATTATTCTATTAGAATTACAGACGCTAAATCGTTTTTTGTAAATTTCCTTTTTGGTAAGTTAGATTATTTTGTAGATCAATTACAAGAAGTTTTTTTATCTAGAGTAACTCAACCCATTTCTAATTACTTAGCTAACGCCAAATTTTCATATGCTGAGATTGATAGTAATATTGAATTGATAGCTAGTGAAGCAAAAAATAAGACAACTTCTATTTTTGAAGATTTAGGTTTTGAGTTGTTAGATTTTAGAATTGAAGGAACCTCTTTTGACCCTGAAACTGAAAAACGTATTGGTGAGGTAAGTGATGTACAAGCAGAAGTAAAATCGGCAAACATAGCTGGAGTAGATTTTGCGGAATTACAAAAATTAAAAGCCATGAGAGATGCTGCCAAAAACCAAGGAATGGCGGGTGCTAGTATGGGTATGTTTGCAGGTGTAGAAATGGGCAAAACAATGCAAACACCAAGTGAGAGTAAATCTGAAAAGTCAGATGTACGTTCTAAATTAAAAGACCTAAAAGAGCTTTTTGAAGACGAATTAATATCCGAAGACGAATACCAAGCTAAAAAGCAACAATTATTAGACTCTATGTAAGTTTAAATATTTATGAAAAATATATCTTTTTTTTCTCTTTTAGTTTTTTTACTTACCTCGTTTATAAGTTTTTCTCAAACTAATTATTCTGGATTTTTCTTGGTAAATGAAAAGAATGAAGGTATTCCTCTTCGAGAATTAGAGAAAGAAGAAATGGTTTATGTAGATAGTACAGCTGTGATTCATTTATCTGAAATAGAAGAAATGGAAACTGTAATTTCTCAATACCAAGATGATTATTTATTAAGGTTTCAGTTAAATGATTTGGGAACAATAAAATTACAGCAGATTAGTAATAATATTAGTATTCCTGCGCAAAGAATTGCATTAGTTCTAGATAATGTAATCTTAAGTAATGCCTATTTAAACAGCGAGATACCTAATGGTGAGTTTTCATTAAGTGGTTTTGACCTTATGAAAGCCAATGCAGTTCTAAATTTGATTAAAAAGCAAAAAGCTAAAATAATTAAAAATTAATTTCCCTTTTTCGCTTTTTGAATAAAGGAGAGTACTCCAACTACAGGACCAATTGCTAAAAAAACGTATATGTAATTTACAGAAAATATAGTAGTTAAGTAGGAGAGTAGTTGAATACTTAAAATGCTTACAGTGAAACCAATACAATTTGTAATAGTTAATGCAGTAGCTTTTAAATGAATTGGCACTGCCATGGTAACTTGATTAGAAAATTGTGGAGAATCTGCAACAACTGCCATTCCCCAAATAGCCCACCCGAAAATAAATAAATATACAGGGAGCTCAAATAGTAGGGGAGAAACGATACAAAATAAGCCTGAGACAACTAATGAGTAAAAAGCAACTTTGTAACTCCCAAAACGTTGCGAAATAAATCCGCCACCAATACACGCAATACCTCCAAGAGCAATTATAATTCCTGTAGTTAGCGATACTTGGAATGCTTGCTTATTTATTTGGTTATAGGTTTTAATTGCCAAAGGTGTAAAAGCCCAAAAAGCATATAATTCCCACATATGACCAAAATATCCAATAGCTGCTTTTTTAAAAGATTTTATTTTTAATAAGCCCTTTGCTTCCTTAAATTTTAATTTACTAATTGGTTTACAAAACGGACCATTTGGAACCCAAAAATCTATTAAAATACCACCAAAAACAGCTAATAAAGAAGTTGTTTTTATAATGATGTGATAATCTCCAGGCGGTATAAAACTATCCATTAGATAGGGGAAAGATGTGCCAAATACTAAAGCTCCTACTAAATATCCCAAAGCTTTTCCTAATCCTTCCTTATAATAGTCTGATGCTATTTTCATACCTACAGGATAAATTCCAGCAAGAAAAAAACCTGTTCCAAATCTGGCAAAAAGTAAATGCCATTGCGAAATGGTATCTGTTAACAAACTAAAGTTACAAATGGCAGCTAATACTGCAGAAAGCATAAACACTCTAGAAGGGGAGAAACGGTCTGCAAGCATTAAAAGGGAAAAAACTAGAGTTCCAATAATAAACCCAAACTGTACAGAAGACAGAACATAGCTCATTATTTCAGTGCCTAATCCTGTTTTTAGTATTAAAGGTTCTATTATAGCATTTCCGGCAAACCACAACGATGTACCTGCAAATTGAGCAAATATTATCGAAGGTAAAATATGTCGTTTTATTGGCAATGGAAATACAATGAAAATAGGTTAACCAAAACTTTGTCGTTAAGTTTTGTAGAGACTTACGTTAATCTATAATTATTCCGCAAATTTCCCTATTAATTCTCTTACTTTTTTTGTGTTTTCAATAAAGTACTTAGCTTGTGTTTTTTGCCTTCCTACTTTTACGGATATAGTGCTTTCTGGAAGTTCCTCAAACATATACTCATCGGTCCAATCATCTCCCATAGCAAATACAAAATCAAAATCAGATTCGCTAAGCATACGCACAGCGGCTCTTCCTTTATTTACATTACTACTTTTAACTTCCATTACTTTATTTCCGTTTAAAACACTTAGTGTATCATTGCTCGTAAGACTAGTAAGTACGGTATTAAGTTCTGTAGCACGTTTTTCTCCAAAATCTGGGTCGGTATTACGATAATGCCACGCAAGAGAATAGTTTTTTTCTTCAATAAAAGAACCTGGAGTACGGTCTACAAAAGATTCTAATACCGGTTTAATTTTATGCATCCAGTCCGATTTTACGTTTTCTAATAAAGAAAACTCTTCTCCGTTTCTAGAAATCCAAACCCCATGCTCTACAATCATATTGTATTTTTTATGTAAGAACCATTTTGTAAATGTTTGCTTATCTCTACCACTTATTAGGAAAAGGGTAGTGTTTTTCTGGTTATGTATTTTATCTAAAACCTCATATAATGCTTTGTCTGGTGAGGCTTGTTGTGGGTCGTTATGAAAATCTGCTAATGTGCCATCATAATCTAAAAATACAAGTCTGTTTGTAGCATTTTTATATTTCGTAGTAATTTTAGAGAGAATTGTATCATTAATTTTCTTAGAAACAAATGCTTCGTTGTTTTCTATTTGGTTTTTTAGTGCCGTCATAAATTCTTGTGCCCAAACTTCTACATTATAACGTTCTAATCTTTTTTGTAAGAACATATTACGCGCCATTTGCTCTTTTTTAGGCATTGTAATAGCTTTTTTTAATGTTTCTGCTTGGTGTTCAAAATTATTAGGGTTAATAAGTAAGGCCTCATTCATTTCATAAGCAGAACCTGCCATTTCACTTAAAATAAGAACACCTGTTTTGTCTATCCTTGTAGCAATATATTCTTTAGCAACAAGGTTCATACCGTCTCTTAATGGGGTTAGCCATGCAATATCACTAGAAATATATAAATCTATTAAATTTTTAAAAGGCATGGAACGATAAAAATACCATATAGGTGTCCAATTAACGGTAGATAATTCGCCATTTAAACGCCCCACAAGTTCATCTATTTCCTTTTTAAGTAATTGGTACTGCGGTACATTAGACCTAGAAGGAACTGCCAAAATAACCAAGCGTACTTTTTCTTTATATTCTGGATATTTGTTTAAAAAATATTCAAAAGCGCTAATACGCTTTGCAATACCTTTACTATAATCTAGTCTATCTATAGATAAAATTAACTTGGTATCTGGTGCAGATATTTTGTGATCGTCTAATCTTTTTTGTAATACAGAACGGTTCTCTGGTGCAAGAGCATTATGAGCAATAGCTGCATCTCTAAATTTTTTGTAATCTATTCCCATTGGGAAAGAATCTACTTTAACAACTCTGTTACCTATATTAATATCATTAAAACTAACCTCAAGACCTAATAATCTACGTACAGAGCTTAAAAAATGTCTTTCATAATCATAGGTATGAAAGCCTATTAAATCGGCCCCTAGTAAGCCAGAAAGCAGTTCTTCACGCCATGGTATGGTTCTAAATATCTCATAAGAAGGGAAAGGTATGTGTAAAAAGAATCCTATTACGGCGTTAGGTCTTTTTTCTTTAATCATTTGAGGTACCAACATTAACTGGTAATCATGTACCCATATAATATCATCTTCATCAGAATTTTCTAGAATTGCATCGGCAAATTTCTGATTTACAGATTTGTAGGACTCCCAAAAATCCAGTTCAAACTCTGTATATTCCATAAAGTAATGAAATAGTGGCCATATAGTTCTATTACTAAAACCAAAATAATAACCCTCCATTTCTTCTTGCGACAAATTAACTTTAGAACAATTATGTTTTTCTAAAGCAATATTTATAGCATCGTTTAATTCTTCTGGAGTTTCTTCATCTGTAAGGCCAGACCAACCAATCCATAGGCTTTCCCCGCTATTATGTATAGATTTCATTCCAGTTGCAAGACCTCCAACACTTGGGGTTGCTACAATTCCTCCTTCAGAAATTTGCAATTGTACTGGCAGTCTATTAGAAATTATTATAGTTTTACCCATGGATTGTTTTTTAAATTAAATTATACTATTTTTCTTACAATTACGATATAATATTATCAAACTTACTTTAATATCAATATATGGACAACTTAAATTACGGAATAATTGGAAATTGTAGAAGCGCGGCTATCATTTCTAACACAGGATCTTTAGATTGGTGCTGTTTACCTGAGTTTGATTCTTCTTCTGTTTTTGCTAAAATTTTAGATGAGAAAAAAGGCGGAAGTTTTGAAATATTAGTAGATGAAACCTTTTCTATCTCGCAAAGTTATGAACCACAAACGTGTATTTTAATTACCACGTATAGTAATGGGGATGATGCTTTTGAAGTGCATGATTTTATGCCAAGGTATTATAAAAATAAAGAGGAGTATCATGCTCCTCCTGAGGTAATTAGATATATAAAACATAAATTTGGAAGGCCACATTTTTCTGTAAAGTATGACCCTAAATTAGAATACGCAAAAGGGATTACTAATTCCTATGTAAAGGACGATTTTATTGTAAGTCTTACCAACCAAGAACAGTTTGATACTATGTTTATGTATACTTCATTTGATAAAAATGCAGTGTTAAATGGCGAGGAAATTTTACTACAAAGAGATGGTTATTTTTTAATTTCTTATAATGAAAAACTTTTTGTTCCAGATTTACATAAAGTTTATCTAGAATTAGAACGTACAAAAATATACTGGTTAAACTGGGTAGACCGCACACCTACCTATAGTAAATTTAATGCGCAGATAATACGTAGTGCAATGACATTAAAAATGTTAACCTACGATAAAACTGGAGCAGTTTTAGCAGCTGTAACTACCTCTTTACCAGAAACAATAGGAGAAGTGCGTAACTGGGATTATCGTTTTTGTTGGATAAGAGATGCTTCTATGGTAATAAAAGTAGTATCGGAATTGGGGCATAAGAATTCTGCAAAAAGATATTTACAGTTTATTATAGATTTAATGCCAGATAAAGATGAGAATCTTCAAATTATGTATGGTATTAACAAACAAAAGAAGCTTACTGAAGAGACTTTAGATCATTTAGATGGCTATAAAGGTTCTAAGCCTGTACGTATTGGTAATGCAGCTTATAAACAAACCCAGAATGATATTTATGGTATATTAATGGATGTTATTCATGCCCAATTAGTAAAATTTGGAACCGATATAGATAATGGAGAAGAACTCTGGGGAATTACAAAAGGAATAGTTTGGATAGTAAATAAACACTGGAAAGAAGCAGATAAAGGTATTTGGGAGTTTAGAGCAGAAGATAGGCATTTTACCTTCTCTAAAGTTCTTTGTTGGGTAGCTATAGACAGAGCAATAAAGACTGCAGATATTTTAGGTAAAACACATAAAATTGAAACTTGGAAATTATTAGAGAAAGAAATTAGAGAGGATATTCATGCAAATGCATGGAATTCTGAGGTAGAATCTTTTGTGCAATCTTATGGGTCTAAAGATTTAGATGCCAGTGTTTTACTCATGGAGTCTTATGGTTTTATAGAGGCAAAAGACCCTAAGTTTGTGAGTACTGTAAAAGCTATAGAAAAGGAGCTTAGTAATGATGGTTTATTATATAGATATAAAAATGAAGATGATTTTGGATTGCCATCTTCTTCTTTCACTATTTGTACATTCTGGTTTATAAATAGTTTATTCAAAATAGGGGAGGAAGAAAAAGCTTTAGCTTTATTTGAGAAACTGCTCGGTTATAGTAATCACCTTGGTTTGTTTAGTGAAGATATAGATTTTAAAACCAAAAGGTTACTTGGAAATTTCCCACAAGCATACTCACATTTAGCAATGATAGAATGTGCTATATTATTTTCTAAAAAGAATGATGAGCAAAAGATTTTAGAGAAATTAAGCTAATAGTTATAAAATTATAAATTTTTATAAGAGGTTCTTTTTTAGATATAAAGAACCTCTTTTTATTTAATTTACTATAAAACTATTTATTTGTGAAGTAGTTGTATTACCAGATTTATCTTTAGTAGATACGCTCCAATAATAGGTTCCTGTAGTTAAACTTCCAGTAGCCATTTCTAAAGCATTTGTAGTATTTAATATAGTTGTTGGCGGATTTTCTGTTTCTAAAAAGATAGTATACATTTCTATATCATCTAAACCATCGACGTCTAATCCTTGCCATTCTAGGTTTGTACCTGTGTTTGGTATAGTGCTTTCGTTATCTGGAAGGATTAAATTTGCAGGAAAAGGTGCATAGTTTTTCACCCCTTCCGAAGCATTGTATAATTGCCATTCTTCACTAATAGCAGTTTCTGTAGTTTCATTAGACTTAGAAATAATTTTCCAAGAATAAGGAGTATTTTGCTTTAATCTAATTTTTAATTTTGTGGTATTAGACGCATTTTTTGTTTCATTATTTGTATTTAAATCTTTTAAAATAAGTTCATAAGAATTAGTGTTTTTTGATGTATTCCATTCAAATTCTACTTCACTTTCGGTATCCGATATAAATTCTCCAGTAGTACATATTTCATTCTTTAAAGGAAATACTAAGGTAGAAGCTTCTGGTATTTTTGGTGTGGGTTTTGGTTCGCTATCATCATCTTTACTTCCTCCACAATTAATAGATAGTATAGAGATAAACAATGCTATATATATGTTAAGTGATTTTTTCATATTCTTATTTTTTAATTAAGCTTATTGTTTTGCTCTCCCCGTTATACTTATATTTTGCTAAATACATTCCTCTTGGCATATTAGATATATCTATAGTAATTGGCGTAGAAGTATCTTTTATAAAAGAATTGGTGTAAACTAGTTTTCCAGAAAGGTTGTAAATAAAAATTTCAATATTTTTAGATGCAACATTAGTATCAATATTTAATAAACTTTCTATAGGATTTGGATATATAGTAAAGTTATCTTCCCTAATAAAAATCTTTTGTTCCTGAATTCCTTGACAGTCTTTATCCGTTTTAATAACTAAATTGTTTTCTCCTTTTTTAAGGTTTAGAGTAATGTTATTCTTATCTGTTACGGTTAGTTCATCATTTAAATTAATTCTAAAAATATCACCTCCTTTAAGAGTTAGGTTTACCTGTTTACTATTTGATGAAACTTTTGCACTAAATTCAAAGGCATCTGGTTCTTCTACAATAAGTTTAAAACATTGTTCAAAATCTGGATTAGAGTCTATTGTGATACAAACTTCGTAATCTCCTGCTTTTAAATTATTAAAAGTAGCAGTTTTTGTAAAGTCTTTACTATTAGAAGTACTTCCTGTAATAGTTGCTTTGTAGTTTAGAGTTTTGGTAGCTGTTATTTCTATACTACCATCATTGTTTTTACTACAACTTTCTCCGGTGACTAAAACTCTAAAATTATCTTGCTTTATAGTGTTTCTAACACAACCTTCTCCAGGTAAGCCATAGCATTTATTTGTAGGTCCTGCATTTATATTCCAATCTACTCCAGGCTTCCAAGTAGCTTCACCAAATTCGTATGCTCCGGCATCTGGACTAGCGCCGTTAAAATTTTCTGTATAGCCAACAATTTCTCTACCAAAATCTATTGCTTCTGAATTTTCTTTTAACAAAAAATCATTGTTTTCAAAATCTTTAAAAATAGTATTGCTTACTAAGTTGTTTTGCTTGTCTGATTGTGGTTCCCAGGTAGCTTCTGTTTCTTGGTTTCCTTGGTTATTAACAGCATGTTTGTCGGTAACATTATTCCATACTTTTACATTGGTGAATTGGGTACCTTCTTTGTGCCAAGCACCCATTGTACCACCATCTGCTTTAACTAAGGTGTTATTAAAAATGTCTATGTTTGTTCCATTCCAATTTATTTGAATGGCTGTCCATTCTACATTCCAAACCACATTTCTAGATACACGAACATCCCCAGCACTATTATCTAAATATATTCCTGCTGCTTTTTTTAAATTGCCTCGGCCTTCTGCATCATGAAACCAATTGTGATGAATATCCATATCTAAATTTTCGCCAATAGTGTATAATAAAGCGCAATCATCTGCAATTAAATTACTGTACGAAATATCATTCCAAGCAACTTCAGAGCCTTTAGATATTATTTGTAATGCATCTCTGCCGCCCCTTGTAACAGTATTATTTAAAACTTTGGCGTTGTTTTGCCCTCTTACCATTAAAGGAGCATCATAAGATCCTAAAAAATCAAAATTATGCACATAGCAATTTTTAATAGTTGTAGCTTGTCCAGAATCCCAAATACCTGTGCCATCTCCAAAACCAACTTCACATTTTTCTACTGTAGTGTTTTCAGCATTCCAACCTATATTAATTGCATTTACTCCAGAATTAAAGTTTGGGTTTATACCTCTTGTCATACTTCCATAAAAGCTAGAAATACCATTTAGTCTATTTCCATTTCCAGAAATTTCTACGGTACCTCCAAAAACGGCTAAATTATTTATTGTAATATAATTTTTGTTTGATAGGTCTATTGTTCTTTCTCTTCGTGCCATTTTAACTTCTCCATCTGCTGGAGCGGCCCCATTTGGGAGTTTAATAAATAATTCTTTTGTAGCGGTATCAAAATACCATTCATTTTCATAGTCTAATGCTTCTTTAATTCCCTCTAAATAATAATCTCCTAAATCACCAGGAGGGTGGGCAGAAATAATCCAGGTTTGATTTTTAACGGAATCAAAATTTATTCTGCCTGTTGTACTACTTTTTATCCAGGCTCTCCAAGTAGTCCATCCAGAGCCGGGTCTATCGCCATAAAAAACTAGAGAACCTCCATTAGACCAATCCCAATTTGGTATTTCACTATCCGTTAAAAAAGCATTTGTAGATACTTCATCTTGACTACCTCCATCATTTCTTAGGGAGTTTAGTGTAAACCTATCTCCATCAGTATTATTTGGCCAACGTGCTAAATCAAGAGCATCTGTACCGTTCATCACAAAGTTTCGTTGCTTTAAATCCCAAGTAACGGTTGTTTTATATATGCCAGTTCCTTCTTCTACCCAATTACTTAGGGCTTGCATAGCTGTAATAATAACTTTTTCATTTTGGTATGCCTGAAAAGTGATAGGATTCCCATTTTCTCCAGAATTAGCAGGTAATAAGGTTTCTTCATATGTACCTTCTCTTATAAATACATTATCACCTGCAACTGCTTCATTTGCTGCTTTTGAAATTGTTAAATACGGAAAATCAATTGTACCAGAATTGGAGTCATTGCCATCTTTTGCTACATAGATATCTTTTGAAAAAGCAGAATAGCATAGAAAAAAAGCAATTAATTTTAAAATTATCTTCATATTATAAAATTTTATAACGCAAAAATATTTTAATGTATACTTAAATAAGATGCCATATTATTTGTTTTAGGCATCAAATAGTCAATATTGGTTATTTAGAGTAATCTTTTAAGAGTTTTTCTTATTGTTTTATAGAAGCAAAAGACCCTAAGTTTGTGAGTACTGTAAAAGCTATAGAAAAGGAGCTTAGTAATGATGGTTTGTTATATAGATATAAAAATGAAGATGATTTTGGATTATCATCTTCTTCTTTCACTATTTGTACATTCTGGTTTATAAATAGTTTATTCAAAATAGGGGAGGAAGAAAAAGCTTTAGCTTTATTTTAGAAACTTCTGGGTTATAGTAATGACCTTGGTTTGTTTAGTATGTAAATAGATTTTAAAACCAAAAGGTTACTTGGGAATTTCCCACAAGCATACTCACATTTAGCAATGATAGAATGTGCTATTTTGTTTTCTAAAAGAATGATGTGCAAAAGATTTTAGAGAAGCTACAATAAGAAGAAATTGAATTAATTAAAAAGAGTCCTATATACTTATGTATTTAGGATAATTTTATTTTCTACTAAAAGAAAGATATGTTGTCAACAATTTCTAAAAGTAGTTTCTTTTGCTTTTCTGTAGTATAGAATAAATCTATGCTAAAAGCAAAACTATTAATTTTAGTGTTGTAAGAAATAATTTTTTTGTTTTCTCCCCCCATTAGCATAAAAAAAGTTTTTTGCGGAACATCACCTTGTGATTCTATTCCGTGATATTCATTAAACAGGACACCAGAAATTTTTTTTGTTTGAATATCTCCATAATCTGGATTATGTAAATTTTCAAATTTACTAGTGTAAGCACCCAATGGATTTCCAGAAAGATTATGTGCACGTATAGCTATTTGACAATCAGGACCATTTAAATCTCTTTTGCTTTTTTTAGAGCTATAATTTCTCCAAGCTTCAGAAGTACCAGTTTCTATGAAATTTTGAAAAAAATCAATTTCAATAAGTTCAGGTTCTAAAATTAATAAATTACAGTTTTCTACATCTTTTGCTAGTCTAGAAATAATAGGGATAGAGTCTCTCTCAAGTAGGCTTTTATTTACATAATCATATTTCTTATAAGCACCTTCAAACCCTTTAGGAATGGAGATTTTAAATTTAAAAAAATTATTGCAATAAACGCTATCCGAAATATTGCCAAAATCAAAATATTCTTGGACTATGGAGTTTTCTTCATTTTCATTTTCTTTTTTTTGTGAGAATTTGGTTTTATAAGGGGTAAGAAATAGATATAATAAAGCTATAAGTATTACAACTATACTTATTTTAAAGATATATTTATTTATTTTATTATTCTTTTTCATTGTATACTATATTTAGTTTTAAATTAGGTAATAAAAAAAGAAAATATTACCCTGTTTACAGTGAAAAAAAAAACCGCTCCAAATATAGAACGGCAATTAATTGTAAAAGAGAACTTTTTTGTTTTAAAAAAAATTAATTTAAACTATTCGAAAAATTAATTACACTTTCGGCTTTTTTTAATAATTTTTCATGACTGTCAATAGTTGGGTTTAGTTTCATATACTGTAATTGTTTTTTAATTTTTTCATATTTTTTAGAATCTTCAAGAATTTCAACAAAACCTCTGGCGGTTTTAATATAATCGTCTATAGATCTATAATACATTAAAAAAGGAGAGGGCCTAGAAATATTTAACTCATCTTTAACTGTTTCTTTATTATTCGCTAGCTTTTTAAATTCGGTGTAATGTTTTGCGGCTTCTTTAAGGTTACTTTTAAAATCTTCTACATTAATAGATTGGTATTCATCAAAAGTAATGTTGTACAAAGGAGTAATACTTTTTTTAATACTTTGAATAATCATTCCTTTATTGTAAAGTAACATTTTATTATTTTCTTTATACTCAGCTAAAGCTTCAATAGACATTTTGTTGTCAATTATTTGTACAGCAGCCCCTAAGTTGTCACTTGCTTGAAGAAATTCTGTTAATGGTTTTCTTACTTTAAAATAAAGTTCGGATGCTTTTTTAAAATCATCATCTTTATAAGATTGTAGCTTATAGTAATCGGAGAGTTCTTGAAGAGGTACTATTAATTCATTATAAGAAGCAACAAGTTTTGGGCCAAGAGCATCTAATTCCTCAATTTTTGGTTCCTCATTCATAATTTTGTTGAGGTTTTTTATAACAATACTTTCTTTAATAGTTGTTATATAATAGTTTTGTTGTTCTTTTAAAGGGTTACCATTTTTATCATTAATAGTATTATAAATTGACTTGTAAGAACTCTCTACTCTAGGAGAGACCTTATTCCATACAGCTACATATGCGTTATACTTGTTTATAAACGCTTGTTTTTCTTCATCAGCATTAAAAGATGTTTCTGTCGTAGTCTCATGCTCTTTAGAATTGGCTTTTTTGGTGTCTCCACAAGAATAAATTGCAATTACTATTAGGCAAATAATTAATGTGTTTGTTAGGTCTTTCATTTTTATTTTACTTTAATGGTTGTTCAAAAATACAATGCCAAAATCAATTTTATATCACTGTTTTCCGTTAAAAACAAAAAAACGCTCCAATTTGGAGCGTTTTTTCTTCTATTTGAAAACCACAGTTTTCTATTTGAATTAGCTAAAGGTATAACCATTATCTGCAGCTACTTTATCCGCAATTTGTGTGCGTAAAGCTACTACGTTAGGTTGATTAGTATATTTTGTAAAACGTTTAAGCCCCATAAGCATCATACGTTGTTCATCACCTTCTGCAAAAGAAACAACAGCTTCTTTTCCTTTTTGAACAATTGTATCTACAGCAGTGTATAAATATAATTTAGACATTGCAATTTGTATTGCTTGTGCATCTTCACTAGATCGTTTTACATTTTTCTCTGTTCTTAATATGGTAGATTCTGCCATATAAATTTCAATTAAAATATCGGAAGCAGATAGCATTAATTGTTGGTGGTTTTCTAATTCTGGACCAAATTTTTGAACCGCAGAACCTGCGACCATTAAGAATACTTTCTTTAATCTTTTTATTAAATCTTTTTCTTCTGCAAATAATTCGGAAAAATCTGGGGCGTCAAAAGAAGGTATTCCCATTAATTCTTCGCCAACTGCAGTAGCTGGTCCTAATAAATCTACATGTCCTTTCATTGCTTTTTTAACAAGCATTCCTACAGCTAACATTCTGTTAATCTCGTTTGTACCTTCATAAATACGAGATATTCTAGCATCTCTCCAAGCGGATTCCATAGGAGTATCTGCAGAGAAGCCCATACCGCCAAATATCTGAATTCCTTCGTCGGTACAGTTTTGTACATCTTCAGAAACCGCTACTTTAAGAATAGAACATTCAATAGCATATTCTTCAACACCTTTAAGTTCTGCTTCTTGGTGCGTGTTACCTGCAGCTTCTCTTAAGGCAATTCTATCTTCAATATTTTTAGCAGCTCTGTAACTAGCAGATTCGCCAGCGTAGCAATTCGTAGCCATATTTGCAATTTTAGCTTTAATAGCTCCAAAGTTCATAATAGGAGTTTTAAATTGCAAACGTTCATTGGCGTAGTTGGTAGCTTCGCCAATTACCCTACGTTGGGCATCTAAACAAGCTGCTGCTAATTTAATACGGCCTACATTAAGAGCATTCATTGCAATTTTAAATCCGTTTCCTCTAGTAGAAAGCATATTTTCTACAGGAACTTTAGTTTCATTAAAGAAAACTTGACGAGTAGAGGAGGAGTGTATTCCTAATTTTTTCTCTTCGTCTCCTAAAGTAATTCCGTTGCTAGGGTCATTTTCTACAATAAAACCAGTAATATTTTTATCATCCTCTATTCTAGCAAAAACAATAAATACGCTGCAAAAACCTGCATTAGATATCCACATTTTTTGACCAGAAATACTATAGTGTTTTCCATCTTCAGATAAAACGGCTTTAGTTTTTCCGGAGTTAGCATCAGAACCTGCACCAGGCTCTGTTAAACAATATGCCCCAAACCATTCACCAGAAGCTAATTTTGGAACATATTTTTGTTTTTGTTCTTCGGTACCATAAAGAGTAATAGGCATTGTGCCAATTCCTGTATGTGCACCAAAAGCAGTACTAAAAGAACCTGTTGCACCAGAAATATAATCACAAACCAACATGGTAGATACAAAGCCCATACCCATACCACCATAAGCTTGGGGAACTGCAATACTTAATAAGCCAAGTTCCCCAGCTTTACGCATAGTTTCTTCCGTATAAGCATAGTCTTTTTTCTCAAAACGTTCCCAATGTGCCCAAAGTTCTCTATCTACAAATTCTTTGGTGCTATCCCGCATCATTTTATGTTCTTCGGTTAAATCTTCTAACGTAAAAACATCTTCGCATTTTGTTTCTTTAACAAGGAATTGTCCTCCTCTAAGTAATTCTTTTTCTTCTGTTGCCATATTTTTAATTTCTTATAATTATGCCTCTGTTTTGCACAGATGATAGTCTTTGTTCTAAATTCTCTTCTCTCTTTTTAAGAAAGAAATTCAAAAATCCCGGCAGCTCCTTGTCCTGTTCCAACGCACATGGTTACCATACCGTATTTTCCTTGCATGTTACGTTTACGCATTTCATCAAATAACTGAACGGATAGTTTTGCTCCTGTACAACCTAAAGGGTGGCCTAATGCAATTGCGCCACCATTAACATTTACAATGTCTTGGTTTAGATTTAATTCTCTCATTACGGCTAAAGATTGCGATGCAAAAGCTTCATTAAGTTCTATTAACTCAACATCATTTTGTTTTAAACCTGCTTGTTTTAACGCTTTTGGAATAGCTTTAACAGGTCCAATTCCCATTATTCGAGGCTCAACACCAGCTGCAGCATAATTAACTAAACGAGCAATAGGTTCTAGATTTAATTCTTTAACCATATCTTCACTCATTACCATTACAAAGGCAGCACCATCACTCATTTGCGAAGAATTACCTGCAGTTACGCTACCACCAGCAGCAAAAACCGCTCGTAATTTTCCTAAAACTTCTTTTGATGTTCCTTTTCTAGGTCCTTCATCTTTAGTTACCGTATATTTTTTTGATGCTTTTTTTCCATTCTCATCTACATACACTTGTTCTACATCAATGGGTACAATTTGGTCTTGAAAGCGGTCTTCTGCTTGTGCTTTTAAAGCTTTCATGTGAGAGTTGTAAGCAAACTCGTCTTGGTCTTCTCTAGAAACTTTAAATTGATTTGCTACAGCCTCTGCAGTATTCCCCATTCCCCAGTAATAATCCTCATGACCAGCCTTTACTAAATCGTAGTTTAGTTCTGGTTTATTACCGGTCATAGGAACAGAGCTCATACTTTCTGCACCACCAGCAATAATACAATCGGCCATTCCTGCCTGTATTTTTGCCGTAGCTATACCAATAGTTTCTATTCCCGAAGAACAAAAACGGTTTACTGTTACACCAGGAACATCTACGATATCTAGTCCCATTAAAGAAATAAGTCTAGCCATATTTAGTCCTTGAGAGCCTTCTGGCATAGCATTACCTACAATAACATCATCAATACGTTTTTTATCAAAATCTGGCAACTCCTTCATCATATACTCGATGGTTTCTGCTGCTAGTTCATCTGTTCTTTTAAAACGGAACACGCCTTTAGGTGCTTTACCTACTGCGGTTCTATAAGCTTTAACTATATATGCTTGTTTCATTTTTATTTTTTAGTATTAAGTAATAAGTAGATAGTACTTAGCACTTAATGATTTTGAATTTCAATTTTTATATCTTAATTCTATTATATGTCAGTTACTTTTATGCTTTGTACTGACTACTTAATACTAGAAACTTTAGTTTCTTAATGGTTTACCTGTTTTCAACATATGTTGAATACGCTCTAACGTTTTACGTTCTGTACATAAGGATAAGAAAGCTTCTCTTTCTAAATCTAATAAGTATTGTTCGTTTACTCTTGTGGGTTCCGATAAATCGCCACCAGCCATTACGTAAGCTAATTTATTTGCAATTTTCTTGTCGTGCTCACTTATATAGTGGCTAGCTTCCATAGAATCTGTTCCTACTAAGAACATCCCAAGAGCTTGTTTTCCTAGAACTTTAATGTCTTTGCGCTTTACAGGTCTAGTGTAACCAGTCTCGGCCATTAATTTAGCATGTGCTTTTGCCGTTGCTATTTGGCGGTCTTTGTTTACTACAACAATATCTTTTCCTTTTTGAAGAATACCTAAATCATACGCTTCATATGCAGAGGTAGATACTTTTGCCATACCAATAGTTAAGAAGTATTCTTGAAGAACATTTAGTTCTACATCTCCTTTGCTAAATAAGTCTGACGCTCTAACAGCAAATTCTTTAGAACCACCACCACCAGGAATAACGCCTACACCAAATTCTACTAAACCAATGTACGTTTCCGCTGCAGCAACCACTTTGTCTGCATGAAGTGAAAGCTCGCAACCACCTCCAAGTGTCATGCCATGCGGAGCAGATACAGTTGGAATAGAGGAGTAGCGCATACGCATCATAGTATCTTGGAACATTTTAATGGCCATATTTAGCTCATCGTACTCTTGTTCTACGGCCATCATAAAAATCATTCCAATATTAGCACCTACAGAGAAATTTGCTGCTTGGTTACCAACTACTAAACCTTGAAAATCTTTTTCGGCTAAATCTATTCCTTTATTAAGGCCGGCTAAAACATCGCCGCCAATAGTATTCATCTTAGACTGGAATTCCACATTAAGAATACCATCTCCTAAATCTTCAATTACAACACCACTGTTTTTAAATACTTCTTTAGTTTTTCTAATGTTATCTAGAATGATAAAAGCATCTTGTCCAGGTACTTTTTTCATAGTTTTAGAAGGAATGTCGTAGAAATATGTAGCGCCGTCTTTTACAGAGTAAAAACTAGTTACTCCAGCAGCTTGCATATCTGTAATCCATGAGGCAATTTCTAAACCTTCTGCTTTTGCAAATTCTATTCCTTTTTCTAAAGTAACTGCATCCCAGATTTGGAAAGGACCATGTTCCCAACCAAAACCAGCTTTCATAGCATCATCTATCTTATAAAGTTCTTCTGTAATCTCAGGAATTCTATGCGAAACATAAGCAAATAAAGCTCCAAAGCTCTTTCTGTAAAATTCTCCAGCTTTATCTTTTCCTGCAGTAAGCACAGAAAACCTGTCTACTACTTTATCTATGGTCTTTGTAAGTTCTAGGGTAGCAAATTTTGCTCTTTTTTTAGCACGATAATCCATCGTGTCTAAATCTAAAGTCAGTATTTCACTTTTCCCTTTATCGCCTTTTACTTTTTTGTAAAACCCTTGGCCAGATTTACTTCCTAACCACTTGTTTTTCATCATGGTATCAATAAAATCTGGAAGTTTAAATAAATCTAAACGTTCATCTTCTTTACAATTTTCGTGTATACCATTAGCAACATGAACAAGGGTGTCTAAACCAACAACATCTACAGTTCTAAAAGTGGCAGATTTTGGTCTTCCTATTACTGGACCAGTTAATTTATCTACCTCTTCAACCGTCATCCCTAATTCTTTAACCGAATGGAATAAACTTTGAATACTAAAAATACCAATACGGTTACCAATAAAAGCAGGAGTATCTTTTGCTACTACGGATGTTTTTCCTAAAAATTGTTCTCCGTATCCGTTTAAGAAGTCTAATACTTCAGGGGAAGTTTTAGGTCCTGGAATTATTTCGAATAATTTTAAGTAACGTGCAGGATTAAAGAAGTGAGTTCCGCAGAAATGTTTTTGAAAATCATCACTACGGCCTTCACTCATAAACTTGATTGGAATACCTGAAGTGTTTGAAGATATTAAGGTTCCGGGGGTTCTATGCTTTTCGATATTCTCGAAAACCATTTTTTTAATATCTAAACGTTCTACAACAACTTCTATAATCCAATCTACCTTAGCAATTTTAGCAATATCATCTTCTAAGTTACCAGTAGTAATTCTACTAGCAAATTTCTGATTATATATAGGTGAAGGTTTCGATTTTAATGATGTAGTAAGCGAGTTATTTACCAAACGATTTCTTACTACTTTATCTTCTAGAGTAAGTCCTTTTGCTTTTTCTTTATCACTTAGTTCTCTAGGAACAATATCTAATAACAAAACTTCTACTCCAATATTGGCAAAATGGCATGCTATTCCGCTTCCCATTATACCAGAACCAATGACGGCAACTTTATTAATATGCTTGTTCATTAAATTACTATTATTTATTAATGTTATTATCTTTAGTATACACTTTTTTGTCTGCGATAAGCTTGTTAATGGTTTCTGTAACTTCAAAAAAGTTTTTTAACTGTTCCGGAGTAACATTTTTTTTAACAGCTTCGTTAAAAATTAATACTACGTTTTTTGAGTCTACTCTTTTTTCTAATCCAAACTCTGTTAAATGTATTAATACACCTCTACCATCATTTGGGTTTGGTTTGCGTTCTATGAGTCCTTTAACTTGCATACTTTTAAGTATTCTAGAAAGACTAGTGGCTTCCATACCCATTTTTGGACCTAAAGCTGTAGAAGGAGTTCCTGTTTTTGGATCTATACTTAATAAAGTAAAACCAATAGCCATAGTAGTTTCAAACTCTTTTGCTTCTTCATTATACATTCTTGCTACAGCTTGCCAAGTGGCTCTTAGAGCATAATCTATAGTAAGTTCCTTCATACATGGTTTCTTTGTGGTGGCAAACAAATATATGAAAAATTTACTATGCATGCATAGTAAATTGCAAAAAAATATAATATTTAAATTTATTTAGGTGTTTTTATTATCGCCCATATATGTCATTATATAAAGAAAGGTATTTTTCTTTAATAATTTTACGTTTAAGCTTAAGGGTAGGGGTTACATGGCCGCCATCTATACTCCATATTTCTGGCGTTAGTCTAAATTGTTTAACTTTTTCCCATTTAGCAAAATCTTCATTTGCTAAATCTACTTCTTCTTGAATTCTGGCAATAACTTTTGGGTTAGTAGCAATTTCTTGAGGGTTGCTTAGAGCCATACCTTGTCTTTTTCCCCATTCTTCTAAAAATTCAAAATTTGGTTGTATAAGTGCAGCAGGCATTTTTTCACCTTCGCCAACCACCATTATTTGTTCTATAAAGCGAGACTGCTTAAACCTGTTTTCTAATAATTGTGGCGCAACATATTTACCACCAGATGTTTTAAACATTTCTTTTTTACGGTCCGTAATTTTTAAAAATCCTT
Organism: Maribacter vaceletii; assembly: GCF_003634105.1. Taxonomy (GTDB): domain Bacteria; phylum Bacteroidota; class Bacteroidia; order Flavobacteriales; family Flavobacteriaceae; genus Maribacter_B; species Maribacter_B vaceletii. Next base: position 746,615 of record NZ_RBIQ01000008.1, on the reverse strand, counting down.
TTGTATCTATTTCTCCAATATCTCCAGTATGAAAATAGCCATCTTTAATTACAGTGTCTGTTTTTTCTTTGTCTTTATAATACCCCATCATTACTTGAGGGCCTTTAACACAAATTTCTCCGTCTTCTGCAATTTTAACTTCTGTTTGTGCTATTAATTTGCCTACAGTGCCTATTTTAAATCCTTTTTCACGCATATCGTTTACAGATACAACAGGAGAGGTTTCTGTTAAACCGTAGCCTTCCATAACACCAAATTCTGCAGCATTAAACACTCTAGATAACCTAGGTTGTAGTGCAGCACTACCAGACGCAATGAGAGATAAGTTGCCTCCTAAGGCTTCTTTCCACTTACTAAAAATTAGTTTTCTGGCTATTTTTAACTTTCTTTCATACCACCATCCGTTTTGTCCGTAAGGTTCGTATTTTAACCCTAAGTCTACAGCCCAGAAGAATAACTTCTTTTTAATACCTGTTAATTGTGTTCCTTTAGCTATTATGCCATCGTATACTTTTTCTAGTAATCTAGGAACAGCTGTCATTACATGTGGTTTAGCTTCTTTTAGATTATCACTAATCTTATCCATTGCTTCTGCATAATATATAGTTACACCTCTATATTGGTATAAATAAATAAGCATACGCTCGTACACATGGCATAAAGGTAAAAAGCTAAGAGAAACCGTATTACCATCTTCTATAGGGAATCTTTCAGAACTTGCTATAGCATTACTAACTAGATTATTATGCGATAACATTACACCTTTAGGTTGGCCAGTTGTACCAGAAGTATATATTAATGTTGCTAAATCTTCTGGTTTAACAATATTTTTTAAATCTTCTACTTCATTTTGGTTACTAGCGTCTTCTCCAAGCGATAAAACTTCATTCCAACTCTTACAATCTGATAAATCATCAAAAGAATACACTTCTTTTAAGTGTGGTGTATCTTTTTTAACAGCTTTAACTTTACTAAGTACTTCATCACAAGAAACAAAACAATATTTTGCTTCGGAATGATTTAAAACAAAGGCATAGTCTTCTTCAGAAATTGTTGGGTATATTGGAACATTTTGAGCGCCTAATTGTAATACACCTACATCTATAATATTCCACTCCGTTCTATTGGTCATAGATATTACGGCAATTTTGTCATTAGGTTTTATTCCTAAACGCAAAAGACCTCTACTAATGGCATTTGCTTTATCTATATAATCTTGAGTAGATGTAAAAATCCATTTTCCATTTTGTTTAGAAACTAAAGATTTTTTTAAATTAAATTTTTCTAATTGATAATAAGGAAAATCAAAGAGACGGGTAACTTTATGCATATAAAAATTTTGAGTGAGAATTTGCAAAATAAGAAAAGGAAGTTGTATTCTAAAATGAGATTGCTAAAATTAATGCTATTTTTTTAATAATTGTTAAATTTTAACATAGGTATTATACATTTAAATTTGTTTTTATCGAGTTTTTCCATTCATCTACAATAAAACGGTTTTAATCTAGTTATATACAACATTCATCTAAATGTAAGAAAAATCTTATATGTTTTTAAATACATTTATTTAAAATTGATTAACCCAAATCTTTTAAAATGGAAAAAAACTACTTCTCTAAATCTTTTACAAAGAATATAGCATTAATGCTGTTTACCTTATTATTAAGCTTTAATGCTCGTGCACAATCAGAACCTTTTTTATGTGATTTTAATGCTTATTTATTTCAGTATAATGATATATATGCATTAGACTTAGCATCTGGAAGTTCCTATTTAGTTGCCGAAAATGTAACACCAGGTAATGTTAATGGAGTGGGGTATAATTCTACAGATGGTTATATATGGGGGTATTTATCTAGTCCGCAAAAAACTATAGTTCGTATTGGAAAAGATTTTCAAGTACAACAATATACTTTCCCAGAATTAACTACAAATAATAAATATGTTGGAGATATTTCTATAGATGGTATTTATTACTTTAAAGGAGGCGGAACTTCCTTTTATAAAATAGATTTAAATCCAGATTCAGAAACATATCTACAATACCTAGGAGAATTTACGTTAAGTAAAAATCTATCAATAGCAGATTGGGCTTTTAATGCTGCAGATAATAAATTATATACTGTAGAAAGAAACTCTAATCACCTTTACCGTATTGATCCAGATACTGGTGTGGTTACAGATTTGGGTGAAGTGCCAATTCTTAAGGGTCTTAATTATGCTTTTGGTGCAGTTTATTTTGATGTAGATGGTAACTTTTACATCTCTGCAAACCAAACGGGTTCTGTATATAAAATAAATGAAGTTCAGAGTGTTGTTAATGGAATAATGTTTTCCAATATTTTTGCTTTTGGTCCTGCAGCATCTAGTAATGATGGTGCACGTTGCCCAACGGCTCCTGTGCCACAAGAAGATTGTATAAATGGTATTGACGATGATGGCGATGGCCTGGTAGATTGTGATGACCCTTCTTGTTCTGGCGTTAGTGCTTGTCCTGTAATTACAATAACTTCTGGAGGTAATACTGGTGGGTTAGAAAGTAATGATAGACTAGCAAATTTAATTATTAAGAGAAACTATAATAGAGCTAAAACAAATTATAAGTTTGATAAGTTGTTGGCTAAGAAGGTTAAGAAAACTATTAATTATAAAAAGAGTAGTAAAACTTCCCCTTCGGAAATACCATTAAATAGCTTAGTGCCATTAGGTATTGTTGGGGAGACGAGCACTATAGAGTCTTCTCCTGCAGATTTGCTAGAGTTAACAAATGCATCGGATATTTACTCTGTAGATTATTTAAAAGATACGGAGACAGTTAGTGCATTAATGGTTATTAAAACAGATAATAAAGTGTACGAGCACAGTAAATTTATTTGTGATCGTTTCTTAGGTGCTGAATTATTATCCGTATCTACTATTCAAATTAGAGAAAAGGATTTTATAAAATCTAGAATTAAACAAGCAGACGGAAACATAGAATTTGCATTAACTTTTTCTGCAAGATTAGATGAAAATCAAAAATTTGTAATAGAATCTCACTGGAATATAGATAAATATGAAGATAACACAATGTACTATAACTTCCAGGTTTGGTCTAATTCTATAGATGATTTAGTTTCCTTAGGAGAAGAAATATTAGACTTGTTAGAAGCAAATGCAGAAATCACAGATTATACTGGCTCTACACCGCCACCAGTGTTTGTAAAGTCTGCTAGTTATAAAAATGGAAAAATTAATATGCATGTTGTAAATAACAACAATACCAAGGAAATTTTTATGGATGGTGGTTTAAAAAGAACCGAAACAGGAGAAACTACTTCTATGAGTTTACAAGCTTCTATAGATGGTTATATAGATTCTGTAGCTGTAAATACAGGTTCTTTATTCGATTTTGGATTTAGAATAGAAAATAGTAACGGAGATACCCCAGATGATTTATTTGTAGCTGATGCTCCTTGGGGATTAGATGATTCTGGAAATGGAACAATGATGAATACTTACGAAGTGTTACAGAATGAAATTCCGTATACGGGTGATGGTTTTAGAGTAGAGAGAAATATAAAATTATCTGGTTCTACAAAAGACTATATAGGAGTGTATAGAGCGTTTAGTCCTAGGTTCCTTGCTGTAGATTTATCGGAATATAAAAACTTGTCTTTTGAAGCTTCTGGTACGGGAACTTTAGAAGTGAAATTACAAAAGGGTAATGGCGAAGAATATATTTCAGAAGTACAATTAGAAGAAGAAAGTCAAATATTTACAATGCCAGATGAGGTATTTAAAAATAGTTCTGGAGACGTTGCAGATTTTTCTAGCCTAAAAGTTTTAACTTTTATATTAAAAACTAATAATGGGAATACAGAGGAGAAATCTTTAAACCTTTCTAATTTAGATTTTAATAATGAGGAGTCTAAGTATGAGTATGTATTGGCCGATACTAAAAAGGCAGTTTTAATGCCTAACCCTATAGAAACAGAGGCTACACTTTATTTTTTCGAAGAAAAAGATGCGAAATATACTTTTGAAATTTATACTGTAGGGGGGCATTTATTATCATCACATACCTTAAAAGGAGATACGCAACAAGGGCAAAATGAAATAGTAGTTTATAAAAGAAACTTACCAACAGGAATTTATTTGTACAAGATTACAAGTACAAATGATAAAACGTGGAGCGGTAAAATGGTTATTAGATAATGGTTTTAGATTAGTGAATGTTGTAAATGGGTTCTAATTCTTGTGAGGAAATTAGAACCCTTTTTTTATATTATTTATGTGATACAGCCCAATTATAGGCATTCTCAAAAGCTTCTAACCAAGGAGAAACTTCATCTTGTCTATCAGTAGGGTAGTATGCCCAGTTCCATGGGAATGTAGAACGCTCAAAGTGCGGCATAGTTACTAAATGTCGTCCAGTAGCATCACACAGCATAGCCGTATTAAAATCACTTCCGTTAGGGTTAGCTGGATATCCTTCGTAACCATATTTTGCTACAATTTGATATTTATCTTCACCGTATGGTAAGTTAAATTTACCTTCTCCATGCGATATCCAAACGCCTAAAGTATTCCCGGCTAAAGAGGATAACATTATAGAGTTATTTTCTTGAATTTTAACGGATGTAAAGTTACTCTCGTGCTTATTAGAATCGTTATGTACCATTCTACCGTGCGTTTCATGTTCTGGATTAATTAAATCTAATTCCATAAATAATTGGCAACCATTACAAATGCCAACAGAAAGCGTATCTGGTCTAGCAAAGAAGTTCTTTATTACAGCATTTGCTTTTTCATTGTATTTAATAGCTCCTGCCCAACCTTTAGCACTTCCTAATACGTCTGAGTTAGAAAAGCCACCAACAGCTCCTAAGAATTGAATATCTTCTAAGGTTTCACGACCAGAGATAAGGTCAGTCATGTGTACATCTTTTACATCAAATCCAGCTAAATACATTGCATTTGCCATTTCTCGTTCCGAATTACTTCCTTTTTCCCTTAAAATAGCAGCTTTAGGCCTCATTTCGGCTCCGCTCAATGCGCCTCTATCTTTTAATTTTCCTGTGAAATTTTTAGGGAATGTATACTGTAACGCTTGATTTTTATAATTGTCGTAGCGATCTTTAGCTAAGTTATTTGCGGTTTGCTTATCATCCAGTAAATACGATGTTTTAAACCATGTATCTCTTAATGAACTAACATTTAATCCCATTTCCATGCCTCTGTTTTTAATCGTAAGTGTAGCTTCAGAAGAAACAGTTCCTATCTTTTTAAAATCGATTTTAGCATTACTTAAAACAGCCTCTATAGATGCATCTTTAGCTTGAAGTACAACACCAGCATTTTCAGAAAAAAGAAGTTTAATAGTGTCTTGTTCTCCTAAATTACTGAGGTCTAATTTAGCTCCCAGATTAACATCTGCAAAACATAATTCTAATAACGTAGTAATTAAACCACCAGAGGCAACATCGTGACCTGCAAGTATTTGTCCTTCTTTAATTAAAGTTTGAATGGTATTAAATACTGTTTTAACATAGGCAGCATCATGAACTGTTGGAGCTTCATTACCAATAGTATTTAATATTTGTGCAAAAGAAGAACCACCTAATTTAAAGTTGTCTTTAGATAGATTGATGTAGTAAATATCTCCACCATTTTTTTGTAAAACAGGCTCTACAACTTTTGTTATATCGTTACAATTACCAGCAGCAGAAATAATTACTGTACCAGGAGATATTACATCGCCATCGTTATATTTTTGCTTCATAGAAAGAGAATCTTTCCCTGTTGGTACGTTGATGCCTAATCCAATAGAGAATTCAGAAACCGCTTCTACAGCTTTGTATAAACGAGCATCTTCACCTTCATTTTTACAAGGCCACATCCAGTTAGCGGATAAAGAAACGGATTGTAGTCCATCTTTTAAAGGAGCCCAAATAATGTTTGTTAGGGCTTCTGTTATACTATTTTTACTACCTGCAGCAGGGTCTATTAAAGCAGAAATAGGAGAGTGGCCCATAGAGGTAGCAATTCCTTCTTTCCCTTTAAAATCTAGCGCCATAACACCACAATTGTTTAATGGTAGTTGTAAAGGTCCAGCACATTGCTGTTTTGCAACACGGCCACCAACACAACGGTCTACTTTATTTGTTAACCAATCTTTAGAAGCAACAGCCTCTAACTGTAAAACTTGCTCTAAATAATCGTGAAAATTTTCTAATTTATATTCTGGTGCATCGTAATTACGAGCAACTGTATTGTCTGTTAAAACTGTTTTAGGAGAGCTACCAAAAATATCAGAAAGTGCAACGTCCATAGGTTTTTCACCAGTAGTGCCCGATTCAAAAGTGAAACGGTCATCTGTTGTAACATCACCAACTTCGTACATAGGAGAACGCTCACGTTCCGCAATTTCTTTAAGTAAACTTGTATCTTCTTTACCAATAACTAAGCCCATACGTTCTTGAGATTCGTTACCTATAATTTCTTTTGCAGAAAGGGTAGGGTCACCAACTGGTAATTTATCTAAATCTATTTTTCCGCCAGTTTCTTCAACTAGTTCAGAAAGGCAATTTAAATGTCCACCAGCTCCATGATCATGGATAGATACAATAAGGTTAGCATCACTCTCTACCATACCTCGTATAGCATTTGCTGCACGTTTTTGCATTTCTGGATTAGAACGTTGTACTGCATTAAGTTCTATGGCAGAACTAAATTCACCTGTATCTGCACTAGAAACAGCTGCGCCACCCATACCAATACGGTAGTTGTCGCCACCAAGAATAACAATTTTGTCTCCTTCTTCTGGGGTTGCTTTAATAGCTTGTGACGCTTTCCCGTAACCAATACCACCAGCTTGCATAATAACTTTATCAAAACCTAAACGACGAGGATTATCGCTAGAATTAGCTTCTTCTTTATGTTCAAATGTAAGAACAGAACCATTAATTAATGGTTGTCCAAATTTATTCCCAAAGTCCGATGCTCCGTTCGATGCTTTTATTAAAATATCCATAGGAGTTTGGTATAACCATTTACGTTCTGCTAAACCTTTTTCCCATTTTCTATCTTTCTCTAATCGAGAATATGCGGTCATATATACCGCAGTTCCTGCTAATGGTAAGGAACCTTGCCCACCAGCTAAACGGTCTCTTATTTCTCCTCCAGCACCTGTTGCAGCACCATTAAAAGGTTCTACAGTGGTTGGGAAGTTATGTGTTTCTGCTTTTAAGGAAATTACAGAATCGAATTTCTCTTCTTGATAAAAATCGGGTTTATTTGCTGTTTTTGGTGCAAATTGTACCGCCTCAGGACCTTTTACAAAAGCAACATTATCTTTATAAGCAGAAACAATGTCGTTGTGGTTTTCTTGAGATGTTTTTTTAATTAATTTAAAAAGAGAAGTTGGCATTTGTACCCCATCAATAACAAAATCGCCATTAAATATTTTATGACGACAGTGTTCTGAGTTTACTTGACTAAAGCCAAAAACTTCAGAATCGGTTAATTTTCTTCCAATTTTCTGAGATACACTTTCTAAATAGGTTACTTCCTCATCACTAAGTGCTAAACCTTCTTGTGTATTATATGCCGCAATATCATCAATTTCCAGAATAGGTTCTGGGGTAATATCTATGGTAAACATTTCTTGATCTAGGCTTTCAAATTTGTGAGAAAGCATTGGGTCAAAATCTGTAAAATCTTTTGAAACGCTATAAAACTCTTCAATACGAATTACATCAGTAATTCCCATATTCTGAGTAATTTCTGTGGCATTAGTGCTCCAAGGAGTAATCATAGCAGCTCTTGGGCCAATAAAAAAGGCGTCTAGAGACGCCGCGTTTATTTTTGGTTGGTTACCAAATAACCATATTAATTTGTTTGTAGTTTCTTCCGAAAGTTCAGCGGTAGTTTGTACTGCAAAAACTTTGTTTGTTGCATCCCCGAAAAAATGAATCATTGTAGCTCTTTTGTTTAACAAGCGACAAATTTACACTTTTTAAGTGTAAATTTTTAGAAGAATAGTTAACAGTTTTTAGTACTAATTGTTAATTTCTTATTACTTAAAGTAGGGTATTTTATTTGCTAATTGTTCTATGGTTGTATTGCAACGTGATATAAATTTTGCAATAGCATATAAAATTATAAATTATGAAAAAAGTATATTTTTTATTGCCTGTATTTATTATGACAATATCTTATACAGTAAAGGCACAAGAAACGGAAACTTCAAAGGATAAAAAAATATCTTATTATGAGCAAAGAGCAAAAGAAGATGCTGCTTATGAACAGTCTACAAAAATTACTGTAGAAGAGGAAGAAGAGTTTTGGGAAGATCAAAAAGCTTATGAAAAAAACTTAAAGAAAAGAGACCGAAAAGCATATAGAGCTTATATGAGAGGAAAAAGAGATGCTTATGCTGAACATGCAGAATATTGCGATTCTCATTGCCACCACAGCCCTCATTATCATAGTCATGCAAGATTTTATTATAGTTCTCATTATAGAAGTGAACCAAGACGTACTACAGTTGTAAGAACTAATGTGGGAGTTAATGTCCCTAGTGTTAGAATAGGGTTGTAATTTTGAAATTGGTATATATAAAAAAATCGGCTTTACTAAAGCCGATTTTTTTTGTGCTAAACTATTGCATTATTTCTTTTTTAAGAGAGCCATGTAAAAACCATCAAAACCACTAGTAGAGGCAAATATTTTTTTGTCTTTTATGAGTTCAAAGTCTTTACCTTCTTCCGATGTTAAAAAGGACTTTACTTGGTCTATGTTTTCTTGTGGTAAAATAGAACATGTAGCATAAACCATTTGTCCTCCAGGTTTTACCATTTTGCTATAGCTTCGAATAATCTCTTTTTGAGTTGCTATAATTTTATCTACAAATTCTGGTTGTAATTTCCATTTAGCATCTGGGTTTCTTCGTAAAATTCCTAAACCAGTACAAGGAGCATCAATTAAAACACGGTCTGCTGATCCATACAGCTTTTTAATTACTTTGGTAGACTCTATATGTCTGGGTTCAATATTATGTGCTCCTGCGCGTTTTGCTCTACGCTTTAATTCTTTTAATTTATTGGCATAAATATCTAAGGCAATTAATTGCCCTTTATTTTCCATTAGAGCAGCTAAATGCAATGTTTTTCCTCCTGCGCCAGCACATGTATCTACAACACGCATTCCTGGTTTTACCTCTAAAAACTCTGATACCAGTTGCGAAGAAGCATCCTGAACCTCAAACCAACCATTTTTAAAGGCATCACTAGTAAATACATTTCCGCGTTCTGCTAATTTTAAAGCACTTGTGTATCCTTTTATGCCATCTGTATCAATGCCATTATCTAAAAGATTTTTACGTAATTTTTCTTTTGTAGTTTTAAGGGTGTTTGCTCTAAGAATAACATCAGCTTGCTGGTTTAAAGCAGCAGCCTCTTTATTCCATAGTTTTTCGCCTAAAGACTTTTCACAAAGCTCATCCATCCAATCTGGAATAGATTCTTTATATTTTCTTGTTTTAGAAAGTTCATCAAACCTTCCTTTAATTTTTCTTTCTGGTGTTGGTTCTAATTGTTTCCAATCTGGTAATTTTATACCTCTAAGAATAGCCCAAACCGCAAATAAACGGAATAAGTTGGGTCTAGAATACGGAGCTTTTACTTCCGCAATTTCAGAGTACAGGCGTTTCCAACGAACAATATCATACGTTGTTTCTGCAATAAAACCACGGTCTCGAGAACCCCAACGTTTATCAAACTTTAAAACTTTTTGTACTACTTTATCTGCATATTCGTCTTCATTAAAAATTAAATTTAACGCATCTATAACTGCAAAAACAAGATTTCTGTGTAATTTCATCACTTAAAAAATAAGGCTGCAAAGGTATTGCATTAGAAGTGAATAGACTTATTTTTGATAAAATTAATCTTCATGAAATTTTCTTTCCCAATTTTACTATTTGTTTCCCTTTTATTTGGCTGCAATCAAGAAAAGAAAAAAACGCCTTTTTCTTCTGTACAAGCAGCTATCATATATGAAGATTCTGTTAGTATAAGAGCTATTGAGGTTATGGGTACTAGTTTAGCTTTTGCTGCAGACAAAGGTGTTTTTGGTTCTGTAGATTTTGCGACAAATAAAGTACGATTAAATACAATAGACTTTGAAGGTAAGAAACCTCATTTTAGGTCTGTTGCACATACAAATTCCGATTTTTTTATGTTTTCTATAGCGAATCCAGCTTTGTTATATAAAACCGGTGATGCAGGGAAAATGGAATTAGTATATAAAGAAGTAGGAGAAGGTGTTTTTTATGATGCAATGACTTTTTGGAATGATAAAGAAGGAATTGCAGTAGGAGATAGTACTAATGGTTGTATTTCTATACTAATTACAAGAGATGGAGGAGAGAGTTGGTCTAGAATTCCTTGTGAAGATTTACCAGAGGGATTAAAAGGGGAAGGAGCTTTTGCTGCAAGTAATACCAATATTGAAGTTCAAGGAGATAAAGCTTGGATAGCTACCACAAATAGCAGGATTTATTATTCTGAAAATAAAGGAGTTAACTGGCGCGTTTTAACAACTCCCATTATAGATAAAAAGCCTACGCAAGGCATTTATTCTTTAGATTTTTATGATGATAAAATAGGATTTGCTATTGGTGGAGATTACACTAGCCCAGAGTCTAATACTAGTAACAAAGCAATAACAATAGATGGTGGTAAAACATGGAAATTAGTAGCCAATGATAAAGACCCTGGCTATAAAAGTTGTGTACAATTTGTTCCTAATTCTAATGGGAATGAAATTGTTGCTATAGGTTTTACAGGAATTTCTTATTCTAAAAATAGAGGAGAAAGTTGGCAACAACTATCTAATGAATCTTTTTACACACTTCGCTTTGTAAATGATTCTATTGCTTATGCTGCAGGGAAAAATAGAATCGCAAAATTAAGTTTTAAATAAAAAATGGAGCCAATTTGCTCCTTTTTTTATGTACGTTATTTATTTTCTGATTTATGTTTTTTTCTATATTGATGTAATAGTTTTCTTTTAAAGCCATATTCAGATTGTAGCATAATAAATGTTTTTTTGGCCGAGACTACTTTTCTAACATCTAGGATAAACTTTTCTTCTAATGCATGTTTTTTTTCATTTAAAGAAATTTCCAATTCTAAAAGCTTATTTAGCTCTTTTTCAGACAATTTATCTATTTCTCTTATTTTTTCATGAATTTCTGACCTTTGCTGCATTCTTATTTTCTCTACTTTTTCTTCATGCGCATTATATACAGGCCAAAATTTTTGCGCTTCATTGGTAGTTAAATCTAACTTCTCTGTTAAATAAGCAATTTTTAATGCTTTTATCTTTTCATGGTCGGGTTTGCGTTGTGCAACAATGCTAGTAGCAATTAATAGCACAGCAACAAATATTATTTTTTTAATAATCATAACTGTCTAAATTTAATTCGTTAAAACTATCTAGGTCATCTTCTAAATAGTCTATAATATTCTCTTCATTTATTCCAGCGTCTAATATATCCGTAATATCTAAATTATCTACAGGAACTACTTCAGCAATTTCATAACTAGAAAAGTTTAAATCTGTATATTCTATGTATGCATCTATATCAGAATTTGCTATATCTTCTATACTGTAATTTGTTGTTTTATTTAAGTTTATACCAACAAAGAGTAAAATTATAGCTGCCGCGGCAATAGCAGAGTAGTAGTACTTTTTATAGGATTTTAGAGGAATTACTTTTGTAGGGGTATCTTCTAACTTATCTGAAATATTTTTATGTAAAGTGTCAAAATAATCTTTGGGTACCGTAAAACCTTCTTTATTAGGTATTTTTATTTCTTCTTGTGAAGAAATTTTATCTAACAGAGAATCATTAAAATTTTCCAGATAATTTTTAGGAAGTTTAAATCCGCTATTTTTATTGACTTTTTTCATGTTACTTATAAGACTCCTTTTTTTTGTAAAGGTTTAATTTTCTTTTATATACGTTTCAATTTTTTTTGATGCAAGATGGTAAGAAGCTTTTAAAGCTCCTACAGAAGTTTCTAAAATTTCTGATATTTCTTCGTACTTCATTTCCTGAAAATATTTCATATTAAATACTAATTTTTGTTTTTCCGGTAATGTAGCAATTGCCTTTTGCAACTTTAATTGAATTTCATTACCCTCAAAATAAACATCAGATTCTAAATTATTTAGTAGTGTTTCTTGTAACTCTACGTTACTAACTCCCATTTTTTTTGATTTCGATTTTAAAAAAGATAAAGATTCATTCGTTGCAATTCTATACATCCAGGAGTAAAGCTTGCTTTCTCCTTTAAAATTAGTAATGTTTCTATAGACTTTAATAAAAGTATTCTGGAGAACATCATCTGCATCATCATGATTTAAAACAATACCACGGATATGCCAGTAAAGCCTTTCTTTATAGGTGTTTACGAGCGTTTCGAAAGCCCTTGTTTGGGTTTCGGTTTGCTTTAAATCTTCTAATAAGGTTTGTTCTTCTAGCAATAGTTTTTACTTACGATCTATACTATGACTATAAAGGTAGTAAATGGTTTAATTTGGTGGAGGAGTTTTTTTTAGTTTAAAAAAAGGAAAATACTATTTTTCTTAGAGCTCTGGATTTATTTTTTTAAAACAAACTCTACCATGAATTGATGTTCTTCTTCTAAAGTTAAGGTAGGGAAAGTTTTTCCTGCTTGTTGATACCAGTAACTAGCATTAAATGTATCCCCCTCTTTTCTATGTAAGTATGCGTGAATCCAACTTCCTATTTTGTTGTGCATATCTTGAGCAATATTATGTGAAGCTTCCCAATTGTCATTAGCATCGTACCAAAGAGATTTTAAGGATCCTGGCCAATCTTGATTAGGTTTTTTGTTTTTAAGGGTCTCTTTAAACTCTTCGTAGGAATTTATTTTAAGCATTTATAACAATTTTGAAGCCATTACGAGGCGGCTTTTTTTAGATTTAGAGGGATTATCCTAAAGATTGCATAGCAACAAGTTTATTGTATACTCCTTTTTTAGCAAGAAGTTCTTGATGCGTACCTTGCTCTACAATTTCTCCTTTTTGTAGCACCACAATTTTGTCTGCCTTTTGAATAGTGGAAAGTCGGTGTGCAATTACGATTGAAGTTCTGTTTTGCATCATTTTATCTAAAGCATCTTGAACTAAGCGTTCACTTTCGGTATCTAAGGCCGATGTAGCTTCATCTAGAACCATTATTGGCGGATTTTTTAATACCGCTCTTGCAATGGACAAACGTTGCTTTTGTCCACCACTGAGTTTGTTACCGCTATCTCCAATATTAGTTTCATATCCATTAGGGAGTTCTGAGATAAAATCATGTGCATTTGCAATTTTAGCGGCTGCTATAATTTCTTCTTCGGTAGCATTTTCTTTTCCTAGACCAATATTATTTTTAACAGTATCATTAAATAATATAGAATCTTGTGTGACCAATCCTAATAATCCACGAAGCGATTTTTTAGTTAGGTTTTTAATGTTTTCATCATCAATAGTAATAGCACCTTGATTAACATCATAAAAACGAGTAACTAGGTTTGCAATGGTACTTTTTCCACTACCAGATTGTCCTACTAATGCAACTGTTTCTCCTTTGTTTACAGTAAGGTTAAAGTCTTTAAGTACATATTCTTCTTCATACTTAAAAGAGATGTTATTTAACTGAATAGCAGTATTAAAATTTTCTTTAGTTATAGCATTTGGTATTTCAGAAATAGGATTTTTAGTTTCCAATATTTCTAATACTCTTTCTGCAGCAGCATTCCCTTTTTTAACACCATAAGATGCTTTGCTAATTGCTTTAGCTGGAGTAAGAATATTATATGCTAATCCCATATATGCAATAAATAATTCAGGTTTTAGTGTTTTTTCTACTAAAACCATTTGCCCACCAAACCAGAGTATAACACCAATTGCTGCAATACCAAAGAACTCACTTGTTGGGGAAGCTAAATTTTGCCTGTTTAATAAGGTGTTCGAAAAGTTAAAAAAACGTTTAGTAGAGTGTTTAAATATGTTAGAAAATTTTTCTTCCGCATTAAAAGCTTTAATAACCCGTAAACCACCTAAAGTTTCTTCTAGAATAGATAAAAAAGCTCCTTGTTCTTGTTGTACTTTGTCCGATTTTCTTTTTAAAGATTTTCCTAATAGTGAAATTAGAAAACCAGAAATAGGTAAAAAGATAAATACAAAAATGGTTAGTTTTACACTAATGGAAACCATTGCTATAATAGTAAATAGTATAGTTAATGGCTCTCTAATAATCAATTCTAATATGGAAAGAAAGGAGTGCTGAATCTCTAAAACATCTGTAGTAATTCTAGCAATTGTATCTCCTTTTCTTTTTTCAGAATAATAAGATAATGGTAATTCTACTGTTTTTTTGTACAACTCATTTCTAATGTCTTTTAAGACGCCATTCCTTAAGAAAGTAATAAAATACATGGCTAAGTAATTAAATAAGTTTTTAAGAAAAAACATAGAAATTACTAAGGCGACCATAAAAATTAAAGCGTCATTTTCTCCTTGACCAGCTTTTTGGGTAACAAAATAACTTAGATAATCAAAAAGATACTCCTTTGCATTAAATAAACCTTTCCAATGGGGTTTTGTATGTATGGCTTCTGTTTGTTTAAAAATAACAGATAACATTGGGAATAAGGAAACCATTGCCAAAGTAGCAAACAACGCATAAAAAATATTAGATATAATATTTAGTATTGCATAGCTCCTATAAGGTTTGGCAAAGCGGAGTATCTTTTTAAAATACTCCATTAACCTAAATTAAGTTCGCTAACTATACGATTAATTTTTGCTTCTAATTCTGCATCTACAGTCTTAAAGTCTTCTGCTTTGTTTAGAGTAGTATTAATACTAAAATAGAATTTTATTTTAGGTTCTGTTCCACTAGGTCTTGCTGCCATTTTTGTACCATCTTCTGTAATGTAAATTAATACATTAGAAGTAGGAATATCTATAGGTGTAACTTTTCCAGTTTCAAGATTGGTAGAAGTAGCGGTATTATAATCTTCTACCGTTACCACTTTAGAGCCATCTATTGTAGCTACAGGGTTTTCTTTAAAATCTACCATCATTTGTTTAATTTCTTCGGCACCAGAAATTCCTTTTTTGGTTAAAGAAATTAGTTTTTCTTTATAGAATCCAAAATCAACATAACAGTCAATTAAATCTTTGTAAAAAGAACTACCATTTGCTTTTGCATTAGAAGCAATTTCACAAGCTAATAGGGTAGAGGTAACGGCATCTTTATCACGAACAAAATCGCCAACCATAAATCCAAAACTTTCTTCACCACCACCAACAAAATCTTGATTAGGGAAATCTTTTATCATTTTGGCAATCCATTTAAAGCCAGTTAAACCAACTTTATATTCTACGCCATAACCTTCTGCTAGTTTTCCCATCATAGGAGTAGATACAATAGTAGAGCCAATAAACTCATTACCATTCATTCCTTTAGCTTTACGTTGGTCTAAAAGAAATTTGGTCATTAATATCATGGTTTGGTTACCATTTAAGATTTCCATTTTACCATCTAAATTACGAACGGCAATACCTAAACGGTCACTATCTGGGTCTGTCCCAACAACCATATCTGCACCTATTTCTTCGGCTTTTGCTATTGCCATTGATAAAGCTTCTGGCTCTTCTGGGTTAGGAGAAACTACCGTTGGGAAATTACCATCTGGTTTTGCTTGTTCTTCTATAATAGTTACGTTGCTATAACCAGCTCTTTTTAATACTTCTGGAATTGCAGTAATAGATGTTCCGTGTAACGAAGTAAAAACAATTTTAAAATCGTCTTTTCCTTTAGCATTAAAATTACCATTAGCTACAGATGCAGAAATAAAAGATTCATCTGCTTCTTTATCAATAAGTTCAATTAAATCTGGATTTGCATCAAACTTAATATCTTCAAAGTTTAAGTTATTAATTTCGCTTATAATGGCTCCATCTTGTGGAGGAACTATTTGTCCACCATCTGTCCAATATACTTTATAACCATTATATTCAGGAGGATTATGAGAAGCTGTTAAAACAATGCCTACATGGCAATCTAAATCACGAACAGCAAAAGAAAGCGCAGGAGTGGTCCTTAACTCAGAAAAAAGAAAAACTTTAATTCCATTAGCAGAAAAAACTTCAGCAACAGTTTTTGCAAGCGTATCACTATTATGTCTGCAATCGTAAGCTATAACTACTTTTAAATCTTCACCAGCATATACCTTTTTTAAGTAGTTAGATAAACCTTGGGTGTTTTTTCCTAAGGTGTATTTATTAATTCTATTGGTTCCTACGCCCATTACGCCACGCATACCACCAGTACCAAACTCTAAGTTTTTATAGAATCTATCTTTAAGTTCTTCGGTATTATTGTTTTGTAATTCTTCTATTTCTTTTCTTGTATCGGCATCAAAAAAATCTGACTGCCAAGTTTTTACCGTATTTAAATATGCATCCATAATTTGTAAGAATTTTATTTCAAAAACTTGATTTTCGGTTATTTATTGTTTTTTAGATTTACTTCTTCAGAAATATTGTATCTATTTTGGTTTGTTTTGGAACGAACAATTATTTCTCCAATAAACCCAGCTAAAAATAATTGTGTTCCTATTACCATAGCAATTAAGGAGATAAAAAATTGCGGTCTATCTGTAATTAATCTACCCGTTTTATTAATAAATAATTTATCTATTCCTAAATAAATAGCAAAGCTAAAACCTATTATAAACATAAGCACTCCTAAAGCGCCAAAAAAATGCATTGGTCTTTTTCCAAATTTAGATACAAACCAAATGGTTATTAGGTCTAAAAAGCCATTAATAAACCGTTCCATACCAAATTTTGTTTCTCCGTATTTACGAGCTTGATGTTGAACTATTTTTTCTCCTATATTTTTAAAACCAGCGTTTTTTGCTAGAACAGGAATATAGCGGTGCATTTCGCCAGATACTTTTATATTTTTTATTACCTCTTTTTTATAGGCTTTTAAACCGCAATTAAAGTCGTGCAGTTTTACGCCAGAGGTTCTTCTTGCTGCCCAATTAAACAATTTAGAGGGCATATTTTTTGCGATTATAGAATCGTATCTTTTTTTCTTCCAACCAGATATTAAGTCAAACCCATCATTTTGTATTAACTGGTATAGTTCTGGTATTTCTTCTGGACTGTCTTGTAAATCGGCATCCATGGTAATAATAACATCTCCATTAGCAGCATTAAAGCCTGCATGTAAAGCCTGCGATTTACCATAATTTTTAAAGAAACGTATGCCTTTTACATTTTGGTTTGTATTAGCTAATTTGGAAATAATATTCCAAGATTCATCAGAACTACCATCATCAATAAAAAGAATTTCATATAAAAAATGATTGGATTGCATAACAGTAACAATCCAATCATGAAGTTCTTTTAGCGATTCTTCTTCGTTAAGTAATGGTATAATAATAGATAATTGCATTCGCTATTTTAAAAATCTATCCCAAAAATACGAACTTAGTTCAGAATTTCTTCTTTTTTCAGAGCTAATGCAGGAATTAATGAAAAAACAAAGCCTAAAACAATACTAAATAATAAGCCAAATAATACTTGCATAGTAGGTGTGCTAAACTTTTTACCCATTTCTAATTGACTATCTACTTGCTCAGGTGTCATTTTTGTATTCGCTAATAATTCCCCTTTTTGAAACTCTAAAGCTTTTGTCATCATTTCAGGGTCAATAACATTAGACATTAATAAATTAAAAAGTATGCCTACGATACCACCTATTAATGAAATACCTACACCAACCTTAAGCCCTTGTCCAAAAGTTAAAAACCCATTATTTGCTTTTTTAAATTGATAAATTCCAAAAACAATTAGAATTAAAGTTATGGCCATGCTTACCACACCAACCATTACGCCGCCTTTATAATGGAGGTCTGCAGAATATAGCATTAATGCAAAAACTACACTAATTGCCCCTAGAATAAGACCGTATGTTAAGGCAAATGAACCCGTTTTAATTTTATTTTCTTCCATGTTTTAAATATTTTTGGTGGTTAATAATATATTAGTTGTGAATTTTGATAATTTGTTACAGGTTAAAGTAAAATAAATTATTTTTATTTTTTGATGATTTAGATTGTCAATTTCCAAAAAATAATTAAATTTGCAGCTCTTTAAGAGAAAAGTATTTAAAGTTATAAGTGATGAGAAAAGGTATACACCCTGAAAATTATAGATTAGTAGCGTTCAAAGACATGTCTAATGAAGAAGTGTTTTTAACAAAATCTACTGCAGATACAAAAGAAACTTTAGAAGTGGATGGCGTTGAATATCCTTTAGTAAAATTGGAAATTTCAAGAACATCTCACCCATTTTATACTGGTAAAGCTAAGTTCTTAGATACAGCTGGTCGAATTGACAAGTTCAAGAACAAGTATAAGAAGTTTTCAAAAGTTGAAAAGAAAGAAGAGGAATAGCATATTTCACTTTTATAATATACTAGCGCCCTCGGTAATTTTTATCGAGGGCGTTTATTTTTTAATTTTATTAAAATTAAACGCATGAATTTTATTCTTTTTGATGGAACGGTAAGAGAATCTTTATTTCCTTTTACGTTAACACGACCTGTTGCAGACATTCGTGTTGGGATTCTTACCATTAGAGAAAAATGGGAAAAATATTTAAATACAACAACAACTACCATAACCGAGGATTATTTGGAAGAAAAATATCCTATGGTAGAGATGGACGAGAATGTTTTATTAAATAGTTCTTTTATACCAAACAAAGAAATTGTGGCTTTAGTAAAAGAGTTAAAAGAAAACGAAGCTATTTTTTATAACGAAGATGTTATTGCTTTTTTTACCAAAGATTCTCAAGAAAATGTAGATTTTTCTAACTACAAGCATATAGAATATAAGGGAGATGTTTTACGTATAGAAAATACCTGGGATATTTTTTCTAAAAATGCAGATGCGCTGCAGGCCGATTTTGATTTTATTACGGAAGGAAGAGAAAGTGAACCAATATCAAAAACAAACAGGGCAATAAATCCGGAAAACATATTTTTAGAAGAAGGGGCAAAAGTAGAGTTTGCAATATTAAATGCTACAGATGGACCTATTTATGTGGGTAAAGATGCTGAAATTTGGGAAGGTAGTATAGTCCGTGGTGCTTTGGCTTTATGTGAGCATGCTACTATAAAGTTAGGAGCAAAAATTTACGGAGCTACAACGGTTGGGCCGTATAGTAAAATAGGAGGAGAGGTAAACAACTCTGTTATTTTTGGATATTCTAGTAAAGGGCATGATGGCTTTTTAGGAAATTCGGTTTTAGGAGAGTGGTGTAATTTAGGAGCAGATACTAATAACTCTAATCTTAAAAATAACTATGCTAAAGTAAAGCTTTGGAATTATGAGTCGGATAGTTTTGAACAAACCGGCCTTCAATTTTGCGGATTAATGATGGGGGACCACAGTAAAACGGCTATTAATACCATGTTTAATACAGGTACTGTAATAGGTGTAAATACAAATGTTTACGTTCCTGGATTCCCAAGAAATTTTGTACCAAGTTTTAGTTGGGGAGGAGCAAATGGTTTTACTAGCTATGCCCCAAAAAAAGCATTTGATGTTGCTAAAGTTGTAATGGCAAGAAGAGGTATTGAGTTTACAGAGGTAGATGCAAATATACTTACCAAAGTTTTTGAGCTCACTGCAAAATGGCGTAAATATTAATAATGAAAAAGAAAGTAGCTTTCTATACATTGGGTTGTAAATTAAATTTTTCTGAGACTTCTACTATCGCTAGAGATTTTACAAAAGAAGGTTTTGAACGTGTGGAGTTTTCTGAACCAGCAGATATGTATGTAATAAATACATGTTCTGTTACAGAAAATGCGGATAAGAAATTTAAAACAATAGTAAAGCAAGCACAAAAAGTTAATCCAGAAGCATTTGTTGTTGCAGTAGGTTGCTATGCGCAATTAAAACCAGAAGAACTAGCTGCTGTAAATGGAGTAGATTTAGTTTTGGGAGCAACAGAAAAATTTAAGATTACAGATTATATAAATGATCTTACTAAAAATGATTTTGGTGAGGTACATTCTTGTGAAATTCAGGAAGCAGATTTTTATGTTGGTAGTTATGCTATAGGAGATAGAACTAGAGCTTTTTTAAAAGTGCAAGATGGCTGCGATTATAAATGTACCTATTGTACAATACCTTTAGCAAGAGGTATCTCAAGGAGTGATTCTGTGGCTAATGTGTTAAAAAATGCAGCGGAAATATCGGCTAAAGGGATTAAAGAAATTGTACTTACAGGAGTTAATATAGGAGATTACGGAAAAGGAGAGTTTGGAAATAAAAAACACGAACACACCTTTTATGATTTAGTACAAGCGCTAGATACTGTTGAAGGAATACATAGATTAAGAATATCTTCTATAGAGCCAAATTTGCTTAAAAATGAGACTATAGATTTTGTTGCAAATAGTAATTCTTTTGTGCCTCATTTTCATATTCCATTGCAAAGCGGTAGTGATACATTGTTAAAACTTATGAAGCGAAGGTATTTAACAAATTTATATGTAGATAGAATAGCAAAAATTAAAGCTACAATGCCCAATGCGTGCATTGGAGTAGATGTAATTGTTGGTTTTCCTGGAGAAACAGAAGAATTGTTTTTAGAAACCTATAATTTCTTAGTTGGTTTAGATATATCTTATTTACATGTTTTTACGTACTCAGAAAGAGAAAATACCGAAGCTGCTTTAATGAAAAATGTGGTTCCTAAAAATGTTAGACATAAAAGAAGTAAAATGCTAAGAGGTTTATCTGTAAAAAAGAGAAGAGCTTTTTATGAAAATCAAATAGGGCAAGAGGTAACTGTGTTATTTGAAGGGGAAAATAAAGAAGGATATATTCATGGTTTTACAGAAAATTATGTAAAAGTAAAAGCCCCATGGAATCCAGAATTAGTAAACACATTACGTGCAGTCACTTTAACCGAGATTGATGAAGATGGTTTGGTAAGGTTTAATTTTAAGGAAAATAAAATTACAGCATAAAAAAAAGTCCCAATACTGCTATTGAGACTTTTTAATTTCTTAATCTAAAATTTAGATTCTAATACCTATAGGAAGCATTCCTTTGTATTGTCTGTTTTTTCTAAGAAAACCAGCAATTTCTGGACTTGTAGGAACAACTCTTAAATTCTTTTCTTGAATAGTGTTTAATACAGCCTTAATAAAATCTTCTTTAAAACCTTCTTTGGAAACCCCTTCAGGGATAACAAGCTTAGTTAAAAAAACTTTTCTTTCTTGGGAAGAATATTCAATTTTTGCTAAATGCCCCTGAACAGTAGTTTCAAATTGGCGCAAGAAACTGTTGTCATTAATTTCTACTTCATTCATATAGTTAGATTTTAATTTTTGGTATTTGTTAAAAATTACAATGTTCTTAAGTTGTAATTTTACATACATTTACAAGAAATAACACTTTGTGTAGTGTATTTAATGTGCAAGACTCAAAGTTACTAAAAAAAAAGCTAAAATCCTAGTTTATAGCTATTCAGATACCTATGGAAGATTCTTTAGTTCATGTTTATTTAATGCCAGGTATGGCGGCAAATCCGTCAATATTTAAAAGTATAAAATTGCCAGGAAATAAATTTAAAATACATTGGTTAGAGTGGTTTGTACCAAATAAAGGTATGTCTTTAAAAGCTTATGCAATTAAGATGTGTACTATGGTTAAACACCCTAAATCTGTCTTATTGGGTGTTTCTTTTGGCGGTATGTTAGTGCAGGAAATGGCATTACATAAAAATTTCAGAAAAATTATTATAGTTTCAAGTGTTAAGAGTAGAGCAGAGCTACCTAAAAAAATGTTATTTGCAAAATATACTAGAGTGCATAAATTGCTACCAACGGGTTTGGTTAATAATGTAGAATTGTTAGCTAAATATGCTTTTGGTGAAACTGCTACAAAACGTTTGGCTCTGTATGAAGAATACCTTTCTGTAAGAGATAAACGTTATATAGATTGGGCAATAGACCAAATAATAAATTTTAACCCTAAAAAAGAGGTTAAAGGTTTAATTCATATCCAAGGAGAAAAAGACCCAGTTTTTCCAATAAAAAACATTAAAAAATGTATTTCTGTAAAAAATGGGACGCATACCATGATAATTCATAGGGCAAAATGGTTTAATGAGCAACTACCTACAATTATTTTGGAATAAGAAAGTTGTATTAATACCTTTGGGTAACAAACTATAGATAATAATTATGAAGATTTTAAAAAATATACTAATGCTTTTGGGTGTTGTTTTTGTTGTTAGTACTTTAATATTTGCTGTACAAGATGAAAATAAAACTCAGGAACTTAAAAAAACTATTGAAGCAGAGGAGAGTGTAGATAAATCTTCTTATAGAATTACAGCTATAGATATACCTGCAGATTTAAATTTTGCGAAAGAGGTAGTACCGCAAAATGACCCTGAGATAATGGAGCGTGTAGATCGCGAATTTTTGGTAAATACCTACTGGCAGTCTAATGCTTTGCTTTTAATGAAAAGAGCAAATAAGTATTTTCCAGTTATAGAACCTATTTTGGCTAAAAACGGAATTCCTGATGATTTTAAGTATCTAGCAGTAGCAGAAAGTGCACTTACCAATGTGGTTTCGCATGCAGGTGCAACAGGTTTTTGGCAAATAATGAAAGGAACAGGAAAAGAGTATGGTTTAGAAATAAATTCTAATGTAGATGAAAGGTATCATTTAGAGAAATCTACGCAAGTAGCTTGTGATTATTTAAATAGATGGTATAAAAAATATGGAAGCTGGACACTTACTGCGGCAGCATATAACGCAGGTCCTGGTGCAATAAATAAGTACTTAGGAATACAAAAGGTAGACGATTATTATGATTTGTTATTGGGGCAAGAAACAGGAAGATATGTTTTTAGAATTATGGCAATAAAAGAAATATTATCTAATCCAGATAAATATGGTTTTGATATAGATAAAGATGATATGTATTCTGCAATACCAACTTTTAAAGTAGAGTTAAATGAACCAGTAACTAATTTTGCAGATTTTGCATCTAAATATGAGATTAATTATAAGATTTTAAAGCGTCATAATCCATGGTTAAGAGAGGCGCATTTAAATAATGCCTCTAGAAAAAAGTATGTATTAGAAATTCCTAATAAAGGATATTATAAAGCAATGTAAAACTGTGGTATAATCAAACAATAAGAGCCTTCATTTTGAAGGCTCTTATTGTTTCTATGAATATGTAAAGGAGTTAAATCTTTTTCATTTGCTGTTGCATCATTTTTATCTGATCCGCAAGCATTTTGTTTTTATCAAGTTTTTTTGCTTCACTTAATAGGGTGGTAGCTTCTCTTTTTCTTCTTTTTTGCATTGCTATACCGGCAAGGCTTAATTTGGCCATAGCCAAATCATAATCCATTGTTAGGCCTAGTTTAATTGCTTTTTTAAAGAATTTTTCTGCTTTAGTTAAATTGGTTTGCGAATTTATGATACCATGTAAGTAGTTAAAGTACCCTTGTTGCTTAACAGTTAGAGCAGCTTCAGGATTTTTTATTTTAGATAACCATTTTTCGGTACCTGCTAAATCTTGTTTACGCATTCTTAAAAAAGAAAGTAAAATAATCTCATTTCTAAAGTAAAGAAAAATAAAAATAGAAGAGAGTAGTAGCAAAGAAATGCCATTTCCAATGTTTCCTTCTATAAATTGATATACAGCATAAGCTATTATAAGAGCGGCAATTACAAGTTTTAAATTTTTGTTGAACATTATAGTTATATATTATTTACTTAAATTAGGTCTTTATATGCTATGTTCTTTGATGAAAAACAGCATTTTAAAAATATTCTGGCAAAAGTAATAAAAACAATCCTAAATATTTTTTTATTTAGATTTGTCAATGCAAAAACTCTTTGTATATTTGCGCCCAGATTTTACGGTTAGGATCGTAATTTTGAAAATAACAAAAAGGATTAAAAAATGCCAGGACAAAAAAGAACATATCAGCCATCTAAGCGTAAGAGAAAGAATAAACATGGTTTCAGAGAGCGTATGGCTTCTGTAAATGGAAGAAAAGTTCTTGCTAGAAGAAGAGCTAAAGGAAGAAAGAAATTGACTGTTTCATCTGAAACAAGACATAAGAAGTAATGATTTCATTATTTTAAAAATATTAAGGTGTTACTTTTTTAAGAGTAGCACCTTTTTTTTGACCAAATTTTTTAGAAACACAAATTATAGAATACACCCATGCCAAAAAGAAAAGATTTAAAATGCGTTTTATTAATAGGATCCGGACCTATAGTTATTGGACAAGCTTGTGAGTTTGATTATGCTGGTTCACAATCTCTTAGAAGTTTACGAGAAGAAGGGATTGAAACAATTTTGATTAATAGTAACCCAGCTACCATTATGACGGATCCCTCTATGGCGGATCACGTATACCTTAAGCCTTTAACAACAAAATCTATTATTGAGATTCTTAAAAATCATCCAAATATAGATGCTGTTTTACCTACAATGGGAGGTCAAACTGCATTAAATTTATGTATTGAGGCAGATGAAAAAGGAATTTGGGAAGATTTTAATGTAGAACTTATTGGTGTAGATATTGATGCTATTAATATAACGGAGGATAGAGAACAATTTCGTGAATTAATGCTTAAAATTGGGGTTGGTATGGCTCCACAAGCAACCGCTACATCTTTCCTAAAAGGAAAAGAAATAGCACAGGAATTTGGGTTTCCTTTAGTTATTAGAGCATCTTACACATTGGGTGGCGCAGGGGCATCTATAGTATATAAACCAGAAGATTTTGATGAATTGCTTAGTGTTGGTCTAGAAGTATCGCCAATTCATGAAGTAATGATTGATAAAGCCTTAATGGGCTGGAAAGAATACGAATTAGAATTATTACGTGATAAGAATGATAATGTAGTAATTATTTGTGCTATTGAAAATATGGATCCAATGGGAATCCATACTGGAGATTCTATCACTGTGGCACCAGCAATGACACTTTCAGATAGAACTTATCAAAAAATGCGTGATATGGCTATACATATGATGCGTAGTATTGGAGATTTTGCAGGAGGGTGTAATGTGCAATTTGCAGTAAGCCCAGATGAAAATGAAGATATAATTGCTATTGAGATTAACCCTAGAGTATCTCGTTCTTCCGCATTGGCTTCAAAAGCAACAGGGTATCCTATTGCCAAAATAGCTACTAAATTAGCTATTGGCTATCATTTAGATGAGTTAGATAATCAAATTACAAAATCTACTTCGGCATTATTTGAGCCTACATTAGATTATGTTATTGTAAAAATACCACGTTGGAACTTTGATAAGTTCGAAGGCTCTGATCGCACTTTAGGTCTACAAATGAAATCTGTTGGGGAGGTTATGGGTATAGGCCGTTCTTTCCAAGAAGCGTTGCATAAAGCAACACAGTCTTTAGAAATAAAGCGTAATGGCTTAGGAGCCGATGGTAAGGGATATAGAGATTATGAAAAAATAATTAGCAAATTAAAAATTCCAAGTTGGGATAGAGTTTTTGTTATTTATGACGCTATACAAATTGGAATTCCACTAAGTAGAATCCATGAGATTACAAAAATTGATATGTGGTTCTTAAAACAATATGAAGAATTGCACTTTTTAGAGAAAGAAATTTCTACTTATACAATAGCATCATTAAACAAAGATTTAATGTTAGAGGCTAAGCAAAAAGGTTTTGCAGATCGCCAAATAGCACATATGTTAGATTGTTATGAGAGCGAAGTTTATAACAAGAGAGTAGAAATGAATATTAACAGGGTGTACAAGCTTGTAGATACCTGTGCGGCAGAGTTTAAAGCAATGACGCCATATTACTATTCTACTTTTGAAGCAGAAATAGAAACTCCAGAAGGTGAACTTTATGTTGCAAATGACAGTGAAGTTACCGATAAAAAGAAAATTGTGGTTCTTGGTTCTGGTCCAAATAGGATAGGGCAGGGGATTGAGTTTGATTACTGTTGTGTGCATGGTGTTTTAGCAGCTGCAGAATGTGGTTATGAAACTATTATGATTAACTGTAATCCTGAAACGGTTTCTACCGATTTTGATACGGCAGATAAACTTTATTTTGAGCCAGTTTTCTGGGAACATATTTATGATATAATTCGTCATGAAAAACCGGAAGGTGTAATAGTTCAGTTAGGAGGGCAAACCGCCTTAAAACTAGCAGAGAAATTAGAAAAATACGGAGTTAAAATTATAGGAACTAGCTTTGACGCGTTAGATTTAGCGGAAGATAGAGGGCGTTTCTCAGATTTATTAACGGATTTAAAAATACCATTTCCAAAATTCGGAATTGCTGAAACAGCGGATGAGGCTTCTGCATTAGCAGACCAATTAGACTTTCCTTTATTAATAAGACCTTCTTATGTATTAGGTGGGCAAGGAATGAAAATTGTAATTAATAAAGAAGAGCTAGAAGAGCATGTTGTTAATTTATTAAAATCTATTCCAGGAAATAAACTTCTTTTGGATCATTATTTAGATGGCGCAATAGAAGCAGAGGCAGATGCTATCTGTGATGGGGAAGATGTTTACATTATTGGTATAATGGAGCATATAGAACCTTGTGGTGTACACTCTGGCGATAGTAATTCTACGTTACCTCCTTTTAATCTTGGAGAGTTTGTAATGCAACAAATTAAAGATCATACTAAGAAAATTGCTTTAGCTTTAAATACGGTGGGTCTTATTAACATACAGTTTGCTATTAAAGATGATACGGTTTATATCATAGAAGCTAACCCAAGAGCTTCTAGAACGGTTCCTTTTATTGCTAAGGCATATAAAGAACCTTATGTAAACTATGCAACTAAAGTGATGATAGGGGATAAGAAATTGAAGGATTTTAATTTTAACCCGCAGTTAGACGGTTATGCTATAAAACAACCTGTATTCTCTTTTAATAAATTCCCTAATGTAAATAAAAACTTAGGCCCTGAAATGAAAAGTACAGGGGAAAGTATATTATTTATAGATAGTTTAAAGGATGATGATTTTTACAATCTTTACTCTAGACGTAAAATGTACTTAAGCAAGTAATAGTCTTTTTTAGAGTAATTACTTAAGTGATAAAAAAACCTGAAGAATTTAACTCTTCAGGTTTTTTATTTATATGTACTTATATATTTATTTCCACTTTATCTTTTTTTGAAAAGAAAAATAATAAAGCAGAGGTCGGTAGATAGTTACCTAGATTACAGCTCAAATTTTTTGTAAATGTTAGGGGGAGCGAAGTCGAAGTCAATATAGAACTAACGAGTAGTTCTCGACTCCTCTCGAACTGACAACGTTAATCTTTTTAAAAGGCATAATTTCAATCCGTTGAAGATATCTACTGTTGCATATTTATCTACTGACCTCTATAGTAAAGAATTAAATACCCCATTTGATGAGCATCAAATGGGGTATTAATTGAATTAACTACTTAAACTACTAACTTAAGGTCTTAAAGCAACTTTTAAAACCTGAAAATCATCAATGTAAAGATCACTTATTGGAGCTGGAATACCTTGAAGTCTGAAAGAGAAATCACCTCCAGTTGCTACAGTAAAAGTAGCTTCTGTCTCAACCCATGTTCCTTTAGCTGAAGTTGCCCATCTATTGGTTAAAGTTGTTGTTATCTCTCCGACACCGCCATCAACAAATAATTTTTCGGCAGATGCATGCGCAGCGTTCAAATAAAAACTATACTTAACCATATAATCTCCAGGTTCTAGAGTTGTTGGGTTGTCTGAGCTTACCATATGGGTTTTTGTCCCTGCTGGATCATTCATATAAGCAACATTAGATGCTCCACTAGGAATAATAACAGGTGTAGGGTCTATAAAAGTAAGCATACTACCATCTGTTCTTACATTTTTCCAAAAACCAGCAGTATCAAAACTATTTACAGGGAATATATTTTCTCCATACGGTGTTACAGCTATGGCACTAAAATCATTAATAGCACCACCGCCTACAGATAATATTTCTCCTGGACCTGTATAAGCTACAGTAATAGTATCATCACTATAAACACTTTCTGCTAAACTAATCTCTAGCATGTTCGCATTATCTGCATTTACCGCAACATTAGAAACTGTACCAGCTCCTCCGTTTAATGTTACTGTAAATCCTGCAGTAGCATCCGTTGCTCCAGAAATAGAAGCAGGATCTATGTCTTGATCAAAAGGAATTAGTATTTTTTGATCTGAAGATCCAACTGCATCTCCTGTTTGTACCATTGGTGTAGGTACATAAACTTCTATTGCAGTATCAGGAAAAGCTTGTAAAGGTCTTAAATCTCGAGATGTAATACCACCTTGTCCGTCATACGAAACTGTTACCGTTTTAGAAGCATCTGTTGGTACTAAAGGAATGTCTAAAGTTAAATTAATTATTCCACCAACAACTTCTCCGCCACTAGTACGTGACGAAAAAGTAACCGATTCTACAGGGACTGATGTGCCATCTACTTTTACATCAAAATTAGCAGAAGGACTAGTTTCTGAAGGTGCTAAAGGAGAAGATACAAAAATAGCAATACGATCATCATCTCTTTCGGTAACAGGAAGGGAGCTATCTATGACTAAATCTTCAGCTAAAGGAATAACTGTAATAATAGTTGGGATTATATACTCATCTTCATTTACTCTTAATCTCTCTGTTCTTTCTCTAGTCGCTAGTAATTCTACTCTATAATCACCAAGTTCATCAAAAGTAATAGTATCTAGAACTCTTTCATCTAGCTCTAACCTAGTAGTATTGCTGGTATAAACACTAGTTCGGTCGTCTTCATTTTCTTCTGTAGTACGTACTCTCCATCTAGTAGTATTAGGACGAGAAGTATTCCCTACTATAAGACCACTTAAATCTTCAAAGATTAATTGATCCCCAAAATTTAAGGTTATTGAAGCTGTATTCTCATGATCAATAACGGTTTCATCTAAAGTTCTTACTTCTGGTGTGGCAACTACAGAATCGTAAACATCTATAGTGAATTCATATTCTGCAATCCATTGACCATTAATAAAATTGGTTTGTATAGTGTCTTCTACAGCTTCTCCTAAATCAGAATCCCAATAGGCAGGGAATCTAAAAGATGTAGAATCAGGGAATACACCGTAATATCCAACTTTTGTTAAAGTATCTCCTTCTGTCCACATTATATGAACTGTTTTATCTGTAGATACTGTCTCACCTGGATTAATTATGTATTCATCATGATTATCTAGGTTATTAGGAATAGGACCTTCCAAGAAAAATGCACTTTCTGGAATTCTCCATTCTTGTTCTATAGCCCCAGCAGATAAATCGCTAAAGGAGAAAAAGCCATTTACTGTAGACTCTCTTGTAGCAGAAGCTCCAGAGGTCATTGTTATAGATAAATCGACAAAAGACCCAGGTACTTCATATTCATCGTCATCACAGGCAATAAAAAATGCCAGAGAAAACAAAAACATGGCTTTAAATAAGTTTTTTATATTTTTCATATTTTTTATTCTTTAAATTATTGATCCCAGTTTAAGTTAGAATTAATCTCATCTTGAGGAACAGGAAGATAAGAGTGTAAATCTTCGTTAAAATTCTGTGATCCTAATAGGTGATCTTTTAAAAATGGTTCTTTAGTTCTTCGGTTTCCGTTTACTTGAATATTATTAGGAAGCCTAAAAGCGTATGGAGGCAGGTTAGGATCATCATAGGAAGGTTCTTCTCCAGCTGGCATAATAAAATTTCTCCATCTTGTAGGACTTTTTCCCATCGCATTGTTTTTGAAATGATATGCATCATATTCAAACTGAGAAATATAAGTTAATTGCTCTTTCCAAACTCCCCAACGTCTTAAATCTATAGGCCTTTGATCTTCTAAAGATAATTCTAGAGGTTTTTCTGTAAATCTTAAATGCTCCATTAGGTTAGCAATAGTTACTGCTTCTTCTCCATTTGAAGGGTCTAAATCAATATCATTCATATAAGTAGAAGTAGCTGTGGAATATTCTCCAACAGATGCATTTCCTAATAAATTAAGATGCGAACGTTTTCTTATTCTGTTAATATATCTAAGAGCTTCTGTTAAGTCTCCTTTTTCTAACATACATTCTGCATATAAAAGGTATACTTCAGCTAAACGCACAATAGGAATATTAATATCTGATCTTTGATCACGATCAGGGCTTTCATCTTCACCTATACCACCGTTATTTGTATTCCAAGACGTGAATTTTTTAATAAAATTAGGAAATTGTCTTGCATGTGGAGCAGCAGTTGTAGCTCTACCATACTCTGCCATCTCTACACCATACATTTTTGTATCTCTATCATCTACAGAAGAAACAGAATTAGCCATTCTTAGGCTATACATTCTTAAAACATTTTCTTGTATGCTATCTAAATCTCCATTAGCTAAGTAAATATTTCTATTGACTAAGTTGGCAGGATCAAGTTCATCTGGTTTTTCATTTCTATATTTTAAAGTAAGCCAAGATGTAAAATGAACTCTATTTCCATCATTTAAAAAACTAGCTATTCTTTGTGAAAGATTTTGTTCCTCTAAACCTAATGGGTTTGCATCATAGGAAAAGTTTATTTCAAATATAGATTCCGAATTAAATTCATCTATACCGGTAAAACATTTTGCTAAATCATCTACTAAAGCATAATCATAATTATCTATTAAATTTTTTAATATTGGTTCCGCATTACCAAAATCGTTTTCATTCATGTACGTTTTGGCTATTAAAGCTTCACAAAAACCTCCTGTAACACGTCCTAAATTACCAGTCCCCGCATCTTCTTGCCATGCATTATAAGTTGCAGGTAAATTCTCCATGCCAAATTGTAAATCGGCAATTAAGAAGGCTTTTACTTCTGCTGCTGAGGAAAAGGATATTTGAAATTCTTCAAATTCCACAGGAACAGTATCAAAAACAGGAACGGAACCTTGGTTGTAAGAACTATGTAGTACATAATAAAAATATCCTCTTAAAGCTCTTGCCTGTGCTAAAATATATGTGCCAGTTTGTTGCGCTTCCTCTGTTGTAAAAGTGCTTTCTAAATTGTTGTAAGCATCTATTACTTGGTTAGCTCTAAATATACCTCTAAAACATGCATCCCATCTATCTTGTACTTGATCCGTACTTAAATCAAAAGTCTGTTCATATATAGGGTTACCTGTTGCATTTTGTCTTTGAGAAGATGGTACAGCAATATCTGTACGAGTATAATCCCATAAGATACCTAGAACATTTTCATCCCTTAGGGAAGCGTATACGGTGTTTAAACCCGCATTTAAATCTCCAGAATTTTGCCAAAACGTATCAAGTGTCAACGCATTTGGGTTTACTTGATCTAATTCATCTGTACACGCCTGAAATAAAATAGCAAGCAGTGCCAAAGGAATTATTTTTGTTAGTAGTGTCTTTTTCATTTTTAAAATATATTTTAAGAATTGTATCTGTATATTTTTCATATTCAATTGATTTAGAATTAAAATTGAATTTGAAGTCCAGCTTTGTATTGAGAAGAAATAGGATATTTTCCTTGGTCAATACCACGTGTACTTAGTCCGTTACCACCTGCCTCTGGGTCGAAACCAGAATAGTCAGTAATTGTTAATGGGTTTTGTGCTTGTACATAAACTCTAAATTTGCTAAACCCAATACCTTCTAGCCATTTTTTAGGAAAAGAATATCCTAAAGATATATTTCTTAATCTAATAAAATCGCCATTTTCTAAAAAGTAGTCCGATCCACCACGATAAGATCTAGAATTGTTTCCATCATACCAAGGTATATCTGAATTAGTATTATTTTGTGTCCAAGAGTAAAACAAATCTTTATGTGTTCCAACTTGGTACGCATATGCTTTACTTCCATTTAATACCTCTGCTCCAAAAGAACCGTACCACTGCATGCTAAAATCAACCCCTTTATAATTTGCAGAAAAGTTTAATCCTGCTTCAAAATCAGGAGTTCCGCTACCTGCATAGACTTTATCATTATCATCTATACGACCATTACCAGCATCTGCAATTCCATCATTATCAGTATCTTCTGTTAGCTGGTCTACGTACATTAATTCTCCTATTTTAGCACTTGGATCTATTTCTCTGTATTCCTCTAACTGTTCTTCTGTTTTAATTACACCTGCAGTTTCTCTTAAGAAAAAAGATGCTGCTTCATATCCTTCTGTAATAACAGTAACCAATTCTTCTGTTCCTGCATTAGATATAAAACCTCGGTCTAAATAAATGATAGGGTTACTAACACTTGTTTTTGTAACTCGGTTTGTATTATTAGTATAGGTACCAGAAACGTTCCAGCTAAGTCCTTTTTTACTTCTATGGTTGTATTTAAAGGCGTATTCTACACCAGTGTTTTCCATGTTACCAATATTAAAAATGGTATTTCTAAATTCCCCAGATACCCCAGTAGAAGGAGGATTTACAACTTGGTATAATAAATCTTGTTTTTCATTGGTATAATAATCCGTACTAAACGTTAATTTGTTTTTGAAAAAAGCAAAATCCCAACCAATGTTACGTTCTACATTGGTTTCCCATTTTAAGTTTGGATTACCAAATTCTAATTGTGTGGTTCCTAGCGCAACTCCTTCAGAGGAAGGGTTGTTAAGGTCTCCAGATGGAGAGTTACTTCCGAAGGCGTAATCTCTACCAGTTTCTACAACTGTTTGGTTACTGTACGCAGCAAACCTGTCATTACCGGTAGTACCATAACCAGCTCTCATTCTAAAAGTATTAACGACTTCTTTTAAAGGTTCCCAAAATTTTTCATCCGAAATATTCCAACCAATAGAAACAGAAGGGAAGAATCCCCATTTTTGTCCGTCAGAAAATTGTGAAGACCCATCATAACGACCACTAGCGCTCAATATATATTTACCATCATAGTTATATTGTATTCTACCAATATTTCCTATAAGTGTTCTTTCAAAATCGAAACCACCAGATTCTACATCCCAGATTAATTCATAATTATCAACAACAGTTACAGAAGGGTGTAAATTGTTCCTTACTTCTAGTTGATAGCGTTCATTTTTTGATTTTTCAAAAGAAGTACCAGCTAAAAGACTTATGTTGTGTTTACCAAAACTATTTTTGTAGTTTAAAAATTGCTCCGATGTTATTTTAGACGACGTTATATCGGTAAGTTGGTTTGATGTAATATTATCAGGATTAGAAATTAATTCTCCTTCTGTATTAAAAATATCAAACCTTGGAATTATTTTCTCCCATTTCTGATCCGTATAGGTTGCTCCAAATCTAGCAGTTAAGGTTAAATTTTTAAGCATACTATAATCGAACTGAATATTACCAGTATAACTATTACTGTTTCTTTGATCATCTGTTTTTATAGTCCTAACTGCGTTTGCAAGTCTTCTTGCTTCATTAAGTTGCCAATCATTGGTTGGGTCATCTAAACTAACTTGAGAAATATTAGCTATAGCATCAGTATCTAAACTAATTTCTGGTTGAAAAGGACGGTATTGGTATATTCTATTTATCATTCCTGAAAAAGGAACCAATCTTTCATCTCTTTTTGCCGTTATACCAGTACTAATTTTCCATTTTCCTTTAATGAACTCTGTGTTAGAACGAATATTAAATCTTTTAGCATTAGAACTATAAAATCCACCTTCTTGTTCAAAAAAGTTACCATTAAAACTGTATGTTAGTCCATCTCTACCACCAGAAACGTTTACAGAATGGTTTTGAATAGGAGCATTATCATTCAAAAGAACATCTCCAATATTGGTGTTATTTGTAAAATAACTAGCATTTCTATGAATGTCACCATCTACACCGCCTTGTGGTTTATCGGTGTTTAATGCTCCTCTTAATAAGTGCAAGTAAGAATACTCTTCGCTGGTCATAGCATCAAAGTCAGATGTGATTTTTTGAATACCGTATTCAGAATTTAATCGAATACTCATTTGGCCTACTTTACCCTTTTTTGTTGTAATAAGGATAACACCACCAGCACCACGTGTACCATATATAGATGCAGATGCCGCATCTTTTAATACATCTATAGATTCTATCTCACTAATACTTAGTTGTGGGTCAGAATCAAAAGGAATACCATCAACAACATATAAAGGACCATTTTGCCCATCTATTAATGAGCTAAATCCACGTATTAGGATATTGGCTTCTTCACCAGGAGCACCAGAGGCAGATGTAATGTTTACACCGGCAATTTGTCCTTGAAGGGCAGCACCAATATCAGATGTTGTTGTTTTTGCTAATTCTTCATTTTTTACTGAAACTACAGCTCCAGTAACTTCTTTTTTCTTTTGAGTTCCGTATCCAATAACAACTACTTCTTCTAGCTGCGATACGTCTTCTACTAAAGATACATTTATTACAGTTTGGTTTTTAACATTAATTTCTTTGGAGGAAAAACCAATGTAACTAAAAACTAAAATATCACTGTCGTTTGCATTAATAGAATAATTACCATCAAAATCAGAAACAACACCATTAGATGTTCCTTTTACAAAAATACTTACACCAGGTAAAGGACCACTATTGTCACTTACAGTACCTTTTACATTTTTTTGTTGCGCTTGAAGAGTAATAAAACTAAAAATACATACGAATACAAGCAGCCATTGCTTGGTCTCGAAATGTAAATTTCTTTTTAAACTAAATTTCATATTAATTCTTTTTAAGTTAGAGTTACAAATGTTTGTTAAAATTGTAATTATATACCTTTCATATGTCTTAGATTTTAGAACATATGACTTATATGTTAAAAAGAGTTAAAATTTTTTAATTTGATATTTTATTAATGGTTTTTTTGATAAAAACCATGTTATTCTTCATTGTAAGTCCTATTTATAGGTCTTTGTGAAGGTTTTTATTTAATGAAAAAAAATAATTTTTTTAGTTGTACCTTAAAGAGCATATTTCTTAATTATGCGTGTTTTTTATTGAAATTAAAGCATTTTTGATCATATGTGTTAAAACTATAATCATACCATACAAAAAGGAAATATGTTTTCTCGAATTTTAAGATTATCAATAATTTAATAGTTTTAAACAAATTCTTTTAAAAATAAATTTAAGTAGTAATGGTTATGAAGAGGATATTTTTATTAATTGTTTTTTATTCTTTATTTAAAGCTAGTCTAGCGCAAGAATCTAATTATTTTGAACATATTAGCAATGACCAGGGTTTATCTCAAAGCGACATTAATGATATATACCAAGATAAATTAGGTTTTATGTGGTTTGCAACGCATGACGGGCTTAATAAATATGATGGTTATAATTTTGATGTATACAAACCAGAAATTCATGCAGATAATCACATATCTAGTAATCTAGTATTTGCAATAACAGGGGACAAAAAAGGGAATTTATGGGTAGGAACTACAGGTAGCGGTTTAAACTTTTACGATCGGGAAAAAGAAACTTTTAGAGTTTTTAAACATGATGCAAATGATAATAGTACTATAATTAGCAATCATGTTTCAGATGTTTTTTTGGATAGTAAGAATAGGTTATGGGTAGGAACTAAGGCTGGATTAAATATGGCCGATTTAAACAAGCCACTTGATAGTATAAAATTTAAAGTTTTTAGTTTTAATGAAAACAATGATTTTAGAAGAAATAAAAAAGGTATTTCTAGTGTTTTTGAAGATAAAACAGGTAATATTTGGGTAGGTGCAAATAATGGCTTATTTAAATTAGCCAGAGATGAAAATGGATTTATTTTTTTTACTAAAAAACCTATAAATAATATATCATGGATTTCTGTAAATGATATTACAGTAGATCATAATAACCGTTTAATTTTAGCAACTAGTAATGGCGTTTTTGTTGAGGAATTTGATGAAGAGGATAAATCTATATTTAAAAGAATTTATAAATCTAATTTTTCTTCCATTTTAGTAGATGAAAATTATATATATGCAGGGAATAATTTGGGGTTATATATATTCAATAACTCTATAAATTCCAAAGAATATGAGATTATAAACCATTTTGCTTATAACCCTAGTAGCCAAACCCAAGGATTAAGTAAAAATATTATAAAAACTCTTTATAGAGATAAAACTGGGATTATTTGGATAGGGACTAATGGAGGTGGGGTCAACAAATTTGATTCTAAAGGAAAATATTTTAAGCATTATAAAAAAACCCAAGATGATAATAGCTTAAGTTATGATAAAATACGGTCTATTTATGAAGATAGTAATAATACACTATGGATAGGTACCGAAGGTGGCGGATTAAACATGGCGAAGTTTAATCCAGAAACTAATAATTACGCAAACTTTATAAATTTTAATAAAATTTTAAAAATATTTGCTATTACTGAAGTTGATTTTTTCGGAGAAAAAACGTTGCTAATTGGCGGGGAAAGCATACCTGGCTTATTTAAAGTAGATATAAATTCTACAGAAGAAATTTCTGAAAAAAGTATAACTCCTTTAATGGAAATGAAAGGAAGTATATTTAAAATATTGCAAGATCATAAAAAAAATATTTGGATTGGAACTTATAATAAGGGTGTAATAAAATGGAAGCCTAACCAAAAGAAAAAAAAGTATGAAAAAATATTTTTTACAGAAAAAGACGGTTTACCCAATAGAATAATTAGAAATGTTTTTCAAGATTCTAATCAAGATATATGGTTTGCTACCGGAAATGGATTATCTAGATTAAAAAAAGAAGAAATAAATAAGGACAAACCATTTTTTGAGATATTTAAAAATGAGAAAAACAATCATCATTCTTTAAGTCATAACTATATTTTAAGCCTATATGAGAGTAAAAAAGGAGAATTTTGGGTTGGAACCTTCGGAGGCGGACTTAATAAATATATTCCTGGAGAAAATGGAGGGAAGTCAAAATTTATATCCTATACAGAGGAAGATGGTTTACCTAATAATGTAATTAAAGGTATTTTAGAAGATGAAAAAGGGAATTTATGGCTATCTACCAATCAAGGGCTTTCTAATTTTGATCCAGTAGCAAAAACTTTTAAAAATTATGATGTTAATGATGGTTTACAAAGTAATGAGTTTCAAGAATTAGCCTTTTTTAAACGAAAAGATGGTGAAATGTTATTTGGAGGAATTAATGGTTTTAATGCCTTTTATCCAAACCAAATCAAAGAAAATTCTTTTGAAGCAGAAACCATGATTACAGATTTTACAATATTTAATAAGCCTGTAAAACAAGGAGAGAAAATTAATGGCCACGTAATTCTAGAAAATTCAATTAATACTACAGAGAAAATAAAATTAAACTATAGTGAAAATAGTTTCTCTTTTGAGTTTGCAGCATTACATTATGCCTCCCCTTTAAAAAATCAGTTTGCATATAAGTTAGAAGGTTTTGATAAGGAATGGATAAATACCACCTCAAATAAAAGGTATGCTACTTACACAAATTTAGAGCCAGGAGACTATAATTTTGTTGTAAAGTCTTCTAATAATGATAATGTATGGGATTCATCTCCTGCAAAAATATATATCGAAATTACACCGCCTTTTTATAAAACTACTATGGCATACTTATTTTACGGAGTATTATTAGTAGGTTTTTTAATGACTTTTTGGCGATATACCATTATAAGTACTACAAAAAAGCATCAATTAGAATTAGATGTAATAGAAAAAGAAAAGTCGGAAGAATTACAACGTATTAAACTAGAGTTTTTTACCAATGTTTCTCATGAATTTAGAACACCATTAACTTTAATAAAAGGACCTTTAGAATATTTAAAAGAAAATGGAAAAAAGTTAAGTGAAAAAACTTTAAATGAGCAATATGATTTGATGTCAAAAAATACGTCTTACTTGTTAAGGTTAGTAAATCAACTACTAGATTTTCGAAAAATTAATCAAGGAAAAATGAGGCTTGTTATGCGTCATAGTAATGTATTGTCATTTATACAAGAAATTGGAGAGCCTTTTCAATTTTTAGCAAGAAAAAAGAACATAAACTTTTCTATAATATCTAAAGACAAAAAATTAAAATCTTGGTTTGATCATGAAGCATTAGAGAAAATAATGTTTAACCTATTATCTAATGCGTTTAAATTTACCCCAGATAAAGGAGATATTGAAGTAAGAATAACTACGGTACAAAAAACGTCCTATAATTACTCTTTAACCAAAAAGAGAGAAATTCCACATTTACAAATAGAAGTGAAAGATTCTGGTGAAGGAATAGAAAATAGTAAGAAGAATACAATTTTTGAACGTTTTTATACAGAAAAAGGTGAAAAACATAAGAATTCTGAAGGAGTTGGTATTGGTTTGTCTTTTACAAAAAGTTTAATAGAATTGCATAGAGGTAGTATAGATATTGATACAAGAGAAACCAAAGGAACTAATTTTATAGTTTATTTACCATTAGAAAGAGATGCCTATGAGAATATTCCTGAGATAAGTTGCAAAGAAGAAGTTGATAATGATTTTTTAGCCAGGTCATCAGAAACAGAATTATTTGCAATTGGTATTAATGATGAAATAGAAGATAGCCCCTTATCTAAATCTAGATCTAAATTTCCTATACTTCTTGTTGTAGATGACAATAAAGATATTAGAGCTTTTATTAAGCAGACTTTAAGTGATATTTATATAATTCATGAGGCAGAAAATGGGAAAGAAGGCCTTAAGCTGGCCAAAAAGCATGTTCCGAACATAATTTTAACAGATGTTGTTATGCCAATAATGGATGGTATACAAATGTGTGAATCTTTAAAATCTAATAAAACCACAAGTCATATTCCGGTGTTAATGCTAACAGCAAAATCATCTGAAGATAGCCAATTAAAGGGTTTAACAATGGGTGCAGATGATTATATTTCTAAACCGTTTTCTATGCAGTTACTTAAATTAAAATTAGCAAATATAATTAGTTCAAGAGAAGGGTTGCGTAATAAGTTTAATAAAGCAATAGATTTTAAACCAACAGAAGTAACCGTAACATCTGTAGATGAAAAATTCTTAAAACAAGCTGTTGAAGTTGTAGAAAAACATATGATGAATACCGATTTTAGTGTAGAAATGTTAGTGAAAGAAATGGGGATGAGTAGAAGTAACTTGTATCTTAAATTTAAAGAGATAACTGGTTTGTCTTCTAGTGAATTTATTAGGAATATACGTTTAAAAAGAGCAATACAGTTATTAGATACAAGTGGACTTTCTGTAAAAGAAATTATGTATATGACAGGGTTTAATA
Source organism: Maribacter vaceletii (assembly GCF_003634105.1). Classification (GTDB taxonomy): domain Bacteria; phylum Bacteroidota; class Bacteroidia; order Flavobacteriales; family Flavobacteriaceae; genus Maribacter_B; species Maribacter_B vaceletii. Next base: position 707,231 of record NZ_RBIQ01000008.1, on the reverse strand, counting down.
CAGCGTCTTATTTTTCTAAATGTTTTAAGAAACAGTTTGGAGTTGTACCAAGACAATATGTTAGAAATTTAAGTAAAGAAGCAAAAGAAAATGCTTAAAGTTTTTTTAAATAGGTTTTAATTATACCAAACAGCATAACGCTTTCTTCGTAATTCTAAGGCTAAAGCTTCTTCCATTTTTAATGCAGCAGCTCTAGTTTCTAAAGGAGCAATATGCTGGTATAAACTGCCTCTTAAATACATGCCATATTTCTCTACAATAGAAGCCGATATTTTATAGCCCTTCTTGTTCCTATGTCCTGTTTTGTGTTGTTCAAAACGTTCTTTAGGGGTTTTACTTGTCATACCAACATATAAGCATTCTAAAACACCATTAAATTGCGGATTAGCTTCTCTAAACTTTCTATTTTCTGTATATACTTTTTTTGAAAGTTCAATTACATAAATATGATATTTTGCTTTTGGCATTGTGTATAAAAATACCTTTAATTACCACTCTGTATGAAAAATACCTTCTTTATCAGTTCTTTCATAGGTATGAGAACCAAAATGGTCTCTTTGCGCTTGTATTAAATTTAAAGGTAATCGGTTAGAGGTATAGGCATCAAAATAAGTTAAAGAATTAGATAGTCCTGGTAAAGGAATACCATTTACAGCTGCATAAGAAACTAACTCTCTAGCAGAACCTACGGTACTTTGTACTTTTTGTATAAAAGAAGGAGAAAGTAGTAAGTTAGGTAACTCCTTATCTAAGTTAAAAGCTTCTGTAATATCTGCTAATAAACCAGCTCTAATAATACATCCTGCACGCCAAATTTTGGCTATAGTTGCTATATCTAATTTATAACCATACTCTTTAGAGGCATCTGCTAATTGGTGTAAGCCTTGTGCATATGTTATAATGAAAGAAAAGTATAAAGCCTCTTCAGTAATTTTTTCTAGTTTTTCTTTGTCCATTAGAGTAACAGTAGGCCTATCATATAAAACATCGGCCTTAACGCGTTCTTCTTTTAAGGCAGAGATTTCTCGCATGCTTACCGCAACGTCTATAGATGGTACTGGTATACCTAAATCCATTGCATTTTGGCTAGTCCATTTTCCAGTACCTTTTTGCTTGGCTTTGTCCAAAATTTTATCCACTAAATCTCCATCTGCTAAATCATCTTTTTTATTTAAAATTTCGGAAGTAATTTCTACTAAGAAAGATTGAAGTCTGCCTGCATTCCATTTAGAATACGTTTGGTGTAATTCTGCATTGGTGTAATTACCACCTTTTTTAAGAATATCATAAATTTCGGAAGTCAATTGCATTAAGCCATATTCTATACCATTATGCACCATTTTTACATAATTTCCAGCAGATTTGGGTCCTAAATAAGCAACACAAGGTTCTCCTTTATATTTTGCAGAAACTGCTTCAAAAATAGGCTTAACGTGTTGGTAAGCTTCTTTATTACCTCCAGGCATAATACTAGGCCCTAAACGAGCACCTTTAGCGCCTCCAGAAACTCCAGAGCCAAAAAAATGGATTCCTTTTTCTGCTAAGTAAGCATCTCTACGGTCTGTATCTGTAAAGAAAGAGTTTCCACCATCTATAATAATATCTCCTTTATCTAAAAGAGGTATTAGACCTTCAATAACACTATCTACAATTTTTCCAGCAGGTACTAACAACATTATTTTTCTTGGAGAGGAAAGAGCATTTACAAAAGTTGCAGTATCTGTAGAAGCGTCAACTTTATTAGTATCGCCTCCTTCTTTTTGTAAAGCAGTTACTTTTTCGGTATCTAAATCGTGTCCAAAAGCAGAAAAACCATTATCTGCAACATTTAATATAAAGTTACGACCCATAACTCCTAATCCTACTAATCCAAAATCGTATGCTTTTCCCATTTGTTTTAATTTAATCTATGCCCTTAAATAAAATATTTTGTTTGTTGTGTTGCTATTTATCGTCTAAATAAATAGTAAAATCAAAAGTAATAGAAAAAAATTAGTTTTAATATTATTTACATTTTTGAAACTATTAAATTAATGTTGTTTTAAATAGTAAATAATGGAATTTATTTCAGCATTACGTATTTTATATTGCAGAATTATGATTAATTTTCGCAATGAAAATAAGAGCTTACCCTTATATTTTGATACAAAGATATTTGGGGTTTTTGAAAAGGAATAATTAGAATAAATTATATGAACAAGACAGAAAACCAGATGCTCATTATTTTTGGGGCTTCGGGAGATTTAACAGCTAGAAAATTAGTACCAGCACTTTTTAATCTTTTTAGAGACGGTCATGTTCCAGATAATTTTGTTGTTCTAGGAGTTAGTAGAAGTAATTTAACAGATGAAGCGTTTCGGAAAAAAGTTGTTTTAGAGAGTGAATATCTTAAAAACAAAGCCACAGTTAAAGACTTTGGCTTAATAGAGAATTTTTCTAAGAATTTGTTTTATGAAGATTTAGGAGAAAATTATGATACTAGTTATAGCAGCTTAGCAGAACGCATAGGAGATTTAAATATAGAGTTTAGCATAGGTAATAATTATATATTTTACTTATCTACACCACCTAGTTTGTTTGAAGCAATATCAAAAAACCTAACAGAACAAGGACTTAATGATGAAACAGAAGGTTTTAAACGTTTAATTGTAGAAAAACCTTTTGGCTACGATTTAGAAACTGCTAAAAACCTAAATAAAGGTATTCAAAAATATTTTAAAGAATCTCAGATTTATAGAATAGATCATTACTTAGGAAAAGAAACAGTACAAAATCTTTTGGTTACACGTTTTGCTAACAGCATTTTTGAACCTCTTTGGAATAGGAATTATATACACCATGTTGAAATTACAAATGCAGAAAGCAATGGTGTAGAATTACGTGGAGGATATTATGATAATTCTGGAGCATTAAGAGATATGTTTCAAAACCATTTATTACAAATAGTTTCTTTAATTGTAATGGAGCCTCCAATAGCAGCTAATGCGCAGGAGATTAGAAATGAAAAAGTAAAAGCGTTACGGTCTTTAAGAATTATGAAAGATGAGAAAACGCTTAATGAAAATACAATTAGAGCCCAGTATGTAAGTTCTAAAATTAACGGTGAAGTTGTAAAAGGATATAGAGAAGAAAAAGATGTTAATCCAGAATCTAAAACGGAAACGTATGCTGCAATTAAGTTTTTTGTAGATAATTGGAGGTGGAAAGATGTCCCTTTTTATGTTCGTACAGCTAAACGTATGCCAACTAAGGTTACAGAAGTAGTTATTCATTTTAAATCGCCTCACCATCAAATTTTTCAGGATTCAGGAATGCTTAATAAAGCTAATAAACTTATAATAAGAATACAGCCAGACGAAGGTATTTTAATAAAATTTGGTGTAAAAGTTCCAGGGCAAGGGTTTAAAGTAGAGCGCGCTAATTTAGATTTTTATTACTCTAGTTTGCAAGAAACTCATGTTATGGAAGCTTATGAAAGATTATTGTTAGATGCCATGCAAGGAGATGCCACTTTATATGCTAGAGCAGATGAGGTAGAGGCAGCCTGGGCTTTTGTAGACCCTATTTTAGATTATTGGAAAAATGGTAAGGATGTACGAGTACATGGATATTCTGCAGGTGCATGGGGGCCTAAAAATGCAGATGAACTCATAGAGGGAATAGGAACATGGCGTAACCCAAGTGAAAATTTGGCAGATGATCCTGGTTATTGTGTTATTTGTTAGTTATAGATTTTTAAAATTACAGAACAAGCATTAGAATGAAAAAATACATATACAATACTAAGCAAGAGGTAGCAATAAATTTCTCTAACTACCTTGCCACATTAATAAAAGAAAAAAATACCGCACATATAGCTTTATCTGGAGGAAGTACGCCAAAAATTGTTTTTGAGGAGCTAGCTTCTAATTTTTTAGATAAAATAGATTGGAGCGGTGTGCATTTATATTGGGGAGATGAGCGTTGCGTTGCCCCTACAGATTCTGAGAGTAATTATAAAATGACGGTAGATTACCTTATTTCCAAAATAAACATACCACTAGAAAATATACATAGAATAAAAGGGGAGGAGGTTCCTTCTAAAGAGGCGATTAGGTATAGCGAAGTTCTAAAAAAAGTAGTACCACAAGAAAATAACGTACCAAAATTTGATTTAGTAATTCTTGGTATGGGAGATGATGGACATACGGCATCTATTTTTCCTCATGAAATTAATTTATGGGATTCAAAGAATATTTGTGAAGTAGCAATACACCCAGATTCTGGTCAAAAAAGAATTTCTTTAACAGGAGCTGTTATTAATAATGCAGATACCGTTGCTTTTTTAGTTACAGGAGAAGGTAAAAAAGAAAAGGTAGATATAATTATAAACAAAAAAGGAGATTATAAGCAATATCCTGCAAGTCTTGTTGCTCCAAAATCTAATAATTTAATTTGGTTTTTGGATACAGCTGCAGCGCAAGAAATTTAAAAAATAGCCTATAAATCTATTTTTACATTTTCATTATTTAGCTCTTCTATATGTTCTTCTATTTTAAATTTAGAAGCTTTAAAGTTAGAGCTCCTTTTTATAGATTGTTCTTTACGTTTAATACTTCTAGAAAAACGACGTATACCTTGTTCTGTATCAATTACTAAACCAGGAATTGGAGCGTTTTCGCCATTAGGGCCTTTGGCAACCATTGTAAAATAAGAAGAATTGCAATGTTTTTTTACTCCTGTAGTAATGTTCTCGGACTCTACACGAACACCAACAACCATTGAGGTTCTTCCGGTATAATTTACAGAAGCTTTTAAAGTAACAAGCTCGCCAACCTCAATAGGGTTTAAAAAATCTACTTTGTTTACAGATGCTGTTACACAATAGTGTTGGGAATGTTTAGAAGCGCATGCAAAAGCAATTTGATCCATTAAATTTAAAATATGCCCTCCATGTACTTTTCCACTAAAATTAGAGTGTGCAGGTAGCATTAGTTCTGTAATAGATACTCTGGATTCTTTAGAACTTTTATAATTTTTCATTTGGCTGTTATACTAAAGTTGGTATTTTTTTTATTTTAATTTCCAAAATGAGGAGACTTTTCGGATGCTACCTCAGTAACAAAATATTTAGTATCTCCTAACCAAAAGAAAGTAGCGTAACGTTCTACATACTGGAGTTTTACATACTTTCCTTGGTATTCTTTTAGTTTAGAAATTACTTCTTTGTCTTTATCTAAAACCGAAAAAGAAAATATTTGTGCGCCAGATATTCCTTGGCTAATTTCTCCTTCCCATGTTTTAGCTATAACCCCTTTTCTGCTAATTTTAATAAGTTCTCCAGAGCGTACTCCTTCGCTGAAAGGAACATAATAAATAAAAGCATAGTAGGCAGCTAATACAACTACCACAGTTATAACTATTAGGCTTATAATTTTTTTCATTTTTAGTGTATTTTTTAAAATGGTTTTTAGTTTAGTTTAGGCGCTTCAAAATCGTCTTCTTGAGCACGTTTTAATAATGGCTCAGGAATAGATTTTTTAGCTTTTGCACCCATTTTTTTAAGCTTTTCAATACTTGTAATTATATTTCCACGGCCTTCTACAAGTTTGTTCATGGCTCCTTTGTATTCGCCTTTAGCTTCATCAATTTTTTTACCAACCTTTAATAAATCGTTAGTAAAACCTTCAAATTTATCATATAAAGCACCAGCCTGTCTTGCAATCTCAATTGCGTTACGTTGTTGTTTTTCATTATTCCACATACTATCTATAGTACGCAATGTAGCTAATAGGGTAGAAGGGGTAACAATTACTATGTTTTGTTCAAAGGCTTTATTATAAAGTGCATTGTCTGCATTTACAGCAATAGCAAAAGCTGGCTCTATAGGGACAAACATGAGTACAAAATCTGGACTTTCCATAGCATAAAGGTCTTCATACTTTTTGGCCGATAGTTGGTCTACATGTCTTTTTAAAGAGTTTAAATGGTCTTTTAAGAAGCGTTCTTTATCCTCTTCTTCTGCATTAATAAATCGTTCATAATCAGTTAAAGAAACTTTGGAATCTACTACCATTTTTTTACCGTCGGGTAAATTAATAATAACATCTGGTAACACTCTAGAACCGTCTTCTCTAGTAAAACTTTGTTGTACACTATACTCACGGTCTTTTTCTAATCCAGATTTTTCTAAAACGCGTTCTAAAACTAGTTCTCCCCAGTTTCCTTGCATTTTACTATCGCCTTTAAGTGCTTTAGTTAGGTTTTCTGCTTCTTGAGTTATTTTTAAATTCTGACTTTGTAGGTTAACAAGCTGTTCTTTTAGAGCAGAATGTATGCTAATGTTTTCTTTTTGGCTATCCTCAACTTTTTTCTCAAATAATTGTATTTTCTCTTGTAAAGGAGAAAGTATATTTTTTATGTTTTTCTGATTTTGCTCTGTAAACTTTAGGCTTTTTTCATCCAAAATTTTATTCGCTAAGTTTTCAAATTCTTTAGTAAATTTTTCTTGTAACTTCTCAACTTCAGCCTTTTGTTCTGTGTTTTTTTCTTGTAGATTTTCTATATCAGACTGGTAACGAACAATTTGATTACTCATTTGTTCTTTCTCTTGCTGTAAATGTCTCTTGTGTTCTATTTCATCAGCCAAGCTAGTTTCTAAAGAAGAAATATTATTTTGTAATTGCTTTTCTCTTTCTTCTAATGCACTATGGCTAGATTTTGTTTTAAGCAATTGTATGTAGTTGCCTAAAAAATAACCTATAGCAAGGCATATAATACCAATTAAAATGTAAATAAGATATGTGTTCATTTAAAATTTAAAATATACAAGTAAAGATAAAGGTTCTGCTTTTATTTTTAGCAAACTAATAAAGTTACTTTTTAACTCTAAAAGTAGCTGTAGTGGCATTAAACGTAACAGTATCCTCGGGGAAAAGACTATTAAAATGTTTTTGTTCAATTAATTCGTTTGGGCTACCATAAGGATTGTTAGTAGTATTAAGGAGTAACATTTTATCACACAGTTGAATACCTAATTCAATCTCATGAGTAGTAAAAATAATGGTTTTGTTAGTATTGTAAGTTATTGATTTTAAAAGTTTTAAAATGTTTGCTTTATGATAGAGGTCTAGGTGCGTGGTTGGCTCATCTAAAAGTATAATAGAAGTGTCTTGCGCTAATGCACGCGCAATCATAACACGTTGCATTTGCCCATCACTAAGTTCGTAGCATTTTTTATGTTTTAACTCTAGTAAATCTACTTTACTAATTGCAGTGTTAATAACTGTTTTATCTTTCTCTGTAAGATTACCAATCCAGTTGGTATATGGTTGTCTCCCTAAAGCAATCAGTTCTAATACCGTTAAGTTTTTAGAGGCTATCTTTTCTGTAAGAACTACACTTATTTCTAAGGCCAATTGTTGTGGCGTGTAGGTATTTGTATTTTTTTCTTTTATAAGAAGCTCTCCAGACAATTCTTTTTGTATAGCTCCTAAAGTTCGTAATAAAGTAGATTTTCCCGCACCGTTAACTCCAATAACAGCAATTAGTTCTCCAGAATTAGCAGAAAAACTAATAGGAGTACCTATTTGGGTTTGTTCCTTATTGGTTTGGTACCCAATACTAAGGTTTTTAGCAGATAGGACGGTATTTTTTTTAGGATTATAAATAGTCTTTTTTTTAGTTTTAAAATATCATTTTTCGTTTACGAACTAACAACCAAATAACAACTGGAGCTCCAACAATAGAGGTTATAGCATTAATTGGTAAAATGTTTGCCGAACTTGGTAATTGTGCAACAGTATCGCAAAGTAACATTAAAATAGCACCATAAATTAGAACAGCTGGTACTAGTATTTTATGATTGGTGGTATTAAAAATTTGTCGTGTTAAGTGCGGAACGGCTAAGCCTATAAAGGCAATAGGGCCAGCAAAAGCAGTTATACTACCCGCTAATATTCCTGCAGCGAGGATTATTAAATACCTCATTTTTTTTATGTTAATACCTAAAGTACGCGCATAGTTTTCTCCTAAAAGCATAGCATTTAGTGTTTTTATAGAAATAATACTTAAAATAACCCCTAACACACATATAACACATAGAATGGTAACTTGTTCCCAAGTTAAATTGCCAATACTGCCAAAGGACCAGTATACATATTGCTGTAGTTTTTCGGCATTTGTAAAATAAGATAACGTACTTACTATAGCAGCAGTAATACTGCCAAACATGAGTCCTATAATTAATAAAGCCATAGTATCTTTTACTCTAGATGCTACAATAATTACACAGAATAGTACCCCAAAACTACCAATGCTAGATATAATTGCTAACGATACATTACTCACTAAATTAATAGCAGCAATACTACTAAAAATTGAAGAACCCATAATAAGTAAAGCAACTCCTAAACTAGCACCAGAACTAATGCCTAAAACAAAAGGACCCGCTAAAGGGTTACGAAAAAGAGTTTGCATCAATAAGCCGCTTAGGGCAAGTCCGCTTCCTACTAAAATGGCAGTAAATGCTTTGGGTATTCTATAATTCCAAATAATATAACTCCAAGAGTTATTGGTAGTTTCTCCTCCAAAAACAGAACTTATGGTATCTGAAAATGGAATAGAAACAGAACCTAAACTAATATTTATTCCAAAGAATAATACTAAGAGCAAAGACAATGCTAAAAAGGGTTTTATGTATGTTTTGGTAGACTCCAAATTATTCTAAAGGTTTGTAAAAATAAGGTTTGTAGTTTGGTAAAACTTCAGGATGGAATATAGAAATTAAATCCCTTAGAACAATATCTGGTCTACTTGGAGCAAGTTCATAAAACAATAAACCACCTGTAGGCCCTTTAGTATTTGCAAAAGTGTAAATATTTTTATTTTTAAAAGCTTTAAATTGTGTATAATGAGGACTACTTTCTTTCATTTGTTCATAGGTTGTATACTGTGAGGGGGAAAGCCAATAATCCGCGTTTTGTGCTATATTTAAAACATTTTCCCAGCTTAAGGAAAGGCTTCCTGTTTCTTTATCATCTTTCCATAAATAGTTTGTGTTAGCATCATTTAAGTATTGCGCTGCCCAGCTTTTACCACCTGGTAAATACCAAACATCTTTAAACATAGCGCCAGATAAAACAGTATGCTTCGTATTTGCTTTAGCAGCAAGCTCTTTGACTTTATGGTATTCTTTTTCTATGGAATTAAAAATACTGTCTGCCTTTGTCTCTTTATGAAAGAAAGGAGCAAAAAACTTAATCCACTCTGCTTTTCCAAGCGGGGTTTGTTCTGCCCAATCACCATTGTAAGCAACAGGAATATTTGCATCTTCTAGGGTTTTATAGGCTTTATTTTGATTATCAATACCAAAGCCAATAACCACATTTGGTTGCAATTCTAGAGCAATCTCTGTATTTAAAGATTCGTTATTTCCTAATTCTTTAACTTGTTTGTTAGCTATTCTTTTTCTTGTTGCCATAGAAGAAATATAGTTGGTGTTGGGAAAACCAACCAAGGAAGTTTCTACACCTAAAGCTTCTAAAACTGGTATATGTGTAGTAGAAGTTACTATTATTTTTTTAACAGGAGTTGTTATAATAGCATCATAAGAATCTTTATTAAGGGTAAGGGCAGCCATTTTTTCTTCAGGGACTAATGCATATGAAAAACCTTTAGTTGCATTTGGCCAAGGTGCAGTAATTTTTATAATTGTGATACCAGTACTTTCTTTTTTTACTGTAAAACCTGTAGCATATTTAAGAGTAGAGGTAACTGTTTTGTCTAAATTAGTAGAGGCTTCTTCTTTTTTGTTTTTACAGGATAAAAAAAGAAATATTGTTAGGGATAATAAAATGCGATTCATTCTAAAAAAATAGGTTCTGACTTAATTAAATGTTTTTTGCAAGGTAAGGAATGTCATTTTTTAAATGTAAAACTTAAAAGAGAAAATAGTAGAAATTAGTTAATATGGTTTACTTTTGCAGTGAATTTGGTTTTTATTGCTTTTTTTAAGTGATAAAATTAAAAGGGAATCTGGTTAAATTCCAGAGCTGTTCCCGCAACTGTAAACTTAGTCTTTAAATTATTTTAAAGATGGTTGTTATTTCTTCTAAACCACTGCTTTAATTAAGCGGGAAGGTAAATAACAATACGTAAGTCAGGAGACCTGCCAGGTTTTTAACTAAAATAACAATAGACTTTCGGGTAAAAGGTCTTTGGTGTGATGAAACGTATAGTAGTATTTTTTTTATTTATAATTGGCATTAATTTGTCTTTTTCTCAGCAAGATTCTATTCTAAAGCTAGATGAGGTTGTTGTTTCTGATAGTAGGCTATTACAGTTCTCTAATGGAATTAAAATTACAACAATTACAGATTCTACTTTACAAAGAGTACCTGGCGGTTTAACTAATGCACTGCGCTATAATAGTTCGGTTTATTTTAAAGAGAATGGATATGGAATGGTTTCTTCCCCTTCTTTTAGAGGAACAGGGGCATCACAAACAGCAGTAATTTGGAACGGCATAAATGTAAATTCGCAACTAAACGGGCAAACGGATTTTAATACCATTCTCCCGCAAAGTTATGATAAGATAAGTATAAGAAGTGGAGGCGGAAGTACGCAATATGGAACAGGTGCCGTTGGTGGTAGTATACATTTAGAAAATAGTTTAAATTTTACACAACCTTGGACTAATGTACTAAACTTAGGATATGGTAGTTTTGGTACAAAAAACTTTAATTATAAGTCTAAATACGGTACAGATAAAACAGCTTTTAGTGTAGGTATAGGACATATATCTTCTGAAAATGATTATAAGTATCTAGGAACAGATAAGAGAAATGAAAACGGAGCTTTTAATAATAATACTATAGATTTAGGCTTTGGGTTATTATTTTCTACAACTAATTTGTTAAAACTGCAACACTCTACGTTTATTGGTGATCGTGACTTTTCAGGAACTTTAACAGCCCCATCTAATAGTAACTACAAAAACTATAATTCAAAGTCCTTATTAGAGTGGGTTAACTATAAAAGCAATAAAGTACAGCGCACAAAACTGGCATATTTATACGAGCGCTATAAGTATTTTGCTAATAAAGATTCTGATAGTTTTACAACAAGTAATGCTAAAACTATGCTATTTAATTACGATTTAAAGTATAGTATAAATAATATGTTGTTAAATGGTTTGGTAGACTATAACAATGTAAGAGGTGAGGGGAGTTCTATAGCTTCGGTTACTAGAAATCTAGTGGCAACAACCTTTTTGTTTTCTCATACTGCTAGCAAAAAACTTTCCTATGGTGTGAATCTTAGAAAAGATTGGGTTACAGATTACAACAGTCCTTTTGTATATGCATTAGATGGTAAATACCAACTAACTAAAAATTATGCAATAACACTAAATACTTCTAAAAATTTTAGAATACCAACTTTTAATGATTTGTATTGGGAAACAGGAGGTAATAAAGATTTAAAACCAGAAACTTCGCATCAGGTAGAGTTTGGACAAATTTTTAATAAAAAAGGCCTTAAGGCAGAACTGTACTCGTATTATACAACCAATAAAGATTTAATACAATGGCGCCCAAGTAGTGTATCTGGTGTTTGGTCTCCTATAAATGTTAAGAGTGTTTACCAATATGGAGTAGAATCTAGTTTAGCTGTTCATAAAAAAATTAAAGAAAACCCTATAGTAGCTACTATAACTTATGCCTATACTAAAGCTATAGATAAAGAATCTGGAAATCAATTAATGTATGTGCCTTTACACAAAGCTACAGGAAGCCTAGTGTATCATTATGGTAAGTATAAAATAGGTTTGCAAACATTATATAACGGATTAGTTTTTACCACAACAGACGAATCGCAAGAAGTAGATGCTTATTTTATTGGCAATGTTACTTTAGAATATGATGTATTAAATTTTTTAAATACCGATGTTATATTAGCTCTAAGTGTTAATAATATTTTGAACACCAATTACCAAAACGTGGCATTTAGACCAATGCCTAATAGAAACTTTAAATTACAATTAAACTTTAAATTTTAGAAAATGAAAATTAAACATGTAGTATTAGCAATAGCATTAGGCGCATTTTTTGCATCTTGTGAGAATGATGATAATGGAGGTGAGTCTTTACCGTTAGGAGCGTACGAAAATGGAATATTAGTGGTTAACGAAGGCCCTTTTCAAAACGGTTCTGGAACAATATCTTTTTTATCTGATGATTTAGAAACTAATGAAGCGGCAATATATAATAAAGTAAACAATAAAGATTTAGGAAATGTTATACAGTCTATTGGTTTTGCAGACAATACAGCTTACGTAATAGCAAATGTATCCAATACAATAGAGGTAATTAATAGAAATACCTTTGAAAGCGAAGGTACTATAGATGCGGACTTATCCAATCCAAGATATTTTGTAGCTGTAAATGGTAAAGGATATGTTACTAATTGGGGAGACACTTCTGATGAAACAGATGATTTTATTGCAGTAATTAATTTATCAACAAATACTGTAGAAAGTACAATTCCTGTAGCTCTTGGACCAGAGGCAATTGTAGCAAAAGGAAATACAATATATGTAGCTCATCAAGGAGCTTTTGGTACAAATAGTATTGTTTCTGTAATTGATGTTACATCAGAAGATATTACTAAAACACTAGAAGTTGGTAAAAGGCCAAATTCATTAGTTTTAGATGCTAATGATAATATATGGGTATTAGCATCTGGTGGTTCCTCATGGCCAGTACCGGAAGATGAAAGTGCAGGTGTTTTGTCAGAAATTAATACGAGTACTAATGAAGTGGTAACTACAATTAATTTTAACGGTGTTGAGCACCCTAGTTTTTTAAATATAGATGGAGAAAATTTATATTATAACTTGGGTAAAGATGTGTATACTTTAAAAACTACAGACGATACTCTCCCAACATCTTCTTATGTAACACATACTGCAACATCTTTATATGGGATGGATGTTTATAATGGTAAATTATATCTTGCAGATGCCTTAGATTATGCAAGTAATGGTTCATTAACTATATATGATTTAAATACACAAGCAGTAGATAAAACTTTTACAGTTGGTTTAAATCCAAATGGTGTTTATTTTAATGAATAAATATATTAGAAAAATAGAATAAAAAAGGCGCTACAATTGTAGCGCCTTTTTTTGTGTAAAAAATGTTTTTTTTTAGTTAGAAGATAATTTTAAAGGTTTATCTAAAAACATATTATCTTTTAATACCGTAAACATTTTAGAACTTGTCATAATTTTAGCAGGTATTTTAACAGTGAAATCTCTTTTACTAGATGCTCCAGTAATTTCTTGTATAGCTCTTGCTAATAAAGGCTCATTCTCATCTCCTAAAACACCAAGGTTTGCTAAGTCTTCTTCTAAATCTATATCTGGAACTAAGCCAGAAGTGTAGTCGTAAAAACCATCTGCATTTTCATTTCTACCAATTAATGGTTGTATAGCCCATTTATTCTTGCTGTTAATATTATTTATTCTTGTTGGATTGTAGATGTAATCATTCTCCTTATCATCAACCATAGTAACTGAGAATTCATTTTTTCCTCTTGTAGTTTCTCCTACATGTACAACATCTATATAAGGAGCAAGACCATTCATGACTAATTCACTAGAAGAGGCAGAACTGTTGGTTGCTAGAATATATACTTTAGATAAGTTTAAAGTATTAATAGCAGTACCTTCACTTGTTTTATCTCCAAAGTAGTCATTTAAATCAACATTTCTACTTTCTAAAAAAGATTGGTATTTTCCGTTATATCTGGCTTTTAAGAATACTTCTTCTGTATCAGTACTATATATCATACTAGATAATAAACGAGCAGTATTTACAGAACCACCCGGATTGTATCTTAAATCTAAAACCAAATGCTGTACGTTGGCAGCTTTAAAATTTCCAAAGACGTTATTTAAATCTTCATCATATTCATTGGTAAAAGCATTATAGACTAAATAGCCAATTTTTTCTCCATTTATATCAAAAGTTTTAGATAAAAAAACAGGATTTTCTGCTAAACCTTCCGCTTTAGTTAAAGAAACTTCTTTTTCGTTTTCAGTTACTTGATTGTTTTCAATAGAAGCCATGCCTAAAGTATAGGTGTCATTATCACCAAAAAGTAGGTCTATATAGTTACTTGTTGTAAGTGTGTTGCCATTTACTTTTGTAAATAATTCTCCACGACTAATATCTTTTGCGGCAGCATCAGAATTAGGAATTATATACCTAACATATCCAAAAATATTATCACTATCACTAAATTGAACCAAGCCAAATTCTAATCCGTTACTTTTAGAAACACCGGAAAGTGCTTGGGTAAGCTCTGTATAATCTTCAGAATAAAAACTAAAACGATCTTCTGAAAAGGATAATTTTTCATCAAAAAAATCTGCGGGGTTAGATTCACTTGCAAGAAAATCTATATATTCTTGAATACCTTCTTCTGTGTCAAGGAATTTATCATCTGCCAAATTAGGCACGTCTTCTTGCCAAAAGTACCAAGAATTCATTGCCTTCCACATAAAGTCTTGGACAAGAACTTCTTCAGAATCTATGGTTAAGCCTTTGGTGTCAATAAACCTATCGTCCTCACTCTTAGAACAGGAGGCAATTAATACTCCTATAGAGAGTAATGCTAGAACATATTTTTTCATAGTTACTACATTTTTTAATTAAAACGTCTTCAAATATTGTTCCAGTATATATGATGGGGGAAAATAAAGAAGAATATATTACTTACTTACGTAAATTTGTGTGTAAATAGTTGTCCAAAGTAAGGAGATATATAGAAATAAAAAATATTTTGTAACAAAACTCGATGAACATCGTCTTCCTTTTGTAGACCAATAATAAGGTTTACAAACAACCAACAAAAATGAAACAAACCGAATTTTTAAATCTGGTATTACCATTTAAAGATAAGTTATTTAGGCTTTCTAAAAGGTTGCTGGTTTCTACAGAAGAAGCCGAAGATGCAACGCAAGAAGTACTATTAAAGCTATGGTCTAAGAATAGTAAAATGAAAGAGTATAAAAACGTGGAGGCTTTTGCAATGACTATGACTAAGAATTTTTGCTTGGATAGATTAAAATCTAAACAAGCATCTAATTTAAAATTGGTGCATAGTAATTACGGAGATGATACTAACTCGCTTCAAAAAAATATAGAAGCTAAAGACAGTGTTAATTGGGTAGAGATAATAATGGATGAATTACCTGAGCAACAAAAAATGGTATTACAATTGCGAGATATTGAGCAGTACACATTTGAAGAAATAGAAGAATTGTTAGATATGAAACCTACTGCAATACGAGTGGCGTTATCTAGAGCTAGAAAAACAGTAAGAGAAAAATTAACGCAAAAGCATAATTATGGAATTGCATAACATAGAAAAATTATTAGAAAAGTATTTTGAAGCTACTGCAACAGTTGCCGAAGAAGAAACATTACGTACTTATTTTTCTCAAGATAATGTGGCTAAGCATTTGGAGACGTATAAGCCTATGTTTCAATATTTTTCTACAGCTAAAGAAGAACAGTTTACAAAGAAATTGCCATTAAAGGCAAACAAAAATTATGGTAAATGGATAAGCGTAGCAGCAGTAGCGGCAATAGTTTTTAGTCTTTATTTTGGAAATTTATACCAAGAAAAGCAAGCAGAACAAGAGGAAGCACAATATGCGTATAACCAAACAAAAAAAGCATTAGACCTTTTGGCACAAAATTTTAGTAAAGGAACACGGAAAGTTGCTTACTTAAATCAATTTGAACAAACAAAACAAAAATTATACAAAAAAAAATAAATTAATATTATGAAAAAGTTCCTAATTATAACAGTGATAGCACTAATGCCTTTAGTGGGTATGTCTCAATCATTATTTGATAAATATGAAGATTTAGATAATGTAAGTGCTGTAGTAGTAAACAAAAGTATGTTTAACCTTTTAAGTAAGATAGATGTTGAGGTAGACGATCCAGAAGCGCAAGACTTTATGGATATAGCTAAAAGTTTAAAAAATTTAAAAGTTTTTATAACAGAAGATAAAGCAATATCAGCAGATATGCTTAAGTCTATGAATTCTTACTTAAAAACCGCAAAGCTAGAAGAGCTTATGCGTGTAAAAGATAAGGATGCTAACGTGAAGTTCTATATTAAAGAAGGTAAAGATGCAGATCATGTAAGCGAACTTTTAATGTTTGTTACTGGTATAAATAATGCCGATATAGAAATGAACGGAAGAAAATTTGAAACAGTATTATTGTCTTTAACTGGCGATATAGATTTAAACAAGATAGGTTCTTTAACCAATAAAATGAATTTACCACAAGAATTAAATAAAGCTGGAAAAAAGAACAATTAAAAAAATTCCTGATTCTTCAGGAGTAATTAATAACATCAATCAATTTAATAATCAATCCTATAAATTTCCCTTTTAATCAAATAGGGAATAGGATAAAAAACAAAGTAGTCATGAGAAAATTTAGTTTAGTAGTAGCAATCGTTTTAGTACCGTTTTTTGGTTTAGCACAATCTATGTTCGATAAATATGAGGATATGGATAAAGTAGGAACCGTAGTTGTTAATAAAGGAATGATAAATTTGGTTAGTAAAATAGGAAGCATGACCGATGATCCTGAAGCACAAGATTTTGCAGAAGTAGCTAAAGGTATTAAAGGCATTAAAGTTTTTATTACGGAAGACAAAGCGGTATCAGCAGATATGACATCTACAGTAAAAAAGTATTTAAGAAAATCTTCTATGGAAGAGTTAATGCGTGTAAAAGACAAGGATGTTAACGTAAAGTTCTATATTAAAGAGGGTAAAGATGCAGACCATGTAAAAGAACTTTTAATGTTTGTGTCTGGTATGAAGAATATGGATGTAGATGTACACGGAAGAAAATTTGAAACAGTACTGGTTTCCATGACAGGAAATATAGATTTAAACAAGATTGGCCAAATTACCAATAAAATGAATCTCCCAGAAGAATTAAACAAGGCAGGAAAAAAATAAAAAACAATTTGCTACTGAGAACTTATGTGCTCAGTAGCATTTTTTAATTAAAAAAAATGACAACAATAAGGAAAAGTATTTTGGCCTTTGTAATTCTTCTTTTAGTAGGGGCATGCTCATCCACACAAAGTTTACAAGAATATTATGTAGACAACTCTGAGAACCCTAATTTTATTTCTTTTGATGTTCCTGCAAGTGTATTGAGTTTAGAGAAAGCAAATTTAACGGATACTCAAAAAGAGGCTATAGGTTCTTTAAAGAAACTTAATATTTTGGCTTTTAAAAAATCGAAAGAAAATGAAGCCGATTTTGTAGCTGAAAAAACACAGGTTAAAGCTATTTTAAAAAACAAGAAATTTACCCAGTTAATGAAAATGAATACCAGTTTTGGTAAAGCAACTATTACATATTTAGGAGATGAAGAAGCTATAGATGAAGTTGTTATTTATGGAGATAATGATGAAAAAGGTTTTGCTTTAATAAGAGTTTTAGGGGATAATATGAATCCAGCTCATTTAGTAGAGTTAATAAAGGCAATGGAGAAATCTAATTACAACGGAGAAGGTTTTAGCAAACTTAAAGGATTCTTAGAGTAAGAGATTTAATAAAAGTTAGAAAGTCCTGTTGTGAGTTTTGTCGCAACAGGACTTTTTGCATTAAAATAATATTAAATTTTTAAAAAATAGGTAAGAATTAGTGACCTTCTATATATATTCGTGTCTCAAATACTAAACACTAAAAACTTTTAAATTATTATGGAGAACACAGATGTAAGCTCATGGATGAGTAAAGGAATGGATTTTATAACAGAATATGGGCCTAAGGTAATTGGTGCAATTATTATTTATATAATTGGATCATGGGTTATAGGTAAAATCGTGAAACTTGCCAAAAAGGGAATGGCTAAGAGTAATTATGAAGAATCTTTACAGAAGTTTTTGCTAAATCTTATTAGCTGGGCATTAAAGATATTTCTAATTATTATGGTAATATCTAAACTTGGTGTAGAAACAACAAGTTTTGCAGCTATTATTGCAGCAGCTGGTTTGGCAATTGGTTTAGCTTTACAAGGTTCTTTGTCTAATTTTGCAGGAGGTGTTCTTTTAATGATTTTTAAGCCTTATAAAATTGGAGATTTAGTAGAAGCTCAAGGAGTTTTAGGGGCTGTAAAAGAAATTGAAATTTTTACAACTAAATTAATAACGCCACAAAATAAATTAGCAATTGTACCAAACGGAGCAATGGCTAATGGTAATATTATTAATTATACCGCAGAAGGTAAAATGAGAGTAGATACTACTGTTGGTATTGGATACGGGGAAGATATGAAAAAAGCAAAAGAGGTGCTTTTGGCAATGTTAGTTGCTAACCCTAAAGTATTAAAAGATCCAGCACCATCTGTAAATGTTGAAGAGTTAGCAGATAGTTCTGTAAACTTAGCGGTACGTCCTTTTTGCAAGCCAGAGGATTACTGGGATGTGTATTTTGCTACAATTGAAGGTTCTAAAACGGCACTAGATAACGCTAAAATTGAAATTCCTTACCCACACGAAGTTCAAATTAATAAGTAATTAATTTATTTATTTCTAAAATTTAAAAAGACCGCTAATTGCGGTCTTTTTTAGTTTTTCTTTTTTGCTTCAATAAATAAAACAATAACAGCTATAAAAAATATAATATAGGCTATATTCATTAAATGACTTCCTGTTATAAAATTTAGGAATACCCAATGTAAAATTTTTACAGTACGTCCTATAAGATAAAATACTAAAGCAATTATTACTAAATAATGCCCAGCTTTCATATTAAATACCAGTATAATTACTAGGTGTTATAGCTTTTAGTTCCGTTTTAATAGTATCTGATACTTCTAGGGAGTCTATGAAGTTAGCCATAGAATCTTTAGTTATTTTTTCATTAGTACGTGTTAAACCTTTTAATGCTTCATAAGGATTAGGATACGCTTCACGTCTTAAAATGGTTTGTATAGCTTCTGCAACTACAGCCCAATTATTCTCTAAGTCTTGTTCAAACTTTTCTTTGTTTAAAAGAAGTTTATTTAAACCTTTTAAGGTAGACTGAAAAGCAATAAGAGTATGAGCAAATGGTACACCAACATTTCTAAGAACAGTACTATCTGTTAAATCTCTTTGTAGTCTAGAAACCGGTAGTTTGGCAGATAGATGTTCAAAAATAGCATTTGCTATTCCTAAGTTTCCTTCTGAATTTTCAAAATCTATAGGGTTTACTTTATGTGGCATTGCAGAAGAACCAACTTCCCCTTTTTTAATTTTTTGTTTAAAATAATCCATAGATACATAGGTCCAGAAATCTCTATCTAAATCTAGGATAATAGTATTTATTCTCTTTAATCCATCAAACAAAGCAGCCATATGGTCATAGTGCTCAATTTGTGTAGTAGGGAAAGAATGGTGTAATCCTAATTTTTCTTGTACAAACTTCTCTCCAAATGCTTTCCAATCTATACTTGGGTAAGCAACTAAGTGAGCATTGTAATTACCCGTTGCTCCTCCAAATTTAGAAGCACTTGGTATATCATTTAATAAATTAAATTGTTCTTTTAAACGGGTAACAAAAACATTAATTTCTTTGCCTAATCGAGTAGGGGAAGCAGGTTGCCCATGTGTTCTTGCTAGCAATGGTATAGCATCCCATTCTTTAACCAATGCTTCAAGCTTAGCAACTACTTCTAAATATTGAGGAACATAAACCTCATTCATAGCTTCTTTTATAGAAAGCGGAATGGCAGTATTATTTATATCTTGAGATGTTAATCCAAAATGGATAAATTCTTTATGAGCACTTAATCCTAAAGAGTCAAAAGCTTTTTTGATAAAATATTCAACCGCTTTTACATCATGGTTGGTTACCTTTTCAATATCTTTTATTTCTTGTGCATCCTGCGCGTTAAAATTGGTGTAAATTTCTCTAAGAGCTCCAAATTTAGATGTGTCAAAATCTGATAATTGTGGTAAAGGAATTTCACATAAAGCAATGAAGTATTCAATTTCTACTCGTACTCTATATTTTATCAATGCTTCTTCAGAAAAGAATGGAGATAATGAATTGGTTTTACTACTATATCTTCCGTCTATAGGAGAAATTGCATTTAGTTGCGTAAGTGACATTTGCTTAAGAATTGATTAGTAATTAACAAGGCGCAAATATACTTATAACTTAAGGAGTTTAAAAGTCTATAAAAGTTTAATCTGATGTTCTATTTTAGGTATATGTTATAGAGAAAACTTATTTAATTTTTTCTAACGTCATTCTGGCTCTTGCTTTATAAGCGGCACTACCTTTGGCATAATTTTGTTCTAAAACCATACGTAGTTCTGGGTAAATCCAGTCAAATTTACGGCCAAGAAGGAGTAAAGATGTCATGGAATATGCTTGGGCAGCTACTTTGTGTTCTCCTATTAGCCAATCAAAACAATTACTTGCTATAATTTCTAAATGCTTATCAGACAGACTTTTAATGCATTTTGCATCTTTTTTTTGAAAATAACTCTTTGTTAAATACTCGCAAATTTTTGCCATAGGTCTTAAAGAGGGCTGTAAGTGTAATTTATGTAAGGATTTGGTGAAGTCGTTTAAATACGGTAGTATAAAATCTAAATTTTCTTTAGCGGTAAACTCTAAAACCCAGCAGGCTCTAGAAGAAATTGGATTGTCAACAGTAAATGCAATAGAAAGTAAAGGTTCTATTAAATGTGGGGTTGTGAGAATTAGAGTAGCCATCTCTTGGCGTTTCTCTCTAGAATGATTAACATAATCTAATGCATTAAAAAGAGCTTCTTTATTCATGAAAAAAATGTATTTTTATGGAAATTTGTTTCCCCAAATGAAAATACTAAAAAAAACTGCAATTATCCTACTTGTTGTTTTTGTTGCTATCCAATTTTTTAGACCAGCGCAAAACATATCTAATGGTAATCATACAAAACAATTTATTTCAGAAACTAACCCTTCTGAAACAGTAAAAGTTATTCTAGAGCAAACCTGTTATGATTGCCATAGCGATAATACTAATTATCCTTGGTATAATAATGTTGCTCCTGTTTCTTTTTGGATGTCTGACCATATTAAAGATGGAAAAAAGCATTTAAATTTTTCGGAATGGCAAAGCTACTCTAATAAGAAAAAAGACCATAAGTTAGAAGAGGTTATCGAAACATTAGATACTAGTGAAATGCCTTTAAAAGAATATACTTGGACACATAAACAAGCTAAACTCACTGAGAAGCAAAAGGGTTTGGTAAAAGAATGGGTACAACGTTCTAGAGCATTGTATCAATTAGAAACTTTACAATAGAAGGAACCCCTTTTGTAGCAGATTCTGTCAAAATATTTAAATTAGAATAATTATTTTCCGTAATACTTGGTTTAGGGTCTATAAAATATATGGGTGTGTTTACAGGCGCATAATCTATTAACCCAGCTGCAGGATATACTTGCATGGAAGTGCCGACTATTATTAAAACATCGGCTTTTTCTGTTATCTGCATAGCTTCATCCATCATAGGAACATCTTCTCCAAACCATACAATATGTGGCCTTAACTGTGAGCCTTTGCTGCAGAGATCCCCTAAATTAATATCTTTTTTCCAAGGTAATATTATATTTTCATCTATAGAACTTCTTACTTTTAATAATTCCCCATGTAAATGAGTAACTTGTTTACTTCCAGAACGTTCATGTAGGTCATCTACATTTTGAGTTATAATATGTACATTAAAATAATCTTGCAAATGTGCTAATGCATAATGAGAGGCATTAGGTTTTACAGTCAATAACTGTTTTCTTCTTTGATTATAAAAATCTAATACTAAGGAAGGATTATTATTGAAACCTTGTGGAGTGGCAACCTCCATAATATCGTGCCCTTCCCATAAACCATCAGCATCTCTAAAAGTTTTTATTCCGCTTTCGGCACTTATTCCGGCACCTGTAAGGACAACTATATTCTTTTTCATGAATATAAAAGTATACTTTTTATTATATTGAGCATATGATTGATGAAAAGCTTTTAGCTTATTTGGAAGAAATGATAACTCCAGAACGTATAGAGCGTTTTAAGGAAATACTAGAAGAGCGAACAAAATATATAACTGTAGCAATTGAAGACGTTTTTCAAAGACATAATATGAGTGCAGTAATTCGCAGTTGTGAGGTCTTTGGAATACAAGATGCTCATGTTATAGAAAGAAGAAATGCTAAATGCTTAGATGAGGAAATTTCTATGGGAGCCCAGAATTGGGTAGATGTTTATGAATATAAAGACACCATGAAGTGCATAGAAAGTTTGCGTAAAGAAGGGTATAAGATAATAGCAACAACACCGCATAATGATTCTTGTTATTTAGATGATTTTGAAATTGATGATAAGGTGGCTCTTTTTTTTGGAACAGAAAGAGACGGTTTAAGTCCAGAGGTTATTGAAAATGCAGATGGGTATTTAAAAGTGCCTATGGTTGGCTTTACAGAAAGTTTAAATATATCTGTCTCTGCAGCAATAATATTACAAAGTTTAACTAATAAACTTAAAACTAGTAATATAAAATGGGAGTTAACAGAGGAAGAGAAACAAGAAAAGCAATTAGATTGGACAAAAAAGTCTATAAAAAGTATTGATGCAATACTTGATAGGTATTCTAAAAAAAGCTAAGTTTTTATTATATTTAAGAGAAACAACCAAACTTATACAAATATGACAGCTGTTATTTACATACTTGGCGGAATTATACTACTATTGTTGATTTTAGGGATAGTAGCTCCAAAAACTTATAATGTTTTTAGAACTATAAAAATAAATAAGCCAAAGACCCAAGTTTTTGAACACCTTAAATACTTGAAAAAACAACAAGAATGGTCTCCTTGGGCAAAAAAAGACCCCAATATGGAGAAAAAATTTACAGGAACAGATGGTGAAGTTGGGGCAATTAGCTATTGGAACGGTAATAAAGAAGTAGGGGAGGGAGAACAAGAAATAACTAAAATAATAGAAGGAGAAAGAATAGAAGGGGAGCTTCGTTTTTTAAAGCCATGGAAATCTACATCTGATTGTTATTTTGATGTAAAGGAAGTGGATAAAGAAACAACGGAAGTTACATGGGGCTTTTCTGGTTATAATAAATTTCTTGTGAGTATAATGATGCTTTTTATGAATATGGATAAAGCTGTTGGAAAAGATTTTGAAGAAGGTCTGGCAGCTTTAAAAGAACAATTAGAAGCGTAATATTTTTAAATTTTTTCTGTTTAGGAATGCTCAGGGCATTTGTTGCAGGTGCATTTTCCTTTTTCACATTTACATTCTTTTTTGTCTTTACAAATGCAAGTTGTTTCTTTTTTAGAACTTTTACTATGTTCTGGGCACGTACTGCAAGTGCATTTTCCGTCTTTGCATTTACATTCTCCTTCATGAGAAGCACATTTACAATCCTCAGAATGGCTTAGTGTTTTTAGGTCCATTTTACACACAGGGCAGTTATTTTCTTCTGTATATATTTTGCCATTTTCACAATCCATAGGGCATTGGTACAATACAGTAGCAGTATCCTGTTTGGCTTTTTCTTTACAGGAAAAAACTAATGTACAAAGTAGTATAAGTGAAAAAAGTCTGGCCATACTAGTGAGGAATAATGGTTGAATACAATGCAATTTAAGGTTTTATTTTGAATACAAAAACCTTCTAGTGCGTAAAAAGTTTTTATCTCTTTTTACCTCTGTTAAGAACTTTAAAATCTTCATAACAGCCACTAATGGCGTCTAAGATTTGTAAATCATTAGCTGTTGTGATAAAGGATTTAGAGTAGTTACAATTGTTTAAAATGTCCTCTATGTCCATTTTTTCTATTTGTAGAAGTTCTATTAAAGTTTCTCTATCAAATTTTGAAGCAAGGAGATTTCTTATTTGGTCATCTTCTTTAATTTTTCTCAGTTTTCGCATTTGGTTAGGTTTTTTACCAAATAAATTACGGAGTAAATCTGCAGGATTTAGAATAGCGCCTAGCACCTTGGTTACAGCACTTGGGTTTTTGTTTCCTGCCTCATAACCAACTGAAAGACCGGATATGCTATATTGATATGCATTATTAATAGGAAGATTTTTAACATCAATCTCTAGGTAACCTGTAAGTTGGTAGGGTCTTACTATTACTTCTTCTAAGGCATACGCAAGTTCCGTTAAAGATATTTTGGTATCCTTAAACTTAAACATATCATTAGTAATTCTAATTTTTTGCGATTTAAATCCTAGAAAGGAAAAGTATAAAGTATCGTTTACTGCAGCAGTTAATGTAAATTCCCCTTTCTCATTAGTAATAGTTCCTTTTACTTGATTAAGGTTTACAATATGCACGCTTTCCATAGGAGCGTCTGTTTGCGCATTAATAACTATTGCGCTTATTTCTGTTTCTTCGTTGGTTTCTGAATTTTCTTGACTAAAAACAACACTGCTTATAAAGCAAAGTATAACGAGTAATTTTTTTCCCATAATTCTAATATACATCAATAAAAATGCAAACAAAACAAAAAAATACGCCGAAGCGTATTTTTTAATATAGGTTTAACTAAAAGAAGTCTGTATTTCTTTTTTTGCTTCTTCGTTTGCCAGAGAAAGTTCCACCGCCGCCTTGAGAAGAATTTTCATCTCTTCTTCGGCCTCTTCCACCATCTCTTCCACGGTCTCTATCTCTTCCACGACCTCCGCCGCCTCCGTTTCTTCTTCCGCCGCCTCTTCTTCCGCCACCACCAGGGTTTTTAGAAACTTCAACGTTTACAAAACGTCCATCTACTTTAAATTCAGTAAACGTAGATAGTATTTGTTCAGTAACAGCAGCATCGGTATTAAAGAAAGAAAAACTTTCTTTACAATCTACTTTAAAAACATCTTCTTTTCCTAATTGTACTGTATCACGAATAAAATCTTTTAGAGACATCCAATCGTAACCATCTTTTTCGCCAACATTAATAAAGTAACGCACTGAGCCACTTGTAGGAGCTTCTCCGCCTCTTTCTCTTCTATCATTTCGGTCTCTTCTGTCTCCACCAGAATTTAAATCTTTGGCTTTGTTGTAGTAGTTAAAGAATCGTGTAAATTCTGCAGAAACAATTTTTTTAATAAGTTCTTCGCGATCTACATCTGCTAAAATTTCATTAATAGCAGGTAAATGGCTTTCTATTTCTTCATTAATTTCTGTGTCTTTTATCTTATTTGCTAAGTGTTGTAGTTGTATTTCGCAAATATCTTTTCCTGTTGGAACCGTTTTAAGTAAGAATTTTTGATTTATTTTATTTTCAATTGCTCTTATCTTACGAGTTTCGCTTCTGGTTACTAAAACCATAGAAATCCCAGATTTACCAGCTCTACCAGTACGACCACTACGGTGTGTATAGGTTTCTATCTCGTCTGGTAATTGAAAGTTAATTACATGTGTAATATCATCTACATCAATACCACGAGCAGCAACATCTGTAGCAACAAGCATTTGTATTTGCTTTTTACGGAAAGAGTTCATCACCAAATCTCTTTGGTTTTGACTCAAATCTCCATGTAATGCTCCAGCGTTGTAGCCATCTTCAATTAGCATTTCTGCAACGCGTTGCGTGTCTCTCTTGGTTCTACAGAATACTACAGAGAAAATACCAGGGTTAGTATCAGCTAGCCTTTTTAAAGCAGGGTAGCGGTCTCTACCACTTACTTGGTAATACTCATGTTGTACTGTAGATGCCCCAGAATTTTTAGCACCAACCGTAATCTCTTTTGGAGAATGCATAAATTTCTTAGCAATTGTAGATACTTCTCTTGGCATGGTAGCAGAAAATAACCATGTAGATTTTTCGTCTGGTGTATCCGAAAGAATATCTTTAATATCTTCAAAGAACCCCATGTTAAGCATTTCATCTGCTTCATCTAAGACACAGTAATCTATTTTGGTGATATTTACTAAGCCACGGCTTATCATATCTTTCATACGACCAGGAGTTGCTACAATAATCTGTGCACCTCTTTTAATTTGTCTTGCTTGGTCTGTAATACTTGCGCCACCATAAATGGCAACAACGTTTACATTTTTTTCGTATTTAGAATATAGTTTTAATTCGTTTGTTATTTGCAAACAAAGTTCTCTAGTAGGAGATAGGATTAACCCTTGTGTGGTTCTACTATCACTATCAATTTTTTGAATAAGTGGAAAACCAAAAGCTGCAGTTTTACCTGTACCTGTTTGTGCAAGTGCAACCAAATCGGTTTCGCTTTCTAATAAAATTGGAATTGCTTTTTCTTGTACTTCGGAAGGTTTCTCAAAACCTAAATCTGTAACAGCGTCTATTAAGGACTGATCTAGTCCTAAATCTGTAAATTTTGTCATAATGTTTAAAATGTTAATCGCAAATATGAATGTTGCATAGAGCGATTAACTTGTAACCCATTTAGACTCAGCGCAACACATGCTATACCAGCGGCGTTTAATAAAGCCGCAAAGGTACTCTATTTAATTAGAATAGGAAAATGTGTTTTTATATTTAGTTAAGGTGTTGTAAAACGCCTGTTAACAACCTATTGTAGCTGTTTAAAAAGTTTGTTTAGGTGTAAAATATTTCTTGTAATTAAATTAATGCAAACTTTTTTCTACAGTTAGAAAGGCTTTGCGTGTAAATACTTTATTAATTGGTCTATAGCTTTTCCTCTGTGGCTTATTTTATTTTTAGTGTCTAATGGTAGTTCTGCAAAAGTTTTATTATACCCGTTTGGTTTAAAAATAGGATCGTAACCAAAACCTTTTTTTCCATGTTTTTCTTTTGTGATTTCTCCTTCTGCAATACCACTAAATAAAGTCTGTGTATTGTTTAAATTTAATGCAATTACGGTCTTAAAGTGTGCAGTTCTATCTGTTTTATTACTAAGTTTTTGTAATAATAGGTACATGTTATCCTCAGGGGATTTTTGTTCTCCAGCATATCTTGCAGAATATACACCTGGCGCTCCGTCTAAAGCTGTAACTAATAAACCTGTATCATCAGCAAAACAAGGTAGATTATATTTTTTTGTAATATAATCCGCTTTAATTTTGGCATTACCTTCTAGGGTATTTGCTGTTTCTTCAATGTCTTCTGTGCAGTTTATATCCTTTAACGATAGTAGGGTAATAGTCTTTGGAACTAGTAATTGAACTTCTTTTAATTTGTTAAGGTTGTTTGTAGCAAATACAAGTTTCATTTATAAGTGGATTGTGTTCTATTTTACAAATCAAAAATAGTAATTTTATAAGATGAAATTAAAATTACCTCCTGTAGTTGTTTTAGGCATATTTGCTTTGTTAATGTTCCTTTGTGTAAAAGTGTTGCCTTTTGGGAATTTTAATTTTTTTGGGCGTATTTATTTAATGTACGTTTTACTAAGTGTTGCTTTGCTCATTGGTTTTTTTGCTGTTGCGCAATTTTACACACAAAAAACTACGGTAGATCCAATGAACCCTAATAAAGTTTCTAGTTTAGTAACAGGTGGTTTATATAAATTTTCTAGAAATCCTATGTATTTAGCTATGCTTTTGGTATTAATTAGTTTTTGTTTGTGGCTTGGTAATGCTTTTAACTCACTGCTAATTGCTGGTTTTGTTCATTTTATGAATAAATTTCAAATTATTCCGGAAGAAGAAATTTTATCTAATCATTTTGGAAAAGCGTATAAAGCTTATTGTGCAAAAGTTAGAAGGTGGTTCTGAAAAAGCTTATATTTATAAATATTAGTTTATTTGCTTATATTTTTATATATTAGCGTTTTAACTTATATATTATGATTGCAGTTATTACAGGTGATATTGTTAATTCGGAGAATTATAATTCTTTAGATTGGATGCCTATTTTAAAAAACTATCTAGAAACTTTAGGAGCTTCTCCGTTAGATTGGGAGGTATATAGAGGAGATGAATTTCAGATTAAACTTCCTGTAAATATAGCATTAGAGTCAGCAATACATTTAAAGGCGCAAATAAAAAAAGTAAAGAATTTAGATGTAAGAGTGGCTATAGGCATAGGTTCCGAAACCTATGTTGGGAGTAGTGTAAGTGAATCTAATGGGGAAGCATATAAGCGTTCTGGAAGAATATTTAATACCTTAAAAGCGTCTAAATTAAATTTAAAGATAGCCACTGGAGACAAACAACATGATAAGGTATTAAATTTGATGTTTAAGTTGGCTTTAGATTTTATGGACGATTGGAGTGTTGTCTCTGCAGAGATTGTAACAATAGTACTTAATAATCCGAATGTATCACAAAAAGAAATTGCTAAGCAACTAGGAATAAAACAGTCTGCAGTAAGTCAACGATATAAAAGAGCAAGATTAGATTTGGTTTTAGATATGTTAGATTTTTATCAAGAATTACGTAAAGAAATAAAGGAATGATATTTTTTATAAAACTGTTTTTAGCACATTTAATAGGTGATTTTATGCTACAGCCTACAAAATGGGTAATACATAAAGAAGCAAATAAGGCAGGATCTAAGTACTTATACTTGCATATTTTTTTACATTTTTTAATTACCATGATAGTTTTATGGGATTTTTCTATGTGGAAAATAGCCCTAATAATTATGGTTTCTCATTTAGTTATAGATGTAGCAAAACTTTATACCACACCGTTTTTTAAAAATAAAAGTATTCCATTTTTTATAGACCAGTTATTACATATTTTAGTGTTGTATTGCTGCGCATTTTATGAGAATTTATATGAGAATACAATAACTGTTTTTGAAAATTTAGATTGGGCTTTAGTAACTGCAGTAGTATTTGTTAGTTTTCCTGCGGCAATACTAATGGGAAAACTTTTAGAAGCAATGTCTAATCAAATACCAACAGACCATAAATCACTCCCAAATGCGGGTAAATATATAGGAATTTTAGAACGCCTATTTGTTTTAATATTTATAGTTCTAGGCAGGTGGGAGGCAATAGGATTGTTAATTGCAGCAAAATCTGTTTTTCGTTTTAACGATTTAAAAGAGAGTAATAACAGAAAGCTAACAGAGTATATTCTAATAGGAACATTAGTGAGTTTTGGCCTTGCAATTTTAGCAGGTATAGCCTATACTAGTATTAGTTTGTAAAATATTTTTTTAGATTGAATTTTAAACTTCTATGGAGATTTTATTTTTATTACTATTTGTCTGTTTTCATGTGTAAATAACATCAAATTGTAATCATTTTGTTTTATTTGCCTTTTCGGCTATTATCAGATAGAAATAAGTTTTATTTTTACAGCTTAATTTTTTTAAAAAAAATCAATTACTGTGGGAAGGAAATACGTTTTCGATTTTGATAGCACCTTAACAAGAGTAGAAGCATTAGACGTTCTAGCAGAAATGACATTAGAGGGGCGCTCTAATCGCGAAGAAATTATTGAGGAAATACAAAAAATAACTAATTTAGGGATAGACGGTGATATATCTTTCACCGAGTCTTTAGAGCGTAGAATTAAGCTTTTAAATGCGCATAAAGATGATTTAGGGCCTTTGGTAACAGAGTTAAGGCAAAAAATATCTAAATCCATAGAATCTAATAAAGAATTTTTCGAAAAATTCTCGGATGATATTTATGTAATATCCTGTGGTTTTAAAGAATTTATAGTTCCTATTGTAGAAGAATACAATATTCCTAAGGATAGAGTATATGCTAATACTTTTGAGTTTAATGAAAAAGGAGAAATAATTGGTTTTGATAATGACAATGTGTTATCACAACACAATGGAAAAATTGACTGCCTAAAACAAATGAACTTGGACGGAGAAGTGCAAGTTATTGGAGATGGCTACAGCGACTATGTAATGCGCGAAGCTGGTATAGCAGATAAGTTTTTTGCTTATACAGAAAATGTGCATAGAGAAAAAGCAGCGAGTAATGCTGATTATATTACACCTAACCTAGATGAATTTTTATTTGTGAACGATTTGCCAAGAAATATATCATACCCAAAGAACAGAATTAAAATAGTATTATTAGAAAACATTCATCAAGATGCTTACCAATTACTTACTGATGAAGGTTTCTCTGTAGAATTAATAAAACACAGTCTTCCGGAAGAAGAGCTAATAGAAAAAATAAAAGGCGTACATGTTTTAGGGATACGTTCTAAAACACAGGTAACCAAAAAAGTTTTAGCAGCAGCAGATAAACTATTAGTAGTTGGAGCTTTTTGTATAGGAACCACACAAATAGATTTAGAAGAGTGTAAGAGCAAAGGAGTAGTTGTTTTTAACGCACCTTATAGTAATACGCGTTCTGTGGTAGAGTTAGCAATAGGGCAAATAATAATGCTTATGCGTTCTGTTTTTCAACGTAGCTCAGAAATACACTCAGGACAATGGAATAAGACGGCAGCAAACTCTAGAGAAGTTAGAGGTAAAAACCTTGGTATTGTTGGTTATGGTAATATAGGAAAACAATTATCTGTCTTAGCAGAAGCTATAGGTATGCGTGTGTATTATTATGATGTTGATGATAAATTGGCTTTAGGTAATGCAGTAAAATGTAATACATTAGAAGACTTGCTATCTGTTTCTGATGTAGTTACATTGCATATAGATGATAATAAAGCAAATAAAAACTTCATAGGAGAAAGAGAAATAAACCAAATGAAGAAAGGAGCTATGCTAGTAAACCTTTCTAGAGGTTTTGTAGTAGATATAGAAGCATTAGTTGTTGCTCTTAAAAGTGGACAAATAGGAGGGGCGGCAGTAGATGTTTATCCAGAAGAACCAAGAAGTAATGGAGATTTTATAACGGGTTTACAAGGACTTCCAAATGTAATTTTAACACCACACGTTGGAGGTAGTACGGAAGAAGCACAAAGAGATATTGCAGATTTTGTACCTAATAAAATTATGGATTACATAAACTCTGGAAATACGGTAGATGCGGTTAACTTTCCTAATATAAGACTTCCAAAGCAAAATAAGGCGCATAGATTTTTGCATATACATAAGAATGTACCAGGTATAATGGCAAAAATAAATGAAGTTTTAGCTAAGTATGAGATGAATATTTCTTCACAATACCTTTCTACAGACAATGAAGTTGGCTATGTGATTTCAGATTTAGATAAGGAATATGATAAAGAAGTTTTAAAGGCTTTAAAAGAAGTAGACAATACAATTAAATTTAGAGTTCTATACTAGTAAAGTGTAAATTCAAATAATAAGAAAATCTAAGTTATTTTAAATAGCTTAGATTTTTTTATTTGCAAACTGTTTGTACACCATGAAAAAATGTATTTATACAACATTTAGTTGGATGCATTTTTTTATCTCCATAAATTGTGGGAAAAATCTTATATATCATAATGAAGATAATCCCAGAAATAGTAAAAAGTTTTTTTAAAAAGAACTTTAGGAAAGGTTTTAATGCATATTACCTTTTAGTGCTTACTATTATATTACTTACTATAGGTACACAATCTATTGTGCAATATTCATTGGCAAAACAAAGTTCCGATGCTGTGGTAATAAACATTGCAGGTAGGCAACGTATGCTTTCTCAAAAAGTAGTAAAAGAATTTTACAATTGTAGGTATGGGGAAAAATGTGAGTATGGGGAATTAAAATCTGCACTTGCTTCTTTGAGAAGGGTAGATACAGATTTACAAGAAGGAAATGATAAAATTGGGATATTTCCTTTAAAAAATGAAGAAATTAGGATGAATTTTGCTATGCTTCGCCCTTATTTAAAAGGGATTCTGGGAGCTTTAGATAATGTGCAAGATATAGAGAATGTGTCTGTTAGTGATTTACAATATAACGAAAAACAGTTTGTTCTTTTAATGGATAAAATTGTTTGGCAATTTCAGAAAGAATCAGAGAAAGATGTAAGGAATATGATGGTTTTAGAAAAATATTTAGCAATACTATCTGTTTTAATTGTTTTGGTAGAAATTATATTTATTGTAAACCCTATAATTAATAGAATAGTAAAACAGAATAAAAAGTTAGAAGAAATTGCTTGGCATCAATCTCATGCATTTTCTAACCATGTTAAAAATATTAAAGACCATCAATATGTTTTAAAAGTAGAGAAAAACCCAGAACGGCAAAAAGAGATTATAAAATTTGTTGTCGAAGAATTAGATGGGGTAGAGCAAGTATCAGAGTTTATGGTAAAGGCTTTAAAAAAAGCATAATTATTACCTATGATGATACGGTTCGTTTTTAAGAATGGTATAGCCTCTATATAATTGTTCAACCATAAATAACCGAACCATTTGGTGTGAGAATGTCATTTTAGATAAACTAATTTTCCCTTGTGCTTTTTGGTAAACACTTTCACTAAATCCGTAAGGGCCTCCTATTACGAAAACCAATTGCTTGTTACCTGCGTTCATTTTTTTTTGTAAAAAAACAGAAAAATCTATTGATG
The DNA here is from genome assembly GCF_003634105.1 of Maribacter vaceletii. Classification (GTDB taxonomy): domain Bacteria; phylum Bacteroidota; class Bacteroidia; order Flavobacteriales; family Flavobacteriaceae; genus Maribacter_B; species Maribacter_B vaceletii. The sequence goes on along the minus strand of NZ_RBIQ01000008.1, from coordinate 674,764 downwards.
TAAATTGTTTCCCGTTTTCATCTAATAAAATCAATACATCTGTAGAGGTTATAGTTTTTAAAATAAGTTCTCCTTCTTTTTCTTTTTGTTGCTTTTCGGATAAATTCTTTACATTTTTTATATCGGGGATAATATCTAAAGTAAACTTTATGTAATGTTGCAAGCGGTTGGTATAAATATGTATTAATTCTTGTAGTTGCTTGCTATCTGTTTTTCCAATAGCTATTAATTTTATAGTCATGCTTCAAAGTTAAATTATTTCTATAAAAACATCCAAGAATTAAACGCAAAGCGGGGATTAAATAGAGTATGTTTTTAGTATTTTAGCATAAAGCAATATAAAATAAATGATTTCAGAGGCACAATTTAATATAGAGGTAGAAGGAATAATAAAAAATGCTATAAGAGAAGATGTTGGAGACGGGGATCATAGTTCCTTAGCATGTATTCCGGAAACGGCAACAGGCAAAGCAAAATTATTAGTAAAAGATGATGGTATAATTGCCGGGGTAGAATTTGCAAAACTAGTTTTTAATTATGTAGACTCCAGTTTAAAGATTGAAACATTAATTAAAGATGGGGCTACGGTAAAGTATGGAGATATTGTTTTTTATGTAGAAGGTAGCTCACAAAGTATATTAAAAGCAGAAAGATTGGTTTTAAATGCAATGCAACGAATGAGTGCAATTGCAACAAAGACAAACTTCTTTGTAAAGTTATTAGAAGGTACGGGTACTAAGATTTTAGACACAAGAAAAACTACCCCAGGAATAAGAGCTTTAGAAAAGTGGGCTGTAAAAATAGGTGGTGGTGAAAACCATAGATTTGCTTTGTATGATATGATTATGCTAAAAGATAATCATATAGATTTTTGTGGAGGCCTTACGCAGGCAATTGAAAAAACGAAGCAATATTTAAAGGAGAATAATAAAGATTTAAAAATCATTGTAGAAGCAAGAGATTTAAATGAGATTAGAGAAATATTAAAAACAGAAGGAGTTTATCGTATTCTTATAGATAATTTTAACTATGAAGATACGCGAACTGCAGTAAAATTAATAGGAGATACTTGTTTAACAGAATCCTCTGGAGGTATAAATGAGGAAACAATAAGACAGTATGCAGAATGTGGCGTAAATTATATTTCTTCGGGAGCACTAACACATTCTGTTTATAATATGGATTTAAGTCTTAAAGCAGTATAAATGTCCAAAGAAATAGAGGAAAAACTTAATAAAATACCTGTTGTAAATACAGTGGTTTCTCTATTAAAAAAAATAAAATTACCTGGGTTTAGAGGACTTTCTGGTTATGATTTAATAGAAATGTATGTAGTAGGCGTGGGGCAAGGAGCCTTGTCTACAAGAGCTAGTTCTATTGCTTTTAGCTTGTTTATGGCTTTATTCCCTTTGTTAATTTTCTTATTAACCCTTGTGCCTTGGATTATACCTTATGCAAGTGTAGGTAACGAAAATTTTGATGCGCAATTTTTAATGTTTTTAGAATCTTTTTTACCATCTGCCACTAGTGATTATTTTGGAGATATTTACCAGCAAATAAAAGACCAGAAACAAGGAGGTATTCGTTCTTCAGCATTTTTAATATCTATATTTTTAATGGCTAATGGCGTAAATGCTATTTTTGGAGGTTTTGAAAATTCATACCATATAAGTTTAACACGTAACTTTTTTAGACAGTATGCGTATGCGCTATTAGTAGGTTTGCTTTTGTCTTTACTACTTATAATAGGTGCTGTTGCTTATGTATATTTTGAGTTTTATATAATAGATTATTTAAGTGAGTGGGCTGCGAAGACACGGGGATATGACTTAACAGATAATGATATAGTTGGTGCACAAATAGGGAAAGTGTTATTCTTTATTATTCTATCTTACTTTACCACAGCTATTTTATATTATTTTGGAACTGCAGAAGGTAAAAAAGCAAGATTTTTTTCCTTAGGAGCTTTAATGACTACATTGCTCTTTATGGTAACATCTTATTTATTTGGTGTTTATGTAGAAAAATTTGCAAGATATAATGAGTTATATGGTGCCTTAGGAGGATTGTTAATTTTAATGGTGTATATCTGGTTAAATTCTAATATATTGCTACTTGGGTTTGAGCTAAACGCTTCTTTAAATTCCCTGAGAAAAATATCTTATAAGAATGATGAAGTTTAATAAAGAGGTAATAATTGTATTATTTCTATTAGCAGTTAATTTAGGTCAGTCTCAGAGTGTTTTTGGAAAATGGAAAACCATAGATGATAGAACAGGTTTACCAAAAGGTGTTATAGATATTTACAAAAAAGATGGCCTTATGTATGGCCGTTTAATAAAAGTTTTAGAGTCAGGAAAGGAAAATATGCTCTGTGGTAAATGTGAAGGAGATTTAAAAGATAAGCCAGTTTTAGGAATGACTATTATTGATGCTGCCGAAGAAAATGAAGATGGAGAATGGAAGGGGAAAACACTTTTTGATCCAGAACAAGCAATGACTTTTCGCTGTAAAATATGGTTAAACCCTGATAATGAAAATGAATTAAAAGTAAGGGGTTATTTAGCTTTTATATATAGAACCCAAACTTGGGTACGTGTAGAAGAATAATAAATGAGTTATTTTATTGATGTAATATTACCAATACCTTTAGAAAGGCTATTTACTTATAGTGTCTCAGCAGAAGAAGCTCAGATATTACAAGCGGGTATGCGTGTAGCAGTACCATTTGGAAAATCTAAAATATACACAGCTTTAGTGCATAATGTGCATACTACAGCGCCTACAGTTTATGAGGCTAAAGAAATACATCAAATTTTAGAGGATGAGCCTTTGGTCAATACTTTTCAGATTAAACATTGGGAGTGGTTGGCAGAGTATTACATGTGTACTATTGGGGAAGTTTTTAGAAGTGCCGTTCCGAGTGCTTTTTTATTAGAAAGCGAAACCCTTATTTTAAAAAATGAAAATACAGATATTAAAGATGCAGATTTAAAGGATGATGAATTTTTAGTATTTGAAGCATTAGAACATCAGCCTATATTAAAAGTACATGAGGTAGCTGCAATTGTGGAGCGTAAAAATATACTACCGATAATAAATAGATTGCTAACAAAAGAGGTTATTCTTTTAAAAGAAGAAATATATGCGCAATACAAACCAAAACTAGTTTCTTATGTGGCTTTAGGGCAAGCGTATACCACAGAAGAAGCATTGGAGAAATTATTGCAATCTTTAACAAGAGCGCCAAAACAAAGCCAGGTAGTATTATCTTTATTTCAATTACAAGCATCTTCAAAGAAACCCATAAAAGTTTCTGATTTAGTAGAGCGTAGTGGTAGCTCTAATACTATAATAAAATCGTTAATTAAAAAAGGAATACTAAAAGATTATAAAATACAGACCGATAGGGTTTCCTTTAGTTCAGATACAGAAAAATCTACTTTAAAAGAATTAAATGAATTTCAAAGCACAGCATTAGAAAGTATAAAGGCGTCTTTTATTCAAGAGAAAGTTACTTTGTTAAAAGGAGTTACTTCCTCTGGTAAGACAGAAGTTTATGTAAAACTTATTAAGGAGTGCATAGAAGAAGGTAGGCAGGCATTATATCTGCTTCCAGAAATAGCACTTACAACACAGCTAATAGGTAGGTTGCAAAATTACTTTGGAGAGCAAGTATCTGTGTATCATTCTAAATATAGCATTCATGAAAGGGTAGAAGTGTGGAATAATGTATTAGCTCAAAAATCTAAGGCGCAAGTAGTAATAGGGGCAAGGTCTTCTTTGTTTTTACCATTTAGTAATTTAGGTTTAGTTATTATTGATGAAGAACATGAAAGTTCTTTTAAACAATTTGACCCAGCACCAAGATACCATGCAAGAGATGCAGCAATAGTATTAGGGAAGTTACATAAAGCAAATATTCTTTTGGGTTCTGCAACACCAAGTATAGAGAGTTATTATAATGCTATACAAGGTAAATATGGGTATGCAGAGATAAATAAGCGTTTTGGAAATGTATTAATGCCAGAAATTGAATTGGTAGATATAAAAGAAGAAAGCCGAAAACGAAAAATGAAAGGCCATTTTTCAGAACGTTTATTAGAGAAGATTACCGAGACTTTAGATCTAGGAGAGCAAGTTATTCTTTTTCAAAATAGAAGAGGGTATGCACCTATAATGGAATGTTCTACTTGTGGTCATAGTCCGCAGTGTCCTAATTGCGATGTTAGTTTAACCTATCACCAACATAGAAAACAATTACGTTGTCATTATTGTAGTTATTATATTCCGCTGCAAGAGAGTTGCCAAGCTTGCGGTAGTGCTAAGTTAGATACTAAAGGTTTTGGAACAGAGCAAGTAGAAAAAGAATTGCAAGAACTTTTTCCAGAAACTAAGGTTGGTAGAATGGATTTGGATACCACGAGAGGAAAATATGGATATGAGAAAATAATTACTGCTTTTGAGCAACAAGAGATAGATATTTTAGTAGGTACGCAAATGCTTACTAAGGGACTAGATTTTAGAAATGTAAGTCTAGTTGGGATTATGAATGCAGATTCGTTACTAAATTTTCCAGATTATAGAGCACATGAAAGAACGTTTCAATTACTAACCCAAGTTGCAGGTAGAGCGGGGAGAACAAAAAAAAGAGGAGAGGTTTTAATACAGACGTATAATCCATACCATCAAATATTAAAACAAGTTTCTGTGCATGATTATGAAGGAATGTATAAAGAACAATTATATGAGCGTAGGCAATTTAAATATCCGCCTTTAAATAGAATTTTAAAAATAACATTTAAACATAAGGATTATAATAAGTTAAATGAAGCTGCAGAATGGTTTGGTAAAGGTTTGCGAAATGTATTTGGAGAGAATGTGTTAGGGCCAGAATATCCGCCTGTGGCAAGAATCCGTAATCAGTACATAAAACATATAACTGTAAAGATTCATAAAGAAGCACATTTGGGTAAAACAAAAAATAGCATTAAAAGAATTGAAAAATCTTTTAATGCTATTGCACACTTTAGAAGTGTAAGAGTAATCTACAATGTAGACCACATATAAGTTAAACGTTACTAAGCGCTTCTGCTAGTTCTGTTTTCTTGTTTCTACTTAATGGTATAGATCTACCGCTAACTTCAACATTTTTACTGTTGAACTTTTCAACTTTTTCTAGATTCACAATGTAGGATTTGTGTATTCTAAGAAATTTTTCTTCTGGCAATTGCTTTTCAAAAGATTTCATTGTTGATAAGATTACGATATTTGCTTCATCAGTAACTAATTTTATGTAGTCACCAAGAGCTTCAATCCACTTAATATCATTAAGTATAACTTTTCTCTTTTTAAGATTACTTTTAACAAAAATATGCTCTTCATCTTCATGAACTTTGTTAGCTTGTTCAAACTTTGCTACGGCTCTTTTAACAGAAGCATCAAAACGAGCCATAGTAATTGGCTTGTGTAAATAATCTGTTACGTCATAGTCAAATGCTTTTAAAGCATAATCTGGTTTTCCGGTAATTAATATTACCTGAGGACTGTTATCTAGGGACTCGAGTAGGTCGAACCCAGTAATGATTGGCATCTCAACATCAAGAAAGATTAAATCTATCTCATTGTTTTTAATTCCATTCTTAGCCTCAATTGCGTTGCTGTATTCGGCCACTAATGCAAGATTGGGATGGTTGTTTACCAACTTGGCAACTGCCATCCTCTGCATAGAGGAGTCGTCTACAATAATACTTCTTAATTTCATAAAACGGCTGATTTGTGGGGTTAAATCATCGACAAATAACAGAAAAAACAAGATGAATTGCAACAAAAGATGTAAACAATGCATTGTTTATTGTGTAATTGGTAATGATCATATATTAAAGATTTGGTTAATTTATATTAAATTGATTCCTAGTTATAACGATGAAATTTCTCTTTTCGTGTAATAAAACGTAAATAATATCATTTTGTGTGATATATAAAATAATATTCCTATTTTTGCAGACCTTAAAAAATAAAGTATTATGAATCATTACGAAACTGTTTTCATTTTGAATCCCGTTCTATCTGATACGCAGATAGAGGAAACAGTTAAGAAATTTGAAGATTTCTTAATTAAGAATGGTGCCAAAATGGTAGCCAAAGAAAATTGGGGGCTAAAGAAATTAGCTTACCCTATTCAACACAAAAAGAGTGGTTTTTATCACTTGTTTGAATTTTCAGGAGAAGGAGATATAGTTACTCCTTACGAGCAAGAATTTAGACGTGACGAGCGTGTTATGCGTTTCTTAACGGTTAAGTTAGACAAACATGCAATTGCATGGGCAGAAAAAAGAAGAACAAGAAACAAAACTACTAAAGCGTAAGGACTATGGCATCTATAGAACAACAGGCAAAAGGAAAAAAAGATGGAGAAATTAGATATTTAACTCCGCTTAATATTGAAACCAATACACGTAAAAAGTATTGTCGTTTTAAGAAATCAGGTATCAAATATATAGATTATAAAGATGCAGATTTCTTAATGAAATTAGTAAACGAGCAAGGTAAATTACTTCCAAGAAGACTTACAGGTACTTCTTTAAAGTATCAAAGAAAAGTGGCGCAGGCTGTTAAAAGAGCACGTCATATAGCATTAATGCCTTACGTTGGTGATTTATTAAAATAATAAAGAAAAAGAACCATGGAACTAATATTAAAGGAAGACGTACAAAACTTAGGTTTTAAAGACGACGTAGTTAACGTAAAGAACGGATATGGAAGAAATTTTCTTATCCCTCAAGGTTTAGCTGCTCTAGCTACAACTTCAGCTAAAAAAGTTTTAGCAGAAAATTTAAAGCAAAGAGCACATAAAGAAAAGAAAATTGTGGAAGCAGCAAATAAAACTGCAGAAACTCTTAAAGGACTAGAATTAAAAATTGCTGCTAAAACTGGTGCAGGAGACAAATTATTTGGATCTGTTACTACTATAGATTTAGCTGCAGCTTTAGAAAAAGAAGGCCAAACAATAGAGAAAAAATACATTAGTATTAATGGAGGTTCTGTAAAAAGAACAGGACCATATAATGCTCAGATTAGATTACATAGAGAAGTAATTGTAGAATTTCCTTTCGAAGTTGTTGCTGAGAACAAATAAAGTTAACAAAACGTTAATAATTTTAAGAGCTATGCGTGCATAGCTCTTTTTTTTGGGTTAAATTTGCGTGACTCAAAAAATATACTTTATGAAAAAACTGATGCTTTCAGCTTTATTGCTGGTATTTACTTTTACTTCTGTAATTGCGCAAGTTACTACTTCAAATATTAGAGGTAGTGTATTAGATAACGAAGGAGTACCTTTATTTGGTGCTAATGTTGTAGCTGTCCATACACCTACAGGAACTAAGTATGGTTCTATTAGTAATGAGGATGGGCGTTATAACTTACTAAACCTTAGAGTAGGTGGCCCTTATGAACTAACTGTGTCTTATGTAGGTTTCCAAGATTATAAACATGGTGATATTTATTTAAGTTTAGGAAAAACTTTTAATGTAGATGTTACACTTTCTAGTTCTGCAGAAGCTTTAGACGAAGTTGTAGTTGTTTCAGATCGTAGTGGAACATTTGGAAGTGATCGTACAGGAGCAGAAACTAATGTTGGTCGTAGAGAGCTAACAAGACTGCCAACTATTACTCGTTCTGCACAAGATTTTACACGTTTAGAACCTACCGCTAGTGGAAATTCTTTTGGAGGTCGTAATGATCAGTATAATAACTTTTCTTTAGATGGTGCAATTTTTAACAATCCTTTTGGATTAGATTCTCCAACACCAGGAGGACAATCTGGTGCACAACCAATTTCTTTAGATGCAATTGAGCAAATACAAGTATCTACTGCGCCTTATGATGTTACACAATCAGGATTTACAGGAGCATCTGTAAATGCAGTAACTAAGAGTGGTACTAACGAGTTTCATGGTACGGTATATGGTTTTTCTAGAAGTGAAAGCCTAACAGGAGGTAAAATTAAAGGAGAAGATGTTACTAAACCGGATCTTAATCAAAGTCAGTACGGTTTTAGTATTGGTGGGCCAATTGTAAAAGATAAATTATTCTTTTTTGCAAATTTTGAAAAAGATGAAAGAGATGATTTAGGTTCAAATGGTTGGATTCCAAATACTGGCTCAGGTGCTATTAACGAATCTAGAGTATTAGAAAGCGATTTATTAGCAGTACAGTCAGGTTTAGCAGGAATTGGTTATAATACTGGGGCATATGAAGGATATACATACGCTTCAGAATCCACAAAAGGTATTTTTAAACTAGATTGGAATATTAATGATAAAAATAGGCTGGCATTAATTTATAATTTTCTAAATGCTTCTAAGGAGCAACCAGCACACCCAACGGCAATAACAGCTAGAGAACCTAGCTTTACAACTTTGCAGTTTCAAAACACTGGATATCAAATAAATAATAAGCTAAACTCTATACAGTTAGAGTTAAATTCTACTTTATCTGATCAAGTAACAAATAAATTGCAAGTTGGTTATACCCATTTTGACGATTTTAGAAACCCTTTATCAGCTCCAGCTCCATCTATTAACATAACAAAAGATGGTGTTAATTATATTATTGCCGGACATGAACCTTTTTCAATACATAATAGATTGGATCAGAAAGTATTTCAGTTAACTAATAATATGAATATTTTTAAAGGAAACCATACGTATACTATTGGTTTTGCTTTTGAAAAATTCCAATTTGACAATTCTTTTAACTTGACTGCTTATGGTTTTGATTTATTTGGAAGTGTTGATATAGCAGATTTTGACGCAAATAACTATGCAGGGGCATTAGCAGGAGCACAAGCAACATTTAATGACAATAATAATTTTGAAGACGGAGAGCCGGGAAAATGGTCTTTAGCAGAAACTAATGTAGGTCAATTATCTTTTTATGTACAAGATGAATGGAGTGCAACAGATGATTTTAAATTAACCTATGGTGTGCGTTTTGATAAACCATTATACTTTGATACTAAAGATAAGATTACAGAGAATATAGATAGGAAAGGAACATACCAACCAGACAATGTGTATTTTAATCCAAACACAGGAGAGCCAACAACTATAGATTCTGAGCAATTACCAAGTAATGATTGGTTAATTTCGCCAAGAGTTGGTTTTAATTGGGATGTAAAAGGAGATAATACAACACAATTACGTGGTGGTACAGGAGTATTTACTGGAAAATTACCTTTTGTATGGATGGGTAACCAAGTACAAGGAGTAGATTTTTTCTTTTACCAAGCTGTAGATCCAGATTTTAAATGGCCTCAAGTTTGGAGAACCAATATAGGAGTGGATCAAGCTTTTGAAAACGGTTTGGTAGTTACGGCAGATGTAGCTTATACTAAAGATTTAAACGCTGCGCACGTACAAAACTGGGCTTATTCAGATCCTTCAGGAACTTTAAATGCTCCTGGAGATAACCGACCAATATACCAAGCAAGTGATGTTTCTACTAATGCATTTGGAGGACCAACAAGTGCGTATGTTTTTACAAATTCTGATAAAGGTAGAATCTGGAATGTATCTTTAAAAGCACAAAAGAATTTTGATAATGGTTTGTATGCTAGTTTAGCATATAGCTATTTAAATGCAAAAGATATTAACTCTGTAGAAGCAGAAATTACAGGAGATGCTTTTGATTTTAACCCAAATTTAGGAGATGCTAATGCAGATGTATTATCTTTTTCTAAGTACGGAGATACACACCGTTTTATAGGGGTTGGTTCTAAGCAATTTGTTTATGGAACAAATGATAAGTGGGCAACTACCATTTCTACGTTCTTTGAATATGCACAAGGAGGAAGGTTTAATTATACCTATGCAGGGAACATAAATAATGATAGTTCTTTTCAGAATAACGATTTATTATATATTCCAACAGAATCAGAAGTACAACAAATGCAATTTTCTGGAGCAGGACAAGCAGAAGCTTTTGAGTCTTACATTCAGCAAGATAATTACTTAAGTGATAATAGAGGTTCGTATTCTGAACGTTACGGTGCTTTAGCTCCATGGAGAGGTAAGTGGGATATTAAAATTTTACAAGATTACAATTTTAATGTAGCTGGTAAAAAACATACCATTCAATTAAGTTTTGATGTATTGAATTTTGGAAACTTATTAAATTCAAATTGGGGACTTATTCAGCAGCCAAACAATTTAAATCCTTTATCTGTATCTGTTGATGCTAATACAAATGTACCAACCTATACTTTTAATCCAGAGTTAACAGAAACTTTTGGTTACGATGCTAGTTTATTATCTAGATGGCAAGGACAATTTGGTGTTAGATACATTTTTTAAACCCAAATAATTATATTTTATTCTATAAAGGCCGTACTTATCGTACGGTCTTTTTATTTTTGCATTATTAAAAAAGGAATTGCTTTGAAATATACGAGATTAACAAAAGAACAATTAAACGAGCTACAGCCTGAGTTTGTAAATTTTTTAGCTACCCAATCTATAACAGGGGAGGAATGGAAAAAAATAAAAGAGGATTCACCTGAGGTTGCAGAAGATGAAGTAGATGTTTTTAGTGATTTAATTTGGGAGGGTGTTTTGTCTAAAGTTACCCACTTAGAAAATATTTCGTCTAATCAAATGCATTTATTTTCTCTAGAAGAGAAAGAAATGAAATTAATATCTGTTAAAGTTAGAAACCCTAATATAGATTTAACGAATCAGGAAGGGTTTTCTTGGTTTAAAAAGAACTGGCAATCCGATTTTGTAGATTATTTAACAGCTTCTAAAGCTTATACTGAAGATAAAAATTTAGACAAATTTGAAATTATAAAGCAAGGCGCAGTAATTACAAAAGGAGATTTGTATAAGTGGTTTGATAATGTAATAGAATAAACCAAGTTTTTAGCACCTTCATTTTTAATAGAATTAAATAGAAAGAGATATACCTAACATGGCACAAAAACCATCTATACCTAAAGGAACAAGAGATTTTTCACCTTCAGAAGTAGCAAAACGTAATTTTATTTTTGATACTGTAAAAAAGCATTTTAAAACTTTTGGTTTTCAGCCTATAGAAACACCATCTTTTGAGAATTCTAGTACCTTAATGGGTAAATATGGAGATGAGGGGGATCGTCTTATTTTTAAGATTCTTAATTCTGGAGATTTTATTAGTAAGGTAGATGATGTAACCTACAGTTCTAAAGATTCTAAGTCGCTTACTCCAAAAATTTCAGAAAAAGCATTACGTTATGATTTAACCGTACCTTTTGCGCGTTATGTGGTAATGCATCAGAATGAGATAGATTTTCCTTTTAAACGTTATCAAATACAACCAGTATGGCGAGCAGACCGACCACAGAAAGGTAGGTTTAGAGAGTTTTTTCAGTGCGATGCAGATGTGGTTGGTGCAAATTCACTATTACAAGAAGTAGAATTTATTCAATTGTATGATGCTGTTTTTGCAGATTTAGGTTTAAGCGGAGTAAACATCAAACTAAATAATAGAAAAATATTAGCTGGTATTGCAGAAGTAATAGGAGCTAAACATTTACTAATAGATTTTACAGTAGCATTAGATAAGCTAGATAAAATAGGAGAAGAAGGTGTTAAGAAAGAAATGTTATCTAAAGGAATATCGGAAGCTTCTATAGAAAAAGCCGCACCTTTATTTACGCTTTCTGGAACCAATTTAGAGCAATTACAGAGCCTTAAAACGTTATTGTCAAATTCTGAAGAAGGTACAAAAGGAGTAGAGGAGCTAACGTTTATTATAGAATCTATTACTACTTTAGGGTTGCAATCTGCTTCACTTTCTATAGACGTTACTTTAGCTCGAGGACTTAACTACTATACAGGAGCTATTTTTGAGGTAAGTGCTCCAGAAGGTGTTAAAATGGGTTCTATTGGTGGCGGTGGTCGTTATGATGACCTTACAGGTGTGTTTGGTTTAAAAGATGTTAGCGGTGTTGGTATTTCTTTTGGTTTAGACCGTATTTATTTGGTTCTGGAAGAATTAAATCTTTTCCCAGAAGCCATAGATCAATCTTTGGATGTATTATGTTTAAATTTTGGAGATAAAGAAGCTTTGGCTGCTTTAAAATTAATAACGCAATTAAGAGCATCAGGTATTAAGGCGGACTTATATCCATCTAACACAAAAATGCAAAAGCAGTTTAAATATGCTAACAATAGAAAAGTGCCTTTTGTAATTTTATTAGGAGATTCTGAGTTAGAAAACAACTCTTTTGTGGTTAAAAATATGGAAGAAGGCTCCCAAAAAGAATACAGCTTAAAAAAGATTGAAGACTTTATTAATTACTTAAGCTAACTTCTTTAAAATCAGATAAATTTTTACTCGATAATCGAGATTTAAATGCTCCAAGGCTTGCCTCGAAATCGAAATCAGTTTCCTATAAATGTCTCGTGGGCTTGCCCGAGGTAGTTTACTAAGTTATTTTTTGATTATATTTGGTTAACCAATCTGGTTGTGCAATTTTGTATTGTATAATTGATGCGGGTATAAATCAAAACAAAATCAAGTTTTATAATTAAAAAATCATGACGAATAGTAACAAGTTATCTGGAAAAAATATACTCATTACTGCTGGTGCGCAAGGAATTGGAGAGGAAATAACAAAACACTTTATTGATAGTGGGTCTAATGTTGCAATTCACTATTTTTCTAGTGCAGACACCGCTAATGAATTAGTTGCTTATGCAGAAAGTAAAGGGCAAAAAGCAATTGCTATAAGTGGAGATTTAACCAAAGAAGAAGATGCAAATACGATGATTAAAAAAACAGTAGAAGCATTGGGAGGGTTAAATATTTTAATAAATAATGCTGGTTCTCTTGTTGCACGTAGATTATTAAGCGAAATGGAAACTGAGTTCTGGCATAAAGTAATGGATATAAACCTAACCTCTATGATGTTTGTAACACGTGCGGCATCTCCTTATTTGGCTAAAAATGAGAATAGTAGTATAGTTAATTTAGCATCATTAGCAGGGCGTAAAGGTGGGCATCCTGGGTCACTTGTTTATTCTACAAGCAAAGGTGCAATTTTAACTTATACAAGAGCATTATCTACAGAGTTAGGAGCACAGGGTACTAGAGTTAATGCGGTTGCACCAGGGCTTATTCTTGGAACATCGTTTCATAATACGCATACTACAAAAGAATCTGCAGCGGAAACAACAGCGGGTATTCCAATACAAAGAGCGGGTAATGCAGCAGATGTAGCTAGAGCAGTTTTATATTTAGCATCGGAATATGACGGATTTATTACAGGAGCTACTTTAGACATAAATGGGGGTGTTTACAATATGTAATTACTTCTTAAAATATGTAAAGCACTAATGCTATAGGGTTTCTAGTGCTTTATTTTTTTTAAAATAGCTTCATAATAGGATGCTTTGTGCGGTACATAGCTATTTTTTTCTTTACCTTTTAATTCCCTTTTCAATTGATTAATAGCAATAAGTTTTAAGTTCTCCACTTCACTTTCTTGTTTTTTTAAACTATGTAAAGGGACTTTTAATTCCGTTATAAAAGTATGATGAAACTCACAGTCTATAAGGGTTTTACTGTGTTTATGAATAGATTTAAAAACACCAATTTTTTGTAATTCTTGTTTGGAAATTTGTAGACCAATTTCTTCTTCAATTTCTCTAAGAGCTGAAATTTCTATGGATTCTCCGGCTCCAATATGGCCAGCAACAGAAACATCCCAAAGTAGAGGAAAGGTAGCTTTGTTTTTTCCACGTTGTTGTAATAATATATCTCCAGTTTTAGTATAAAACCAAATATGTACAGTTTGGTGAAATAGTCCCTCTCTATGTGCAACAGATTTCATTTCTGTTTGTTCTGTTAAATGTCCATCAGAATCTAGTATATCAATTAACTCATCCATATTAAAAAGAATATAAAAAAATCCCTCCGATTAAGGAGGGACTAAAAGTTTTACTCGATAATCGAGATTTAAATGCTCCGAGGCTTGTCTCGAAATCAAAATTAGTTTCCTAATAAATACCTCGTGGGATTGCCCGAGGTAGTTTACTCAAAATAACTAAAGGTTTCTCCTTCTTTTATAGTTAGTAATGTTTCGTATATAAGTTTTATGACATTCTCTACATCATCTTGATGTACTGTTTCTACAGTGGTATGCATGTAACGTAATGGTAAAGATATTAAAGCAGAAGCCACACCGCCATTACTATATGCAAAAGCATCGGTATCTGTTCCTGTAGACCTAGAAGCTGCCATTCTTTGAAAAGGAATTTTCTTTTCTTCTGCAGTTTCAATAATACGTTCTCTTAATTTATTTTGTACCGCTGGTGCATAAGAAATAACAGGTCCGGCACCAATTTCAGTATGCCCTTGTATCGCTTTATTAATCATAGGGGTAGTGGTGTCATGGCAAACATCTGTAATAATAGCTACATCTGGTTTAATAGTATGTGTAATCATTTCTGCGCCACGTAACCCTATTTCCTCTTGTACAGAGTTTGTAATGTATAATCCAAAAGGTAATTTTTCTTTATTCTCATGTAATAAACGAGCAACCTCTGCAATCATAAAGCCACCGGCTCTATTATCTATAGCTCTACAAACAAACTTATTTTTATTTAAAATTTGAAACTCATCTGGGTAAGTAATAACGCATCCAACATGAACTCCTAATTTTTCAACTTCTTCTTTTGTAGTAGCACCAACATCAACCGTAATATTTTCAATTTTTGGAGTTTCTTCCTTAGGACCTTTTCTAGTATGTATTGCTGGCCAACCAAAAATGCCTTTTACAATTCCTTTTTTTGTGTGAATATTTACCCATTTAGATGGTGCAATTTGGTGGTCACTACCGCCATTACGAATTACGTGTATGAGTCCGTTATCTGTAATGTAATTAACATACCAAGAAATTTCATCAGAATGCCCCTCTATAACTACTTTGTATTTAGCATCTGGGTTAATAACACCAACAGCAGTACCGTAGGTATCTGTAATAAATGTATCTACGTATGGTTTTAGATATTCCATCCATATTTTTTGCCCTTCCCACTCATATCCAGTAGGAGCAGCGTTATTTAGATATTTTTCAAAGAAATCAACAGATTTCTTAGTAAGTATTTTCTTTGAAGCCATAAACTTATATTTTATATACAAACTTACTAATATTCACTAATTTTAAGTAATATCACACGCTTTTTATCGTTAATTTTGGCAAGACTTTTGCTTTGTTAAAAAAGATGAAAAAGATATTCTTATTTTTTATTATAGTAAATATTACTGTTGTTGTTTATGGTCAAGTCCAAGAACAGCAAAACGATTCTATTTCAGAAAAGTTTATAAAAATAGAGGGAGACTCTGTTTTTCAGAGTTCTATTCCTTTACATGAGGCTTATGTTTTTGGTAAACTAAAGTTTAGTAATTACGATGCTAAGCTTAAATATTATATTCTTAGGCGTAAGACTATAAAAGTATACCCATATGCTAAATTAGCGGCAGAACGTTTAGTAGAATTAAATGATACACTTCTTCTTATTAAGAGAAAAGGAAAGAGAAAAAAATATACGAAAGAAGTTCAAAAATCTATTGAAGATGAATTTTCTGAAAAGCTTAAAAAGCTAACAAGAACCGAGGGACAGATTTTAGTAAAACTAGTGCATAGGCAAACAGGAAACACAAGTTTTGATTTGGTGAAAGACCTTAGAAGCGGTTGGCGTGCCTTTTGGTATAATACAACTGCAGGCTTTTTTAATATTACAATTAAAGCTGAGTATGACCCAGTAAATGTACATGAGGATTATCTTATAGAAGATATTTTGCAACGTGCTTTTGCTGCTGGAAAATTAGAAAGGCAAGAATCTGTTTTGGATTATGAGTATGGTTCATTAATTAATAAATGGAAAGGTACAGCCACTAAAAAATGATTAACGTTTTGGTTTTTTATTAAAAATACCGTCCATTATTACTTTTATACTATAGAACCCCATAACAATTGCTCCAAGGGCAAGTATTGCACCAACAATAAGTACTGGCCAGAAAAAAGGATGACCTTCATTTTTAAATGCTTGGTATAAAGCTACAGGAGCAGTAAACATAAGAAGCACGGTGTATGCCATATACTTTACACCTTTCATCATTACCTCTTTATTTGTTCTCATATTTTTTATTCTATAATTATTGATTTAGAAAAAGATTGGCAAACAGCAAAGTAGCCAAATGCAAAGTTTTTGGTATCTACTTTTATATCATTAATATCTGTTGTTCCTGTAATGTTTGTAATATTTCCTTTTACTGTAGCTACTGGGGTCTGAAAAGGACCCTGAGAGCCGCCACTTTGAACAATTACTAAATCCATATAATTATAGAAAGCTTCATCTACACCCAATAAATTAATATTAATTTCCATACCAGAAGTAATATCATCATTATAAAAATAAGAAAATTCAAAAGATTTTCCTTTATAAAAATCATCTTCGGTTACTAAATATTCATTAAAGTCAAGGTCAAATAAATAGTAGTTGTCCTTATTTGGAATATCTGTAAAAGCAATGATAATTTCTGTTTCGTTACCCTCAAATAAAGTGCCGTTTCCTTGTTCTAATTTTGTTATCTCTGAGGCTTCCATATAAGTAGCTCTTGCTGCATATGTTTGGTCTTCGTGTTCTATATATAAAGCTAATTCGCCATTGGTAAAGAAGGTAGTGTTTTGTACACCAACATATATTCCAGGTTCTGATTCTTGTAAAAATAAGGAGGTTTCAGTTCTTAGGTTTGTAATAACTATTTGGTTTAGTTTCGCTGGTTTTAAGTCATCAAAAAAAGAACTTGTAAGCCCAGCTATAACTTTAACTGTAGTTCTTGTTTTACTAGTGTCAACTCTAATTAAAGCATCAATATTAAGCTTAGGAGTTTCACTAGGAGCATCTACTTCTATAACATCTTCGCAAGAGAAAAAAAGAAAACCTAGAATTAGAATGGGTAGAAGGTTCTTCATGATTCTAAAATTTAAAATTATAAGTTACTGCAGGTACTATACCAAAAATTGAGGTACGAATGGCTTCGTTATTTCCTGTTTCTGTATTTCTGTTAAAATTAATTGAGGCAGCATTTTTTCTATTATATAAATTGTAAATGCTAAATACCCATTCGCTTTTTATTTTTTTGAAAGTGCTTTTTTTTGGAGTTAGAGTTGCCGAAAGGTCTATTCTATGGTAATTTGGTAAACGTTCATTATTTCTAAGGCCATAGTAAGGCACTGTTAGCCCTTGAAATTGAAATTGACCAACAGGGTAATTGGTAGGTTGCCCAGTTTGGTATATAAGGTTAGAGTTTATGCTCCACTTTGTATTTAATTCATAACTGGCATATAAAGAAAAATCATGCGTTTTGTCATACGCAGTGTTATACCATTCTCCAAAATTTATACCGGTTTCTATTGGAGTTCTTCCAGGTGTTTGTTGTTCAGATTTAGAAAGGGTATATGCTAACCATCCTTTTAGCTTCCCTTCATTCTTTTTAAATAAAAACTCTACACCATAAGCCCTAGCTCTTCCGTTTAAAATTATTTGTTCAATAGCATCATTAGCTATTAAGTTGGCTCCATTTATATAATCTATTCTATTTTTGATTTTTTTATAAAAAACTTCAGTTTCTATACTGTATTTATTTTCGTCTATGGTTTTAAAATATCCTAATGCAAACTGGTCTAAGAGTTGTGGTTTAATAAATGGACCACTTGGAGTCCAAACATCTAATGGAGTAGGGGAGCTTGTGTTAGATAGTAAATGAAGGTATTGTGATAATCTAGTGTAGCTACCTTTTATAGCATTATTTTTAAAAGAATAAGAAAATCCTAATCGAGGTTCTACATTAGTAAAAGTTTTTAGACTTCCTTTTTTTACATTACTAGTTTCTGTTGGGTTTGCAGAATAATATAATTGAAATTCTTCATTGAAAAGTATGGCTTCATTATTTTCATATACATTAATTTCATCTTGACCTAATCTATTAAAATGGCTAAACCTTACTCCATATTGTAGACTTAGGTTTTTGGTGATATTTTGCTCTATATCTATATATGCAGCAAACTCATTTGCAAATTTTTGTGTTAATTGTTCCTCAATAATTCCAGAGTTAGTATTACTAGGTTCTATTTTTCCAGGGTTAAATTTGTAGTAAATATTATTAATACCATAATTTACTTGTAAATCATTATTTAAGTAGTGTTTTAAATCGTATTTAATATTAAAATTTTGTATGCCTGAGTTCCAATTGAAGCCTACAAAATCTAATTTCAAACCATAGTAATAATCAGAATATATTAGGGATAAGTTAGAAAATAACTTATCTGAAAATAAATGATTCCATCTAAAATTCCCAACAGAATTACCATAAGTATTTACAAAACTATCACTAATGCCAAAAACATCTCTTCCAAAATAGCCTGATAAAAATAGGTTGTTATTTTGGTTTATTTTGTAATTAAGTTTTGCGTTAAGGTCAAAAAAGTATGCTGTATTATCTAAATTAAATAAAGGAAAAAAAAGATGTGCATAAGAAGCCCGACCACCTATTAAAAATGCAGATTTATCTTTAATTATTGGTCCTTCTACCAAAAGTCTGCTAGCAACTAAGCCTAATCCTCCGTTTACTTTAATTTCTTTGCTGTTTCCTTCTTTTTGAAAAATATCTAATACAGAGGATACTCTGCCACCATATCTTGCTGGGATACCACCCTTATATAGTTTTATATTTTTAATTGCATCTGGATTAAAAACAGAAAAGAATCCAAATAAATGAGAAGAGTTAAAGATTGTAGCCTCATCTAATAAAATTAAATTTTGGTCTGCCGAGCCTCCACGAACATTAAATCCTGAAGCACCTTCGCCAGCATTTGTTACTCCTGGTAAAAGTAAAATTGATTTAATAATATCTGCCTCTCCTAATATTACAGGAATATTTTTAATAGTTTCTGCCTTTAGAGTGTTAACACTCATTTGTGGTTTTCTAATATCTATACGCTCTTTATCTTCGATAACAATAACTTCTTCTAGCTGTTCTGCTTCTTCTTTAAGTTGAAAGTTTATTTTTTTATTATCTGTTAGTGTAATGTCTTTTTTTATTTCTTGGAAACCTAAATAATTAGTTACTAATGTGTAGTTACCTTCTGGTAATGTAATAGAATAAAAACCATATTCATTTGTTATTACTCCTGTTTGTAATTCTGGAATTGCAATAGTTACACCAATAAGAGTTTCATTACTGTTTTTTTGGGATACAATACCGCTGAGTGTAAATTTTTGTTGTCCAAAGGATAAATAGGAAGAGCTTAAGAAAATGAAGAGGCAAACTCTTATATGAAACTTCATTGTAGTTTTTTTATAAAAATAGTCAGTAAAAACAAGGTAATCTTACACTTAACATTTATTTAATAAATGAAAAAACCCTTGTTGAAAAAACAAGGGTTTTTATTTATGTAAAGAACATAACTTATATTTTATCTAATATGCTATTAAAAGTTTTACTTGGTCTCATTGCTTTAGCAACAAGTTCTGCATCTGGGATATAGTAGCCACCGATATTATTTTCTTTTCCTTGAGAATCTATTAATTCTTGAGCAATAGTATTTTCATTCTCAGAAAGTTCTTTGTAAATGCCATTAAATAATTTTTTTAGTTCTGCATCTTTATCTTGCTTAGCTAAAGCTTCTGCCCAATATAAAGAAAGGTAAAAATGACTTCCTCTAGTATCTATCTCATTTACTTTTCTAGAAGGAGATTTGTCATTTACTAAAAACTTTTCTGTAGCGGTATCTAAAGTTTCTCCAAGTACTTTTGCTTTTGTATTGTTTTCTTTTTCTCCGAAAAATTCTAAAGATACTCCTAGTGCTAAAAATTCTCCTAAAGAATCCCAACGTAAGTGTCCTTCTTCTATAAATTGTTGTACATGTTTAGGGGCAGAGCCGCCTGCGCCTGTTTCAAATAAGCCGCCACCATTCATTAAAGGAACAATAGAAAGCATTTTTGCACTTGTACCAACTTCTAAAATTGGAAATAAATCGGTTAAATAATCTCTTAATACATTCCCAGAAACAGATATTGTATCTTCTCCTTTAATAATTCTCTCCAGTGTAAATTGAGTAGCCTTAATTGGAGATAATATTTGAATATTTAAACCATTTGTATCATGGTCTTCTAAATAGGTTTTTACCTTTTTTATAAGTTCTGCATCATGAGCTCTATTTTCATCTAACCAAAAAATTGCAGGTACTTTTGTAGCTTGTGCTCTAGAAACCGCAAGTTTTACCCAATCTTGAATAGGAGCATCTTTTACTTGACACATTCTCCATATATCACCTTCTTCAACAGGGTGTTCTATTAGTGTATTTCCGTTAGCATCAATAACCTTTACAATACCTGCGTTGTCTATTTTAAAAGTTTTGTCATGAGAACCATATTCTTCAGCTTTTTGAGCCATAAGTCCAACATTAGGGACAGTTCCCATTGTAGTAGGATCAAAAGCACCATGTTTTTTACAAAACTCAATAGTAGCAGTGTATATTCCTGCATAACTACTATCTGGAATAACTGCTTTTGTATCTTGTGCTACACCTTGCGCATTCCACATTTGTCCAGAGTTACGAATCATTGCTGGCATAGAGGCATCAATAATTATATCACTAGGAACATGCAAGTTTGTAATACCTTTATCAGAATTTACCATTGCTAAATCAGGACCATTTTCAATTGTAGTAGCAATATCCTTTTCAATTTCGGCTTTTTTATCTGCAGATAAATTATTTAATTTAGTGTATAAACTTTCTAGACCATCACTAGCCTTAATACCTAATTCGTTAAAGGTGGCTTGGTGCTTTGAAAAAACATTTTCAAAATAAGCTTCTACAGCATGCCCAAATATAATAGGGTCCGAAACCTTCATCATAGTAGCTTTCATATGTAATGAAAAAAGGATGCCTTTAGCTTTGGAATCAGCAACTTGTTCTTTAAGAAAAGAAACAAGTGCTTTTTTATTCATAACAGTTGCATCTATAATTTCGCCGTCTAATAAATCTATTTTTTCTTTTAAGATAGTTGTAGATCCATTATTTGCCGTTAATTCTATTTTTACACTGGTAGCTTTTGGAATAGTAACAGATTTTTCATTTGCCTGAAAATCACCCTCACCCATAGTAGCAACATGGGTTTTAGAATCAGCGCTCCAAGCTCCCATTGAATGTGGATTTTGTTTTGCGTAATTTTTCACAGCTTTAGGAGCTCTACGGTCAGAGTTTCCTTCTCTTAAAACAGGGTTTACAGCACTACCTTTAATTTTGTCATATCTAGATTTTATGTCCTTTTCTGCGTCTGTGGTTGCATTATCTGGGTAACTAGGAACTTTGTAACCTTTATTTTGTAATTCTTCTATTGCTTCTTTAAGTTGGGGGATTGATGCGCTAATATTTGGAAGCTTAATAATATTGGCCTCTGGCTGTTTTGCCATAGTACCCAATTCTACTAAATCATTAGTAATTTGTTGGTCTTTTTCTAAGAAATCAGGAAAAGTAGCTCTTATTCTTCCTGCTAAAGAAATATCCTTAGTTTCTATTGTAATTCCAGAAGTTTTTGTAAAAACACTTACTATCGGTAAGAAAGATTGTGTAGCTAAAGCTGGCGCTTCATCAGTTTGGGTATAAAAAATTTTTGGCATGTATGTATTTCATTAAGTTTAAGCAAAACAAAGATACGATATAAAAGGGTTTTTGTTAGCATGTTAAATGTGCTAAACTTTAAGATTTAAAAGAATTTTGTGAATATTAAAAGCCATATCCTATACATGTATGGGATATGGCTTTCTAGAAATAGTTTGTAAACCTGTTGTTTTATTTTTTAATAAAACGGCAACCATTGATTGCATTTAGACCACTATTTCAACGTTTATAGAAATTAAGTTTTAGTGTTTTATAGCTAACTCATTAATTACTATTTTTTTGTCATGCAATATATAAACGAATAGTAGCTATGAGGCTTTTTTCATTTTTATGTATAAGTGAAAAAATATTATAAATATAAATCTCACTTTCTCTTAATTAAAAATTTAAAAATGCAAGAGCTTTTTTATAGTTTAAAGAAGAGTGCATAACAATATAAAGAACGTAAACTTTATAATAGATTGCTGTAATCTATAACCTAAAGTTAAGAAATTTTATACAAAAGAATAATGCTTTTATGTAGTTAATAATCAACAGTTTATGAACTATTGTTATTAACAATTGTTTATAACGTAAAAAAGCACTGTTAGGAACAGTGCTTTTTAATATGTGTAATAAATTTGGTTGTAAATTATTTACGAACCTCTTTAATTCTAGCTTTTTTACCAGTTAAACCTCTAAAGTAGAATATTCTAGATCTACGAACTTTTCCTCTCTTATTAAGCTCTATTTTTTGCAAAGCAGGTAAGTTTATTGGAAAAATACGTTCAACACCAATAGTACCAGACATTTTTCTAATAGTAAAAGTTTCTGTTGCGCCACTTCCTCTTCTTTGTATTACTACACCTTTAAAGAACTGTGTACGTGTTTTTTCACCTTCTTTAATTTCGTAGTATACTGTTATTGTATCACCAGCAGAAAAATCAGGGAAATCTTTTTTAGGAACGAATTCGTTTTCTACAAATTTTATTAATGATTCCATTTTAATATTTTATTTTAAAATAATATACAAATAACATTCACGATTTTCGTCAGAGGTTATTTTAATAGTTTGCAAAAATACATATATTATTAATACTGGCAAGAATATTTTATTCTATTTTTTTGTAAATGAATAAGAGTTACTCTAATAAATCTGGTCTTAATTCTTCTGTTCTTTTAATGGCTTGATTTTCTCTCCACTCTTCAATTTTTGGAAAATTCCCTGATAAAAGTATTTCTGGTACTTTATGGCCTTTATATTCTGCAGGTCTTGTATATATTGGAGGAGCTAAAAGATTGTCTTGGAACGTATCTGTTAGGGCAGAAGTTTCGTTGCTAAGAACTCCTGGAATTAACCTAATAACAGCGTCACATAAAATTGCAGCTCCTAATTCTCCACCAGATAAGACATAATCTCCAACAGATATTTCTTTGGTAATAAATAAATCTCTAACGCGCTGGTCTACACCTTTATAATGCCCGCATAATAGTATTATATTTTCTTTTAGAGAGAGTCTGTTTGCTAGTTTTTGATTTAAAGTTTCACCATCAGGAGTCATATAAATAACTTCATCATAGTTTCTTTGACTTTTTAGGTTACTTATGCATTTGTCTATTGGCTCCACCATTAATACCATTCCAGCTCCACCTCCAAATTGGTAATCATCTACTTGATTGTAACTTTTATCTGTGTAATCTCTTAAATTATGAAAATGAACTTCTACTAACCCTTTATCTATAGCTCTTTTTAGAATAGATGCTTCAAAAGGGCTTTTTAGTAATTCGGGTAGTACCGTTATTATATCAATACGCATCTAACAATAGCTTTTTAGAATAAAAAGTCAAAAGTAGTAAAACTATATGATTATTAATATTTAGAAGAGGGGCTAACTCTTACCTTCTATATTTATTGTATAAAAAAAGCTCCTAATGGAGCTTTTTAATTATTTGTTTTTCTTGTATTTGTTTATTTCATCTTGTAGTTGCCTACTTATTTTTTGTTCTCTTTCTAATGCTCTTCTTCTATGGTCTTCATATTCAGTTTCTACTTCAGATAAAGCTAATTTTGCTTCTTGCGTAAGCACGTTACTTTTTCTAAACTTGTATATGAATCCTAATAAAAGCAGGAGTAAGCATGCTATGACTGTCCATAAGATAGCATTATAGGTTCCTTTTGAAACTAAAATGCCTAGAAAAGACATACTATCTTTTTCTTCGGTAACAGAAGAAAGGTTATTTGTTGTTTCATTTAATTTTTTTTCTAAAGAAGATATTGTTGTTTCGTGTCCTGTAATAGTAGCTCTTAAGCCTTCTTCTTTTTTGCTATAAACATTTAAGGAGTCAAGCACATTTTGTTTTAACTTGTCTAGAGAAATTACTCTAACAACTTCATACCTTTTTCCATCTGCTCTATAATTACCAGATTTTTTATAAACATATTCAAACTGGCTATTAATATTTCCTTTGTCTAAAGACAATTCTTCTTGGTTGCTTTCTTCTTGTCCGTAGTGTAGGTTAATTGTGAACAAGGCGATTACTGCAAATAGTATTCTTAAACCTTTCATTTGTTAGTGCTTTCTATATTAATAATAGTGATTTAGAGGGAGGTAAAAGTAATTCAATAATATCAATTAAGAAAAAAATATTAAAAAAAGGTTTTATTTTAGTAAGCATGTTACTAAAATAAAACCTTTGAATTTGTTGGTTGTACTAGTAATAGGTAAATCTTCTTACTTTAGATATATATTTAGCTAATCGTATTACTTGGTGGGAGTATCCGTATTCATTATCATACCATATATAGAGTATAATATTTTTTCCAGTACTATTAACTATAGTTGCTTTGCTATCGTAAATAGATGGGGCAGAAGTACCTATTATGTCAGAAGAAACCATTTCTTTGCTTAGAGAATACTTTATTTGCTCCACTAAGTTTCCTTCTAAGGCGTATTTTTTTAAAATTGTATTTATTGCACTTAAAGAAGTTTTGTTTTTAGTTTCTAAATTTAAAATTGCAAGAGAGCCGTTAGGTACAGGGACACGAATTGCATTAGAGGTTAATTTTCCTTCTAGTTCTGGTAAGGCTTTGGCAACAGCTTTTCCGGCTCCAGTCTCGGTAATTACCATGTTTAAACCAGCAGCTCTTCCTCTACGGTATTTGCTATGCATGTTGTCTACTAAATTTTGGTCATTAGTGTAAGCGTGTATTGTTTCTAAATGCCCTTTTCTAATTCCTAGAGAATCTTCTACAACTTTTAAAACAGGTGTTATTGCATTTGTAGTACATGAAGCTGCAGAAAATATATTTGTTGTGTCTGGGTCATATTCTGTATGGTTAACCCCATGTACAATATTAGGAACTTCTTTTCCAGGGGCGGTAAGCAATACTTTGGATGCTCCTTTAGATTTTAAGTGTCTACTTAATTCTGTTTTATCTCTATAAGCCCCTGTGTTATCTATTATTAAGGCATTGTTTATACTATATTTAGTGTAATCTATGTCTTCAGGTTTAGAGGCGCTAATAATGTGTACTGTTGTACCGTTAATTAGTAGCGCTTTATTTTTAGAATCTATATCTACAGTACCATTAAATTTGCCATGAACAGAGTCTATTCTTAGTAGATTAGCTCTTTTTTCAAGAATTTCTTCTGTTATTTCTCCTCGAGTTACAATTGCTCTTAAGCGCATTTGGGTACCCTTACCAGTTTTAGCCATAAGTTCTCTGGCTAAAAGTCTACCTATTCTTCCAAAGCCATATAATACAACATCTTTTGGTTGTATTTTTTCAGTTTCGTTTGCGTTTTTTAATTTGTCTATTACAAATGATTTTACATTGCTATAGTCATTACTATCCGAATGGTATTCGTAGGTTAGTTTACCAATATCTAACTTAGAGGGAGGTAGTTTAATATCGTTAATTGCTCTTAAAATTTCAACAGAGTCAAAAATAGAAACAGGTTTTTGAACAAATTCACCTGCATATTCATGAAGGTTAATTATATCGCTAACGTTTTTGTCTATAACTTGATTTTTAAAAAGTACGGTCTCTATAGATTTATCGTACCAAAGGTCACTAGCGAGTTTAATAAACTCTGTAGTTGCTTTTCTTCTGTCCGCTTGGAATGCAAGCTCTTTTTCGTAAGATTTATTTTTTGCCATTATGACTTTTTCAAAAGTTAATTTGCTTGCAAAAGTACTTATTTCAAACGTTTTCGTAAAGAAAAAATGAAATAAAAAAAGCACCTTAAAATAAGGTGCTTTTTTTATTTTTTAATGGAGTTTATTTACTGAAAAATTAGACGTTCTCTTTCTCCTTTACTATTTAACATGGTAATACTAGTTTTTCCATATCTGGAGATGCGTCCAAAAAGTGTTTTTGCTTCTTGAATATTGTTTATTTTTTCATCGTCAACAGATAATAATATTTTACCATATAAACCATACCCTCTATAGGTTTCTGGAACTCCAATAATTTTAACACCAGTTTTTGTGTTAAAATTTTTCATATCCTCTTCGGTTAAATTTTTAATTTCAATGCCCATAACAGGAACAATAAGGGTTTGTCTTTCTTTTAATGTTACTGGTATTTCTAAAACTTCATTATCTCTGTCTAAGGTTAAAATAACTTCATCTCCAGGTCTTTTTGCGGATATATACCCTGTAAGGTCTGCAAATTTCTTAACCTTTATATCGTCTATTTTTTTTATTATATCACCAGACTGTATTTCTGCATCTTCTGCTCCAGAGCCAGAGGTAACACCATCTACATAAACTCCTTCAATTTCATTTATTCCATTTTCAATAGCGTAGGGAGAATTCATATGCGGAGTGGTAATACCAATAATTCCTTTAAGAACGTTACCGTACTCCATAATATCTTCTACTACTTTTTTTGCAATATTACTTGGAACAGCAAAAGAGTACCCCACATAAGAACCTGTTTGTGAGGTTATTGCTGTGTTTATGCCAACCAAATCTCCATTAGTGTTTACTAATGCTCCACCGCTGTTTCCTGGGTTTACTGCGGCATCAGTTTGTATAAAAGATTGGTCTATTTGTCCAAGTGCCCTAGCTTTAGCACTTACAATTCCAGCAGTTACAGTAGAGGTAAGGTTAAAAGGGTTTCCTACAGCAAGAACCCATTCTCCAATTTTTACATTATCAGAATCTCCAAATGCTAAATATGGTAAATGTTTTTTAGCATCAATCTTAAGTAATGCTATATCTGTATTTGGGTCAGTTCCAATTAATTCCGCATCATATGTTTTGTTATTGTTTAAAGTAACTTGTAGTTTGTTTGCTTTATCTATAACATGGTTATTTGTTACAATATATCCATCCGAAGAAATTATAACTCCAGAGCCAGTTCCTACTTGCGGAGTTTGACTAGATTTTGAGCCATAGAAAAACTCCATAATATTGGTTGGTCCAGAACTTAAAGTTACATTTTTTACGTGTACTACAGCGTTAACAGTTGTTTCTGCTGCAGTTGTAAAATCTAACTCATTTATACCAGCTCCTTTTGGAGAGGTTGGGGTGTAGTTTGTTTTAAAAGTAGTGTTTTCTCCTTCTTGGGTAACTACTTTGTAATTGGTGTTTTCAAAAAAAAGCTTGTAAGCTCCAAGCGTAAATGCACCAGCAAAAACTGCTACTAACAATAGGCTGCTAATTTTTTTCATTTTATATAATTTAATTCTAATAGTATTCTATTGTAAAATTAATAGTTTTTATAGTTCATTTAGTTTCTTTAACGTGTTTTTAACTGCTAAAAAAATCTTAATAATGTTTTATCTTTGTTTTAATTATGGATAAAATGGATATTACTTTTTATAAATACCAAGGTACAGGAAATGATTTTGTAATGATTGATAATAGGGATTTAAAATTTCCTAAAGACAATACAAAATTGGTTGCTTTTTTGTGTGATAGAAGATTTGGTGTTGGTGCAGACGGACTTATATTGTTAGAAAAGGATACTGCTGTAGACTTTAAAATGGTTTATTATAATTCTGACGGAAATGAAAGTACCATGTGTGGTAATGGAGGTAGGTGTATAGTGGCTTTTGCAGAATTTTTAAATGTTTTTAAAAAAGAAACAACATTTAATGCCGTAGATGGTTTGCATAATGCAATTATAGAAGGTAGTTTGGTTAGTTTACAAATGTTAGATGTTGATGAAATTAAAACAAAGCCTAATGCCATGTTTTTAAATACAGGTTCACCACATCATGTACAAGAGGTGGTTAATCTTTCTGAGTTTCGTGTAAAAGAAGAAGGTAAAAAGTTGCGATACGGTTTATATGGAGAGGCAGGGAGTAATATAAATTTTGTAGAATCTGTAAAAGAAAATGTGTTTGCAGTTAGAACTTATGAAAGAGGAGTAGAAGATGAAACACTTTCTTGTGGAACTGGCGTTACTGCAGCGGCGATAGCTATGCATAAATCTGGCAAGGTAAAATCTAATCATGTTTTTATAAATGTTTTAGGTGGTAATTTAGAAGTGAAATTTTCTGTAAATGATGCTATGTATTCTGATGTTTTTTTAATTGGAGATGCTAAACAAGTTTATAAAGGAGAAATAGTATGCAACATTTAAAAGGAGAGCAAGTATATTTAAGGGCTCTTGAAATGAGCGATTTGGATTTTTTATATACTTTAGAAAATAACACCGATTTATGGGAAATAAGTGGCACTATTACCCCATATTCCAAACAGGTTTTAAGACTGTATTTAGAAAATGCTTATAAAGATATTTATGAAGTAAAGCAGCTTAGGTTGTGTGTTTGTTCTGCTAATGGCACTGTTATTGGTTTAATAGATTTATTTGATTTTGATCCTAAAAATAAACGAGCAGGTTTAGGTATTGTAATATTAAATGAAGAAGAACGTAATAAAGGGGTGGGTTTTGATGCAGTAAGTGTTTTATGTAGCTACGCTTTTTCTACTTTAGGATTGCATCAAGTTTATGCCAACGTTTTAGAAGATAATTTGGCAAGCATACATTTATTTAAAAAAATAGGTTTTAAACAAATAGGAGTAAAAAAAGATTGGATTTTGTCTGGAGGTAATTTTAAAAATGAAATTTTATTTCAAAAATTTAATACATGTATATAAAAAAAATAGTATTAGCAATTGTCTTTATAGGTTTAATAGCTGGCGGAGCATTTGCTTATATGGTGTATGGTGCTTTTTTTACACCTAATACAAATTTTAATAATGACAAAGCATATGTTTATATTCCTACAAACTCTAGTGTTGGAGATTTAGAAAATATTTTAGAGCCTTTAGTAAAGGACTTTTCTTCGTTTAAATCTGCTGCGGACCGTAAAAAATACACTTCTAATATTAAAGCAGGTAAATATGTTTTAAAAAAAGGAATGAATAATAATGAAATTATTGGGATTCTTAGAAGTGGTAATACTCCTGTTAAGGTTGCTTTTAATAACCAAGAAACTATAGAAAATTTAGCAGGTAGAATAGCATCTCAAATAGAACCAGATAGTATTAGTTTGTTAAAAGCTTTTACGGATATAAATTTTTTAAAGGAAAACGGTTTTAATAAAAATACCGAGCTTGCAATGTATATTCCTAATAGCTATGAATTTTTCTGGAACATTTCTGCAGAAGGTTTTCGTAATAGAATGTTAAAGGAATACAGGCGTTTTTGGAATGAAGATAGGTTAGCCAAAGCAAAAACTATTGGTTTAACAGATAAAGAGGTGGTAACATTAGCTTCTGTTGTTCATAAAGAAACTGCTAAAGTAGAGGAGCGTCCTAGAGTGGCAGGGGTCTATTTAAATAGGTTGAGAAAAGGTATTTTATTGCAGGCTGATCCTACAGTAATTTATGCAATAAAAAAACATACGGGAGACTTTAATAAGGTAATTAAGAGGGTTTTGTATAAGGATTTGGAGTTAGATTCCCCTTATAATACCTATAAATATGGTGGTTTACCTCCTGGGCCAATTGCAATGCCAGATATTTCTGCGATAGATGCAGTTTTGAACTCAGAAAAACATAATTATATATATTTTGTAGCAAACGTGGAGAATTTTGGGTATCATAAATTTGCTAAAACACTTGCGCAACACAACCGAAATAAAGAACAATACATCCGTTGGATTAATTCCAAAAAGATAAATAGATAGTAAGTTATCTTATTTTTTTGACCTGTTAACTGAAATTGTATAGTTTTAACAAAACTTTCTAAAATTAGAGAACAATTTAGTTCTAACTTTGCTCCCTCAGAAATTTAAGCACACTTTTTAGGAAGAGGTAAGTCTTAAGAAAACAATTATATGAGAAGATGGATATACGTGAGTAGTCCTCTTATCGTGATGTTTATTTTTATAAGTTTTGGTTTTAAAACCCAGGAAGTTACAGTTCCAGAAACTTTAAAAGTAAAAGAACCTACTAAGGTTTTGTTTCCCAAAAACAAAACTTACTTTACAAACCTAGTTATAGTGCCTCCTTTTTTAGGAAGCTCTTATATTGGTTTTAAAGAAGCCTTGGCGTTTAAAGAATCTCAAGGTAATTATTTTGTAACAAATACTTTAGGGTATTTGGGCAAATACCAGTTTGGTGTAGAAACATTGGAGTTAATGGGGGTTTATAATCCAACAATTTTTTTAAACGATCCTGTTTTACAAGAAAGAGTTTTTTATACGAACGTATCTAGAAACAAATGGATTCTTAGAAGAGATATTCGGCGTTTTGTAGGTAAAAAAATTGGTGGTATTGTTGTAACAGAGTCAGGAATGTTAGCTGCTGCTCATTTAGCAGGTGCGGGTAATGTTCAAAAGTATTTGCGTTCTTATGGAAGTCATAATGTAGCAGATGCTTATGGGTCTACTGTTTCAAAGTATTTAAAAAAGTTTTCGGGTTATGATATTTCTTATGTATCTCCTAAGAGGAACCCAAAAATATAGAAGAGTAAGTTTATTATGAAAATGGTTAGCCTTGACAGTTAGAATGGTCAAGGCTTTTTTTTATGCCTGAATAATAAAAATGGCTGGTCTTTTGTGTAGGTCTACTTTAGTTCTGGACCAATCAACTATTTTTTTTGTAGCAATATATTCTGTTGGTAATGTAATATCACAAGCAACACATAAATGTGTGCCTTCTGCAAGTGTTTTAATTAATTCTTGCAACATTTTATCATTTCTGTAGGGGGTTTCTATAAAGATTTGAGGTTGTTGTGCCTCTCTAGATTTTTTTTCTAAACCTTTTATTGTTTTTTTTCTTTCTGAATTGTCAATTGGTAAATAGCCGTTAAAAGCAAAATTTTGACCGTTAAAGCCACTGGCCATTAGTGCAAGTAATATAGAAGAAGGGCCAACAAGAGGTACTACTTGGATGTTTTTTTGATGCGCAATTTTTACAACATCGGCTCCAGGGTCTGCTATTCCTGGGCAACCAGCTTCAGATAGTATGCCAACATTAATTCCATCTAAACATGGTTCAAGAAAAGTTGGTATTTCTTGGGCTTCTGTAAATTTGTTTAAAAGGCTTAATTCTAAATTAGGTTGGGACTTTCTTGGACTAATTTTTTTTATAAATCGCCTTGCTGTTTTTTCATTTTCAACAATATAGTGATCTATACTTTCTATGGTTTGTTTTATAGATATTGGTAAAACTTCTAAAGGTTCATTGTCTCCTAAAGTTGTTGGTATTAAATATAATTTTCCTTTTTCGTTTTCC
The DNA here is from genome assembly GCF_003634105.1 of Maribacter vaceletii. GTDB lineage: Bacteria > Bacteroidota > Bacteroidia > Flavobacteriales > Flavobacteriaceae > Maribacter_B > Maribacter_B vaceletii. The sequence goes on along the minus strand of NZ_RBIQ01000008.1, from coordinate 643,347 downwards.
ATGGTTATAATTTTTTAGCAATTGCTTCGCAAGCCTTGTCTATTAATTGAAAAACTATTTCAAAACCTTCGTCTTTATCGTAGTATGGGTCTGGAACTTCTTTTGTTTCTATAGTTATTTCAGAAAGTAAAAGTTTTACTTTAGAAATGTCTTCTTTGTTTTTTGCTAGAGCTATAATGTTAGAATAGTTGCTATTATCCATAGCATATATTATGTCAAAAGCATTAAAATCTTTAGAGGTAAACTTTCTGCATTTTTGTTGGTGTATATCTATACCATATTTTTGAGCTACAGCAATAGAACGAATATCGGGCATATTACCAACGTGATACCCCGCTGTTCCAGCAGAATCTACAAGTATTTTGTTAGAATCTACTTTGCTTTTTAAAATGCCTTCTGCTAATGGAGACCTACAAATATTTCCTAGGCAAACCATTAGTATTCTGGTTTTCATAGCAATAGTATTAGGATAATTTTTTAGTTAAATCGTCTATGTATTTACGAAATTGTTTATCTGTTTCAGCAAGATTGTCTACTGTTTTACAAGCGTGTAATACTGTGGCGTGGTCTCTTTTTCCTATTTGAGATCCAATACTTGCAAGAGAGGCTTTAGTGAATTTTTTTGCAAAAAACATAGCTAATTGTCTTGCTTGTACAATGTGTCTTTTTCTAGTTTTAGATTGTAGTGTTGCTACATCCATTTCAAAATAATCCGATACAACTTTTTGAATATAATCTATAGATACTTCTCGTTTCGTATTCTTAACAAATTTTTCTACAACTTGTTGGGCAAGTTCTACAGTAACTTCTTTCTTGTTAAAAGAAGATTGTGCTATAAGAGAGATGATAGCTCCTTCAAGTTCTCTAATGTTAGATTTTATATGTTTGGCAACATACTCTACTATATCATTTGGCATTTCTACACCATCTCTGTATAGTTTATTTTTTAAGATAGAAATTCTTGTTTCGTAATCTGGATTTTGTAATTCTGCTGATAATCCCCATTTAAAACGAGAAAGTAACCGTTGTTCAATATCCTGCATGTCTACAGGAGCCTTGTCAGAGGTTAATATAACTTGTTTTCCGTTTTGGTGTAAGTGGTTAAAAATATGAAAGAATACATCTTGTGTTCCGGACTTACCAGATAAGAATTGTACATCATCTATAATTAAAACATCAATTAATTGATAAAAATGAATAAAGTCATTTCTTGTGTTCTTTTTTACAGATTCTATATATTGTTGTGTAAACTTCTCTGCAGAAATATATAAAACAGTCCTTTCAGGGTATTTGTCTTTTATTTCTACACCAATTGCATGTGCTAAATGTGTTTTTCCTAAACCAACTCCTCCAAATACTAAAAGCGGGTTAAAAGAAGTTCCGCCTGGTTTATTGGCAACAGCCATGCCAGCAGAACGTGCTAAGCGGTTAGAATCTCCTTCTAAAAAATTATCAAAATTATAATTTGGATTTAATTGAGATTCAATTTTAATATTTCTGATACCAGGAATTACAAAAGGATTTCTTAGTTCTGGATTTTTAGATTTAATGGGTACATCTAATTCTTGTGATGCTAAATTACCTCGATTAGAACTTGGAATTTTTTCTGTAAAAGGTTCTTTATTACCGTAGGTATTTTCCATACGAATAATGTAAACCAATTTTGCAGTTTCTCCTAACTCTTTTGTAAGAGCAACTTTAAGTAGTTTTACATAATGCTCTTCTAGCCACTCGTAAAAAAATTTACTTGGAACTTGAACACTTAAAGCGTTTTCAGATAGTTTAATAGGTTTAATGGGGTCAAACCATGTTTTAAATGCCTGCGGTTGGATATTATCTTTGATAAAGGCCAGACAATTGTTCCAAACGGAATTAGCAGTAACATTCATTCTTAAAGTTCTCTTGTTTTGGTTTTTGCAAAAAAAAATAATGAATTAGTGCAAAAATTGGTTATTAGTATTCTGTTTATAGTAGAGCAAATATGTGAACAAATTATCTAATAAAAAAATGAAATTTTATTGAATTTTAGATATTTTTTTCTCATGTTCGTGGAACGTACAAACAAAGCTTTTAAATATATAATATTTACTTGATATAATATGGATTTTAATGAAATTTCTTTTAGGGTTAGATACGCAGAGACCGACCAGATGGGTGTTGTGTATCATGGCAATTATGCTCAATACCTAGAGATGGGTAGGGTAGAATGGTTAAGAAATAAGGGGATTTCTTACAGTAGTATGGAAAAAAACGGAATAATGCTGCCAGTAATATCTTTGCAAACCTTTTTTAAGAAATCTGCACTGTATGATGATTTAATTACTGTACGTACAATTTTGAAGGGAAAACCCTCGGTCAGAATTGAATTTGACTTTGAAATTTATAATGAAAAGAAAGAAATTTTGGCCAAAGCGAATGTAGTTTTGGTTTTTATGGATAAAGAAAAAATGAAACCAATGCGATGTCCAAAATATATTCTTGATAAAATTGGGTTTTAGTAGAAAATATTAGAGGCTAATTTTTTTAATTTTTATTTCGTGGTTTGCTTTAAAAATAGTTTCAATTTTATTGGAATCTTTTTTACGAACTGAAAAATGTATGGAACAGTTCATTTCCATTTTTTGAGACACTATTTGTAATTGGTTTTGCTTTATTATTCGCATTACTTTATCCATTTCTTTATAATCAAAAGTAATTTCAAAAGTATTTGTTAGTATTTGCTCTACAATTTTGGCTTCATTTAAAGCTAATTCTGCAGAGTTTCTATAAGCGCTTATTAAGCCACCAACACCCAATTTGGTGCCTCCAAAGATTCTGACTACAGCTATAAGTACATTTGTTACATTAAAAGATTTTATTTGCCCGTAGATTGGCATTCCTGCAGAATTATTGGGTTCACCATCATCATTTGCTCTATAGTTTACTTTTTCTACTCCTAACTGCCATGCGTAACATACATGATTAGCAGTGTGGTGTTTTTTACGAAGCTCTTCTATAATTGGTTTTGCATCTTCTTCTTTTTGAATAGGAAATACATAGCTATAAAATTTGCTTTTCTTTTCTTTAAAAAGAACTTCATTAGAAGGTTTTAAAACAGTTTTATATGTGTCTTTTTCTATTTGCATTACGCTAAAGCTACTAAAAGTATACTAATAACTGCTAAAGCAATACCTCCCCAATTTTTTGTGCTAATCTTTTCTTTAAAAAGTAATATACCTAGCAGTGTAGAAAACATAACTACTGCAACATTGTTAAGAGTAAATATAGATGCGCTATTAAACTCTGGATTGTTTAGTGCTTTTAGAAGGAAAAAAACAGAAAAATAATTTGGGATACCTAAAACAACACCTCCAATACTATTTTTAAAATTTATTTTTAGAGGTTTCTTTGGGGATTGTATTAAAATAAAAAACACACCAATTACAGCTGCAGAGCCAAAAATCATAGCAGAGAAAAGAGGAAATTCTGAAGGAGTAACATGTTCTTTTTGAAAAAAGTTAATAGTAGTGTCAATAATACCAGAACCAAAAAAAACAAGTGCAGGCAATAATAAAACTGAAAAATTAATTTTAGTATTGCTCTCTTTTATAGAGGCAAAGTAAACCGCTCCCATTGCCAAAAATATACCTATTACTTTGAAAACACCTAAGTGTTCCTTATAAGCAATTACACCAATTATTGCAGGTATAACAAAAGACATTTTTGTTGCTACAGATGCTACAGATACCCCCACTTTTTGAGCGGTAGCAGCCATTAGGTTAAAAACTACAATAAATAAGCCCCCTAGAATTAAGGTGCCTAAAAACCAAGGTTTTTCTATCACAGAAGAAATGGTGACCGATTCTTTATATAGAAAAAGGCCAACACTGCAGGCAACAACATAATTTGTTATAATAGCATATAATGTCTGAACCTTATAAATGCTAAATAGTTTAAATATGACAAATATTAAACTAGAAAATAAAATGCTTAAACATAGATTTAACATTAAGGTAATTTGGTTTTTATATTAATAATGTCGTCAGAGCCAACAAGTAAATTCCAACATGTAATCCCTAATTTTTCTGCGGCATCGGTATTTTCTTTAGTATCATCAATAAAAAAAGTTTCTTCTGCTTTCAGATTATTTTGTTCTAAAACAAACTCGTAAATAGTTGCATTTGGTTTACGTAATTGTATTTCATGAGAAAGATAAAATTTTTCAAAACAATTTTTAAATCGGTTGTAATTTTTTTCTCCCATTGTTTTTATTACATGAGATATATGAAGTTCATTGGTGTTACTTAATAAGAAAAGGCGATAATTTTTTTCTTGCGCAAGTTCTTCTATAAAGTTTAACCTGTATAAAGGAAAGTCTAATAAAATAGAATTCCAGGCTTTTGTTATTTGGTCTTCATTAGCAGAAGGAAATATGGTTAGTAGTTTAGCTGTAAAGTCTTTAGTGGTTACTAAACCTTGTTCATATTCTTTTGCTAGAGTGTCTAATTCTGGAGTTAGTGTTTTAAAACCATACTTTTCTAGTTCTTTAAAAATAGCTTCTTTGTCTAGATTGATGAAAATATCACCAAAATCAAAAATAATATTGTTAATCATTCTTTAGTAAAATTAGTTGGTCTGTATCTATTTGGGTAGTTTGAAGATTTATTCCTTTAATAATAGGAGCTTTAGTTCCTGCACTAAAGTTGTTTATTCCTTTAAAAATTCGAGCTTCATCCCAAAGCTTAGAAGCAATAAAAGTTTGTAACGTTTTAGCGCCACCTTCAATTATAACACTTGTTATATTTAATTTAAAAAGAGAATCACAAATAGTATTAGCTAAACTACCATCAAAAGGAACTTCTATCTGTGTTGTATTAAAGCCAGCTTTTGAAGCATCCTTTTTTTCTGTAAATACAATAGTTTTAATAGTGTTATCTAATAAGAACGAATTTTTATTTACTTTCAAGTTCTTATCTAAAACAATACGAATAGGGTTTTTTCCTTTCCAACTTCTTGTATCTAATTTTGGATTGTCTTGTATAGCGGTATTTGTGCCAACTAAAATAGCTTGTTCTTCGGAGCGCCATTTGTGTACTAGTTGTCTAGAATATGGGTTGGTAATCCAAAAAGGTTCTGGGTTTTTCTTTCTTAAAGAGGTTTCAGGTGCTATAAAACCGTCCAGGGTTTCTGCCCATTTTAAAATAATATATGGACGTTTTTTTACATGAAAAGTTAAAAAACGTTTATGGTGTTCTTTGCATTCTTCTTCTAAAACACAAGTGATTACAGTACAACCAGCTTCTTTTAGTCTTTTTATTCCTTTTCCGGCAACTTTTTCATGAGGGTCTAAGGTGCCAATAACAACCGTTTTAATTTGTTTTTGTATTATTAAATCTGCACAAGGTGGCGTTTTTCCGTAATGCGAACAAGGTTCTAAAGTAACATATATGGTTGCTTCTTTTAATAGGGAGGTGTCTGTAACCGAGTTAATTGCATTTACTTCGGCGTGGGAGCCACCATAAGCACTTGTGTGGCCTTCACCAATTATTTTATCATTGTAAACAATAACACTACCAACCATAGGGTTGGGAGCAGTATTTCCTAAGCCTTTTTTGCCTAGTTGAATACAACGTAACATGTATTTTTCATGTATCTTCACTTCGCAAAAATAGAACATATACTTCTTCTAACTAAAATTTTTAAGTTTAGAAATGAAATGATTGTATAGTGTTGTTAAGAGTATTAGGAATGAATACAGCATTTATTAGAGAAATAAAGGAGAAAGACAATGTAGAGGTAGCAAAAGTAATACGTAAAGTATTAATAGAAATGGGGGTTCCTAAGGTTGGTACCGCATATGCTGATAAGGCTTTAAATTCTATGTTTGAAAATTACAGTGTACCTAAGGCTACTTATTTTGTAATAGAGTTAAGCGGTTCTATTATTGGTTGTGCTGGAATTGCACAATTGGAAAATCATGAAGGTAATGTCTGTGAGCTTCAAAAAATGTATTTTTTAAAAGAGGCAAGAGGTAAAGGGTTAGGAGCTAAGATGATCGCAGTATGTCTTACTAAAGCAAAAGAATATGGTTTTGATAAATGTTATTTAGAAACTATGCCATATATGAAAGCTGCTCAGAAATTATATGTAAAGAATGGATTTACCTATTTAGAAGATAAGATGGGAAATACAGGGCATTATTCTTGTCCTGTTTGGATGATAAAAGAGTTGTAGTCTATGTTATTACGAGAGATTAAAAATATTTATGAGTTAGAGTTAAAGGAGCTATATCCTATAACTGAAATTCAAAGCTTTTTTTATTTAGCAATAGATTTTTATTTAAAATTGCCACGTTTTGTATTAGCTACAGAGCCTAATTTAACTATTACAAAAGAAGAGGAGCAACCTTTATTTAATGCCCTAAGTAAACTAAAATTACAAGAGCCAATCCAGTATATTTTAGGAACTGCAAATTTTATGGATTTAGATTTTGTAGTAGATTCTAATGTGTTAATTCCAAGACCAGAGACAGAAGAATTGGTATATTGGATTTTAGAAGATGTAAAGAAGAGAAGCAATCAACAAATTCGTATTTTAGATATTGGTACTGGCAGTGGTTGTATTGCTATTTCTTTAGCTAAAAATTTACCACAAGCAAAGGTATATGCTATAGATGTTTCTACAGGAGCGTTACAAATTGCTAAAAAAAATGCTACCAATAATAGTGTAAATATTGACTTTATAAAAGAAGATATTTTACAAATAAAATCTATTGCAGTAGATTTTGATATAATTGTATCTAATCCTCCTTATGTTAGGGAGTTAGAGAAGATGGAAATGGCAGAAAATGTAAAAAAACACGAACCAGATTTGGCTTTATATGTACCAGATAATAAGGCACTTATGTTTTATGAAGCTATAGGTGTTTTTGCAAAAGAAAATTTAGAAGAAGACGGATTTTTGTATTTTGAAATAAATCAATACTTAGGAAAAGAAATGAAGGTTCTTTTGGAAGAAAATAATTTTTCAGAAATTGAACTTCGAAAAGATATGTTTGGTAACGATCGAATGTTAAAAGGTGTAAAAAGTATAAAGTAAATGAATGTAAAAGAACAAATAGAAGCTTTGCGCAAAGAATTAAGAGAGCATAATTACAATTATTATGTTTTAGACAATGCTACTATATCCGATTATGATTTTGATATAAAACTTAAAGAACTACAAGTTTTAGAAGAAAAGCATCCGGAGTTTTATGATACTTCTTCACCAACGTTAAGAGTGGGGGGAGAGGTTACCAAAAATTTTGCAACAATTGTACACGAAAACCGCATGTATTCTCTAGATAATTCCTATTCTAAAGAAGATTTAGAAGATTGGGAAAAAAGAATACAGCGTGTATTAGGAGGCGTAGAGGTACAGTTTACCTGCGAATTAAAGTATGACGGAGCATCTATAAGTTTAACTTACGAAGATGGGAAACTAAAGCAAGCGGTTACTCGTGGCGATGGTTTTCAGGGAGATGAAGCTACGACAAATGTAAAAACGATAAAATCTGTTCCATTACAGTTAAAGGGCGATTATCCTCCAAAATTTGAAATTCGAGGCGAAATTGTTTTGCCTTTTGAGGGGTTTAAAAAAATGAACGAAGAGCGTATTGCTGCAGGAGAGGACCCATATATGAATCCTAGAAATACGGCTTCTGGGAGTTTAAAGTTGCAAGATAGTGCGGTGGTAGCACAACGTCCGTTAGATTGTTTGTTATACGGTATTGTTGGTGAGAATACAGGAGTTACTTCACAATTTCAAATGTTAGAAAAAGCAAGAGATTGGGGGTTTAAAGTACCAACAATTGCAAAACTTTGTAAAACCACTACGGAGGTGATGGAGTTTGTAGAATATTGGGATATTCATAGACATGACCTACCTTATGAGACAGATGGTGTTGTTATAAAAGTAAATAGTTTGCGTTACCAAGAAGAATTAGGATATACTTCTAAATCTCCGCGATGGGCAATGGCATATAAATTTAAAGCAGAACAAGTTTCTACGGTTTTAAATGAAATTACCTACCAAGTTGGTCGTACGGGAGCAATAACTCCTGTAGCAAATTTAGAACCGGTGCTTTTAGCTGGTACTACAGTAAAGAGAGCTTCTTTGCATAATGCGGATCAGATAGAAAAGCTAGATATTAGGGAGAGAGATACGGTTTTTGTAGAAAAAGGAGGGGAGATTATTCCTAAAATTATTAAAGTAGATTTAGAAAAAAGACCACAAGATTCCGTCCCAACTAAATATATTACACATTGTCCAGAATGTCATGAAGAATTGTTTAGAACAGAAGGAGATGCAAAGCATTACTGTGTAAATTATTATGGATGTCCACCACAAATTACTGGGCGTATTCAGCATTACATTTCTAGAAAAGCAATGGATATTGAAGGTCTTGGTGGTGAAACGGTAGAGTTGCTTTTTAAAGAAGGATTAATTACCAACTACGCGGATTTGTACACGCTTACAAAAGAAGATGTACTGCCTTTAGAGCGTATGGCAGAAAAGTCTGCAGAGAATTTAATTGCTGGTGTAGCAACTTCAGTAAAAATACCTTTTGAAAGGGTAATGTTTGCTTTAGGAATTAGGTTTGTTGGAGAAACAGTAGCAAAAAAGCTAGCTAAAGCCTATAAAAATATAGATGCCTTAATGGCTGCAACGGTAGAAGAATTAATTTTAGTAGATGAAATTGGACAACGTATAGCGGAGAGTGTCGTAGAATTTTTTCAGAACGAGAAGAATGTAGAAATAGTAAATAGGCTAAAAGAATATGGCGTGCAGTTTGAAATTTCGGCGGACAAGCTATTAAATCAAACAGAAAAGTTAAAAGGACAAACTTTTGTGGTTTCTGGTGTTTTTGAAACGGTTAGTAGAAATGATTTAAAGAAAATGATAGAAGATAATGGAGGTAAAGTAGGTTCTTCTATTTCTTCTAAAACTTCATTCTTAGTTGCAGGTGATAAAATGGGACCAAGCAAATTGGCAAAAGCAGAAAAATTAGGTATTTCTATAATTTCGGAACAAGACTTTATTGAAAAAGTTTCTTAATTCGTCAATAGAGTATTATAATTAGTGATTTTCTGTGTAGTTTTACTATTGTTTCTTATCTAATTTTGTAACGTAATAAAGTATACCGCTATGAGTCAAATAGTAACATTCGGAGAAGTGTTAATGCGTTTATCTCCTCCAGGGAATAGAAAATTTATTCAATCTAACAGGTTAGAATTTTATTTTGGAGGAACAGAATTAAATGTAGGGATTTCTATTGCTAATTTTGGAGGCAGAGTAAAACATATAAGTTGTATTTCTGATGATTTTATTGGAAACACTGCTATTTCTTATTTAAATAAGTTTGATGTAGATACGTCTTCCATTGTTAGGTCAAGTAGGCCTTTGGGAGTTTACTTTTTAGAGGTAGGAGCGGTAATGCGCCCAAGTGCTATTTCATACAATAGATCACATTCTTCTTTTTCAGAAATTGAAGCTTCTATGGTAGATTGGGATTCCTCATTAAAAGATGCTACATGGTTCCACTGGACAGGTATTACACCTGCATTATGTAAAGGGGCTTATGAAACACTTAAAGAAGGTTTAATCTTAGCACGTAAAAAAGGTATAACAGTAACTGCGGACCCAACCTATAGGAGTGGTTTATGGAAATATGGTAAAGATGCAAAATCTACCTTATCAGAATTATTAGAATACTCAACCATTTTTATAGGAGGTGTTAATGAAATTAATGAAGTTCTAGGAACGGACTACGGTTATTCCAATGAGGATTTTATTGAAGCTAGTAAATTGTTAATAGAAAAATATCCATCTATAGAAAAAGTGTTTGATAAAATTAGAACCTCACTAAATTCTTCTTGGCATAAAATTAGGGCTAGAATGTGGAATGGAAAAGAATTTAGAGAATCGGAAGATTTAGATATTACCCATGTTGTGGACAGAATAGGGACTGGTGATGCTTTTGCTGCAGGTTTAATTTTTGGGTTACAGCATTATGAAGACTATAAGGCTATGGAATTTGGTAGTGCGGCTTGTGCTTTAAAACATACTTATGAAGGGGATGTAAATTTTGCTACAGTTAAAGAAGTAGAAGCTATTCTGGAAGGAAATACAACAGGTAGGTTAAAAAGGTAATCTAAACTTCTTTCTTAAAACACAAACTGTTCTTAACACCTATATACTGTCCGTAGTTAGGAATAATCGTGTAATTACATTTTTTGTATAAAGCAACCGCTTCGGTTTGTCTTATGCCTGTTTCTAAAATACATGAAGTGTAATTTAGTTCTTTTGTCCAAGACTCCAGTTCTTTAAGAATTTTAGTAGCAAAGCCTTTTTCCCTTGCTTTAGGAGAAACGTACATTCTTTTTATTTCCATTGAAGATTCTTCTATTGGTTTTATAGCACCGCAACCTACAGGAACATCATTTAGATAAATAACTAGAACATATTTTAAACTCTGTATAGAGTTAAATTGATTATAGAAAGCATGTTCATCGCCATCTGTAATAGCTAAATAAGCATCTAGTTTTTTTACTAAACCAATAAAGTCTTTGTTTTTAGATGTTGTTCTTACTAATTTCATATCTAAACTTTTATAGAAACACCGTTAGCGTTTGTGTTAGTGCTTCCGTTAAAATAAAAATCTACTCGTCCTAAGTTTATTCCAAAACAACCCACTTGGTTTACTAAAACCTCTCTGTTCTCAGCGTTTTTAACTATAGTAGGTTTTTCAAGAAAAGTATGGGTGTGTCCGCCAATAATTAAATTGGTGTATTTTGTTTTAGAAGCAAGGGTAATATCGTCAGGTTTTTGTTCTGTAGTATATTCGTAGCCTAAGTGGGAAAGACAGATAATTAAATCACATTTTTCCTCTTCCTTTAGCTTGGTTTCTATATCTATTGCAATTTCAAAAGGATTCAGGTATTTTGTCTCTTTGTATAATTTTTTAGTCACTAAACCTTTTAGCTCTATTCCAATGCCATAAACGCCTATCTTAATATTGTTTAGCGTGTAAGTTTTGTAAGGTTTTGTATATCCATTTAAAGCAGTATTGCTAAAATCATAGTTAGCGGTAATTAAATCAAACTTTGCGTTTGGGACTTGAGCAAGAAGCCCCTCTATGCCATTATCAAAATCATGATTCCCTATAGTTGCAGCATCATATTTAAGCATATTCATTAACTTAAATTCTAATTCTCCACCAAAAAAATTAAAATATGGAGTGCCTTGGAAAATATCCCCAGCATCAAATAGTAATGTATTGGGGTTTTCTTTTCTAATAGAGTCTACTAATGTTGCACGGCGTGCTAATCCTCCTAAACCAGGAAAATCAGAATGGTCCGATGGAAATGGGTCTATGTGGCTATGTACATCATTAGTATGTAGAATAGTAATTTTTGTTGGTTTGTATAGAGAGCAGGATCCTAAAGTTAGTCCTCCTAAGCCTAAAAAAGCAGAAGTAGCAGAGGTGTTTGTAATAAATTTTCTTCTGTCCATAGTTACTTTATTTTATAAAAACGTTTATCTATCATAGGGGATAGGGTGTCTACTTTCATGAAATAATCTATCATCGCATTTCTTATTTTATAATCTAATTCAAAAACGTTTAGTCCATCTTTAAAAAATCCCATATTATCACCTCCACTTACAAGGTAGTTAGATGTAGCTACAAAATATGTTTTAGAATCATCAAACGGTTTACCTTTAATTTTTAAAGTTTTTAATGTATTGTTTTTGTTTAGAATTACTTGAATGCCAGAGATGGGATGTGCTCTTTTTGTATCTATTAAATATTGAATCAATTCGAGCACAGATTTCCCGTTTAACTCTACCACAACAATAGTGTTTTCAAAAGGCATAACCTCGTAAGCGGTTCTAGCAGTAACGGGTCCTTTAGAAATTATGGAGCGTATACCGCCATGATTTAAAAGAGTAAAGTCTATAGTTTTTCCTGTTCTAGATTTAAATGTGGGGTTGGCTTGTTTTTGAATAATATCTGCTATTAAGTTACCAGCGCTAGTATTGTATATTCCGTCATCTTTGGAAATTTTATGCGAAGCATATGCAAGAGTACTATCTAACACATTATTTATACGGTTTCGATATGGTTTTATATAAGCGTTTATAGAATCTATTTCCGTATAATCAATGTTAATTGGTATTTGTTTGGCTTCAATTTTTGTTAGTTTTTGGGTAGAATTTGAACAGGAAGCAATGAAACCAAATGTTGTAAATATAACAAAATGTGTTATTTTTAAATTCATGATTGTTTTAATTTTGAACTGTCTAAACAAATGAAGATTCTTTACATTTGTAGAAATGTAAAAATACATGTTTAACGGAATAAAAGATAAATTAAAACGTAAATCTGGAGCTAAATTTTTAAAGGCAGAATTAAGTAAGCCAAAAGCAGAAGTTAAGCGTAAAAAAGGGATTACATCTATTGGCTGTATTGTAGATTTAGATAAGTTTGAAAATTCAAATTTATTCTATGAATTTATAGAAGAATTTTCTTTACGACCAAATGCTGTTAAGATAATAGGATATAAGAGTTTTTATGATAAAAATTCGCCATATTCTATTCCTGTTTTTTCAGGTAAAGATTTAGGTTGGAATGGAAATATAGAAAATAGTTACGCTTTAGAATTTTTGAGTCGGGACTATGATATGTTAGTAAACTACTATAATGAGGAAAACTTATTATTAGAGTTAATGACAGTAAAAACAAGAGCAAGAGTAAATGTTGGTTTTGTTGAGGTAGATAAAGTTTATAATGATTTAATATTAGATACTCCAATGAATAACTTTAAAGTTTTTAAAACAGAACTTAAAAAATATTTAAGAGTATTAAACGAAATAGAATAATGAAAGAATTGTTGGGTACAGGTGTTGCTTTGGTAACCCCTTTTAATGAAGATGGGAATGTTGATGTTGCTGCTCTAACTGTAATTGTAGAGTACAATATTAATAATGGAGTAGATTATTTAGTGGTATTAGGCACAACAGGAGAATCTGTAACATTATCTAAAGCAGAAAAACAACTAGTAATAGATACTATTACTGCTACAAATGCAGGGCGTTTACCAATGGTTTTAGGGGTAGGAGGTAACAATACAGCTTTAATAGTAGAAGAGTTATCTTCAGTAAACTTAAAAGATTTTGTGGCTATTCTTTCTGTATCACCATATTACAATAAACCTACGCAGGAAGGTATTTATCAGCATTTTAAAGCTATTTCTTTAGCGTCTCCAATTCCGGTTATCTTATATAATGTGCCAGGTAGAACCGGAAGTAATGTTTTGCCAGAAACTGTAGTTCGTTTAGCACAAGATTTTGAAAATATTGTAGCAGTAAAAGAAGCCTGTGGCGATATAGTACAAGTAATGGAATTAATTAAAAATACACCAGATGGTTTTCATGTAATTTCTGGAGATGATATTACAGCATTGCCTAGTGTATTGGCAGGGGGTTCAGGTGTAATTTCTGTTATTGGACAAGGTTTGCCAAATGAGTTTTCATCCATGATTCGTTTAGGATTAGAAAAGAAAGTAGAAGAAGCCTATAGGTTGCATTACAATATGCAAGAAGGAATGCAATTAATTTTTGAAGAAGGAAACCCTGCCGGAATAAAAACAATCTTAGAATTGGCAGGTTTGTGTAAAGCTACTGTACGCTTGCCATTAGTGGAAGCAACATCAGAATTAAAACAAAAAATTGAAGCGTTTGTAAAGCCGTTTATCAAGGTTACGGCATAAATATTTTTACAAGAAAGTTAAAACTAACATAAAAGCATTGTGGTATCCTATGAATGCTTTTATTTTAGCGTTGTAAAAATGTTTTTTATATCCATTGATAATTCCTAATTTTGCAGAATGTTTTTAAAGAAGAGTAACTTTTTTTCAATTGTTATTGTTGCATTAGTATTACAATCATGTAGCGAGTACCAAAAAGTACTTAAGAATGATGATGTAAAGGCTAAATATGACATGGCTGAAAAGTTTTATAAAGAAGAAGATTTTAAGCGTTCTAATCGTTTATTTGAACAAATTGCCCCAAAGTATATTGGTAAGCCACAAGGAGAGAGAGTAATGTTTTTCTTTGCAAATACTTATTTTCAAAGAAAAGATTTTAATATGGCAGGCTACCAATTTGAGCGTTTTATTAAATCTTACCCAAAAAGTGATAAGTTGCAAGAAGCAGCTTTTTTAGGAGCAAAAAGCTACTATATGCTTTCTCCCAATTATTCTTTGGATCAAACAGATACCGATAAAGCACTTTTAAAACTTCAGAATTTTATTAATACATATCCAGATTCTGAGTATTTTAAAGAAGCAAATAAAATAGCAAAAGAACTTACTACTAAAAAAGAAAAAAAATCTTTTGAGATAGCAAAGCAGTATAATAAACTTGGAGAGTTTAATTATGAGCTTTTAAAATCTGCAGTAGCTGCATGTGATAATTTTGTTTCAGATTATCCTGGTTCTATTTTTAAAGAAGATATTTTATATATAAAGTTGCAAGCTACAACACACATGGCAATGAATAGTTATGAAGTGTTAAAAAAGGACCGTTTAAACAATGCAAAAGATGCTTATAGCGTTTTAAAGAAAAAATATCCTGAAACTAAATTTGAAAAAGAGGCAGATGGCCTTCTTAAAAAAATTGAAAAAGAATTAAAAAGTTTTCCTACGGAAGCAAAATAAATACCTGGTATTATGAACATGAACGATTTAAAAAATTCAAAAGCTTCTGTTTCTACAAAAACCATTAATAAAAATGAGTTTGATAAAGAAACAGAAAATATTTACGAAGCTATTTCTATAGCATCTAAAAGAGCTATTCAGATAAACTCTGATATTAAAAAAGAACTTTTAGAAAAATTAGAAGAGTTTGCTACATATAGCGATAGCTTAGAAGAAGTTTTTGAAAATAAAGAACAAATAGAAGTTTCTAAATTTTACGAAAAACTACCAAAGCCACATGCATTAGCAGTAGAAGAGTGGTTAAATGATAAAATATACTACAGAAATACAGAGAAAGACGCATAATATATGTTAGCTAATAAGAACATCCTTTTAGGAATTACTGGAGGGATTGCAGCTTATAAGACTACATTTCTTGTTCGTAAACTTATTAAAGCTGGCGCCAATGTTAAAGTTGTTTTAACAGAGAGCGCCAGCTCTTTTGTTTCTCCACTAACCTTAGCCACGTTATCTAAAAATCCTGTTGTTACCTCTTTTGTTTCTAAAGAGGAAAACCAAGTAGATTGGAATAATCATGTGGAATTGGGTCTTTGGGCAGATTATATGCTAATTGCTCCTGCAACCGCAAATACGATGTCTAAAATGGCTAATGGTACTTGTGATAATTTATTGCTGGCAGTATATTTATCTGCTAAATGCCCTGTTTTTATTGCTCCAGCAATGGATTTAGATATGTATAAACATGGCTCAACTAAGGCGTCGTTGACAGCATTAAAATCGTTTGGTAATATCATTATTCCTGCTGCTTCTGGTGAATTAGCTAGTGGTTTAGTTGGTGAAGGCAGAATGGCAGAACCAGAAGATATTATTTCGTTTGTAGAAAATGAAATAGCTAAGAACCTTCCTTTAAGAGGAAAAAAAGTACTAATTACTGCTGGGCCAACGTATGAGGCTATAGACCCTGTCCGTTTTATTGGGAATCATTCTTCAGGCTTAATGGGTTTTGAGTTGGCTACATGTGCAGCAAATTTAGGAGCAGAAGTTATATTGGTTTCTGGTCCTTCTAAATATACTGTAGATCATAGTTTTGTAAATTTAATAAAAGTTGTTTCTGCAGATGAAATGTATGCAGAAGTACATCAACACTATAAAAATATAGACATTGCAATCTGTGCAGCTGCTGTTGCAGATTATAAACCTAAAACAAAGGCAAGTCAAAAAATAAAAAAGAAGACAGAGGAGTTTTCTATTGCGCTTGTTAAAAACAAAGACATTTTATTCTCTTTAGGGGAGCAAAAAACAAATCAGTTCTTGGTTGGTTTTGCTTTAGAGACAGAAAATGAAATAGAAAATGCAACAGGAAAGCTGAAAAGGAAAAATTTAGATGCTATTGTTCTTAATTCTTTAAATGATAGCGGTGCAGGTTTTGGGAAAGCAACTAATAAAATTACCTTCATAGATACCAATTTACAGATAAAAACGTTTGAATTAAAAACTAAGGCAGCTGTTGCTTTAGATATATTAAACGAAATAATTCAAAGACTAGATGCGTAATTTAAGTATCGCTATATTTTTTTTAGGGTTCACCTTGTTTGTAAAAGCACAAGAGTTAAACTGTAAAATAACAATAAACTCGGATCAGGTTTCACAAACCAATCAACAAATTTTTAAAACTTTAGACCGTTCATTAAACGATTTTGTAAATAAAACAAAATGGACAAATAAAATTTATAAAGAAAATGAGCGTATTAATGCGCAAATGTTTATTACCATAACAGAATATGAATCTAATAGATTTAAAGGTAATATTCAAATACAATCCTCAAGACCTGTATTTAATACCTCTTATGAAACCCCAATTTTTAATTATAAAGACAATCAATTAAATTTTGAGTATATAGAATTTCAGCCGCTAGTATTTAATGAGAATGTATATGAGTCTAACTTAGTGAGCGTGGTTGCCTATTATGTGTATATTATGTTAGGTTTAGATGCAGATACTTTTGAACTAGAAGGTGGTAGTGACTTTTTTAGAAAAGCTCAGAATATAGTTGCACAAGCACAAGGAGGAAACTCTGCGGGCTGGAGTCAATCTTCAGACAGAAGTCGTTTTGAACTTGTAGATAACTTACTTTCTAATACATATAAAGAATACAGAGTTGCAATGTATAATTATCATAGAAAAGGATTAGATATTCTTGGAGATAACAATAGTACAGGTAAGCAAATTATTGCAGGTACCATGAATTTGTTTGATACCATGATTAAAAGAAGACCTAATGCTTTTTTAATGCAAACTTTTTTTGATGCAAAGTCTGAAGAAATTCAAAATATCTTTTCTGGTGGCCCAAAAATAGATGTAGTAAAGCTAAAAGAAACCTTAAATAGGATTGCGCCCTTATATTCTAGCACCTGGAATGATATTAAATATTAACTCTATTTTTTTACGATAGAATATAGATTACATTTGTAGCAATAAAATTATCTACATTGCTTACAAATTTATCCATAAAGAATTACGCCCTAATAGATCAGTTAAATGTATCCTTTACTAAAGGCTTTACAGTAATTACGGGAGAAACAGGAGCTGGTAAATCTATACTTCTTGGAGGTTTGTCTTTAGTTTTAGGGAAACGTGCAGATTTATCTTCTTTAAGAGATAAAACACTGAAATGTGTTATAGAGGCAGAGTTTAATATAGAAAAATATAATCTAAATTCTTTTTTTACCAAACAAGATTTAGATTATGAAAGCACCACAATTATACGTAGAGAAATACAACCAAGTGGAAAATCTAGAGCATTTGTAAATGATACTCCAGTAACCTTAGATATACTTTCAAAATTAGGAGAAAGGCTTATAGATGTGCACTCCCAGCATCAAACTTTACAATTAGGAGATACAAATTTTCAGTTAAAAGTAGTAGATGCATTAGCAGGGAATTCTAAGATTTTAATTAAATATTCTTCTGCATTAAATGAATATCAATCTTTAGTAAAAGAATTAGAAGAGCTTATTATATTTCGGGATAACGCTTCTAAAGAACAGGATTATAATAGCTTTTTGTTAAAAGAATTAGAATCTGCTCCTTTAAAAGAGGGGATTTTGGAAGAGTTAGAAGAGGAGTATGAACAGCTTAATAATGTAGAACTCATTATGGAGCAGTTAGCTACAGGTAATCAATTGCTTAACGAGGAACAAATAGGAGTAATAGGAGCTCTTTCTCAATTAAAGCAGGTAACCACTAAATTATCTGGTTTTAGTAGTAAATACAATTCATTAAATGAAAGAGTACAATCTGTATTTATAGAATTGGATGATATTGCTACAGAATTGCAAGACTTTATAGAAAATACCGAAGCAAATCCTAAAGTTTTAGAAGAGGTTAATGCAAAACTTCAGTTATTGTATGATCTTCAAAAAAAGCATAGTGTTTTAACTATAGAAGAATTAGTTGCTGTAAGAGAAGATTTAAGCAAAAAAGTTTCTACTACAGAGAATATAGAAGCTACGATTAAAGAAAAAGAAGAAGCGCTTTCCAAGCAAAAAAATGTTTTAGAAGAGATTGTTATAAGCTTAAGAAATAGAAGGCAAAAAATTATACCTAACTTAAAAAAACAATTAGAAAGTTCTTTAAGTATTTTAGGTATGCCAAGTGCATCTTTTAAGATAGAGGTTGTTCCTTCTGAAAAGTATAAAACATCTGGTAAGGATGATTTAATATTTTTGTTTTCGGCAAATAAGGGAGGTAATTATGGAGAGCTTAAAAAAGTAGCTTCTGGCGGTGAATTATCTAGAATTATGTTAGTAATAAAAGCAATATTAGCTAAGTATGAAGATTTGCCAACGATAATGTTTGATGAAATTGATACCGGAGTTTCAGGGGAAATATCTGGACAAATGGGAGTTATTATGAAAAATATGAGTGCAGATATGCAAGTTTTTTCTATAACACATTTACCACAAGTAGCATCTAAAGGAAATCAACATTATAAGGTGCACAAAACAGAAAATACCCAAGGAACAACAACTAATTTATATATGTTATCTAAAGAAGAAAGAGTAGTGGAGTTGGCAGAAATGTTGGGAGGAAAAGAACATTCAGATTCTGCAATTGCACATGCAAAGGAATTATTAAGTGGAGTATAGGCATTTATAGGTGCACAACTACTATTTTTTTAACATATTTTAAATATCTTTGATTTTTATAAAAACCCTAAGAACAGGAAAATGGCATATAATTTATTAAAAGGCAAAAGAGGAATTATTTTTGGAGCATTAGATGAAAATTCTATTGCATGGAAAACAGCATTAAGTGTACATGCAGAAGGAGGTACTTTTGTTTTAACCAATGCGCCAATTGCTTTACGTATGGGTCAATTAAAAGAACTTGGAGAACAAACAGGTTCAGAAATTATACCTGCAGATGCAACAAGTGAGGAAGATTTAAAAAATCTTGTAACAAAATCTATGGAGATTTTGGGAGGTAAAATAGATTTTGTGTTACATTCTATTGGAATGTCTGTAAATGTTCGTAAAGGAAGGTCTTATATGGATGAGAACTATGATTTTACGGCTAAAGGTTGGGATATATCTGCTTTATCTTTTCATAAGGTAATGCAAACATTATATAAAAATGACGCTATGAGTGAGTGGGGTAGTATAGTTGCCTTAACGTATATGGCAGCACAAAGAAGTTTTCCAGATTATAACGATATGGCAGATAATAAAGCATATTTAGAATCTGTAGCACGTAGTTTTGGTTATTTCTTTGGAAAAGATAAAAAAGTAAGAGTTAATACTATTTCACAATCTCCTACTGCAACAACAGCAGGACAAGGAATAAAAGGATTTAATGGCTTTATTAATTTTGCAGACCAAATGGCGCCATTAGGTAATGCTACTGCACAAGATTGTGCAGATTATACCATAACATTATTCTCGGACCTTACACGTAAAGTTACTATGCAGAATTTATTTCATGATGGTGGTTTTTCTAATACAGGAGTTAGTAGAGAAGTAATGGATAAGTTTGAATAAAATTTATTTTATATAGATAATTTTTAAGGTTGACTTTTGGGAATGCTATTCCTGGAAGTCAATTTGTTTTTTACGTAAACTACCTCGGGGCAATCCTCGGAGCATTTAAATCTCGATTATCGAGTATATTCACCTATAAATTAGGTTACTATGGATTTGTCTTTTTCTTTTATTGTTCCAATTTATAATAGACCTAATGAGGTTCTGGAGTTGTTAGAAAGCCTTTCTAAACAAACATATACCAAACCTTTTGAAATAGTACTTATAGAGGATGGTTCTACGGTTTCATCAGAAAATATAGTAGAAAGCTTTGCATCAAAATTAAATATATCATATTATAAGAAATTTAATTCTGGACCAGGAGATTCTAGGAATTATGGAATGCGAAGAGCAAAAGGAAATTACTTTATAGTATTGGATTCCGATTGTATAATTCCGCCTCAATATTTAGAAGTAGCAGAAAAATCTTTACAAGAAAATTTTGTGCATTGTTATGGTGGCCCAGACGCGGCACATGAATCTTTTTCTACAGTGCAGAAAGCAATTAATTATGCAATGACTTCTTTTTTTACTACTGGAGGAATAAGAGGAGGAAAAAAGGCAGTAGACAAGTTTCAGCCTCGTAGTTTTAATATGGGAATCTCTAAAGAAGCATTTGAAACTGTAGGTGGTTACGGTAATATTCACCCAGGAGAGGACCCAGACTTAACCATACGTATTTGGAATAAAGGGTATGATACAAAGCTAATACCAGAAGCATATGTATATCATAAAAGAAGAATAGATTGGAATAAATTTTATATTCAAGTAAACAAATTTGGGATGGTAAGGCCAATTTTAAATAAATGGCACCCAGAGACAAAGAAAATAACATATTGGTTTCCTACGTTATTTTGTATCGGTTTTATAATATCGGTTTTTCTATTGTTATTTGGAGCTTGGATTCCTTTAGCACTATATAAACTCTATTTTATTGTATTGTTTTTTCATTCTTTATTAGAAAATAAAAACTTTAGTGTAGCAGCACTCTCTTTGGTTGCAGTAGTTATTCAGTTTGTAGGATATGGATACGGTTTTTTAAAATCCACTTTTTGGATTAACTTTAGTAAAAAGAAACCAAGAGAAATATTTCCAAATTTGTTTTTTAAAACTAACAGCATACTTTGATTAAGAAAATAGGTAAACATTTAAAAAAGAGAAAAGTAAAAATTTTTTCCATTTTTTTACTAGTCTCTAGTTTGGCTTGGTTTATAAACAAACTATCAGAAACGTATACGAGTAGTACTACATTTAAATTAAACTATATAAATATTCCAGAAGGATATCTTCTAAAATCGGTATCCAAAGAAAAATTAGATGTAAAGTTACAGGCCATAGGGTTTCAGTTTTTAAGTTTTGGATTAAGTGCCAAGGAAATAGTTGTAGACTTATCAAAAGAAGAAGTAAAAAACTCTAATTTTAGTTTATCTGTAAAGCAAATTCAAAAACAAGTAGAAAGAGCATTACCTAACTCTATGGTATTAAAAGACTTGGACAAGGAACGTATAGATTTTAAATTAGTTAAAATAATAACAAAACCTGTATCTATAAATGCTAATATAAAGCTTACACTTCAGAAAAATTGTATGCTAGATGGTGCAATTGTTTTAGAACCCAGTACTATTGAGGTTACTGGCCCAGAAAATAAAATAGACACTTTAGAGAGTTTAAAAACAGTCTTACTTGAACTATCTAATATTGGGGAAGATTTTTCTAAAACTATCAAAATAATTACTCCTAAATCATTTAAAAACACAACCTATAGTGTAGAGAACGTTATTGTAAAAGGAAATGTTTCTCGTTTTTCAGAAAAAATAATAAATAATATTCCTATTAGAGTTATTAACTTACCAAAGGATACTATAGTAAAGATTTTCCCAGACAGAGTTAAAATTTTGTGTAAAGCAAAACTAGAAGTATTAAAAAAAATAGCAAAAGAAGATTTTGTTGTAACAGCAAATTACAATAATATGCTACAAGGCAAAGAAAAAGTGTCACTTAAAGTTACTAGTACACCAAACGAAGTTTATAGTGCAACTCTTTTAGAAAAAAAAGTAACCTATATTATTAGCAAACAATGAAAATAATTGGTTTAACAGGGGGTATTGGTAGTGGAAAAACTACTGTGGCAAACTTATTTATAGCGTTGGGCGTTCCTGTTTATAATTCAGATAGGGAGGCTAAAATTTTAATGAATACCTCTAAGATTTTAATTAAAGAAATAAAAACATTACTTGGAGAAGAATCCTATAAAGAGTCAAAATTAAATAGACCTTATATTGCTGGAAAAGTTTTTAAAGACAAAGAATTATTACAAAAACTTAACGCTATAGTGCATCCAGCTGTTCGAGAAAATTTTTTGCAGTGGGTAAGTATACAAAATACTTCATACGTAATCCAGGAAACAGCACTTTTATATGAAAACAATGCCTCTTCATTATATGACGCTGTAATTTTAGTTACAGCTCCGGAAGAAGTTAGAGTAGAACGAGTTTTGCATAGAGATGCTACAAATAAAGAAGCTATTTTGGCTCGTATTAATAATCAATTAAGTGATAAAGAAAAAATAGCAAAGGCAAATTTTGTTATAGAGAATATTGATATTAAAGATACGGAAGAAAAAGTAGAAGCATTACATAAGTCTCTGCTTGCATATAGCTAGCCTAGTGAGATTTTAACATTTTTGTTAAGGTTAGGTTAAAGGTGCAATTTTCTATAGGTTAAATCTTAATTTTACAAAGAATGAATAAGAGGTTGTTTGTTATTTTAGTTGTTTTAATGAGCCTCTCACTTGTTGGAATTATTTTTGTTCAAATCTTTTGGATTAAACAATCTGTAGAAGATAAGGAAGAACAATTCTCCAATACAGTGTCGGAAGCTCTTAATAATGTTACAAATAAAATAGCAAGTAGAGAAACAAGAAATTATTTTGATAGGTATTTTAACCTTAGAGATAGTATAGGGAAACCTAAGAGTTCTCATTTAAGAAATTTCTTTTTTATAGATAGAGATATAAATTCTAATGAGATACGCATGTATTCGCATGGTATCTTAGAAGAAGATTATAATATAGCATCTACGTTCTTTGACAATGGAAGTATAGACACCGTAACAACAATTAAAAACTATACAAGTAAGCGTACCACCGCAATTTATAAAGAAAATGTTGGTCTAGATGGCAAACAATACGAATTAAATGCAGTACAGAAATTTGAAAAAATAGGGGGCTTATCTGCAATAGAAAGAGCACAAATGGAAGATGTTTTTAGCGAATATGCTAAAAAAGTACCTATTCATAGAAGAGTTTCTACACAGGAAATAGAGTTGTTGTTAGACCGTGAATTAAAAAATAGAGGATTAAATGTAGATTTTGAATACGGAGTATATAGTAAAGGTTTGCCAACAAAAGTAAAATCTAAAAAATTTAAGTATACCAAAACAAATATTTATCAGTCGCCTATTTTTAAAGATTTAGAAGGAAATTCTAATTTTTCCTTGCTTATTAATTTTCCGAAGAAAAAAAGGTTTTTAATACAGTCTATTTTAGGAATGGCAGGTTTGTCTTTGCTATTTACACTAATTATTGTTCTTGCTTATGCAGGAGCTATATATCAGTTAATACAACAGAAGCAAATATCTGAAATTAAGACAGATTTTATAAATAATATGACGCATGAGTTTAAAACGCCCATTGCAACTATTAATTTGGCAGTAGAAGCTATTAAGAATCCTAAAATAATAGAAGATAAAGAAAAGGTAATGCGGTATTTGCAAATGATACGAGATGAAAATAAACGTATGCACGCGCAAGTAGAAAATGTATTACGAATATCTAAGTTAGAAAAAAATCAACTAGATATTAGTAAGGATAGGGTAGATGTACACGACATAATAGAAGATGCAATAGCGCATGTAGAACTAATTGTAGAAGATAGGGGAGGTTATATAAATACACATTTAGAGGCACAAAGGAAAGATGTGTTAGCTAATGAAATGCATTTTACCAATGTAGTTGTAAATGTTTTAGATAATGCAATTAAATACTCGGTAGAAGCACCAAAGATTGATGTATATACAGAAATTGCAAAGAGTAATATAATAATAAAAATAAAAGACCAAGGCTCAGGAATGAGCAAGGCGGTATTAAAAAAAGTGTTCGAAAAATTTTATAGAGAACACACAGGAGACATTCATAATGTAAAAGGGCACGGTTTAGGGCTTTCTTATGTTAAAAAAATAATAGATGATCACCAAGGTGAGGTTTATGCAGAAAGTGAAAAAGGAAAAGGAAGTACTTTCTATATAAAGTTACCGTTAATTTAAAATAATATGGAGACAGTAGAAAAAAAAATATTATTAGTAGAAGATGATCCAAATTTTGGTATTGTTTTAAAAGATTACTTAGCAATGAATAACTTTGATGTTACTCTTGCTAAAAACGGTATGGAAGGTTTTGAGAAGTTTAAAAAGGACAATTATGACGTTTGTATTTTAGATGTAATGATGCCTTATAAAGATGGCTATACTTTAGCAAAAGAAATTAGAGAAAAGAACGAGAATGTTCCTATTGTTTTCTTAACAGCTAAAACAATGAAGGAAGATGTTTTAAAAGGATATAAAGCTGGTGCAGATGATTATTTAAATAAACCTTTTGATTCTGAAGTACTTTTAATGAAGCTTAAAGCAATACTTCAAAGGAAAACATCTAATACTCTAGCAGATAGTAGAAAGTTTGAATTTGTAATAGGTGGTTTTCATTTAAACTCTAAACTTAGATTTTTAAAATTTGGAGAAGAAGAGGCTGTAAAACTTTCGCCTAAGGAAAATGAGTTATTACGTCTTTTAGCTTTACATGAGAATGATTTAATGCCTAGAGAATTAGCGCTTACAAAAATTTGGAGAGATGATAATTATTTTACATCTAGAAGTATGGACGTTTATATAGCAAAACTTAGAAAGTACTTGAAAAAGGATGATTCTGTAGAGATTTTAAACATTCACGGAGAAGGATTTAGATTAGTAGTTAAGACAGCAGAATAGTTGTTGTTTGCATATTTAAAGAAAAAGCATCTAAATAACTATTTAGATGCTTTTTCTTTTACATGAATTTCTAATATGCTTGATAATTGCTTCCAATCATACTCATAATCTACCCAAAGAGTATCCTCATTCTTTTTAAACCAAGTTTGTTGTCTTTTGGCAAACCGGCGGGTATTTTTTTTAATTTCAGAAATAGCAAATTCTAACGTCCACTCCCCATTTAAATAATTAAAGAGCTCTTTGTAGCCTACTGTATTTAATGCATTTAAGTGTTTTTTATTTTCTAGAGATTTTACTTCTTCTAAAAGCCCCTCTTTTAGCATAATATCTACACGCTGGTTTATGCGCTCATATATTATTTCTCTATCCGCTGTAATTCCTACCGTAATTATATTAAAGGGTCTATTTATCTTCTTATCTGTGATAAAAGAAGAATAGGGTTTACCAGAACCAATACAAACCTCTAAAGCCCTTATGACTCTATGTGGGTTTTCTGTATCTACGACAGCATAGTATTTTGGGTCTAACAGTTTTAGTTGTTCTTGGAGAGGGATAATACCATCGTTTATTAAAGTGTTATTTAGTTTTTCTCTAATTTCAGGTGCAATTTTAGGAAATTTATCAAAACCTTTGGTTACGGCATCTACATACAATCCGCTACCGCCAACAAGAATAACAATAGAATGTTGTTTATGAAGATTGTTAATACATGCAAGAGCTTCTTTTTCAAAATCTCCTACAGAATAAGGTTCTTCAATACTTTTATTCTGTATAAAATGGTGTTTGGCTGCTTGTAATTCTTCTTTTGTAGGAACAGCCGTTCCAATACGCATTTCTTTAAAAAATTGTCTTGAGTCTGCAGACACAATTTCAGTATTAAAATGTTGGGCAATTTTAATTGCAAGTTTGGTTTTTCCTATAGCTGTAGGACCTACAACAGAGATAATGGTGTTTTTCATTATAAGGTTCCTCCACAATTGTAACAATGTTTAGCATTGTCTCTGTGGCCTTCTGCAGAGCAACTTGGGCAACATTGCGTGTTCATGTGTACAAAATTAGTGCCATTATCAGCTGCATTACCTTTCTGCTTATTATTTTTAGCAAACTCAGTAGTTACAATACCAGTAGGAACAGCAATAATACCATAACCTAAAATCATAATTAAAGTTGCTATAAACTGCCCCCAATGTGTTTGCGGAGCAATATCTCCATATCCTACAGTGGTTAAGGTAACGATAGTCCAATAAATACTTCTGGGTATGCTTGTAAATCCAGTATCATCACTTTCAATATAGTACATAAGAGTACCCATTATTATAGATAGAATGATTACTACATATATAAAAACAGCAATTTTTGCTCTACTGGCTTTTAATGCTCTAGTTAGTTCTGATGCTTCCCCAATAAATTTTACGAGTTTTAATATTCTAAAAACACGTAACAGTCGTAAAGCTCTTACAGCTAAAAATATTTGAGAGCCAGCAAAAAAGTAAGAAATGTATAATGGAATTGTAGAAACAAAATCTATAATACCATAAAAGCTAAAAATATATTTAAATGGTTTTTTTATACTTATAATTCTTAAAACATATTCTATGCTAAAAAAAATAGTAACAACCCATTCAAATGCATAAAGTGCATCATGATACTTAGCATCAATCTCTTTTACACTTTCTAGCATTACTAGTATTACGCTTATTATTATTAGAACAAAAAGAACAATATCAAACCATTTACCCATAGGAGTGTCTGCTTCATAAATAATTTCATGAATTTTATTCTTCCAATTGGTATTAGTTCTCTTTGTGTTCAAAATTTAATTGTTCAATTCTATAATCTTTACAACTCTCTTTTTTCTAAGGTAAGTTTCAATTAAATGTATGGCATTTTTTCCACCATTCATTGGTGTTATAATAGATTCTAATATATTTAAATTATTTATTTGAAAATTTAAGTCGTAAAATCCTAACCCTATAAAAATACCATCTTTTATTAAAATAGCGCTATATTCTCCAATTTCTCTTCCTTTGTCAATAATAATTATGCTTTTGTTAGCAAGACTATATTTGGTAATAGCTTTTAATGCTCTTTGGTTATACTCTGTAAAAGATTCTTTTTCTATGCAGGCACCATTACATTTATTTTCATTGTATTTAGAACAGTTTTTTTTAGCTTCTGAGACTCCATTTATTTTATCACATAAATTAAATTCTTCATTTATTTTATAAATAAAGTTTTTAGCGCCATGAATACTGTTAAAGGTTGTAAGGTTAGGTCTATTGCCAGATATATGACTTGCATTAAAACTAATATAGCCTTCTTTTGTTTCTCCTTGATAAACAGCATGAGAATATATTTTTGCTTTATTCTTATTGTTGTACTTGGGTTTTGTTTTGTTTTGCTCTTCTAACTCTTTTAAGAGAGCTATTAGCTCATTTCCTGTTTTTTCGTAAGTTACTTTTTTTGTTTCTTTCTGAAGTTTACGAGCTCTATCTCCTCTTTTTGTAAAATGGTCATTGACCCTTTTTTTTATGTTTTTGCTGTGGCCTAAGAAATGAATTTCTCCGTCTTTATTATGCATGTAATAAACACCAGTCTCAGAAGGCAAGTCTTCTATAATGTGCAATTGTTTTTCTGAAAGTTCTCCATGGGTTTCTTTTCTTATTACCGTTTTAAGAATTTCTTTATCCGTATCTTTTGCTAGTAGTAACTTAAATAGTTTTACTGTTGCTAAGGCATCTCCATTAGCTCTATGTCTATCACTAACAGGTATTCCTAAGGACCTAACTAATTTTCCTAAACTATAAGATTCTGCGTCTGGTAATAGCCTTTTAGAAAGTTCCACCGTGCACAAGGTTTTTCTTTCAAAATTATATCCTAGTCTTTTAAATTCAGTTCTTAAAATTCTATAATCAAACTGAGCATTGTGTGCTACTAAAACAGTGTTTTCAGTAATTTCTATAATACGTTTAGCTACCTCGTAAAATTTAGGCGCTGTACGTAGCATTTTATTATTTATTCCAGTAAGCTTAACCACAAAGGGCTGTATTTCTTTTTCAGGATTAACTAAGCTAATAAAAGTATCTATTACCTTGTGCCCATCAAACTTATGAATAGCAATTTCTGTAATACCTTCTTCATTGTATTTTCCTCCTGTAGTTTCTATATCAAGTATTACGTACATTAATTTGCTTTTTTAGGCGAGTTTGGTGTTACTTATAATTTCTAACTCCAAAAATACTACTACCTATTCTTACCATGGTACTGCCTTCTTCTACTGCTATTTGGTAATCTCCACTCATACCCATAGATATAATAGAAATAGATGGAATGGTCTCTTTTGTATTATTATAAATAGACTTTAAAGAACTAAACTCTTTTTTGATTTGGTTTTTGTTACTTGTAAAAGTTGCCATTCCCATGAGTCCCTTTATCTCTATGTTTTTTAAATTTTTAAAGTCTTCAGATGTAAGGAGTGTTATTAACTCTTCTTCATTTAACCCAAATTTAGTTTCTTCGGTTGCAATATGAATTTGTAATAGGCAAGAAATTATTCTATTGTGTTTTGCAGCTTGCTTATTAATTTCGGTAAGGAGTTTTAAACTATCTACACCATGAATTAAAGAAATAAACTCGGCCATGTACTTAACTTTATTGCGCTGTACATGTCCAATCATATGCCATTCTATGTCTTTAGGAAGCGTTTCCCATTTTTGCACCATTTCCTGAATCTTGTTTTCCCCAAAAATGCGTTGACCAGCATTATAAGCTTCTTGTAAATCGGTAACAGGTTTTGTTTTAGAAACTGCGACTAATGTAACATTACTAGGTAATGTGTCTTTTATTTGCTGTAAATTTTGCTTTATAGACATAAAGGTGGAATACTATTTTAAGAAAATTGCTTAGCTATTTTTTCTGCTTTTTTGGATTCAGAATAATCATAGAAACCTTCTCCAGATTTAACGCCTAGTTTACCTGCCATTACCATATTTACTAAAAGAGGGCAAGGAGCATATTTTGGGTTTTTAAATCCATCATAAAGTACATTTAGAATAGACAAACATACATCCAAGCCTATAAAATCTGCTAATTGTAAAGGTCCCATAGGGTGTGCCATACCTAACTTCATAACCGTATCAATCTCAGAAACCCCAGCAACTCCGTTGTATAAGGTTTCTATGGCTTCATTTAGCATAGGCATTAAAATACGATTAGCAACAAAACCAGGATAATCATTAACCTCGGTTGGTGTTTTTCCTAATTGAAGAGATAAATTCATTATAGCATCTGTAGTCTCATTAGATGTGCTATAACCTCTTATAATTTCTACCAACTTCATAATAGGAACAGGGTTCATAAAATGCATTCCTATAACCTTATCTGGTCTATTCGTAACAGCAGCAATTTTAGTAATAGAAATAGAGGAAGTATTTGTTGCTAGAATAGTATTTTCTTGGCAAATTTCATCTAATTCTTTAAATATTTTTAGTTTTAAATCGGTTCTTTCTGTAGCAGCTTCAACAACTAAATCTTTGTTTTTAACACCATTAGGGATAGAAGAATATGTAGTGATATTTGCTAAAGTGTTAGTTTTAACATCTTCCGTTATTTTTTCTTTAGAAATAAGACGGTCTAAATTTTTAGTAATTGTAGTAATACCTTTTTCTAAAGATGCTTCAGATATATCTATAAGATTAACCTTAAAATTGTTTTGAGCAAATACGTGAGCAATACCATTACCCATTGTTCCAGCTCCAATAACAGCAATATTTTTCATACTAATTGTGATTAAAAGATTCTATAATTTCTAAAGCAACTTTTAGAGCAGCGGCACCATCTTGTAGGCTTACAATAGGGGTAGAGTTAGAGTTTATTGCATCTGCAAAGGTTTCTAGTTCATCTAAAATGGCATTGTTTGTTTCTATTTCAGGGTTTTCAAAATAAATTTGCTTTTTTTCTCCTTCTGCATTTTGTAAAATCATATCAAAATCGCCAGTTGTTTCGGGGGCATCTTTCATTTTTACAACCTCTACTTTTTTCTCTAAAAAATCTACAGAGATGTAAGCATCTTTTTGAAAAAATCTAGACTTTCGCATGTTTTTTAAAGAAATTCTGCTTGCTGTTAAATTAGCAACGCAACCATTTTCAAATTCTAAACGAGCATTCGCAATGTCTGGAGATTTACTAATAACAGAAACACCACTAGCATTTATTTTTTTGACTTTAGATTTTACTACGCTTAGAATAGCATCTATATCATGAATCATTAAATCTAAAACTACAGGCACATCTGTTCCTCTTGGATTAAATTCTGCCAAACGGTGTGTTTCAATAAACATGGGAGAGTCTATGCTATTTTTAACCGCAGAAAAAGCAGGGTTAAATCTTTCAACATGGCCCACTTGCCCTTTTACATTATTTTTAGTAGCTAAAGAAATAAGTTCTTCTGCCTCTTCTAAAGTATTTGTAATAGGTTTTTCTATGAAAATATGCTTGCCTTTTACTATTGCTTTTTTAGCACAATCATAATGAGAAAGAGTAGGAGTTACTATATCTACAACATCTACAGCATCTATTAATGCATTTATATTGTCAAAATAAGTGTACCCAAATTGATCAGCTACTTTTTTACCATTTATTGCATCAGGGTCATAAAAACCAATTAAAGTATATTTATTAGATTCATTTAATAGGCGAAGATGAATTTTTCCTAAGTGACCAGCGCCAAGAACACCAACTTTAAGCATAAGTTTCGTTTTTTCAAAAATACGGATACTTTAGAAGTTTATGGTCTTGATATTTTAAAACTTTATGGTTATAATAATAGAAATTTTGGATATTAAAAATAAACTAAGAAATAGCTTTTGCTTTTTTAATCTTCTAATTAACTTTCCTAACTTTGAGAACCAAAACTAACCCCGATTGAAAGATACACTTAAACATAGCGGAATGCGTAACAAATTAGCAGAAGTGCTAATTGAAAAAGGTATAGAGGATAAAAACGTTTTAAATGCTATTAGGAAAATTCCAAGGCATTTATTTATGGATAGTAGTTTTGAAGGACATGCGTATCAGGACAAAGCTTTTCCTATTGCAGCTAACCAGACTATTTCGCAGCCTTATACTGTGGCTTTTCAGACAGAACTTTTGCAAGTATCAGTAAATAAAAAAATATTAGAAATTGGTACTGGGAGTGGATACCAAACAGCAGTTTTATTAGCTTTACATACTAAAGTGTATTCTATAGAAAGACAATTAGAGCTTTTTAAAAAAACATCTATCTTTTTTAAGAAAATGGGATATAGGCCAAAAAAAATGATTTTTGGCGATGGTTATAAAGGTATGCCAGAAGAAGCTCCTTTTGATGGCATTATTGTTACTGCGGGTGCTCCAGAAGTACCAAAAGCTTTACTATCGCAATTAAAAATAGGAGGTAGACTAGTTATTCCTGTTGGTATTGATGATCAGATAATGACATTGTTTGTTAGAAAATCTGAGAAAGAGTTTCAAAAAACTGAGTATGGTTCTTTTCGTTTTGTACCTTTATTAGAGAATAAAAATTAAGAGTTGAAACTTTTCTTAACTCTCGCTAAATCTCTTTTGTTATCGCGATCTTTTATGGTTTCTCTTTTATCATAAAGCTTTTTACCTTTTGCTAAAGCAATGTTCATTTTAGCAAAACCTTTTTCATTAATAAAAAGATTAAGAGGTACTATGGTTAGTCCTGAGGTTTTTACTTCTCGATCTAGTTTTTTTAACTCTCTCTTGTTTAATAATAGTTTGCGAGCTGCTTTTGGTAAGTGATTATAATGAGAGCCATGAGAATATTCATCAACCTGCATGTTAATTACAAAAAGCTCTCCTTTGTCACTAAACTCGCAAAAACTTTCTGTAATTGAAGCTCTTCCGTATCTAATAGATTTAATTTCTGTGCCAGATAAAACAATACCAGCTGTATATTTATCTAAAATCTCGTATTCAAAACGAGCTTTTTTGTTTTTAATGTTGATGTTAGTTTGCATAATAAAACAAAAATAAGGACAATATTAGTATTAATGTAATTAAGGGTGTTATTTGCGAACAAATTATAAAATTTTTTATGAGAATAGTGTTTGTTTTTTTTAGTTTACTTCTTTTGTTTTCATGTAATGAAAAGGAAAAAAATCCTACAGCACAAGCTGTAATTGATAGAAGTATTGAAGTCAGTGGTACAAAATTTTTTAAAAACAAAGAAGTTTCTTTTACATTTAGAAATAAGGAATATACTTCTATACCAATGGAAAAAGGTTTTGAATTGCAAAGAAAATTTATAAAAGACTCCGTTGTAGTAAAAGAGGTAAAACTTAAGAATACTTTAAACTATTTTGAGAATAGTATTTTAGTTAAGCTTGCAGATTCATTAAAATCCTCACATGCTAATTCTATAAACTCTGTGCACTATTTTTCTAAGCTCCCTTATGGTTTAAACGATTCTGCTGTTCAAAAAAAATGCTGGGAAAAGTTATATTGAATGATAAAGAATATTTTAAGATACAAATAACCTTTAGCAAAGAAGGTGGGGGAGATGATTTTGATGACGTGTATATATACTGGTTTAATACCCAAACTTATTTGCCAGATTTTTTGGCTTATTCCTTTTCAGTAAACGGAGGTGGTAATCGATTTAGAATAGCTTATAATGAAAGATATATAAGTGGAATACGATTTGTTGATTATGAAAATTATAAAACCATAGATAGTAAGTATCCTATTCAAGATATTGATAAACTGTACAATACAAAAGAATTAAAATTATTATCTAAAATAGAGATAAAGGATATTAAAGTTACTAATTAATCTGGACAATTACAGTTGATATGTAAACGTTGTGAAGTAGCAATCCCATTAGTTATTTGAACAATAAAAAGACTTCCATTGTCGTAGTCTTCCATACTACTGTATTTATCTTCTTCTAATAGCTGATTTACAAATTCTGGACTAGTATCCGCATGACCTACAATTAAAATATTTTGATTTGCATGGTCTTTTTTAAACTGATTTACATTAATATCGTCAAAATTATAATATTTTACATCTATATTTTTTTTAACAGATGTTGGTGCAGCAGTCATAGAACTTCTTAAAAAGTCTGTAGAATATATAGCATCAAGTTCTATGTCATCAAAAATTTCAGCCCAATGCATAGCCCTTCCTAGTCCTTTTTGAATAAGTTCTGGGTCTATATTATCCGGGTTACTCCTGTCTTTTTCTGCATGTCTTATAAAATAGTAAGTAGATACTTCTTTTACGGTATTTACTTCCTCTAAATTAGTTTTGTTTTTACAAGAAAAAAAACTAACAAATAAAAATATAACTAGTAGGCTTTTAATTGCTTTCATAATTAGGTAGTCTGTAACTTAGATAATAACTAAAAATAGGTGGAAATAGTATTTAGAAGCAGTTTTTTTTGTTTTTTTGCATATGCAAAAAAATAATATACTTTATATAGTTTTTTTAATGTTCTTGGTGTCTAATGCGCAAAACGTTACTTTGCCTGGAGATATTAGACAACATAATATTACAAACATTAATAGCAGTTTGTTAAACCCTGCAAGTTCATTACAAGGGGCAAGAACTCAATCACTAGGTCTTTGGACACGTTGGCAATGGCAAAGTATAGATGCGGATCCAACATCTATATATTTGAATTATAATAGAAAATTAACAGAAGTTTCATCTATAGGAGTAGGTTATTTACAAAATAATACAGGAGTTTTTATTAATACTGGTGGGGTAATAAATTATGCGCATAATATAAATCTAGGTACTGGAATAGATTTAGGAGTTGGATTTAATATTATTGGCTATCAGCAAGAATTAGCAGATACTCGTTTTCAAACAAATCAACAAAATCAATTACCACATATTATCGCAAATAGTAGTTCAAGTGCATTTATATTGCAAGTGGCACCTGGGATAAACTTACAAATAAACCGTTTTAATCTTGGTTTTGTTGCAGAAAATATGTTTGATTATAATTTTGAAACTAAAGAAAGGTCTTCTTTATCTTCTGACCGTGTTTATTATATTTCAGGTGCTTACGAGTTTCCTTTATCCTTATTTAATGAAAATGCTTATTTACAGCCCAATATTTACTATAAATCTGTACCCAACCAAGATTCTCAGTTTGGCATTACTACAATTTTAGATACATCTAAGTTTTGGTCGCAAGTAGGGTATAATAATTTTTATGGAATATCTGCAGGAGCAGGAGGGCATTTTTTCAAAAGTTTTTCAGTTGGTGCATTAGTAGAATTTGCAACTAATAATGATTTAAATGATGTGAATCCAACTTTTGAAATTGTTACCGCATATAATTTTGGTAAAGAAATAAAAAAACAAACTCCGGAGGATATCGAAAAAGAAAAGCAAGAAAAAGAACTCAAGGAAAAAGAGAAGTTAAAAGAAAAATTATCTAAGGCCGAAGCTCTTGCATTAAAAGAAGAAACTAAGAAAAAAGAAAATGCAACTAAAGAAAAAGCTAGAATTGAGAAAGATTCTTTAAATAAAGTTAAAGATACTAGGGTAGCTACTTCTGCAAAAGAAGCTCGTAAACGCAAAAAAGATTCTATTAGAAATTATAAGCGTACGTTAAAACTAGAGGAAGAAGCTAAAAAAGAAGAAACAAGATTAGCTGCAATTAGAGCTAAAGAAAAGAAGACTCTAGACTCTCTTGAAAATATACGTTTGGAAGAAGCTTTAGCATATTCTAGAAAGTTAAGAGAAGAAAAGGCTAAGGATTCTCTTAATGCTATTAAATTAGCTCTTGAAGAAGAAAAAAGAATAAAAAATATTACTAAAACTGAAGTTGTTACGGTACAAGCCGGTGAGAAATATGAAGAGGTAGTTAAAGAAGGAAGTTTAGAGCCTGGATATTATTTAATTGCAAATGTATTTGGAACTAAAAAGTATTATGAAGCTTTTATGGGTGATATGAAGAAAGCTGGTTTTAACCCTGGTTCTTTTTATAGAAGTAAAAACAAATATAATTATGTTTATCTAATTCGTTATAACACTATTAAAGAAGCTAGGGAAGGTAGAGATAGTGGTATAAATGGAAGATATACTAAAAAACTATGGATATTTAGAGTAAAAGGAGAATAGAATAAAAGTATAAAAAATAGGGAGGGACATGTCCCTCCCTATTTTTTATAATTACACACTTTATGAGGTAGTGCTGATTAAAATTTATTTTTTAATCTCTTTTTTTATAAGTACCTCTAGATAGGCAACAGTATTTAGTAAATATTTTCGGTCTTTTGTTATGGTAGACATTGCTACAGCTCCTTGTATCATGGTATACATTTGTTTTGCAAATTGTAAAGGAGTTACTGGTAAATGAATTTCATTGTTGTTTACACCATTTTCTAAAATTAAAGCTATTTTACCTTCAATTTCTTTTATAGTTTCTTTAGCAGCAGCTGCTAGTAACCTATTGTTATGTTGCGCATCTACACCAGTGTTTAAAATAGGACAGCCACCTAGAGGTAGCGTAAAAATGTCATATTTATGATAAAATTTAATAAGATTAAATAGTTTATCTAAAGACTTCCCTTCTTTAGCAAGCTGCTCATCAATTGCATTTAATAATATATTACGGCTATACTCAAAAGCAGCTAAAGCAAGAGCTTCTTTGTTTTCAAAATTGCCATAAAGAGCCCCCTTAGTTAAACCAGTGGCCTCCGTTAAATCACTCATGCTGGTTCCTATATAACCATGTTTGTTAAAAACAGGGGCTACAGTTTCTATAATAAAAGCGGTTGTTTTTTTTGCTTTTCCAGACATTAATGGGGTGTTATTTTATACGAATATAAAAAAACTATATACTGTATGGTATAAATATTAATAAAAAAAATCGATATAGCTATAAATATATAGCTATATCAATAAAAATTTAAATTAAACCTAAGAAGCTAGCTCATTTTGATTTCTAAAAACTAAACTTTCGTTAAAAGAATCTATTAATACAATGCTTTCTGCTTTAATACTTCCTTTTAGTAGTTCTTTAGATAAATTATTAAGAACTTCTTTTTGTATTACTCTTTTAATTGGCCTAGCTCCATATTGCGGTTCATAGCCTTTATTTGCTAAATAAGTAATAGCTTCCTGTGTAGCATCTATAGCAATATTTTGCTTATTGAGCATTTTTTTAAGCTGTTCTATTTGTAGTTCTACTATTTGTTTAATATCCTCTTTACTTAAAGGGGTAAACATAATAATATCATCTATTCTATTTAAAAATTCTGGCCTAATAGTTTTGCGTAATAAACCTAAAACCTCTACTCTGGCAGATTCTGTAGCGCTAAAAGTATCTTTACTGTTTTCAAATTTTTCTTGAATAATATGGCTTCCCATATTACTTGTCATAATAATAATAGCGTTTTTAAAATCTGCAACCCTACCTTTATTATCTGTTAATCTGCCTTCATCTAAGACTTGTAATAAAATATTAAATGTATCTGGATGTGCTTTTTCTATTTCGTCTAATAATATTACAGAGTAGGGGCGTCTTCGTACAGCTTCTGTTAATTGCCCGCCTTCATCGTAACCAACATATCCTGGAGGTGCACCTACTAATCTACTAACAGAATGACGTTCTTGATATTCACTCATATCAATCCTTGTCATAGCGTTTTCGTCATCAAATAAATAAGAAGCTAATGTCTTTGCAAGTTCAGTTTTACCAACACCTGTTGTTCCTAAAAATAAGAAAGAACCTATTGGTTTTTTTGTGTCTTGTAAACCAGCTCTACTTCTCCTAATTGCATCTGAAACTGCAACTATAGCTTCTTCTTGTCCTACAACGCGTTTGTGTAAAACATCTTCTAATTGCAATAGTTTTTCTCTTTCACTTTGCAGCATTTTAGTTACAGGTATTCCCGTCCATTTTGCAACAACATCCGCAATATCTTCATTAGTAACTTCTTCTTTAATAAGTGTTCCTACATTTTGTTGTTGCTCAAGTTCTACTTGTAGTTTTTCTAGATTTTCTTGCGCTTCTTTTATTTTGCCATACCGTAGTTCAGCAACTTTACCATAATCGCCATTTCTTTCTGCTCTTTCCGCTTCTAGTTTATAATTTTCAATATCCTGTTTTGTTTTTTGAATATTGTCTACTACTGTTTTTTCACTTTCCCATTTTGCAAAAATTTCAATTCTATCCTCTTTAAGGTTTGCTAATTCTATATTTAGAGACTTTACTTTAACGGTATCATTTTCACGTTTTATGGCTTCAATCTCAATCTCTAACTGCATTATTTTTCTATCCAAAACATCTAATTCTTCTGGTTTAGAATTAATTTCCATTCTTAATTTAGAAGCAGCTTCATCCATTAAATCTATAGCCTTATCTGGTAAAAAACGATTTGTAATATAGCGTTGTGATAGTTCTACAGCAGCTATTACAGCTTCATCTTTTATTCTTACTTTATGATGCGCTTCATATTTTTCTTTAATACCTCTAAGAATAGAAATGGCACTTTCGGAATCTGGTTCCTCTACGATTACTTTTTGAAAACGACGTTCTAGTGCTTTGTCTTTTTCAAAATATTTTTGATATTCATCTAAAGTTGTTGCTCCAATTGCTCTTAATTCTCCTCTTGCTAGCGCTGGTTTAAGAATATTTGCTGCATCCATAGCACCTTGACCACCACCTGCACCAACTAAGGTGTGTATTTCATCAATAAATAATACAATATCTCCGTCAGATTCTGTTACTTCCTTTATTACAGATTTTAATCTTTCTTCAAATTCTCCTTTATATTTTGCGCCAGCTATTAGTGCACCCATATCTAGAGAATAAATAATTTTTTCTTTTAAATTTTCAGGAACGTCACCTAAAACAATTCTATGTGCAAGACCTTCTGCAATGGCAGTTTTACCAACACCAGGTTCCCCAACTAACATTGGGTTATTTTTGGTTCTTCTAGATAATATTTGAAGAATTCTACGAATTTCTTCATCACGCCCTATAACGGGGTCTAAATTACCATTGTCTGCTAATTTATTTAGATTTTTGGCATATTTATCTAGGGAATTGTACGTTTCTTCTGCACTTTGAGAAGTTACATTTCCTCCTTTTCTTAGCTCATTTATAGCAGCTTCTAAATTTTTTAAGGTAACACCTTGATCTTTTAAAATCTGTGCTACCTTACTTTTAGATTTAAAAATAGCAAGTAATAAATGTTCCAAAGAAACATACTCATCGTTCATTTTCTTAGCAAGAACATTAGCTTCCGTTAATGTTTTGCTAGCTTCTCTTGATGCCATAATATCACCTCCAGATACTTTAGGAAAACTCTCTAGTTCTTTGTCTAATATTTGTTTTAATAAATTATTATTTACATTTAATTTTTTTAAAAGAAATGGAAGTACATTTTCATCTACTTCAGATATTCCTTTATATAAATGTTCATTTTCTATTTGTTGGTGCCCCAAAGATTGTGCAAGTATTTGTGCTTGCTGTACTGCTTCTTGGGATTTTATAGTGAAATTATTAAAGTTCATAGCTCTTATAATTTAATGTTATTTCTTAATTTTGATATGTAGAAGTCAACAACCTTACCAATAAGAAAGAGTTGACAAAATGTCTGCAATTGCCCATTAACACAAGACATAACGGCAGTTTGTAAGAAAATAATAGTTGTACGACTTATTAAATAAAGTAATTATGGGAATATTAAATAGCCTATTTGGAGGTACTAATAATGAAGAAAAAAAGGAGAAGAAAGTAATTCCATGGGTACCTTTAACTAGTGTGGAACAATTAAATGATATTGAAGAAAAATCTAAAATTAAATTACAGATTGTTTTTAAGCATTCTACTACTTGTGGTATTAGTAGAATGGTTATGAATATGTTTCAAGAGACTTATGATTTAAATGAGGAACAGGCAGATTTGTATTATTTAGATTTACATAGTTATAGATCTGTTTCTAACGAGGTGGCTGTAAAATTTCAGTTAATACACCAATCTCCACAGTTATTAGTTATTAAAAATGGGGTAGTAGAGGCTAGTTCTTCTCATGGTGGAATTAATGATTTGGTATTAAAAGAGTATTTATAAATAAATAATCTCTTTCAGTCATTAAGTAATATTATTGCGTATCTAAAATTCATTTTTAGGGACTATATAGAAGTTACTTAGATGAATATTTTTTTGCTATTTGTTAATGTTTTTTTAATAAAATCTATTCCAAAAACCATTTTATAGTATTAAAAATGATTCCCAATTTGTATTTTTGCATTTCATTTAATGCAAACATATAATATGCAACGCGACAACCTGATTTTTGATTTAATTGAAGAAGAAAGAGAGCGCCAGATTAATGGTGTAGAATTAATTGCCTCTGAGAATTTTACTAGCCCTCAAGTAATGGAAGCGGCAGGCTCAGTATTAACAAATAAATATGCAGAAGGCTACCCAGGAAAAAGATATTATGGTGGTTGTGAAGTTGTAGATAAAGTAGAGCAATTAGCAATAGATAGAGCAAAAGAATTATTTGGAGCTGTATACGCTAATGTGCAACCACATTCAGGTTCACAAGCAAATGCTTCTGTATACCATGCATGTTTAAAACCAGGAGATACAATACTAGGTTTTGATTTATCTCATGGAGGGCACTTAACACACGGTTCCCCAGTTAATTTTTCTGGTCGTTTATATAACCCTGTGTTTTATGGTGTAGATAAAGAAACAGGAAGGTTAGATTATGATGTAATTCAAGAAATTGCAACTAAAGAAAAACCAAAAATGATAATTGCAGGAGCATCTGCATATTCTAGAGATATAGATTTTAAAAAATTTAGAGAAATTGCAGATAGTGTTGGAGCATTGTTATTAGCAGATATTTCTCATCCTGCAGGTTTAATTGCAAAAGGAATTTTAAATGACCCAATTCCACATTGTCATGTAGTTACAACAACAACCCATAAAACTTTAAGAGGGCCAAGAGGTGGACTTATATTAATGGGAGAAGATTTTGATAACCCATTTGGAATAACTCTTAAGAATGGAAAATTAAGAAAAATGTCTGCCTTATTAGATTTAGCTGTATTTCCAGGGAATCAAGGTGGGCCATTAGAGCATATTATAGCTGCAAAAGCAATTGCTTTTGGAGAAGCTTTATCTGATGCGTATTTACATTATATGGTACAAGTAAAGAAAAATGCAGAAGCAATGGCCAAAGCATTTGTAGCTAAGGGGTACGATATTATTTCTGGAGGGACAGACAATCACATGATGTTAATAGATTTAAGAAACAAAAATATTTCTGGAAAAGATGCTGAAAAAGCCCTTGTTTTGGCAGATATTACAGCCAATAAAAATATGGTTCCTTTTGATGATAAATCTCCATTTGTTACTTCTGGTGTGCGTTTTGGTACTGCTGCAATAACTACAAGAGGTTTAAAAGAAGCCGATATGAATGTAATTGTAGATTTTATTGATGAAGTAATTTCTAGTCCGGAAGATACAGAAGTACTTGCTGCAGTAAAAGCAAAAGTAAATTCTTTAATGAAAGGAAGAGATTTATTTAATGCTTAGATAAATGTATTTTTTTTAAAATTAAAAAATCCCATTATATATAATAATGGGATTTTTTGTTGAACTAAATTAAAAAACTAATATTCTACCATACAAAGATGTAGCTCTTCAGGTAAATATGAATTTTCTTTAACGTCATATATAACAGCTTCTTCTTCTGATTCAAAATAAATACCCCAGTATTCATTGTAGCTTTTAGAGCCACATTCTTCAGGGATATACATTTCCATATCAAAATCATTTTCTTCTAGAACTGGAATATATATTTCGTATGGTTTTTTTGTAAAACCATTTGTAATGTAAATATATTGACTAGCTATTTCTCTAAGAATAGTGTTTAATTCCTTAGATATATTTAGGTTGTTCGTTTTATTAATGATGATTGATGTATCTTTTAAAAAAAGGGAGAATTCACTTATAGCTATTTTACAATTGTTTTCATGCTCTAAGATTTCAAGAGCTTTGCATAAAGGATTTAAGTCTTTAATATTTTTAAAATCACCCCATGTACCTAGGTTTGCATGATTTAGTATTTCAATTAAAGATAAGTTGCAATCTAATTGTAATGAGATAGAAAAGCTATCCTCTATATATCCAAAATTTTGTACAGTTACTTCTGCAAAGAAATCTTTTTCTATTTTTTTTATAAAAGAAAATATAGAAATAGTTTGAAGGGTATGGGGGAACCTCCAAGCATCACTTTTTTTAGAGTTGTCTTTGTATGCTGACATATGATTGCTTGTAATTTATTTATGCTACAAACAAATATATATGTAAGTCTTAGTTTTAGAACAT
This sequence comes from Maribacter vaceletii, assembly GCF_003634105.1. GTDB lineage: Bacteria > Bacteroidota > Bacteroidia > Flavobacteriales > Flavobacteriaceae > Maribacter_B > Maribacter_B vaceletii. The sequence continues at coordinate 602,112 of NZ_RBIQ01000008.1, read as the reverse complement.
AGGAAAACCTCATATAAAAAGAGGTTTTTGCTTTATTTGATTATTTAAATGTTAATTTTTAGAAATTTGTAGTCCAGATTTAAATAAATCCTCTTTTTCTAGCCTCTTCTATTAAAGCTAAATCATTTCCGCTATCTATCCCAAAAAGAGTTTTTAGTTGTCTTTTTCTAGATTCTACAGTAGTTATTGCAGCAGAAATTAAAGGAGCAATGTCTTTAGTACGAATACCAATAGAAAGGTTAAATAATATTTTTTTATCTACTTCATCAATAACTATATCATTTGCCATTTTTCTTCTTACAGCAGCTAATGCTCCAGCAGTATAATAGGGTGGGTTTGCAACAACGGTTTCTACCATTGCAATTAATGATTTTTCGTCAATTTCAGATTTTACCATGTATCCGTCTGGATCCACTGTTTTAAATACGCTATTAATTTTGTAACTATCACTAAAAGAAGACATAAAAACTACCTTAGAATCTGGAGAAACTTGTCGTGCAAGTTTTCCTAAATCTTCCCCACTGCGTTCATCATGTAAATGAGTTGGAAAAAGTTGTATGTCTAGTAAAATAATATCATAATGAATAGAGGACCTTCCAGAAGTTTCAATTTTAGATTTACCAAGTTCAAAACCTCTTGCAACATCTACTTTTACTTCAAAATCTTCAAATTCGGTACCTTCTAAAATGTATTTATACCCAAGGGGTGTCATTTCATGATCATCAATAGCTAAAATTCGAATTGTTTCCATTATATGCGTAGTTGTTGTTATGTAATTAAATTAGGGGAACCTAGCTATGCAGGTATTTCATGTTTTTTTATTCTAGATATAGGTATGTTAAAAAAGAAAGAAGTTCCTTTTCCTAGTTTTGAATCCACAGTAAAGTGTCCATTAAGTTTTTCTATTCTAGATTTTATATTTCGCAAACCAATTCCTTTTTTCTCTTTATTAAATTCATATCCTTTTCCATTATCTCCCACAGTAACCTCAAAATTAAATTTATGTATGTCAAAATTTACATAAACTTTTTGGCATTCTGCATGCTTAATAGAGTTATGGATACATTCCTGAATCATTCTATAAACATTAATCTTTATATCTCCTGATAACGTATCCCAATCAAATGTATTGTTGAAATTAAATTCTTGTTCAATTTTTGCATTTTTGGCAAGAGTAGTTAATAGTTCTGTGATTGAATTAATAAAGTTAGGAATTTTTTGGTAAGCAGCATGGTTAAGCTCATGAGAAATAGCACGAACTTCTCCCTCTACATTCTTTAGAGCAGCTATTGCTTTTACCTTTTCTTCAATAGCTTCTGGGTCTGCTTTTTTGTTTAGCCCAGTAAGTACCATTCTTGCTCCAAGCATTTTCCCTAAGACACCATCATGTAATTCTTCAGATATTCTTTTTTGTTCTTCTCTTTTAGCTTCATCAACTTTTTGTTTTTGTTCTAGCATTAAATTAAAAACTTCTTGGTTGTTTGCTTGTTGTTGTTGTGTAAATTTTAATTTTTGATTTTTATTTCGCTGTGTAACAATTACATATATGGCTATTAGTAATAAAATTAAACCGGCAGCAATACCAGTCCACAGTCTTTTTTGTTCTTGTAAAAGTTCATTCTGGGCAATAAACTCATCTGTTTCAAACCTAATACGGGCAAATTTATTTCTAATTTTACGTTCTTCCTTTTCTAAACTATCTTTTAATTGTATGTTTTGTAATAAATAGCTAGCAGCTTTTTTTGGTTCTACTTTTGCTGCAAGTATTAAGGCTTCTAATAAGCGATCATTATTAGAACTTAATTTAGATAAATTTATAGAAGAATGTACTTGCTCTTTAGCTTTAATAGTGTCTTTTATTTTTAAATAATAACCTCCCAAATAAAAGTGAGTAGCAGCTAAACCTTTAGTGTTATCTTCTTTTTTTCTAAGAACTAAAACGTCTAAATAGTTTTTTTCAACATTATCTAGCTTATTTAACTCAAAATTAGCATTGGTTAAATTGTTTAAAGCAGTAGCGTATAAGCGTGGGTTGTCTTGAAATAGGTTTGGAGCGTTTAAAACTTCGTTAAAATAAGAAATAGCAGTTTCGTATATTTTATTTTTAAGATTACTAACACCAAGATTATTAATAATACTAAAATTTTTCACTTTTCCATTATTGGCTTTTTTATCATATTCTAAAGCTTCTTGGTAATAGGAAATGGATTTTTTATTTTCATTTAAATTATTAGCAATTATACCTAAAGTTGTGTAGCTTCTAGAAAGATATTTGTTGTCTTCTTGAGCTTTAAATATCTCAATGGCTTTTATACAATTAATTTCTGCTCCAGTATTATCTTTAATTGATTCTTGAACGTTTGCCATTGCTAATAGCATTCTTGCTGCTAATTTATTCTCTTTTCGTAATAAAAAAGTTTTGCTTGCCTTTTGATAGTAAAAAAAAGCACTATCCATTATGGCTTCTTTGTTGAAAAAACCTGCTAAATCCCAATAAGAATTTGCTAAAGTGATGGTGTCATTAATACTTCTAGACAGAGCTATGGTTTCTTTATTTGTTTTTCTAAAGTTTAATGAATCGTTTAAGGAATAGTATCTAAAAGAAATTGAAGATAAATTTTTAATTTTTATAGAGTCTTTAAGTATTTTTTCATTAGCAGTATGTGCCTTTCCTAAAAAAGTAAGACGTTCTTTTGTTGTAAGAGTTTTATTTTTTGCCATGGAAACCCATGAGGAAATACTATCATTAAGGATTGTAGTGGTATTTTGACTCTTTATTATTTTGTTATTGGTACAAGCTAAAATACATAAGCTACCAATAGTTATGAGGAGTTTATATTTTGAAATATTCTTTTGGGGATGTTTGGTGACCTTCATTAAAATAAAGGTATAAAAAATGCCTTAAACTAAAAATTTAAGGCATTTTTTTATTAAATACTATCCGTCTCTTTCATCTCTTTCTGTATAATCTCCATCACCAGCTACAGCAGTGGTAATGTCAGAGAAATCTGGTGCTATTGTGTTAATTGCTGCAGCGAACATTCCTAATGTAAATAACGCTACTGCTAAAATACTTGCTACTTTTTTCATTTTCTAAATTGTTTTCAGGTTATACTTATTTTCTTAGGCTAATCTAGAAAATAGTAGAGGGGAAAAATTTAGAATAAATAGAATACTAGTAAACGTCTTAGTTCTGTGAGTATTTGATCCAGTTTTACGAGTATTTAAATAATTAAGTAAAGAGGGGGTAATTTTTTTAAAAAAAAGTATAAAAAGGGGAGTAAAAAAAGCATGCAAGTATATGAAGTAAAAACAAATTATCACAAATAATATTGCAATATTTTTACTTTTTTAGTTAAAAAAGATTTTTTTTTACTAAAATGTGAAATTAATTTAGAGAGGAAGAAATAGTGTTTCTAGAAAGAATTTTTTTAAGCTCATCTACATTTAATCTGTACGATTTGGAGAAAGGTAGTGGGGCTTTAGTGAGCTTTAATGCACAAATAGATTTTCCGTAATTTATTCTAGATACATAATTTGTGTTAACTATATAACTTTGATGTATGCGTACAAAATTTGGAGGTAATTGGTTTTCAAATGTTTTTAATGTTTTGTAGGCATTATTTATAGAGCCATCATTCATATGAAAATCGGTAGCATTATTGTCTGCTTTTAAATACAAAATATTGTCTGTATCTATATACTGAAAATCACGATAAGATTTTAAACATATAGTTTGAGGAGTATTTTTTTTTGGCAGTCTCTTTTTTAATTTAAGAAGAGATTTTAAAATTTCATACTCACTATATGGTTGTAGCCAATAATCATAAAAATTATTTTTTATTGCGTCGTAAGCGTGTTCTTTAGTTTTTGAGATTCCTATGAAAATTGGAAGTTTGTCTACATATTGATGTAGTTCTGTAATCATATTAAAATAAGATTCTGCTAGTTCATTTAAATTAATAATGACTACATCTGGGGAGAATTTTAGAATACTTTTTAGACCTTCTTCTTTATTTTTTGAGATTGTTGTGCAAGAGAAATCACCATAGTCTTCCATGTAATGCTGTAGTTGCAAATTGGAAGTTGCATCAGAATCTAATATGGCATATTTATATTGCAAAATCTTTTAGGTTTGTATGCAAATTAAGGATTGATACTAACAAACTAACTTAGTAAAACCTTATAAAAAATAAGGTTCTTTAGCTAAATTAAGAAAATACAACAAAAATGAAAGAAAAAACCTACAAATTTTAATTACAAATCATTTGTTTTCTTCAAAATATTCATAAGCACCAAGGTCAGGAGCAGAAGAGCGGTCTGTGTTTTGAATATCTACAGGAGCATTTGTGGCACTTTCTAAATCCCCTATATTAATAGCAAAAGAAGATTCATTTATATTAAAAATATTATTAAAAGCATCTTCAAAAGAGCTGTCTTTATTTAGAAATACAGTATTGTAATAATTTGTGTTATTAAAGTTAAATATAGAGTTTGTAGTATTATTATTTATATCTGATGTTATCATACAATGGTTAAATAAAAAATTAAAACTACTACCGTTATTTTTTTCTAATACTAATTCATTTTTTTTATTACCATCTATTATGCAGTTATTAAAAACAGCACTTAATTCTGTTGTATTATCTATTTTAAGAGCAGAGCCTTCTCTAAAACCATTTAGCCAATAATTTGCTATTGTTGCGTGTGTAAAGGAATAATTGCCTCCTAGATTACAATATAGGCCTATGTTTCCGGCGCCGCCAATAACCACGTTTTTAGAAGTTACTTTGGCTTTTTTTAGCCATAAATTAATGTTAGCACTATTATATATCTGGGAGTTGTTAATTTGTAAAGTACTGTTAGGGTTAGTTATTTCTCCGTTAAAGAGGATCCCTGTGGTTGCATTTTTAATGGTTGTGTGGTTTATGATATTGTTAATACTACCTTGATTAAGTATTATAGAACCCCATTGTCCGGCTATATTTGCTAGTTCAGGTTCTAATCTATCTCCTTCAAAAATAACTTCCCCTTCTTTAACTTCTTTATCCCCGCTAGGGATGCCGTTTATTTGTATTGAAGCATTTTTTTGAACAACCAAGCCAGAATTTTTATGAAAATGTATTCTACTACCGGCATCTATAATTAGTTGTTTACCTTCTGGAACAGATGCATAACCATATATTACATATGGAATAGTGTTTGTAAAATGTAATTGCTCATCTGAAAAAGTTAGTCCGTCAACAAAAATATTTTTCTCATTAGCATCCTTTCCCAGATAAACTTGTTCTTTTAAACTATTTTCTAAAATGGTGGGGGCTAAAAATACAGCATCTTTAATTAAGGTAACTAGCGGTATTTCTTGAAGGTCCTTACCGGAGTCAAACTGTAAAACATCTGTATATACCCAATTACTTTGTTGTGTTTTAGAAATATCTTGTGTAATTTCTATAAAAATATAAAGACTGTCTTGGGCAAATAACGGTATGTTTTTAAAAGCTTTTCCTTCTTGTCCGTCTACATTTAATCTGTACCCACTATTGTTTCCTTCTTTTAACTGTATGGAAGGTATGTTTACATCATCTCTTGTAGTGTTGTACACTTTTAAAGAGTATGTGCTGCTACTTATGTTTGTAAATACGGTATCTAGGTAAACAGTGTCTTTAGAAAACGCTAGGTTACCAGAACTTGGTCCGTACTCAAAATCTTTTCGACATGAGGAGCCAAAAATAATTAGTAGCATTAGTAGTATAAGAGAAGTATATAATCGCATATTAAGTACTATTATGCCTCTATATTTTTAGATTTTGTAAAAACATTTTTTAGTTCTTCAGATATTCTCATAGGCTTATGAGTTTTTGCATTTAATAAACACCACTCTGTACTGGAACGTAATAATAAGGTATTTGTTTTAGCATTGTACATTTCTACTATTCTAATAGATACAGCGCCTTTACTTTCAGAAATATGTGTTTTTACTATTATTTTATCTCCTAATTGTGCCGGTTTTTTATAAGCAATGTTGTGAGTTAGTACTACCCAAATATATAGCTCCTGTAAATGTTTAGGGGCTTTTGCTTTCCAGTGTTCTTTAGAAATATCTTGTATCCACTGTACGTATCTAACATTGTTTACATGGTCTAAGTCATCTAAATCATGAACGGCAACGGTTAATGTTTTTTTAAATGACATTACTTTTTAAGTATTTTAACTTCAAAAAGTTTATCCCAATTTTTACCAGTAACAAAAAATGTTTCTCTTGTTGGGTGGTATGCAATACCGTTTAACACATCAATAGTATCATGTTTAGTGACTTTATTCTTTAAACCACTAAAATTTATTACACCTTCAATGGAACCACTTGTTGCATCAATAATCATAATACTTGGTTTTTGGTACACATTAGCATATAATTTACCGTTAACATACTCCAATTCATTTGCTTTATTAAAGATAGATTTATTAGTTACCGTTTCTATATGGTCTTCTTCAATTAATGTAGTAGCGTTTAAAAACCATATTTTTTCTGTACCATCACTTTTAAATATTTTAGTACCATCATTACATAAACCCCAGCCTTCTTTACTTTCTCCGTATTGAAAACTTCCTGTTTTTTTAAGAGAGTTTACATCATAAATAAAACCAGTTTTATTTTGCCAGGTAAGTTGGTATATTTTATCATTTAATATAGTAATGCCCTCTCCAAAATAAGTTTTATCTAAATCTATTTTTTTAAGAATATTCCCTGTTTTATAATCTACTTTTCTTAAGGAAGAAAAACCTCTTCTTCCTGTACTTTCATACAATGTATCTTTATAAAATTCTAATCCTTGCGTATATGCTTCTATGTCATGAGGATATTCATTAATAATTTCATAGGTGTATATTTCAGGGGCTGTAGGAGAAAGAACTTTTATCTTTTTATGTATTTCTACTGTAGTATCCTCGTAAGTTATTTTTGCTGTTATTGTTTTATTGCCAAGAGTAATAGTTTTTATCTCAAGTTTATCATCTATAATTTTTAAAGGTGTGTTATCTAAAAAATAGACTACTTTATTAATATCCTTTTCTTTTTTATTAATAATACTTACTGCTACTTTTTGGTTGGGAGTAAATTCTTTTTTATTTTCTTCTAGACCAATTTCAAATAAAGAACTTGCTGCAGGGTTACTTCCTCCACAGTTTATACATAACAAAATAGTAAGAGAAAAAATAAATAACTTAATGATATTCATGAGGTTACATTGTTTTAAGAATAAAGATGATTAATGCATATTAAGTTTAATACATTATTTTTTAATGTAGGAGCAAGTTAATTCATAAAAATTAGAAACTAAAAGGATTGTGAAAGTTTTAAAAGGTTGTATATTTGCAGCCGGCAAGTCCTACACGACCAGCTCCCTTTGAATCCCCCAGGGTGGGAACGCAGCAAGGGTATTAGGTTGTAGCGGTGCGATGTAGGTAGCTTGCCTTTTTTTGTACACTAAAGTTTCTTCCTTTTTTATGTGTAATTTCCTTTAATTTATTTGTTATTTTGTACTCTATGAATAGGAAAGTAGTTTTAATTACAGGCGGTTCTTCTGGTATAGGAAACTCTATTGGTTGTTATTTAGTCCAAAAAGGGTATGTTGTATATGGAACTACAAGAAATGTTCATAAATATCCTGACTTTAAAGATTTTAATTTATTACAATTGGATGTTAGAGATACAGAAAGTATTACTAACGCTTTTAGAAAGGTTATAGAAAAAGAAGGTAGTATAGATGTTGTAATTAATAATGCAGGGGTCGGAATTACTGGAGCGATAGAAGAAACACCTACCGAAGAAATTCTGAATGCTTTTAGCACAAATTTTAATGGTCCTATTAATGTTATAAAAGGTGTTTTACCCTACATGAGAGAACAAAATAGTGGTTTAATAATAAATATTACATCTATAGCTGGTTATATGGGTTTGCCATATAGAGGCATTTACTCTGCAACTAAAGGAGCTTTAAATATTGTTACAGAAACATTACGTATGGAGACTAAAGATTTTGGTGTCCAGATTACAAGTTTGGCTCCAGGAGATTTTGCGACAAATATTGCCGCTGGTCGTTACCATTCTCCAATTTTGGAAAATTCTCCCTATAAAAAACCATATAGTCAAACTTTAGAGGCTATTGATGCTGATGTGGATAGCGGTGGAGACCCTATTATGGTAGCCAAAGCTGTTTTAAAAATAATAAATACTCCAAAACCTAGAGTGCATTATAAAGTTGGGTCTTTTTTGCAAAAATTTTCTATTAAACTTAAAAAATTATTGCCAAGTAAAGTTTATGAAAAAATTCTTTTAAGACATTCTAAGCTTTAAATTTTCCCATAAATACTTGCAAAAGCATTAACTATAGTTGCATCTTTAGTTATTATGCACTTGTTTAGAGGGTATACTATTAATGATTTGGTAAGTTCTTCAAAATCATCAGTAGTATATTGGTTTTTTGCTTCTAATTGATTTGTATTTAGTATAGTTTTCCAGCTATCTAAACTAGTTTTAAAATTTATACCTATATAAGTATAATTGGGTTTTGAAGTTTTTAAATGCTCTATTCTTTTAAAAATATTACTGTAATGTCTTTTATCTGTTTCTGACCAGAAATAAAATACAACTTTTTTATTTTTTGCTATTTCTTGTAATGATATTTTATCTCCAGAAATATTGTTTACAATTATATTAGGTATTTTATTATTAGGTTGTATATTTTTAATTCCAAGATACAAATCGTCTATTTCTTTAATATGCCTATTACTTCCAGAAAGTCTATGAAACTCTTCTATAAAGGCTTCATTGTTTTTTTCTATATCATTTGATTTAAGTAAATAATCAAAAGCAACATTTCTAAAAAGATTGTCTTTAAGTTCTTTTTCTACTACTAAACTGTCAATAAGATTTAGCTTATGTTTATTAAAATGAAAATTGTTTTTTACTTTCTGATTTTTAATTATGCATTTGTGAGAACAAGTCATATAAGACAAATTACCAAAATGAGAGCGCATAAAATCATAATATGGCCTTAAGTAGTTTAATTGTTTATTATTAAAGGAAATATTTTTTCTATAGTCATAAAAATCATCAGAAAGTTTCGCTATTTTTTTGTCTTTGGCGTGTTTTCTGTGCTCAAAAGGGTATCTTTCGTTATAATTATAGTAGGCATAATTTATGCTTGCTTCTGCAATAGTATAAGCATTAGTAGATAAACCACCTTCATCATTCAGTGTATTTAAAGCATTTATTCTTTTTTCTCTTAAAGTATTTATTTTTTGTTTAAAATCTTCAGACTCTAATGCATTATAATTTTTACGAACAATTTGTTCTTCTTTCTCATTTCCTAAAAAAACATCTAATAGAAAATTATTAACATCTTCTCCTTTTCCAGAAAATACAAGAGATTCATCAAAATCTACGGTATTTAATCGTACCATTAAACTATCACCCGGTTCTAAATAAACATATTGGTATTCTGGAGCGTGTTTAAAATGATAAAGACCCATTGGTATAGAGTCAAAAGAGAAAGAAAATCTGTTATTTGTGTCTAATAGGGCAGAGTCTATTACTTCTTCACCTTTTTGTAAGACTACATATTTACTAGTAGGGTTAACGATTTCTCCTGCAAAAAAAACACTTGGGGAACCTTTTTCTACTGTATTACAACTTGCTATTAATAAAATAAAACAATAAAGTAAATTTCTATTCATATGAAATAGTTACAATATAACACTCAAAAATAAGAAACACATAGACTTTAGCCTGTTAATAGCGAGTTAAAAAAAATTAAAGCAACGTTAATGTATTATTTAATATGTGGAGCAAGAATATTGGTTTTAGGGGATAAATTTCTCTATTTTTGCACGAAATTTAAAAGAAAGAATTATGTTATCGGTATCTAATTTATCTGTACAGTTTGGAAAAAGAGTGTTGTTTGATGAAGTAAATGTAGCTTTTACTCAAGGAAATTGTTATGGTGTAATTGGAGCAAATGGAGCAGGAAAATCTACATTTCTAAAGATATTATCTGGGCAAATAGATCCAACCTCTGGACATGTGCATTTAGAGCCAGGAAAACGCATGTCAATCTTAGAGCAGAACCATAATGCTTCGGATGATTTTACAGTTCTAGAAGCTGTTGTTATGGGTAACAAGCCTCTTTTTAAAATAAAAAAAGAAATTGATGCTCTTTACGCAGATTATACAGATGAAAATGCGGATAGAATAGGGGAGTTGCAGGTACAATTTGAAGAAATGAATGGTTGGAACGCAGACAGTAGTGCTGCGGCATTATTATCTAATCTAGGTATTCAGGCAGATTTACATTTTACTTTAATGGCAGAGATGGACCCTAAATTAAAAGTAAGAGTGTTATTGGCGCAAGCTTTATTTGGTTCTCCAGATGTACTAATAATGGATGAGCCTACCAATGATTTAGATTTTGAAACCATAAACTGGCTAGAAAATTTCCTTGCAGATTATGAAAATACCGTAATTGTTGTTTCGCATGATAGACACTTTTTAGATACGGTTTGTACCCATATAGGTGATATAGATTTTGGTAAAATGAACTTATATTCTGGTAATTATACATTCTGGTATGAGAGTAGCCAATTAGCGGCAAGACAAAGAGCACAGCAGAATAAGAAATCTGAAGAAAAAGCAAAAGAGTTGCAAGAGTTTATTATGCGTTTTAGCGCAAACGTTGCAAAAAGTAAGCAAGCTACCTCTAGAAAGAAAATGCTTTCTAAGTTAAAGGTTGAAGATATAAAACCTTCTAGTAGAAGATATCCTGCAATAATTTTTGAAAGAGAACGTGAAGCGGGAGACCAAATTTTAAATATAGAGGGTTTATCGGCTACATCTGAAGACGGAGATTTATTATTTAAAGATGTAAATATAAATTTAGCAAAAGGAGATAAAGTTGCAATATTCTCAAAAGATTCTAGAGCTACCACTGCATTTTATGAAATCATAAATAATAATAAGAAAGCAGATAGTGGTGAATTTCAATGGGGAGTTACAACAAACCAGTCTTATCTTCCTGCAGATAACTCTTCTTTCTTTAATCAAAATGTAAGTTTGGTAGATTGGTTGCGCCAATGGGCAAAAACAGAAGAGGAAAGAGAAGAGGTGTTTATTAGAGGTTTCTTAGGTAAAATGCTATTTAGTGGAGAAGAGGCTTTAAAAAAATGTACCGTACTTTCAGGAGGAGAAAAAGTACGTTGTATGTTAAGTAGAATGATGATGTTACGCGCAAACGTAGTTATGTTAGATGAACCTACAAATCACCTAGATTTAGAGAGTATTACTGCATTTAATAATTCTTTAAAGAACTTTAAAGGAACAGTTTTGTTTACAACACACGATCATGAATTTGCGCAAACCGTTGCAGATAGGGTAATAGAATTAACTCCAAAAGGCAACATTGACCGTTATTTAACGTTTGATGAATATATGTCTGATAAGACTATAAAAGAACAGCGAGCTAAAATGTATGCTGAGTAATTAGTTACTTATTAGACCCCAAATTTTATTGTCATGAAAACCTATACCTACTTATGGGGACTTCTTGCATTTATTATATTAGGCTGCAGTAAGTCTTCCCCTGACGAACAAGAATCTAAAAAAGAACCGAATGTTGCAACTTCGTATACAGTGTTATTGGATGCGAATAATTCATTGTCTGCAACATTGCTAAATGCAGACGCAACTTTTATATCTAAAAGTTCAAAAGAAAGTACTTTTAATGCAATTTCTACATCTGTTATTAAATATGATGATGATAAGGCGTATTCCTTTTATAAAAAAACTTCAGATTGTGATGGTGAAATTGTGTATTATGATTTTCTAAATGAAGAAGAGCAACTACTAACTATTTTTCCCGATATTTTAGATTGCGAATTAAATGTTTTGTCTATTATTAATACAAACTCTTCTTTTTTTATTGCTTATGAAATAACAGAAACTACATCTCCTAAAAAATATGTAATTAGAAAGGTAGATAGAAATGCTACAGAATTTACTTTTCTAGAATTAGAGCTGTCTAAGAAGCCAATGAATATGACTTTTTCGAATGATAGGCTATTCGTTTTATCGTTGGATGTGGGTATTACAAATGAAAATGAGGTCATTGTAGTTGATAATATGAATTTTAAAGTTATTAATACACAAGGATTGGGGTACGATGTAAAGAAAATATTTAAAGATAGTAACGGAGATATTATTTTTGGATATGATGAATTGCATACGGTATTAAATAAAGAAACCTTAGCTGTTAGTTATACAAGATATGGTATAGGTACGGAGCCTAAATTTGCGGATACAGCTTTACATGATTTAGATTCGGAAGATAAGTTGTATTACAGTATGCCAGCAGAAGACTTGGCTACTTCTAGTATACCTGCCGTTTATGATTTAAAAAATAATTTAGCAACATTATATATTTACGAGAATTTTTTAACTCCAGCACAATTAGAAGTGGAATATGAGATAGAAAAGACCACAGCGGTAAGTTATGATGAGCAGAACAATATTTTATTAATTGGGTATAAAAAATCTGGAAATCAAGATTTGGGAGGTATACTTCGTATAAAACCTGTACCAGATTTGGAGTTTTTGGACAATATAGATTTACCAGGTATTCCGTATGATATTATAGTGCACTAAATATTACTACTATTATATAAAAAATGCCATAATTTTATGCATAAAATTATGGCATTTTTTTTGGATATGCTCACTAAGTTTGTATCTTGTCGGTGAAAATGAGCTATTTATCGATTAGACGTCGATATAGCCAACCCCACACAGAGAATACTTATGAGTAACAAAGTTTCCCTATTAATAGCGGTATTGCTATTAATCCCTACATTGTGTATTGCGCAAACCGTAACTACCCCAGCAAAAAAAAATAAAGCATTACAAATGAACCCAGAGTATTCTATAAGTAAGAATACTGGGTCATCAAAAAAACATTCCACCTTAATGGCTGTTATAAAAGCAGCAGACTTGGAAGAAATTCTTAATTTTGATGGGCCATTTACCGTTTTTGCACCTTCTAATATCGCGTTTAGTACGGCAACAGATATAGATTTTTTATTAGACCCCACTCATAAAAAAGAAGTATATTCTCTCTTAACACACCATATAGTGGCAGGTAATTTAACCGCATCTAAAATACTAAAAGCTATGTGTAGAGGTAACGGCATAGCCTCTTTTACTACAATATTGGGTAACAAGTTAATAGCAAAAATGAATGGAATAGACATTGTTTTAACAGATGAGTTTGGTAATACTGCAAAAATAACGAATGCAGATGCTAATCAATGTAATGGTGTTATCCATGAAATTGATAGTGTTTTTTTGCCAAATAAAATATAAGTCTACCTAAGTTCAGCTCCTAAATCATTTTCAAACTTATACTTTAGTTTGTTCATGATTTTATCAATCTGTTTATCTGTTAATGTATTTTTATTGTCTTGAAGTGTAAAACTTACAGCGTAAGATTTTTTATTTTCAGCTAACTTTTTTCCAACATAAACGTCAAACAGAGTTACGTTTTTAAGTAGTTTCTTTTCTGTTTGTAATGCTATATCACGTATTTCCTTAAAAGTTACTTTGTTATCTAATAGTAAAGCAAAATCTCTTTTTACTTCCGGAAATTTTGGTATTTCTTTATAAGTTATTCTAGTGTTAGCCGCTAGTTTTAAAATGGCATCCCAATTAAAGTTTGCGAATAAAATATCTTGTTTTATATCAAATTTTTTAGCTATTACTTTTTGTATAACTCCAAACTCTACTATTGAATTACGCTTATATTCTATAGATAACCCTTCAGAAAAATCTGTATTATCAATAGGTTTTTCGTTTACATTTTCAAGACCTAAACGGTCTAAAATATTTTTAACAATAGACTTTATAAAAAAGAAATCTGTTTGTTTAGTTTCTTCTACCCAATTTTGATTCTTTTTATTGCCGCTTATTAATAGGCTTAAATATTTATTTTCAATTCTTTTTTCATTTTTATAAGCGTATGTTTTTCCAAATTCAAATAACTGTAAATTAGTTTTTTTACGATTAATGTTATAAGAGGCAACTTCTAAAGAAGAAAACAAAGGAGATTGTCTCATTATGGATAAATCTGTACTCAAGGGATTTATTATTTTTATAGAATTATCTTCAGATAACTCTTTAGAAATAGAAATGTATTCAGGAGAAATAAGACTATTGGTCATTATTTCATAAAAGCCTTTAGATGCTAATAGGTTGCCTATTGAATTTTGTATTTTATGGTCATCAAACTTACTAGTAGCAGCAATAGATGCATTAAGTTTTTGAGTAAAATTAATATTGTTGTACCCGTAAACTCTTAAAATTTCTTCAATTACATCAACGGGTCTTTGTACATCTACTCTATAGGAAGGAACTACCAATCCTAAACCAGCTTCTGTAACACTCATTACCTTAATGTCTAATGATGTCAAGATAGATTTTATGGTATCTATAGGTATTTCTTGTCCTATTAGTTGGTGTACTTTGTTAAATGGTAAGAAGACTTCAAAATCTTTTGCTTTGTTAGGATAAAAATCTATAATATCAGATGTTATTTCTCCTCCAGCAATTTCCTTTATTAAAAGAGCAGCTCTTTTTAAGCTATATTCTACATTTTCAATATCAATGCCTCTTTCAAATCTAAATGAGGCATCTGTATTTAAGCCATGTCTTTTTGCTGTTTTTCTAACAGAAACTGGGTTAAAGTATGCACTTTCTAGAAATATAGAAGTTGTATTTTCAGATACTCCAGAATGTACTCCACCAAAAACTCCAGCAATACACATTGGTTTATCGGCATCACAAATCATTAAATCTTCTTCGTGTAATTCTCTTTCTACGCCATCCAAAGTGGTAAATTTTGTCCCTTTTGGAAGTGTTTTTACAACTATTTTATTTCCTTTTATCTTAGCAGCATCAAAGGCATGTAATGGTTGTCCAAGTTCATGTAAAACATAGTTAGTAGCATCTACTAAATTATTCTTAGGAGTTATTCCAATTGCATTTAGTCTGTTCTTTAACCAATCTGGAGACGATTGTACCAATAAATTGCTCATGGTTACACCTGCATACCTTGGGGCTAGTTCATTGTTTTCTACTGTTATATCAAACTTTAAAGAACGGTTATCTACGTTAAAATTACTTACGGGAGGTGTAATTAATTCTATAGCGACTTCTTTTTGTTTAAGTCCTGCTTTTAGGTCTCTTGCAACTCCAAAGTGGCTCATAGCATCTGCTCTGTTTGGAGTTAGTCCTATTTCAAATACCTCATCGTTTTCAATATCAAAGATTTCAGAACAAGGGGTTCCTGGAATTAATTTATCAGATAAAACCATAATTCCATCATGGCTTTCTCCAAGGCCTAGTTCATCTTCGGCGCATATCATCCCATGACTTTCTTCTCCTCTTATTTTTCCTTTTTTAATTGTCCAGCTTTCATCTTCTTTAGTGTAAAGAATGGTTCCTATTGTTGCGACAGGAACTTTTTGCCCTACAGCTACATTAGGAGCTCCACAAACTATTTGAATAGGGGACTCTTTTCCAATATCTACTGTAGTAACTTTAAGTTTATCTGCATTGCTATGTTTTTCGCATGTAAGTACATGGCCTACTACAACTCCAGATAAACCGCCTTTTAGAGATTCAAAAGAAGAAACGCCTTCTACTTCTAAGCCAAGGTCTGTTAGTAATTCTGCAGTTTTTTGGGAATCCCAATCTATTTTAATAAACTGTTTTAACCAGTTGTAAGAAATATTCATTAGTTGTGTTTAAAGCTGGTAAAGATAAAACAATGGAATAAGACATTCAATAAGGAATCCTATTCAATTTTAATTTTTATGAGAATGTATTTATTTGTTTTGGATTTAGATAATTGTAGATTTTCCTAAACCTATATTTTCATCATTAATATTAAGGTCGTCATCGTTATCATCATTAATATTATTTGCAATAAAATCTCCAACATAGTCTGTTCCATATTTACTACTTCCTAATACATCTGGGGTAACAATTTTCTTAGCAAAAGACTTTAAAACTGCAGATATTACTGCATTTGCTTCTTCTATTAAGTCAAAGTGTTGTAATAGCATTGCAACACTTAATATAGATGCTACAGGGTTAGCTATGTTTTTGCCTTTTGCTTGTGGGTAAGAGCCGTGAATGGGTTCAAACATTGCATGTCCTAAGCCTACAGAGGAAGATGGTAGTAAGCCAATAGATCCTGAAATAGCACTACCTTGGTCAGATAAGATGTCTCCAAACATATTGTCTGTTAAGATTACATCAAATTTATTTGGATGTAAAATCATTTCAACGGCTGCATGGTCCATAAACATGCAGTTAAGGGTTACTTCTGGGTAGCTACTAGCAATATTTGTAACTACTCTTCTCCAAAGTCTAGAGGTTTCTAATACATTTGCTTTATCTACTAAAGTTAGTTTTTTTTGTCTGCTTTTTGCCGCTTTAAAGGCAAGGTGTGCAATTCTGCTAATTTCTTTTTCAGAGTACTCACAGGTATCTAATGCTTTTGCTCCGTCTTTACTAACTTTTTTTTTGCCAAAATAGATTCCTCCAGTTAGTTCTCTATAGATAACTAAGTCGGTATCTAATATATTTCCTCTATTTAATGGAGATAATTTTGCTAATGCAGGAAAAACTTTAACGGGTCTAATATTTGCAAATAAATCTAGCTCTTTTCTTAATTTAAATAAACCTTGTTCTGGCCAAACTTTAGAGGTTGGGTTTTGGTCGTATTCTGGAGTACCTATTGCTCCAAATAAAATTGCATCAGAGTTTTTACAAATTTTCAGCGTTTTTTCTGGTAAGGGCTCTCCTGTTTTTTTCATTGCAACAGCTCCTATGTCTGCTTTTGTAAAAGAAAAAGTGTGCCCAAAACTATGCTCTACTGCCTGTAGGCATTTTACAGATTGCGCCAGAACTTCTGGTCCAATACCGTCTCCACCTAATAGAGCAATGTTTAAATACATTAGCTAAGCGCTTTAATGTTAATACCGCTAGTTTCTATAATTTCATGAATGTCATTATCAACCACTTCTTTTCTTGTATCTGCGTATTTTAAAAATTCTTGATAAACAGTATCTAGTTGAATCTTAGTAAGTTCATACCCTACAATTTTAGCTCTGTAGGCTAAAGCAGCACGTCCGCTTCTTGCGGTTAAAATTATAGAAGATTCATTAACTCCAACATCTGCTGGGTCTATAATTTCATAGGTTTCTCTATTTTTTATTACACCATCTTGATGTATTCCAGAACTATGTGCAAATGCATTAGCACCTACAATGGCTTTGTTTGGTTGCACCATCATTCCCATTTTTTGGGAAACCATTAAACTAGTACTATTTAATAATTTACTGTTAATGTTTGTGTCTAAGCCAAGAGTTGGGTGTTGTCTTAAAATCATAACAACCTCTTCTAATGCTGTATTACCAGCACGCTCTCCAATACCATTTATAGTACATTCTATTTGTCTTGCTCCGTTTGCAACACCAGCAATAGAATTTGCTGTAGCAAGCCCTAAATCATTATGGCAGTGACAAGAAAGTGTAGCCTTGTGTATTCCTGTGACGTTTTCTTTTAAGTATTTTATTTTAGCTCCATATTCTTCTGGTAAGCAATAGCCTGTTGTATCTGGAATATTTAAAACAGTTACACCAACTTTTATTAACTCTTCGCAAATTCTAGCTAAGAACTCATTATCTGTTCTTCCTGCGTCTTCTGCAAAAAACTCTACATCTTCTACAAAAGTTTTAGCATATTTTACAGCAGCAACAGCTTTTTCAATAATAGCGTCTTTGTTAGAGTTAAATTTATATTTAATATGTGAAGCAGATGTGCCAATACCAGTATGTATTCTTGGTCTTTTGGCATACTTAAGAGCATCTGCAGCTACTTCAATATCTTTTTTAACAGCTCTTGTTAAGCCACAAACAGTAACGTTTTTAACTAACTTAGATATTTCTGTTACAGATCTAAAATCTCCAGGGCTAGATATAGGAAATCCAGCTTCAATAATATCAACACCTAAAAGCTCTAATCTTTCGGCAATTACTAACTTTTGTTCCGTATCCAATTTGCATCCTGGAACTTGTTCTCCATCTCTTAGAGTGGTATCAAAAATTTGTACTTTATCTTTGCTCATTATATTTGCGTAGTTTTAACTAGTCATTACGAATATATGACCATTACCTTAAAATAACTAAGTTAATAAAAAACATTTACAATGTTAATACACTTTTTAGTGGTGTTAAAATACTGATAAACAAACATATAAACTATTTTTTTTACGATGACAAATGTGCATAAAGATGCTTTGTTCGTTTTGGTTAAGTCCCTTTCTAAGTCAGAGAAACGTCAGTTTAAACTCTATGTTGGAAGGTTAGGGGTTAATTCTGACGCCAAATTTTTGGCTTTATTTAATTTATTAGACAAAAGTAAGCTCTATAATGAGAAAAATATTTTAGAAAGTGGTATTGTAAAGAAAGAACAACTATCTAATTTAAAAGCGCACCTTTATAAGCAAATTTTAGTGAGTTTACGTTTAAATCCAGTAAACCAAAATATTAGGGTTCAGATAAGAGAGCAGTTAGATTTTGCTACTATTCTTTATCAAAAAGGACTGTATAAACAAAGTCTTAAAATTTTAGATAAAGTAAAAACTACTGCTATTGAGAATGAAGAGAAAAATATTGCTTATGAAATAGTAGAGCTAGAAAAACTTATAGAAACCCAATATATAACTAGAAGTATTCCGGATAGAGCTAATGAATTAGCTATACAGGCAAAAGAATTGTCTGGCCATAATGTAATGACAAGTAAACTTTCAAATTTATCCTTGCAGTTGTATGGAATGATGCTTAAAGTGGGCTATGTTAAGAGCGATGAAAGCTATAAAATGGTGCAGGATTATTTTGAAAAACATTTGCCTAAATATAAAATAGAAGATTTAGGGTTTCGTGAAAAATTATGGCTGTATAAAGCCCACTTATGGTACAGTTTTTTAATACAAGATTTTCTTTCTTGCTATAAGTATGCTAATAAGTGGGTAGATTTATTTTATGAAAATAAAGATATGATTTATTTAAATCCTGTTTTTTTTATTAAAGGAAATCATTATTTATTAGAGTCATTATTTTACGTAAAATATAGTTCTCAATTTAAGCAAACCTTGCAAAAACTTGAAGCTATTTTGGAGTCCAGGAGTTTTCCTAAGAATGATAATATAAATTCTTTAGCTTTTTTGTATTTAAATGCTAATAAATTAAATCAGCATTTTTTAGAGGGTACTTTTGAAAAAGGTTTGTATTTGGTTAAGATTGTTGAATATGGTATTAATAAGCATCAAGACCGTATAGATGCACACCATGTTATGGTGTTGTATTATAAAATTGCATGTTTGTATTTTGGAAATGGAGATAATAAATCTTGTATTCTATACCTAAAAAAGATAATAGAAAATAAGAATTTAAAAATGCGAGAGGATCTTATGTGTTTTGCTCGTGTGTTAAGTTTAGTTGCTCATTATGAGGCAGGTATGGATTATCATTTAGAGGTGCAATTAAAGAGTACCTATAAGTTTTTGTTAAAAATGAACGACATGCATGAAGTGCAAAAAGAAATGATAAAGTTCTTGCGTAACCTTGGTAATATTTATCCTCATGAATTAAGAGATGAGTTTTTAAAACTTTATACGGAACTAAAGAAGTATGAAGATCATCCTTATGAGAAAAGAGCATTTTTATATTTAGATATTATATCTTGGTTAGAAAGTCATTTAGAAGACAAACCAGTTTCTCAAATTATTAGAGAAAAAGCTATGGCTTTAAAGCGTTAATTTGTGAGTAAGTTTAAAAATAAGCCACAAATAAGGCATTTATTAGAGATTAATTTTGCAATGTTATTAATAAGTACCTCAGGTGCTTTAGGAAGATACGTAACATTAAATCCTATGGTGACAATAGGGGTAAGGGCGTTATTAGCGTGTTTACTATTATATTTATATTGTAGGTATAAAAAAGTATCTTTATTTATAAATGTAAAAGATAGGTTTTTAATATTTTTAAGTGGTATTTTTCTTTGTATACATTGGGTAACCTATTTTTATGCTTTACAGCTTTCTAATGTAGCAATAGGTATGCTTTCTTTATTTACATACCCAGTTATTACTGCTTTATTAGAGCCATTTATCTTGAAAACTAAGTTCGAAAAAGCACACTTATTACTGGCTTTGTTGGTGCTATTTGGAGTATATTATTTGGCTCCAAATATTGATATAGAAAGTAGTTATGCCAAAGCAATAGGTTTAGGGATTCTTTCTGCCTTTTTTTATGCATTACGTAATCTTCTTTTAAAGAAAAAAGGAGGTAGTTATAATGGTTCTGGTCTAATGTTTTATCAAGTAGCTATTGCAGGAATAGTTTTATCTCCAATTCTATTTTTTGTTGATATTTCACTTGTATTTGAACAATGGAAACCATTGCTAACTTTAGCCTTGTTAACAACAGCTATAGGGCATACACTATTTTTAAAAAGTTTTAAAAATTTTAGTATTACTAGTGCCAGCATTTTAGGAAGTATACAACCCGTTTATGGAATCATTTTAGGTATTTTGTTTTTAGGGGAAATACCAAGTTGGCGAACCGTAGTTGGTGGGGCGCTTATATTAAGTTCCGTAGTTATTGAAAGTATCCGTTCTTTTAAGAGAAAATAAACTTATTACTGTTCTTGTTTAACTCCTGGTGAGGAGTAATTTATTTGATTGATAAGGTTATTTCCAAGACTTTCAAATTGATTGTTTTTAGCCATTTCACGAACTTTAACGGGGTCAAAATTTCCATTAAAATATAAGAAAGAACCATTTTCATTGTTATTATTGTAAATTAAAATTTCTTTTACACTATTTTTCTTTTCACGTATAGATACTACGTTGCGTTTTAAGTTATCGTTTTTTCTATATACTTCAATAAAAGAATTTCCAGTAATACCGTTCATTTGTGTGTTTAGAACGTTTGTTTTTTCTGCAGTTTCACTAGGAAATTGCATATATCTTAAATCTTTAGTATTACCAATTAAAGATTGCATTTCTGGAGATATGTTACTTAATAAAGAAAGCATAAAATGAGGAACTCTAACCGCAGTAACATGGTTGTCATTTTTATGAGCATTGTAAAAAGAGTCTATAGAGTTGTAGCTACTACAAGAGGAAATTATCAAAAAAATGGAAATGTATAGAATGTTCTTTAACATGGTATAGTGTTTTAATTAGAGTACTAAATGTACTAAAATTAACAAGAAGCGTTCCAAATTGGGTCGTTAGGAGGAGGAGCTAGTATAGTTATAGCTTCTTTTTTTACAGGATGAATAAAAGAGAGTTTTCTTGCGTGAAGATGAATACTACCATCTTTATTACTTCGGTTAAAACCATATTTTAAATCCCCTTTAATAGGACAGCCAATAAAAGTTAATTGGGAACGTATTTGGTGGTGTCTTCCTGTTTTTAAATCTATCTCTAGTACATAAAAATTATCTAATTTTTTTATTACTCTATAATCAAGAATGGCTTTTTTACTATCTGTAATTTCTTTTTTATTAGCGTAAGATTTATTCTGCTTGGTATTTCTTTTTAACCAGTGAGTTAAGGTATCTTTTTCTTTCTCGGGTTTGTTTTTTACAATTGCCCAATATGTTTTTTTTGCTTCTTTTTCTGCAAATAATTTATTTAGTCTTGGTAGCGCTTTTGATGTTCTTGCAAATACTACAATTCCAGAGGTAGGTCGGTCTAGCCTATGTGCTACGCCTATATAAACATTACCAGGTTTGTTATATTTAACTTTAATATATTGTTTAACAACTTCGCTTAAAGGTATGTCTCCGGTTTTATCTCCTTGAACAATATCTCCTGCTCTTTTGTTAATTGCAATAATATGATTGTCCTCGTATAGAACTTGTAAATTATTAGCGTTAGAACGTATTTTTGAAGCCACTAAATTTCTATGTTTTTGTAACGAATGGTAATAAATATAATTAATAGAGCACCTACGGTAACAGAAACATCGGCCATGTTAAAAATTCCTGTTTTAATAAAACTAAATTTTATAAGAAAAAAATCGGTGACAGAATTGTATAATATACGGTCTATAAGGTTTCCAATTCCTCCTCCAATAACAAAAGCAAAAGCTACTGCAAGTATCGTATTTAAATGTGTTTTTAGTAAGGTTCTGTAAAGTAAAACTAATAATACAAGAACAGGTATTCCTTGTAAAATAATGCGTTTAATAATAGGGGGTAGGTTTTCTCCAAAACCTAGCATAGCGCCTGTATTCTCCACATTGGTGAGGATAAAATTGTCTCCTAAAACTTGAATGTAGTCTTCTGGAATAACACTTTTACGAACTATATTTTTTGAAATTTGATCGCACCCAATGTTAAGTATAACTACAAGTATTATTAAAGTTCTCTTTATTAATTTAGTTAATTGCATAAATTAATATTGCTCCTCATCATTAGGGAAATCTCTACTCTTTACATCGTCTACATAATTAGATATGGCTGCACTCATTTCTTCATAGAGATTCATGTATCTACGTAAAAATCGAGGGTTAAATTCATGCGTCATTCCTAATAAATCATGAATAACTAATACTTGTCCGTCTGCATGTTTTCCACCACCAATACCAATAGTAGGTATAGAGATACTTTCGGATACAGCTTTTGTTAATTCTGCAGGTATTTTTTCTACTACAACACCAAAACAGCCAAGTTTTTCTAGCATTTTGGCGTCTTTCATTAATTTCTCTGCTTCTTCTTCTTCTTTAGCTCGTACGGTATAGGTGCCAAACTTATATATAGATTGTGGTGTAAGTCCTAAGTGCCCCATAACAGGAATACCAGCATTTAGTATTTTTTTAATAGATTCTTTAATTTCTTCTCCTCCTTCTAATTTTACAGCGTGAGCACCACTTTCTTTCATTATTCGTATGGCAGAATGCAACGCTTTTTTGGGATCACTCTGGTAGGTTCCAAAAGGTAAGTCTACAACCACAAGAGCCCTGTCTATAGCTCTTATTACTGAAGATGCATGGTATATCATTTGGTCTAGAGTAATTGGTAAAGTTGTTTCATGACCAGCCATAACATTACTAGCAGAATCTCCTACTAATATTACGTCTACATTTGCAGCATCTACAATTTTAGCCATAGAATAATCATAGGCGGTAAGCATAGATATTTTTTCGCCATTTTTTTTCATGTCCACTAAGGACTTTACGGTAACTCTTTTATATTCTTTTTTTGCTGTAGACATTCGTATTTTTTTAAGTGTGTTAAAAATAAGGAGATTTGTTCAATTCTATAGAATATAATGTCATTGAAATATTTCACTTAATTTTAATGATAACTATTTAACATAAAAGTTATGAAAAAAATAAGCTTTCTTCTGCTCTTTCTGTTTTTTCTTAATATGAATGCTCAAGATTTGGAAAAAGAAAAGATAAAACAAACTGTTTTAGATTTTTTTGAAGCGTTCCATGCACAAGATTCTATTAAAATGAAGCGTTTAGTTACGTTAGATGTTATTCTTCAAACTATTGGAAAAAATAGGGAAGGGGAAACAAGAATAAAAACGGAGAATTTTAAGGAATTAATTACTTCTATAGTTAGCATTCCTGATAGTATACTTTTTAAAGAAAAACTACTTTCTTTTGAAATAAAAGTAGATGGAGCTATGGCTAATGTATGGGTGCCTTACGAATTTTGGTTCCAAAATAAATTTCATCATTGTGGAGTAAATTCTTTTCAACTTTATAAAGAAGAGGAGCAATGGAAAATTATATACCTTATTGATACTCGAAGAATAAAAGGGTGTAGAGAATAATCTATTGTTTAAGATTAATAAAAAGGAATTAAAAGAATTATTTTAACAATCACTTAAATATACACCTACAGCCAAACCACCCTCAGAGGTTTCCTTATATTTAGAGCTCATATCTTTAGCTGTTTCCCACATGGTATTAACGACTTTGTCTAAGGGGACTTTTGCTTCTTCTGGTTTGGAACTAAGAGCAAGTTCTGCGGCATTAATAGCTTTTATTGCTCCCATAGAGTTGCGTTCAATACATGGTATTTGTACCAATCCGCCAATTGGGTCGCAGGTTAATCCTAAATGGTGTTCCATGGCAATTTCTGCAGCCATAAGTACTTGCTCAGGAGTACCTCCTAATAGTTCTGTTAACGCACCTGCAGCCATTGCAGAGGAAACGCCAATTTCTGCTTGGCAACCACCCATGGCAGCAGAAATAGTAGCCCCTTTCTTAAAAATACTACCTATTTCTCCAGCAACAAGTAAAAATTGCTTTATGTGTTTAAAGTTTGCTTGGTGATTTTCTATTACCATATAATACATTAAAACCGCAGGAATAACACCTGCACTACCATTGGTAGGGGCTGTAACTACTCTTCCTAGAGAAGCGTTAACTTCGTTCACTGCTAAGGCAAAACAGCTAACCCATTTTAGAATTTGCCTAAATTTTACTTCAGTATGTCTAATGGTTTCCAACCACTCTTGTGGTGTTGTATATGGTAATTCTCCTTTTAGAGTATTGTGTATGTCATAGGCTCTACGGGTTACATTAAGTCCGCCAGGTAGTTTCCCTTCGGTATGGCATCCGGTATACAGGCATTCTAGCATAGTATCCCAAATACGATGTAATTCTTTGTCTATATGTTCCCTTGTATTAAGGGATTTTTCATTTTCTAAGACAATTTCTGAGATACTTTTATTTTCGTTATTGCAAAAGTTTAATAATTCTGTACCTGTAGTTATGGGGAAAGGAAATTGTTTAAATATTTCAATATTTTTTTTAGCTTTTTTTAGTTCCTCTTTAACAACAAAGCCTCCGCCAATAGAGTAGTAGGTAGCTTTAGTTTTTTTACCAGAATGTAAGTATGCTTCAAACGTCATACCATTGGCGTGGAACGGCAAAAAATTTCTTTCAAAAATAATATCTGTTTCAGGAGTAAATGGGAGTGTTACTTCTCCATTAAACTCAATCTGCTTTTCTTCTTTTATTTTAGAGACAATAGTTGCAATGTTGGGAATGGGTATAAATTCTGGATCCTGTCCAGATAGCCCAAGCATTAAGGCGTAATCTGTGGCATGCCCTTTTCCTGTTAAGGATAAAGAACCATAGATGTATACTTTTATGGTAGTTACTTGAGAAAAAATAGTTGTTTCTTTTAATTCTTTTATCCATTTTTCTGCTGCACGCCAAGGGCCAAGAGTATGGGAGCTAGATGGCCCAATCCCTATTTTAAGCATATCAAAAGTACTTATTGACTCCATAATTCATTTTGTTATAAATACAACTCAACGGGTAAATATACAGACTAATTTCACATTTGTTGATAATTATTTATATGGATTTTTTACTTATTTTTGGAATATATCCATATTTTTACACTATGGAAACATTCTCTCATGGCAAAGTTAAAAAGCTAGAAAGGCAACACATGCCCGAAGTATCTAAACAAACAGGCTTTCCTAGTCCGGCTACGCACTATATGGAGCCTAAGATAAGTTTAGAACAAGAATTAATTACGAATAATGATGCTACTTTTTATGTACGTATAGACAGTAATGCGTTACAAGAGTTTACAATTTTTAAGAATGATGTTTTAATTATAGACCGTTCCTTTTATCCAAAAAAAAATAGCTTAGCAATGGTGGTTATAGATGGGGAGTTTAAAGTTATTAAAATTGAATTAGAAGCTAAAGAAAAAGAATTTACACTTTGGGGTGTTATTACATATATAATACATGCTTGTAAATGATAGCACTGGTAGATTGTAATAGTTTCTATGCGTCTTGTGAATTGGTTTTTAGGCCAGATTTAGTAGGTAGGCCTGTAGTGGTTTTAAGTAATAACGATGGTTGTGTTATTGCAGCAAATAAAGAGGCGAAGGCTTTAGCAGATATTCCAATGTTTGAGCCTGTTTTTAAAATTAAAAAACAACTTATAGCTAATAATGTAGTCTTTTTTTCGTCTAATTATACGTTGTATGGAGAAATGTCGCAACGCGTAGTTAATATATTAAAAACATTTTCTTCTAAAGTAGAAGTTTATAGTATAGATGAGTCTTTTATAGATTTAAGTACCGTTCCTCATGAAGAATTAGAAGCCTTTGGGCATCAAATAAAAAATACAATATATAGATTAACAGGTTTACCAGTAGGTGTAGGTATAGCAAAAACAAAAGTGTTGTCTAAGTTGGCTAATAAAATGTCAAAAAAAATTCCAAATAAAAATCATGTATGTGTCATAAATTCTGATGATGATAGGGTAAAAGCCTTAAAATGGAGCCCTGTTACAGGTGTATGGGGTATTGGTAAAAAACATAGTGAGCGTGTTATAGCTATAGGGGTAGCAACAGCTTATGATTTTACACAGTTGCCTATGGCATGGGTTCGTAAAGAAATGACCGTAGTAGGGGAGCGTACTTGGAGAGAGTTGCGAGGAGAGTCTGTAATGGAGTTTATTACAGAGCCTAAAAAGAAAAAGGCAATAGGTACGGCAAAATCTTTTGGTAAAAAATTAGAGAGTTTAGATATAATAGAAGAAGCATGCTCTTATTATGTAGGAGAGGTTGCAGAGGTTTTACGAGCACAAAATTCTTGTGCGAGTGCTATACATATTTTTTTAGTAACCAATTTTTTTAGCACAAAGGATAAACAGTATTCCAACAGTATTACCGTAAAATTAGCAATGCCAACGAATGATACTTTTATATTAGTAACCGAAGCTAAAAAAGCATTACATCTTATATATAAGGAAGGGTATAAGTATAAGAAAGTAGGGGTAAACCTTCTTGGTATTACTCCAGAAGAATATGTGCAAGGAAATCTATTTAAAATACCAACGGAATCTAAAAAGACCCTTACAAAGGTGGTAGATGAGCTAAATGTTAAGTTTGGAAAATTAAAAGTGTCTTCGGCTTTAGTAGGTACACGGGTAAAAGAGTGGGAGCTTATAAAAGAAGAGCGGAGTCCGCGTTACACAACACAGTGGAAAGAAATACTCACATTAAAAGATACATAACAAAGAAATTTAAAATTGTAGTAATACGTATAAAACTGTCATAATTAATTTATGGGGGTAGGGTAAATATAGTTGTAATGGCAGTACTAATGGGGTTCTTGCTACTCATTGTTCATGCTTATTAGTGTAAAAATGACAACCTGTCAGTTTTTTTTGCTTGGCATATTGTTTGTCGTTTACAAATCGATATAAAAAATTGCACTAATAATTTAAAACATATATAATGAGCAAAATTATAGGTATAGATTTAGGAACAACCAACTCTTGTGTTTCTGTAATGGAAGGTAATGAGCCTGTTGTAATCCCAAATGCCGAAGGAAAAAGAACAACACCATCTGTAATCGCTTTTGTAGAAGGTGGTGAAATTAAAGTAGGGGATCCTGCAAAAAGACAAGCAGTAACTAATCCACACAACACTATATACTCTATAAAACGTTTTATGGGGAATAAATTCTCAGAATCTAGTAAAGAGGCTGGTAGAGTTCCTTATAAAGTGGTAAAAGGAGATAATGATACTCCAAGAGTAGATATTAACGGTCGTTTGTATTCTCCTCAAGAACTTTCTGCTATGATTCTTCAAAAAATGAAGAAAACTGCGGAAGATTATTTAGGACAAGATGTGTCTAGAGCTGTAATTACAGTTCCAGCATATTTTAACGATGCGCAAAGACAAGCAACAAAAGAAGCTGGTGAAATTGCAGGTTTAACTGTAGAGCGTATTATTAATGAACCAACCTCTGCTTCTTTAGCATACGGTATGGATAAGAAAGATACAGATCAGAAAATAGTAGTTTTTGATTTTGGTGGTGGTACACATGATGTTTCTATCTTAGAATTAGGAGACGGTGTTTTTGAAGTACTAGCTACAGATGGGGATACACACTTAGGTGGTGATGACGTAGATCAAAAAATTATAGACTGGTTAGCTGAGGAGTTTAAGGCTGATGAAAATATGGATTTACGTGAAGATGCTATGGCATTACAACGTTTACGTGAAGCTGCAGAGAAAGCGAAGATAGAATTATCTTCTTCCGCGCAAACAGAAATTAATTTACCATATGTTACAGCAACAGCTTCAGGACCTAAGCACTTAGTACGTACGCTTACATTAGCTAAATTTAATCAGTTAATAGATGATTTAGTAAAAAGAACAATAGAGCCTTGTGCAACAGCATTAAAAAATGCAGGACTATCTAAGAGCGATATAGATGAAATTATCTTAGTTGGTGGTTCTACAAGAATACCAGCAGTACAAGAAGCAGTAGAAAAATTCTTTGGAAAAAAACCATCAAAAGGAGTTAACCCAGATGAGGTTGTTGCAGTAGGTGCAGCTATTCAAGGTGGTGTTTTAACTGGTGATGTTAAAGATGTATTATTATTAGATGTTACACCATTATCTCTAGGTATAGAAACAATGGGAAGTGTAATGACTAAATTAATAGAAGCAAACACTACTATCCCTACTAAAAAATCGCAAGTATTCTCAACTGCTGCGGATAACCAGCCTTCTGTAGAAATTCATGTTCTACAAGGAGAGCGTCCAATGGCAGGAGATAACAAGACAATAGGCCGTTTCCATTTAGATGGTATTCCACCAGCGCAAAGAGGAACACCACAAATTGAAGTTACTTTTGATATTGATGCTAATGGTATAATAAAAGTATCTGCAACAGATAAAGCAACAAATAAAACGCAGGATATTCGTATAGAAGCTTCTTCTGGATTAACAGAAGAAGAAATTGCAAAAATGAAAGCGGAAGCTGAGGCAAATGCTGAAGCGGATAAAGCTGCTAAGGAAACTGCAGATAAATTAAATGAAGCAGACGGAATGATTTTCCAAACAGAAAAGCAATTATCTGAATTTGGAGATAAGATTTCTGATGCTAATAAGAAGCCAGTAGAAGAAGCTTTAGAAGAGCTTAAGAAAGCTTATGAATCTAAAGATTTAGCGGTTATTACACCAGCTTTAGAGAAAATAAATGAAGCTTGGAAAGGTGCCTCTGAAGAAATGTACAAAGCACAAGCAGAAGCACAACAAGGAGGAGGAGCTGCTCCTGAAGGTGATGCTGCTGGAGCTACAGGCGGAGAAGAAGGAGATAATGTAGAAGACGTAGACTTCGAAGAAGTTAAGTAATTAAAATTACTTGATAACACACAAAAAGGGTTTGAATATATATTCAAACCCTTTTTCTATATAATATGTTTAACTAACTATTACCCTTCAAAGTCGTAATCATCCTCTCCACCTTCTCGATTTCCTCGTTCTCTTTGTTGTTGCTTTTGATTAAACCTATATCTGAAAGAAAGCGTTATTTGTCTTTCTCGCCTTTGAAATTCGCTATACGTTTCTACATTTAATGTAGTGGCTTCAGTTCTTCTTTTGCGAGTATTAAATAAATCGCTAACATTTAAGGATAATGATGCTTTGTCTTTTATAACATCTTTACTAAAACCTAAGTTAGTGCTAAGCACGCCTTTGTATCTATTTTGTGCATTAGAATTTGGGCCTCTATAAAATAAATTGGTCTGAAAATCTATTTTTGCAGGTAAAGGAATTTTTGCACTTAAGCGTGTAAACCAAGCAAAATTATTAGAATCAAAATTTTGAGTTATAGATTCGTTTAGAAAATTAGTGTAGGTATAGTCTCCTTTGCCAATTTGTTGAAACAAATTTACATTCCAAGTTAATCTCCAATTTCTTTTAGGAGTATAGGTAGTAGTTAGCTCCATTCCATATCTTGTGTCTGTAGCTAAATTTATAGGAGTTCGTACTTGTACTGGTACTAAAATGGGATTCGCCGTATCGTCAGGGTTTTCAATTTCTACAAAATCCCCTCTTTCTTGTGTAATAAACTGAAATACACCAGTAGATCGGTTGTAATATGCCGAGGTGGTGAAACTAATATTATCCCATCTTTTTAAATACCCTAAATCAAAAGCATTTGTATAAGTTGGGTCTAAATCTGGATTTCCTTGAAATAAATTTGTATTACTGGATCTAGACGGAAAAGGATTTATATATCTAGAACGTGGTCTTCTTAGTCTTCTACTATAGCTTAATGTAAATTGTTCTTTTTCAGAAAATTCGTATCCTAAAAATATGGAAGGAAACCAGTCAACATATTTTTTATTTGATATGTCATTGGTGTTAACTAATTCAATACCAATGTCTGAGGCTTCCATTCTTAACCCGCCAAGGATATTGAATTTATTAATTTTTGTACCTAATTGCATATATGCGGCATTTACATACTCTTTATAATTTAGCTCATTACTAAACTGGGGGTCACTATTGAATATGTTTTGTTCTAAAATCCCAAAATCAAAATCGGTATTAAAATTATTAAAGATACCGCGGTAACCTAATTCTAATTGGGAACTATTATTTTTTCCAAAAGGTAAAACGTAATCTAATTGTACTAATTGATTTTTTTGAGATTCATCATTAATAGTCTGTTCTGTATCTAATTGACTATTATCATTTAAAACCACTTCGTTTATTATAGAATTTTCTATGTCAATACCTCTAGAATACTGGTAGTCTATTTTTAATTCGTGGCCATCCTTATTAAATTTCTTTAGATAATTAACAGCGTACTGTACGTCTTCCTGTTCTTCCGCTTCATTTGTGTATCTGTTTCTTTGTATAGTAGGGTTTCTATTGGCGTCAAAATTAAAAAAATCAATATCTACAGTATTATCTCCATTAGATTTTCTGTAGACTAAAGAGTTTGTAATACTACTGGTAGAGTCAATAAATAATTCAAAACCAATATTGGTATTAAAACCATCGCTTTGCCTGTTGTAACCCCTTATTTCATCTTGATAGCTAGCGGTATTGCCTTGGGTGTCAAAATTTTCTTGTTCAAAGAGAGCGTTACCTGGAGAATCCCTATAACGATAAGAGGTATTGGTGAAAATGTTGAAGTTTTTTCGCCTTAAGTTTAGATTTACAGATGCGCCGTTATTTTTTGGATAACCAGTATAAACACTAACAGAACCATTTAACCCAGTAGTTTTACTTTGTTTAAGAATTATATTTAAAATTCCTGCAGTACCTTCAGCATCATACCTAGCAGAAGGGTTTGTAATAACTTCTACTTTTTCTATAGATTCTGCTGGGAGTTGTTGTAGCGCATCAGAGCTTAAACCAGATAGGGCAGAGGGTTTACCGTTTATTAATATTCTAACACTTTCGTTTCCTCTTAGGCTAATTGCACCTTCTTCATCTACAGTTACAGATGGTACATTATCTAAAACATCGGTAACAGAACCTCCTTTCACTGTTAAATCTGACCCAACATTATATACTTTTTTGTCTAATCTTAATTCTACAGTAGTTTTTTCTCCTACAACTTCTACGCCTTCAAGTTGTTCTAAATCTGGAATAAGTTTTATTATTCCTAAATCTTTAGATGCTCTTAAAACTTGTTCTTTTTGTTCGTAAGATTTATAAGATAAGTATTCTATTTTTATATTGTAATTTCCTGGAAAGGTTTCTATGGAAAATTGTCCTTTTTCATTTGTTATACCACCTGTAATGCGTTCAGGGTTTCTAACACTTTGAAGAATTAAAGTTGCGTATTCTAAAGGTAAATTGTCGTCTTTGTCTAAAACGGTTCCTGTTATTGTAATTGGGTTGGGTTTTTTGCCATTTGGTCTTTGCGCGTTAGAAATGCAGATTGTAAAAATAGCAAGCAATAACAGAAGTGTTTTTTTCATATCAATCTTTTTTTCGTTTCTTCTTCTTTTTCTTTTTGTTTAATTTTTTTGTCTTAGCAATGCCCTTTTTTTGCATTTCAACAAAAGCATCATATTTGTCTTGAGGTAAACCAGCTTTTAATTCTTTATCTTGGTTTTTTGTAATCTTTTCTAGACCCTCACGCATTTGCTCTGGACTTAATTCTAATATTCGCATTTCTATACGTTGTTGCAAATATTTTTTTAGCACAGAACTTAAAACAGCAGTTTCAAATTCATTTAAATTTAATGCCTCTGTAATATTTGGCATTTCATTATCTACAATTTGTGCAGCAGTTTTTGGCTCTTCCTTTTTAGGAGTAGATTCTACTTGTGGAAGATTGTTTCGCTGTCTCCCGTATCCGCCTCTATTTCCATATCCATAACCACCACCGCCATAGCCGTATTGAGCGTGTAATTCACTTCCTAGTAAAAAAAGAACTGCAAAAGCTAAAAAGCATTTTATATTAATTTTCATGCTGTAATGTTTTGTTAGATTAAAAAAAACTTAAGAGGTTTAATTGTGTCTAGTTAAAACTTTCTTAAAGTGTTTAATGGTTTTATTAAAGTTGAACATTCAATAAATGTACCATAATTTATTTTGGATGAAATAAAAAGCTAGTTACCTAACAGTTTTGTAATGTTTTCTAAAGGACGACCAATTACTGCCTTATCATTCTTAATTACGATTGGGCGCTCTATTAATTTTGGATGTGTAACCATAGCTTTTATAATATCGGCATCAGATAAAGATTTTCCTTTATATAGTTCTTTCCAAATAGCTTCGTTTTTTCGTACTAATTCTAGAGGAGAAATTTCTAATTTTTGAATTATGTCTTTAAGTTCTTTTTCAGAAGGGATATCTTCTAAATATTTTTTTACTGTAAATTCTTTTCCAGAATTTTCTAAAGCTTGTAATCCTTGTCTAGATTTACTACATCTAGGGTTGTGATATATTGTAATCATATTTTTTA
The DNA here is from genome assembly GCF_003634105.1 of Maribacter vaceletii. Taxonomy (GTDB): domain Bacteria; phylum Bacteroidota; class Bacteroidia; order Flavobacteriales; family Flavobacteriaceae; genus Maribacter_B; species Maribacter_B vaceletii. Next base: position 569,212 of record NZ_RBIQ01000008.1, on the reverse strand, counting down.
ATTTTCTTCTTCTTTTTGTCCCATCATCATTAAATAGGCTTTTAAAAACATATTTATGTCTCCATCCATTACAGCGTCTACATTACCTGTCTCTTTAGTAGTCCGTACATCTTTTACCAACTTGTAAGGGTGCATTACGTAGTTTCTAATTTGTGATCCCCATTCTATCTTCATTTTAGAGGATTCTATCTCTTGTCTTGCTTCCATTTTTTTACGCAATTCTATTTCATATAATTGCGATTTAAGCATTTTTAAAGCAGTAGCTCTATTGTCATGCTGGCTTCTAGAATCGGAACAAGAAATTTGAATGCCGCTTGGTTTATGTGTAAGTTGTACTTTGGTCTCTACCTTGTTTACATTTTGACCACCAGCCCCACTAGAACGTGCTGTAGTAATTTCTACATCCGCAGGGTTTATAGCAATTTCAATACTATCATCAACTAAAGGATACACATACACAGAAGCAAAAGAAGTGTGTCTTTTTGCATTACTATCAAAAGGGGAAATACGTACTAATCTATGTACGCCGTTTTCTCCTTTTAGCCAACCAAAAGCAAATTCGCCATCGATTTCTAAAGTAACTGTTTTAATACCTGCAACATCCCCTTCTTGGTAGTTAAGTTCTTTTACTTTGTATCCATTTTTTTCGCTCCACATCATGTACATACGCATGAGCATAGCTGCCCAGTCACAACTTTCTGTACCACCAGCACCAGCGGTAATTTGAAGTACAGCAGTAAGTTCATCGCCTTCTTCAGAAAGCATATTTTTAAATTCTAAATTTTCTAGAGAATCTAAAGTTTTTAGGTAATGTGTATGCACTTCTTCTTCGGAAACTTCTCCTTCTTTTAAAAATTCTACAAGAACTTCTAAATCGTTTACTAAAGTTTCTGAAGAGAAATAATCATCTACCCATTTTTTTTTAGATTGAATGAACTTCATGTGTTCTTGGGCTTCCTGTGCGTTATCCCAAAAATCTGGCGCTAAAGTTTTTTCCTGTTCATTCTCTATTTCAATAAGTTTCGCATCAACGTCAAAGATACCTCCTTAACGCACCAAGGCGATCTAAAAGACCTTTGTAGTGGTCTGTAGTAATTGTCATTCTAAATAATTTTAAGCAAAAATAGCGCTCTTTTTGTTTTAAGAGAAAGATTGTAGCGTTTTACTAATGGTTTAAATATAATATTTACTATTTTTTGATGCATATTAGTAAATAAAGGTAGATTTTAAATATGAATATTAATTTAATAAGTGATACCGTTACCAAGCCATCTCCAGAAATGTTGCAAGTCATGTTTTCTGCTGGTGTTGGTGATGATGTTTTTAAAGAAGACCCTTCTGTAAATTTATTAGAAGAAAAAACAGCGAAACTATTTAATAAAGAAGCAGCATTATTTTTTCCAAGCGGGACAATGGCAAACCAAACCGCTATAAAACTACATACGCAACCTGGAGAACAGCTAATTTGCCACGAATATTCTCATATTTATAATTATGAAGGAGGGGGAGTAAGCTTTAATAGTGGGGTTTCTTGTAAATTACTAAAAGGGAACAAAGGTTTTTTTGATGCAGAGCAAGTGGTTAAAGCAATTAATCCACCAGAGTTTTATCATAGTCCGCTTACAACTTTAGTAAGTATAGAGAATACAACCAATAAAGGAGGAGGGTCTTGTTGGGATATAGAAGAACTAAAAAGCATAAAAAAAGTTTGTACGGCTAATAAATTGGCTTATCATTTAGATGGAGCAAGATTATGGAATGCTCTGGTGGCAAAGAATGAAAAACCGGAAGAATACGGGGCAATTTTTGACACCATTAGTGTATGCTTAAGCAAAGGTATGGGGTGTCCTGTTGGTTCTGTATTAGTAGGTAGTAAAGAGCAAATGAATAAAGCTTTAAGAATAAGGAAAATTTTTGGTGGAGGAATGAGGCAAGCAGGATATTTAGCCGCTGCAGGAGTTTATGCTTTAGAAAATAATATAGAAAGATTAAGGGAGGATCATAAAAAAGCAAAAGAAATTGGTGAGGTGTTACGCACATTAACTTTTGTTAAAATGGTAGAGCCTATAGAAACTAATATTATAATTTTTGAAATTGATGATGCGTATAAAACAGAAAAAGAATTTTTAGAACAACTCTTAAAGCATGGCGTTTCTTTAATAGGAATGGGGGAAGGTAAATTAAGAATAGTTACACATTTAGATTATACTTTAAAAAAACATGAGGTATTTTTAAAAATCTTAAAAAATATATAACTTTTAAGAGATAGAAAAAATACTTTCTTTAGTATTAGTAATGCCATTTTCTAACCCGGCTTCAGAATCATATAGTTTACTTGAGCCTATAAGTTGTCCTTTTCTGTTTTTAAGGTTAAAAAGAAACTTACCATCAAAATTAGTTTTTCTTTCAAAAATGAGTTCTTTCTCATTGGTAGATTTTAAGTTATTAACGGTCTTTGCTGCTTCTACCTTATGATTAAAGGTAATGCTGTTAAGTAGTATGCTGCCACTTTTTGCTTTTAAGTTAAAAGTGTATTTATTATTAGCATCTTTTTTTATAGTAATCACCATTGTTAAATTTAGTCAATTAAAGTTATATAATTTTTCTTCACTTTCAAAAAGACATTATTAGGATTAAAAGTTAATTTTTTCTAAACAAAAAATGTATTTCATCGATGATTTTTGTGATTTTGTCTATTAAAATACTATTTTAGCCTTTAGTTGTCGGTATTTTTTCTTCTAAAAGTTAAATTAGCGGCAACTATATATTTTAACATTAATAAACACTATTACCATTATGAAAAAAATTTTATTTCTTTTTGCAGTTATGACTGCATCTGTGTCTATGGCACAAGATTTACCTGCAAATCCAGAACCTGGAAAGTGCTACGTTCGTTGTACAACTCCAGATGTTTATGTAAATGAGACTGTTACTTTAACAGTTAAACCGGCTTATAAGGTTTTAAAAACTGTTCCTGCAACTTTTAAAACAGTTACAGAAAGAGTAGAAGTTAAAGCTGCTGGAAAAAAATTAACAGTAGTTCCAGAAAAATGGGGAACAGAAACTGTTTCTTATGTTTCTAAAGAAGGAGGTAATACTTTAAGAATTACACCTGCTACTTTTAGACCATCTTCTGAAACTATTGAAATTAAGCCAGCATATGCGCAATGGGAATTAGGAGCTTCTGCACCTGATTGTGCTTCTGGTAATCCAGATGATTGTAGATACTGGTGTTACAAAGGATATCCTGCTGAATTTACAACTATAGATACGCAAGTTTTAGGAGCAGATGCTTCTGTGTCTAAAACACCTATTGGTTCTAAAAATGCAAGTTATACTAAAAGAGTTCTTATTTCTCCTGCTAAAGTAGTAGAAGAAGTTATTCCTGCAGAATACAAGACTATTACTAAAACAGTTTTAGATAAAGATGCATTTACATCTGAAGAAACTGTTCCTGCTGTTACAAAAACTGTTTCTAAAGAGGTTTTAAAACAAAAAGGTGGTTTAACTACTTGGAAAGAAGTGGAGTGTTCTTTAGTTGAATATCAAGCTTTACCAATAAGCTGGAACTTAGGTAGTGCAACTTTAACTTCAGCAGCAAAAAGTATTATTGATAATCGTTTAATGCCAGTTTTAGCTCAAAACCCAGGTGTTAAGGTAGAGTTAGCTTCTCATACAGATGTAAGAGGTACAGCGTCATCTAACAAAGACCTTTCAGAAAGAAGAGCTAAAGCGGTTGCAGATTACTTAATTTCTAAAGGAATTAATTCTAGTTTATTAGTAGCTAACGGTTACGGTGAAACTAAAACTAAGAACAGATGTAAAGAGGGTGTTTCTTGTACAGAAAGAGAGCACGCTGTAAACAGAAGAACTGAATTTAGATTGATTAACAACTAAATTTTAGTAACCAACCAAAAAAAAAGAGCCTCCGAAAGGAAGGCTCTTTTTTTATTTTATATCGTTTTGTTAGAGGTTGTTTTTTAATAAATCTAAATGGTATTTTACTTCTCCATTCATAGCATAACCAGAATACTCATCTAAAACATCTCCTTTAGAATCAATAATTTTAAGTAAAGGAAAAACGCCTTTTTTATTAAGCTTAGGTAATAAACTTTTGTTGTGGCTATATTGTTCTTTAGATAATAAATCCTGATTTCTTGGCATATCTATATACAATAATATATAATTGTCTGCTAAGGTTTTAAATTCCGAAGTTTCAAACAAATCACTTTTTAGCATTTTACACGGTGGGCACCAATCGCTGCCTGTAAAATATATCAATACATTTTTATCTTCTTTTTTAGATTTTTTTATAGCCTTATCATAATTAGTTAGCCATTTTGTATCTGAAGTAGCCTCTATGGTAGACTGGGCACTTAGTATAACAGGAAATAATAATAAAAATAAAAAACGCTTCATATTCTATCTTTTTAAAGTTTAATACAAAAAACTTGCCATTTTATTTAAATAACGAATCCATTCCCGGAATATTGGGCATACCATCTTTGGCAACAGCAGCAAGTTCCGTTTCATTTACTTGGGTTGCTTTAGCAATTGCACTATTAATAGTAAGTATAAGATAGTCTTCTAGTTGCTCTTTATCTTTCAATAGACTATCGTCTATAGTAACCTCTTTAAGGACTCTGTTAGCAGTAATAGTAACATTTAATAAGTTATCTGATGAACTTTCTTGTAGGGTTACAGTATCTAATCTTTTTTTTGTGGCTTCTACTTTAGCTTGGGTTTCTTTTAATTTACCCATCATTCCCATCATATCTCCAAACATGTAATTTGTTTTTATTGTTAATAACTTCAAAATTACTAAAATGATTGGATTTATAATTTTATTTAAGAAATGTATAAGAAATTAGATTTTTAAATAGTATTACTTTTGCATCTTTCTTTTTAAAATGAAATAGATACGCATGACTAAAGTTAATATTCCAGTAGTAAAAAAAATACCTAAAGAATTGGTTAAACATAATGATGTTAGGGTAGATAATTACTATTGGTTAAATGATAAGGAGAATAAAGAAGTTATAAATTATTTAAACGATGAAAATTCTTATTATGACTCTTTAACTGCACATACAAAAGATTTTCAAGAAGAACTCTTTTTAGAAATGAAGGGCAGAATAAAAGAAGACGATTCTTCTGTGCCATACAAGAAAAACGGCTACTGGTATGTAACTAGATTTGAAAAAGGAAAAGAGTACCCTATATTTTCTCGTCATAAAGAGACATTAAAGGCTCCAGAAGAAATAATGTTCAATGGCAATGAAATGGCTAAAGGACATGAATATTTTAAAATTGGAGGAATATCTATAAGTCCAGATAATACTTTGGCTGTTTTTGGAGTAGATACTGTTTCTAGAAGGCAATATACATTACAAATTAAAAACCTTGTAACAGGGGAAGTTTATACAGATAAAATAGAAGACACAACTGGAGGAGCAGTTTGGGCAAATGACAATAAAACTTTTTTTTATACTAAGAAGGACAGTGTTACATTACGCTCCGATAAGGTGTATAAACATACTTTTAATACAGAGGAAAAAGAAGATATTTTAGTTTTTCATGAAAAGGACGACACTTTTGGCGCTGGTGTTTACAAGACTAAATCTAAAAAATATATTGTAATAATCTCGTATAGTACTTTAACCACCGAGATGCGAATCTTAAATGCAGATACTCCAGAAGGAGATTTTGTAGTTTTTTCACCAAGAGTTAGAGGTTTAGAATATTCAATTTCTCATTATGAGGATTGTTTTTATATTTTAACCAATAAAGACCAGGCAACCAATTTTAAACTTATGAAAGTTAAAGAAGGAGAAACTTCTCATGAGTATTGGCAAGAATTTATACCGCATAGAAAAGAAGTGCTTTTAGAAGATGTGGATATTTTTAAAGATTATTATGTTTTATCTGAAAGGGAAAATGGATTAAATGCGATAAAAATTATTAGATGGGATAATACAAATAGTTATTATTTACCTTTTAATGATGAAACCTATACTTCTTATATAGGCACAAACCCAGATTATGATACTTCTATTTTAAGATATGGGTATAATTCTATGACAACACCAAGTTCAGTTATAGATTTTAATATGGATACCAAGGAAGAATTTGTACAAAAGGAACAAGAAGTTCTAGGAGGTAAATTTTCTAAAGAGAATTACAGTTCTAAAAGAATTTGGGCTACAGCAAGAGACGGGGTAAAAGTGCCTATGTCTATAGTATATCATAAAGACACCAATATAAATGAAGAAACTCCTGTTTTACAATATGCTTATGGTTCTTATGGGTCTACTATAGATCCTTATTTTTCTAGTATACGTTTAAGTTTATTGGATCGTGGATTTATATTCGCAATTGCGCATATAAGAGGTGGGGAATATTTAGGAAGACAATGGTATGAAGATGGAAAGCTTCTTAAAAAGAAAAATACTTTTACAGATTTTATAGATTGTTCTAAATACTTAATAGAAAATAAATATACAAGTAAGAATCATTTATATGCAATGGGAGGTTCTGCAGGAGGTTTATTAATGGGGGTGGTCATGAATATGGCTCCAGAATTATATAATGGTATAATTGCATCCGTACCATTTGTAGATGTGGTTACAACCATGTTAGACGATTCTATACCTTTAACAACTGGGGAATATGATGAATGGGGAAACCCAAATGATAAACAGTATTACGATTATATGAAAGACTATTCTCCTTATGATAATATTGCAAAGCAAGAATATCCTAATATTTTAGTTACAACAGGGTTGCATGACTCGCAAGTGCAGTATTTTGAGCCCGCAAAGTGGGTAGCAAAGCTTAGAGAGTTAAAAACAGATTCTAATATTTTAATTTTTCAAATTAATATGGATGCTGGTCATGGTGGAGCTTCAGGAAGGTTTGAAGCGCTAAAAGAAGTAGCCCAAGAATATGCATTTATGTTAGATTTAGAAGGGAAAACACCAAAAAGTCAAAAAAAATAGTAATTTTGTACCTGAATTTTTGTCAAAAAGATACTTTGATTAGTTCATGAACTTAGAAACCATTTTATGGAAAATAAGATAAATGCTTATAATAATATCCTAGAGTTAGTAGGAAATACCCCCCTTGTTAAGCTTAATAAAGTAGCTAAAGACTTTACAGGTAATTTTTACGCTAAAGTGGAGGCTTTTAATCCAGGACATTCTTCTAAAGACCGTATAGCTAATCATATAATTGAAGAAGCAGAACGTAAAGGTATATTAAAAAAAGGAAGTACAATAGTAGAAACAACCTCTGGTAATACAGGATTTAGTATTGCTATGGTTAGTATCATAAAAGGATACAAATGCATATTGGCAGTTAGTTCTAAATCTTCTCCAGATAAGATAGATATGCTAAGAGCAATGGGAGCAATAGTTTATGTTTGTCCTGCTCATGTTAGCGCAGACGACCCACGTTCTTATTATGAAGTTGCAAAAAAGATACATAAAGAAACAAAGGATTCTGTATATATTAATCAATATTTTAATCAACTAAACGCAGATGCACATTATAAATCTACTGGTCCAGAAATTTGGGATCAAACAAATGGAAATATTACCCATTTAGTAGTTTGTAGTGGAACTGGAGGTACAATTTCTGGAACTGGAAAATATATAAAAGAGCAAAACCCTAATGTAAAAGTTATTGGAGTAGATGCTTATGGTTCTGTTTTAAAAAGTTATCATGAAACAGGAAAGATAGATCAAGAAGAAATTTACCCCTATAGGATAGAAGGGTTAGGAAAAAACTTAATTCCTACTGCTACAGATTTTTCGGTAATAGACAAGTTTATTAAAGTTACTGATGAAGAAAGTGCACATATGGCTAGAACTATAGCTAAAACAGACGGTTTATTTGTTGGCTATACTAGTGGAGCTGTAATGCAAGCTGTAAAACAGTTAAGTGAAGAAGGAGAATTTACAAAAGATAGTAATGTTGTTGTAATTTTTCCTGATCATGGATCGCGTTATATGAGTAAGGTATATAGCGACCAGTGGATGGAAGCACAAGGCTTTTTAAACAAGCAGGCTGAAGAACAACCACAAGAAATACAATTTATTAAATAACAAGAAATTTTAAATTATATAAAAGCAGCAACTTTTAGGTTGCTGTTTTTTGTTTTCTAATATTTTATGAAACCTTAGTAAAAATCTTTATTTTTGCAGGTAGAACCAACTTAGTGCGATGAGAGACTTATTTGAGAGAATTATTGAGAATAAAGGGCCTTTAGGAAAATGGGCTTCACAGGCGGAAGGATATTTTGTTTTTCCAAAATTAGATGGTCCAATATCTAATAGGATGAAATTCCAAGGAAAAGATGTAATTACTTGGAGTATAAATGATTATTTAGGACTTGCAAATCTTCCTGAAATAAAAAAGGTAGATGGAGAAGCAGCTCTAGAACATGGTGCAGCTTACCCTATGGGGGCAAGAATGATGAGTGGACATACAGAGTTTCATGAACAGTTAGAGAACGAACTAGCAGCTTTTTCTCAAAAAGAAGCTTCCTATCTTTTAAATTTTGGATACCAAGGTTTTATGTCTGTAATAGACGCTTTGGTTACTAAAGATGATATTATCGTTTATGATGTAGATTGCCATGCATGTATTATAGATGGTGTGCGTTTACACATGGGTAAGCGTTTTACTTTTGTACATAATGACCCAGAGAGCTTAGAAAAAAACTTAGAGAGAGCAACAAAAATGGCAGAACAAACTGGAGGAGGAATTCTAGTTATTTCGGAAGGTGTTTTTGGAATGCGCGGTGAGCAAGGAATATTAAAAGAAATTGTAGCTTTAAAGGAAAAATTTAATTTTAGATTATTAGTAGATGATGCTCATGGTTTTGGAACCTTAGGAAAAACAGGAGCAGGAGCAGGAGAAGAGCAAGGAGTACAAGATCAAATAGATGTGTACTTAGCAACTTTTGCTAAATCTATGGCTAGTATAGGAGCTTTTGTAGCTGCAGACCAGGAAATTATAAATTACTTGAAATATAATTTGCGTTCGCAAATGTTTGCTAAATCATTACCAATGGTTTATGTAAAAGGAGCATTAAAACGTTTAGATATGTTGCGTACACAGCCAGAACTTAAAGCCAAACTTTGGGAAAATGTTAATGCATTACAGTCTGGTTTAAAAGAAAAAGGTTTTGATATTGGAACTACTACAAGTTGTGTAACTCCGGTATATTTAAACGGTAGTATACCAGAAGCTATGGCTTTGGTGAAAGACTTAAGAGAAAATCATGGAATTTTCTGTTCTATAGTTGTTTATCCGGTAATTCCTAAAGGATTAATATTATTACGTTTAATTCCTACTGCTACGCATACACTGCAAGATGTAGAAGAGACTTTAGTAGCTTTTTCTGCTATTAGAGAGCGTTTAGAGAATGGAACGTATAAAAGACTTTCTGCGGCTGTTTCTGCAGCTATGGGAGAATAATTTTTATAAAGAATTAATTATAAGCAAAAAAACCAAACTTGATAAGAGTTTGGTTTTTTGTTTTATAAGTTCTTTTTGTAGGTTCTTCTTCGTTTGTAAATTTCTGGTTTAAAATGTTTCCATATTTGTTTTATGGCAACATTGTCCTCCAATTCTGGGGTTCGTATACAATTAACAATTCCTTTTTCACTAAAAGTCTTGTGGTATTGATTAAACATAACTGCAGTAACACCTTTGTTTTGATATTCGGGTAGTACACCAATTAAATAAAAAATTACATCTTTACTATGTTTTTTGGCTTTTAATAAGTGATAAAAGCCAAAAGGAAATAATTTACCTTTTGCTTTTTGTAGCGCTTCAGAAAAAGAAGGCATAACAATACCAAAAGCTATTAGTTTATCCTCTTTATCTAAAATAAATTTGATATACTCTGGATTTATAAAACTTATATATTTCTTTTTAAAATATGCTTTTTGAATTTCTGTAATAGGAACAAAGGAAGATAACTGTGAATAGGTTTCGTTAAATAAATCAAACATTTTGTCTGCCATAGGCATAACCTCTTCTGTTTTAGTAAAACTTAAAGGTTTAACACCATATCTAGTTTGTACTAGCGAATCCACTTTTGTAAAAAACTTTGGGTCTGCATTAGAAAAAGGAAAACGATTTTCCATGTATTCTTTTTCTTTTACAAATCCTAACCGTTCATAATGCTCTTGGTAGTAGGCATGGTTATACCAAGTTATCATGGTTCCCATTTCAGAAAACCCTTCAATTAAAACACCAACTTTATCTAAATTAGAAAATCCTACAGGGCCTTCCATATATTCTAACTTATGTTCTTGACCTATTTCTTTTACTTTATTTAAAAGAATTTCAGAGACTTCCGTATCATCCACAAAATCGAACCAGCCAAAACGCATTTTTTTTATTCGCTGCTGTTTTATCTCAATCCAGTTTACAATGGCAGCTATACGACCTACTATTGTAGTACCTCTATAAGCAAGAAAAAAACGAGCTTCTGCATCTTTAAAAGCTGGGTTTTTATCTTTGTTAAAACTATCTAGTTCGTCATTAATTATAGGAGGAACCCATTGTTTGCAATCTTTGTAAATGCTAAAAGGAAATTTTACAAATTTCTTTAAATCTCCTTTAGTTGTAGCTTCTTTTAAGATTATCATGACATTTTGTTAATATAGCATAAAAGGTAAAAGTACAAATAACCAATAGTAATAACAGATTTATTATACTAAGTTTTTTTAGATTTTTATGACTGTAGAATTAGTCATAAAATAATCTTTTAAACGATCTAACTTTGGATTTAATTTTTCTGCTAGTATTACATACTGGCATTTTTTTATACTTTCTGATGTTGTTGTTAAAGAAGTAATTTCTTTACGCTGTATTAAGAAATCAGCATCATCAACAAAAAATATTTTTAATTGTGATATACTAACACCATTAGTTAAAAATAATTTCTGAAGGTTTTTTGGTGTGCTAATGAGTATGTCAATCCCCATATAGATTTCAGATTTTTGAATATCTATATGTAGTTCTTCATACCCCATATACACTCTAAGGTCTGTATATTTTGTAAATTCTAAAAATTTAGAATGTAACTCTTGCGCTTCTTTTTTATTTTCTACTATACTAATTGCTCTTGGTGCATCTCCTTCTGCCTTACACAGTAGTTTTTGTATGGTGTTAATAATCATAGCCGTAGTTTTACCACTTTCTTTGGGGGCTATGCCAAATATATTTGCGCCACTTTTTATTTTAGGAATTGCATTTTTTTGAAAAGTTGTTGCAGATTCTATTTCTAATCTTTCTAAAGCCTCTTTTAGAGAGGGATGGAGTTTTTTAAATGGCATTTACTTTGAGTTTAAAATAATTACCTATCTGTATAAAATGATAGAAGAACAAAGATAGTTGAAAAGTGCAACTAGCAGTGTTCTTCTTATTAAATGAATTTAAAAAAAGATTGGGTTTGTTCTTCTAAATTAAAACTCAATTACCCCATCCTCTTTTTCTTTTTTCTTGTTTTTAGCTTTTTTGTTTTCTTCTTTTTTCAATTTTTTTAATTGCTTTTTAGAAGGACCTAAGTCAATATCCTCTGCTCCTGAACCTTTGTTTTTTTCTTTTTTCTTCTTTTTCATGGAGTTCTTTTTAATAGGACCTCCATTTTGCCCTGCTTTTTGCTCATCTATAGAAACCTCAGGGTCTTTGTGAAAATCAAATCTATAAGAAGCTCCTAAAGAAATAAAAACTCTAGAAGGTGTGTTTTTAAAACTTGCGCCTAAATTAATATCAGCTTGTAGTCTTTCGCTAAGTAAGTGTGCTACACCTCCTCTAAGAAGGTTATCTGCATAACGGTCACTTTTAATCCCTTGGTTTTCTATAAAAACACTCCATTTAGGGTTTCTAAAGGCATGAGATAAAGATACTAAATAACTCATTTCAGGAAAATCTGTACTTATGCGATCGTATGCAAAATTAGTAATTAAGACAAATCTGGGAGTTAATCTACTTTGTGTTGCAACCATAGCTCTGTAAGATAAGTTAGGGTCTCCCACGTAAAAAGGGTTATCTCCAAATAAATAGTTTACACCAGCGTATACAGAAATGGCAGGTACTAAATTATCTAAGACAAATTTATTATTAGCTTTCCAGCTATATAAATTTGGGTTTGCTCTTTTTGGATTTATAAATGGGTCAAAAACTAAAAATTTTAAACCAATACGATTTCTAGAAAAGTTAGTATAGGAATCTTCTGTACCGTTATTCGCAAATGTAATATCTTGATTTTGAAATATGCCTTCCCAATTTATTTCCAATCTTTCAAAAAGAAGACCATATCGTAATGAAAATTCTGTGGCCCAAATATTAGATTGGGTGTTTAGTAGGTTATGGTCTTGTTGTTCATAGAGCAAACCAGCTTCTAACTGAACAACATTTTTCCCAACAGCAAATGCACTTACAGACTGCCCTGGTCTATTAGAGTTTATTACATTTGTATATTGCGAAAAACCTATAATAGGAATTGCAAAAAAAAGTGTAAAGAAAATATTTTTTAGCTTTTTTTGTTCAAAAGAACTTGCCATGGTCATGGTTTTAGTATTATTTTAAGACTTTTGCTCAGTAAGTACAACGCTAGAATTGTATTTTTGATATAAATTTTCACAAATAAAAATGGCATTTTTAAAGACAATTTTAATTATTCTTTTATTCTATTATTTATTTAAAATAGTAGCAAAATGGTTTGCGCCTAATATTTTAAGGTATGCTGCAAAAAAAACCGAAGCTCATTTTAAAGAAAAAATGAATGATTTTTCGCAGCAAAACAATGTTAAAGAAGACCCTATAGGTGATGTTATAATTAATAAAAAGACAACTCAAAAGAGGAGTAACGGTAAAAAAGTTGGAGAATATATAGATTTTGAAGAGGTAGAGTAACTATCTTTACAGTACTAACGACTATCTTATTTTAATGAAATTAGGTTTTAAAGCACTTTTTGTACATTTTTTTGTTCTTGTTTTTTTTGTAATAGCAGCTTTGCTATATTTTAACCCTGTTTTACAAGGGAAGGTTATACAACAATCAGACATTGTACAGTATACAGGTATGGCAAAGGAGCAGAATAACTTTAGAAAAGTTACTGGCGATGAACCGTACTGGACTAATAGCGCTTTTGGAGGTATGCCAACATTTCAATTAGGAGCGTATTATCCACATAATTATGTAAAAAAATTAGATAGTTTAATTCGTTTTTTACCCCGCCCTGCAGATTACTTATTTGTTTATTTTTTAGGGTTTTATATTCTTTTATGTTGCCTTAAGGTTGATTATAGGTTAGCTGCTTTAGGTGCATTAGCTTTTGGTTTTTCTACCTATTTAATTATAATTCTTGGAGTAGGGCATAATGCTAAAGCACATGCTATAGGCTATTTACCTATGTTGTTAGGCGGTATTGTTTTAGTTTTTAGGAAAAAATATATTGGAGGTTTTATACTTACTGCAATTGCAATGGCATTAGAAGTAGGCGCAAACCATTACCAAATGACGTACTATTGTATGCTCCTAATATTAATTATGGGAGCTGTTTATTTAGTAAACGCTATTCTTAAAAAGAAGTTTAAACACTTTGTAATTTCAATAGGAATATTACTATTAGCCGTAGCATTTGGTATTGCTACAAATGCCACAGGTTTAATGGCTACAAAGGAATATGCAGATTGGAGTACCAGAGGAAAGTCAGAACTTACAATTAACCCTGATAGTTCTCCTAAAGAGAATAAAGGCGGACTTAGTAAAGAGTATATTACACAATATAGTTACGGAATTGTAGAGTCTTTAAACATTTTTGTTCCTAGATTATTTGGAGGTTCTAATGGAGAAAATTTAGGTGAAAGCTCTAAAACATTTAATTTTTTAACCGATCAAGGAATAACAAGAACACAAGCAATCTCTTTTTCTAGTAGGTTGCCTTTATACTGGGGAGACCAGCCTGGTGTAGCTGCGCCAGCTTATATTGGAGTAGTTATCTTTTTCTTATTTATACTAGGATTATTTTTAGTACAGCGCAAAGCTAAGTGGTGGTTACTTGGTGGTACAATTATGTCTTTAATTTTATCTTGGGGAAAGAATTTTAGCCTATTGACTGATTTTATGATAGACTATTTTCCGTTGTACGATAAATTTAGAGCAGTGTCATCTATACAGGTAATATTGGAACTTTGTACTCCAGTTTTGGCTATTTTAGCAATAAACGAATTATTTAAAAATAAGGTTGCATCAGCAAAAAAAATAAATGCTTTAAAAATTTCAGCAATTACGGTAGTTTCTATTTTAATTGGTTTATTACTTTTTAAAGGAATGTTTAATTTCTCTGGTAGTGATGATGCTTTTATAAAACAAAATTACGGAGATGAATTAATGGCGTTGATTAAGCTGGATAGGGAAGCTGTGTATACGAATGATACGTTACGTTCTCTTTTATTTGTTGCTCTAGCATCAGTAGCTTTATGGTTGTATATTAAAGGTAAGGTAAAAGAAAATCTTCTTGTTTTAGGGTTAGGAGTTTTAATTCTGGTAGATTTAGTAGGTGTAGATAAGCGCTATGTAAATAAAGATGATTTTGTTAGTAAAAGACAAATGAATGAACCTTTTAGACAAACTGCTGTAGATAAACAAATTGCAAAAGATAAAGGTAATTATAGAGTATATGACCCTCAGGAGGGATTAAATGGTGCTCGTACTTCGTATTTTCATAAATCTATAGGAGGGTATCATGCTGCTAAACCTGCTGGTATTCAAGATTTGTTCGATTTTCATATTTATAAAGGTAAAGTAGGCGTGTTAAATATGCTTAATGTTAAGTATGTTGTACAGCAAGATGAAGAGGGTAGAAGTTACCCAGCAGTTAATCCAGAAGCTAATGGTAATGCATGGTTTATTAAAAAGCTAGTGCCTGTTACTACAGCAAATGAAGAAATACAGGGGTTAGGTACTTTAGATAATAAAAACGAAGCTATTTTTAATACTTCAAATTTTCCAAATATAAATAGATTCGCTTTTCAAACAGATTCTACAACAACAATTCAACTTACAGATTATAAACTAAATTATTTAACCTATATTTCTAAAAATGAAAATGCAGGTGTAGCTGTATTTTCCGAAATGTATTATGGTAATGGTTGGAATGCTTATATAGATGGTGTATTAACAGACCATTTTAAAGTGAATTATGTTTTACGAGCATTAAAAATACCAGAAGGGGAACATAAAATAGAATTTAAATTTGAACCTAAAGTTGTAAAAGACGGTAGTACAATAGCCCTAGCAAGTTCCTCATTATTAGGATTTTTAATAGTACTAGGAATAGGTTTTACTTTTTGGCGTTCTAGAAAAAAGGAAAAAGTGTAATGAAAAAAGTGCTGATAATAGCATATTATTGGCCGCCTGCTGGTGGGCCAGGAGTGCAGCGTTGGCTAAAATTCATTACATACCTAAGAGATTTTAATATAGAGCCTGTTCTTTATATTCCAGAAAACCCGCATTACCCAATACAAGATACTAGCCTTTTAAAAGAAATTCCCGAAGGAATTTTTATTTATAAAAAACCAATTTTTGAACCTTATAAATTGGCAGGTATCTTTTCATCAAAAAAAACAAATAGAATTAGTTCTGGATTAATTCAAACAAAAAAGCAATCCTTTTTAGAAAAAGCCTTTCTATGGGTTAGAGGTAATTTGTTTATTCCAGATGCTCGCAAATTTTGGGTAGAACCTTCTATTTCTTTTTTAGAAGATGTTATTAAAAAGGAAAAAATAGAAACAATTATTACTACAGGACCACCACATAGTGTACATTTAATTGGTTTAGGTTTAAAGAAAAAATTAAATATTACATGGATTTCAGATTTTAGAGATCCCTGGACAACCATAGGCTATCATAAAAAACTAAAGTTAACAGAAGCATCCAAAAGAAAACACAAGCTATTAGAAAGCAAAGTTTTAAATAGTGCAGACAAAATTATAGTAACTAGTGCTACAACTAAAAATGTGTTTAAAGCAATAACAAAGCAGCCTATAGAAGTAATAACAAATGGTTACGATATTCAAATAGCTAACGATGTAGCTTTGGATTCTAAATTTACAATAGCCCATATAGGTTCGTTATTAACAGGACGAGACCCTAATGTTTTGTGGCAAGCTTTATCTGAGTTACTTATTGAGAATGCTGATTTTAAAAAACTTTTTAGCTTGCAATTGGTAGGTGTTGTTAGTGATGATGTTCTAGAGAATATAAAAAAATATAGTATTCATAATAATACTGAAATTGTTGGTTATTTGTCTCATAACAATGCTATTTCGTTTCAAAGAAAATCTCAGGTATTACTTTTAATTGAGATAAATTCAGAAGAAACCAAAGGAATAATACCTGGGAAAGTTTTTGAATATTTAGCAGCTAAAAGACCTATTCTTGGGGTAGGGCCTAAAGACTGGGAAGTTGGACAATTAATAAAAGAGACCAACGCAGGAGAAGCTTTTACCTATGATAGTAAGGAGAAATTAAAAGAGATTATTCTAAAATGGTTTAACTTGTATCTTGTTAATAAATTAAAAAGTACTTCTAATAGTATAGAAAAGTATAGTCGTAAAGCATTAACAGAACAATTAGCTAAGCATCTTTAATGGGAATAGTATTAAAACAGTCATTAAAAAACACATTAGTAACCTATTTAGGTTTTGCTATTGGGGCTATAAATACATTGTTTTTATATACTAGTTTTATGAAAGAGGAGTATTACGGTCTTATTCAAGTAATATTATCTATTTCTGCTGTTTTAATGCCACTTATGGCTTTTGGAGTACCAAATACTTTAGTGAAGTTTTATAGTGGTTTTAAAGAAGGTAAAAGCAAAGAGTCTTTTTTAACTTTAATGTTATTTCTTCCTTTTTTGTTTATAATACCTATAGCACTTATTAGTTTTTTCGCTACAGATATAATAGGAAATATACTTTCTGCTAAAAACCCAATAGTAAAAGAATATGTTTGTTATATTTTCTTAACAGGAATGGCAATGGCTTATTTTGAGATTTTTTTTGCTTGGGCAAAAATTCAAATGAAATCTGTCTTTGGAAATTTTATGAAAGAGATTTTTTGTAGAGTAGGGCAAACCATTCTATTACTATTGCTATGGAAAAAAATAATAACAATAGATGTATTTATAAAAGCTTTAGTTGGGTTTTATATTCTTAGAACCGTTGTTATGAAGGTCTATGCTTATAAATTACGCATGCCTAAATTAATGTTTAGCTTACCAAAAAACACAAAAGAGATTATTAAGTATAGCACTTTAATTATTTTGGGAGGGTCTACGGCAATTGTATTATTAGAGGTAGATAAAGTGATGTTAAATAATTTTCTAGAAATAGAGAACGTTGCCTATTATGCTGTTTCAGGTTTTATAGCCACAACTATAGCAGTGCCATCTAGAGCAATGCATCAAATTACATATCCAATAACGGCAACATATATTAACACAAAAAATTATATTTCTTTAAAAGAGTTGTATCAAAAAAGTTCGCTTACTCTTTTTATTATTTCAGGCTTATTATTTTTATTAATTATAATAAATATTAAAGATTTATATTCTTTTTTGCCAGAAGCATATAGTAATGGTTTTCTTATTGTTTTTTGGATAGGTTTAGCAAAAGTTTACGATGCTCTTTTGGGGAATAACAATTCTATTTTGTTTAATTCAGATTATTATCGTTCTGTTTTATTTTTAGGGGTTCTATTAGCTGTTTTAGCTGTAGGGTTCAATTTTTGGTTAATCCCAGAATTTGGAATAAAAGGAGCTGCAATAGCTAGTTTTTCTGCTTTTTTTGTTTATAATTCTTTAAAATTACTTTATGTAAAAGCTAAATTTAAAATACAACCTTTTACTAAAGAGACTTTGAAAATTTTAGGATTATTAATAAGTATAGGGTTTGTATTATACTATATACCATTAAATCTCTCTCCAATTTTAGCGATACTAATTAAAAGTAGTTTGGCATTTATTTTATATACAGGAATGTTATATAGATTTAATATTTCTAGAGATGTAAATATTTTAATTGATTCTATTATTAATAGAATATTTAAGTAACTTGTTTGTAACAAAACAAGTAATATAAACTCTTTTGTTGTAAACTATACTTGTATTAAAAAAACAAAAAATTTCTGAAAATGAAAACTAGAAGAGAATTTACTAAGCTCGCTGCATTAGGAGTTTTAGGAGCAATACCTTTTAATGGTTTAGCTAACCCTTTATTTAACTCTGTAGTAGATCTGAATACAGGTTTAGACATTTCTATATTTTCTAAACATCTTCAGTTTTTAGATTATGAGACTACAGGGGCAATGGCTGCAGAAATGGGATTTTCTGGTGTAGATTTAACAGTGCGGCCAAAAGGTCATGTATTGCCTTCTAATGTAGAAAAAGACCTTCCAAAAGCTATTGCAGCAATAAAAAAAGGAGGCTCTTCATGTAAAATGATTACAACGACTATAGAAAATGCCTCTAAACAATTAGATATTGAAGTTATAAAAACAGCAGCCAAAGAAGGGGTAATGTTTTACAGGTCCAATTGGTTTGCTTATAAGAAAGAAATTTCTATGGAAGATTCTTTAGCTTTTTATACAGAAGAAATCCAAAAATTAGGAGAATTAAATAAAAAATTTGGAATTATTGGTTGTTATCAAAACCATGCAGGTTTAAAAATTGGAGGTTCGTTCTGGGAAGTAAAAAAAATTTTAGAAACAGTAGATTCTAATTATTTTGGTGTACAGTATGACATTAGACATGCAACTGTAGAAGGAGGTGGGTCTTGGAAAAATGGGTTAGCATTGTTACAATCTTATATAAAAACTATAGTCCTTAAAGATTTTAAATGGGCACAAATAAAAGGTAAATGGAAGCTTGTTAATGTGCCAATAGGAGAAGGTATGGTAGATTTTGATGCTTATTTTAAATTGTTAAAAAAGTATAGTTTAAAACCACCGGTTTCTTTACATTTAGAATATGATTTAGGAGGTGCAGAGAAGGGCAAGCATAGTATAACAGTAGATAAGAAAGTTGTTTATGATGCTATGAAAAAAGATTTAAAAACAATTAACACTTTGTGGAAAAATGCATAAAAAAGAAACCCCGTAGCATATAAATTTGCTACGGGGTTTACAACCAACCTAAAAACTTTCTTTATTTTCTTCTGCTACTTCTAGTAGTTACAGATTTAGAATTGCTTCTAGAACTTCTAGAAGGAACTTTTGTTACTCTTTTAGAACTACTACTTCTTGAAACTGTATTTCTACTTCTAGTAGGTGTTCTGCTAATCGTTCTTTTATTATTAGAACTTCTTGTAGATACACCAGTACTTCTAGAGTTTCTTTGTGTATTATTGTTTCTTTTTGCAACGGTTCTATTTGTTGTTCTAGATACAGGTTTTCTATAGTTCTTAGTAGTACGTGTTACCGTAGTACTTCTAGGTGTTCTTGTTACTTGTCTTTTTGTTACCGTATTTCTTCCAGAATTGCTTCTATATGTTTTTGTATTACCTCTTTGAGCTGTACTTCTTTTTATAGAAGTATTATTTTTTCTATTTGCTCTATGAGTAATGTTTCTATTTGTACTTCTACTTCTAGAAGTGTTAGAACGTACAGCAACTCTTTTGTCATTTCTATAAACTTTAGATCTAGTATTACGCATTTTATTGTACCTGTGTTCACGTCCAATTTTAGCGTACACTCTTCTTGTATTATGTCTATATGGTCTATGATATGTATAACGAGTAGGAGTGTAATACCTTCTATATGGTCTGTTAAATACTAAACATAAATTAATAGATGGTCTTAAAAATAACCTGTGAAAAGGTCTAAAAACATAGGTTCTATTATACCTGTTAATATAACCAGTATGGTAGTTAAAAATTCCTCTTTGGTTATAGTATACATGCATACCACCAACTCTAAATACTCGTCCGTTTCTATATGCAATATCTATATTTCCTATGTTAGATACACGTCCGTAATAATCATAAAATACAGGAACATTTTCTACTTGTATTACAGCACCATAATCATCATATTGTGCGTAAGGGCTATAATCATAACCAGAGTTAAATGTTACATTTCTATTTGTTCTTCCTAAACGGTTATCTATATAAAAATCGAATTCACCATCTGGGAATACAGAAAACGTAATGCCATTTTCTACAAAAATAAATGAGTTGTTGTATTGATAAGCATTGCGTGTTGCAACCTTATCATCAGTTGTACTAGCGTAGCTACTTAATGTGCCTAAAACAATCGCTGTAAAAAGGAGTACTAATTTTCTCATGATATAAGGTTTTAAATTCTGAATGCAACTATTTACATTCTCTTAGTACATACCAAACAGCGTGCCAAAAAAATAGTATTATGTTTAAGTTACTTATAATCAGTAATTTAAAATATAATTTATCAATATTTAATTATACTAATTTCTCTTTTAAATAAGGTGCGGTAATAGATTTTTTGTTTTTTACTAGCACTTCAGGAGTGCCTTGCGCAATTAATTGGCCACCATTATCACCACCTTCTAACCCTAGGTCTATAATATAATCTGCACATTTAATTAGTTCTATATTATGCTCAATTACTACAATAGAATGTCCTTTTTCTATTAAAGCTGTAAAAGATTTTAGTAGTTTTTTAATATCGTGGAAATGTAAACCAGTGGTTGGTTCATCAAAAATAAATAAGGCTTTGTCTTTTGTTTTTCCTTTTACTAAGAAAGATGCGAGTTTAATACGCTGTGCCTCGCCACCAGAAAGGGTAGAAGAGGATTGGCCTAAAGTTACATAGCCTAAGCCTACATCTTGTAAAGGTTGTAGTTTGTTTACTATTTTATTTTGCTCGTGAATTTTAAAGAATGCAATAGCATCATCTATTGTCATAGTTAAGACATCATCTATACTAGCATTTTCAAATTTTACCTCTAATACTTCTTTTTTAAAACGCTTGCCGTTACAAACATCACATTCTAAATGTACATCGGCCATAAACTGCATTTCTACAGTAATTTCACCATCACCTTTACATTTTTCACATCGACCACCATCTACGTTGAAAGAAAAGTGTTTGGCTAGATACCCTCTAATTTTGCTTAATTTTTGTCCGGCAAATAAACTACGAATATCATCATAAGCTTTTATGTAGGTAACAGGATTAGATCTAGAAGATCTACCAATTGGGTTTTGGTCTACAAACTCTACATGTTTAATATCCTTATACTTTCCTTCTACAGATGTAAACTGTCCTGCCTTTTCTCCATAACCCCCAACTTCTTTTAATAATAAAGGGTACAGTAGTTTTTTTACTAATGTACTTTTTCCGCTACCAGAGACACCAGTAACTACGGTAAGTACATTTAGAGGAAAGAGGACATCTATATTTTTAAGATTATTTTCTCTAGCTCCTTTAATTTCTATATAATTAGAGAATGGCCTCCTTTTTTTTGGAACTTCAATTTTCATAGTACCATTAAGGTAACTGGCAGTTAAAGAATCGGTTTTTAAAACTTCTTTTAGCGTTCCATTAGCAACAACTTTTCCGCCATGAGTTCCTGCTTTTGGGCCTATATCTATAACCTGGTCTGCAGCTTTCATAATATCTTCATCATGCTCTACAACAATAACGGTATTGCCCAGGTCTCTTAAAGATTGTAATACTGTAATTAAGTTTTCGGTATCTTTTGGGTGTAGGCCTATACTTGGTTCATCTAATATATACATGGAACCAACTAAGCTACTTCCTAAAGATGTAGCTAAATTTATACGCTGACTTTCCCCACCAGAGAGGGTGTTAGATTTTCTGTTTAAAGTTAAATAATTAAGTCCTACATTGCTTAGGAAACCTAATCTAGAATTTATTTCTTGTAAAAGTCTAGTAGCAACTTTTGTATCGTGTTCATTTAGTTTTAAAGTGGAGAAAAAAGCAATTAACTTTTCTATAGATAAATTAACAAGTTGGTTAATAGATGTATCGCTAACCTTTACATAATTGGTTTCTTCTCTTAACCTACGCCCTTTACAAACCGGGCATTTTGTTTTTCCTCTATATCGAGAAAGCATTACTCTGTTTTGTATTTTATAACTCTTTTCTTC
Source organism: Maribacter vaceletii (assembly GCF_003634105.1). Classification (GTDB taxonomy): domain Bacteria; phylum Bacteroidota; class Bacteroidia; order Flavobacteriales; family Flavobacteriaceae; genus Maribacter_B; species Maribacter_B vaceletii. The sequence continues at coordinate 547,036 of NZ_RBIQ01000008.1, read as the reverse complement.
TAACATAGAGAAAAAACCATGGAGTCCAGTAAAATAAGAGTTGCCATCCCAAACCAGTTGCTTTTGTTCATCAGATAGTTGAAACCAAGGTTTGTGAATCGGAAAATCAAACTTATAGGCAGCATTCACCAAATCATCTCTGTAGGCGCTCATGCTTTCTCCTCGCCAAGCAAATATGGCATTTTCATATACAGAGAGAGCGGTATTGGGAATAACTAAATCCTCATCTATACCTATAATATCTCCATAACCTTCACATTTAGGACAGGCTCCATATGGATTGTTAAAACTAAAAAGATGTACATTGGGTTCTAGAAAATGTATTCCGTCTAATTCAAACCTATTACTAAAAAAGCTTTGTTTTTGTGTGTCTAATTCTTCTATAATACAACTGCCTTTGCCTTCAAAAAAAGTAGTATCTATTGCATTTGCTAGGCGATTATAAAAATCTTCATCATCTTTAGTAATAATACGATCTATTACTAAATAAAACTCTTTTCCAATATTTTCTGGAGCTTGGTCTATTCGTAAAACTTTATCCTTATACTTAATTCTTGCATATCCTTGTTTAGAAAATAGCTCTAAAGATTTAATAGCATCTCTGTCTTCTGCGATAGTTATAGGAGCTAATAAAAGTAACTTGGTATTCTCTGGGTAACTCTTAACATGGGTAACCACATCTGTAACCGTATGTTTTTTTACTTGTTTACCAGAAATTGGGGAATAAGTTTTACCAATACGCGCAAATAAGAGTTTTAAATAATCATATATTTCTGTAGTTGTTCCCACAGTGGATCTTGGGTTTGTAGAATTTACTTTTTGTTCAATTGCAATAGCTGGAGCTATGCCTTTTATATAATCTACTTTTGGTTTATTAAGTTTTCCTAAAAACTGTCTTGCATAAGAGGATAAGCTTTCTACATAACGCCTTTGACCTTCAGCATAAAGTGTATCAAAAGCTAAACTAGATTTTCCTGAACCTGATAATCCAGTAATAACTACCAATTTATTTCGTGGAATTACAACATCTATATTTTTTAAATTGTGCAGTTTAGCACCTTTAATTATGATGTTTTCTTTTGGATTAACTTCTAGAATTGTAGACATGATATTATTTAGAAAAACAAAGATACAATATGCCTTTAATTTATACGCAAAGTAATTAAACTCGGGGGCTAAAAGTTATATATTATATAAAGTCATTTGTTTTTAACATTTAATTTTTAGTATATTTGACAAACACTAAATGTTAATACGCCTATAGAAACAAGATTACTTTTTAAAGTTAGAATAGTACCCACAAGACCTTTTCACATGAAAAGGCCCCCAATTTTGACACTAAAAAGTAAAACTCTATGGAACTACAAATTAACGATTCTCTACTAGTAAAGCAATTTATAGATGGCGATGAAAGAGCATTAGAAGCTCTTATAAACAAACATAACAAACGTATTAACGGTTTTATTTATTCCAAGGTCGGTGACCGTGAAGTAACCGAAGATATTTTTCAAGATACTTTTATGAAAGTTATAAGAACCCTTAAAAGAGGGGCTTATAATGAAGAAGGTAAATTTTTACCTTGGGTAATGCGTATTGCGCATAACTTAATTATAGACCATTTTAGAAAAACGAATAGAATGCCAAAGTTTGATGGCTCGGATAGTTTTAGTATTTTTTCTATGATTGGAGATGATAAGTTAAATATTGAAAAACAACTTATTAAGGATCAAATAAATTCTGAACTTTCTCAATTAATTAAGGAATTGCCTAAAGATCAACAAGAAGTTTTAGAAATGCGTATATATAAGGATATGAGTTTTAAAGAAATATCTGATAATACAGGTGTAAGTATTAATACAGCTTTAGGAAGAATGCGCTATGCATTAATTAACCTTAGAAAGATAATTGAGGAGCATAATATAGTTTTAACGAATTAATAGGTAAAAGGTCGACTAGTTTTATTACATTGTGCAATGATGGCGTTCTACTATTGAAACAAAATCAAAAGTACTATGGAAAAAATTTACACTAAAGCACAAAAAGAATGTGAACTTATAAAGGCGCAACCAGAAACGATTCAGTTTTTATTAAACTATTCAAAGTCTTTAAAAGTTACAGAAGCTAAAGGAATAAAATTTGAGAGTAACCTAAACTAGTTGCCACTACAATATATATTAAAAGCCATTAAGAAATATTCTTAATGGCTTTTTTGTTTTTACTACTCTCTTTATTATTAAAGAGTGCTATTTATATAGTATAACGTTGTGCTACATTGTTAATAGTAAATCTTCTTTAGCAACTATACATATGTTAAAATATTGTGTAAAAAATAGAAAACAGCACTTTCACATCAAAAAGTAGGGGTTTTACAACATACTTTTTATGAAGGCCTATGTTTTATATAGTTTTAGACTGTAATTAAGAAATCCTATTGATTTTTTATTAAACAAATAAAATAACCATTAACTAAGAAAAGCCCCCTGATCTTAAAAATTAAAAAAAATCATATGTCAGTACAAATTGAAGATTCAGAATTAGTAAGAGATTATATTAGCGGTGATGAAAAAGCACTAGAAATACTAATCAACAGACACAACCAACGTATTACTAGTTTTATCTATTCCAAAGTATTAGATAGAGATATTACGGAAGATATTTTTCAAGACACATTTATTAAAGTTATTAAGACTTTAAAAAAAGGTAGATATAGTGAAGAGGGTAAATTTTTACCATGGGTTATGCGTATTTCTCATAACTTAATTATAGATCACTTTAGAAAGAACAAAAGAATGCCAATGTTTGAGGGGAGCGATGATTTTAATATTTTTTCTGTTATTGGTGATGATAAATTAAATGCGGAAAAGCAATTAATTAAAGATCAAGTAAATTCTGATTTAAGAATATTAGTAGAAGAATTACCAGATGATCAGAAAGAAGTTTTGTTAATGCGTATTTATAAGGATATGAGCTTTAAAGAAATTTCTGAAAACACTGGAGTAAGCATAAACACTGCTTTAGGAAGAATGCGCTATGCATTAATTAATCTTAGAAAAATCATAGAAAAGAATAATATAGTACTTACAAGTTAAAATTACTTTAGAGTAGTGAAGCAATATTTCTAATTTAGTGCCGTTATCTCTGTATAACAATATTAGAAATATGGAAAAAATTTACTTTGAGTACCAAAAAAAATTCAGTCCGGTAAAGGCAAGTACAGAAACTATAGAATTTCTAATAAGTTATTCTAGAGCACTTTACACTGTGAAACATGAAGATCTAAAATTTGATATTCTGTTAAACTAAAAATATAAGCCCGTTATTTACGGGCTTTTTTACTTTTATAATAGTCGTTTAAGATTGTTTTTCTTCCAATAGTTTTTGTAATTATATCATTTTCTAAATTCCACCCCCTAGCTGGGCTATAATCACGGCCATACCAAATTATTTGCAAATGCAAATCATTCCATAATTCTTTCGGAAATAACCTTTTTGCATCTTTTTCTGTCTGCACTACATTTTTACCATTAGTTAATCCCCATCTATATAATAGTCTATGTATATGTGTATCTACAGGAAAAGCGGGAATACCAAAAGCTTGAGAAACAACAACACCTGCAGTTTTATGACCAACTGCGGGAAAAGTTTCTAATATTTCCATTTCTTTAGGAACAATACCATTGTGATTCTCTACTAACATTTTAGAAAGCCCATGAATCCCTTTAGCTTTCATAGGAGAAAGACCAATTGGTTTTATAATTTCCCTAATCTCATCTACCGTTAATTTTATCATATCATAAGGATTGTCCGCTTTTGCAAAAAGTAACGGAGTAATTTTGTTAACCCTAACATCTGTACTTTGGGCAGACATAAGTACTGCAATTAGTAGGGTGTAAGGGTCTTTGTGATCTAAGGGTACAGGAATAGTAGGGTATAATTCTTTAAGCGTAGTAATTACAAACGGAACCTTTTCCTTTATTGTCATATTTGGTTTATTTTTATACAGAAATAGAACTATAAAACTAAATAAAATTATATATGAAAACATTAAAAGTAGGGGATAAAGTTCCAGATTTTTCTGTTAAAGATCAAGATGGTAATACTGTTAACCTATCGGACTATAAAGGAAAAAAACTTATTGTATTTTTTTACCCTAAAGCAAGTACACCTGGTTGTACAGCAGAAGCATGTAATTTAAGAGATAATTATGCAGAATTACAAGCGCAAGGTTATAGTTTACTCGGTGTTAGCGCAGATTCAGAAAAAAGGCAAGCCAAATTTAAAGAGAAATACGATTTTCCTTTTCCGTTACTTGCAGATGAAGATCATACTGTAATTAATGCATTTGGTGTTTGGGGACTTAAAAAATTTATGGGTAGAGAATATGACGGTATTCATAGAAAAACCTTTAAGGTAAATGAAGATGGTGTTGTAACTTTAGTTATAGATAAAGTAAAAACTAAGGACCATGCTGCACAACTTTTAGAGTAAAAAAAAGCATCAGATGTTTATCTGATGCTTTTTTTATGAGTTTTTACAAGAAAATTATTTTTTCTTAGTTACAATTTCATCTGGTTTTCTAACAAAAAGCTGCTTTTCTTTTATCATTTCGGCAAGACCTTTTGGTATCATTTCTTCCCATCCTTCTTCATTGTTTGTTATTTTTTTAAGAACATCTCTAGAGAAAATATGCATAATTTCTGGGTCATAATCAAAAATATCCATAACCTTTCCGTTGTATTTAAAGAACTTATAGAGTTCTTTCATTCTTGGATGTACTTTAACATTATTACTGGTCATTACTTGCCCAGTTTCTGCGTTTTTCATTGGGTATAAATAAACTTGTAAATCTTTAAAGAATAATTTACCAAATGCTTCTAAAATACCACCACTTAAATGTCTATAGTATTTTTCGTCAAAGATGTCTACTAAATTATTAACCCCCATTGTAAGGCCAATTCTAGCTTTGGTATAATTATTAAAATATTCTACAAGTTTGTAGTATTCTTGGAATTTAGAAATCATTACAGTGTGCCCTAAAGAACAAAGTAATTGAGCTCTATCCATAAAATCTTGTTCGTCAATCTCTCCAGAAGCTTTTAGGTTAGATAAGGTTATTTCAAAAATAACAATAGTTTTTTCTTGATCAACCATTTTGTCTCGTATGAAAATATCATACGATTTTTTAAACATATCTTCGTTAACCTTAGTTACAGGTCTAAAACTACCTCTAAGAGCTAGAATATTCTTTTTATATAAGACTGCGGCAGGTAATAAATTATTACCATCAGGCCCAAACATAACAGCATCTGTCATATCATTCTTAATAAGCCTTAAACTCATTAAGCGGTTATCTACATTTTCAAAATTAGGGCCAGAGAAATTAATCATATCAATTTCAACAGTATCTTTATCTATGTGATCGTATAGGTATTGTAATAATTTTTTTGGATTGTGGTATTTGTAAAAAGCACCATATATTAAGTTAACACCAAGAATACCTAAAGTTTCTTGTTGTAAGCGAGCTTCATTTTGTTTAAAACGAACATGTAAAATGATTTCGTCTAATTCTTTTTGTTTTGGGTCTAGTTGAAAACGAATACCAATCCAACCATGACCTTTATAACGCTTAGAAAAATCAATAGTTGCAACAGTATTTGCATAAGAGAAAAACAGACGATCTGGGTGGTTTTCTCTACTAATACGCTCTTCCATTAATTGCATCTCATAATCTAGCATTGTTTTTAAACGTGCTTGAGAAACGTATCGACCATCATTTTCTACCCCATAAATAGCATCACTAAAATCTTTATCATAGGCACTCATTGCTTTTGCAATTGTACCAGATGCGCCGCCTGATCTAAAAAAATGCCTTGCAGTCTCCTGACCTGCACCAATTTCAGCGAAAGTTCCATATATATCTGGGTTAAGATTTATACGTAATGTTTTTGCTTTTATAGAAGGAACGTTTTCAAATATATTATTATCCCTTTTAAGAACTGAAGCCATTTTTTAAAATTTAATTTTCACAAAGTTAGAAAGTTTGCGCAATCAATTAAATATTTATGTTATAAATTTGAAAGAAAATAATTATAGTTTGAAAATTACTTTTTTGGGAACAGGAACTTCGCAAGGAATCCCAGTTATTGGGAGTACGCATCCTGTATGTTTAAGCAGTAATCCAAAAGATAAAAGACTTAGAGTATCTGTTCTAGTTCGCTGGGAAAATTATAATTATGTAATAGATTGTGGACCAGATTTTAGACAACAAATGCTTTCAAATCCTATTTCTAGACTAGATGGGGTGTTATTTACACACGAACATGCAGATCATACTGCTGGTATAGATGATATTAGACCTTTTTTCTTTAGACAGGGAGATATTTCTATTTATGGGCATAAAAGAGTTTTAAAATCTTTAAATAAAAGATTTGATTATATTTTTGCACAGGAAAATAGATATCCTGGTGCTCCTGCAGTTTCTGCTAATGAAGTTATAAATAATAAAAACATACCTCTAGGAGGTATAGAAGTAATACCGATAGAAGGTGACCATAATAATTTACAAGTTTTTGGCTACAGGTTTCTAGATTTTACTTATTTAACCGATGTTAAGTATGTAGCAGAGGAAGAAATAGAAAAAATAAAAGGGTCAAAAGTTTTAGTAATTAATGCACTTAGAGAAGAAGCCCACCATTCTCATTTTAATTTAGAAGAAGCTTTAGCTTTTGTAAAAAAAGTGAGTCCAGACAAAGCTTATTTTACACATATTAGTCATCTTTTAGGTTTTCATGATGATGTGGAAAAAAAATTGCCAGAAAACGTACTTTTGGCTTACGATAACCTTACCCTCACTATTAAATAAAACCAAATTCATGAAAAATAAACTTTTTCTTTATCTATTTATTTTTGCATCTTTAATAGCATTATACCTTTTTGTTAGCGGCGGCTCTATGGTAGATGCCAAAGAAAAACGAATTGTTGGGCTAGAGAATAAAGTAATTCAATTACAAGATTCTGTACAAGTAACAGAACTTAAGGCGTTAGAAATGCAATATTTTTCTTTAGAAAATAATGACGATGCATTGGCATACTACGATCATTTAAATATAAAAGATGCAACACGTTACATTTCTGATAAATTACTAGAAACAAACGAGACTAAAGGAAATAATCCTTTAATACCTTATGAAGGTATGGAGAACGATTTTAAGATAAACAAGATTAAAATCTTAAATCACAAATGGATTATTGCCGATTTCTCTGATGGCAAATATTGGGGAGAGGTTCTTATTAAATATGAGCTTAAGGATGATTTAGGGGTAGATTTTTCTCTTGTTGATAACCTATTATACACTAGAAGCAATTAAATTTTATCTTCTAGCCACTTTTTAAAAGAATAGAAATTTTGTGGCGCTACACCATGACCTACAGGAAATTCTTCATACACATGTTCTATTCCTAAATTAGAAAGAAAAGGTGCCGATTTTTGTGCCCATTCTACAGGAATTACTTGGTCTACAGAGCCATGAGAAGCATATATATTTAAAGAAGTATGTAATTTTTTTGTATAACCTTCTTTTAAAATTGCTTCATTAATGTAGCCACTTAAAGCTATTACATTTTTTATTTTTTCTGGGTAGGATAAAGCAACAGCATAACTAAGAATGGTACCTTGGCTAAATCCTAATAAAGTTACATTGTCTTTGTCAAGACTATAGGTTTTGCAGGCTTCATCTATAAAATTTATTATTTTATCTCTAGATTCTATAGCTTGTTTATCATCACTCCATTTTCCTTTTTCTGCATCAAAATTAATCGCATACCATGCATTACCTTGTGGTTGCATAGGGTAGGGAGCTCTTACCGATATTATGCAAAGTTCTTCTGGCAATTCTGGAGAAAAAGAGTATAAATCTTCTTCATTACTACCGTAACCATGAAACATAAATAAAACCGGAATTTTTCCTTCTGTAATAGTAGAAGGTTTAATTAAGTGTTCTAGAGATAATGGAGCTGTTGTCATAAATTATTGAATAAAAGTAAACCATTTTTGAAATAAAGGACCTAAAACAGGAACCGATTGTTTTTTATCTGTAATAGCACCAATGAAACCATATCCCCATAAAATAATATAAAAAATATACAATCCATACCATGCATAGGTATTAAACCATTGACTTAAAAATAAGGCAAAACCTAAAAAAGTAATATGTAAACCAAAAGCTTGTCTAGTATGAAACCTAGCATAATCATGCTTTGGCTCTAAATTCATGGTAATTGCTATTAAAGCACCTACAATAGTAAAGTATGCTGTTATTGCTGTAGTTTTTCCTTCAGGCATTCTTGAAATTTTTTGCAAGTTATACATTTTGAAACTAAAAAAGAGGTGCAATTTGCACCTCTTTTTGTTATTCTATAAAATAGAATACTTTATTATCCAATATCACCAATAATTGGCAATTTTTCATCTTTTAAGTTATTAGCATTCATTACCCCTAATACCATAAAAACTAGTGGTGCATAGGATAAAAACCTTAGGATAGAAAGCCCAGTAACAGATATTATAATTCCAATAGAAACAGATATTATTATCCCTAGGATAAATACTCTTAAAGATTGCCCTATATGGAAAGAAACAAACTCATTTTCTTTATCCCCTCTGGTGCTAAAATATGCTATTAACAATCCAATAACAGTAATGTAGCTTATTATAGCCATTGTTTTTCCTTGTTCTTTTGTGCTCTGATCCATTTTGTTTAGTTTTTAGTGGTTGTTATTATAATATTTAAAGGTAGTTAAAAAAGAACTTCATTATTGGCAATAATACCATATGCTTTTCCTTTAAGTTCTTTTCCTATAAATGCAGAGTTTTTACTAGTAGAAACGCTCTCTTCTCTTTTAAAGATAAAAGTTTCTTCCGGGTTAAAAAGCGTAATAAAAGCTTTTTCTCCTTCTTTAAATTTAAGAGTCTCTAAGCCATATCTTTCCCTTCCTTTTGTTAAAAGTTCAATAGTTTTTTCTAATCCAAAAAGAAGATTAAGAGAACCAAAAGCACTTTCTAAACCAGTGGTGCCATAGTCTGCATTATCAAACTCTACTTTCTTATTTTCAATATTTATTGGTGTGTGGTCCGATGTTACAAAATCTATGATTCCGTCTTTAACTCCTTTTACTAAAGCTTTACAATCTTTATTAGTTCGTAAAGGTGGCATTACTTTGTAATTACTATCAAAATCATGTAAAACAGTATCGTCAAAAATTAAATTATGTATGGCAACACTACAACTTACATTAAGTCCTTTCTTTTTTGCGTCGGCTATTAATTTTACTCCGTTTGCTGTAGATATTGTTGGTATGTGTAGTTTGCCTCCAGCATATTCCAATATAAATAAATCTCTAGCTATTTGAAGTTCTTCTGCTAGTGCAGGAATACCTTTTAATCCTAATTTTGTACTAACGGTTCCTTCGTTTACAATACCTTTACCTGCTATTTTTTTGTCTAAAGGATAAGAGTATACTAACCCTTCAAAACTTTCGGTATATTGTAAAGCAATTTTTAAAAGATTAGGATTGCTTATTGGGTGTTTTGCATCATAAAAACCAACTGCACCCGCATTTTTCATATCAAATAATTCTGCTAAAGATTCTCCCTTTGCATCGTTAGTTAGGCATCCTAAAGGGTATAAATTTACTCCTTTATTTTGGGCAGCATTTTTTAAGAAAACAATATCAGAACTAGTATCTGGAACAGGGGTAGAGCTAGGGTTTAGAACTAGGTCTGTAAAACCGCTTTTGGCAGCAGTTGCTATTCCATTAGCAATAGTTTCTCTTTCCTCATAACCTGGTTCCCCAAAGCTTACACTACTATCAAACCAACCAATAGATACATGTAAATTTTTTAGCTTTATTTCTTTTGTATTTGCTGGAGTATCTATTTTAGATGCTATAGAAATGATGCTTCCATCCTTTATAAGAATATCTCTTTTTTTAAGATGAAGTGCTTTATTGGAACTATCGACTATTATGGCAGATTTTAAAAGTATATTCATAATACGTTGCTTTTCTTTTAATCGGTCTTTTTTAGTGTAAAAAGATATATCTTACTTTAAAAATTTTTGAAATATTATTTCAAGAAATACAAAAAGCAATGCTAAAATAACAAACCATTTCCAAAGGGCATTTATAGAGTTGTTTTTTTGCATTTCTGTAAAAAGGTTTTCTATGCTTGATCCAACACTTTTTGCATTTAAATTTTCTAGTGGTACATAAAGTAAATTACTTTCCTTACGAGGATAATTAAAACTTATGTTCTGTATTATATTCTCTTTATTTATTATTTGATATGTACCATCTTGCGTAGGATTATCAAAAAAGGATAAACTTACTTTATTAGCAAGAGATATTTGTCTTGGTATAAATTGATATTCCCCTTTTTTTACCTTTAAAATTTGGTCTTTTCCTAAAGAAACGTTTAAATCTAAAGTTGTATTAGTTCCTAGTTGTGTATATAATTTTGGCAATTTTAAACTTTGTGTAGCCATAGAATAAAAAGTAGGGACAATTAAAGGCGAATTTTTAAAATTAGAATTCTCCTTGGAAAGCGAAGCAGAAAAAAGATAAAACCCTTTAGAACCTATTAAGAATGCTGCATTATTTTGATAAGATAATACTGTAGGGGCATTAGAGTTTATAGTATAATTAGTTTTAGTAATTGGGTTTTGAAAATTGGTTACTTTTTTCTCAAATACATTAGTATATAAAGGGTGATTAAAAGTAATGTTTGCTATTTTTTGCTCTTTGTTTATGTTTTTTTGTAGACTACTATTATAATAAGATGATGTTAATGTTTTATAAGAGTTTGTATTAATAGTAACGTCTGGAATAATAATTAATGTTCCTCCTTCTTTTGTAAACGAATGTAAAGCAGTAGTTAAAGAATTAGGAATGGTAGCCAACTCATTAAGAACTATAGTGTTTTGCTTTTGTAATAAACTATAGTTGAGATTTTTTAGAGAAAGGGATTTGAGACTAAATTTATCTTTGGTATATATTCTATTAAGGAAAGAATTATTTTTTCCTATTACTAGCACCTTTATTTTAGGAGCAATAGCTAAGTTAAAATATAAGTTGTTATCGTATTTAAGTCCTTTATCTACAATATGTAATTTCCCATGTATAGTTTCGTTTTTTGGGATAGTAAAAGTTACGGTTGCTTTTTTGTTATTATTAAAAACGGCTGCGGTTTTGGCAATAAGTTTGTTATTGTTATAAAGAGAAACTGGCGTACTTTCAGTATCTGTAGCACTAGTTAACTTTGCAATAATATTTAAGTTTTCATCTCGAACTTCCTTTAAGTAAAGAGAATCTATGCTAATATTAGATATGTTACTTGGTCTTTTAACAATAAAGTTGGTATTACTTTTTTGTAAACTATCTAGCTTTATAGCAGCCATGTTTTCTTGAAAATCAGAAATTACTATGCTATTTTTTATAGAGGAAGTATTATCAGAAAAAAGGGTGCTTGCTTTTAATAAAATAGCATCTAAAGGTAACTGTGAGGTACTATGTTCTAAAGAAAGTAAGTTGTTTTGAATTTCTTTAATGGTTACATTTTTATAAACTTTATTGTTGGTAAAAAGACTTATTTTTTCATTCTTTGGAATGGCTTTAAGTAATTCTTGAATACTAGAATTTAGTAAAGTTCCATTCTCTGTAGTTGCTTGCATGCTAAAAGAATTGTCTATATAAATTACAGTTTCTTTTTTAGCTAAAGCTGTTTTACTTGCTAAAAAAGGTTGTGCAAAAGCAAGAATTAATGCTGCAATAATTCCTAATCTACTTAATAATAATAACCATTTTTTTATAGAACTGCTTTTTCTGGATTCAGCAATAACTTCTTGTAAAAGTTTTACATTGGTAAAAGGTGTTTTTTTAAATTTTCGAAGCTGAAAAAGATGAATAATAATAGGGATAACTAGTAGAAAAAGCCCCCAAAGAAGATCTGGATATTTAAACAGCATTCATCATATTAATTTCCCAAAGATACTTAAAAAATTAAGCATAAGTTTCTTTTTTTATTTAAGAAATATTCTAGCAAAAGATAAAGTAATCTTTTCCCTGTTGTTTGTTTTTTTCTAAGAAAAATTTTTTAATTTTTAGTTGTTCTTCTTCATTTGCAACAGTGATTATACATTGCGGATTTTGTAACTCAGAAATAGAATTAAAATGCTCTAGGGTTTTGTTATAAATTTCTTTCCCAATTTTTTTTGGGTTATCGCAATGCCAAGTAAATGGAATGTTTTTTGAGTTTAAAATTTTAGCTATTTCCTTTCCTTTATTTCCTGCACCCCAAAGGGCAAGAGGTCTATTCGCATTAAAATCTAATTCTAAAAAATAATGCATTTTTAGATCAATAAAGTAATTAGCTGCATAATGTTCACTAGTTCTAGAAGTTCGGTAACTATAATCTCGCCAATGGTGTAATACTATATTGCAAGGAATTACTTTTAAATCATTTTTGTAAAATCTAAAAGCTAAGTCGTAATCTTCAGGATATCTACTAGAGAAAAAAGCACCACTAGTATCAAAATCATCCTTGTGTACCATCCAACAAGGAGAAGGGATTACACATTCTTTATATATTTCTTTAAAATTATCGCCCTTTTCGGTTAGAGAGTTTAGCCAAGATTCGTAACGGGCATAACCATTGCTAATACCTTCTTTAGCAAAATAATGTACTTTACCTGTAGCCAAATAACCAGTTCCTTTTTCCGTTAAACTTTCTACCATAATAGAAAGTTTATTTTTTGGCATAATATCATCAGAATCCATTCTTGTAATAAAATTTCCTGTGCTTTTTGCATAAGCTAATCGTAATGCGTCAATAATTCCTGTTCCAGAATTAGAATACACTTTAATTTTGTTACAATTTTTTGCATATGTCTTTAAAATAGATAAGCTAGAATCTGTAGAGCCATCATCGATAGCTAAAACTTCCCAATTTTTATATTCTTGTTGTAGTATAGAATCAAGGCACTCTTCTAAAAATTTTTCTGTGTTTTTTACCGGAATAAGGATGCTTACTAAAGAATTTTGCATGGGTGCAAGGTAATTAAAAGGAAAAATAAAATATTGTTCTTTTGTATTCTTCCTTTTAATTATATGTGAAATTAGGAGTGACTATTTTTAATTGGCACTAAAACTCCATACTTGACCTATAGCTTGTCCACTGTTAGTATCTTTAGAAACAATTTGCCAATAATAGGTGGTAGCTGTATTTATGTTAACATTTAAAGACTCCGCAGTTTGGTTGTCACCAACTTTAGTTACAGGAGGATTTACAGTGTCAAAATATACATCATAAGTAAGAGGGTCATTGTCAACGTCACTGCCGCTCCATTCTAAATTAATAGATACACCTGATACATTCTCATCAATTGCTGGTGCAATTAACTTAGGTGAAAAGGGTAAATGATTTGTTTCTCCTACACCCTCTGTATAAAACTGATATGTTGTAGAGTACTCACTACTTAAATTTTTACTATCTATTGCTTTAACACGCCAGTAGTATGCAACCTCTTTTTCTAAAGTTACCATTTTAGAAGTTGTAGAAACGTCATAGGAATTATCTATGGTAGAAAATGCATTGTTTTTTGAAATTTCAAGCAAGTAAGAGACACTATCGCCATCTGGGTCTGTAGAAGCTTCCCATTTAAAATCTAAAACGTTTGTAATACACAATAGATTATTGGTTGGGTATGTTAAAGAAGAAACTGCAGAAGGTGCGTGGTTTTCTGGAGGTGGTGTGCCCGGTTTATCATCACCTTCAGAACCATTTCCACTTTTTGAGCATGAGAACAATAAGCCCCCAATTATAATTAATAAATTTATTTTTTTCATTGTTTTTAGTTCTTTATAATTTGGAAATACGTAGGTTTTTTTCCTTTAATTTTTACAAAATATATTCCTGCAGGGTTGTTTTCTAAATTCAGATTTACTTTTCCTGATTGTATTTTGTATACTTTAGAAGAGACTAATTGAGAATTTATATTATATAACTCTATAGAAATATTGCCCTCATTCATAGGTAATGAAAGTTGAAAAGCATTGTTTGTTGGATTAGGATAAGCTATTGTTGTGTGTAATAAATCAATAGATTTAACAATAGTTCCTTCACATAAAACACCTGATTTTACTTTAACAACATCACCATGATTAACATCTACAGAAAAAGAGTTGGATAGTGTTTCGTATACTACTTGGTCGTTTATAGAAACACTAAAAGGAGCTGTTCCTTTTTCTATATTTAAAGAAAATTTGTGTTCACTTAATAAAGATATTCCTTGAATCTCTGCGGCTTCTTTTATTTCAATATTAAAACATTGACTTTCTGTTTTTCCGTCTATAGAAATACATAAATTATAATTGCCAGGTTCAATATTTTCTAGTGTAATATCTTTAGTGAAATCTGTAGTAGTACCATTAAAAGAAACAATGTAATCATTACTACTATTGGCAACAATATTTATTTTACCATTGTTTTGATTAGGACATGTTTCGGTAGTTATTGCTATAGTAAAATCAGCGTCAAATACCGTTTTTTCTACGGTAGATATTTGAGCTTTGTACCATCCACTTCCCCAACCAGCAGACCAAATAATATTTTGATCATAAGGATCTGGTTTAAGGTCAACTATTCTATCAGAATGTGCTAAGCCTTTATTTATTTTTGTCCAAGCAGTACCACCATCAAGAGAAAGGTAGGCACCAGGGTTTTTAAAATCATTAGCCTTTGTGTAAATTTGAGTAGCAGCAGAAATTAAAATAATATTAGAGTCTAAAGGAGACGTTTCTGTTTGCCATATAAAAGGCGCTTCAAAAATACGATCCCATGTAGCTCCATCATCAGTACTTTTCCAAACACCACCTGCATTAAATACTCCAGAACGAGAACCTGCAGATAAAAACATGTCTTTTGTATTTCTATCAATAAATATATCGTTAACAGATGCTATTTCCGAAGGTATTGTCATTGGTGTCCAGCTAACAGCACCATCAACAGATTTGTATAAAGCTCCTACAGGATGATTTAATGTTGCAAAAATTGTTTGTGGGTCATCAGGATGCATAGCAATCTCACTTACGCTAGTATTAGATAGGGGACTAGGGTTATTAACAT
This sequence comes from Maribacter vaceletii, assembly GCF_003634105.1. Taxonomy (GTDB): domain Bacteria; phylum Bacteroidota; class Bacteroidia; order Flavobacteriales; family Flavobacteriaceae; genus Maribacter_B; species Maribacter_B vaceletii. Next base: position 531,858 of record NZ_RBIQ01000008.1, on the reverse strand, counting down.
TCCATGTAACCCCGCCATCATTAGATCTATAAACTCCATATTGTCCTTGAGTTAAAGTTGGACCAGGACCAGAGCCACCAACACCTCTTACATTTCTATTTACAGCAACAAAATACATGTTATTTGGAGTAACCGGATCTATTAGTAGTGAACGTTGATGTGCAACACTGGATGAGATTCCAGAAGCTGCATCAAAAATAGTAGCTATGTTTGACCATGTTTGTCCTCCATCTGTAGACTTACGTACTTTACCTCTGTGGGTTTGACGATCTACTAAAGTATAAATAGTGTTTGGGTCATTTGGGTGTACTGCTACCGCAGAGATAGAATGTGCAGATTTGTAACCTCCAGTATCAAAAGTTTGACCTTCAATTTGTTCTATTACTACAGCATCTGGATTTGCCCAGCCATCTAAATCTGTTGTTTGCCATAAACCATGCTCGCCACTACATAGTAGTTTACGATTTTGTATACCAGTTTCTAATAACATAAATCTTCCTGGAAGCGCATTATTACCTCGTCCAACCCATTTGTTACTTCCTGAATTGGTTTCAAAATCATCTATTTGTTCCCAGCTATTTCCACTATTATTTGTTCTAAATGTTTGTTGAGCGATAACGGTAAAAACATCACCATTGGCATTTATAGCTAGTGCTCGTGTACCTTGGATTTCACTTAAATCATCCATTTCTGTTTGTACATGAGAAAAATCCATATTAGCAGTAGTTGTACTAAGGCCTGTTTTGTTATTCCAATAACTAGCATTACTGTTATTTAGCCAATATTTCCCGTTTCTAGCGCAGGGAAACCAAGTAGTTCCTCCATTTTCTGTTTTCCAAATATCTCCAGGGCCAAAACCATAGTCGTGTTTTGTGTTTTGAGAAATGTAAATTTCATCTTTGTTTAATGGATTAACAACGATTCTATTAAAGACAGATAGTACATTAGACGGATAGGTAGTATGTGTAGCTTTAGAATCATTTATAGACATACCAAACCAATAGCCTAATGATCTGTGGTAGCGATTACGTGCAGACCAGTCTGTAACTGTTGTAAAATCTATACCTAAATCACCAGTAATACTTGTCCAGCTTGCGCCATTATCGGTACTCTTATATACCCCTCCTGTAGAGTTTATAGCGCTACCACTAGCTGTAAAAACAGTTTGTTCTACAAGAAATAAAGTAAAAGTTCCTGTGCTTGATTCGTAATGAGATGTTAAGTCACGAGGTAAGTTATTAGGTAAACCTGTTGAATTTGCAGTCCAAGTGTCTCCAGTGTCGGAACTTACATAAACACCATGACTAGTTGCCATAATCATATTTTGTGGGCTACTAGGGTTGAATATAATTCTACCTACATCTAAATCATTAGAAAGATTAGTAGCTACTTTTGTCCAGTTAGCTCCTTTGTCAGTTGTTTTCCATACATAACCATAACTAGCTCTACTTTGTTTTCCTCCGTTTGGATTTGCTTGACTTCTACGTACCGCTTTAACGTTCCAGAAATCACCAGCACCTAAAAACCAAATATTATCATTTGTAGGGTGTATAGCAACTTTAGAATGTACCAGCCCCATGTTGGAAACTGAACTCCAAGTTTTTCCTCTATCATTAGTTTCATAAATTTCACCTCTTGTATTACTGGATGTTTGGTTACTGGAAAAGGCTATTCCTAAATCTGGATTTTGTGTTGAAAATTGAATGTCAATCACACGTCTCATTTCTAGTCCAGAACCATCGTAATCTTTTAGTGTCTGCCAAGTTAGACCGCCATCCCATGTACCAAAACTAGCGTGCATATCTGGACCACTAAACATAACGTTTGTATCTGTTGGGTGACACCAAAATTCTTCACAATAACCAGATGTGCCAGGAGCAAAGCTTTCCCACTCTATATCTGGGTCAGATACAACACGCTCTGTTTTTATCTTATTAAAGAAATCAGGGTCGGTTTGTGCACGTGCACTAAATTGAAAAAATACTATGGTAAGAAATAGGATTATTTTTGTTGCTATTTTCATTTAATTAAATATTATAATATTGCAGAATAGCTGCTAATTTTTGGTAACTATAGAATGCGTTTCAAAAAACTATTAGGCATATAAAAAGTTTTTTAATTATCGCATACCTATTTGTTACAAATTAAGTGTACATCGGGTTTTCGTAACGATTTTTATGATTGTTTTTTTACACCATATGATCAAAATTATAGGGTTTGATATATGGTAGTACGAATGTCTTTTGTTGATATTAACCCTTCTTTTGGCGTCTTTTACGAAAGAATTTTACAAGAATGTACAAGGCAATTACAACAAAAAATAAAATAATACTCTTTTGTATTTTTGCTTGTATTTTTTATATACATTTACAGGGTAAACTTTAGGGGTGTTCCTTTTTTGGGACTGAGACATACCCTTTGAACCTGATGCGGTTAGTACCGCCGAAGGGAAAAGTTGAAAAACGTATTGCAATATACGTTTGCAACATTTTCATAGAATGCACCTTATTTTCTTCCGGTGTATGTTTATTTCAAAGTCGTTTTAGCCCTTTAAGATTTACAGCATATTTTAAATATACTGTATATGATTACTATTTATGTTAATGATTCTCCGTTAGAGATACGGAAAAATACCAACGTTTTAGAGCTTTTAAAAGAACTAAAATTTCCTATTCAAGGAGTTGCAGTAGCAATAGATAATACGGTTATACCAACTGCTACTTGGGAAACACATCTCTTAGACACTAATAATAAAGTTTTAATAATTCAGGCTGCACAAGGCGGGTAAAAAAGTAAAGAGTAATTAGTATTAAGTACTAAGTAGCTCATTTTAATAAAAAATATATAATCAAGGAATACTTAGTACTTAGTACTCAGGACTTAATACTTTCAAAGAAATGAAAAACAAAGACACAGCACCAAAAGAAGGGCAAATAACCAGAAATCCCTTTCCAAACTCTAAAAAGATTTATGTGCAAGGAAAAATTCACCCGCAAATTAAAGTTGCAATGCGTGAAATTTCTTTGAGTGACACTAAAGATTCTATGACAGGAAAATTGACTCCAAACGAGCCGGTTACAGTATATGATACTTCAGGGCCTTATACAGACCCAAGTAAAGATATTAATGTACATAATGGTATTGAAAGAATTAGGGAGCAGTGGATATTAGATCGTGAAGATGTAGAGGAATTAGATGCTTTCACTTCAAAATATTGTAATGAGCGTTTAAACGATTCTAGTTTAGATCATATGCGTTTTGATTTAAAGCATAAACCTAAGCGTGCTAAAAAAGGGCAAAACGTAACACAATTGCATTACGCTAAAAAGGGAATTATTACCCCTGAGATGGAGTATATTGCTATTCGCGAAAATCAGCGAATTGATGAAATGACGGAGATAAGAAAGCAACACAAAGGAGAACACTTTGGGGCTTCTATTCCAGATAAAATCACACCAGAATTTGTGCGTTCAGAAGTAGCAAGAGGTCGTGCCGTAATACCATCAAACATAAACCACCCAGAAGCGGAACCGATGATTTTAGGCCGTAACTTCTTAGTAAAAATAAATGCAAATATTGGTAATTCTGCCACCACTTCATCCATTGAAGAGGAAGTAGAAAAAGCGGTATGGGCTTGCCGTTGGGGAGCAGATAATATTATGGATCTGTCTACAGGACAAAACATTCATGAAACTCGCGAGTGGATTGTGCGTAACTCACCAGTTCCAGTAGGGACAGTACCAATTTATCAAGCTTTAGAAAAAGTAAATGGTGTTGCCGAAGATTTAACCTGGGAAATTTTTCGTGATACGCTAATAGAACAAGCAGAACAAGGTGTAGATTACTTTACCATTCACGCTGGTGTTTTGTTGCGTTATGTACCAATGACCGCAAAACGTGTAACAGGAATTGTATCTCGTGGAGGTTCTATTATGGCAAAATGGTGTTTAGCACACCACAAAGAAAGTTTCTTGTATACTCATTTTGAAGAGATTTGCGAGATTTTAAAATCTTATGATGTGGCTTTCTCTTTAGGAGACGGATTACGTCCAGGTTCTGTAGCAGATGCTAATGACGAAGCGCAGTTTGCAGAATTAGAAACTTTAGGAGAATTAACGCAAATAGCTCGTAAGCATGAAGTTCAGTGTTTTATAGAAGGGCCAGGTCACGTGCCCATGCATATGATTAAAGAAAACATGGAAAAACAAATCGAGGTTTGTGATGAAGCTCCTTTCTATACCTTAGGGCCTTTAACAACAGATATCGCTCCAGGTTATGACCATATTACTTCCGGTATTGGAGCAGCAATGATAGGATGGTATGGTTGCGCTATGTTATGTTACGTAACACCTAAAGAACACTTAGGATTACCAAATAAAGAAGATGTACGTGTAGGTGTGGTAACTTATAAGTTGGCTGCCCATGCTGCTGATTTAGCTAAAGGTCACCCAGGGTCTCAGCATAGAGATAATGCTTTGAGTATGGCGCGTTTTGAATTCCGTTGGGAAGATCAGTTTAACTTAGGATTAGATCCAGAGCGTGCTCGCGAATATCATGATGAAACCTTACCTGCAGCAGGAGCTAAAGTTGCGCATTTCTGTTCTATGTGTGGCCCAAAATTCTGTTCTATGAAGATTTCACAGGAAGTTAGAGATTTTGCTGCAGAGAATGAAATTGTAGATAATGAAGTTATTGCAAAAGGATTCGAAGAAAAATCTGAAGAATTTAAAGAAAAAGGTTCAGAAATATACCATTAGTAAATAATACAATTGGCAATGTGCAATTAACAATAACTCTTGAGTTATATATTATTGTTCATTGTTCATTGTCAATTGTACATTGTTAATTGACAAAATGATAGTTTTAATAGCACCAGAAAACGATGTTGCCAACGAAATTGAAATATTGAACCAGTTATTTCAAGAAGGTTTACAGTATTATCATTTAAGGAAACCTAATAAAAACTATGCGGAACATTGTGCGTATTTAAATCTAATACATTCAAAATACCATAACCGCATAGTAGTGCATTATTTTCATGAGTTAATAAATGAGTTTTCTTTAAAAGGAATTCATTTTCAAGAACAGAAAAGAATAGACCATATAGATAATCCTGGGCAGTATTTTTTAAACTTAAATATGTATGGAAAAACAATTAGTTCTTCTTTTCATGAACCGAAAGTGTTAGAGAATTGCGATTTTGAATTTGATTATCATTTATTAAGTCCCGTGTTTTCATCCATATCTAAAAAAGGCTATGAAGGTCGTGGTTTTAATGTGAATAATATTGATAAAAGAATTGTGGGTATGGGAGGTGTAACTACTACGAATCTATCTGAGTTTGATAAACTAGGTTATAAAGGTGTTGGTGTTTTAGGGGGAATTTGGAATAGTAATGAACCAGTGGAAATTTTTAAAACAATGAAACGTCACTTCAATTAACAATGTACAATTGGCAAAGAACAATTTACTATGAGTAAAAATATTATTTTAGATAAAACCTATGACTTTGCAGTGGAAGTAGTTAAACTTTCACAGAAATTAGTTTCTGAAAAGAAAGAATACGTTTTGTCTAAACAAATACTACGCTCGGGAACTTCAATAGGAGCGAATACGGAAGAAGCTATTGGAGGGATTTCTAAAAAAGATTTTATTTATAAATTATCAATTGCCTATAAAGAAGCTCGTGAAACCAAATATTGGTTAAGAATATTAAAAGATACTGGATACATCAACCAAGAAGAATTTAAAATTTTGTTTGATAAAGTTGAAGAAATCCTAAGGATATTGTACAAAATCATCAATTCATCTAAAAACAATATCTAATATGGGGAAAAGGAATTGTTCATTGCCAATTGATAATTGCATATTGACTATAGCTGGTCACGACCCTTCAGGGGGTGCTGGTTTAACTTCAGATATTAAAACATTTGAAGCGCATGGTTTGTATGGACTTTCTGTTTGTAGTGCGATAACAGTTCAAAATGATATTGATTTTAAAGCATGTATTTGGACAGACACAGAAGTGATTTTAGCTCAAATTGAAACACTTTTTGAGCGTTTTGAAATTTCAGTTGTTAAGATTGGAATTATTCAGTCTTGGGAGATATTGTCAGAAGTTTTAGATAAGTTGCATATCTTAAATTCAGAAGTTAAAATTATAGTAGACCCAATACTAAAAGCAACAGCAGGTTTTGATTTTCATGCAACCGAAAATCAAAATTTGTTAGACTGTATTTGGGATAAGTGCTTTTTAATCACACCCAATTACGATGAAATTAAGCTGCTATACCCAGAAAAAGATATAGAGGCAACCATTGCGCATATTTCAGAAAAAACAAATATCTATTTAAAAGGCGGACATAGAACCGATAAAAAAGGTTGGGATGAATTGTATTATAATAAAATTGTTCAAATCAATATAGAACCTAAAGCAAAAAGTGTTTATGAAAAACACGGAAGTGGTTGTGTATTATCTTCTTCTTTAGCTAGTAATATAGCTTTGAAAATAGAATTAGATGACGCTGCTAAAAATGCAAAATATTATACAGAACAGTTTTTAAATTCTAACGATTCTCTCTTAGGGTTTCATCAAAAAATTAATACTATTAAATCCTCAAATTCTTAACTTCTAATAAATATAAAAATGATTATACCTAAACTACATTATATATCGCAAGGAGAAAGTCCGCAGGAACATTTAAATAATATTCAAAAAGCATGTACATCTGGCGCGGAACTAGTGCAATTGCGTTTAAAAAATGTATCAGAAAAGAAGATTTTGAAAATAGCGATGAAAGCACGTGAGATTACGGGGCATTTTCAAACAAGGCTTATTATAAATGATTATTATAAAATAGCTAAGGAAGTAAAAGCAGATGGAGTTCATTTAGGAAAGAAGGATACGTGTCCTATAGAAGCACGTAAATCTTTAGAATCGTGGCAAATTATTGGTGGCACAGCAAATACTTTACAGGATTGTGAGGCATTAGTCACTAAAGGAATTGACTATATAGGTTTGGGGCCATATAGGTATACAACAACTAAGGAAAACTTAAGTCCAGTACTAGGTATTTTAGGATACCAAGCGATTTTAGATGAGTTAAAAGCGGATACGCCAATTATTGCTATTGGTGGTATTGTAACAGAAGATGTTTCAGAGATTTTAAAAACGGGAATTTCTGGTATTGCAGTTTCTGGAGAAATTACTAGAGATTTTAATAAAATAGGGGAGTTTCATAACTTATTAAATACAGGTAGTGCTTTAGAACAACGCCATAGTTTTGAAAAATAATAGAATGTAAAATGAAAGATATTTTAAAAATAGCCGATAAGACTTTTAATTCAAGATTATTTACTGGAACAGGTAAATTTAATAGTTCGCAAAAAATGAGAGAGGCTGTATTGGCTTCGGAAAGCGAATTGGTTACGGTTGCCCTAAAACGAGTAAATGTCCAGAATGAGAATGATGATATGCTGGCACATTTAAAAGGGAATCATATTAATTTATTACCAAATACTTCTGGTGTTCGTACAGCAAGGGAAGCTGTTTTTGCGGCAGAATTAGCAAGAGAAGCATTGCAAACTAATTGGGTGAAGTTAGAAATTCATCCAGATCCTAAATACTTATTACCAGACCCAATAGAAACTTTAAAAGCTGCAGAAGAATTAGTTAAGCAAGGTTTTGTGGTTATGCCCTATATACACGCAGACCCCGTTTTATGTAAACGTTTGGAAGAAGTAGGAGTACAGTGTGTTATGCCCTTAGGAGCGCCAATTGGGAGTAATAAAGGTTTAAAGACAATAGATTTTTTAGAGATTATTATTGAACAAAGTACCGTTCCGGTTATAATAGACGCGGGTATTGGTGCGCCATCTCATGCGGCTTATGCTATGGAATTGGGAGCTGATGCCGTTTTGGTTAATACTGCAATTGCAGTGTCACAAAACCCAGTAGAAATGGCTACTGCATTTAAAATAGCAGTACAAGCTGGTAGAATGGCATACAATGCAAAATTAGCGCCTGTAAGGAAAGAAGCGGAAGCTAGTAGTCCGCTAACTTCTTTTTTAAGTTAGTTTTTGATATCAACTCTTAGCCTTTAGCAAAAGAAGTATTTTTTAACAACGAACAACAGATAACCAAAAATCAAAAGCCAGAAAATAAATGTCTTTTAAAAGCACCTTTGAAAAATACGATTGGGATATTTTAGAGAAAGAAATATATACTTATTCTTCAGAAGATGTTAAACAAGTTCTTCAAAAAGAAAAGATAGATTTAGAAGATTTTAAGATTCTTATATCTCCTGCTGCTAAGCCGTTTATTGAGGAGATGGCACAACGTAGTAGTGCAATTACTAAAAAACGTTTTGGAAATACAATGCAAATGTATGTGCCTATGTATTTGTCTAACGAATGCCAGAATATTTGTACCTATTGTGGTTTTAGTATGACAAATAAAATTCCAAGAAAAACACTTACAGATGCAGAGATATTAAAAGAGGTAAAACATATAAAAAATTTAGGCTATGACCATATTTTATTGGTCACAGGAGAGGCTAATAGAACGGTTGGTGTTTCGTATCTTAAAAATGCAATAGAGCTTATAAAAAAACATTTTTCTAATATAAGCATAGAAGTGCAGCCATTAGATCAAGAAGAATATGAAGAATTAGTTGCTGAAGGTTTGTATGCGGTTTTAGTATATCAAGAAACGTATCATAAAGCAACGTATAAAGAGCATCACCCAAAAGGAAAAAAATCTAACTTCGATTATAGATTAGATACTCCAGATAGACTAGGAAAAGCGGGAGTACATAAAATAGGAATAGGAGCTTTGTTTGGTTTAGAAGATTGGAGAGTTGATAGTTTCTATACCGCTTTACATTTAAAATATTTGCAAAAAACGTATTGGAAAACTAAGTATTCTATTTCTTTTCCAAGACTGCGGCCACATGAAGGCGAGGTACAGCCAAAAGTAGAAATGACGGATGCTGATTTGGTGCAATTAATCTGCGCGTATAGGTTGTTAGATGAGGACGTGGAGTTATCTATGTCTACCAGAGAGAGCCAACTATTTAGAAATAATATTATAAAACTAGGAATTACTTCTATAAGTGCAGAATCTAAAACCAACCCAGGGGGTTATAGTGTAGAGCCACAATCTTTAGAACAGTTTGAAATATCGGATGAGCGATCTACTGCCGAGGTTGCTAATATGATAAAATCGCAAGGGTATGAAGTGGTTTGGAAAGATTGGGATAAAAGTTTTGTTTAAAGTACAAAATAATATAACCCCTATAATAATGAAATCATAGAGGCTATATTGGGCACAATACAGTATTATTTACATTTGTTGTAGTTTGTATAAAGCTTCAGATTTACTGTTTACGTTTAGTTTTTCATATATATTTTGAATATGGTAATTAATAGCGCTAGGAGTAACAAATAAAGTTTCTGCTATATCCTTGTAAGTAGCTCCCTTACATAAATGATCTACAATTTGATTTTCTCTACTGGAGAAAAAAGCATAGGTCTTTTTTCGAAAATTCTGAATAACCTGTTTAATTATAGCATTACCCATAATTTCGCCCTCAGATGAAATAGTATGTAAGGCTCTTTTTAACCTTTTAGAGCTTAATGGTTTTGTTAAATACCCATTAGCACCATTTTTAAAAGCTTTTTTTATAAGCTCAAAAGAGGGGTTTTTGCTAATCATTATAATTTTTACATATGGGTCTTTTCTTTTTAATTGTGCTATTCCATTTATACCATTGCTTCGTAGTAAATCTACTTCAGAAACTATAATATTAGGTTTTAAGGAATCATATTTCTCTAATACTTCATAGACTGTGGTGTAAATTCCTATTAAGGAATACTCCTCAAAATTTTTAAAGTATTCTTTATAGATAGCATTATAATTAGGGTCTTTTTCTATTACTATTATTTTGTGCAAATTAGATTTCATAAGCTGTGTTTTTAATACTTGCATTCTTATCTGGGGGGATTAAAAATGCAAGTAATATTATTAAAAAAATGGTGTTATGCTTTTTAAATAAAACATAGGAATCCCTTTCTAAAAGAAAAACATTTTTTTTAGATAGTGTTAAAGCAACTGTAAATAGTAGCTTTAAAGCTCTTTAATACTTTTTAATAAGTAGTAATAGAAGAATTATAATGCTGTCGTAGGTTAAGAAAATTTAGATGCATTATTTGCTGTAAAAGTTGTCGTATTCCAGGAACTATTTTTCGAAATTTTAGAATACTAGATTTTTTAGAGTAAAGTTTTACTTCCATATTTGGGGGGTTTTAGGGTTAAACATATACCTATTTATTCGCTTACTTAAATATATTAATTTATTGTATTTAATCGTTTAAATTGCGCGAAAATTCGTTCAAATGCATTCTTTTTGTTGAATTTTTTATTTTTGTTAGATGAAATGCACTAATAATAAAAAGGAGGGAAGTGTTACTCCCCCCAGAGTCCCTCCTTTTATCTGCACAAAAACATTTAGTTTTTTTAAAACACTATTAATCTTCGTAAATATTGGCAGCGGTTGCTGTATTATTATTTACTTGCATAATCCATTTTTCATGATTGTATTTTCCATTTAGGTTTGATGTATATGCTATTTCGGCATCTTGCTTGTAATTATAATCTGCTAAATACACGTAGTAGAGTCCGTTTTCTTTATTAAAAAACTTTCTGGCATCTAAGCCTTGTTCTTTTAAAGTATGTATAAAGGAGTCTAAATATTTTTTAGTCTTATATACGTTTGCTATAACATAGTAGCCAGATTTTACTCCCACAATATCCTCTTGGTCCAATACTTTAATAGGAAGCTTTACATAATGTCTTGTTTCTTTATTGGGTAATGATTTTATAATTTTTGTTTTAGGGGTACTTGTCTTTTTATGTACTGCAAGACTATTATATGTTTTTTTAACAGGTATGGTAGTAGGTTTTTCAGTCGTATTTCTTCTAATTTCTGATTTTACTAAACGTGCTAAAGTTTTAAATCGCTGCTCTAAATCTTTATTTCGAGCGGCTTCAATAGAGTCTTGTCTCATAATTAATGCATCTAATATTAATCTATTTTCATAGGCCAAATCATTTGTATTTAGAGGTGTTTTTATTATTTTTTCAACTACAATTTCTTTCTTTTTCTCAATTTTTTCTTCTTCTTTTATGGTATTCGCTACTTTAATTGCTTGGTTTTCAGCAAGCACTTCGTTTTTATCAGCTATAAGTTGTAATATTTGCTCTTCATAGTTACGTATAATACCATCTATTTTTTTGTCTTGTGAGTTTTCTGTAAATGCACCACCATAAGCATTTGTATCTTTAAAAGTATACGCAAGTGATAGTTCGTGATTCCACCCAAGGTTAGCTTCTTCTGTGGCTACATTTTTTTCCATTAAATATCCTAAAGACATTTTTTTACTTAAGTTAAATCCAACTCCTGCCGAAATTCCATTTTCTAGATCATAGGTGCCTTGTAGCCATCCATATTTAGGCATATCTAACACCAAAGCTCCCATATAAGAAATAGAATTATCTATATTTTGACCTATTTGTAATAGTGGAAGCAGTCTAGCTTCTTTAAAAATACCTCTCGTGTTATTAAAATCATAGGTATACTGTAAAGATGCTTTTATAGTTTTAGAATTAATATTTGTGCTAAACTCATTGGTACTTTGATTGTACTTTAGTAAATCTGTAGCATAAATGCCAATATCAAATTTACCAATAGAAAGAGCCATGCCTGGTTGTATAGCTAGCTTACTTTCTTTTTTTGCATCACTAATTTGCGTATCATTTGTATTAGCAACAATTCTATTTTTGTCTACACCTTCATTGTAATACGTAATATTAGTACCAAAAGTAAGTTTGCTATTAGCACCTAATTGTACACCTGTAGCATAATTAGCATTAAAGCCAAATTGTTGCACTACGCCAGACCATTGGCTATATACACCAATACCTAAAGCAGTGTTCTCATTTATTAAATTGCTAAATCCTAAATAATAATTCTGACTATTATCTTCAAAGGTGGTATACTGGTTACGGTGTAAAATTGTTAGGTAGGATTTATTCTCGCGAACTAGAGAGAACGTGGGGTTTACTAAATACCTATTAAAAAACAATTGATTGTGGTAACCATTATTACTGTTACTATTGGTAACTGTTTCTTGTGCATTTACTGTTTGCATTTGTAATAGCAGGTAAACAATAATTAGTACACAACTTTTTAGAATTTGGGGGGTGGAGTTCTGCATGACACTAAAATTTGGGTTCTTTTTACTCGATAATCGAGATTTAAATGCTCCGAGGCTTACCTCGAAATCAAAATTAGTTTCCTAATAAATGCCTCGTGGGCTTGCCCTGAGGTAGTTTACTATGGGGCTTCTACCAAATTTAGATATGTTACTTGTTCATTTATCTAAATAGATAGTCTAGAATATAAAATGGTTAGTGTTTTGTATTCTTATGGTGCTATTCATCTTCAAATACAGAGTTGGTGTAGTTTGTATGTGTTGCATGTGTTGTTAAGGCTTCAAGAGAATTATATATATTCTTTTCTGTTGCTCTTGGTTTTATAGAAAAAGCAACTTGTTGTAAACCCTTTTCTGCGGTACCTCTATTACTAACTACATAGCCTTGTCCATTATCTTTAAAAGCAATTGCAAAATCGTCTTTATTACTATTTATAGATGCTCCTAAATTAGTAGAAGGACTAACTTTTCTTTTATAAACATTAGATACATACACATCTAAGCCACCATATCCTTTGTGACCTTCGGAGGCATAAAATAAAGACGTTCCGTTTATAATTTTTGGATATAAATCGTTCTTTTTTGTGTTTACTTTTTGACCTAGATTTTTTGCAATACCAAGAGAACCGTCGATATTTATTTCGGAAACATATATATCATATTTTCCAAAAGTTCCTGGCATATTAGATGCAAAGAATAGTCTTTTTCCATCGTCGGAGACTGTTGGGTGTATGCTAGAATAGTGTTTAGGACAAAGTGCTATTTCTTTTATGTTTGTCCACTTTCCATTTATTTTTTTTGCGGAATAGGTTTTGTAAACCATTTGCTTTTTTGATAATACACCTACCTTAGGTTTTATATAAAAAGGTTTGCTAAAATAAGCAGTTTTACCATCTTTAGTTACAGATATAGGGGACTTATACGCATTTTTATAGAGTAAAGCTTTATCTGTAGAATATTCTTTTGGAGCGGTTTCCTGTTCTATTAAAGTTTCTAAACTTGCTGTAGTATTTGTGTTTAGGAAATCTAATTTCCTAAAATTAGTATGTTTACTAGTCTTGTTTACTTCGTAGTCTTTTTCTATTTCTGCTACCCAGTCTTTATTACTAGTTATTCCGCTTGGTGTTTTAACTTTTTCAAGGGCATAGTTATAACGTTCTGTGTAGTTTCCTTCTAAATCTCCCATTTCTTTTAATTTAGTATACCAAAAAACAGAAGTATCATAATTTTCCATTAAAAAATGTGCATTTCCTAAATCTTGAAAAATGGCATTATCAGAATAACCAAGCTTTTGGAGCTCTAAGTATTCTTTTACTCTATTATTCATTTTAGTACTAACACTTAAGTTATTGTTAGCAGGAGTAGATTTTTGTGCAGATAGTGCAAAAAAGCCTAAGCTAAATACACAGGAAAGCAACATGGTGTAGGTTAAATTGTGTTTCATAACGTAAGATTTAAATGTTTGTTTGTCAAAGTTGCAGAAACATTCTAAATCTATCATTAGTAAAAATTCATAGTTTTTTTATCAGTAAATACTAAAAGAAGGGTTTTTAAAATTGCTTTTTAAATTCTTGGGGAGTACTTTTTGTTTTAAGTTTAAATACTCTAGAAAAATAAGCATAGTCTTCATAACCTAATGTTTCAGATACTATAGAGAGGGTGTTTTTGGAATGAATTAATAATCTCTTGGCTTCCAGTATAACTCGTTCAGAGATTAATTCAGTAGTAGTTTTATTTAAGGATGATTTGGTTATTCTATTAAGGTGTTTTGTTGTTATATTAAGTTTGTTAGCATAAAATAGAGCAGATTTTTCTTTTCTATAAAATTTTTCAATAAGAATTTCTAATGCTTCTAAAGTTTCTAGATAAGTAGATGAAATTACTTTCCTGGGCTTTATTTCTGTAGAATAAATTCGGCTTAAATCTATATAAGTTAAATTAATAAGACTAGCTATTTTTTGATTTTTGTAAACGTAATTAGTATTGCTTTCGTTATTTATTTCTTTAAACCTATTTTCTAGAACTTCTAATTCTGTAGTTTTTAAATGTAAGTTTGGTGGGTTTTTATAAGAATAATAAAAGGGAAATTGTGAAAGGCTTTTTGATGAAAAGTAGAAATTATAGAACTCTTGTGTATGAAAAAAGATAAACCCTTCTGGAGGGCTTTTAAATAACCAACTATGTACCTGTCCTGGTTTTAAGAAAAAAACACTTCCTGGTTTTATGGAATAGGTGTTAAAATCAATTTCATGAATTCCAGTTCCTTTCATGAAAAGTACGCATAAATAAAAGTCGTGCTTATGGGCTTTATGTATAATTTTTTCATTTTTCCTTAAATGTCTAGAAAGTATATTGCTATAAAAATTTAGTTGGGTTTCCTCTTGATCAAACTGTTTAATATTTAATATTGGTACCGTATTCATACAATTACATATGTCTTAAAAGTACAAAAAATAGAGAAAATTAACCTAGAATATATATGTTATAGTGTTTTATTTTTGTAATTATCTAATAATTATGTGTTTAGTTATTTTTAATTCGTGTTTTAATAGGAGGTAATGAAAGTGTTAAAAGGAACAAAAGTATATAGTATTTTAACAGGAAATTGTCCTGTTTGTCAAAAAGAAAGTATGTATGTAGAGCCTAATCCATATAAATTGGGTAGTACATTACAAATGCATGAACGTTGTTCACATTGTAATACAAAATATAAAATAGAACCTTCTTTTTTTTATGGGGCAATGTATGTAAGCTATCCTGTAGGTATAGCTTTTGCAACTGCGGCTCTTGTAATTGCGTATTACTTTTTTAATTTAACTATTATAAGTTCTTATGTAGTAATAGTTGGTGTTATGATAGTTTCTTTACCAATTATTTTAAGGATTTCTAGAAACATCTGGATTAACTTTTTTATGAAGTATAAAAAGGTATAATCTATTCAAGAATAATCCCTTTTACATCCACATTATAATTTATAAAGGAGTTCCAAACACCATTAAGCCATAATAATACTTTTTTTCCTTCATTGGCTACTATAATGGGTCTAATATTTCTGTACTCAGAATTTTGTGTTATTGGTTTCCATGCAATTGTTTCTATTGTGTCATTAGAATTAATTTTAGCACTATAAATTTCATGCGTGCCTCCAGTAGCTTTTCCAGTATTAGGGTTTACGTCTGTAGATATGTATACCATAGATGGGTCTTCAGGGTCAAAATCCATTAGACCAGTATAACTACTTTCTATACTGTATAAACAAGTTCCTGCATATGCAATTTCTTTGTCTATCCATTTTTTTCCGTTCCAATGTGCAACTCTGTACCTATGGTCGTTATTATTTATATATAAGGTGTAACCAATATATGGGTTGTTGTTTTTATCCTTAGCGCTAGTGCAGGTCCAAGCAGAATTAGGAACACTCTCACAATAT
Source organism: Maribacter vaceletii (assembly GCF_003634105.1). Classification (GTDB taxonomy): domain Bacteria; phylum Bacteroidota; class Bacteroidia; order Flavobacteriales; family Flavobacteriaceae; genus Maribacter_B; species Maribacter_B vaceletii. The sequence continues at coordinate 516,155 of NZ_RBIQ01000008.1, read as the reverse complement.
TCAGGTTTTTCTTTAGTTTCACTTCCAATAAATATTTTTTCTGCCTCTGATGTAAATAGTGGAGTACTAGTATATTTTTTTATTAAAGTTCCATCAGCCTTATAAAAAGCATTGTTTTTAAATTCGGCATAATAAAGACTATTACCGTAATTTCTTGGGTGCCCATCTGTAAAAGAAACGCCTACAGTATTAGCATCTTTCTGCAAGTATTTAGCATAGGGCCTTTGTCTTCCTTCTACATCATCAGCTATAAAATGACTACGATTCCCCCAAGTTTCTCCATTGTCTTTAGAAGTAATAAAACTAGGGTTGTATGTAGGGCCATCTCTAAAGAAATTATAGAGTAGGTTTTCATTTTCCATGTAATGCAAGTTCATGTAGGTTACCCCAAATGTTTCTTCATATTCATGATTAAATTCTTTAGTAGTATTCCAGTCTAAATAATTGTTAGAAGATGTAGTGCTGTAATAATGTTTTTTTTCAGAACCATGTTTAGCCCAAAAAGCAAGAATACTTCCATCTTTTCTTGTAAAAAAAGCAGGAACATTATGGTCGTCTTTCTGAAAATTTTTGTGTAAAATATATTCTCCTTCGTTTTCTTTATTTTTTAAATCGAATACAGAAACTTTTACATCTCCTGTTTGCCCGCTAAGACCACCTAATACCACTTTATTGTTTTTAATTATTGCTCTAGGGTCTTGGTACCAGCACCAACCACCGTCTTTCATAAATGTAAATACACTAGTATTTGTTATAGCGTTTTTACTTAAGTATAATTCGTTCTTTTTTGCATATTTATACATTTCTGAACCAGCAGCTAAAAAAGCACCTGTACCATAAACTTCAGAGTAATCTTTATAACTAACTCCTGGTTGCGCACCTATGCCTTGTACATAAGTAAGCATGCCTTCTTGGTTTACAGCATTAACCAATGCATTCCACCCTTTTAGTAATACAGGTTCATAAGTAGCTTTATCTAGTATATTTTGATTTATGCCCCAAGCTAAGCCAAATACAAAGAATGAAGTACCGCTTGTTTCTATATTTTCATATGTTTTTAAGTCGCCAAGAATACCAGAAGACCAAGTGCCATCTTTGCGCTGGGTTCTTTTTAGGGTATTTGCCATTTCTTTAAAGGTGTTTATATAAAAATTGGTATGTTCCCAATCTTTAGGAAAATCTGGTATCATAAGCGCTAAACCGCCAAATACCCAACCATTTCCCCTAGACCAGAATATTTTTTTAGCATTCTTTTCTCTTTTATCAAAATAATTAGCATCTCTATAAAATAAAGCCTCTTCTTTATCCCATAATAAATCGTAGGTTTTTTTATATTGACTATGCATGTAATTTAAATATGTAGCATCATTTTTTTGTTTAGCCAATTTTGCCCAAACAGGAGGAGCCATAAATAAAGCATCGCACCAATCCCAGTGTAGTTTATCCTTTTTTTTGTCAATTAAAATAGAATCAAAACGTTGTTCTAAATGTGTTTTACGTTTGCCATGACTGTTACCATAAACTGTTTTAAGTTTTAAATATAATTGTCCTACGGCATGATCATCTGCATGATATTTTCTTTTTAATAACTGCCAATCATTTTTTTCTGCAATACTGTTTAGCCATTCTAAATAAGAATTATCCCCAGCAATTTCTCCCCATTGGAACATACCAGAATACAAGGCAGCATTTGTCCAATCTAATTCATGATGTTTAATGCGTGTATGCCAATTTTTTCTTTTTTCTATAGGGGGTAGGGCTCTATATTTTCCCATATCTTCAAAAGTATTTATTTGCCAATCTGCTACTTTATTATTTATAGCTTTTATACTGGTTGAAGAAGGAATTTTTGAGGAAGTTTTACAGCTACTAAAATGGATTAGAATAATAATAACTGATAAGTATTTTAGTAACGAGTTAGTCATAAGGTAATTTATTTAAGAGTTATGTAGTAAGTGTAATCTAAATGTATTTCTAGTCTTAAATATAATTGAAGTTGTTAGAGTATTTAGATTTAACCTATATTTAACGGTACTTATAACGGTTAAAAGTTAATTGTAAATAACTGTTTTACTAGTTTTTATGGATAAAAAAGAGATAAGTTCTAAAATATTACAAAGTAAAATTTTCTTAAAAGCACCTAAGAGTTCTGCTTTATTAAGATATTTAGTGCAAGCAGATTTAGAAGGGAGTTACCTAAAAGAAAATATAATAGATATAGAATTTTTTGGAGGTAATTTAGAGGCAGATAAAACGAATGCTAGAGTACGAGTTAATGTCTATAATTTAAGAAAAAAGCTAGAAGTTTATTATGCTTCTCAAGGGAAAGAGGACACATGGAGATTAATTATTGATAAAGGACAGTATGGAATACGGTACGTAAAAGTTTCTAGTCTAAAAAAGAATACAAAAAGCATTAGTTTTTGGCAAGTATTACCATACTTGGGTTTACTATTAGTCTTATTAAGTTTTTTTGTAAATAATAGTCTCCTTAATGCTCCTAAAGTTTGGAGAGATTATTTTAAAAACGATTTTAAAACTACCATGTTTATTGGAGATGCCTATAGCCTTTATGGCAGAACGATTACTGGTGGGGTAGGAGTAACCAGAGATTTTAAAATTAATAATGCAACAGAATATTATGATTTTATTGAGATAAATAAAAAGTATAAAGACTTATTAAAGCCTTCACCTTATTCCTATATTACAGGAATGGGAGCCTATGCAGCAAATAATATATCTAGAGTGTTTTCTAAGTATACTAAATCTTTTACTATACGTTTTGCATCTAAAACTACTTATGATGATTTAAAAGAGGGGAATATAATTTACGTTGGTCCTTTTCATAGAAGACAAAAATTCACAACTTTATTTAATAATGAAAATAGACATTTTAAAATTTCTGATACTACTTTACAAATGGTAAATATTCCTAATAAAAAAGATAGTGTAATACATTTAACAAACACACCTCCTGATATGGAATATGCAATAGTTTCTAGATCAAAGAGTCTTAATGCTAAAGAGCAATTTTTATTTTTTTCTAATCATGATATAGGGGTGTTAGCTACGGTAGAGTTTTTTTCTAATAAAGATTCTTTGGCAGTATTTACTAGTAAATATTTAAAAAATAAAGATAATTTTACTGCTGTTTATAAGGTATTTGGAAAAGATAGAACAAATATGAAAAAGGAAACTATATGCGTTGTGCCTTTTTAATTAACACCTTTCATTGTAAGTATTGTTGTAGCCCAAACAATTACTGAAGAAATAAAAATACCAATTGTATTAGCAACAAATGCTCTTTTCTTTTCCATCTTAAATAAATAGCTTGCTATACTTCCTGCATAAACTCCTGTGCCAGGTATAGGTAGCATTACAAAGAATATTAATCCCCAGAAGCCGTATTTTTTTATTTTATCTCCAGAACCCACTTTTGCTTTACGGGCAACATATAAAGCAGATTTTTTGTAGAAATGCATGCGTAATAAATATTTATTTATTTTTTCTAGAAAGAAAAACATTAAAGGAAAAACAAACACATTAGCAGCAAAACAAATTACAAATACTAAATATTTGTCTAACCCATTTAATAAACCATAGGGAATACCAACTTTAGCTTCTCCAAAAGGGGAGATACTCCATAAGAATGCTATGATATAATCTTGTATCAAAGAAAATGTAGTTTTAAAAATAACGTACAAAGCTATGACTACAGATTCAATTTTTAAGCTTTTAAATCATAAATATTTTCTAATTTTTTAAGTGATTCTATAATTAATGTTCTAAATATGTAAGATTATTTTTGTAATTGAGAAAAAAATTATTCTAACTCAAGACCTGCCCACAAATTACTTACAGATATTTCAGTGGCTTTCTTTAAATCTTCTTTTGCTTGTTTTTTCTTGTTTAGACCTTTGTATCCAAGACCTCTCATTGTATATGCTAAAGATTTTTTTGTGTTTTCACTATCTTTTTCTCCAAAGATTTGAAAGTAACTATTCTCATCAGAATTAAAATTAAGTTGTTTGTCTCCATTAGTAACAAGAGAGTTAAAAATTTCATTTGCTTTAGCTTTGTTTCCTAGTTTTAAAAAGCTTAACCCTTCATAATAACTCATAAAACCACTTCTTTGTTTTTTGTTTTTTACACTCTCTACCTTAGTAGATAGCGTATAAAATATTTTGGCCTCTATAGTATTGCTTAGGGCTTCATAAGCTAAACCTATAAAGTAATTAACCTGTATTTCTCTATTTCCAAACTTTGCTCTACCAGCAGCCTCATCTGGTACTTGTGCTAATAAAAAATGTTCTAATGCTTTTTTGTAGTTTTTAGCTTTATAAAATTTAATTCCTAAAGACAATTGTGCATCTATAATATTTTCACGAACTCTAGAGGTTCCCTCTCTATAGCTAAATGTTTTATCTTTTAAATAAGTTACCACCTTATCTGCTTGTCCTGCTAGTGTAAGTACTTGCATTTGCCTAACAAAGGCATCATCTCTATTTTTCACATATTTATTATTACCTTCAAAAATTGCAAGTCTCTTTTCTAAAGGACTATTATTTAATTCATAAAGAACATCCAATTCATTATAAAAAACAGCATCTGTATTATCTAATGTAATTGCTTTTTCATAAGAAAGTATAGCTTTAGGATAATCTTTGTAATGGCGGTAATAACCAAAACCTATATTTCTATGTGCCATTGCTAGTTTGGGAGCGTTTTTCACTGCGTTTTCCCAATGTAATATTGCTTTTTTGGGTTGTTTGTCATATAAAATGTTACCTAAATAGTAATAAGCTTTACCGTCATTAGGATTGTATTTTATGGCCTTTTTTAAAACTTCAATAGTTTCAAGTCTATAAGGAAAAATACCCTCTTCTGATAAAGATTGTGCTTCACTAAATAGTTTTTTAGCAGCATCTTTATTTTTAAGTTTATCCTGTATATACCCTAGGTAGTATATAGAAATAGGATTTTTTCCTTTGTATCGTTTTAAAACATCTTCAGATTCTTTTAGCATACCATCATTAAGATATTCTACAGCTAATTCTATATAGTTTTGATCAAAGTTTCGCATTTTTTTGTTTAGAGATGCAAGTAAAATAGCAGCTTCTTGTTCTTTGTTGGTTTCTTTGGCTGTTAAATAAAGTTCATTTTGTATTCTAAAATTAAGTGGGTCTATATTAGACACTTGTTGTAATGTTTCTAAGGCACTATTATAATTCCCTAATTTTCTTTGAATAGCAGATTTTAAGCCATATAATCTAGTGTTTTTTGTATTACTAGAAATAGCTTCATTAATTTCTTTAAGACCCTTTTTGTAGTTTTTATTTATAGAAGATATTTGAGCTAATTCAAAAAATGCTGCAGAAAAATAAGCATTATCCCAAGTTGCTCTATAAAGCGTATCAATAGCTTCTTCATATAATCCTAGTTTTTTTAATGTTATACCTTGTAAATACAATCCTTCTCCGTTAGACGGTCTTGTATAGTTGTTTGTTTGTCTTTTTATAGCTCTAGAAAAATAAGTTCTTGCAGTAGTATAATCCCCATTTTTAAGTAATTTATTTCCAATTGCGATATTTGTTTTGGTATGATTGGGGTCTCTTTTAAGAGCTTCTTTATAATAGGGGGTTTCTCCTCCGTTTGCAGTTTTATAAAATTGTTCCATTCTATTACCTACAATAAACAATTCTTCTACACTAGTAATATCTTCTGGAGCAGCAGGAGGCGTAACAACAGGAGGTAGGTTTTTAGTGTTTTTAGGATCTTTTGGTTTATAGGATATAATTACAAAATCAGTGTCCAAATCTTTTAGTTCCGTATATAGGTTTGTAAATTTATATTCGGAATTTATTTTAATTTTTTCTGTAAATGCTTTTTCAGGAGAAATTAGTATGTCTTTTTCTAATACTACTTGGTTTCCATTTTTTAAAGTAATTCTAGCATTTTTTACTTTTTGGGTGGAATGATACCCCAAGAAAATTGTATTATTTTCTCTTTGCTCTAAATTAACGGCAGCATTAAGATTTGCGTTTTTAAAACCTTCAATGTCTTTAACAGGATACCAGTATTGTTTCCATTTTTTTACTTCATATGGTCTTATCCAAGTATAGTCTGGTTGGTTGTCAGAAAATGCACCAACCATAATTTCTACATATGGGCCACTAGTTTCTGTTAATTTTCCCTCTGTATTTTGTCCTACTTTTCCTGAGCCCCATTCCCAAAGTTTAGCACCTTTTACAATATTATGGTCGCCAATATGTACTGTTCCACTATTTTTTCCATGGTCATAACCTCCCATAAAATCCTCTTTTAAATCATGAGCAAAAAACGAAGCATGTTCTTTAACATTTTTCCACCTACTTATATCTACTCCTTTTGTAAAATCTTGTCCTCTATAAATATCATTAGAAATAGGCCACCTTGTAAACTGATTTTTTTGATGAAAAGTAACAAATTCAACACTTGGCGGAAATATAGTTTGGTATGTATTGTTGGTATGCGCAGCAACATTTGCCCAATATAAAAAATTATGAGTGTAAGGTGTAGGGTTGTAAATAGACACTTCTGCTTCAAAATAAGATTTGCCAGGAGATACTGTTATGCCTACATTCCATCGCATTCTATGTCTTGGTTCTGTTTCTCCTATAAAAATTGTTTTACTACCATCTTTATTTTTAACTAAATCATAATCCATAGGTAGAAAAGTAGATGCTCTGTGATGGTGTAAAACACACCATTCTATTCCTCCAGAAACCCATGCACCTGTCATTCCTATATTACCAGGTTTTACCTCATTATTTTTATAAATATAATTGTAGTCATTGGTTTTATCTGTAGCGTAATATAATTTACCACCAATTTCAGGAGTAATACCTAATTTTATATACTCATTTTCTAATATAAGAGCTTTCCAATCTTGCATAGTTCTTTCCCCAGAAATTTCATCATTAGTAGCATACGGATAAATAACTCTCTGCGCGCCTTGGAAATTACCATTTGTAAAAAACATAGGAGCTTTTTCAGAAGGCATAACTTTATATGTTGGTAGCGTCCAAGATTCTTCGGTCATTCTTACTTGTGCAAAAAGACTATTAATACTTATTAAAATAAAGAGAGCAAAAAATGTAAAATAATTACGTTCTGTTTTTTCCATTATATTGAGTCTTTTTAAAGGGTTATTATGTTAAATTCAATTTTTGAAGGTAAAAATTATTAATACTTCTTTAAATTTAAGAGAATATTGAATAAATAAATAAAAATTAGGTATGCAAAACCTATTCAAAGTTTTGCATATAGTATATATAGGGATGACAGAACAAGATTATTTAAACTATTGTTTATCTCAAGTAGAGAAGAAATTAAAATGGAAAAAATCTTCTTTATGGAAAGAATCAGATTTTATAAAACTGGCAGATACTATTTCTAATGCATCAGAAATATCTATAAGTCCGCATACTTTAAAAAGATTATTTGGGAAGATAAAGTATAAAGAGCATTACAATCCGCAACAGGCTACTAAAAATGCATTATCTAAATTTTTGGGATACGCCTCATGGGAAGATTTTATTAAAAATCATAAAGAAAACATTTATAAATATGAAGATACTGTTACTAGCAAAAATAAAGGGAAGTTAATCTATATAATTCCCTTATTAATTGGCGCAATAGTTTTTGTAGTTTATAGTGTTAAAAGCAAAGAACATATAAAAGATAAAGTAGAAGAGCCTTTTCTATTTGCTTTGAAAGACTCTGTAGGTACGGTACCTTTTACGGTACAAGCTAATTATGATTTTTCAAAAAATAGTTCTGAAAGTATTTATATAGATTATGATTTTAAGCACCCTGTAATGGGAGATCAAATAATAAAACTAAATAAGAACAAGTTTGCATATAATTTTACCTACCAAATTCCGGGCTATTATCAAATGTTAGTAAAAGACAATCTAGACACTTTAAAAACTAAAAATATATTAGCAATGTCCAAAGGTTGGAATAGTTATTTAATAGATGAAGGTTATATTGGTAGGTATTGGATGGATAACAAAATGCCTAAGAATACGACAAAAGATTATTTGTATTATTCTCCAAATGAAATGAAGCAAAATGGAATAAAAGTACCTCCAGTTTATTATTTGGTAAATAGGATTTTTAAGAAATTTAATATAGATGGGGATAATTTTACATTAAAAACCAAATTTAAAAATGCCAAAGCATTTGGAGGTATTACTTGTTACGATTTTATTTTACGATTGTATTGTGAAAATAATAAGAATAATATAAAATTAATGGAAACAGGTTGCTCTCAATTTTCAGGATTAAAATTTGGAGAAAATACAATTAATGGAAATCATGAAAACTTATCAGATTTTAAGATAAACCCAGAAGAATGGAATACTTTATTTATAAAAGTTCTTAAAAAAAATGTAAATGTTTATGTAAACAATGTGGAGATTTACAAAGGAAATTACACCAATCCTAATGGGGATATTATAGGAATAGAAAATTCTTTTAAAGGCTCAGGGATGTTAGATTATCTTGAAATTAAAGATTTAACTACCGGAAATATATATTTAGATAATTTTGATTAATAATAATATAGCTTTATAGATTTTAAACAAGTTGTAACTTTCTTTTTTTTAGGTGTTTATGTAATTATTGTTTTTGTTTTAGCTTTTTTTTATAAAAAAAGTTGTTTTTTCATTTTTTTTGATTTCATTTGTCCTGTACAATTCAGCATAAGATTGAATTTGCATTTAGCATTTAGCTGAGCATTATGAAATGTGTTTCTGTGTTCGGACTTTGGGAGTTTAGGAAGTCAAAACCCAAAGTAGCTTATCAGATAGGTAGCCGAATTTTAAAGCTAACTTCCGAAGGTAATATTACAATTGTGCAAAGCCAGCACAACTACTTCTTTATTCCCACAACTAGGGAACAGATTATTATTTGATCTACTACATCATTTTACTTTTTATTCTGTAATAGGCACACCTATTACCCTATCTCATATTTTTTATTTTTTAATTATTTTATTAAATGAACACTAAGTATAGTGACTTAATTAACCAAACCTACGAGTTTCCACAAGAGGAATTTAGCGTAGAAAACGAAAGTTTAAAATTTCATAACATTCCTTTAAATGAGCTAGTTGCAAAGTATGGTAGCCCTTTAAAATTCACATATTTACCTAAAATATCGGAGAATATTAATAGGGCAAAACTATGGTTCGCAAATGCGATAGAAAAAAATAAATATAAAGGAAAATATAACTATTGTTATTGTACTAAAAGCTCTCATTTTCAACATATTTTGCATGAGGCTTTAAAGAATAATATTCATATAGAAACCTCTTCTGCTTTTGATATTGATATTGTAGAACAATTAAAACAAGACGGTAAGTTACATAAGGATGCTTATGTAATATGTAACGGTTTTAAACGTACGCAGTATATAGAAAACATTGCAAGATTAATAAATAGTGGCCATAGCAATTGTATCCCTATTATAGATAATTATGAAGAAATAGATTTACTATCCGAAGAGATAAAAGACACCTTTAAAATAGGTATTCGTATTGCCTCAGAAGAAGAACCAAAGTTTGAGTTCTATACCTCTCGCCTGGGAATAGGATATAAGAATATTGTGCCTTTTTATGAAAATCAGATAAAGGATAATGATAAAGTAGAGCTTAAAATGCTTCATTTTTTTATAAACACGGGTATTCGTGATAATGCATATTACTGGAATGAGCTAGTAAAATGTTTAAAAGTGTATACGAGACTTAAAAAAATATGCCCGTCTTTAGATAGTTTAAATATTGGTGGAGGTTTTCCTATTAAAAACTCTTTGGCTTTTGAGTATGATTATCAATATATGATTGATGAAATAATTAATCAAATTAATGTAGCATGCGCAGAGGCAGATGTTCCTGTTCCTAACATATTTACAGAGTTCGGAAGCTTTACAGTAGGGGAAAGCGGAGGTGCTATTTATGAGATATTATACCAAAAGCAACAAAACGATAGAGAAAAATGGAATATGATAGACTCTTCTTTCATAACCACTTTACCAGATACATGGGCAATAAATAAACGCTTTATAATGCTACCAATTAACCGTTGGGATGATGAGTACGAGCGTGTTTTATTAGGTGGTTTAACTTGTGATAGTGATGATTATTATAATAGTGAACAAAACCGTAATGCAATTTATTTACCTAAATACAAGAGAGATAAGCCTCTTTATATAGGATTCTTTAATACAGGAGCATACCAAGAAACTATTGGAGGGTATGGTGGTTTACAACATTGCTTAATTCCGCAACCAAAACATATATTAATAGATAAAGATACAGATGGGAATTTGGTAACTACATTATTTAACCCTCAGCAAAAATCGGAAGATTTCTTAAAAATATTAGGGTATAAGAAACAAGAAAAAGCGCAAGAAAAAAACAAAGAATTAATTACAGCTTAATAGCAACTAATAGTACTTAAAATAATACAATGAACACAATAAAGAATTATGCAGGCATTGCCGATAAATTCGCACAACTAGAAACAGCAAAAGTAGTTTTAATCCCTGTACCTTATGATGGTACAAGTACTTGGGGTAAAGGCGCAGATAAAGGGCCACAAGCTTTTTTAGAAGCCTCAGAAAACATGGAGCTTTACGATATAGAAACAGCTTCAGAAGTTTATGAGCAGGGAGTTTATTTAGCAAATGCAATTACAGAAAATAGCTCGCCAGAAGCTATGGTAAATGCAGTGCATAAAACAACAAAAGAATATATAAAACGGAACAAATTTGTAACTCTATTTGGAGGTGAACACTCTATTTCTATAGGAACAATTAGAGCATTTAACGAGTGTTTTAATAATCTTACTGTATTGCATATAGATGCACATGCAGATTTACGTAAATCATATGAAGGAACACCATATAACCATGCCTGTGCAGTACACGAAGCAAGCCAAAATACAAATCTTATTCAGGTAGGTATACGCTCTATGGATGCTATAGAAAAAACGTTTATGGATGAAGAAAAAACATTCTTTGCACATGATATGATGAATGATGAGTATTGGATGGATAAGGTAGTGGAATCTTTAACAGAGAATGTATTTATAACTTTTGATTTAGATGCTTTAGACCCATCTATTATGCCATCTACTGGTACTCCAGAACCAGGCGGACTGTTATGGTATGAAACTTTAGAATTTTTAAAACAAGTATTTGAAGAAAAAAATGTAGTTGGTTTTGATATTGTAGAACTATGCCCAAATGTAGTAGACAAATCTTCAGATTTCTTAGCGGCAAAACTATATTATAAAATGCTTAGCTATAAATTCATGGGACAAGATGCTGATGAGGATTATGATAATACATACAATACAGACAGAAAAGAAGTAAACACAATTTTAAAATTTACAGACAATGAAGACTAAAGGCGCTATATCTAATTTTATAGAAAATTACTATTTACATTTTAATGCAGCAGCTTTAGTAGACGCTGCAAAAGGATATGAAGAGCAATTAGAAAAAGGCTCTAAAATGTTAGTTTCCTTAGCAGGTGCAATGTCTACTGCAGAATTAGGAAAAATATTTGCAGAAGTTATTCGCCAAGATAAGGTGCATATTATTTCTTGTACAGGTGCCAATTTAGAAGAAGATATAATGAACTTAGTGGCACACTCGCATTACAAGCGCGTACCTAACTATAGAGATTTAACGCCACAAGATGAGTGGAATTTATTAGAGAAAGGACTAAACCGTGTTACAGATACATGTATACCAGAAGAAGAAGCTTTTAGAAGAATACAAGAACATATTGTAAAAATTTGGAAAGATGCCGAAGCTAAAGGAGAAAGCTATTTGCCACATGAGTATATGTATAAATTACTCCTTTCTGGAGTTTTAGAAGAGTATTATGAGATTGATATAAAAAACTCTTGGATGTATGCTGCTGCAGAAAAAAAACTTCCAATTGTTTGCCCTGGTTGGGAAGATAGTACTATGGGAAACATTTTTGCTTCTTATGTTCTAAAAGGAGAATTAAAAGCAACTACCATGAAATCTGGTATAGAATATATGACTTTCTTAGCAGATTGGTATACTAATAATTCCGAAAAAGGGATAGGTTTTTTTCAAATTGGCGGTGGTATTGCTGGCGATTTTCCTATTTGCGTTGTGCCAATGTTATACCAAGATATGGAACGTACAGACACACCTTTCTGGAGCTATTTTTGTCAAATTAGTGATAGTACAACCAGTTATGGTTCTTATTCGGGTGCAGTACCTAATGAGAAAATTACTTGGGGAAAATTAGATATTAATACACCAAAATTTATAATTGAGAGTGATGCTACTATAGTGGCGCCTCTTGTTTTTGCTTACCTTTTAAATATGTAATTATGGATAAGAACGCACATTTAAACCGAGTTATCGTAGACTTTAAAAAACTAACACCAGAAGTATTAAAGCTTTTGGTAGACCGTTACCCAGATGGGTATGATGATAACGATATTATTTCCTTTAGAAACTCTCATGGGGAACGTATAGAGGCGGTAGAAGTTTTAACTGTTGATACTAAGTATTTGGTGAAAATTAGTGAAAAGCTAGAGTATACTATGGAGAATTATGATGAGGAAGATTACGAAGATTTTGATGACGACGATCCTGCTGCAGTTCCAGAACCAGACCTATCATGAAAATAGAAGATATAACTAATATAGAGCTTAAGTTCCTAGATTTAAATGATTATCAGGAGCTTAAAAGTGCAATGATTTCTGTGTATTCTAGTATGCCTGGTGCATATTGGAAAGAAGAACATATAGAGTCTTTAATAACTAAGTTTCCAGAAGGGCAGGTTGTTATAAAAATTAACGGTCAATTGGCAGGTGTTGCTTTATCTATTATAGTAGACTATGATAGGTTTAATGAGGAACATACCTATGAGCAAATTACAGGAAACTATTCTTTTAACACACATGATAATGAGGGAGATATACTATATGGAATTGAGGTTTTTATAAAACCTCAATTCAGAGGGCTTCGTTTAGGACGTAGATTATATGATTATCGTAAAGAATTATGCGAAAAACTAAACCTTAAAAGTATTGTTTTTGGTGGTAGAATGCCAAATTTTCATAAACATTCTGGAGAATTAACGGCTAAAGAATATATAGCTAAAGTTAAAAGAAAAGAAATTGCAGATCCTGTATTAAATTTTCAAATCAGTAATGATTTTCATCCTGCAAAAGTAATGCGTGGTTATTTAGAAGGCGATAAAGCATCTAAAGATTTTGCTATTCTTATGGAGTGGGATAATATTTACTATCAAAAGCCATCAAAAAAAGCAGAAACAAAGAAGAAAGTTATTCGCCTTGGGTTAATTCAGTGGCAAATGCGTCCGTACAAAAATTTAGAAGCTTTACTAGAACAGGCAGAATATTTTATAGATGCAGTTTCTGGTTATCGTTCAGATTTTGCACTTTTCCCAGAGTTTTTTAATGCTCCTTTAATGGCAAAAGATAACCATTTGTCTACACCAGATGCTATTAGAGAATTAGCAAAACATACTGATGCTATTGTGCAAAAATTTTCGGAGTTTTCTATTTCGTATAACATAAATATTATAACAGGAAGTATGCCGCAGGTTATAGATGGCAGATTGTATAATGTTGGGTATTTATGTAGAAGAGATGGTAGTATGGAGCGGTATGAGAAATTGCATGTAACCCCAGACGAAGCTAAAGTATGGGGAATGCAAGGAGGTACGCAATTAAAAGCTTTGGATACCGATTGTGGTAAAATAGGAGTGCTTATTTGTTACGATTCGGAATTTCCAGAACTAAGTAGATTGCTGGCAGATGAAGGTATGGATATTTTGTTTGTTCCTTTTTTAACCGATACCCAAAATGGCTATTCAAGAGTGCGAAATTGCGCACGTGCTAGAGCTATAGAAAATGAGTGTTATGTAGCAATTGCTGGTAGCGTTGGTAACTTGCCTAATGTGCAGAATATGGATATACAGTTTGCGCAATCTATGGTATTTACACCTTGCGATTTTTCTTTTCCTACCAATGGTATTAAAGCAGAAGCTACCCCGAATACCGAAATGATTTTAATTGCAGATGTAGATATAGATTTACTTAGAGAATTAAATCAATTTGGCGCAGTTCGTAACTTAAAAGACCGTAGAAAAGATATTTTTGAATTACGTAAAAAATAGTATGTAAAACTTAACCTTTAATCACATTTATAGGTTTGTTATTTAAATAGGCTTCTAAATTATGTGTAGCAGTTTGTAATAAACGCGCTCTAGATTCTTTAGGAGCCCATGCTATATGTGGTGTAATTATACAATTTTTAACTTCTAAAAGAGGATTTGTACTAAGCATTGGTTCTTCCGAAATAACATCTAATGCAGCACCAGAAACATTACCATTTTGCAATGCAATTTTTAAATCTTCTTCATTTACTAGTTGTCCGCGAGAAGTATTAATAATCTTAACACCATCTTTCATTTTAGAAATGTTTTTGGTATTAATAATGCCTTCTGTTTCTGGAAGCAAAGGGCAGTGAAGACTTATAAAATCTGACTCTTCTAATAAAACATCTAAAGAGACAAATTTACAATTAGCAGTTTCTAATACTGGTTTTTTTGTTCTACTATAGGTAATAATTTGCATGCCAAAAGCTTGTGCTAATTTTGCAGTAGCTTGCCCAATAGCACCAAAACCAATGATGCCAAAAGTCTTTCCAGCAAGTTCAATCAAAGGAGTTTTCCAAAAACTAAAGTTTCCATTTTTTGTCCATTCTCCATCATGTACAGCGTTAGAATGTAAACCAGTATTATGGCACATTTCTAATAATAAAGCCATTGTCATTTGTGCTACAGAAGTAGTGCTATATGCAGGTACATTAGTAACAGTAATACCTTTGTTTATTGCAGCAGTAATATCTACTACATTATAACCAGTAGCTAAAACACCAATATATTTTAGACTGGGAGCATTATCAATAACCTCTTTTGGTATAGGGGTTTTATTAGTGAAAATTATAGAGGCATTACCAATAGTTTTTAAAACAGTTTCTGGGTCTGTAGGAGTACGACCATGAACCGTTACATTCCCTAATTTTTTCATGCTATCCCAACTTAAATCACCAGGGTTAAGTGTATATCCATCTAAAACTACAATTTCCATATATTTTATTTGTGTATAAAGATAAAGTATGAGGAGTGTAGAAAAAAAACAGATTAGTACTTTCTTTTTTGGAAAAAAAGTTTTGTTTATTGTTTATTTGTTACTATTTCGTTTTAAAATTTATATTTATCCTTTGTTAATTAACATATTTTTGAATATTTAATAATTTTAGTGTAGTTTTATTCTACCGAAACCAAATACCTGAATGCCAACAAAAACCAACCTATCTAGCAATTTATTAGTACTAGAGTTTAGAAAAAGCAATAAAAGAGCTTTTCGTAAGCTTTATGAGCTGTATTGGGAGGTTATGTATGTTAAAGCTATTTCTATTGTAGAAAATGAAACTATAGCTAAAGATATTGTTCAAGAAATTTGGATAAAATTATGGCAAAAAAGAGAGGCTATAGAAATACGAAATTTTGAAGCTTATATTCATACATCAGTAAGAAACAATTGTTACAAATACCTCAGGGATAAGAAGTTTTCTTCTGTGCGTTTAGATTTTATTGAAAAATCATATATAATTTCAGAGTCGGCTTCTAAAAAGCAGCACGATTTAGAAGAGACTTTAAGTACTATTAAACAAGCTATGAATAGTTTACCAAAACGCTGTAAGCAAATTTTTGAGTTAAGTAGATTTAAACACTATTCTAATGAAGAAATTGCGATGGAACTTGGTATTTCTAAAAAATCTGTTGAAAATCAAATTTCAGTTGCTGTAAAATCCATAAGAAGTAATATAACTATCCTTTTGATTTTTATTTTTTCGTAAAATCACTCTACATTATTTTTCAATTCAACAACTATATGTGTTATTTTTTATGACATATTAATTTATTTTACAAATTTATTAAATGTTAAAAAAATGTTAAATACAATTTTTTTGTGGGAAAAAGACCCCCTAAAAGAGTCTTACTAATGTATACTTATTATTATGAAAGAAAAAGAATTTAGAAAGCTTTTAGAGAAGTCTATAAATGGCTCATTAACAGAGCAAGAAGAGATAGCTTTAGAAAATTTTGAAGAAGAATATAGGATACATAAAAATGAAAATAATTTTAAAGATGAAGAATCAAAAAATAATTTAAAAGAAACTATTTGGTCAGATATTAATAAAAATATAGATGGGTCATCAAGATCAACCACAAAATTATGGAAAGTAGCCTCCGTAGCAATAATAGTATTAGGTATACTGTTTTTTGGTAGTAAATATGCCACTCAAAAAAGTGATAGTGTAGAGTTATCTCCTAAAGATGTTATTACTTTAGAATTAGAAGATGGCACTATAAAAGTTTTAGACGAAGAAAATAACACGCCTCTTTTTAATGCTTCAGGGAGTGTAGTTGGCAGGCAAAATAAAAACCAACTAGTATATTCTGATGTAGAAACTAAAACAGAAAAATTAGTATATAATACCTTGACTATTCCTTATGGCAGAACTTTTGAGTTGTTGTTGTCTGATGGCACAAAAGTGTATTTAAATGCGGGTTCCTCTTTAAAATACCCAGTAAAATTTATAAAAGGTAAAGAACGCTTAGTCTATGTAACAGGAGAGGCACTTTTAGATGTTAGCGAAGATAAAAAACATCCTTTTATAGTAAATGCAGATAATCTTAATGTTAAAGTTTTTGGAACCGTATTTAATGTAAATGCGTATCCAGAAGATAATGTAACCGAAGTTGTTTTGGTAGAAGGTTCTGTTGGTCTTTATACTAATGAAACTAAAGAAGGAGAAATAGATAAACGCTTAGTTCCTGGTTACAAGGCAAGTTTTAGTAAGCAAAATAAAGATATAAAAAGCAATGCAGTTATTACAGATATTTACACTTCTTGGATGAAAGGGGAACTTGTTTTTAGAAATATGATTTTTGATAATATTCTTAAAAAATTGGAAAGGCAATATGATGTTAAGATTATAAATAAAAATAAAAGCCTGTCTAATGAAAAATTTAATGCAAGCTTTGGAAGTAAGCCGCCTATTAAAGAAGTTTTAGATGAATTAAAAATAACCTATCATTTAGATTATGAAATAGATGGGAATATTATAATACTTAATTAATTAACTTAAAATAAATTAACTGCCTATGTAAAGTAACGTAACTAACACAAAAACATATCATAATAAAAAATCGGAAAATGGTGCAACATTTCCCGATCGGTTATGATGTGATTAAACTCAAAAAAGAATAACCACAATTTTTAACATTACAAAAGTATGAAAAAACAACCTTCTAAACCAAAAGGGCGGTTTTATCCGTTATTAAAATTTGATCTTAAAATGAAACTTAGTCTCCTATTATTTTTTGTATCATTCATTGCACTGCAAGCAAATGACACCTACTCACAAGAGACAAAAGTTACACTTAATTTAAATGATGTATCTGTAAGTCAATTTTTAGATGAAGTAGAAAGCAGCACTAAATTTCGTTTCGTATATAAATTAGCAGATATAGATTTAAATAGGACCATATCTATAGCAGCCAATAAGGAACCTATAAATACTATTTTAAATCAAGTGTTTAGTACAACAAAAACAAAGTATAATATTATAAGGAAACGTATTTATTTAACAGAAAAAAATAACTTACCTATTGCTACTACAAATGCTGTAGAAAATGTTACTTCCAATATTCAGGCCAGTATTTCGGGAGTAATTGTAGATGCAGATGGTATTCCACTACCTGGAGCAAATATTCTTGAAAAGGGAACAAGTAATGGTACACAGGCCGATTTTGATGGAAACTTTTCTATAACACCTTCCAGAGAAAAACCAACCCTTGTAATTTCTTATATTGGGTATGTTACCCAAGAAGTTGTAGTTGCAAACCAAACAACAATTAAGGTTGCAATGGCAGAAGATGCAGCAGCATTAGACGAAGTTGTAGTTGTAGGGTATGGTTCTCAAAGAGTAAAAGACGTTACGGGTTCTGTTGTACAGGTTACCGCTAAAGACTTTGCAAAAGGAGCTAATACTAATGCTTTTCAGCTTTTACAAGGAAAAGCCTCAGGAGTTCAAATTAGTCAATCTAGTAGTGCACCAGGCGGAGCGGTAGAAATTAAAGTTCGTGGACTAAACTCAGTAAATGGCGGTAACGGTGTTCTAGTAGTTGTAGATGGGTTGCCAAACGGTAATGTAGATGCTTTAAGCCCAGATGATATAGAATCTATTCAAATACTAAAAGATGCATCTGCATCTGCAATTTATGGTTCTAGAGCAGCTAACGGGGTAGTTTTAATTACAACAAAACAGGGTAGCAGAAGCGGCCTTAAAGTTTCCTATAATACCTATGTTGGTATTCAAAACGCAGCAAAACGGATAGATATGCTTAATGGGGAGCAATATATGGAAACTCTAAACGCATTAGACTTTGAGTCGGATCCAGCAAATGCTACAGACCCAGCTTACACTCCATTATATACCGATGAGCAAATAGCATCAATTGGTAATGGCTTTAATTGGCAAGATCAAATTTTAAGAGGTGGTGTAATGCAAAATCACCAACTTTCTCTTTCAGGTGGTAACGAAAAAGCAACCTATTATGCGTCTTTAAATTATTATGATGCAAAAGGGGTGCTTAGAAACACAGGAGAAAATAGATACAACGCTCGAATAAATGTAAATGTAACGCCTACAGATAAATTAAAAATTAACTTTAATTTAAATGCCAATAGAACACTTACAGATTTAATGCCTTTAGGAACCAATAGCATATCTGGTTCTGTAGCTGCAGCTTTATTATTTGATCCAACTTTAGATGCGCAATTAGATGCCCAAGGAAGGTATAAATTAAACCCTTTTATTCAGGTAGAAAACCCAGAAGCAATAATGCAAGGTTTTGACCAAAATAGAGAGAGGAATGAAATTATAGGTAATGCTAAAATTGAATATGAGATATTTGATGGGTTTAAAATGAACCTTAATCTTGGTGGTAGAATAAGCGGTACTAAATTTGATTCTTATGAGAATAGATGGACCCAAGCTGGTATTGGTGCTAAAGGATTAGGGTTGGTAAGAAATAATGATAATTCTTATGGTATTGCAGAGTACCTTCTTTCTTATGAAAAAGAAGTAGGTAATCATAATTTTAAAGTACTAGGAGGGGTAACCTATGAAAAATTTATCAATAGAGAAGTAGAAGCAACTGCAGAAGGGTTTTTGTCTGATGTTAATGGATCCGATTTCTTTGGAGCTGCTAACCCAGAAAGATACGCTACAGAAACAGAGAGGTTTGAGCCTACTTTGCGTTCCTATTTAGGAAGAGCTACATATGCTTATAAAGACAAGTACTTGTTAACAGCATCTTTTAGAGCAGATGGCACCAGTAAGTTTTCAGAGAAAAATAAGACAGCAGTATTTCCATCTGCCTCTTTAGGTTGGCAAATTGGCTCCGAACCTTTTATGGAAAAGCAAGAACTGTTTGATAATCTAAAATTAAGAATTGGGTATGGAGAAATAGGAAACCAAGCTATTAACAATTTTGAAACTATTTCAACATTTATTCCTGGGGCTAATGCAGTTTTAGGAGGGCAAGTTCTTACGGGAGCTATTCCTAGTAGAATTCCAAATAATAACCTTCTTTGGGAAACTACAAAAGAAATAAACTTAGGTCTAGATTTTGCTTTATTAGATTATAAGCTATCAGGAAGTATAGAGTATTATGTAAGAAACACATCGGACCAACTTTTTCAAAGACCAGTACCAACTTCTACAGGATTTAGCAGTTTTAGAGAAAACTTTGGAAATGTAAGAAACAAAGGTTTTGATATTTCTTTAAGTAGTAAAAATATAACTAATGATAATTTCTCATGGGAATCAGATCTAACATTTTCAACTTTAGATAATGAAGTAACGGAGGTGCCAGATTTTGTTGGTGGTGAAGTTACTGGTGGTGGAGGTTATGCCTTTGCAGGAGATTTTTGGGTAGTTAAAGAAGGAGAACCAATGGCTGCTTTTTATGGATACCAAATAGATGGTATTTATAGTACACAAGAACAAGTAGATGCTGCAAATGCAATATTTACAGACGGTAGTGCTCGTGCAGGATTAGGATACCCTATTGTAAGAGATGTTAACGGGGATGATAAGATAGATCCAAGTGATAGGGTAGTTCTAGGAAAACCTTTTGCAGATTATACTTTTGGTTTAAATAATAGGTTCAAGTATAAAAATTTAACCTTAGATGTTTACGTTTTAGGCGTACAGGGCATAGAGGCTTTTAATAATTTAATAGCAGAGTCTTTTTATCCAATTGATCCAGACCGTAATAAGCTGTCTGAATATTACTTAAATAGGTGGACACCAGAGAATATAAATGCGCAATATCCATCTATGGTAGAACCAGGTAATTATCAAGATGGTCGTAAAGTTAATAAGTGGACCATACAAGATGCATCGTTTGTCAGAATAAAGAATATAACATTAGGATATGATTTTCCAATGAAGGCACTTGGTTTACAATCGGCAAATTTCTATGTGTCTTTAGAAAACTTTTTCACATTCTCAGATTTTGATGGTTTTGACCCTGATGCAAATTCTGCAGGGAGTCAAAGTAGCTCTGCTAGATCGCAGAGAGGAACATTTGGTGATTATCCGCTTGCTAAAACAGTACGTATTGGCGCGAGATTTACACTTTAATTAATAACGAAAAATTTTTTAAAATCATGAAGAATACAATATATAAATTAGGATTATGCGTATTTCTCTTTTTGGGAGTATCATGTAATGATTTCCTAGAAGAGAAAGTTTTTACAGAATTTGATGCCGATGAATTTGTTGCTACAGAAGAAGGGATAGAAGCAATTCTTGTTTCTGCCTACGGTGCAACTAGTCCAGTAATAAGGGAGCGTTGGCATACATTTGCTGCCTACCCTTGTGATGATGAGGTAGAAGCAGGTGGTGGGTATCGTGGTAGAGTAGTACCTTTTGAAGAATATACAGTAGATCCAGGAAATGCAGATTTAACTACTACCTGGAATGAAATTTACGAAGCAATTCGTAACTGTAATTCCTTATTAGATTATATAGATGGTGTAAGTACAATACCTGTCGAAAAAATTGCTGCTTTTAAAGCAGAAGCTACTTTTCTTAGAGCTTGGAATTATTCAGAGTTATATGACCTTTGGGGGCCTGTACCATTAGTTACAAGTACATTAGATTTAAGTTTTGAATATCCAAAAGCTTCTGATGAGGAAATACGTACTTTCATAGAAACAGAATATCGTTCTGCTATTGCTGCTTTACCAGAAACGCAAAATGCAAATGGTAAAGCTACTAAAGGAGCAGCACAAGCTATGTTAGGTCGTTTTTTACTAAACACTAGACAATGGCAAGCCGCAGCAGATGTTTTAGAAGATGTAATTTTAGATGGTAATTATAGTTTGTTGACAGATGTAACTACGATGTTCTCTCATGAAAATGAAGGAAATAGCGAGTTAATTTTTGTTTTTGAAAACGAAACACTTTTGTCTAAAAATGCAATACCGGCACATAATTATCCTCCAGGGTATCAAACCAATTTTAGAAACTGGGGAGCACAATTACAATTGCAAAGAGATTTTGTTGCATCCTATCATCCTAATGACCAAAGAGCACTTCCTTGGGATCCAAGAGGAGAATTTGGTCCGGCTACTAATGGATGGATTTGCTATGAATATATAGATAAAGCGGGTAATTATGTGGATCTTATGAATGGTCCTAATCCTGGTAATAGATTTCACCCAAGAGCATTTAAATACACCCCTTCCGAAGATCCTTCTTTAGTAGATGACCAATTTTATCCTAATGATTGTGTTTTTATGAGGTACGCAGATGTATTATTAATGCGCTCAGAGGCATTAGCAATGATTGCAAATGCACCAACACAACCAGCAGTAGATTTACTTAATGAAGTTAGGTTAAGAGCACAAGTACCCACCTATACTTTAGCAGATTTTGCAAATTTAGACGATTTTATAGATGCTATGTTAGAGGAACGTGGATGGGAATTTGTAACGGAAGGTCTTAGGCGTAAAGATTTAGTACGTCAAGGAAGACTTATTTCTGACGCTATTTCTAGAGGAAAAACAAACGCATCTGATGATAAAATTTTGTTTCCAATTCCATTGTCAGAAGTAGATTCTAATCCTTTAGTAGATAATTAAAATTATTGCATTGAAGTTAGTTGTATGATAAAAAGCTGTCATTTTTTATATTATGATTTGGCAGCTTTTTAAAAATTTTATATTATAAGTTTAACTAAAATTGATACCCTTGAGACAGAAAAAAATTAAGATTTCATTGGCCTATTTTCTATTCGCTTCTGTAACGTTTTCGTATTGCCAAAAAGATAAGCCAAACATCCTATATATTATGTCTGATGATCATACTACCCAGGCAATTGGTGCATATGGTAGTAGGTTGGCAGGTTTAAACCCAACACCTACGATTGATCGTATAGCTAAAGAAGGTGTTTTGTTAGAGAACGCTTTTTGTACTAATTCTATTTGTACGCCATCTAGAGCTAGTATTATGACAGGACAGTTTGGCCAGGTTAATGGAGTAGTAGATTTAAATGGTAAGTTGGATCCTAAAAATCAATATTTACCACTAGAGATTAAAAAACAAGGCTATGAAACAGCAATGGTTGGTAAATGGCATTTAAAACATGCGCCAGAATCTTTTGATTATTATAATGTCCTTCCCGGTCAAGGGGATTATCATAACCCCACGCTTTATAGTAACGAGGGTGGAGAAAAGAAAGAAATTCGTTTTGAAGAAGACTTGGTTCGCGAAGTGAATGCTACAACGTATGACGGGCATTCATCAGATGTTATTACAGATATTTCTTTAGAATGGCTTAAAAACAAACGAGATAAGTCAAAGCCATTTTTATTGATGCATCAATTTAAGGCACCACATGATTTTTTTGAATATGCACCTCGGTACAAAGACTATTTAGAAGATGTAGAAATTCCTGAACCAGCTAATATGTGGTATAATGGTAACAACGGTTCTATTGCAACAAGAGGAGAAAATAATAAGTTGATGGATACAATAGGGTCATCTATTGGTCATAGAAATGTAATCCGAAACATGGGAATGCATATGGGGATAGACCCTAATATTCCTGATCCTGAGTATAAAAGAATGGCGTACCAAGAGTATCTTAAGCGGTATTTACGATGTGTAAAAGGGGTAGATGATAATGTGAAACGTATTTTCGACTATCTAGAAGCTGAAGGGATTATGGATAATACTATTATTATCTATACAGGCGACCAAGGCTTTATGCTCGGGGAGCATGATTATATTGATAAAAGATGGATGTATGAGGAATCTCAACGTATGCCTTTTTTAGTGCGATATCCTAAAAAAATAAAAGCAGGTTCTCGTACAGATGCTATGATTAATAATACCGATTTTGCTCCTACTATGATTGATATGGCAGGAGGTAAGGTACCAGACTACATGCAAGGGTCAAGTTTTAAATCTATTTTGGAAACCCAAAAGGAGCCTGAAGGTTGGAAACAAGATACTTATTACCGTTACTGGATGCATATGGCACATAAGCATAACAATCCGGCTCACTTTGGTATAAGAACCAAAGACTATAAACTTATTTTTTATTATGGTAGAGATTATAAAGTAAGAAATAATGAGGCTAGAGAATGGGCTCATAACCCAGCATCTATGTCCGATTTTGTTACTCCTGTGGCTTGGGAATTTTATGATCTTAAAAAGGATCCGGAAGAGATGGATAATAGATATGGAGAGGAAAAATATGCAACTATTATTAAAGGCTTAAAAACAAGACTTAAAGAATTAAGAAAAGAAGTAAAAGAAGACGATTCTAAATATCCGCAGATAGAGAAGGTAGTTAACGAATATTGGGATTAATATATTTTTCCAACCTACAATTACAAATAGTATTTGTTTTAAAAAGTTTATAATAAATTACATAGGTAAAGACAAACTATAGTCCTGTTATTAAAATTTTTAAAGTCCTTGTTTCTAGGAAGAAGCAGGGATTTTTTGTTTTTATAAAACATTAGAATAAAATTATTTCCTAAAAAAAATAAGCCATTTGATATTAAATTTAAATCATATAAGAATAAAAAAATAAAGAGTGTTTAGGACTTTTGTAGGTATATAAATACGATACAATGAAAAAATTAAGCATTATATTTTTTTTGATAATTAGTTTCTTTGGCACTAAGGCTTTTAGTCAAGACAAAAAACCAAACATATTGGTAATCTTGGCAGATGATTTAGGTTATGCAACTACAGGAGTTTATACCAATGGTAAAAGTAAATTATCAACGCCAAACATAGATAGTATTGCTAAAGAAGGGGTAACATTTACAGATGGTTATGTTACGGCATCTGTTTGTGGACCTTCTCGTTCAGGCTTACTAACAGGAAGATACCAACAACGTTTTGGTATTTATGCCAATTTCGATACGCAAAGGGGACCTGGAGTACCAGCATCTGAAAAAGTGATGGGTACTTATTTTAAAGAAGCTGGTTATAGAACAGCTGCTATAGGAAAATGGCATATTGGAGTAAAACAACCTGGACAACATCCAATAGATAGAGGTTTTGACAAGTATTACGGGTTTAATAGTGCACAAACAGATTACTTTAACTCCCCCATACTTTTCGATGGAAAAACAAAAGTGAAAAAACACAAATATCTCACTTTTCAGTTTACAGATGAGGCTATAGATTTTATAGAAAAAGGTAAAGAGGAAAAGGAGCCTTTCTTTATGTATTTGGCTTATAATGCCGTACATGGTCCAAACCAAGCTCCTAAGGATTATATCGCGAAATATACGGCAAAAGGCTTTCCTAAAAAGGTAGCTACACAAATGGCAATGGTAGATGCGTTAGATGAAGGTGTAGGTAGAGTGTTAAAAACTTTAAAAGAAAACGGACTAGAAGAAAATACACTAGTCTATTTTTTAAGTGATAATGGTGGTTTACCGGCTTGGTGGAAAGGAAGTAATGCACCTTGGAAAGGTTTTAAAAGAGAACAATGGGAAGGTGGCTGTCATGTGCAATTTTTAATGAAATGGCCAGGAAAAATACCCAAAGGAGAAGTTTGTAAGGATATGGTTTATTCGTTAGATATATTGACGACAAGCTTAGCAGCTGCGAATATTGAAAAACCCAAAGACATTACTCTTGATGGAGAAAATATATTAACCTTATTTAGTGCTAAAAATAAAGCCCCATTGCATAAATCTCTTTTTTGGGCAGGCTCGCATGTACCTAGATCTGGCGGAGCACATAAAAAAAAGGAAAAAGATTTGCCTTACCGAAAAGATGATGCCCCAGCTGCTTGGACAGTAAGAAGCGGTAAGTGGAAATTAGTACAAATAACAGAATTAGGAGAGCCCCAACTTTACAATTTAGAAAAGGATCCAACAGAATCTAAAAATGTTGCTCACGAGCAAAAAGGAATCGTTAAAAAATTAAGCAAGGAATTCAGTGTCTGGTTTAAAGATAAGAAAGAACCAATTGCTTGGAATAAAAAGTACTATTTAGATTTACAGAAAATAAAGTAAGTACTAGTAAAATATAATGTAGTTCAATTTTCAATTATTATATAAATGAAAACAATAAAAACAGTAATTGTAGCATTTTTAATGGGTATTCATTTTGTTGGTGCTCAGGATACATTTTTTGACGCCCTAAAGAAAGTAGATGTCGTATCTGATTCCAGTATAGTTTGGAGGCAATTTGGGCCAGGAATGAGCGGAAATAATAAATCAGCTTTTTGGCACCCTACAGATGTTAATACGCTATTTATTTCGCCTAATATGGGTAATTCCTATGTTACTAATGATGCCGGACTAACCTACCAAACTGTATTAGATGAGGATGGTCGTGGTATTAGGTATGGAGAAAGAGGACCAAATGAATTTGGAAGTATCGATTTTTCAAGGCAATCTTCAGAATTTGGTTTTGCAACAGATTTAAAAACTAAAGGCATCTTTGTTACAGCAAATAAAGGAAAAATTTGGAAGAAGCATGAAGGGGCATTAAGTACTTTCGGGAAAGCATATTTAAGTTGCGTTACTGTAAATCCTAAGGATGATAATATTTGGTATGTAGGCGCTGGTAGAATGAGGTATCTAGGCAAAATTTTATTTAGTAAAGAAAAGCCGCACGGAACATATACAGATGCTAAAAGCCAAGGAAAAGTATGGAAAAGTATCAATAGAGGAAGAACCTGGAAGCTTATAAATAGGGGGTTACATGCCAATGCTGAGGTGGAAACTATTGTTGTAGACCCTGTACAAACGAATGTTGTTTATATGTCTACCAATTATGGTTTTTATAAAAGCATTAACGGTGGTAAAAACTGGAAACTAAAAAATGAAGGCCTAGATACAGATGTAATTAGATCATTTAGCATGCACCATGATAAAAAAACCAATAAAAAAACACTTTTTTTAATCGCTAGTGTTTTGTGGGATGCTAAAGGAAAAACAATAACAGATAAAGCTGGTGGCGTTTTTAAAAGTACAGATGAAGGTGAAAGTTGGCAAAAGATAAATGGGGACTTGGCAATGGATATGTCCCATTTTAAAAATGACAGAACAGTAAGGAGAAGTTACTATCATACTTTGGGGTATTACTTTGGTGTAACGGATAAAAAAGCGGCTGAATTATATCCGGAGTTTCCTAAAAAAATTACGCAACGCTTTACGCAAATAAGTGTAGACCCTAATGATGTAAATAATATTTATTTAATAAATATGTACACCAATGCCTCTAGAAATAATTTTATGCCTGGAGCTATGTGGCGTAGTAAAGACGGTGGTAAACATTGGTATGTTACTTTTAGAAATGGAAAAAGATGGAATAAAGGTAAAGATGTAGCGTATTGGCAAAAGAGAGAGAACCCTACGGGGTCTAATGTTCGTTTGTTGTATTTAAATGATTGGATGAACAGGGATGATTATGATAGAAAATCGGTTAATTATGCCAAGTTTAATGCCAATGGTTCAGTATTACATACGCAAATGGCCAAAATATCTTTAATGTCTTATGATAAAGGAGACACTTGGGTAGATATTGATGATGTAGAAACTTCTGCGCATTCCGAGAGTTATATTGGAGCAGGAAACAGTAATATGCCAGGGCATGGTTTCTATCAGGACACCCGTTTTCCTGGAAAAGTATATTGTATGGCAGGAGAAAACACGTTATGGGTAACCAATGAGGAGACTAATTCTAAAAGGCCAGGAGCGCAAGCGGCAACTTTTCATAATTTAATAAATACGGAGGCTTCGTTAAGTGCTTATGCCATTCATCCTAAGGACAGCAAAATTCATTATTCCATGTATTTTAGGCAGCATGAAAGAGGAAATTTAATGCGTTCTATAGATGGTGGGAAGACTTGGTTAAAACATGGAACAGCCATCCCTAAATGGGAAATTAAGGCACATTCAGGAGACCAACCGGTACATCAAATAAATTTAATCTTTGATTATAATAATCCAGATACCATGTATTTTTGTGTGCCTAAATCTTCACATACTATAGAGTATGTTGGTAACAGTGAAACAGGCTTTGGGGTTCATAAATCTACCGATGGAGGAAAAACATGGAAAGAAATAAATAATGGTTTACCAGCTTCTTGTGATGTTAGTGCAATACGAATAGATCCTAAAAAGGCTAATGTATTGTATGCAACTGTTCAAAATAAAAATGGAGGGTTGTATAAAACAATAGATATGGGGGAGCATTGGAGTAAGGTAAAAAGTACTATAGATATTTCGGGAAAATATGGTGTAAATGATATTCAATTTGCCAAAGATGGGAAAGTATATATATCTGCTGGTTTTAAAAATGAAGAAGCCGATAAAGGTGGATTGTGGGTTAGTGATAAAAAGATGAAAAGCTGGAAACAGATTTTTCAATACCCATGGGTAAATAGGGTAGAAGTGGCTAAATACGATGCTGATATAATTTTAGTGTCTACATTACCAAATGCAAATGTAGAAGGAAGAAACGCTGGTACTTACTTGTCTAAAAATGGAGGAAAATCTTGGATAAAAATAAATAAAGGAAACGGGCAATCTGATAGGATTAATGATATAGCTATTGATTATACTACTCCTGGTAAATATTACGTATCTACATATGGTAGTGGGTTTTATGTAGCTAAAGAATGATGGTGAAAATAAAGCATTCTTACAAAATGACTTACTTAACATATAAGAACCGTAACAATAAAACTATAACGAAAGTTGTAGTTTTATTGTTTATTAGCATTACACTAAACCGGAATACAGCCCCTTTGTTTTTTATATAATTGTATTTACATTACATAGGATATAATAATAGTATTTTTCGCATTGGATACAGGATTGGTTTAAGAATAATTTTGATGGAGTTTGGGAGCATGGCGAGGCAATTCAAATAAAGACATTAGACACTTCAGGATGGGAGGTAGAGATAGATATAACTAGCATTTCCGGTGAATATGTATATTAACTGGATTCTTAATGAAAATGGAAAAAAGACTGGTACGGCGTAAAAATTGAGAATCAAAAATTTAGTGCAGCAAGAGATATAGGAAAGCTAAAATTTTTAATAGGTTTACCATAGAAACTTAATTTAGTTTTTTTAGTATTAGTTATTCTTTTTATAGTTTATTAGTATATTTGCTAAAACATACTAAATGGTAAGGTTTGAATAAAGGACAACAAACACGATTACATATACTTAAAAAAGCTTTTGATTTATCTTACCAAAAAGGGTTTCAGACTACTAGTGTTGATGATATTATACACTTAACCACGGTTACAAAAGGCTCGTTCTTTTATCATTTTAAAAATAAAGAAGAAATGGGATTGGCAATGATTAATGAAATTATACTTCCTGGTTTTAAAACATCGTTAATAGAGCCTTTAAAGGAGAGAGGCTCTACAAAAGAAGTGCTATATAAAATGATAAAATCTATTTTGTTAGAAGATGCTAATTTTGACCCTAGATATGGATGCCCGGCAGTAAATATTATAGAAGAGATGGCGCCTATTAATCAACAATTTAATAAAGCTATAAGTAAATTAATTGATGAATTATTATCCAAGTTAGTTTTGGTAATTGCTACCGGAATAGAAAATAATGAAATAGATAAAGATGCTAATCCAAAACACATTGCAAATTTTATTATGTCCGGTTATATGGGAGTAAGAACTCTTGGTAAATTATATGGGACTAAATCTTATGATAGTTACCTTAAAGAATTGAAAATTTATTTAAATACTTTGTAATTTTTTTTAATTTAAAAACATACCAATTGGTTAGTTTAATATGTATAATGCAATTTTATTTTTACACGCAATAATGAAATGGATAGTACTTATAGTAGTTGTTATTGCTATTATAAATGCATTTAAAGGATATTATAAAAATTCCACTTTTTCTAAAATAAATAATAGTCAAAGGCATTGGACAGCTACAATTGTTCATATTCAATTAATGCTAGGTGTGTCATTATATGTGCAAAGTCCAATTATTAAATACTTCTGGAATAATTTTAATCAAGCCTCAAAAAATTTTGATAATTTATTTTTTGGCTTGCTACATATATTTTTAATGCTTGTTGCCATAGCTGTAATTACAATTGGCTCGGCAAAAGCCAAAAGAAAACAAGAAGATAGGGATAAATATAAGACAATAATGGTATGGTTTACTATAGGTTTAATACTAATTCTTATAGCTATACCCTGGCCATTTTCGCCTTTAGCAAGTAGACCATATTTAAGAATATTTTAATATGAAATATTTTATAAATTCAAACATAGGTAGATTAAGGATTTTAGCTTTTTTAGAAGGAGTTTCACTTCTAATTTTAATATGTATAGCAGTGCCAATAAAATATATATATTTAAATCCTATTCCTGTAAAATGGGTTGGTCAAATCCATGGTGTATTATTTATACTCTTTGTGTTTAATGCACTTAAAGTTGGTATAGAGCAAAACTGGTCTTTTAAAAATACAACTTGGAAGGTAGTTGTAGCTTGTTTTGTGCCATTTGGTACTTTTTATATAGACAATAAAATTCTTTCAAAGGCACATAAATTAAAGATAAATCATACATCAAAAAAAATAAAATGATTTTAGTATTTAAAACCACTGTTAAAAACCTTAATAATATAAAACAGTTAAAAGGTAACTTAGATAAAATTTGCGAAGGGCGTAATTGGAGTTTTGATTTAGAGGATGTCGATAAGGTACTTCGTGTTGAAAGTACGAAAGATTTTTCTAAAGAACTTGTACATCTGTTAAATGATAATGGGTTTAAATGTGAAGATTTAGACCCTTCAGTACACTTGCATTAAGCTGTTATTTAAATAAAAAATATACCATACATGAACTCAATTGAAGTCATTTTATTAAACTTTTCTGAAATTAGAAGAAGAAGCATTAATTTGTGGAGCGGAATTCCGCTTCAAAATTTAAATTGGAGACCAGATAAAAGAGCATTTTCTATAATTGAAATGATTAGACATGTTTTAGAAGGAGAGCATCTTTTTCATAAAATAATACAAAATCAGGGGAATATAGGTAATTATAAATCACCTTGGGAGGATCTAGCATATTTGGATTTAAAAACGGAGTTAGATTTTTCTAAAAGATATAGAATAGAATTTTTAAATATGATAAAAGAATTAAATGAAGCAGATTTAAAAACTATTAGAATAGAAAGAAAAGAAGTTGGGCAGAGTAAAAATCTTGGAGATTATCTAAACAGGATAGCGTATCATGAATCCGTACATACAGGACAAATGCTACATTATTTAAGAGAAGCTAATATAAAAAGGCCAATTATATGGGATTAAATAATTTACTAGCACGTAATTGAAGCGTATTATTAAGTTAGAAGGAATGTTAGATAATCTAATTTTTTACAAAGGACAAGACGGTTATTTAGTGAAAGCTAAAAGCAGTGTTTCTAAAGAGCGTATTCAAAATGCCCCTGCGTTTTAAAGTACTCGTGAAAAAGGTTCAGAATTTGGAAATTCTGCATCATCTGGGAAGTTATTGAGAACATCAGTTAGAAACTTAATGATTAGAGTAAAAGATAATCGAGTTTCAAGTCGTGCTACTAAAAAAATAATACAAATTAATAACTTTGATACAAGTTTTATATGAGGTCAAAGAAATGTGGCTACAGGTTTAGCATTATCCGCTTAAAAATAACGTTTATACATCGTAGAAGTAGTATAGTTTCATTCTAATCTTTGAAGCTGATAAGCATATTATTGATTTGTATTTAAAAGGTGATATTTATAATTCATATTGGTATTATCGAAAACATATGGCAATTGAGTTAGGTGAAATTGGGTTTGGTACAGATTACAACCTTTATGATTTTCAAATTAAAAAACAACTTGGATTAAAAGGTTAGTTTTAACGAGAGTAATAGTTACACCTATTATATAAACAAAGGTAAATTTTTAGTATATTTACCCTCGTTAAGATAACACAAGTAAAATTTATCCTTGTTTAAAATGGCAAAATTTAATAGAAATACACCTTATAATAGCCTACCGTTATTACCACCAAAAACAACTTTAGAAACTACTAAAGTTTTACGCAAGACAATTGATGCCAGTAGAGCGTTAGCACAACTTAATGGTATGCTTACCAATTTACCAAACCCAACATTGTTTTTAGATACCATTCATTTACAAGAGGCTAAAGCAAGTTCTGAAATAGAAAATATAATAACTACTAATGACGATTTATATAAATCTTTAGTAGCAGATAAAAAATTTGATAACCCAGCAACAAAAGAAGTTATAAGCTACAAAGAAGCACTTTGGAATGGTTTGCAAGAAATTGAAACACGCCCTTTTATAAGTACAAATTTATGCATTGAAATTGTACAAAGCATTAAAAAAAATACCGCAGGTATTAGAACAACGCCAGGAACTGCTTTAAAAAATGCTAATGACGAAACCATATATACACCACCAACAGGTGAAGCCGTAATAAGGGAAAAGATGGCTAACCTTGAAACCTTTATAAATGGTGAAGATGCTGTAGACCCATTAATTAAAATGGCATTAATGCACTATCAATTTGAAGCCATACACCCTTTTAGTGATGGTAATGGTAGAACAGGACGTATTTTGTTGTTACTCTACTTAAAACTTGAAAAATTGTTAGATACACCAGCTATTTATTTAAGCGAATATATTATTAAAAATAAGGCTGACTATTATACTAAATTACGTGAGGTAACCGAAAATAACGATTGGGAAGGTTGGATACTCTATATGCTTGAAATGGTAGAATATACTGCAAACAAAGGATTGCAACGTTTAAAAGATGTTACCGATTTAATGGAACAAATGACCAAAGAAATTAGAGAGACTTTACCTAAAGTGTATACTAAAGAATTGGTTGAAATACTATTTAGATTACCATATACAAAAAGGCAATTTTTAATTAATGCCAAATTAGGTACACCAAAAACCGTTGGTAATTATTTAATGGAATTGGAAAAAGCTGGTTTTTTAATTTCTGAAAGGGTTGGTAAAGAAAAACTATACCTCAACCATAGATTAATGGCTGTGTTAGAGGCATCCTAATTTACTTGGTTAACGAAATGAAACATTAACCAACTAATCTCAATCGTGTAACTAAATGATGATATTGATGTTCAATGTGACCTATAAAAAAACAATAAATACTACACATTAAACAAACAAAAACTTGAGGTAAGGAATACTTGGATTTAACGATGATTTCTTGAGTTGAATTAGTTAATCAATAAAAAATACATATTAAATCTTTTCAATTGTTCAATGATTTTTACTCGGCTCTTTCTGCTTTAAACTTAGAATTTGGTGAATCAAGAACTATTCTCGTAAAGGCAATTTTAAAATCATTAAAAGTATCGATAAATATTAAGTGTTTTTTGTTTATTAAAAAGCATCTTATGGCAACGAAATTGGCAATAATAAAAATAAAACCCCGTAATCATTATAATTACGGGGTTTTTCTGCGGAGAAAGAGGGATTCGAACCCCCGGAGGTGTGACCCTCAACAGTTTTCAAGACTGCCGCATTCGACCACTCTGCCATTTCTCCTGAGTGCCTCATCAGCTATTTACTGAATGCGGGTGCAAATATAGAAAGCTTTTTTATTTTAATAAAGACTTTTCCTCTTTTTTATAGATATTTTTTTACTAAACCTAAGCTTTATCCTTTTGTAAGCTTATTAATCAATGGTTTAACAGTAGTTTATGTACTTAAAAAAATACTTCCTTACCTTTGTTTTTATGAAATTAAACCTAAAAAATACCTTTTCTAAGGAGCTTCCTGCAGACCCAATTACAGAAAATACTAGGAGGCAAGTTCCTCAGGCTTGTTTTTCTTATGTAATTCCTAAGAAAACTGCAAAACCAATGCTTTTGCATGTAGCTAGTTCCATGGCACAAGCATTAGGTATTTCGGAACAAGAGGCGTTAAGTAAAGATTTTCTAGAGATTTTTAGTGGTAATACCATACTTCCAAACGCCAAACCCTACGCCATGTGTTATGGTGGACACCAATTTGGGAATTGGGCAGGGCAGTTAGGAGACGGTAGAGCTATTAATTTAGGCGAAATAGAACATGCAAATAAACGTTGGGCAGTACAACTAAAAGGAGCAGGGGAAACCCCGTATTCTAGAACTGCAGATGGTTTGGCAGTATTGCGTTCTTCTATTAGAGAGTATTTGTGTAGTGAGGCTATGTATTATTTAGGAGTACCAACTACAAGAGCTTTGTCTTTAATGCTTACTGGAGATAAAGTACTTAGAGATGTTTTGTATAATGGCAATGCGGCTTATGAAAAAGGAGCGGTGGTTACAAGGGTAGCGCCAAGTTTTATACGTTTTGGAAATTTTGAAATTTTTTCTTCTAGGAATGATGCAAATACGCTTAAGAAATTAACAGATTATACCATAAAGTATTTTTATCCGCATTTAGGGGAGCCTTCTAAAGAGGCTTATGTTGCTTTTTTTAAAGAAGTAGCAGATAAAAGCCTAGAAATGGTGTTGCATTGGCAAAGAGTTGGTTTTGTTCATGGCGTTATGAATACCGATAATATGAGTATTTTGGGACTTACTATAGATTATGGACCTTATGGTTGGTTAGAAGGCTATGATTTAGGGTGGACACCCAATACCACGGATCGCCAGAATAAACGATATCGTTATGGAAATCAGCCACAAGTGGTGCAATGGAACCTTTACCAATTAGCAAATGCACTATACCCTTTAATTGGCGAGGCGGATGGCCTGGAAGAAATACTACATAATTTTAGTGCTACATACGATTCTAAAGAACAAAAAATGTTAGCTTCTAAAATAGGGGTATTTACCAATAAAAAAGGCGATGCAAAATTACTACACAGCTTGCAAGAACTTTTACAAGCTATAGAGACCGATATGACCATCTTTTATAGAGAATTGGCAGCGTTTAATACAGTAGCACCATTAAAAGGTTTAGAGGTGGTAAAAGAAGCTTTTTATAGCTTAGAAGAATTCACAGAGGAACTAAAAGAAAAATGGAATTTGTGGTTTACAGCTTATGCAGAAAGATTAGAGAAAGAAACCTTGCCTGCCAATGAGCGTATAGAAAAAATGCAAAAAATAAACCCAAAATATGTGTTGCGTAACTATATGGCACAACTTGCAATAGATGCTTCAGATAAAGGAGATTATAGTATTCTTAATGAATTGTTTATTATGCTCATGAAACCTTATGATGAACAACCAGAATTTAGTAAGTGGTATGCAAAGCGTCCAGAATGGGCAAGAAATAAAGTGGGTTGTTCTATGCTCTCTTGTAGTTCGTAAAAGGTAGAAAAGTATTAGTCAATAAATGTATTTACAGAAGTAACAAGATTGCACTTTTCTCGTAAATATTTCTGGAAATTAAAAGCAGTTTCATTGTCCTCAAAAACCATAGCTTGGTGTATGCTTGGGCTAAGTTCTAGGTGTCCTAATAAGTATTCTACAAAATACGTATTGTCATCCGTTAGTAAAACATAATGGCCGGGTTCTTTGGTAGGCATAAAGTATTTAAATTTCTAGAATCTTATTATGTACCTATAAAGTACAAAAAACAGCGTAATATACTGCTTTAATCTACTTTTTTATAGGTATTTATATTTTTTTTGATGTATTGAAGATTAAAGAGGGTATTCTGTAGTTGCGGTTATTTCTTTTAGAACAAAATAGCTTTCTAAAACTCCAATATTTGCAATTTTAGACAGTTTAGTTCTAACAAATTCATGATAAGCAGGAAGGCTTTTAATATTTATTTTCAAGAAAAAATCGACCTTACCCGCCATGTGATAGCATTCTTGCACTTCTTTAAGACCTTTAATTTGTTCTTCAAACTTTTCTATGAAGCCTTCATTGTGGTATCGTTGCGATACTAAGCAAATGGCGGTAACCGGTATATTTAATTTGCTTTGGTCTAATAAAGCAACGTATTTTTTTATTATACCTCTTTTTTCAAGTTTTCTAATTCGCTCATAAATGGGAGAAGCAGTAAGGTTTAGCTCTTGTGCAATTTCTTTAGTTGTTTTTTTAGCGTCTTTCTGTAGAATTTGTAAAATCTTAAGGTCGGTTTCGTCTATTTGCTCCATCACAGTTATTTTTAGTTGTAAAAGATTAAAAAACATGTTTAAAAAGTAAATAGTATGTATTTTAATCAATTGTAAAGATAAATTTACTTAATTTTTAATTATATGCAGTGTATTTATTTGAATAAGTAGCCAAATAATTAATTTTGTCCTATAAATATTATTTATTGAAAAAGGATAAAATATTAGTTACTGGAGCAGGCGGACAGTTAGGTACGGTCTTAGTAAAGGCATTACAAAAGCATAAAGGGAGGGCTAGTGTAATTGCTACAGATTTGTATGTAAAACCAGAAAAAGAAAGGGTATTACTTTCTTTAGATGCTACAAATGCAACTGCAGTAGAGAAAATAATAGAAGAATATTCTATTACACAAATTTACCATTTAGCAGCAATTTTATCTGCAAAAGGAGAGGAGCAACCCTTACAAACTTGGGATATAAATCTAAAATCACTCTTTACTATATTCGAAGCAGCACGGAAATACAAAGTAAATAAGGTGTTTTTTCCAAGTTCTATTGCTGTTTTTGGGGCATCTGCTCCAAAACTTAATACACCTCAAGACTCTTGTTTAGACCCAACAACCGTTTATGGAATTAGTAAAGTTGCAGGAGAGCAATGGGCAAATTACTATTATACAAAATATGGTTTAGATGTTAGGTCTTTACGCTATCCTGGAATTATAGGGCACCAATCCTTACCAGGTGGCGGTACTACAGATTATGCAGTAGATATTTACCATAAAGCAGTACAAAGAGAGCCTTTTGAATGTTATTTAAAAAAGGATACCGCATTGCCAATGATTTTTATGGAAGATGCCGTTAGGGCAACTTTAGAACTAATGGAGGCCCCTAAAAACCAAATAAAAACAAGGACTTCTTACAATTTAAATGCATTGAGTTTTACCCCAGAACAGGTAGCAAAGTCTATCCAAAAATGGTATCCAAACTTTAAAATAACCTATAAAGAAGATTATAGAGAGTCAATTGCACAAAGTTGGCCATCTTCTATTCTAGATACACAAGCACAAGAAGATTGGCATTGGGAGCCACATTATAGGCTAGATGATATTAGTAATGAGATGCTAACGGAATTAAAGAAAAAATACGATTTACAGTCACAATTATAGAATATTATGTACGGAAAAGTTAAGGATCAACTTAAAACGGAGCTACAAGAAATAGAAAACTCTGGTTTATATAAAAAAGAACGAGTAATAACAACCAAGCAAGGAGCAGAAATTAAAACTACTTTGGGAGAGCCTGTTTTAAATTTTTGCGCTAACAATTACTTGGGGTTATCCTCACACCCAGATGTTATAGAAGCAGGTGTAGAGGCTATGCGTTCTCATGGTTTTGGGTTGTCATCGGTACGTTTTATTTGTGGTACACAAGATATTCATAAGGAGTTAGAGAAAAAGACGGCTGAATTTTTAGGAATGGAAGATTGTATACTCTATGCAGCTGCTTTTGATGCTAATGGCGGTGTTTTTGAACCTTTATTAACGGCAGAAGATGCAGTAATTTCAGATGAACTAAACCATGCTAGTATAATAGATGGTATACGATTGTGTAAAGCTACTCGTCATAGATACAAGAATAATGATATGGCTTCATTAGAGGAGCAATTAAAAGCAGCATCTGGAGCAAGAAGAAGGTTAATTGTTACTGATGGTGTTTTTTCTATGGATGGGATAATTGCAAAACTCGATGAAATTTGTGACCTAGCTGACAAGTACGATGCTATAGTTATGGTAGATGAATGCCACGCCACAGGATTCATTGGGGAAACAGGAAGAGGAACCCATGAATACAAAAAAGTAATGGGTAGAATAGATATTATTACAGGAACCTATGGCAAAGCACTTGGTGGTGCCTCTGGTGGGTTTACTGCAGCAAGAAAAGAGATTGTAGATATTCTTAGACAAAAATCTAGACCTTACTTATTTTCTAATACACTGGCTCCTGCTATTGCTGGAGCATCTATTAAAGTATTAGATAAGATAAATGAGGATAATAATTTGATTAATAAATCTCAAGAAAATACTAAAAGATTTAGAAGTGGGATAGAAAAAGCTGGTTTTACCATTACACCGGGTGTGCATCCTATTGTTCCCATTATGCTTATGGATGCTAAGTTGGCGCAAGAATTTGCATCAAAATTACTGGGAGAAGGTATTTACGTTATTGCTTTTTTCTATCCTGTTGTACCAAAAGGGAAAGCACGTATTCGTGTGCAAATTTCTGCTTCGCATACCAAAGAACAAATAGATAAAGCTATTACAGCATTTACGAAAATAGGAAAAGAGCTAGGTGTAGTTGGCTAATTATGCACACTAGTTTTGCAAGCCGCAATTTTTTAATTGCGGTTTTTTTATGTCTTTTAAAGTAAATTGTTTCGTAGGAGAACGTAAAATATAGCTTTATTTTTGTGTCATGGAAGAATGGTATTATTACCCTTTATTAATAATAGTTGGTTTTGTAGTGGGGTTTATAAATACCTTGGCGGGTGGTGGGTCTTTACTTTCTTTACCGGTATTAATATTTTTAGGGCTGCCTTCTAATGTAGCTAATGGTACAAACCGTGTTGCTATTGTAATTCAGACCGCAATAGCTACTGCTGGCTTTAAAAGTAAAGGGGTTTCTACATTTCCTTTTAACGTTTACTTGGGACTGGCTGCATTTTTAGGCTCTATTATAGGGGCAAATTTAGCGGTAGACATAAAAGGGGAGACTTTTAATAAAATTCTTTCTATGGTAATGATGGTGGTGGTATTTATTATACTGTTTAAACCAAAAATTAAAATTACCGATTTAGAAGAAAGAGTAACTGGAAAGTATTTGTGGATAGGGTTAATAGTGTTTTTCTTTTTTGGTATTTACGGAGGATTTATAAATGCTGGTTTAGGGTTTATTATGATTTTGTTTTTACACTACGTAAATCGTATGAATTTGGTAAGAGCAAATGTTACAAAAGTAATGGTGGTTTTTGTATATATGCTTTCTGCTCTAGCAGTTTTTGTATTAAATGACAAGGTAAATTGGAAAATAGGCTTAATTTTAGCAATCGGAAATGGTTCTGGTGCTTGGTTTGCAAGTAGAATTGCGGTTACCAAAGGAGACGGACTTATAAAAACATTCTTAATAGTAATGGTCGTAATAATGTCCATTAAATTATGGTTTTTTAATTAAATAAATTAAGGTGAGTAATATAATAGATAGTTTAGAATGGCGCTATGCGGTTAAGAAGTTTAATACTTCTAAAAGTATAAGTAATGAAAATATAGAAAAGCTAAAACATGCTTTTAACCTTACTGCTACTTCTTACGGTTTGCAGCCTATAAAAATGGTAGTAGTAGCAAATAAAGAAATACAGAAAAATTTAGTATCATACTCTTTTAATCAGCAACAAGTGGGGCAAGCTTCCCATGTTTTTGTGCTTTGTGTTGAAAAAAGTAAAATGAAAAAAGCGGTTATTTCTTATTTTAATAAAGTACAGGATGTTCGTGGTACTAGTGATGAAATTATAGCACCATATAAAAAAATGATGCTTACTTCTTTTGAAAATAAAACTGAAGAGGAAATTTTTATTTGGTCCAAACACCAAGCATATATAGCTTTAGGTAATTTAATGACGGTTTGTGCTATGGAAAAAATTGATTCTTGCCCTATGGAAGGTTTTATTCCGCAAGGGTATAAAGATGTTTTGGGGTTAGAAGCATTAAATTTAGAACCAGTATTAGTACTGCCTATAGGAATAAGAGCAGAAGACGATATGTTTGCAGATTTTAAAAAAGTGCGTAAAGAAGTTTCAGAAAGTGTCATTGATATTAAGTAGTTTGTCTAAAGTCTCAATGTCAAAAGAATTTAACGTTTAGATTTTTAGTTTGAAATGATTTTAAATTTTTAACAACCAACAACCAACAACCAACAACCAACAACCAACAACCAACAACCAACAACCAACAACGAATATAGTATGCCAGGATTTGAATTATTTGGAGAGGAAGAAAAAAAACAAGTTAATGATGTTTTAGAAACTGGGGTTTTAATGCGCTATGGTTTTGATGGTATGCGTAACGGACAATGGAAAGCAAAAGAGTTTGAGAGCGCTTTGTCTAAAAGAATGCATACTAAATATACACAGCTAGTAAGTAGCGGTACTGCAGCTCTTACAGTTGCTTTAGCAAGTGCTGGAATTGGAACAGGAGATGAAGTAATTATGCCAACATTTACTTTTGTGGCAAGTTTTGAATCAATATTAGCATTAGGAGCGGTACCTATTTTGGTAGATGTTGACGCAACATTGACATTAAACCCTGCTGCTGTTGAAAAAGCAATAACGCCAAGAACTAAAGTTGTTATGCCAGTACATATGTGTGGTTCTATGGCAAATTTAAAAGCGTTAAAAACTATTTGTGATACACATAATTTACTATTGCTAGAAGACGCTTGCCAGGCAATTGGCGGAAGTTTTGAAGGGAAGCCACTGGGTAGTTATGGAGATTTAGGTTGTTTCTCTTTTGATTTTGTGAAGACGATTACAAGTGGGGAAGGTGGAGCTGTGGTCACAAATAATGAAAAGTACTATACTAATGCGGATCATTACTCGGACCATGGGCATGATCATGTTGGTAAGGATAGAGGAGCAGAGGAGCACCCTTTTTTAGGATATAATTATAGAATATCCGAACTGCATGCAGCAGTTGGTATAGCGCAATTAGAGCGTTTAGATTCGTTTTTAGAAAGACAAAAGCAATATTATACTATATTTAGAGAAGCATTAGCTACCATACCCGAAATAGTTTTTAGAGAAGTGCCAGAAGGCGGAGTAGAAAACTATTCTTTCTTAAGTTTCTTTTTGCCAACACAAGAACTAGCAGAAAATGCTCATAAGGCTTTAGGAACTGAAGGTGTAGATGCTTGTTTTTATTGGTTTCATAATAATTGGCACTATTATAGAAAATGGGAGCATTTAACCAACCAAACCTCTTTAGGAAAATTGCCAAAAGAGGTGCAAGAGCAGCTACCTGATTATACCAAATCTGATTTTTCTTTATCAGATAAGTGGGTAGGCAGAAATATTTCTTGCTTAATTAAACTTTCTTGGACAACTGAAGAAGTAAAGGAAAGAGCGCAAAAAATGGTAAAAGCCTTAAATAGGGTTTTAGAATAAGGGTTTAGTAACTTACGTATTCTACTATTTCTAATCCGTAACCTATTATACCAACTCTTTTTGTTGCGGCACTGTTGGTTAATAAGCGTAATTTAGAAATATCTAAGTTGTGTAAAATTTGAGCACCAATTCC
The DNA here is from genome assembly GCF_003634105.1 of Maribacter vaceletii. Taxonomy (GTDB): domain Bacteria; phylum Bacteroidota; class Bacteroidia; order Flavobacteriales; family Flavobacteriaceae; genus Maribacter_B; species Maribacter_B vaceletii. The sequence goes on along the minus strand of NZ_RBIQ01000008.1, from coordinate 474,983 downwards.
AAAATCTCTAGAATCCATTTCAATAAGAGGAGCTTTATAAACCCCTTGTTTTTGTAGCTCTTTTAAATCTACCAAACGAGATAATAGATTCACGGATTCTAAATCCTGATTTATAAAGATTATTGCACCTTTTTCTTCTTTATTAATGGCATTAAACATTAATTCTAACTTCTTATTAGGATTACTTGTAAGTGTTCCAAGAATATCATTATTTACTAAGTTAGAGTGTATTCTAGTAAGTACTTTCTCGTCCTTAGACCAATTTCCTTTGGTTAGAGCAATATGCACATTGTTATTGGTTGTTTGTCTGTAAGCACGTAATCTAAAATCACCAAAACGAGTAGTAATGGTAAAATCGTTCTCTTTATTTATTAAACTATCGTGCTCCATGCGGTAAGCAACTAAGTCCTCTATAGTAACAATTTTTAAATCGAATTTTTTAGCAACATCCATTAATTGCGGAAGCCTTGCCATAGAACCATCTTCGTTCATTATTTCTACAATAATTCCTGCAGGTTTTAGACCCGCAAGTCTTGCAAAATCTATAGCAGCTTCTGTATGTCCTGTTCTTCTTAAAACACCACCTTCTTTAGCTACTAATGGGAAAATATGTCCTGGTCTAGCTAGGTCATGTGGTTTTGTTTCTTTTTTAGTTAATGCAATAACTGTTTTAGAGCGGTCGCCAGCAGAAATACCTGTAGTAACTCCTTCTCCACGTAAATCTACCGAAACAGTAAAAGCAGTTTCCATAGGGTCTGTATTGTTAGAGACCATCATGTGTAACCCAAGTTCAGAACAACGTCCTTCTGTTAATGGTGCACAAATTAAACCTCTACCATGCGATGCCATAAAATTTACGGTCTCTGGTGTGGCTAATTCTGCAGCTGCTAAAAAATCACCTTCATTCTCACGGTTTTCATCATCCACGACAATAATAACCTTTCCTTTTCTAATATCTTCAATAGCTTCTTCTATTGTGTTTAGCTGTATGTTGTTTTCCTTTGTCATTATTCAGAAACTAATTTTTTGTCTTTTTTTGGAATTAAACTTTTAAAGAAATCTATAATAATACCGCCTATATTTAGCATGCCTTTATCCGCTGTAGCTCTTCTTGTTAAAAATACACCTAAAGGAAGCATTATTAAAGTAGATAACCAAGCGCCTAATATTGGGTGAATATTACCTTCTTTAGCGTAGTTACCAGCAAAAACACCTATAAAGTAATATACTAGAAATAATACTATTGCAATTACCATAGGCAATCCTAAACCTCCTTTTCGTATTATAGCTCCTAGGGGTGCACCAACAAAGAAAAGTATAATACAAGAGAATGCTAATGCAAATTTTTTGTGTAGGGATAGTATATGAAGGTTGTATATTTTATAACGTTTTTCTAATTCTTGTTTTTTACCACTAATAGTATTTAAAATATTATTGGTGTTATTTTTTGCAGAAATTAGTATTTGTACTTGTTGTCTATCATTAAATAAATCTACAATATTAAAATCATCTGCAGTTATATCTATTTTTGTAATGGTAGAGGTGGTGTCTTTTATGTTATTTAAAAATTGTTCCTTTTCTATTTCATTAGGAGTTTTTGGTATTTCTTTTATCTTTTTTAACTTTACTTTTGAGAAAACCCCCATTCTATGAGAGATATTTTTAGAGAATGCTTTAACGATTCTAAAGTTATCTTTCTTTAAAGAGTCTATATCTTTGTTTAATCTAGAAACGTTTTTCATCTTATCGGTACTAACATCTCTATCGGCTTCTAAATCGTCATTATTTAATTCTGGTACCTCCATATTCATGGTATACGTATCAAAATTAGCTTTAGCAAAAGGGTATTTTAGTTTTTTATTATTCTTTTTGGCTTGTACATCTTCATAATAATGTCCATCGGTAAGTACTAGTTGTATTATTTCGGATTCTTTACTACTAATTAATTCTCCTTTTTTTGCTTTTATTACAGTACTGTTGATGTTTAATTTTGTTTTTTTATGAATAATTACATTTTTAAGAAACTTATCATTTTCTCCAGATTTTTCGTCTACCTTAATACTCATCCCTTCAAAATCACTAAATACTCCTTCGGCAATAATTGCGGCAGGTTTAACTTGAGCAATATTTTTTCTAAGATTATATATTTTTCTTTGGGATGCTGGTATTACACTATTGGCAAAAAAGAACGTTACAATGCCTAGAACACTTACAAAAACAATTAAACTAAGCATAGCTCTTTCTAACGAAATGCCAGAAGCTTTCATGGCAGCAAATTCATAATTTTCTGCAAAGGTTCCAAAGGTTAATATAGAAGAAAGTAATACGGTAAGCGGTAATACTTTTTCTGTTAAATCTGGCATTAAGTATAATAAGAATTTACCAATAATAACAATGTCTAATCCTTTACCAGCAAAATCGTCTATAAACAGCCAAATCGTTTGGAATATGAAGATAAACATCAATATTATAAACGAACTGACAAAATTGGATGTGAACCTGGATAGTATATATCGGTCTAGAATTCTCAATTGCTCTAATTTCTTATAATGTAGTACCCGTCATTCTTGTACTTACTTTCGTCAAAAGTAAATAAGGTTTTTGATAACGGCTGGTCTGTTTTAAAAGAATTAACAGTAATTGTGGTTTTAGTACTGTTTTTTCCAGTTTCTATAATCTTATAAATGTTTTTAGTACCTACATCTATCCCTATTAAAATAGATTGTATTTCTGTATTTGTTTCTATAGGAGTAACTTTTACGAATTGGATTTTACGGCCTTGCACATTTTGTAAAATATCCCAATCGTAGGTATGTCCTGTTTTGTAAAAAGTTAACATTTTAGATGGGGTAACCGTATTTTCATCTTCCGATTTATTTTCTATAGTTACTTCTTCATTTTCTGGAACAACCGTATAAACTTTAGAGCCATCAAAAAGTTGTTTAGCACCTAAATAGTTAAATAGGTACTTGTCTCCTTGTATGGTTACATTTCCTTTAGTTTCTTGGTTAATACCAGCTTCAGAATTGTGTAATGCTATTTTAAAGTCTACATAAATGTTTTTGTAGCTTTTTACATTAGTATATACTTGGTCTAAAAGAGTTTTTGCTTTTTGAGAGTTTTGTGCAATTGCAAAATTCGTTGCAAATAATACTAGGCATGCTATACATATCTTCTTCATTATAATCTACTTTTTTTCATTATTAAATATTTCTTCTAGTGCTATCATATCTGGCACATAAACTTGTCTTGCTTTACTACCTTCAAAAGGGCCAACAATACCAGCGGCTTCTAATTGGTCTATTATACGGCCGGCTCTATTGTATCCTAATTTTAATTTTCTTTGAATAAGAGAAGCAGAACCTTGCTGTGCAATTACAATTACTTCGGCAGCATCTCGGAACATGGCATCTCTTTCCGATATGTTATTATCAAGACTTGTGCCAGACTCTTCTCCGCTATATTCTGGCAATTCATGTGCTTCAGGATACGCTCTTTGTGAACCAATATATTCTGTTATTTTTTCTACTTCTGGGGTGTCTACAAATGCACATTGTATACGTGTTACATCATTACCTTGGGTATAAAGCATATCTCCACGCCCTATAAGTTGGTCGGCACCTGATGCATCTAGAATTGTTCTAGAATCTATTTTAGAGGTTACTCTAAATGCTATTCTTGCGGGGAAGTTAGCTTTTATAATCCCTGTAATAACGTTTACAGAAGGTCTTTGTGTTGCAATAATTAAATGAATACCAATTGCTCTTGCTAACTGTGCTAGTCTTGCTATTGGCGTTTCTACTTCTTTACCAGCGGTCATAATTAAATCTGCAAATTCATCTATAACTAAAACAATATATGGTAAAAATTTATGTCCGTCTTCTGGATTTAGTTTTCTAGATTTAAATTTATGATTATATTCTTTAAGATTACGAACCATTGCTTTTTTAAGTAGCTCGTATCTGTCATCCATTTCTATACAAAGTGAGTTTACCGTATTAATTACTTTTGCATTATCGGTAAGGATAGCTTCTGCGCTATCTGGAAGTTTTGCTAAGAAATGACGTTCTATTTTATTAAATAATGTAAGTTCTACTTTTTTAGGGTCTACTAAAACAAATTTAACCTCTGCTGGGTGTTTTTTGTAGAGTAGGGAGGTAAGTACGGCATTTAAACCAACAGATTTACCTTGACCAGTTGCGCCAGCCATTAGTAAGTGCGGCATTTTTGCTAAATCTACTACAAAGGTTTCATTACTAATAGTTTTACCAAAAGCAATAGGAAGCTCCATTTCTGCCTCTTGGAATTTTTTAGAAGCAATAACAGAACGCATAGAAACTATGGTAGAATTTTTATTGGGAACTTCAATACCAATAGTCCCTTTTCCAGGAATAGGGGCAATAATACGTATTCCTAATGCAGCTAAAGATAAGGCAATATCATCTTCTAGGTTTTTAATTTTAGAAATACGAACACCAGCTTCTGGAACAATTTCATATAAAGTAACTGTAGGTCCTATAGTTGCTTTAATTTGAGCAATGCCAATTTTGTAGTTTTTTAAAGTCTCTACAATCTTATTTTTATTTTCTTCTAATTCTTCTTGATTTATAGTAATGCTGCCTGTAGTACCATGCTTATCTAATAAATCTAAAATTGGGAATTTATAATTTCCTAGTTCAAGTGTAGGATCAAACTCGCCAAAATCTTCCACTAATTTTTTTGCAATGCTAGATGGCTCCTCATTCTCTTCTACTACCTTTTCTACTTCCATAGCAACCTCTGGAACCTCTGGTTTTATAACCTCTTTTTCTTCTTCTGGTACCGTTACTTCAAAATCATCCGATAATTTTATCTCTTTTTTGATAGAAGGAATTTCTTCTTTATGAGTATATGCATCTGGAATTACCGTATTTTTTTCTCCTTTATCTAAAGGAACAACCACTTCTTCTTTAGAAGATTTTGATGTGGAAGTTTTAAAGTCCGATTCTAAAGATTGTTTTTTATGCTTTATATAAGAAGCTATATTTTCTGGAGAAAATTTAAACAAACGAACCAAAATAAATATTAATCCAAACAATAGAAGTAATAAGACTCCTATTTTTCCGGCATAATCTTGAAGGAAATCGTTCATTTCATACCCTACTAAACCTCCTAGTAGTGGTTGTTTAATAGCAAAAAATCCTAAAGCAATAGATATCCAGATGATAAAAATAAATCCCCATATCCATTTTTTTAAAATCCCTTTTTTTTCTAATCCTAAAAAAAGGTATAAGCCAGTAATAGAAAGTAAAAAAGGAATAATTAAAGAAGCAATACCAAAGCCTTTATATATAAAAAAGTGACTAATATTTGCACCAAATTTATTAAGTAAGTTACTTGCTTTTTCATTTCTGTTTGCAAATTCAGACAGCATACTTTGGTCATCTTGCCATGTAAAGTAAAACGATATAAAAGAGAAGAATAGAGCTATACTAAAAAGAATAAAAATACTGCCTAACAAAATTTTATTTTGTTGGGATAGCTTAAATGTTGCCTTTTTCTTAGGAGTGCTTGCTGGCTTTGTTTTTTTTGCCTTTTTTGCCATGTAATCTTTTATTCTGAGGGCTAAATTACGAATTTACCTCTGAAGGTGTAAATTTTCTTTTTTAAAGAATTTTTGGTAAATAAATAATAAGACCAATAATGGTAGAAGCAATAGATACTAACATTACAGCACCTGCAGCAACATCTTTAATAAAACCAATTTTTTCATCGAATTCTGGATGAATAAAATCTGCTATTTTTTCTACAGCAGTATTAAGTCCTTCAATTCCCATTACAATACCAATTGCAAATATTTGCAAAATCCATTCTAAGTTAGAAATTTTAAAGTAAAACCCAGCAAAAGTCATTACTACAGCAATGAAAAGCTGGATTTTTATACTAGCTTCTGTTCTTATTAAAAGGAAGGCGCCTTTAAAAGCAAAGCCTACACTTTTAATTCTATTTACAAGAAAAGATTCTTTAGGCATTTATTAAGGCTTCTAAAGCTGCTTTGTAATTTGGTTCTTCTGTTGTTTCTGCAACTTGCTCGTTGTAAACTACACTTCCGTTTTTATCTATAACAACCACAGACCTAGAGTGTAGTGGTTGTAATGGACCGTCTGCAAAATCTACTTGGTATGCTTTTCCAAAATTACCATCTTTAAAATCCGAAAGAACTTCTACTTTATCTATTCCTTCAGCGCCACAAAACCTTGCTTGTGCAAAAGGTAAATCTTTAGAAATACATAATACTGCCGTATTTTCTAGTTCTGCTGCTTCTTGGTTAAATTGACGAACAGACTGTGCACAAGTGCCAGTATCTATACTTGGGAATATATTTAAAACTACTTTTTTTCCAGAATAATCAGATAATTGCGCGGTAGATAAATCGTTTTTAGTAAGTGAGAAATTTGGAGCTTTAGTGCCTGGTGTTGGTAAATTTCCTATAGTTGTTAATGCGTTTCCTTTTAGTGTTACAGATGCCATGATAGCGTTTTTATGGTTTAAGTTGTGAAATTAAAAAATAATACGTGGATATGTAACTTTTTTGCAAATAAAAAGTCCGTTACTCTAGAGTAACGGACTTTACTACTATAATAGGAATTGATTATGAGTCTATAGCACCCACAACACGTTGCATAAAATCATTTAATGCTTCCTTTTTTGGTTTACCTTCTCTTACAGCTTTACTTACTTCTAAGGCGCCATACATATTAGAGATTAGTTCGCCAATTACGTCTAATTCTTCATCTTTTAAAGAGGAAACCTCAGTAAGGTCTTCCAAAGTTTCTATAGTTTCTACTATATAATCTTCGTCATTAGCCTCAATAAAATTAGTAAGGTGTTTAATTACTGGTAACTTCATGTATCAGTTCTTTTAAAACATCATATTTATTGGTCTGCGTTTGGTTTTTAAATTTCCCATCTACAAAAGTTGCAAAAGTTGGTAAATTATCCACATTTGCTAATTTTCTAGACTCAGGAAATTTTTCTGCATCCGCCAAAATAAAAGTAACCTCTTCATTAAGAGAAGCTTCTTTTTTAAATTTTGGTTTCATTATTCTGCAGTTACCACACCAAGTAGCGGAATATTGTACCACTACATTATTATTTTCAGCAATTATTTCTGCTAAATTGTCTTTTTCTAATTCTAGTAACATGCTTGTATAATTTTAGTTTACATGAGCAGCTAAATACTCTGCAGTTCCTTTAGAGTTTGCTTGCATAGCATCTTTACCTTCTTCCCAGTTTGCAGGACAAACTTCTCCTTTTTCTTGAACATGCGTATAAGCATCTACTAAACGTAAAAACTCATTTACATTTCTACCAACAGGCATGTGGTTTATTCCTTCATGAAAAACAGTACCTTCTTCATCTATTAAATAGGTAGCTCTGTAGGTTACATTGTCACCATCTACAGTTACTACACCTGTTTCTTCATTGTATTGCTCATTAGTAACATCTAAAATGCCTAAAGTTGCAGCTAAGTTTCTGTTACTATCTGCTAATAGTGGGTAAGTAACACCTTCTATACCACCATTATCTTTAGCTGTGTTTAACCATGCAAAATGTACTTCTGCAGTGTCACAAGAAGCACCAATTACAACTGTGTTTCTTTTTTCGAATTCACCTAAAGCAGCTTGGAAGGCGTGTAATTCTGTAGGGCATACAAAAGTAAAATCTTTTGGGTACCAGAATAATAGTACTTTCTTCTTATTTTTTTGAGCTTCTTCTAATACATTTAACTTAAATGTATCGCCCATTTCGTTCATTGCGTTTACTTCTAAATTTGGGAATTTTTTTCCTACTATAGCCATTTTTTATTTTTTATGCTGTTAAATTTAAGTTGCAAATTTAGAGTTTAGCTTGCTAAAAAAAAGGTAGGAACTATTATAAATTCTAATTGAATAATAGTATTTATTAATGCTGTTTGTAACTTGTTAATTTTCAGTGGTTATGAAAATTTAAAATCGTAAATTTTAGTGGTTTTATTAATTTTGAATGCTAAATTTTTAGGCTTTAGAGGAAATAATTCTTCTAATTTTAATATTCAAGGCTGCAAAAAGTAATGTAGTAAAAGGACTAAGCCAATTAAAAATTGCATAAATAGCATAATCAAAAACACTAACTCCTAAAACTCCAGATTGGTATGCTCCACAAGTATTCCAGGGAATTAATACAGAGGTTACTGTACCAGAATCTTCTAGGGTTCTACTTAAATTTTCAGGAGCTAATCCTCTATCTTGATAGGCTTTTTTAAACATTTTTCCAGGAATAACAAGGGCTAAATATTGGTCACTTGCAATGGTATTTAAGCCTAGACAGCTTATTACAGTACTTGCAAAAAGGCCAAAAACACTTGTTGCTATAGATAGTAATGCTTTTGTTATCTTTGCTAAAGCACCAATGGCATCCATAATACCACCAAATACCATTGCAGAGCAAATAAGGTAAATAGTCCAAAGCATACCTTTCATGCCACCAGAGCTAAATAAGTCGTTTAATTTATCATTATCTGTTACAATTGCTGTGTCTGTGAAAATAGCATTAAAAACAGAAGTTAAATTAGAGTCTGAAAGATTTTCTAATATTTCTGTTTGAAAAAAGATAGCAAAACCACCAGCTAATGCCACACCAGTTCCTAGGGCTATTAATGGTTTAGTTTTTAAAAGTATTAGAGCAATTACAACTACAGGGACTATAAATAAATATAAATTTATATTAAATGTATTGTCTATAGTAGCAAGTAAACTACTAACATCTGTATTACCTGTTGTTGTAATGTTTAGGTTTAATAGTATGAAGACGATAAGGGTTATACTAATTGTAGGCACTGTAGTGTATGCCATATATTTTATATGGGTAAATAAATCGGTTCCTGCCATGGCGGGAGCTAAGTTGGTAGTGTCACTTAAAGGAGACATTTTATCTCCAAAATATGCACCAGAAATTACAGCACCTGCAATCATTCCTGAAGGTATTCCTAGGGCGGTTCCAATACCAACTAAGGCAATATCAACTGTTGCAGAGGTGGTCCAAGAGCTACCAGTGGCTATAGATATTATTGCAGAGATAATAACAGAGGCTGGTAAAAATATTTCTGGGCTTAAAACTTTTAGGCCATAATAAACCATTGCAGGGATAATACCACTCACAAGCCAAGTGCCAGCTAAAGCACCAACCAAAAAAAGAATCATTATTGGGATTAGTACGCTTTTTAGATTTTCTAAAATTTCGGCACCCATAGTACTTAATTTGGTTTTATTAAACAACCCCATAATTGCCGCAAAAAAACCACCAATTAAAAGAATAAATTGGTTAGAGTATTCTCCAAGCCATTCCCCATTAGCAAAGAAAATATTATATGCAAGCATACTCATTAAAAGAGCAACAGGTATTAATGCCTCCCAAATATTTAGTTCCTTGTTTTCTACAATATTTTCATTCTCAGGACCATTTGGGTTTAAGCTATTGTTATGCATGTAACTTTTTTTGATTTCCTTGTAATATTACGATTTTGAAAACAGTTCTACAAGCGGCAATTTGATAATTATTCTATGCTGTAACTGTATTTTTCTTTAAAATATTGAGTTGTAACATACAAGATTTCATCATTTCATAAGTTCTATGGATATCATTATCTAAGCCTATAGAAAAACGTATTAAACCATCTCCTAAGCCCATTTCTATTTGTTCTTCCATTGGTATTTCGGAAGATGTAGAAGTGCCAGGAGCGCTAAATAGTGTTTTGTAAAAGCCTAAACTTACTGCTAAATAGCCAAGTTTTTGGTCTTGTAACATTTCCATTAAGGCATTGGCATTCTCTAAGGAACCAACATCTAAAGTTAATAGACCACCAAAACCATATTTGGTATTCATTTGTTTTTTTAGGGTATTATGTCCAGTGTGCGATTCTAATCCAGGATATACCACTCTAAGTCCGTCTTTTTCAAATTTTTCTGCTAAATATTGTGCATTTTCACTGTGTTTTTGGATTCTAATATGCAATGTTCGCATATTTTTTAGGATAGAAGATGCTCTAAGGCTGTCTAGAGTACTTCCTAGTAACATACCAGCCCCACTATTTACATCTTTTAAGGCTAAACAAAAGTCTTTTGTGCCGCAAACTACACCAGCAACGCAGTCACTAGTTCCGTTTATGAATTTAGTTAAACTGTGTATTACTATATCGGCACCTAATTTAGCAGGGGCAATAGTAAGGGGGGAGAAGGTATTGTCTACTACTAATGGTATTCCGTGTTTTTTTGCCAATTTAGAAAGTGCTTCAATATCTGCTACTTCTAAAAGAGGGTTACTAACACTCTCGCAATAAATCATTTTTGTTTTAGGAGTAATAGCTTTTTCTACAGCATCTATATTTGTAATATCTAGAAAGGTAGTTCCTATTCTAAATTTCTTTAAAAAATTTTTCATAAAAGCGTAAGTACCACCATATATAGTTCTGCTACTTACAATATGGTCATCGGTATCACATAATTGTAAAATTACCGCTGTAATCGCCCCCATACCACTAGCAGTTACATTAGCAGTTTCGGTACCTTCAATGGCAGCAAGAGCCTCACCAAGGTATAAGTTAGACGGCGAGGAATGTCTACTATACAAATAACACCCCTCTGTGTTTCCTTCAAAAGTATCGAACATGGTTTTCGCAGAGATAAATGTGTAGGTGGATGAATCTGATATGGATGGATTTACTCCTCCATATTCTCCGAAATATTGTAAATCTTGTAAATTATTAGAAGCGTTATCTGACATAGTATTATTATTTTTATGTTATAAAAATATTATTATGGTGTGTTTTTGTCAATAGATTATTAATTATGTAGAAAATAAAACTATTAATTTTTAGATTTGTAGAATAAAATTAATAATTTATGCTGTGTTTATTGTTTAATTAGAAAATATTCCATGATAAAGTTTGATGAAAAGGATAGAAAGCTTTTGGCAATGCTCCAAGAGGATAGTAAAAACACAAACAAAGAGTATGCAAATAAGCTTGGTCTTTCTACTACAGCTGTTTATGAGCGTATTAAAAGATTGGAAAAGTCTGGTGTTATAACAAAGTATGTAGCTTTAGTAGAGAAGAAAAAAGTAAATAAGGCTTTTGTGGTTTTATGTCATGTAAAACTAATACAACATACAAAAGATAATGTGCTTCAGTTTGAACGCGAAATTTTAAAAATTGAAGAGATTGTAGAGTGCTACCATGTTAGTGGCGACTATGATTATATTTTAAAAATTCACGTAGAAGATATGGAAGCTTACCGAGCATTTATGGTGTCTAAACTTACCGCTATTGCTAATATAGGAAGTACACAAAGCACATTTATTATAAATGAAGTTAAGCATACAACAGCAATAGATGTATAAAAATCAGAAAATAACACTAATTTTGTTTATCAATAAAAACAATACAATTTTATGAGTTCATATGATGTAGCCGTTATAGGTTCAGGCCCTGGAGGATATGTTGCAGCTATACGCTGTGCACAATTAGGAATGAAAACAGCAATTATAGAAAAATATTCTACTTTAGGTGGTACATGTCTTAATGTGGGGTGTATTCCTTCTAAAGCTTTATTAGATTCTTCGCATCATTATGAAGATGCTATAAAACATTTTGATACCCATGGAATAGAAATTCCTGGAGAAGTTAAAGTGAATTTAGAAAAAATGATTGCTCGTAAACAAGCAGTTGTAGATCAAACTACAGGTGGAGTTAAGTTTTTGATGGATAAAAATAAGATTGATGTTTTTCAAGGTACTGGTAGTTTTAAAGATGCTACTACTATCATTGTGACTAAAGAAGATGGTAAGACAGAAACTATAGAAGCTAAAAATACAATTATAGCTACAGGTTCTAAACCATCTACTTTACCTTTTATAAAGTTAGATAAAGAACGTGTTATAACTTCTACAGAAGCTTTAAAGTTAAAAGAAGTACCAAAACACATGATTGTAATTGGTGGCGGTGTAATTGGTCTAGAATTAGGACAAGTATATAAGCGATTAGGAGCAGAAGTAACAGTTGTGGAGTATTTAGGTCGTATAATTCCAGGAATGGATGGTGCATGCTCTAAAGAATTAACCAAGGTTCTTAAAAAGCAAAAAATAAAATTTGCATTGTCTCATAAAGTAAAATCAGTTGAGCGTAACGGTAATGAAGTTGTTGTTAAAGCAGATAACAAAAAAGGAGAAGAGGTTACTTTTACTGGGGATTATTGTTTGGTAGCTGTTGGTCGCCATGCTTATACAGATGGATTAAATTTAGAAGCTGCAGGAGTTAAGCAAGAAGAAAGAGGTAGAGTAGCAGTCAACGCTCATTTACAAACGAATGTACCTAATATATATGCTATTGGCGATGTGATTAAAGGAGCTATGCTTGCGCATAAAGCGGAAGAAGAGGGGACTTTAGTAGCAGAGATTTTAGCAGGACAAAAACCACATATAGATTATAACCTAATTCCAGGTGTAGTGTACACATGGCCAGAAGTTGCTGCAGTAGGTAAAACAGAAGAGCAATTAAAAGAAGCTGGTGTAGCATATAAAGTTGGGCAGTTTCCTATGCGTGCTTTAGGTAGAGCTAGAGCTAGTATGGATGTAGACGGATTTGTAAAAATTCTTGCAGATAAGAATACCGATGAGGTTTTAGGAGTACATATGGTAGGAGCGCGTGTAGCAGATTTAATTTCCGAAGCCGTGGTAGCTATGGAATTCCGTGCATCTGCAGAAGATATAGCTCGTATGAGTCATGCACACCCAACATATGCAGAAGCGGTAAAAGAAGCAGCATTAGCAGCTACGGATGATCGTGCGTTACATGTTTAAGTAAGAAAAGTGTTTATGTAAAAAATCCCGTCTAAAACTAGACGGGATTTTTTTGTTTTAGTTACTTATGACTTCCATCACAGTAAGGAGGATTGCTAGTAAGTTTGCAAGTGCAAATTCTAGCATCTTTGTCTTCCTCTACTTGGAAAACTAAAGAACCTGGTTTTTCGTGTTTTTTATGAGAACCATCGCAAAACACATTAGTTTCGGAATGTCCGCATGTACACCATGCGTATCTTTTGTCTTTCTCTAAAGCTAATTTAACGGGTGTAAATTTTTTATCACTCATGTAAGTAGTTGTTTTATTTTAGTTGAAAACGCTAAAAATAGAGGAATCTAATACATAGGTGGTATTTAAGCTTTAATTTGAAATCAATCCAAATAAAAATTTAAACTATTTCGAGAGATTTAAACTTCAATAATTGAGTAATATACAACTAAGAATTTTGTGTTTAATTTGGAAAATATAAGTTCTTAATATAAAAACGTTTGTTTTTAAATTTTAATTAGTAAACTACCTCGACGCAAGCCTACGAGGCATTTGTTAGGAAATAAATTTTGATTTCGAGGCAAGCCTCGGAGCATTTAAAATCTCGATTATCGAGTAAATACTATTTTTCTATGTAACTTTAATGTTTGCGAAAAATAACAAACTACCTCAAGGTATATCCACGAGATAGTTATTAGGAACTAATTTTAATTTCGAGCTAAGTCTCGGAACATTTTAATCTCGATTATCGAGTAAAATAAGGAAAGGTATATTTATGGAGATAAATGATAAATCAGGAGTAACTAATTATGTGGCTCATTCTGAACGGTATAATACCATGAAGTATAATCGTTGTGGAAAAAGTGGTGTTTTATTGCCAGCAATTTCTCTAGGCTTGTGGCATAACTTTGGTTTTGTAGATAAGCAGCATAACGCAAGAGAAATTCTAAGAACAGCTTTTGATTTAGGTATTACGCATTTTGATTTAGCAAATAATTACGGACCACCATACGGTTCTGCTGAGGAGAATTTTGGAATGCTTTTTAAGAAAGATTTTAAACCGTATAGAGATGAGTTATTTATAGCTTCTAAAGCAGGTTATGATATGTGGCCTGGACCTTATGGTAATTGGGGATCTAGAAAGTATCTAATGGCTAGTATAGACCAAAGTTTAGAACGTATGGGATTAGATTATGTAGATATCTTTTACCATCATAGACCAGACCCAGATACACCTTTAGAAGAAACTATGGTTGCATTAGCAGATATAGTAAGGCAAGGGAAGGCGCTTTATGTAGGTATATCTAATTACCAACCAAAAGAAACTGCAGAAGCTGCGGCATTATTAAAAGAGCTACGTGTTCCTTTTATATTACACCAAGCTAGATATTCTATTTTTGATAGATGGGTAGAAGACGGACTTTTAGATGCTTTAGACAATAATGGAGTAGGATGTATTGCCTTTTCTCCTCTTGCTCAAGGCATGCTTACAAATAAGTATGTAAATGGTATTCCAGATGACTCTAGAGCAGCAAAGAATTTCACATATCTAGATAAGGAACAAGTAGAATCTAATTTAGGTAAAATTAAAAACCTTGCAGCACTAGCAGATAAAAGAGGGCAAAAACTTTCACAAATGGCAATTGCCTGGTTGTTGAATAGGCCAACTGTGTCTTCTGTTCTGGTAGGTGCTAGTTCTTCTGGTCAGTTAAGAGAAAATGTAAAAGCATTAGATAACCTGGAGTTCTCTAAAGAAGAAATGGATATCATAAATGCAAATTCTTAATTCTTTAAAAGACCTAAAAGTCTAAGGACTTTAAAGCTAAAAGATTTAACTAGCTTTGTAAATACTATGAATCCGGGTTCTATAGCTCGGATTTTTTTTGCAGTAAATACACTAACTCTTTTTGTAACCATTTCTTTATGTTTTTCATATTGCAACGCAAGGTAAGAGCAAGTAAACATAAATAGTATTGCACCTGGGATTACTAAAGAAGGAGAAATGGAGTGGCTAAAAAAGCGGTATAACCCCAAACCAGTGAAACTACCATATAAAATTATAAAATGAATAATATAGATAGACAGGGTACTTTGTCCTAAAGTAATAAGGGTCTTATTGCTTAATAGGTTTCTTGCTGTCATAAATAGAGCAAAAGCAACTAGAACGTCCCCAAAACGTATAAAAAGATAATTGTTATAATAGATAGATTTAAATAGGCTAATGCCCGTTACATTGGAAATTCCCATGAATACATTCGAAGAGAAAAATATTAATACCATTCCCAGTAAAAAACTTCCTGAAATAGCAATAGGGTAAAAACTTTGCTTTTCTTTATATCTATTAAATAAAACTGAAATTAATCCTCCAAGAGCAGTATATCCAAACCATGGGATTATTGTAAAAACAGAACCGCTATCCTTAGCAAAATAATTAGCTATAAATTGTGGTAAAAAACTAAAACTTGCATTAGCGTAAATAGGTTCCAGTATAAAGAGAATACCCCCTATAGCTCCCAAAATAGAAGGAAATACATATTTTTTTTGTTTACTAGTGAGTAAGTAAGCACCTAGAATACCAAGTAGGGAAAGTCCAATACAATGTAACACATCTACTAGGTAAAAAGCTTCATATATTTCGCCATGTAAAAGGCCTAGTAAATTAATACGTAATAAATAACCAAAGCCAATTAATTGTAAACCACGAATAATTCCTTTTTTTACTCTAGGGTTTTTAAAACCTTGTATAGGGCTTTTAATTAATAAAAATGTAAAAATGAAACCAGATACTGTAAAGAATACAGGAGCAGTAATGCCTCTAAAATATTTCCAAATAGAATAAAAAACATTAGAATTATCTCTAAATATAGGGTCTAGTAAGCCGTCTATAAAATGCCCTTGTAGCATCATTAGAATGGCCCATGCTCGCATAGCGTCTATAAAATAAAGGCGTTTTTTGTTTTTACTCATTACCCTTTGTTAGGTTATTATATTGAATAACAATTGTTTAGGTATTTTATTGCGGCAAAATTATGTAAAAAACTCGCAATTAAGGCGTATTTACTTTATTTTCGTTGAATAAACTTTTTAATCTATATCTATGGCAACTATATTGGCATTTGCGGGCAGTAATTCTTCAGAATCAATTAATTATAAATTAGTAAAGCATACGGTTTCTTTGGCAAAAGAACATTCTATTCAATTATTGAATCTTGCAAATTTCCCTTTTCCCATGTATAGTGAGGATTATGAAAAAGAAAATGGTTTTTCTAATTCTTTGGTTGAGGTTAAAGAAGATATACAAAAGGCAGACGGTATAATAATTTCTGTGAATGAGCATAATGGTAATCCTTCAGCTTATTTTAAGAACGTGTTGGATTGGCTCTCTAGATTAGAACGTAACTGTTTTGATGGTAAAAAGGTATTTTTAATGGCTACATCACCAGGAAAAAGAGGTGCTATTGGAGCATTAAGTATAATAGAGAATTCACTTCCAAGAATGGGGGCAGAAGTGGTAGTTACTTTTTCTTTGCCAGAATTTTATGTAAATTTTGATACTAAAAAGGGAATAACGAATACAGAGCTTGCTAAAGAACATCAAGACGCCTTACATTTATTTTTAAGTAAGTTGACATAATGTAAGCGCGTTATTTATTAAAAAAGTAATTGAATATTAATTACAACAAGGTCGGAGTATTTAAATCTCGATAACCGAGAAAATATCTTAAAATTTGAGAAAAACAGTAGCGTATGCTATCTCTAATATAAACCAATTTAAAAAGGCTGCTTTACAATGGGCGCAACAGTTTGATGAGGTTACTTGGTTAGATAGTAACAAGCATAAGTCTAATTATAACTCTTTTGATGCGCTCCTAGCAGTAGATGGTTTAACAGCCTTTGTGACGGATGCTACTAATGCATTTAAGGATTTTAAAGAATACCAAGCTACTACTAAAGATTGGTTATTTGGTTATTTTTCATACGACTTAAAGAATGATGTAGAGCACTTATATTCAGGTAATTGTGATAGATTACTTTTTCCAGAACTTTACTTTTATCAACCAAAAAAAATTATACGAATAATAGGGGGTACTGCGGAGTTTATTTATCTGAATATGGTAGATGATGAAATAGAGGAAGATTTTAAAACTATTTCATCTTTAGAATTAGAAAAAGATAAAAAGGAAATTTCGCTGGATATTAAAATAAAAATGCGAATTTTTAAGGATGAGTATTTTAGAAAAGTAAATAAAATGCTTCAATATATTCAGCGAGGAGATATTTATGAAGCTAATTTTTGTCAAGAGTTTTATGCTGAAGACACAGAAATAAACCCTCTAAAAGTATATAATAAGCTTAATACAATATCTAAAGCACCATTTGCAACCTTTCTTAAGGTTATGGATAAATATGTTTTATCTGCGTCTCCAGAGCGTTATATAAAGAAAGAAGGAAGTAAACTTATTTCCCAGCCTATTAAGGGAACAGCTAAGCGTTCTAAAGATAAAAAAGAAGATTATGAATTAAAGAGTAATTTATCTTTAGATGAAAAAGAAAGGGCAGAGAATATAATGATTGTAGACCTGGTGCGTAATGATTTGTCTAAAAGCGCAACCAAGGGCTCTGTGAAGGTAGAAGAGCTTTGTAAGGTCTATTCTTATGAGCAAGTACACCAAATGATTTCTACTATTACGGCAGAGATTCCTAAAAAAAAAAATATAGTAGAGGTGATACAAGAAACTTTTCCAATGGGAAGTATGACAGGGGCGCCTAAGGTCTCTGCTATGGAAATAATAGAAGAATTAGAGTCTTTTAAACGAGGTATGTATAGTGGGGCGGTAGGGTATATTACACCAGAACAAGATTTTGATTTTAATGTAATTATTAGAAGTATTCTTTATAATGCCACGGAAAAGTATGTTTCCTATGCTGTTGGTGGGGCAATTACAGCTAAAGCTATCCCAGAAAAAGAATATGAGGAATGTCTTATAAAAGCTAAAGCAATGCGACAGGTATTAGAAAGTTCTTAATACATTGGTTAGCAAAAAGACTTTAGTACCTTTGCGTTGTGCAAGAATATTTTAATACACATATAGAAAAATCGTTTCCAGAATTAAAACCCTCTAAATTTCTTTTAGCATGCAGCGGAGGAATTGATAGTGTTGTTTTAGCTCATCTATGTAACAATGCTAATCTAGATTTTGAGTTAGCACATTGTAATTTTCAGTTACGAGGAAAAGAGAGTGATGCCGATGAAGTATTTGTTAAGGAATTAGCAAAAAAAATTAATAAAAAAATTAACGTAACTAGTTTTAAAACAGTTGATTATGTTAATTTAAATAAGGTTTCCGTTCAAGTGGCTGCTCGCGAACTTAGATACACATGGTTTTCTACTTTACAAGAAAAAAATAATCTTAAATATTTGGTTACGGCGCACCATGCAGATGATGATTTAGAAACATTTATTATAAACCTTTCTAGAGGCACGGGAATTGATGGGTTAAAGGGTATGCCTTATAATACAGATGTTATAAAACGACCATTACTTAAATTTTCTCAAGAACAAATTATTGATTTTGCACATGTAAATACAATAGAATGGCGGGAGGACCAGAGTAATACAGATACCAAGTATTTAAGAAATAAAATAAGGCATCAAATAGTGCCACTATTAAAAGAATTACATCCTTCTTTTTTAGATAATTTTTTAAATAGCCAGCAGTATTTAGAGCAAACAGCTACAATAGCAGATAATGCATTAAATACAATTAAGAAAGATTTATTTCAGCTAAATGGCTCTCATTATAAAATAGCAATAGAAAGCCTTAAAGCTTTAAACCCTTTAAAGGGGTATATACACGGACTTTTTAAATTTTATGGTTTTACAGAATGGCAAAATGTAGCAGATTTGCTAGATGCTATGTCTGGAAAAGAAATACGTTCTAAGACCTATAGGTTGGTCAAGGATAGGGATTATTTGCTGTTAGAGATTCTAAAAGAAAATAAAGATGAGGTTTTTACTGTTTTAAAGGAAGATATATTTGTAGATAACCCCATACCTATTACTATTACTAATGTAGAAGAAGTAGCAGAATGTTCTTTAAATACGCTATATATAGATAAAGAAACGTTAAAATATCCTTTAACGATAAGGAAATGGAAAAATGGCGACTACTTTTATCCGTTTGGAATGCATGGCAAAAAAAAATTGGCTAAATTTTTTAAGGATGAGAAGATTGATGTCTTATCTAAAGAAAAGCAATGGTTACTTTGTAGTGAAAATCAAATTGTTTGGGTTATCGGAAAACGAGCAGATAATCGTTTTAGAGTAACTAATAAAACAAAACATATTTTAAAATTTGAAGTAAAAGAATGAGATATTTAATACTCCTATTTTTATCGTTTATAATCAGCTTTTTTGGATTAGCTCAGGACGATGAAAATCCTGTAATTTGGAAACAAGAGGTACATAAAATAAGTGATACAGATTATGAGTTGGTGCTAACAGGAACCTTAGCAAATGAATGGCATATATATTCACAATATACCCCAGATGGCGGCCCATTAAAAACAGAAGTAACTTTTGTAAATGCAGGGAAGGACTTTGAATTACTAGGGAAAACTGTAGAGAATAAAACGTATACAGAATTTAGTGATGTTTTTGAAGTGGAAGAAACCTTTTTTAAAGAACAAGCGGTATTTACTCAAAAAATAAAACTTTTAGACCCTTCTATATCTCAAATAAAAGTAGGACTCTTTTTTCAAATATGTAAAGAGGTTTGTATGAATAAAGATGAGGTTTTTACTTTTTCTTTAAAAGGAGAACCTATTGTAGAAATAGAAGAAACAGTTGATGCACGAAGCTTAGCAATGTCTTCGGCATTAAAACTAGATTTAAAGAATAAAGAAATTTTAGCGGACAATGTTGTTAGTATAGCTAGTTCTAGCCTTTGGATGATTTTTGGTTTAGGATTTTTAGGAGGATTAATAGCTTTATTAACACCTTGTGTTTTTCCTATGATTCCATTAACAGTTTCATTTTTTACAAAACATTCTAAAAATAAATCTAAGGGAATAGCCAGCGCATTACTATATGGTTTCTTTATAATAATAATCTACTTTTTGTTAAGCTTACCCTTTCATTTGTTCGATTCTGTAGACTCGCAAATATTGAATACAATAGCTACTAATGTTTGGTTAAATCTTGCCTTTTTTATTGTATTTGTTTTTTTTGCATTTTCATTCTTTGGGTATTATGAGTTAACCTTACCAAGTTCTTGGGCAAATAAAATGGATTCTGCATCTACAAAAACGGGAGGGTTTTTAGGTGTCTTTTTTATGGCTGTAACCTTGGCTATAGTATCTTTCTCTTGTACTGGACCTATATTAGGAGGACTTTTAGGAAGTACTGCATTAGCAGATGGTGATGTAGCAACAAACTTAACCGCAGGAATGACAGGTTTTGGCGTGGCGTTAGCTTTGCCCTTTATGTTATTTGCAATGTTCCCTGCGTGGTTAAATTCCTTGCCAAAATCTGGAGGATGGATGACAACTGTTAAGGTGGTTCTTGGGTTTTTAGAACTTGGCTTAGCGCTTAAGTTCTTATCTAATGCCGATTTGGTTGGTAATTGGGGATTTTTAAAACGCGAAATTTTTCTAGGATTATGGATTGTTCTTTCGCTGCTCTTAACTTTATACTTGTTTGGGGTGTTTAAATTCCCTCATGATGGTCCTAAACAAAAATTATCAATAGGAAGAAAAGTTACAGGAATAGTAAGTGTTGCCTTTTTAGTGTATTTAGTATTAGGGACAGTTAAGATTACTAATTTAAAATTGTTAAGTGGTTTTCCGCCCCCGGAGTTTTATAGTGTTTTTGAACAAGAGAATGATTGTCCTTTAGGTGTAAATTGTTTTAAGGATTTTGAAGAAGGTCTTGCACATGCTAAAAAAGTAAATAAACCTATTTTGTTAGACTTTACAGGTTGGGCATGTGTTAATTGTAGAAAAATGGAAGAAAATGTCTGGAGTGAGCCAGGAGTATTTAAATTACTTAATGAGAATTATGTTTTAATCTCTTTATATGTAGATGACAGAAAAGAACTATCTAAAGAAGCTCAATTTAAATTTAAATACGATTCTGGTCGTGTAAAGACGATAGAAACCATAGGGGAGAAATGGGGTACTTTTCAGGATATAAACTTCAATGTAGCATCTCAGCCTTATTATATATTGCTATCACCAGATTTAAAAGTACTAAATACTGCTATACAAACTACAGATGCTACTACGTATGAAGAGTGGTTAAAAGTAGGATTACAAAATTTATAGGTCAAACACAATATGTAGGAATAATATTACGTTTTAATGTAAAGTCCTTTTCTTTTTAAGAGGATATTTGGTTTAATATTAAAATAATATTCTAATGGTTAAATTAAAAAAAGCAGCTGTATTGGTATTGTTACTTTTTGGATTGGTTTCGTATAGCGTATTGTTTGTAAGGTATTTAATATCTCTTTTTTAGTTAAAATTTTAAATTAAAATTGTTAATAGTAAAGTAATAATATCAATAAAATATAGTTCCCCCTTTTTATAAAATGTAAAGCACCTTTTTAGGTGCTTTTTTTAGTTAAAATTTTTTATCTTAGAACCTCACCTATAAATAAAATTATGATAAGGTTAAAAAAGATAGCTGTTTTTCTAGTAATGCTATTAGGTATTTTAATTTTATTATTTTTTATAGTTACAGGGCTTCTTAAGCCAAATTACGAGGGTAACATAGAATTTAATTCTTTAGAAAAAGAGGTTTCTATATATTATGACACTTACGGAATACCACATATTTATGGAGAAACTCAAGAAGATGTTTATAAAGCTTTAGGGTATGTACATGCGCAGGATAGGCTCTGGCAAATGGAACTAATGCGAAGAATTGCAGCGGGTAAGTTATCCGAAGTTTTTGGAGAAGATTTAATAGCTACAGATAAATTTTTTCTATCTCTAGATATAGAAGAAGCAACAAAGAAAACGGTTGCAAATTTAGACCCAAAAAGTACGGTTGTAAAATTATCAAATGCATATATAGAAGGTGTAAATAAGTTTATTAAAGAAGGACCAACCCCTGTAGAATTTTATCTTACAGGAATAGAAAAAAAAGATTTTAAAATTTCGGACATGTATAACACAATGGGCTACATGGCGTTTAGTTTTGCCATGGCTCATAAAACAGACCCGTTATTAACCAATATTAAAGAGAAATTAGGAGAAACCTATTTATCGGATTTAGAAATAAATGTAGACACTAATACGGTTTGGTTAAAAAATTATAAGCCTCCAATCTCGGATACATTGCAGATTAAAAGAAAACTAAAAAATACAGTAGCTACAACGGTTAATAAAGCATTGGAGAAATTAAGTTTGCCATTGTTTGAAGGTAGTAATAGTTGGGTTCTTTCTCCAAAGAAAACAAAAAAAGGAGCCGTACTTTTTGCAAACGACCCGCATATAGGGTTTTCTCAGCCCTCGGTTTGGTATGAAGCTCATTTAAAGACTCCTGATTATGAAAAATATGGATATCATTTAGGAGGTATTCCTTTTCCTCTCTTAGGGCATAATAGAAATTTGGCTTATGGTTTAACAATGTTCGAAAATGATGATGTAGATTTTTATTACGAAAAAACAAATCCAACAGATAGTACAAAATATAAAACTGCAACTGGTTGGGAATCCTATTCTTATGTGTCAAAAACCATTAAAATAAAAGGAGAAAAAGATATACGTTTTACGTATAAGAAAACCAAGCATGGCCCTATATTAAATGGGATAGCAAAGCAAGTGCGAGGGGAAAAACCTATTAGTATGTCTTGGACATATACCTTGTGTGAAAACAAAGTTTTAGATGCTTTTTATAAAATATCTACAGCAAATAATTTTAAAGAATTTAAACAAGCACTTCCGGGTATTCATGCTCCTGGATTAAATGTAATGTATGGAGATGTAGAAGGAAACGTTGCTTGGTTTGCATCTGCAAAAATACATACACTCCCAGATGGTATAAATTCTAAAATGGTTTTAGATGGTACCAAAGGGAAAGAGGAGCGCTTAGAATACCTAGATTTTAGCAAAAATCCAAAGGCAATAAACCCGCCTTGGAATTATGTATATTCAGCAAATAATCAGCCAGACTCTGTAGAAGGTAAATTATATCCAGGATATTATTTGCCAGAAAACAGAGCCAAACGTATTACACAATTACTAGAGCCTAAAAACGATTGGGATAAAGAACAAGTTGGTACAATGATGCTAGATGTTACCTCTGCAGTTAACCCTTTGGTAGTTACAGAATTAGGTAAGGTTGTTGATGTTAAGTTGCTGAATGATAGTCAGATAGAGGTTTTAGATTTGTTAAAAGAATGGAAGGGAGATTATCCGATAGACAGTTATACCGCAACCATTTATCACCGCTGGATTTATTATTTTATTAAAGGCACTTTCTCAGATGAATTGGAAGAAGAATTATTCTCAGAGTTTTTAGGAACACATCTATTAAAAAGAATAATTGCACCTATGGCTGCTAAGTCAGAATCTGTTTGGTGGGACAATATAACTACAACCAATAGAAAAGAAACCAAACAGGATATAATAAATTCAGCTTTTGTAGCTGCTTGGAATTCTTTAGAGAAAGATTTTGGAAAAGATTATAAAAAATGGACATGGAATAAAGTACACACTTTAGAACATGAACATCCAATAGGAAAAGTAAAAGCTTTGCGTTCTTTTTTTAATGTTGGGCCTTTTCCTGTGCCAGGAACAAGAGAAGTTATAAATAATATGGGTTTTTTGTATAACAATACCGGTAAGTATAAAGTAACTTCAGGACCGTCTACTAGACGAATTGTAGATTTCTCCGATGTAGAGAATAGCATGAGTATATTGCCAACAGGACAGTCAGGAAACCCCTTTAGTCCTCATTATCAAGACCAAGCAGAGATGTTTGTGAGGGGAGAGTTCCGAAAAATGATGTTGAATAAAAAAGAGATACAAGAGACCTCAAAATCATTGCTTATATTTAGTCCAAATTAAATATTCTGAAAACGTAATCTGTATTTTCTAGGAGATGTTTTTTTATACCTATAAAACTGTCTATGAAAAAAAGAAAGGTTATTAAAACCAGATGCATAGCCAATTTCGGAAACCGACAAATCAGTATCCATGAGCATTTTACTGGCAATACTCACTTTGTATTCGTTTAAAAATGAAAAGAATGATGTATTAAAGGTCTTCTTGAAAAAACGACAAAATGTATCATTACTCATCGCAACTTCATTTGCTATATCGTTTAAAGAGATTTTATGTAAATGATGTTCCTTTAAATAGTTATATATCGTATTAATGCGTTCACTTTCTGTAGAAGATAAGCTGTTTGAAAAACTAGAACCTGCCAAAAGTTCAAACTCGTTGGTTAATGCAAGTTTTTGCAAAACCTGTAAAAAGCAAATTAATCGTTCAAAAGATTGTGATTCCACTAATTGCAATAAATTTTGTTTAATTTCCTTAGCAAAGGAGTTATTAAATTTTACACCTCTTTGAGAACGCTTAAGTAATTCCTGTATATGTTTTACTTCTTCTTTATCTAACCAACTAAGCAAA
This sequence comes from Maribacter vaceletii, assembly GCF_003634105.1. Classification (GTDB taxonomy): domain Bacteria; phylum Bacteroidota; class Bacteroidia; order Flavobacteriales; family Flavobacteriaceae; genus Maribacter_B; species Maribacter_B vaceletii. The sequence continues at coordinate 450,478 of NZ_RBIQ01000008.1, read as the reverse complement.
AGGTCTTCATGCCACTGTATCACAATACACTTAACATTTTCGGTTTGTTCCCCAATAGTTTTCCAACAGTGTGGTAAATTGGCGCCCACCATTACCAAATCGTCATGGTCAAACGTTTCCATGTTATTACCCACATAGCGTACACCAGTACTTTTTATGATATAGGTCAATTCATATTCTTTGTGAAAATGCCATGCAGCAGGAAATTCTTTATCTTCAAAAAGTTTTACGCTAAACGAGCTTCCAGGGGAGTTTCTTATGTCATGATATCTTGCCTTCAAAAAGTAATATTTTTTATTAAAAGTATATCTTTTTTGGAATTTATGATATGTAAGTTAGGGTGAATAACCAAAATGGTGTATAAAAATAGCGTTATTGTGGAAATAACACAATACATTAATCTATAAATTTGTAACTCTCAGAAATTTTATCAACTAAATTTAAAACTAATATGTCTAAAGACATTACAATTAGAGACGCTAAAATATACAAAGCAACTGCTCCATTAAAAAAGCCAATTTCGGATGCTACACATACTATTACAGAAATCTCATTTTTAGTATTGAGAATTCAATTAGAAAACGGTGTTGTTGGAGAGGCCTATTTATTATCATTTCAGTATTCACCAAATGCCATTGCTGGCGCAATGATAGATGCTGTACCTCATATTATTGGTCACAAAACCAATGAAATGGGTATTGTTTATAATAAGCTAGATAATTTAGGTGAATATTTTGGCAACCAAGGTATTAACCGATGGGCGCAAGCGGCTGTAAACATTGCTATGTGGGATGCTTGGGGGAAAACCTTGAACCAACCGATACACGAAATCTTAGGTGTTTGTCATGAGAAAGTATCAATCTACGGAAGTGGTGGATGGATTTCTTACTCTGTGGATGAGTTAATAGAAGAAGTTACAGGTTATGCAGACCGTGGTTTCAAAGCCGTAAAAATAAAAGTTGGTTCTCCAAAAGTAAGTACTGATATAGAACGTTTACGTTTAGTACGTGAAGCTATTGGAGATAAAGTAGATATCATGATGGATGCCAACCAAGGGATGGATTTGCCATCTGCCATGAAATTATCTGGAGCTGCCAAAGAATTGAACATCAACTGGTTTGAAGAACCTGTAAATCACCAAAATTTCCAAGCCTTTGAAATCCTTAAAAACCAAGCAGGTATTTCTTTGGCGATGGGAGAGCGTGAATACGACACTTTACCACTTAGAGAATTAGTAACAAGAAATGCAATAGATATTTGGCAACCAGATATTTTAAGAATTGGTGGTGTAGAAAAATGGAGAGAAAGTGCGGCGTTAGCACATAGTTTTAACTTGCCTGTATTACCACACTATTATAAAGATTATGATGTGCCGTTATTGTGTACTATTCCTAATGGTGTTGGTGCAGAATCTTTTGACTGGGTAGATCCTTTAATTGATAACCCTATGGTAATCCAAGATGGTTATGCAAAACCACATAATAGACCAGGTTGGGGATTCAATTTTATAGACGATACATTAATCGAAATCAAGTTTTAATGAGTTTACAAGTTTTTTCATTAGAAGGCCAACGTGCCATAGTAACCGGAGGAGGGGCAGGCATTGGGCTTGGAATTTCAAAAGCGTTAATTGAAGCAGGTGCAAAAGTAGTTATCACTGGACGTAGAGAAGGGGTTTTGCAAGAAGCAGTAACTGAACTTGGTGAAAATGCATCATACAGAGTGAATGATATTACAGATAGAGCAAGTATTCCTGTTTTAGTAGAAGCTATTGAAACAGAAGAAGGACCTATCGATATTTTAGTAAATAACGCAGGCATTCATCATAAAGCTTGGGCACAAGATACTACCGATGATGATTTTGAACGCATTATTCAAACCAACCTTATCAGTGTATTTGCATTAACACGCGAGTGTGCAAAATATATGTTGAAACGTAAAAAAGGGTCTGTAATCATGATTGGTTCAATGGCTGGGTTATTCGGTATTGACCGCGTAATTGCTTATAGTGCGTCAAAAACTGCACTTACCGGATTGGTAAATAGCTTAACAACAGAATATGCCAAAGACAATGTGCGTGTAAACGCCATAGCACCAGGATGGATTACCTCTAATATGTTCTTAAATGCTGTAAATAAAGACCAAGAACGCAAACTGCAAATCACCAATAGAATAGCCATGGACCATTTTGGAACTACCGAAGATATTGGAAATGCAGCCGTATTCTTAAGTTCAGAAGGCGCAAAATATATCACAGGTGTTATTTTACCTGTTGATGGAGGGGCAACCGTAAATTTCTAACCCACGTAGTGGGATTTGATATCTCACTCAAATGAAATTAGATTAATGTCATCCTGAACTTGATTCAGGATTTCATCAAAAAATTTAAATAAATGAAACCAACATACATCACAAGAGATTACTCTAAAAGTCCTGCATTTAATAACGAAACCAGATTGGTTTATGGGACCTCTGGCCTAGGAGGTGTTTGGGGAAAAGTAGACCAACGCGATTCTATCGATGCATTGTTATATGCTTTTGAAAACGGTATTGCTGCCTTAGATACCGCGCCATCCTATGCCAATGCCGAATATTATGTAGGTATGGCTTTAAGAGAATGGAAAGGTGATAAACCATTTGTAAGCACAAAAATTGGCCGTTTAAAAGGAAAAGATGCCTTTGAAGTCAAGTTAGATTACAGTACTGACGGCCTAAAGCGAAGTTTAGATAATAGCTTAAAAACGCTTGGACTAGATAAAATAGACTTATTATTTTTACACGAACCGCAATTTGTTCCTCTAGAAAATATTGATGAAGTTTTAAACACTTTAAAAGGCTTTAAGGCTGAAGGTTTAGTAAATTCTATCGGTGTTGGAGGAAATCCTTCAGAAGCATTTAAACCCTACATCACCAAAGATAATTTTGATGTGGTTTCGGGGTTTTTACACATGGATGCTTGTAATTTATCAGCGTTTAATGGTGAAATTCAATCCTATCAAAAGGAAGGAATTGCCTATTATGCAGCATCAGCATTACACTTTTCATTATTAGGAAATCGATTTGAAAAATATAAAAGTGAAGGTGTTGATGGCGAATGGATAACTCAATTAGATTTAGAAAATGCGATTCGCGTAAAAGCCGTTGCTGATAAATACGACATGTCTCAAGCTACACTAGCACAACGTTATTTATTTTCAATTAAAGAAGCAGACAGGGTGGTTATGGGCGCAAGAACACCTGCTCAAATTAAAGCAACAATAGATGATTGGAATGCGGGAAAACTTTCCGAAGACCTATTTAACGAAGTTACAGCTTGTATTTTAACTGAATAACATCATGAAAGTAGTTAGACTAAAAGAACCCGGCGTATGGGAACAATTGGAGGTTGAAAAACCAAGTGACGCAGTATCCTCTGGAAATGCACTCTTAAAAGTAAAGAAAATTGGTGTTTGCGGCACAGATTTACACGCCTTTAAAGGGCAACAACCTTTTTTCAGTTACCCTAAAATATTAGGACATGAATTAGCTGTTGAAGTGGTTGCCGTTGCAGACGACGTTACCAATGTGAAAGTTGGTGACAAATGTTCGGTTGAGCCTTATTATAATGATATTATTGGACAAGCCGTAAGACGAGGTAAAACCAATTGTGGTGAACACTTGCAAGTTTTGGGCGTTCATGTAGATGGTGGTATGCAAGAATATTTTGAATATCCTGCTAAATTTTTACATGCGACCAATTCTTTAACAGACGACCAATTAGCGATGATTGAACCTTTGGCAATCGGTTGTCATGCTGTAGATAGAGCAGATATTACACATGAGGATATTGTATTGGTTATTGGTGCAGGTCCTATTGGTTTAGGAACCATTCAATTTGCGCAATTAAAAGGCGCCAGAGTCATTGCCATGGATATTGATGATGCTAAATTGGAAAAATGTAAAAACATCACCAAAGTAAAAGATACCATTAACGCTTTAGGTAACGTTGAAGAAGAACTCACCACACTTTTAAACGGAGATTTACCAACGGTAATTTTGGATGCCACGGGGAATTCCACATCCATGATGAACACTTTTAAATATGCAGCCGCTGGTGGAACCATTGTTTTTATAGGATTATTTATGGGTGATGTGATGTTTCACGACCCGTCTTTCCACAAAAAAGAATTAACTCTTAAAGCAAGTAGAGCTGCAATGGGAGAAGATTTTGGTAGAATCATTCGCTTAATAGAAGCAGGAAAAATTGACGCCACTTCTTTTATCACGCATCGTATGAGTTTTGATGCCATTCCAACGGAATTTGAAAAGCTCTATGAAAAGAAAGATTTAATAAAAGCAATTATTGAATTTTAAATAAAAAACAACAACAACTAAACTAAAACATAATGTCATCAACAAAAGGAAGTAATTCAAAATTTTTAGTACCACTAATCATCGTGATGGCATTGATGTTTTTCTGGAATTTAGCAAGAAACATTAACGATGTTTTAATTCCTCACTTAAAAAGGGCATGTCAGCTCACCGATTTTCAATCCTCATTAGTACAATCTGCATTTTTTGGTGCTTACTTTATTGTAGCATTGCCAGCAGGGTGGTATATTCAGAAAAAGGGGTACAAAAACGGCATGATAACTGGGTTAATTATTGCCGCAATTGGTTCTTTTTTGTTTTATCCAGCAGTAGAAACACGAATATATTCATTCTTCTTGTTAGCTTTATTCATTATGGCTGCGGGTTTCGCTGTTTTAGAAGTTACAGCATCTCCATACATCACAAAATTGGGTAACCCAGAAGGTGCTTCCAGTCGTTTAAGTATGGCAGCAGCTATAGGTTCAGTAGGTGCAACTATTGCTCCTGCACTAGCAGCCATGTTGTTTTTACACGAAGTAGATGTACCACAGGAAACCATTGATGCTTTTACCCCAAGTCAATTAGAGACCTTTTTATCGGGAGAAGCAGATTTGGTAAAACCGCCATACATTATACTTGGTGGGATATTAGTTGTAATAGCTTTAATTGTAGTTTTTACAAAATTACCAACCATAAAAGATGAAGAAGGAGCTGGCAAAAAGCCACTACTAGATATATTAAAGTTTAAGCATACACTTTATGGTGTTGGTGCAGAGTTTTTCTATGTTGGTGCAGAAGTGGGTATTGTGAGTTTCATTATTCGCTATGCAAAATGGTTTAATCTTCCTGAACTTACCGAACAAAAATCGGCACAATACATTACCGCATTTATGGGATTAGTACTTATTGGACGATTATTAGGTGTTTACATTTTAAAGAAATTCAAACCACAACATGTATTGGCGTTTTGTAGCATTAGTGCATTTGCCTTGGTAACTTTGGCCATTGTTACAAATGGGTATTTCTCATTAACATGTTTATCTATCGTTGGTTTTTTTACCTCAATTATTTACCCAATTATTTTTAGTTTAAGTATGCAAGATTTAAAGGAATACACCAAAACAGGCTCTTCGGTGTTCCTATTGGGAATTGTTGGTGGCGCTATTGTTCCACCTCTAATGGGGTATATTTCAGATACAGTAGGTATTAAATATTCATTTATTATTCCACTAATTTGTTATGTATACCTATTGTTTTTTGCACTAAAAGGTTATAAAGTCAACATAAAAGCTTAGTAAAAATGGCTGTAGATACATTTAGACGATTTACTTATTTTATAACTTCTGATGATGATAACTTTTTGGAAATATTGACTTCTGAGACGTTTAAACAATTGCAATCTTTGGAAGGGGTAGAAGCATTTAATATCTATAAAAAAGATGGCGATTATTTTGTGGTTATAGATACTGATGCCTCGTTCAATTCAGAACAATTATTTGATGCTTTTAGTCATTTAGAAGATTTCAAAAACATATTTGTACAACATAGCGCCCCATTAGACCGGATATATGAATTAGACCAAAAAGTAGTTTATAAGCCAACCGAGGGGCAATTAAAAACGGCTGTTGCACCATACAAACGTTTTGTTTGGACATTGCTATTGGAACCAGACCTTATAGACGAATACAAAAGCGTGCATGCCATGGGAATGGCGTGGCCAGAAATTACCGCTAACATGAAATCTGTTGGCGTAAAGGATATGGAAATTTACATTCATAAGGAACAAGTGATGCTCATTATGGATACCATGCCTGATTTTAATTTAGATGAAGTTGGTCCAAAATGGCAGAAATTACCAAGAGAAGAAGAGTGGCAAGCCTATGTTGCCAAATTTCAAAAAACAGACACTGAAAGTTCTATACAAGAGAAATGGCAGGACATGATAAAGCTTTAATTTTATAACGAAACACTAAACTAAAACAAATGAGTAGGCACATTTTTTTATTATTACTTGTAATAACATGCTGTTTTAACTGTAGAACAAAAGAAGAAGACAAGCAAAAAGAAAAGAAAGAAGAACCAGAAATAGTATTCGAAGAAAATTGGGAAAGCTTAAAACAATACGAAATTCCACAATGGATGAAAGATGCCAAATTTGGAATTTTTATTCACTGGGGACCAAATTCAGTAGCAGAACTACATACTGATTGGTATCCGCGTTGGATGTATTCCGATAAAGGAGTTGCCAACCCGCAAACAGGAAAAGTTGTAAATGGAAAACCTCACCCAGCAGTAGCCTATCACAAAAAGAAATTTGGCGATCAAAAAGAATTTGGATACAAGGATCTAATACCTATGTGGACCATGGAAAAATTCGACCCTAAATCTTGGGTAGAATTGTTCAAAAAATCTGGGGCACAATATGTAGTGCCTGTTGCAGAACACCATGATGGTTTCGCCCTATATAAATCTAGCATTACCCCATGGAACGCTGTAAAAATGGGGCCTAAAAGAGATGTGTTGAAAGACTTAACCGATGAAATTAAAAAACAAGGGTTGATTTGCGGGGTAAGTTCTCACTTGGCATTTAACTACAACTTTTATAACCAACAACCTTACTTTGACAACTCAAATCCTAAATACTCAGATTTGTATGCACCACCTCACAAAATAGGAGATTCTGTAAGTGCAGATTGGTTGGCAAAAACGTGGTGGCCAAGAACCCAAGAAATTATAGACAAATATAATCCTGACATTTTATGGTTTGACTTCTACTTAGATAGACCAGAATTTGCTCCTTATCATAAAAAATTGGCAGCTTACTACTATAATTCAGGCTTAAAAAGAGGCAAAAATGTAGTGTTACAAACTAAAAATTATAAGTACGAATCTTATAAGAAAGGAACACACATGTTAGACTTAGAAAGAAGTAAAATGGACAATATCAAAAAAGAATATTGGCAAACTGATACTTCAATAGGAAAAAACTCTTGGTACTATACCAAAAACTGGATACCTAAAGATGCCAATGATTTGGTTGCAGACTTGGTAGATATTGTAAGTAAAAATGGGTGTTTATTATTAAACATTGGCCCAAGAAAAGATGGTATTATTCCAGATGATCAAAAGAAAATACTATTAGATATTGGTACTTGGTTAAAGGTAAATGGAGAAGCTGTTTATGGTTCAACATATTATGATGTTTACGGAGAAGGTCCTACAAAAACAGAAACTGGCCACTTGTCTGAAGGAAAAAACAAAGGATTTACTCAAAATGATATTAGATTTACAACCAATAACGGTTCATTGTATGCCACTGTTTTGAAGACACCTACGAAAGATATCAGCATCAAGTATCTAACAAAATCAAAGCTTAATATCAAATCTATTACCCTTTTAGGATTTGATGGAAAAATTGAGTTTGAACAATCGTCTGAAGGTACTACCATCAAATTACCAGAGGGTGTTGATTTAAACTATGCATGGGTATTTAAAATTTTATAATATTTATTTCATTAAAAAGAAATTAGAAAAACTTCAAAATCATTACTTATATTTAGCCCAAACTAAATAGGAGTATGCTTACAAAAGTTTATGGTAGTTCTGTCTTTGGGGTAGAAGCTACCACAATAGTTGTGGAGGTAAATGTGGATAAAGGAATTGGGTATCATTTGGTTGGTTTGCCAGATAATGCTATTAAAGAAAGCAATTATAGGATAGCAGCAGCCCTTTTAAATAATGGCTATAAAATTCCCGGAAAAAAGATTACCATTAATATGGCACCTGCCGATTTGCGTAAAGAAGGTTCTGCGTATGACTTAACTTTGGCATTAGGTATTCTTACAGCATCTAGTCAAATACAATCTGATAATTTAGAAAAATATATAATTATGGGAGAACTATCTCTAGATGGTAGTTTGCAACCCATAAAAGGAGCTTTGCCAATAGCTATAAAGGCTAGGGAAGAGGGGTTTAAAGGTTTTATACTTCCAAAAGATAATGTTAAAGAAGCTGCTATAGTATCCGATTTAGAAGTCTATGGCGTAGAAAATATTAAAGAAGTTATCGATTTTTTTGATAAAGGAACACCATTAGAACAGACTATAATTAATACAAGAGAAGAATTTGCTAAAAGTTTAGATTTTCCGGAGTTCGATTTTTCCGATGTAAAAGGACAAGAGAGTATAAAACGTTGTATGGAAATTGCAGCAGCTGGTGGGCATAATATTATTCTAATTGGTCCTCCAGGAGCAGGAAAAACCATGTTAGCCAAACGTTTACCCTCTATTTTGCCTCCAATGACCTTGAATGAAGCCTTAGAGACTACAAAAATACATAGCGTAGTTGGTAAGGTTAAGAATATGGGGTTAATGAGTTTACGCCCTTTTAGAAGTCCACATCATACAATATCGGATGTAGCATTAGTAGGTGGTGGAGCCTACCCTCAACCAGGAGAAATATCTTTATCGCATAATGGGGTTTTATTTTTAGACGAATTACCAGAATTTAAACGCGGCGTGTTAGAAGTCATGCGCCAACCGTTAGAAGATAGAGAAGTAACTATATCCAGAGCACGTTTTACGGTTACTTACCCTAGTAGCTTTATGTTGGTAGCGAGTATGAACCCTAGTCCTGGCGGTTATTTTAATGACCCCGATGCGCCCGTAACCTCATCACCAGCTGAAATGCAACGGTATTTAGGAAAAATATCGGGTCCTTTATTAGATAGGATAGATATACATATTGAAGTTACTCCAGTGCCTTTTGAGAAACTTTCCGAAGAACGAAAAGGAGAAAGTAGTGTAGAAATACGAAAAAGAGTTACAGCAGCTAGAGAATTACAAACAGAACGATTTGTAGGCCTAGAAAACGTGCATTATAATGCGCAAATGAATACCAAGCAAATACGAGCGTATTGTAAGTTAGACGAAGCCTCTAAAGAACTGCTTAAAAATGCCATGGAAAGATTAAACCTTTCTGCTAGAGCCTATGACCGAATTTTAAAAGTAGCAAGGACTATTGCCGATTTAGAAAACACGAATGAGGTAAACGGCACGCATATTAGTGAAGCTATTCAATACCGTAGTTTAGATAGAGAGGGGTGGTTGGGGTAATAGTGTGAAGTTGCAAACTTCGCAGAGCGGATAGTTACATTATTTATTAAAAATTTTAATTTTGTAATTAATTAATAATTTTTTTTAAAAAAGTAGATGTTGTCAATCCTGTATTTTATGCTCTTATTTTAAATTTATATAACGAAATCATCGACTAACCGTGATGTCAGTTATTAGATATGAGTTGTCATCCATATCATCACCTTCTTTCTCAAAATCTTTTTTATTTATTCTATCTAATTTGGTTTTTTCTTTTAAACGTTTTTGCTCCCTTTTGACCAAAGTAGTGTCATAAATAGATATAATAATACCAAAAATGAATAAATCTCCTAGAATTCCATGAGCCTCAACAACTAGATTCTCTTGAAAATCGTTTAATTTATTAAACCCAATTAATAAATTATCCACATGGTAAAGTACAATTCCAACACATATAGTAATTATTATAAAAATGTAAGTTGTTCCATAATTGTCTTTCCATCAAACTTAATTTAATAATTATTTAAAGCGTACTGTCTTATTAACCAAATATATTGATTTCTATGTGATTAATAGATTAGGGTATGGGATTATATGAATAATGATACTATTAAAAGAAAAACAATGGTATCTTCTTTGGAAAATTGGTATATTTCTGACACATCACTTAGAAGCCGATAAGAAGTTCAGCCTTTACGCTCTCTATGCTTTTTTTGTAGAAGTGGAACTAGACCCAAAAACAGATAAAATAATTGGTATGGGACACTTTAAAACAGGTGAGGAGCTGTATAAATACGTAGGTAATATTGATATTAATAAAATTTAAAATGGATAGACTGAATAGATTGGATAGAGCAAAATTAAAAGATAGGATTTTGAGATTTCTTCTTAGGAATAGAAATTGTGAACATTATCGATTTTACGCAGCATTAGGAAATCCTACCTTATATATACATGATTTTTTAAACATTGGATTGGAAATCTATAGGTATGAACCTCATGTGATGAATATTCATGCTTTCGCTAATGATATTTTTTTCGACGGAACCGATTTGACAGCCATTTTTTTAGAGAATGGAGGTTTTACGAAAATTGAAGAAGATTTGGAAAAAAATTAGAAGCTTGAAAGAGTATATTAGGATAATAAAAAAGAATACAAAAAACGCCCCATTTAGAATATTCTAAATGGGGCGTTTTACTATTGTAGTTGTAGATTTTATTGCAATACAAAATCTTCTTTTTTTAATCCGTTGTTAAATTTAACGTCGCTAAACGTAAATTCCCCAGCTAGGTTATATTCTCCTTTTTCGTTAGGGGCGTATACTTTACGAGATACAGGTACATATATTTCATCAATAACCGCATAGTTCACCATCATTTTTAAAACCGGTTTATTAATTCCCCATGCTGGTAAGGAAAAGTAAAACAAGTCTATTAAATGTGTTTCTGGGTTAAAGTATAAAATATAGGCGTCGTTTTGCTCTTTGTTAGTAACTGCACCGTCATAGGTAAGGCTAACTTTATCGTATACGATTCCGTCTGCCGTTTCTATTCCTAAATATTCGTAATTGGTACCAGGGTCTTGCAATTTATAGTTCATTGTAAACCAATAGGAGTTTACTTTACGCAAAAACACAGTAGCACCAATATTTTTAGCATCTTTAATTGCTTTGCCATCTAAAGTTAACTGTGCTTTACCGTCTACTAAAGATTGTACCGCATCGCCTTCTTGTTTTGGTAAAACATTTATATCATGGTGTGTGTAAATCGCCATGGAATGCTCACCATCAAAAATGTGCTTTTCGGTAGATAAGTCGTAACCCTTATCAAAGTTATCGTACTTGTACGAAAAAGATACGTCTTTCTTAGAGGCTAACTTTTCATACCCTCCATTTACTAAAACTAATGCATTTATTAGTTCTTTTGATTTTACATCAGTTTGGGCATTCATATATTGTAAGCCTATAAAAGCAATTAATACAAAGGCGATTAGTGATTTTGTTTTAAAATTAGGTAATGTCATAATACTATATATTTTGACAGGTATGTCGGGCTTAAAAAAATACCTTACAATTCATTATTTAAAATTGTAATAAATTTTAGGAACTCAATCTTTAGAATAAAAAACATTGTATTATAAATCTGATAATTATCATAAAATTTTGTTAGTAGCTTTTATATTTTTGTATTGTTATTATTGTGTTATTTAAAGTATATCAATACGTTAGATTAATTTATTTTGAAAAAAATAGAACAAAAATAGTATTTGCATAATTTTTTTTCTTAAATTTAAGTAGACGGATTTTTGAATCCAGAACTTACCCACTATATATTTAAGTTTGCGAGCATTTTACTAAAAAGTACGTCATAGGTTATTTACTATGAGGACTAATTACTTTTCTGATTGTAGTTATTTAGATGAATTTTAAACGAAAGCAATGTTACTTAAAAACAATAGAGAGACGCATTTAAATTCAGAAATTGAAATAGGAGATTCTTTAGTCAGGGTGGAACGTAGTTATAGAAATATAGTGCATCTCAAGAGCAAGTTAACTTCATATTCTTATGAACCAAGAACCTATAAATTATTTGAAGAGTTAGAAGATTTAAAACTTCATTTAGAATTGTTACACCTTTCCCATTTAGAACTGATAGATACCTTAAAAAATCCTATTAATTTTGTAGAAGCAAGACTGCAGCAGGTTAATGAATTATTAGACAAGTCTATTGTTGTAGAAGAGGGTGTTGCTAATTACATAAGTTCAGCCAAGTAATTTAAAAAGAACATTCATTTTTTATGTCTTTTATATAGAATGTGTTTTTTTCTTTAATAAGCTTTTAGTGCATTTACTATTTCTATTTCAAATTGTGTTTCTATATTTATATCAATTTTAGAGTGTATTTTAAAATTAGTATATATTCTTTTATTTTGTGTACTAAAAATATACACCTTAAAATTAGTACAATTATATGTTAAGTACTAATTTTGATATATGAAAGCAAGATATGCACTGTTAGATTCTTTTAATGAAAAAGAAGAAAAAAAACTTCATAAAAAATTTAAAAACCAATACCTTTTTTTAGATTTTTGTAGTGCAGCAATACCATTTAAAGAGCGTTTAAAGGCTAAAGAGCTATTAAATTTTTTAAACACTTTAGAGGGTTTTAAAATAGATTACTTGAGTATTGCTTCTATAGATCAATTGGGTAAAAATTTGCATGATATTCTTAGAACAATTAAGATATTTGACCAGTTAGGTATAACTATAAAAATAGATAATTTAGGTATAGAATCTCTGGTAAAAGGAAAACCAAATGAGGTTTTTTCTTTGCTGCTAACAGCCTTAGATAACATTTTTACAATAGAAAAACAGAATTTGTCCGAAGTGCAAAAAAGAGGTATTGCTATTGCAAAGGCAAACGGATCTTACAAGGGTCGTGTTAAAGGCTCTATAGAACCTAAGGAGATTGTATTGAAAAAACATAAAAAAGTTGTAGCAACTCTCTTAAAAGGTAAAACCTTAAGAGATACCGCCAAAATATGCAAAGTAAGTTTGGGAACTGTACAAAAAGTCAAGAAACTTATTTAAAAATTATAATTGAAACTCTCCGTTGTTATTCTGGTCTTTGTCTTCAAACTTTTGAGGCATAAAAAGGTCTTTTAATATATATCCGGTAATTACCGTTATACCTGCAGATAACAAATGTAATGCATATTCCCAATGTAAAACATTAAGTAAACCGCCAGTAATTGTGGCAAGTATGCCCAAAACTAGTGCAACATTCCAAATAATTTGTATTAATGTATTTTTAGTTTTTCTATCTTCATCCATAAAATAAGCAGTTCCCTCCATTATAAACCAAGCAATAAAAGTGAAAGCAGTTACAATTTGAAAAAATAGAGTATAAGGGAAATCTAATAATTTAAGAACACCATTAGTGGTCCAAAAAACTACTAAAATCATTTTAATATAATCTACAGTTTGTTTTTCTTCTTTTTTATTAAAACGTATAGTGTATAATACTCCAATTAATATAAAAGAAGCTATGATAACATGAAATGCATATGGCCAATTTAAAATTCTAGAAGCCATCCCTAACAATAAGGTAGCAATGGAAATACGTAATGGGGTCTTTAGTATTTTGTTTGTTGTAGACATAGCTTTATTTTAATTATATAGCTTTTATGTTGGCTTTTAAGCCCTCCATAATACCTATAATGTTATTCACTGTTTCCTTTAAATAATACCTAATCAAAACATGCGGAATTCTTATGGTTGTAAACCCATTTTTAAAGGAGTGCATGTCTTCCTCTAAATCATTAATAGCTTGTTCATGACTTAATTTGTCATATTGAGAGTCTATTTCTATGTTAAGCTTTACCCTAGAAATTGCAATGTCTATAGATTTTTTCCCATCCCACCATTCTAACATAGCACTTACACCAGCTTCTTTTAAGCCATAATATAACTGTATAGCTTCTAACGGAGTGTTGTTTTTTTCTATTAGTTTTTCTATTCTTGCTTGGTGTTTTTCACAAAGTTCTACGCCAAGAGATTCCATAGCGTTTTTATGGTCAAGGTATCCTAATTCTTTATTGCATTCTAAGCAGGTCATTTATTTCGGGGCATTAAAATTTGGGACTATTATAACCTAGTACTTTTAGTATTATTATATTCTTTCGATGTAATGCATACTACTTTTAGACGAACTGCAATTTTTTAGATGAACTGCACTTTAAATGTTAAATTTTGGCTAGTTTTAAGTTAGTATATAGAATGGTATTAATGGGAATGAATTTTTATCTTTACAATACAGATAGTTCCAAATGAATGTAAAATACATAGATGTTAATTGTGATGTAGGCGAGGGGATTGCAAATGAATCTGATTTATTTCCGTTTATTTCTTCTTGTAATATTGCCTGCGGAGGACATTATGGAACAAAAGAGACTATGAAAGCAACTGTAGACTTAGCAATTACGTATGGGGTTAAAATAGGAGTGCATCCATCGTACCCAGATAAAGAGAATTTTGGAAGAGTTTCTATAGATATATCAAAAAATGCATTTGTTAATTCTATAAAAAAACAAATAAGAGATTTTGTAGATGTTTTAAATGAAAAGAAAGCTGTTTTGCATCATATTAAACCGCATGGAGCTTTGTATAATGATTTAGTTAAGGATAAAGGCCTTGCTATAGCTTTTTTAGAAAGTATTTTAGCTTATAAAGAAAAGGTTGTACTGTATTCGCCGTATAAATCTATAATTGCAAAAGAGGCCAACAAACAAGGGTTTATGGTAAAATATGAAGCTTTTGCAGATAGAAACTATAATTCTGATTTAAGTTTGGTTTCTAGAAAATCTAAACAAGCATTAATAGAAAGTCCTCAAGAAGTATTAGAACATATAAAAGTTATGGTAGAACAAGAAAAAGTAAAGAATGTTTTGGGTGTTTTAGAGCCTATAAAAGCGTCTACTTTTTGTGTTCATGGAGATTGTGCTAATGCATTAGATATTTTAACCTACCTTTCTAAAGAATTACCAAAACTAAAAATAAAAAAGAGTGTCTAAATATACTATTTCAATAAGACCATTTGGACAACATGCTATATTAATAGAATGGCCAAATATTGTTGACGAAGCTATTTTGGAAGATATTTTACAGTTTAAAACCTATTTAGTAAATAATTTTTTATTTCCAGAGAAATGGGAGATTATACCAGCATACAACTCTTTAGTATTAGTGGAAAGAAATTTTCCAATAAATTTTAATGTTATAAAACATAATATAAAGCAATGGTATTCTGAAAAAAGTACCGTTGATAATAAAAGGGAAAAGAATTTATGGAGATTACCTGTTTGTTATGATTCTGATTTTGGAATAGATTTAGAGGAAGTAGCAAGTAAAGTAAATAAAAGTGTAGAGCAAGTAATAGCATTACATACCAAACAATCATATACGATTTACGGTATAGGTTTTCTTCCAGGTTTTATGTATTTGGGAGGCTTGCCTACAGATTTAGAAGTAAATAGAAGGCAGACTCCAAGGCAAAAAGTAATAAAAGGCTCTGTAGGTTTAGCAGGGAAACAAACAGGTATTTACCCTCAAGAATCTCCTGGAGGTTGGAATATAATTGGTAATTGTCCCGTATCTATGTTTAAGGCAACAAGGGAAAACCCAATATTTGTTAGTGTTGGAGATAAAGTTGAGTTCTTTCCTATAGAGAGAGCAGAATATAATTTACGCGTTATAGAAAATGAAGCCGGAGTTTATACTATTCAAAAAATTAAAATAGATGCTTAAAGTATTAAAGCAAGGTTTTTTTTCAACTTTACAAGATCAAGGAAGATTCGGTTTTAAGGATAAAGGGGTACCGGTATCGGGATCCATGGATACATATACCACAAAAGCTATAAACACTTTATTAGAGAATGCTTCTAATGCAGCGGTTCTAGAAATAACAATGACGGGACCTACGCTAGAATTTAATGCACCCACTTATATATGTATTGGTGGAGCAGATTTTGTAGTAACATTAAATAATGAACCAATTTCTCTATACAAAATATATAAAGTAAATACTGGTGATATACTTTTCTATGGTAAATTAAACATAGGTTTTAGGTCATATTTGGCAATAAAAGGTGGTTTTAAATCTACTGTAATTTTAAATAGTTCTTCCTATTACTATCCAATTACAAAATCTCGTTGCGTTAAAAAAGGGCAGGAATTAGATTATGAAGAATGTGTGGACTTTAGCCCAAAAATTTCTGAAATAAAAATAAGTTCTATTTTTAATAAAAATGAGCTAGAAATTGCTAAAGGACCTGAATATAACCTTTTAAATCCGTCACAAATAAAGCAGATATTTACTACAATTTTTTCTATATCAAATCAAAATGATAGAATGGCTTATCAGCTTCAAGAAAATATAGAAGGGGTAAATTATTCAATGTTAACATCAGCAACATTGCCAGGGACTATACAATTAACTCCGTCTGGAAAGCTTATTATTCTTATGAAAGACGGGCAAACAACAGGTGGTTACCCAAGAGTATTACAATTAACAGATAGAGCAATTAGTATCTTAGCTCAAAAAAAATATGGAGATACAATAAGCTTTAAATTAGTTTAGAAACTAGGATATTAAAAAAAGAATAAGTATTATTGTTTTATGAAAATAACAAAAACATTAGTTAGTATTATTATTGTCCCATTACTGGGATGATATAGTATTCTATTGTTTAGAAGCCTGTATCATATAATTATGATACAGGCTTTTTTATGACCTTAATAGTAGAAGTAAAAACTATTGAATATGATATGAAAGCATGTGTTAATTAATTGATTTTAAGTTAATTAGTTAAAATTGCTTAGACTTGAATTTGAACCAATAAAAAGTATAAATCAAATTGGTTTCAGTAAAGAATTATATTTGATTTGTTAAGAGTATCCAAGGAATATATAAAATAGAAAGAATAGTATAAATGGAATTAAATAAATACAGTAAAAACGTTACTCAAGATCCAACACAACCGGCAGCACAAGCAATGTTATATGCTATTGGTTTTAAAGATGAAGATTTTAATAAACCATTAGTAGGTATTGCAAGTACTGGTTACGAAGGTAATCCGTGTAATATGCACTTAAATGATTTGGCAAAATTGGTAAAAGAAGGAGTCAACTCTAAAGAAACTGTAGGTTTAATTTTTAATACTATTGGTGTTAGTGATGGTATTTCTATGGGTACACCAGGAATGCGTTTTTCATTACCTTCTAGAGATATTATTGCAGATTCTATGGAAACTGTAGTACAAGGAATGTCTTATGACGCATTAGTAACTGTTGTGGGTTGCGATAAGAACATGCCAGGAGCATTAATGGCAATGTTACGATTAAATCGTCCTGCAATTTTAGTATATGGTGGTACAATAGCATCTGGTTGTCATGAAGATAGAAAATTAGATATTGTATCTGCATTTGAAGCATGGGGAGAGAAAGTAGCTGGTACCATGGATGAAAAAAACTATAAATCCATTATTAAAAAATCTATCCCAGGAGCTGGGGCTTGTGGTGGTATGTATACAGCAAATACTATGGCTTCTGCAATAGAGGCCTTAGGAATGTCTTTACCATATAATTCTTCTAATCCAGCAATTAGTAATAATAAAGAGGAAGAATGTATCGCTGCAGGAAAGCAAATGCGCATTCTTATAGAAAAAGATATAAAACCTTTAGATATTGTTACTCGTAAGTCTTTAGAAAATGCTGTTCGTTTAGTAACCATTACTGGAGGTTCTACAAATGCAGTATTACATTTCTTAGCAATTGCTAGAGCTGCAGATATAGATTTTACTTTAAAAGATTTTCAGCATATAAGTGATACTACACCATTTATCGCAGATTTAAAGCCAAGCGGTAAATATTTAATGGAAGATGTGCATAGAATAGGAGGTATACCAGCGGTTTTAAAATATTTATTAAAGAATGGTCTTTTACACGGAGATTGTTTAACCGTAACAGGAAAAACTTTAGCAGAGAATTTAGAAAATGTTCCAGATTTAGAAGAAGGTCAAGATGTTATTATGCCTTTAGATAAGCCAATTAAGGCAACAGGGCATTTAAGAATGTTATACGGTAACTTAGCAGAAAATGGCTCCGTAGCAAAAATAACAGGAAAAGAAGGTTTGTTATTTAAAGGAACTGCAAAAGTATTTAATAGTGAGTATGATGCTAATGATGCTATACGAGGAGGTAAAGTAGAAAAAGGAAATGTCGTCGTCATTAGGTATGAAGGCCCTAAAGGAGGACCAGGAATGCCAGAAATGCTAAAACCTACAGCTGCCATTATGGGTGCAGGTTTAGGTAAAGAAGTAGCGTTAATTACAGATGGTCGTTTCTCTGGAGGAACACACGGTTTTGTAGTGGGGCATATTTCGCCAGAAGCACAAGAAGGTGGTACTATTGCTTTAGTTAAAGATGGAGATACAATTACGATAGACGCAGAAACAAATTCTATTAATGTAGAAGTATCTAATGAGGAATTAGCAAAACGTAAAGAAGCGTGGGTAGAGCCAGCTTTAAAGTTTAAAAAAGGGGTGTTGTATAAATATGCCCGATCAGTATCTTCTGCAGCACAAGGATGTGTAACAGATGAGTTTTAGAACATTAATTAATTTAATTAACCCGTAAAAATCTTAAAAGATTGTTGGGTA
Source organism: Maribacter vaceletii (assembly GCF_003634105.1). GTDB lineage: Bacteria > Bacteroidota > Bacteroidia > Flavobacteriales > Flavobacteriaceae > Maribacter_B > Maribacter_B vaceletii. The sequence continues at coordinate 431,818 of NZ_RBIQ01000008.1, read as the reverse complement.
AGGCTTATGGAAACATTAAAAGCAAAAAATAAAGAAACTAAAAAAACTACTATGAAAATTAGTGGAGCAGAAGCTATAATTCATTGTTTATTAGAAGAAGGTGTCGATTTAATTTATGGATACCCTGGAGGGGCAATTATGCCTGTTTATGATGAGTTGTATAAGTTTCAAGATAAATTAACACATATTTTAGCTCGTCATGAGCAAGGAGCAACACATGCAGCACAAGGCTATGCAAGAGTAACTGGTAAAGTAGGTGTTGCAATGGCAACTTCTGGACCTGGAGCAACAAATTTAGTGACAGGTATTGCAGATGCTCAGATAGATTCTACTCCTATGGTGTGTGTTACAGGGCAAGTATTTAGACATTTACTAGGGTCTGATGCTTTTCAAGAAACCGATATTATTGGAATTTCTACTCCAGTAACAAAATGGAATTATCAAATCACAAAAGCATCCGAAATTCCAGAAATAATGGCTAAAGCTTTTTATTTAGCCCGTTCTGGAAGACCAGGTCCTGTTTTAGTAGATATTACTAAAAACGCACAATTAGAAGAATTTGAATTTTCTTATGAAAAATGTACAGGCGTGCGTAGTTATAATCCTGTTCCAAAACCAAAGGAAGAAGCAATAGATGCTGCTGCAGAATTAATAAACAATGCAAAAAAGCCATTTATAGTTTTTGGTCAAGGTGTAATTTTAGGAGAAGCAGAAGAAGAGTTAAAAGCATTAGTAGAAAAAGCTGGAATACCAGCAGCGTGGACTATATTAGGTTTATCTGCAATGGATACAGACCACCCTTTAAATGTTGGTATGGTAGGTATGCATGGTAATTATGGACCAAATATATTAACTAATGAGTGCGATTTACTTATAGCGATAGGTATGCGTTTTGATGATCGTGTTACAGGAAGGTTAGACGATTATGCTAAACAAGCAAAAGTTATACATTTTGAAATAGACCCTGCAGAGATTAACAAAAATGTAATGTCTGATGTAGCGGTATTAGGAAACTCTAAAGAAACTTTAAAATTAATTTTACCAAAGATTAATGAAAATAAACATGAATCTTGGCATAATGAGTTCAAAGAAAAATATAAAATTGAATTTGACCAAGTAATAAATGACCAACTTAACCCAACAAAAGAGGGGTTAACTATGGGAGAGGTGTTAAAAGAAATAAATATAGCATCCGAAAATAAAGCGGTAATTGTTTCCGATGTTGGGCAACATCAAATGTTCGCTTGTAGGTATGCAAAATTTAATCAAAGTAAAAGTAATATTACTTCTGGTGGTTTAGGAACAATGGGCTTTGCATTACCAGCAGCTATTGGAGCAAAAATGGGAGCAATGGATCGTGAAGTTGTTGCTATTATTGGAGACGGTGGATACCAAATGACAATACAAGAACTAGGGGTTATTTTTCAGCACAACTTGCCTGTTAAAATAGTAGTTCTTAATAATGAGCACTTAGGAATGGTGCGTCAGTGGCAAGAATTATTTTTTGATAAAAGATATGCATCTACTGTAATGACTAACCCAGACTTTGTGAAAATAGCAGAAGGGTATCATATAGAAGCAAAAAGGGTATCTAAAAGAGAAAATTTAAAAGCTGCTATACAGGAAATGATGGCCTCAAAAAATCCTTATTTCTTAGAAGTTAATGTAGAACAGGAAGATAATGTGTTTCCAATGATTCCTTCGGGGGCTTCTGTGTCAGAAATAAGATTAAAATAAATTAATAATAGTATTGCGCTATAGACAAAATAGATTAGAGAAAAACTAATGGAAAAAGAAACGTTTACAGTATCGGTTTATTCAGAAAATAATGTTGGCTTGCTTAACAGAATATCTGGAATTTTCTTAAAACGTCATGTTAATGTAGAGAGTCTTAATGTTTCTAAATCAGAAATAGACGGAGTTTCTAAGTTTACAATTGTTATTGTAGAAACACAAGAAGCTACTAGAAAAATTGCTGGTCAAATAGAAAAACAAATAGAAGTTATTAAGGCTTACTATCATAAAAATGATGAAACCATTTATCAAGAATCTGCTTTATTTAAAATAAAATCGAGCTTACTTTTTGATGAAAGACAAATTCAAAATATCATAAAAGAAAGTAATTCGGAAATTGTAACGGTTTCTAGAGAGTTTTTTGTTTTATCAAAAACAGGAAGACGTAATGAGGTAGATGCAATGCATGATTTATTAAAACCTTATGGAATTATGCAGTTTGTAAGATCTGGCAGAATAGCAGTTACAAAAGAAGAAATGCCAATATCGGCATTGTTAAAAGAATTTAATCAAAACTAAATAAATTAAAACACTTAATAAGTTCACAAATGGCAAATTATTTTAATACACTATCATTAAGAGATAAGCTTACGCAATTAGGAAAATGTAGGTTTATGGAATCTACAGAATTCTCTGATGGTGTATCTGCATTAAAAGGAAAAAAAGTTGTAATTATTGGTTGTGGAGCACAAGGTCTTAACCAAGGTTTAAATATGAGAGATTCTGGTTTAGATGTTTCTTATACGTTAAGAGATGCAGCTATAAAAGAAAAAAGACAATCTTTTAAAAATGCTTCAGAAAACGGATTTACAGTAGGTACTTATCAAGAGTTAATTCCTACTGCAGATTTATTAATAAACTTAACTCCAGACAAGCAACATACTGCGGTAGTAAAAGCAGTTATGCCGTTAATGAAAAAAGGAGCTACGCTTTCTTATTCTCATGGGTTTAACATTGTAGAAGAAGGAACACAAATTAGAGAAGACCTTACGGTAATTATGGTTGCTCCTAAGAGTCCAGGTTCAGAAGTAAGAGAAGAATATAAAAGAGGTTTTGGTGTACCAACATTAATTGCTGTACACCCAGAAAATGACCCTCAAGGTAAAGGTAAAGCAGAAGCAAAAGCATATGCTGTTGCAACTGGTGGTGATAGAGCAGGTGTTTTAGACTCTTCTTTTGTTGCAGAAGTAAAGTCAGATTTAATGGGAGAACAAACCATTCTTTGTGGATTATTACAAACAGGCTCTATTCTTTGTTTTGATAAAATGATAGAAAAAGGTATTGATGCGGGTTATGCTTCAAAACTTATTCAATATGGTTGGGAAACTATAACAGAAGGTTTAAAATATGGTGGTATTACCAATATGATGGATCGTTTATCTAACCCAGCAAAAATTAAAGCTTTTGAATTATCAGAAGAATTAAAAGATATTATGCGTCCGTTATTCCAAAAACATATGGATGATATTATGACTGGTCATTTTTCTAAAACTATGATGGAAGATTGGGCTAATGATGATAAAAACTTATTAGGTTGGAGAGCAGCAACTGGTGAAACTTCTTTTGAAAAAACTCCTGCAGGTTCTGTAGAGATTTCTGAGCAAGAATTTTATGACAATGGTGTACTTATGGTTGCTATGGTAAGAGCAGGTGTAGAGTTAGCTTTTGAGGCAATGACCGATTCTGGAATTATTGGCGAGTCTGCTTATTATGAGTCTTTACATGAAACGCCATTAATTGCAAATACAATTGCAAGAAAGAAATTATACGAAATGAACAGTGTAATTTCAGATACTGCAGAATATGGTTGTTATTTATTTGACCATGCTTGTAAGCCTTTATTAACAGATTTTATGAAGAACATGGATACAGATGTTATTGGTAAAAATTATGCAGAAGGTAAAGACAATGGTGTAGATAACGCTAAATTAATTGAAGTTAATAAAGCACTTAGAGAACACCCAGTAGAAATTGTAGGAGCAAGATTAAGAGCTTCTATGACAGCTATGAAACCAATTGTATAAATAAAATATCCCTCCCTTGGGAGAACTTAAGGGAGTACAAAACCTATGAAGTACTTCCCAACAATTGAGAATATTAAGAAAGCGGCGATAAACATTCAGCAAGTGGTGGATGTTACGCCGCTTTCTTCTAGTTTACGCCTTTCTAAACAATATGAAGCAAGTATTTCTCTAAAGAGAGAAGATTTACAAAGCGTACGTTCTTATAAAATAAGAGGAGCATTTAACAAAATTAGTTCTTTGTCTGCAGAGGAAAGAGCTAAAGGTGTAGTTTGTGCTAGTGCTGGTAATCATGCCCAAGGAGTAGCGTATGCATGCAAACATTTGGGTATTAAAGGCACTATTTATATGCCAGCTGTAACTCCTAAGCAAAAAGTGGAGCAAACAAAATTGTTTGGAGAAAGTTGGGTAACTATTGTTTTAGAAGGAGATACTTTTGATGATTCTTATAAAGCAGCAAAAGAATATTGCGAGTCCCAGAATAAAAGTTTTATTCATCCCTTTGATGATCCCAAAATTATAGAAGGACAAGGAACAGTTGGATTAGAAATTTTAAATCAAACTAAAAAACCTATAGATTATATTTTTGTGCCAGTTGGTGGTGGTGGCTTAGCATCTGGTTTAATAGGAGTTTTAAAATCGATGTCTCCAAATACTAAAATAATAGGAGTGGAGCCAGAAGGAGCTCCTTCTATGAAAACATCAATAGATAATACTATAAATACGGAGCTAAAAAACATAGATAAGTTTGTTGATGGTGCTGCAGTAAAAAGAGTAGGAGATTACACATTTGCTATTTGTAAAGATAACTTACATAAGATGGTAACGGTTGCAGAAGGTAAGGTTTGCCAAACTATACTAGATTTGTATAATAGAGATGCAATAGTTGTAGAGCCTGCAGGAGCATTAACAATAGCAGCTTTAGATATTTTTGCAGACGAGTTAAAAGGGAAAAACGTAGTCTGTATAATTAGTGGTAGTAATAATGATATTGCTAGAACAGCTGAAATTAAAGAAAGGGCTTTGTTGTTTGGGAAATTAAAGCATTATTTTATAGTTCGTTTTCCACAACGCCCAGGAGCTTTAAAAGAATTTGTAGCTGAAATTTTAGGCCCATCAGATGATATTACACATTTTGAATATTCTAAAAAATCTAACAAAGAAAATGCCCCCGCTGTGGTTGGTATAGAATTAAAAAGTCCTTCAGATTTAGAGCCTTTAGTTAAAAGAATGAAAGAGAATAATTTCTTCGGAGAGTATTTAAATGACAAACCAGACCTTTTTCAATATTTAGTTTAATATCAGATAGAAATTCTTTCATTATAAAATATTCTCGAAAACGTTTTCGTCTGTAACTCCTTAAAAATAAGGTATTCTAGAAGGTTCGTTGTTTTTTTGTTTTTCACTAACTTCGTTGTATAGAATTAAGTTTTAACACGACAAATTCATAAAAATATAACACATATGAGTAAAGAGGCAACTATTCCAGAGCAATATCAAATTAAAGAAGTTATTAATCAAAAACAGTATTTGGTTGATGGAGAATTAAAAGATTGGAATGGCAATTCTACAGAAGTTTTCTCTACTATATCTTCTACAAGTGATTATAAACCTACACTTTTAGGGACTATTCCAGATATGGGAGAACCAGAAGCATTAAATGCCTTAGATGCAGCTTTAGGCGCTTATAAAAAAGGACAAGGTGTATGGCCAACCATGCATGTTAAAGATCGTATTGAGTGTATGGAGACTTTTGTGGAAAAGATGAGCTCAAAACGAGAAGAAATTGTAAAACTTTTAATGTGGGAAATAGGAAAATCTTTACCAGATTCCGAAAAAGAATTTGACCGTACAGTAGAGTATATTAATGATACTATAGAGGATTATAAACAGTTAGACCGTAATGCAGCTAAATTTCAAAAGAATGCAGGGGTTTATGCCCATATAAAAAGAGGGCCGTTAGGTGTTGTCTTATGCTTAGGGCCCTATAATTATCCTTTAAACGAAACGTTTGCTTTATTAATTCCCGCTATTATAATGGGGAATACTACCATTTTTAAGCCAGCTAAACATGGGGTTCTTTTAATTACACCACTTTTAGAAGCTTTTCAGAGTAGTTTTCCAAAAGGGGTAGTGAATATTATTTTTGGTAGAGGTAGGGCAGTAGCAGCACCTATTATGCAAACAGGAAAGGTAGATGTGTTAGCTTTAATTGGGAATAGTAAATCTGCAAATGCTTTACAAGACCAACACCCAAAAAGTAACCGTTTACGCTTAGTTTTAGGTTTAGAAGCTAAAAACCCTGCAATTGTATTACCAGATGCAGATTTAGATTTAACTATAGATGAATGTATTGCAGGTACTTTATCTTTTAACGGACAACGATGTACAGCTTTAAAAGTTTTGTACGTACATGAAGATATTATCGAGGAGTTTAATAAACGCTTTACAGAAAAGGTGGATGCTTTAAAATTTGGTAACCCATGGGATGATGGAGCTAAATTAACACCACTGCCAGAACCTAGTAAGCCAGAATACATTCAAGGGCTTATTGAGGATGCTAAAACAAAAGGCGCAAAAATTTTAAACAAAAAAGGAGGAAAAACAACAGAAAACTATATTTGGCCTGCTGTCTTATATCCTGTTACTAAAGAAATGCGTGTATATCAAGAAGAGCAATTTGGCCCTGTAATACCGGTTGTTCCTTTTAAAGATATAGAAGAGCCTTTAGATGATATGGCGGAGAGTAATTACGGACAACAAGTAAGTTTGTTTGGTAAGGATATTTATGCCATTGCTCCGCTAATAGATTCATTAGTGAATTTAGTGTGTAGAGTAAACTTAAATAGTTCTTGCCAAAGAGGACCAGATGTATATCCTTTCACAGGAAGAAAAGATTCTGCTCAAGCAACATTAAGTGTGCATGATGCGCTGCGTTCTTTTTCCATTAGAACTTTTGTTGCTTTTAAAGACAATGAACTTAATACAGAAGTTATAGAACAATTATTAGATGCTAAAGTATCTAACTTTATTAGTACAGATTATATTTTGTAAAAATAGATTTATTTAAGAGAGGTTTTTCTCTAATAGAAAAAAGTCTTTAGGTTGATTCCTAAAGACTTTTTTTATATAAAATGTTCTGAATATTAATTCAAAAAAATGTAATTCAAGGGTGAAACAAAACATTTTAAAAATAATTCCGTTTTAAGTTTTGATTTACTAACCACAAATCAATAACCAAATCTAAAACTAAACTGTGAAACGTTTTAAAATCATAGTAGGAATAACCATTTTATTTGCACTACTTATACTTGTAATATCTTCTGTAAAGCAACCAACTACAGTTGAAAAAACAGATGTTTTGTTATCGGCAGAACAAATTAGGCTTCAACAAGCAAAAGCACGTAACTATTTACAAAAAAAGGAAAAACTAGAGCATGCTATTGGTAAATACTTTGATAAAGCAATTAAGTCGGGGGCTATTGTTGGTGCTGGTGTTAGTATTGTGCAAGGAGATTCCATTATAATTTCTGACGGTTTTGGTAAAAGAAATGTCAATAAAAAAGACGTCAATAAAAAAGATAAAATTAATGGCGAAACTGTTTTTCGTTTAGGGTCTTTATCTAAAGGTTTTGCCGGTGTTTTAACGGCAGATTTAAAAGAGGAAGGAAAACTGAATTGGAATGATAAAATAACAGATTATATTCCGGACTTTCATTTTGGAGATGACGAAAATACATCTCATATAAAATTAGCACATATTCTATCGCATACTTCAGGAACAGCATATCATAGTTATACTAATTTAGTAGAAGCGGGCTTATCTGTTTCTACAATAGCACAGCGTTTTACCCACTTAAACCCTATTAGTGCGCCAGGGCAGCAATATAGTTATCAGAATGCAATGTTCTCATTAAGTCAAGAAGTTATAAAAAAAGTTACAGGTAATGATATAACCGCTGCTTTAAGAAAACGTTTTTTTAAGCCTTTGGGCATGTCAACTGTTTCTATGAATCATAAAGCAATTATAAAAAATACAAATGTAGCTTTACCACATGCTAAAGGAAGAAAAGGTTGGAGAAGTTTACCATTAACAAATAAATATTATAATGCTGTAGCTGCAGGAGGTATCAATGCTAGCTCGTTAGATATGGCTAAATGGATGCGATTTTTACTAGGTCATAATCCGCAAGTAATGAATAAAAGTGCCTTAAAAGAAGTTTTTACGCCTTTTGTAGAGGTAAAAGGACATAGTAAATATTACCAAAAGTGGGCGGGTCATATTAAATCTGCTTATGGTTTTGGTTGGCGTATACACGAGTTTAAGGAAAAAAGCTCCCAGAAGAATATAAAAGTATATCATCATGGAGGTAGTGTTAATAATTATAGAAATGAAATTGCTATTTATCCTGAATCTGATTTAGGAATATGTGTATTACTAAATAGTAATTCTAAAATTGCAAGAACAGTTATTCCAGATTTACGCGCCATAGTAAGACGTGTCTACAAATCTCCAATAAAAGAAAAATCATTACAAAATACATATGCTATTGTTCAAAACGTAGAATAGTATTTGGGTAAATTCATTAAAGCAAAAAGCCCTCTAGCATAAACTAGAGGGCTTTTTGTTGTGAATTTAATCTTTTAAATATTACTAGCTAACCAATCTCCAACTTCACTAGTTTTGTAAGCTTTAGCTCCTTCTGCTAAATCTTCTGTTACAACACCTTCGGCTAAAGATTTGTTTACTACATCTCTAATAGATTTAGCTTCTTCAGTTAAACCAAAATCTTCGAACATCATTGCTGCAGATAAAATAGTTGCTAACGGGTTTGCTATATCTTTTCCGGCAGCTTGTGGGTATGAACCGTGTATTGGCTCGTATAATTTTGCTTTTTCACCTACCGATGCAGAAGGCATAAGTCCCATAGAACCAGAAATTACAGATGCTTCGTCGGTTAAAATATCTCCAAAGAGATTCATTGTAATCATTACATCATAAGAATTAGGCCATTGCACCAAACGCATTGCTACAGCATCTACAAATTCATAGGATACCGTTACCTCTGGATACTCTTTTTCCATTGCTTGTACAGTTTCTCTCCATAATCTTGAAGATTCTAACACATTAGCTTTATCTACGCAACATAATTTCTTAGAACGAGTCATTGCAAGTTCAAAGCCTTTGCGAGCAATACGTTCAACTTCCCCTCTTGTGTAAGTCATAGTATCAAAAGCAGTGTCATTATTATCTTTTCTACCTCTTTCTCCAAAATAAATACCACCAGTTAGTTCTCTTAATATGATTAAGTCTGTCCCTTCTATACGTTCTCTTTTTAAAGGAGATTTATCAATTAAAGAAGGAAAAGTAAACGTAGGTCTTACGTTAGCAAAAAGACCTAGCTTTTGACGCATTTTAAGTAAACCTTGTTCTGGTCTTACTTTTGCAGAAGGGTCATTATCAAAACGAGGGTGACCAATAGCTCCAAAAAGAACAGCATCTGCAGCTTCACAAACAGCATGTGTACTATCTGGATACGGTTCTCCTACAGCATCAATCGCTGCAGCACCTGTTAAAGCTGGAGTCCATGAAATATCATGTCCAAATTTTTCTGCTATTTTATCAGATACTTTAACTGCTTGATCTATTACTTCAGGGCCAATTCCGTCCCCAGCTAATAATGCTATATTTAATTTCATTCTATTTTGTTTTACAATAATTACTATTGCGGTTTAATATTTAGTTTATTTAAGTAGCTATTTAGATGATGTTTAACATCTTCTCTGTAGCTTTAATTGCCGATACGGTCTGGTCAGAATCTAATCCACGTGTGGTAAATTCTTTTGCGTTCTTCTCCCAAGTAATGCTAGTTTCGCAAAGTGCATCAGAATTACTCCCTGGAGGTATACGAACAGCGTAATCTATTAAGTTAGGAAAACTCATTTTTTTAATGCGATATACTTTTTTAATTGCATTTATAAAAGCATCAAATTGACCATCTCCTTGTGCATTTGCTTCATGAACTTCTCCGTCAATTTCAATGGCAATAGTTGTAGATGGTTTTAATCCTTTAGAGTGTGTAAGTACATAAGATTTTACCATTACCTTATTTAAATATTCTTGACTATCTAAAACATCAGAAATAATATATGGTAAATCTTCTTTAGTTACTCTTTCTTTTTTATCTCCTAAAGCAATTACTTTTTGGGTAACTTTCTTTAAATCCTCATCATTAAGTGTTAAGCCTAAATCTTGTAAATTTTTCTGAATATTGGCTTTTCCAGATGTTTTCCCCAAAGCATATTTACGTTTTTGACCAAAACGTTCTGGAAGTAAATCATTAAAATAAAGATTGTTTTTATTGTCCCCATCGGCATGAATACCAGCAGTTTGTGTAAAAACATTATCCCCAACAATAGGTTTATTTGCAGGTATTCTAAAACCAGTAAAAGCAGAAACTAATTTGCTTACTTTGTGTAAAGCAGTTTCATTTGCGCTAATTGTTACTTCTGGTAAAAAGTCATTTATTACCGCAATTGTACTTGCCATAGGGGCATTTCCTGCACGTTCTCCCATACCATTTACGGTAAGATGTAGACCATGACAACCGGCTTTTACGGCTTCCATAACATTTGCAACACCTAAATCATAATCATTATGCCCGTGAAAATCAAAATGTAAATTAGGGTAACGTTTTACTATTTCTGAAATAAAAGAAAATGTTTCTGTATGGGTTAAAATTCCTAATGTATCTGGAAGTAAAATTCTTTTTACAGGTTGCGTTGCCAAAAAATCTAGAAATTGAAATACATATTCTTTAGAATTACGCATTCCGTTACTCCAATCTTCTAAATAAATATTATTGGTATAACCTTTTTGTTTTGCAGAACTGAAAATTGCAGCAATGTCTGAAAAATGTTCTTCAGGCGTTTTTTTAAGTTGGTATTTTAGATGATTAAGGGAGCCCTTAGTTAAGAGGTTTTGCACTTTTGCACCTGCTTTTTCCATCCAATCTAAAGAAATACCTCCATCGGTAAATGTTAAAACTTCAACACGGTCCAGATTGTTAGTTTCTGCAGCCCATTCCGTAATCTTTTGTACCGCTAATAATTCACCATCAGAAACTCTTGCAGATGCAACTTCTATGCGATCTACTTTAAGTTCATCTAATAATAATTGTGCTAACGTAAGTTTTTCGGAAGATGAAAAGGATACTCCTGAGGTTTGTTCCCCATCTCTCAGGGTGGTATCCATTATTTCAAGTTTTCTTTTTTTCATGGTATGTAAAGCAATACCTGCTTAAATCTTATATTTTATAATGGTAATTCTTTTGCAAATTCGCTTATGTCAGATTTAATATTGTTTAAATAATCAATATCATCAAAACCATTAAGCATATTTTGTTTTTTGTACCCATTAATATCAAAAGATTCTTTTTCTCCTGTTTTTACAATTGTAACAGTTTGCTCTGGTAAATTAACAGATATTTCAGTTTTTGGATCGGCCTCTATTGCAGCAAAAACTTTTGCAGCAAATTCTGGACTAACCTGTACTGGTAAAACACCAATGTTTAAACAATTTCCCTTAAAAATATCCGCAAAGAAGCTAGAAATTACGCATCTAAATCCGTAATCATACACTGCCCAAGCAGCATGTTCTCTTGAGGAACCTGAACCAAAGTTTTTACCACCTACTAAAATTTTTCCAGAGTAAGTAGAATCGTTAAGAACAAAGTCAGATTTTGGAGTATTATCTCCATTATAACGCCAATCTCTAAAAAGATTATCTCCAAAACCTTTACGTTCTGTAGCTTTTAAGAAACGAGCTGGAATTATTTGGTCTGTATCTACATTCTCAATTGGAAGGGGTACAGCTGTACTATTTAATATTTCAAATTTATCGTATGCCATTTTGTAATTGCTATGCGCAGAAAGCTAAACGCTAAACGCTAGTTAAATTATAATTTATTTATTAAGTTGTTAAGACTTCTCTTAATCTTATTTGCTGAATCACTTAAATTTTTAAAATCATTCAGTTCTATTAAATTTAAATCTTTTACAAGAATTAAAAAATACTCTAACTCTGAAGCAGAGCCTCTAGCTATTGTTAAATACCTCTTAAATTCCTGATTCGATTCTCTACCGCAACCTTCTGCAATATTAGAAGGAATTGAATAGGAGGCTCTACGCATTTGACTAGTAAGAGAATAAAGTTCTTCTTTTGGAAAAGATGAAGTTAACTTATAAATTAATAAAGTTATTTCATGTCCAAGCTCCCAAACCGTATATTTCTTATAATCTCTCACTAAATAAATTACGTAAAATACTTATTGCTAACACTCTGCGTTCTTCGCATGGCGGTTAGCGCAAAGCGTTAAGCCAATTCTTTTTCCATTAATTCTCTTGGGTCGGTAACTTTTCCCGTTACTGCGGCAGCTGCAGCAACTAGAGGAGAAGCAAGTAAGGTTCTTGAACCTGGACCTTGACGACCTTCAAAGTTTCTGTTAGATGTACTTACTGCTAGTTTTCCAGCAGGTACTTTATCATCATTCATTGCTAAACAAGCAGAACACCCTGGTTCTCTAAGTTCAAAACCAGCTTCTGTTAAAATATCTAAAAGACCTTCTTCTTTAATTGCGGCTTCTACTTTATGAGACCCTGGTACTAGCCATGCTGTTACATGATCTGCTTTTTTTCTTCCTTTTACAATAGAAGTAAAGGCTCTAAAATCTTCAATACGACCATTAGTACAACTACCAATAAACACAAAATCGATAGGCTTACCAATCATATCCTCACCTTCATTAAAAGCCATATAACCTAAAGATTTTTTATAGGTAGCAACACCACCTTCTAAATCTTCTGCATTAGGAATACTTTTAGAAATTCCCATTCCCATTCCAGGATTGGTTCCGTAAGTAATCATTGGTTCTATATCTGCAGCACTAAATGTAAGTTCTTTATCAAACTCTGCACCCTCGTCTGTTTTTAAAGTTTCCCAATACGCCATTGCTTTATCCCAAGCAGCGCCTGTTGGTGTAAACTCTCTCCCTTTAACATACTCAAAAGTTTTTTCATCTGGAGCAATCATACCACCACGGGCACCCATTTCTATACTTAGGTTACAAACGGTCATACGACCTTCCATAGTCATGTTTTCAAAAACATCACCAGCATATTCTACAAAATATCCTGTAGCACCAGAAGTGGTTAACTTAGAGATGATATATAAAGCAACATCTTTAGGAGTAACCCCAAAGTTTAAATCACCTTCAATATTAATACGCATTTTCTTTGGCTTTGGCTGCATAATACATTGGGTAGATAAAACCATTTCTACTTCAGAAGTACCAATACCAAAAGCAATAGCGCCAAATGCACCGTGAGTTGATGTATGAGAATCTCCACAAACAATAGTTGCACCTGGTTGTGTAATTCCATATTCCGGACCTACAACGTGTACAATTCCGTTTTTTTCATGACCAAGTCCCCAGTGCGAAATACCATGTTCTTTTGCATTTTCTTCTAATGCTTTTAACTGATTTGCAGAAAGTGGATCTGCAACTGGTAAATGTTGGTTTATAGTTGGTGTGTTGTGATCAGCCGTAGCAAATGTTTTATTCGGAAATAAAACTCCAGATTTTCTGTTTTTAATACCTAAAAAGGCAACAGGGCTGGTAACCTCATGTACCAGATGACGGTCTATAAACAATACATCTGGGCCATCTTCTACATGTTTTACTACGTGGGAGTCCCACACTTTATCAAATAACGTTTTTTTTGTACTCATAATTTATTTGTATTCTAGCTAACAAAGCTATTAAAACTAGTTGTTTTAGGAAATTATTGTCTGTAAAAATTACGATGTTCAAGCTATCTTTTTGTGATATTTTGATAAGAATAATCGATATAGAGATAGGAATTATAAAAAGGTTGTAGATATATTACTTGTTTAACTAATATAATTCCAGATATTTTTGTGCTTTATAATCTGAGTATACATATGCCTTACTACTAAATTATTAGGATTTTCTAAAGAAGGGTCTTCTTTTAAGAGTTGTATGGCATGGAATCTTGCAGTTTTTAAGATGTCATTATCTTTTACAATGTCTGCTATTTTAAGGTGTAACATGCCACTTTGTTGGGTGCCCATAATATCACCAGGGCCTCGTAGTTTTAAATCTACTTCGGCAATCTCAAAACCATCATTTGTACGTACCATGGTTTCTAGTCTTGTTTTAGAATCGTTAGAGAGTTTATGACTCGTCATTAAAATACAGAAGCTCTGGTCAGCACCACGACCTACACGTCCACGTAATTGGTGTAATTGTGATAAGCCAAACCTTTCGGCACTTTCTATGACCATAACCGATGCATTAGGGACATTAACCCCAACTTCAATAACTGTAGTAGCAACCATTATTTGTGTTTCTCCTTTTACAAAACGCTCCATTTCATAATCTTTATCGGCAGGTTTCATTTGCCCATGTACTATAGATATTTGGTATTCTGGTTGTGGAAAATCTCGTACAATGCTCTCATAGCCATCCATTAAATCTTTATAGTCTAATGCTTCAGACTCCTGTATTAAAGGGTAAACAACATAAATTTGACGTCCTTTTTTTATTTCTTCCTTTATAAATCCAAAAACTTTTAATCTATTTGAGTCATACCTGTGTACTGTTTTTATTGGTTTTCTCCCTGGAGGCAATTCGTCTATCACAGAAATATCTAAATCGCCATATAAACTCATAGCCAAAGTTCTGGGGATAGGAGTAGCGGTCATTACCAAAATATGAGGAGGCAAATTATTTTTATGCCATAATTTAGAACGCTGGGCAACACCAAATCTGTGTTGCTCATCTATAATAGCCAATCCTAAATTTTTATATTTTACTTTATCTTCTAATAGGGCATGCGTACCAATTAGAATGTGAAGTTCTCCACTTTCTAATTGTTCATGAATTATAATTCTCTGGTTTTTTTTTACACTACCAGTTAAAATTGCAATTTTAATACCCAAATCACCTAAAAGCTCTTGAATACCATTAAAATGCTGATTTGCCAAAATTTCGGTAGGTGCCATTAAACACGCCTGGTAGCCATTATCTATAGCTAACAACATAGTCATTAATGCTACAATAGTTTTTCCAGAGCCAACATCGCCCTGTAATAATCTATTCATTTGTGCGCTAGTACCTAAATCTGCTCTAATTTCTTTTACCACTCTTTTTTGTGCATTGGTGAGCTCAAAAGGCAAGTGGTTTTTATAAAAATTATTAAAATGTGTGCCAACTTGGTCAAAAACAAACCCTTTAATACGCTGTTTTCTAGCTTTGCTTTTACCTAATAACTGTAGTTGTATATAAAAAAGTTCTTCGAACTTTAATCTAAATTGAGCTTTGGCTAATAGTTCCTGATTTTTA
The DNA here is from genome assembly GCF_003634105.1 of Maribacter vaceletii. GTDB lineage: Bacteria > Bacteroidota > Bacteroidia > Flavobacteriales > Flavobacteriaceae > Maribacter_B > Maribacter_B vaceletii. The sequence continues at coordinate 416,577 of NZ_RBIQ01000008.1, read as the reverse complement.
GGAAAATGAATATTAAATAAAGCGTCACTTTTAGAAATTAAACGCAATTCATGAATAATTTTTGGAGATAAGGATTCTGAAAATTGCCCCTTGCAGTCTAAAAACAATTGCTGCATCATTTTATTAATAACCTTGTTGGTTACACCAGTATTACTTAGTTTTTCGGTTGAAGGGTAAATGGGTTGCATAGCAATTTTAACCCCTTTTTCATGTTCTTCTAAAAATTCCATTTCTGGGTGTGGCATAGAAAATTTACCATTATACCAATTGCATTTCCCAAAAATCACATAAGCTTTATTAATTTTTATATTTTCTTTAATCCATTTTTGGCCACGAAACCAAACTAGTTCTATTTCTCCGGTATCGTCTACAAACTTTGCAACTAAACGTTTTCCTCTTTTTTGTTCTACTGTTTTTAAATGAATAATTTTACCAACAACCTGTACATCTGCACTGCTACGTTGTAGTTCCCTTATTTTATAGTATTTTGTTTTGTCAATATACCTATTGGGGAAAAGGTTAAGAAGGTCTTGAAAGCAAGAAATACCAAGCTCTGACTGCAAAGAATTTGCCCTATTAGGGCCTACTCCTTTTAAATAGGCAATGGGAGTTTGTAAATAATTTGCATTCATTCGTCTAAATTAGGGTATAGGGAATAACAATGCAACAAAGTAAAATGCTAAATTTGAAAGACGTTACTTATAACCCCCAAACTATGAAATTAATTTTTAAAGTTTTTTTTCTTTTTATTACATCTGGTTTATTTGCACAAATACAAGAAAAAGTAGACTTTATTAGAGCTGAAGCAGTAATAAAACCAATAGTTAAAGAAAAAGCAATAGAAGGTATTGTTACTTATGAATTTAATGCTTTAAATGATGTGAGCTATATTTTCTTAGATGCGCATGATATGGAGTTTACTTCAGTTTTATTAAATCATAAAAAGATAGATTTTTTAAATACGAAATCTAAACTATCAATAAAACATTCTTTTAAGAAAGGAAAGAAATATTTTATTACACTTAAATACAAAGTTTTTCCAAAGCAAACAGTCTATTTTGTTGGATGGGATACAAATTCTGACATGCTTAATATAGATGCTCAAATTTGGACACAAGGTCAAGGTAAATATACAAGCTATTGGTTGCCTTCTTTTGATGATATGACAGAAAAGGTGGAATTTGATATTAATATAGAGTTTGATAAAGACTACACCGTAATTTCTAACGGAAAACTTCTGGAAAAACAAGAAAAAGAAAATACGAATCTATGGGTATATTCTATGGATAAACCTATGAGTAGCTATTTAGTAGCCTTTGCTATAGGTAATTATAAATATGTAGAAGAGAAATCTAAAAGTGGCATTCCTTTAAAGTTATATTATTCCCCAAAAGATAGTTTGTTTGTAGAACCAACGTATAGATATTCTAAAGAAATTTTTAATTTTCTAGAAAAAGAGATTGGGGTTTCTTACCCTTGGTTAAATTATAAACAAATCCCTGTACATGATTTTTTATATGCAGGAATGGAAAATACGGGAACAACTATATTTTCAGATAGTTATGTAATTGACTCTGTATCTTTTATTGATAAAAATTACGTAACCATTAATGCACACGAATTAGCCCACCAATGGTTTGGGAATTTAATAACTGAAAAGAATGGAAATAGCCATTGGTTACATGAAGGTTTTGCAACATATTATTCCTATTTGGCAGAAAAAAAATTATTTGGAGAAGAACACTATTACTGGAAATTGTATGATAGTGCTAAGGCTATCGATGAAGCTCAAGTAAATGAAAAAGGGGAGTCGTTACTAAACCCAAAAGCAAGTAGCCTAACATTTTACGAAAAAGGAGCATGGGCATTACATATGTTACGTGAAAAAGTTGGAGACACTTTGTTTAAAAAAGGAATAACTTCTTATTTAAATAAATACCAATATAAAAATGTTGAAGTAGATGATTTTATAGAAGAAATGGAGTTGGCTAGTGGGCAAAAACTTACTGACTTTAAGGGCAAATGGTTGGTTGAAAAAACATTCCCTTTTGAAGAAGTAAAAAAACATTTGACTACTAAATCGGAAGCTATTAAAGTTTTAAATTTTATAGAAGAAGAGGTTGTAATAGCAAGCTCAAGTTATATACACAAAGAAAAAATAATAAAAAGCTATTGGGATAAAACAAGTTCTCCTGAATTAAAAAGTAGAATTATACAAGATTATTATAAATTTCTATCTCCTGATTTTTTAAAAGAAGCTCTCGAAACATCAAATTTAAAAATACGAAGAGCCGTAGCAAAATCAACTGTAAAGGTTTCAAAAGAGCTACAAGCTCCGTTTGAATCTCTTTTATCTGATAAAAGCTATATTACTCAAGAAAATGCATTGTTTGCTCTATGGAGTAGTTTTCCTGAAAAAAGAAATCAGTATTTAAATGCAACTAGTAATTTAATAGGTTTTTCCAATAAAAATATAAGGTTATTATGGCTAACATTAGCAATTGTAACCCCTGAGTATAATAGTTTAAACACTGGGATTTACTATAAAGAGTTGGTAGGGTATACATCTCCAAAATTTAGTGTAGATACTCGTATTTCAGCATTTCAGTTTTTAAATCAAACTATAGGCTTAAATACAGCAAGTTTAACCAATCTTATAATAGCATCTAACCACCATAGTTGGCAGTTTAAAAAATTTGCAAGAAATTTATTAGCAAAATTAATAGAAGATGAAGACTATAAACAGAGAATAAAATTGCAGTTGAAAGAATTAAAAACAGATAATTTTCGTTATATAGAAGAACTAGTTAGTAAATAATGAGAGCTTTAGTAATTTCAGGTGGAGGTAGTAAAGGTGCTTTTGCAGGTGGGGTATCCCAATATTTAATGCAAAAACTCCACTATAATTATGAACTTTTTTTAGGCACCTCAACTGGTAGTTTATTAATATCTCATTTAGCATTAGGGGAAATTGATAAGATAAAAAACGTATACACTTCCGTAAGTCAAGATGATATTTTTAGTAATTGTCCCTTTGTAATTCAAAATAAATATGGAGTAAATACTATTGGTATTAACCATTGGAATGTTTTTAAAAATTTTTATAGAGGTAGTAAAACTTTTGGCGAGAGTCATAATTTATTAAAGCTTATAAAAAAAACGATTACAAAAGAAGAATTTGAGGAACTAAAAAGTGGCCCAAAAGAGGTTGTTGTTACTGTTTCTAACTTATCCCATAATACTGTAGAGTACAAAAGTGTAAACGATTATAGTTATGATGATTTTTGCGAATGGGTTTGGATATCTTGTAATTATACTCCTTTTATGAGTTTAGCTCGTAAAAATGGTTGCGAGTATGCAGATGGAGGTTTAGCAAATATGGTACCTATCGAAGAAGCTATAAAAAGAGGTGCAACTGAAATAGATGTAATTGTTTTACAAACAGAAGTAAGTCATTTAAATAGAATGCCATCAAAAAATAGTTTTTCTTTGCTAACTAATATGTTCGAGTTTATGCTCGACCGTATTGAACATCAAAATATACGTATTGGCAAATATGTAGCCAACCATAATAATACAATTATTAATTTTTATTATACACCAACAGTACTAACAACGAACTCTTTAATTTTTAATGAAGAAAAAATGAGTGCATGGTGGGAGAGTGGTTATAATTTTGCCAAATTTAAAAATATAGAAACAAGTCAGATTAAAATTGAATGAGAGCCTTAGTAATTAGTGGAGGAGGTAGTAAAGGAGCCTTTGCAGGCGGTGTTGCCCAATATTTAATGGAAATTGAAAAAAGAGATTATGATTTACTTGTTGGAACCTCAACAGGAAGTTTGTTAATCCCTCAATTAGCTTTAAATAAAGTAGGAAAGTTATACGACTTGTACACGAATGTTAACCAACGAAAAATATTTAGTTTAAATCCCTTTATAGTACGTAAAAAAGGCGATAGGGAATTTGTTTCAATAAACTTTATTACAACATTTCTTCAGTTTATAAAAAAGAAAAGAACTTTTGGTGAAAGCAAATCTTTACGAAAAACAATCAGAAGAAATTTTTCAGTAGAAGAATTTAATGAAATCAGAAAAACACATAAAGATGTAGTTGTTACAGTATCTAACTTATCTAAAAATAGAGTAGAATATAAGTCGGTAAAAGAATTTACTTATAATGAATTTTGTGATTGGATGTGGATTTCTTGTAATTATATACCTTTTATGTCTTTAGTAAAAAAAGATGGCTTTGAGTATGGTGATGGTGGTTTAGGTTGTGTTTTACCAATACGAGAAGCTATTAGGCGGGGCGCTACAGAAGTAGATGCTATTATTTTAGAATCTGAGAAAATGGAACATAATAAGGTTCTAGGGAAAAACCCATTTTCATTAATGCTTAGTATCTATGGTTTTGTATTAGACCAAATAGAACATCATGATATTTCTGAAGGAATTTTGGCAGCAAAGCATAGAGGTGTAAAGCTAAACTTGTATTATACTCCAACAAAATTAACTGAAAACTCTTTAGTATTTAATAAAAAACTAATGACAGAGTGGTGGGAACAAGGTTTTAACTATGCAGAAGCAAAATTTAATGTGCTTAAATAATTAATTACCACAATTCTCCAATTTCCTTTTTTACAAAAGCTAATGCGGTACCAGAAGGAGAAGCTTTATCCATAGTTTCGGTTAAAACATCTTCTCTTAATTTATCAGCAGAATCTGTTTCACTTAAGGCAGCTTTACGAATCATTTGTATAGTAGCACTTTTTGCAGCCTTAATAATATTCCAACATTCGTCGGTCATATATATTTGTTGGGATAAGTTATGTTCAAATTCGTTTTCTATACTTTTTATAAGTAAGTTTTCATACTCGTTTTTATCAGAACTTTTAGGAGCAATACGAACAACTAAGCTTGGAATAGCAATTCTTTCTAAAAAAAGAGCCATTCTTTCGTATGCTTGTAAACGTATAGGCAATGTATTTGTTTGGCTATCTTTATGTAATAAAAAACGTCTTCTTCCTTCTTCATTTTTTGTATGTAATCTAAAAAAATAAAAAGCAACTGCTCCAGTTACAACAGCTGGTAGTAAATAAGCAAACATTTGTAAAATTCCTTCTTCGGACATGATTTTGGTTTTGGTTTCTGCATTAAAGAACGGAGTATTTATCTAAAAATTATGTAATAGTTAATTGTATATGCATTTTGTTTATTAATACTCGTTTATTTTATTTTCTTTTTCTAATTAGACTAATTGTGTTGTATTCTAGATCATTATGTATTCATAAGAATATGTTGTTCAGTTTTTGTAAAGGCATGTTTTTTTATTAAAAGATGTGAATATAATAATTTAGCTAGGTAAATAATATGAATATTATAAAGAGATATGCTTATTAATATCACTTTATAAAAATGATGAAAAAAGGTTTTATGAAAAAAATTGCAATGTTCCTCGCTTTAATGATTAGTGTGTATTCTTGTTCGCAAGATAATGTAGTAGAAGAACCAGAAGAAAAAGAAAATAAAGAAGACCCAAAAGATCCAGATCCAGACCCAGACCCAGACCCGGAACCTTTAACATGGAAAACAATACCGGTACCTGCAAATGCTGGAGATGGAAAAAAATGGGAATTTCAAGATGATATTTCGGATGATTTTGAATATGAATTTGCTGGAGAAAATAGCTTGTCAGAATTTGGTGGCGGAAAATGGACAAACTTTTACCATAATTCCTGGAATGGTCCTGGGCCAACAATTTGGAGGCATGAAAATGTTACGGTCTCAGATGGTAATTTAAAATTGTTAACAACAAGGGTAAATGGTGAAACAAAATCTTATGGAGGGTCTAATGGGACACTTACAGATAAAGCTACTAGATTAGGGTGTATTACTTCAACCAAGAGGGTAGTGTACCCTGTTTTTGTTGAGGCTAGAGTAAAAGTTGCAAACGCATTTTTTGCTTCAGATATATGGATGCTAAGCCCAGATGATACACAAGAAATAGATATATTAGAAACCTACGGAGCACAAAATCCAAGAAATGACCAGCAATGGTTTAGTGAAAGGTTTCATATAAGTCACCATGTGTTTATAAGAGATCCATTTACAGATTACCAACCTAAAGATGCTAGTACATGGCAAAAAATTGACGGGTATCCATATACTTCTAGTGATTGGGTTCGTATAGGTGTTTATTGGAAATCTCCTATTGATCTTGAGTATTATTTAAATGGAGAGTTAATAAAAGTAATGGACAATTTAGATAATGTTGGGAGTAAAGATGGTATAGATCCATTAGGATACACATCCGCTTCTGCTCCTCCTAATACTTCAGATAGAACAGGTTTAAGTAAAGAAATGGATATTATAATAAATGCAGAAGTTCAAAACTGGAATGCCGAAGCAGGTAGAATGCCTACAGATGAAGAAATAGCTAATTTCCCCGAAGACCATACCTTAAATGTAGACTGGATTAGAATTTTTAAACCAGTTGATGAAAACTAGAGAAAAAAATCCCGTAATACTAATTACGGGATTTTTTAAATTACTTATTTCCGTTCTTAATTCCTTCCCGAGCCATTAGGTAAAAAGCTTCGTAATTTGGATGTATTTTAAAATTAACACCTTCTTTAAAGCCACCATCTTTGGCATTTACATTAACTCTATCTTTAGCAATAGACATATCTTTTGTTAGATAGTTAGCGATAGATGTTGCTTGTAATGTGGGAGTGTTTAAATCTCCTGTCATACTTAGTCCTTCAACGGTGATAGTTGTTTTAGGATTAGCGCTTAAAACTGTTGCAATTTTTTGCAACCAAGCTTTTGCTTCTTCGGTTATAGTTGTATTAATATCAGAACCATACAAAGATGTTAAATCATTAGATATAACTACAACACCATTAGAAACTCCAATTTTAGCATTTTCTCCTAAAGTTTGTTTTGCATTTGTAAGAACCACAACAGCAGTAGAATCATGACTACTAATAGCGTCTGTAAAAACACTTAATTGCTTTTCTTTTTCTTCTAAACTTGCAAGCGCTTTATTTACACTTTCAGAATTTTTACTAGAAATTTGAGCAAAACTATTTAAGTTTTTTAATAAAGTACTATTTGCATTTTGCAAATCAACCACTTGTTTTTCAAAAGAGGCTGCTTTTTCTGCATTTACACTACCATTTTTTTTAGAGGATGCCAACTCTATGTTGGTAGAGTCTAATTTTGCTTTTAATAAGTTTACTTCATTTATTAAATCACTTTTTCTTTGAGCATGTAGCGAAAGACAAGAAATGAATAAAAGTGTAAAAATTGATAATTTAAAATTCATATTAATTTTTTTTACAAAAATAGCACATTAAGGTTATTTAATACTGCCTAAATGAGGGCAATCATATAGTTCTTGAACACCATTAAATGGAACTTCTGTTTTTTGATATTTATACGTACTTCTTAGGGTTCTACTTAAATCGGTGTCATCAACGTTTACTTGAACATCATCCATATTAAACTGGCATGGGTGCTCATAACCAGCAGCATGAGTAATTTCTGAAAATTCCTTCCTAAATGTTTTAAAATATTGCGCTAATCTATCCGATTTTAAAGGAACATTAACACCGTTTTGTAACCATTTGCTTTGTGTTGCAATTCCTGCCGGACACCTATTAGTGTGGCATACTTGCGCTTGAATACAACCAATACTCATCATTGCTTCTCTGGCAACATTTATACAATCTACTCCCATGGCAAATGCCATAGCTGCTTTAGCAGGGAAGCCTAATTTGCCACTACCAATAAATACAATTCTTTCTGTAAGCCCTTTTTCTGAAAACATTCTATATAAACTAGAAAAACCATAAACCCACGGTAAAGAAACATGGTCTGCAAAACTAGGAGGTGCTGCACCAGTACCGCCTTCACCACCATCTACAGTGATAAAGTCTGGTCCTTTACCTGTTTTAAGCATGATATCAGCAAGTTCTTCCCACTGTTTTAATTTTCCAATAGCCCCTTTTATACCAACTGGAAGACCAGTTTCATTTGCTATAGTTTCAATAAGGACCATTAATTCTTTTACATTGCTAAAAGCTTTATGAGTTGCAGGAGATAGTACATCTTTACCAACTTCTACACCTCTTATTTCTGCAATTTCAGGCGTTATTTTTGCTCCTGGTAAAACGCCTCCTTTTCCGGGTTTGGCTCCTTGAGAGAGTTTAATTTCAATAGCCTTTATACAAGGATTTTCTTGTGTTAGTTTTTTAAGTTTTTCTATAGATAAACTTCCTTCTTTGCTACGAACACCAAAATATCCGGTTCCAAAATGAAAAACAACATCACCGCCTTTTTTATGGTAAGGGGAAAGTCCTCCTTCTCCTGTGTTATGATACGCTCCTGCTTTATGCACTCCTTTATTTAATGCTTCTATTGCAGCTGCAGATAATGAGCCAAAACTCATTGCAGATACGTTTATAACAGAGGCTGGTCTAAAAGGTTTTTCTCTTTTATTATATTCTCCAATAACTTTAGCGCATGGTAAAAAAGAAGCATCTGTCTTGTTTGGATGATTTTCTGGCAGGCTATACGCCATCATTTGGTTCTTTATAAAAACATGTTGGTGTGCGTATAAATCTCTATCGGTTCCAAAACCTTCATAATTATTTTCTTTTTTAGCAGAAGCATATATCCAACCACGTTCAATTCTATTAAAAGGTAATTCTTCTCTATTATTTGCTACAAAATACTGGCGCATTTCTGGACCAATACTTTCTAACCAATACCTAAGATGGCCAACTACAGGAAAATTGTGACTTATGGTATGTGCTCGTTGTATAAATATATCTCTAATTGCAACTAATATAAGTCCAACTATAACCCACATCCACCATGAGATGTTTGAAAGAAATTCAAGAATAGTATCCATAAATATATTTATATATTACTTATAAAATTGCATCAAAAATAATACAAAATATAAACAAAGTTTCTCGATAATCTAGATTTAAATGCTCCGAGTCTTGCCTCGAAATCAAAATTAGTTTCCCTAATAAATGCCTCGTGGGCTTGCCCGGAGGTAGTTTACTTTTAAGTAGTAAAGAAAATTTAATTATTTAGATAGTCAATACTCATTTCTGTTAGTGCTTTTACACCCAATAACAAACCACTATCGTCTATTTTAAAATCTGGAGTATGGTGTGGAAAAGATTCTGTAGTACCAATAGACATTCCTCCTAAGAAAAAATAAAAACCAGGCACTTCATTTTGGAAATATGAAAAGTCTTCACCGCCAGTTACTGCCTTTTGTTGCAGAACTTTATCTATGCCAGCTACTTTTTGTAATGTAGGTAGCATTGTAGTAACAAGGGAAGGTTCATTATATGTTATATCTGTAAAATTTTCTAATACAATAGTGGCTTCTCCGCCATATGTTTTAGCAATAGATGGCACCATTTCTTGCATTCTTTTAGTAATTTGTTTCTGCATATCATAATCTAGTGTTCTAATGGTTCCAATAAGTTCTGCACTTTCTGGAATTATATTAAAACGCACACCACTTGTAATTTTACCTACACTAATTACTGCAGCTTCATTAGTAAGGTTAACTTCTCTACTAATTATTGTTTGTAGGCCATCAATTATTTTGGCACTGATTAAAATTGGGTCTATTCCTTTCCATGGCTGGGAACCATGTGTTTGTTTCCCTTTTACGGTAATTACAAAGCGTTGTACCGCAGCCATTGTACCCCCAGATTTGTATTTTATGGTTCCTACGGGAGTTTCAGAATTTATATGTAACCCAAAAATAGCATCTACATCAGGATTTTTTAAAACACCTTCTTTTATCATAAGTTTAGCCCCACCTTCTTCCCCAGGAGGAGGCCCTTCTTCTGCTGGTTGAAAAATGAATTTTATAGTTCCGTTTATTTTATCTTTATTTTTTGCTAAAATCTCTGCAACTCCCATTAATATAGCAGTATGTGTATCATGGCCGCATGCATGCATAACTCCAACTTTTTCTCCAAGAAATGTGGAAGTTACTTTAGATTTAAAAGGTAAATCATTACGTTCTGTAACTGGTAGCGCATCTATATCTGCTCTTAGAGCAACAACTTTCCCTTCTTTTTTCCCTTTTAAAATTCCAACTACTCCTGTGTGTGCAACTTTTGTTTGCACATCTATCCCTAAAGATTTTAGATGTTTTGCTATTTTTTCTGCAGTTTTAAATTCCCTATTGGATAGTTCCGGATTTTCATGAATATCTCTTCGCCAAGAAATTACTTTTTCTTCTATATTACTATATTCAGACTCAGAAATTGTTTGCTGAGCAATTACAAAAGAGCAACAAAGGAGTAGTAAAAAGAGTAGTGTATTTTTCATGGTATTTAATTGAATTACTAAATATATTCAAATTAAAAGGAATCTCCCTTTATTGTTCATAAATCTCTTCTTACTAACTTTTGGATAACAGTTATTATGGCTAAATTCACAGTTCTAAAAATTATTAGGATTTGAGTAGTTTTATTGATGGTTTAAATGATGCGCAAAAAGCCCCAGTTTTGCATAAAGACGGGCCAATGATTGTAATTGCAGGAGCAGGTTCCGGAAAAACAAGAGTGCTTACTTTTAGAATAGCCCATTTAATGGCGCAAGGAGTAGATTCTTTTAATATTTTGGCACTTACTTTTACAAATAAAGCAGCCCGTGAAATGAAAGCAAGGATTGCAAGTATTGTTGGTAATTCTGATGCTAAAAATTTATGGATGGGAACTTTTCATTCTGTTTTTGCAAAGCTTTTACGTGTAGACGGTAATAAATTAGGCTATCCTCCAAATTTTACTATTTATGATACCCAAGATTCCCAGCGTTTAATTTCTTCTATAATAAAGGAATTAGGTTTAGATAAAGATATTTACAAGTATAAGCAGGTGCAAAGTAGAATATCATCCTATAAAAATAGTTTAATTACGGTAAAAGCTTATTTGAATAACCCGGAGTTAGTAGAGGCCGACGCTATGGCGAAAAAGCCAAGAATGGGGGAGATATATCAACAGTATGTAGATCGTTGTTTTAAGGCAGGAGCTATGGATTTTGATGACCTTTTACTGCGAACTAATGAACTTTTAAACAGGTTTCCAGAAGTTTTAATGAAATACCAAGAAAGGTTTAAATACATTTTGGTAGATGAGTACCAAGATACAAACCATTCGCAGTACTTAATTATTAAAGCCCTTTCGGATAGATTTCAAAATATATGTGTGGTTGGGGATGATGCACAAAGTATTTATTCTTTTAGAGGAGCTAATATTAGTAATATTTTAAATTTTCAAAAAGATTATGATAATGTAATAATGTATCGATTAGAGCAAAATTATAGATCTACAAAAAATATTGTAAATGCTGCTAACTCTGTAATATCAAACAATAAAACACAACTAGATAAAGTAGTTTGGACAGATAATGATGAAGGACCAGCTATTAAAGTACATAGAAGTATTACTGATGCCGAAGAAGGTAGGTTTGTTGCAGGTTCTATTTTTGAGAATAAAATGCAACATCAGCTTAATAACGGGGAGTTTGTAGTGCTTTATAGAACCAATTCGCAATCCAGAGCAATTGAAGATGCATTACGAAAAAGAGATATTCCGTATAGAATTTATGGCGGACTTTCTTTTTATCAACGTAAAGAAATAAAAGATGTTTTAGGATATTTAAGATTGGTAGTAAATCCAAAAGATGAAGAGGCTTTAAAGCGAGTTATAAACTTCCCAGCAAGAGGAATTGGACAAACTACAATAGATAAGTTAGTGGTTGCCGCTAACCATTACGGGCGTTCTATCTTTGAAGTTATTCAGAATTTAGACCGTATTAATTTAAAAGTTAATGCAGGAACTAAAAGAAAATTGGTAGACTTTATTACCATGATACAGAGTTTCCAGATAATGAACGAAACTACCGATGCTTTTACACTTTCTGAGCATGTTGCTAAAAAAGCTGGTGTTCTTTTAGAGTTTAAAAAAGATGGAACTCCAGAAGGTATAGCTCGTATGGAAAATATTGAGGAGCTTTTAAATGGTATTAAAGACTTTGTTGAAGGGCAGAAAGAATTAGACGGTGCTACAGGAAATATAAGTGAGTTTTTAGAAGATGTAGCTCTTGCTACGGATTTGGATAATGACCCTGGAGATGATGATAGAGTAGCATTAATGACCATACACATGTCTAAAGGCTTGGAATTTCCATATGTGTATATTGTTGGTATGGAAGAGGATTTATTTCCATCTGGGATGAGTATGAACACTCGTAGTGAGCTGGAGGAGGAGCGAAGGCTGTTCTATGTGGCATTAACAAGAGCAGAAAAACAAGCATATTTAACGTATACACAAAATAGATATAGATGGGGTAAGCTAATTGATGCAGAACCTAGTAGGTTTATTGAGGAAATAGATGAAAAATATGTAGAAAACCTAACTCCTGTAGATGGTGGTTACCGTTATAAATCTTTTGTAGATACCGATATTTTTGGAGAGGTAGACAAAAGTAAACTTAGACAAACAAAACCTAAAAGAGGAACACCACCTTTAGTAGGTAAACCTACCGAAAATCAATTACGAAAACTTAGGAAAATTAAACCAGAATTATCCAAGCCTGTTGGGAATACAAATACAATAGACCCTGGACTTTCAGTTGGTTCTTTAGTAAATCATACAAGATTTGGTAGGGGAAAGGTGTTAAATTTAGAAGGTATTGGTAGCGATCGTAAAGCCGAAATACAATTTGATAAAGGAGATATTAAAAAGTTGTTACTTCGTTTTGCTAAATTAGAAGTACTTTAGGGTGTATTATGGCAGAGCTTATAAAATTATATGAGGAAAATCCCAATCCTAAACAGGTACAACGTATTGTTGCTGTTTTACGAAAAGGAGGTTTAGTTATTTACCCTACAGATACTGTTTATGGTTTGGGTTGCGATATTACAAACACAAGGGCATTAGAGAAAATTGCAAGAATAAAAGGAGTTAAACTAGCAAAAGCAAATTGGTCTTTTATATGTGCAGATTTAAGCAATATGTCTGATTATGTTAGACAAATAGATACAGCAACTTTTAAAATACTTAAAAGAGCTTTGCCAGGGCCTTATACTTTTATTTTGCCGGGAAATAATAATTTACCTAAAGATTTTAAGAAAAAGAAAACTGTAGGTATTAGAGTGCCTGATAATGCTATAGCTAGGATATTGGTAGAAGAGTTAGGAAACCCTATTGTATCTACATCTATTAGAGATGTAGATGAAGTGTTAGAATATACAACGGATCCAGAACTTATTTATGAAAAGTGGAATAATCTAGTAGATATTGTAATTGATGGCGGTTACGGAGATAATGTTGCTTCTACTGTTATAGACTTGTCTGAAGGCAAGCAAGAAGTAGTAAGAGAAGGAAAAGGCAGCATAGATATATTATAATACTATTTTTTTTGTAATAAAAAAAGCAGCCAATTGGCTGCTTTCTTATTTATAATTTAATGTGGAATTATTTTCCTCCAATTGCAGGATCTTTCATTCCTTCTTCAATCATACTATAAAATTGGTCAATTTTAGGAAGTACAACAATTCTTGTTCTTCTGTTTCTAGATTTTTCTGTTGTAGATAAAGGAACAAACTCCGCTCTACCAGCAGCTGTCATTCTCTTAGGGTCTACATTATAATCATTCTGAAGTATACGAACAACTGCAGTAGCACGCTTAACACTTAAATCCCAGTTATCTTGTAAAACACCACTTCTGTAAGGTACATCATCTGTATGACCTTCTACCATGAATTCAAAATCTGGTTTGTTGTTTACAACTTGTGCAACTTTTCCAAGTACTTTCTTTGCTTTACTTGTAATGTTATAGCTTCCGCTGCTAAATAATAATTTATCAGAGATAGAAACAAAAACAACACCTTTTTCTACACTAATTTCAATATCCTCATCATCTAAGTTTCCAAGAACACCTTTAAGACTTTGTACTAAAGATAGGTTAACAGAATCTCTACGTGTAATTGCATTGTTTAGTTTTCTAATAGTTAAATCTTTTTCTTGTAAGCTTTCTAAAGATTTTTCTAAGTTTTCTGCACCTTTAGTTGTTAGGGTAGTTAAGTTCCCCATATTATTAATTAACTCTTGATTGTTTGCTTTAAGGAAAGCATTTTGATCCTCTAAAGTTTTAATTTTTGCATTATCTTCTAAACAGTCATTTAATTTAACTGTAGCAGAATTTAACAAATCTTGAGTCTCATTTGCTTTAGCCTCTAACTCTGCATACTTTTTTTGAGATACACATGAGGATAACAAAAGGGTTACTCCTAAACATCCTAAAATAACTTTTTTCATAGTTCTAAAACTTAATATTTAAATAATTTATATTTTATTAATGGTTATCTAATAAATAAACACCAAAATTATACAATTGCAAAATTATATATACTGTAATTTAGTTAATCTTTTACTAAATTACTAAACCTTGCTACTTGATGTACGAAATGAGACCACACTATGGACTTTGTTGCATAGTATTTATTTATAAAGTTTTTCTTTTCTCTTTTTTTATACATTCTTCTAAAGTTTTTATAAAAGCTTAAATGTGCTTTTATAATAGCTAAACAATGTTTAGGTTTTAATTGAAAAACAAATCGAATACCAGCAATACCATCTAATAATAGTCTTAAGAAAATAATAATAAAAGCTTTTCTTAAAGGTAAATTCTTTGTGATTGAAAAAAGAGAGTTTCTAAAATTTAAGTATGTTTTTTTAGGGTTCATGTTACTTAATGTAGAACCGCCAAGATGATAAATACTAGAGGTGCCAACATAAAAAACTTTATATCCAATATTTTTTGCTCTCCAACATAAATCTACCTCTTCTTGATGCGCAAAATAATCTTCATCAAAACCGTTTAAGCTATGAAAAATATCACTTTTAATAAACATACAAGCGCCTGTTGCCCAAAAAATTTCTTGAATATCGTTATACTGTCCTGTGTCTTTTTCTAAAGCCTGAAAAATTCTTCCTCTGCAAAATGGATATCCTAACCGGTCTATATAACCACCTGCAGCTCCAGCGTATTCAAAATAGTCTTTACGCATATGGTCTAATATTTTTGGTTGAATAATAGATGCATCAGGAATATCTTTAAAAGCTTCAATGATTGGAGGTAACCAGTTTTTAGTAACTTTTACATCGGAGTTTAATAAGCAATATATATCTGCTTTTACATGCTGTAACGCATCATTATATCCTTTTGCAAAACCGCCATTGCTAGAATTTTGTATGATTTTTATAGTTGGGTAGTTGTTTTTTAAAAAAGAAATAGAGTCGTCTGTAGAGGCATTATCTGCAACATAAATATCTGCTCCTTCAGAATATTTCATTACAGAGGGTAGGTATCTTTCTAAAAGTACCTCTCCATTCCAATTAAGTATTACAACTGCTATATTCAAAACGGTGCAAATTAACGGCTAAAATCAGGAATTTGCCTTAAAAAGGAGTATTTTTCTTCTATAAAATTCATTTTACAGTATAAATGTTGCAATCCATTAGTAACCATTAAAAAGTTTGCATTTAATTGCATATTATATGTTGCTATTTGGTCAAAAGTATTTTGTGTGATTTTTATTTTTGGGGCTTTACATTCTACTAAAAGTTCTATACTCCCGTCTGAATTAAAAATAACAATATCGTATCTTTTTTTTAAACTATTGATTGTGAGTTGTTTTTCTACATTAATAAGACTTAATGGATATTTTTTTTCTTCCACTAAAAAGTGAATTACATGTTGCCTTACCCATTCTTCTGGTTGTAACTGCACAAATTTTTTACGAACAACATCAAAAATTTGCACCTTATTTTCGCTATTTTTGAATCGAAAGTTATATTTCTTAAAGTTTAAAGGTAACATTTCACAAATTTGATGATTTTTTTTTAATGGAGGAAGTAAAACAAATTGTATCGGATATTAAAGCAGGTAATTTGAAGCCTATTTACTTTTTGTTTGGAGAAGAGCCTTATTATATTGATAGAATATCGGAATACATTGAAAAAAATATTCTTTCTGAAGAAGAAAGAGGTTTTAATCAAATGGTTTTGTATGGAAAAGAAGTTACTATAGATGATATTGTTAGTAATGCTAAACGATATCCTATGATGGCTCCTTACCAGGTTGTTATAATTAAAGAGGCGCAACATTTGTCTAGGACTATTGAAAATCTTTTGGGGTATGTTAAAAACCCTCAAATGACAACTGTTTTAGTAGTTTGTTATAAATATAAGAAGCTTGATAAAAGAAAAAACCTTTATAAAGAAGTAAAAAAACAAGGTGTAATTTTTGAAAGTAAAAAATTATATGAAAATCAAGTTTCTGATTGGTTACGAAAAGTTCTTCGTTCCAGTGGATATACTATATCACACAAGGCAGCAATTTTACTAGTAGATTATTTAGGTACTGATTTAAGTAAAATTAGTAATGAGTTAGAAAAATTAAAATTAGCATTACCAAAAAACACAGAAATTACTCCTGCCCATATTGAAGAACATATTGGTATTAGTAAGGACTATAATAATTTTGAATTAAAAAAAGCTATTGGAGAGCGTAATGTTGTTAAGGCAACACGAATAATTAATTATTTTGCCCAAAACCCAAAGGACAACCCATTCATATTAACAATTACACTATTAAATTCTTTCTTTACACAGCTTTTACAGTATCATGGCTTAAAGGATCATTCTCCTAAAAATGTAGCTAGTAAATTACGTATAAACCCGTATTTTGTTAGTGAGTTTCAGACCGCTGCCAAAAACTACCCAATGCGAAAGGTTAGTCAAATAATTTCTCATTTAAGAGAAATGGATTTAAAAGGAAAAGGAGTAGGGGCAAGCGCATCTACTTCCTCAGATTTACTAAAAGAACTGTTGGTAAAGATTATTTAACCTTTTTAAATTAAAGGCGAAGTATTACATTAATTTTGGATAATCAGATGGGTTAGCCTCGTTCATAATTTCATAAGCTTTTTCAAAAATATCTTCAGCATTTGGTTTAGAGAAATAATCTCCATCAGAACCATAAGCAGGTCTATGCGCTTTTCCAGAAAGCGTAATTGGTTGGCTATCTAGATATTTGTAACCTCCTTGTTTGTTTACAATTTCGTCTAACAAATAAGCAGAACATCCACCAGGAACATCTTCATCTATTATTAGTAATCTATTGGTTTTTTCTAGACTTTTTAAAACGTCATGGTTAATATCAAAAGGTAATAAAGTTTGTGCATCTATTACTTCGGCATCAATACCAACTTCAATAAGTTCTTTTGCTGCTTGTTCTACTATTCTTAATGTAGAACCGTAAGATACCAATGTAATGTCTGTTCCTTCTTTTACGGTTTCTACTACACCAATAGGAACAGTAAATTCTCCTAAATTATTTGGTTTAGGTTCTTTTAGTCTATAACCATTTAGGCTTTCAATTACAAGTGCAGGTTCATCACTCTTCATAAGTGTATTGTAAAAACCTGCTGCTTGCGTCATATTTCTTGGGGCTAGAATATACATTCCTCTTAGTAGGTGAATTAACCCACCCATTTGCGAACCAGAATGCCAAATACCCTCCAAACGGTGCCCTCTAGTACGTACAATTAGTGGAGCTTTTTGCAAACCTTTTGTCCTGTATAGTGTTGTTGCTAAATCATCTGTTAAGGTAGGGAGTGCGTAAAATATATAATCTAAATATTGTATTTCGGCAATGGGTCTTAATCCTCTAAGAGCCATTCCCAATCCTTGTCCTATTATTGTGGTTTCTCTAATGCCAGTATCTGCAATACGTAACTCTCCATACTTGGCTTGTAGGCCTTCTAGTCCTTGGTTTACATCACCAATATTACCTGTATCTTCTCCAAAAATTAATGCTTCAGGATAATTTTTAAAAAGTTCGTCAAAATTCTCCCTTAGAATCATTCTTCCATCTACTTGCTCAGCATTTTCATCATAAGCAGGCTTAGTTATTGGAACATTTGTTGCTTTAGATTCTTTTTCGCTGTATAAATTAGAACTAAATTTTGTTTGCGCGCTCTCTAAATAGTTTTTAGTCCAAGAAATTAAATTTTGTTTTTCAAAAGTGTTTTCACCAATAAGATATCGCATTGCTTTTCTAGCACTAGTTGCTATATCTTTTTTAATTGGTTCGTCTATAGCTATAAGGTCATTTTTTATTTTAGAAATAAACACCTTGTTAGGGCTTTTAATTGCAGTTTTTTCTAGTAAGCCTACAAGTTCTCTTTTGGCATTTAATTGTGTAGTAAGGTGCTCTGACCAAGCTTCTCTTTTTGCAAGTCTTACTTCTTTTTTAATTTCTTTTTCTATAAGCTCTAGCTCTTCTTCTGAAGCTATTCTGGATTCTAAAATCCATTCTTTAAATCGTTTATTGCAATCATTTTCTCTTTCCCATTCTAAGCGATCATCACTTTTGTATCGCTCATGTGATCCGGATGATGAATGGCCTTGTGGTTGGGTTAATTCTGTAACATGAATAACAACAGGAACATGTTCCGTTCTTGCAATATCTGAAGCATTTTCATAGGCGTGCATTAATGCTGTGTAATCCCACCCTTTTACTTTTAAAAGTTCTAACCCTTTTTCATCAGTAGTTCTTTGGTAACCACTTAAAATTTTTGAAATATCTTCTTTTGTGGTATGATGTTTTGCAGGAACAGATATTCCGTACTCATCATCCCATATACTTATTACCATTGGTACTTGTAGGACTCCAGCGGCATTAATGGTTTCAAAAAACATGCCTTCACTAGTACTTGCATTACCAATTGTTCCCCAAGCTATTTCATTACCATTTTCTGAGAAATTAGAAGCGTCTATATCTTTTAAGTTTCTATATATTTTTGATGCTTGTGCCAAACCTAATAGCCTAGGCATTTGTCCTGCTGTACAAGAAACATCACTACTTGTGTTTTTTTGTTGAATTAAGTTTTTCCATGAGCCGTCTTCATTAAGGCTAGGAGTAAGGTAATGCCCAATCATTTGCCTTCCAGCACTCATTGGTTCTTTTTCTATATCTGTGGTAGCATAAAGGGCATGGAAAAAATCTTTAGGTTTTAATATTCCTATAGCCATCATAAAAGTTTGGTCTCTATAATACCCACTTCTAAAATCACCATTTTTAAAAGACCTTGCCATAGCTAATTGTGGAAGTTCTTTGCCATCTCCGAAAATTCCAAATTTTGCTTTTCCAGTTAAGACTTCTTTTCTGCCAAGTAGACTACAAGTTCTGCTTAAAAAAGCAGTTTTATAATCCTGCAGAATCTGAATTCTAAAATCTTCAAAAGAAATGTCATTACTGGTTTTTTCAGATATATCCATATTGAAACTATGATTTTTACAAAAATACCTAAACATTTAGATTAAAACAATGAAAACAAAAACAATTTTATTGCGTTATTTTTATAATATCGTGTTTAAATATGTGGTTATTGTAAATTTTGCGTACTTAAAGAGGTGTATTTTGTGAATATGAAAAAACTAAAACCATTTTCTAGTAAATAACCCAATTAAGGTTTTAGGACTAACTGTTATTATAAAACGAATTTTCTCTTCATAATTAGGCTGCGAAATTTCCCAACCATTGTTAGAGTAAAAAGGGAGGTATAATTCAAAGTAATCTGTTACTAAATTTAATCTTACTCCGGCATCATATACAAAGCGTTCCTTTAAGCCTTTGTTTTTCATAAAGCCAGCATCCCCATATACTTCAATCCACTTCCAAAGGTTAATACTTGCATTTGTTGTAGCCATCCAATCATTTGCATAAGGATTTTGTAGCATTGATTTAAACCCACCTTCTGATATAATAATTTGTTGGCTGTAAAGACCAGAATCTTCAGACCGACCTAAATAACTATAATCAAATAAATAATCTGTAGGACGATCTAGGGCAAAGCTATAAAAATTTGGGTCACTATATCCTGTGGTTTTATTTCTTAAAAATTTACCAGCAAAAAAACGAAGGTTTAACTGTCTGTTATTTTGAAAAAGTTTACGAAACTCCCATTCAAATACTAACTTGGAAAAATCATTGGCATGCTGGGCATCTATAAACCAGGAAGAATAATCTATTATTCCATTATTTGAGTTTCTATAACGAGCATTTAAAACACTATAATCTGGAGGGGTTTCAAAATCTCCTAAATTTTCATCTCTACTTCTAAATACATTTACATATCTAAAACTTAAAATTTCTCTTTTATTAGAACGTAAGTTATCTGGTTTCCAACCAAAACTAATAGAAGGTGTTATAGTAGAGTATCTAGAATTTTCTTGAAAGTGAAATGTAGAACCCCTAATAGAATAGTTAGCAAGGTATAGTCCAGTTTTACTTAATAATTTTTGGTAAGATAATCTGCCATAACCAACAAATGCTTTTTCTCTAAAAGAATAGGACGGAGAAAAATCATAAATAAAAGGTTTTCTTAAGAGTGTTTTATTATGTAATCGCATCCCTGGTGACCAACCATCGTATATATTAAAACTAATAGTAGGGACATAAAAAATTTGATTGTAATCTGGGTTTTCTGCATCTTGAAAAAACTGTAATTTAAGCTTTCTGTTACTTGATAAAAAACCTTTTAAGGATTTCCAGTTATCTCTTTGGTTAAATTCTGGTATTTTTTTATCGTAATTTAAAACTAGTTTATCTTCTCCTTTTTTGGGGATGGTAAAAGTTCTTTCTTCTTCTATATCTGTAAACCAATATTTTGAAACAACAGAATCTTTCTGTAATCCAAAAACAGAAATTGGCACATTGGTGCCTTCTTTATTTTTTAAAGTAATAATTAATGAATCTTTATACTTTTTTACATTTTTAATTTTAAAATCAATTTTTCGGTCAGTAGAAACATATGCGTTAAAAAACCAATTTATATCTGTAGTAGTAGATCGTTTTAGAATAGATTCAAAATCTAATACTTTAACCGTATTGCTTTGGTAATATTTATAAAAGGTTTTTATGCTTTCATCAATTTTTTCTTTTCCAATATATACACCTAAATATGTTAATCCTTGTCCCGCCTTATATTTATTAGCAATTTTTTGGTTAAACTTTATTAGAGAATCATTTGGTGTAGTTAATGATTGGTCTAAATTTTTACGAGCAGTAACATTATATAAAAATGGATACTGGTCATTAAAATCCATTTTGGCTAAATTAAAGCTTCGAATCCCCCAAATTTTAGATAATTTACCAAGAAGCTTTTGATTTGGATAATGTTGCTCAACGTAAGAAATTAATAAGTAGTTTGCTATAGCTTGGTTTACCCATTGGTCCTTTCTAGGGTCTAAAAAAATAGTTTCTCTTAAAATACTATTTAACGCAGTTTTTAAGAATTTCATTTCAAATTGAAATTGCTGCTCGTAAGGCCTAATAAATGATGGTAATTGGTTTATACCGTATAAAGGACTTTTGTTATAGTCTATTTGACTAACTAATAATTGAGGGTGTGGGTATTCCCCCAAATTTTCATGTATAAATTTTGTTACATTATTTATAGATATGCCCTGTGCAATGTTGTTATACTTAGGTGCTTCTATATCAGTTACCACGGTCATGTATGGCGTTACATGTGTTGTAAATTTTTTAGTAGTGTTTAATAGTATCTCACAGCTTTTTTGTTTTATTCCTTTTAGTTGTGCTAGTTGTCTTATAGGATACTTTGATGTTCCTAAATTTCTATAATTAGTAGTTAAAGATAGGCTGTCTGGATAATTAAAATTTACAGTAGTTTCAGTTACATCCGTATATAAATCTTCTAAGTTTTTATTGGAATACAATTTCCATTTTCCATTATAGACTGCGGGGGTTAAATACCAATCTTTTAAGTAGTATTCCCCTTTATTGTTGTAACCATAGGGAGTAAACTTACTCATTGGTAACTTAACTGTGTAACTAATAAATAGTTTAACGGTTTTGTTTGGTGGTAAAGGGTCGTTTAATCTAATTTTTAAAATATCCTTATTTTTCTCTCTTTCCCAATGCAGCCCCCTATATTCGTTATCTACTGCACTTAAAATTTTTGTGTGCCCTCTTTCATTGTCTTTTGCTAAATGTAGGCTTTTTTTAAACTCTTCAGCAAAACGTTTGGCTAAACCAGTATTTTTATTGGAATATGCATTAGCCCAATCATTAAAATATAAATAGCCTAAAGAATAGTTAGAGGTGTTTTTAAAAACAAACTCTTGTTGTATATTTAATTCTTTAGTTTCTTCATTTAGATGTACGGTAAGTGTGTTAATATGTTGTCCAAAAGTCTGAAATGAACTAAGGAAACATAAAAATATACTTACTAGAACTACTATGTTTGGGAACTTATGCACTAGAGATTAAAAATTAGGGCTAAGAGCACGTCCTTTGTAGAAAGAATCTATAATTGCTACAACTTCTTCTTCGGTATCTACAATTTTTATTAAATCAAGGTCTCTAGGGCTAATATTACCTTCGGAAAGCATGGTGTTTTTTATCCAATCCATTAATCCCGTCCAGAATTTAGTGCCTACTAAAATAATTGGAAATTTTTCTATTTTATTCGTTTGTATTAGAGTAATTGCTTCAAAAAGTTCATCTAAAGTTCCAAAGCCACCTGGCATAACAACAAAACCTTGAGAATATTTTACAAACATTACTTTACGAACAAAGAAATAGTCAAAATCTAAGCTTTTATCTCCATCAATATAAGGATTGTCATGTTGTTCAAAAGGTAAATCAATATTTAAACCTACAGATGTTCCTCCTGCTAAATTAGCTCCTTTATTACCAGCTTCCATTATTCCTGGTCCACCGCCTGTTATAACACCATAACCAGCGTCTGCAATACTTTTAGCAATTTTTACTGCTAGTTGGTAATATTCATTATTTTCTTTAGTTCTTGCAGAACCAAAAATAGATACACAAGGTCCTATTTTACTCATTTTTTCAAAACCATTAACAAATTCGCCCATTATTTTAAAAAGAGCCCAAGAGTCATTAGTTTTAATTTCGTTCCAACCTTTATGGTGTAATTCTTTTCTCATATTATTTTTACTATTTAATAGTGTGTTTTTTTATATAACGGTTTACAAACCTAATTCTTTTACTAAGAATTTTGCAGTATAACTTTTTTTGTCTTTACTTACTTGTTCAGGTGTTCCTTTTGCAACTACCATACCTCCGTTTCTGCCCCCTTCGTATCCAATATCGATAATATAATCAACCATTTTAATTACATCTAAGTTATGTTCAATAACTAAAACAGTGTTTCCTTTGTCGGCTAACTTGTTTAAAACTTCCATTAGAACACGAATATCTTCAAAATGGAGCCCCGTAGTAGGTTCGTCTAAGATATAAAAAGTGTTTCCAGTATCTCTTTTAGAAAGTTCAGTTGCTAGTTTTATTCGTTGGGCTTCTCCTCCAGAAAGTGTAGTAGATTGTTGCCCTAAGGAAATATATCCTAGACCAACATCTTTTATAGTTTTTAACTTTCTATATATTTTTGGTATTGCTTCAAAAAAAGAAACAGCCTCATTAATAGTCATTTCTAATACATCTGCAATAGATTTTCCTTTATAGCGTACTTCTAAAGTTTCTCTATTAAAACGTTTGCCATTACAGGTTTCGCATTCTACATAAATGTCTGGTAAAAAGTTCATTTCTATAACTTTTAGACCACCACCTTGACAGGTTTCGCAACGACCTCCTTTTACATTAAAACTAAAACGACCAGGTTTGTATCCTCGTATTGCTGCTTCAGGAGTTTTTGTGAATAACGAACGAATTTCGCTAAAAACGCCGGTATATGTAGCAGGATTAGAGCGTGGTGTTCTTCCTATAGGGGATTGGTTTATGTCTATAACCTTATCTATGTGTTCTAAACCAGTAATTTTTTTATATGGCATTGGAATTTTAACGCCGTTAAAATAATGAGCATTCATAATAGGGTAGAGGGTCTCGTTAATAAGGGTAGATTTACCACTGCCAGATACTCCTGTTATACCTATCATTTTCCCGAGAGGAATTTCTATATCTACATTTTTAAGATTATTTCCTGTACAACCTGTTAGTTTAATTTTTTTGCCATTTCCTTTTCTACGTTTTTTTGGAACAGCTATTTCTTTTTTACCAGTAATATAATCTGCAGTAAGTGTTTTATGTTTTTTTAAATCTTCAGGATTTCCTTCAGAAATTATTTGCCCACCATGTTTACCTGCTTTTGGTCCAATGTCTATTACATGGTCAGCGCGTTCTATCATGTCTCGATCATGTTCTACAACAATAACAGAGTTTCCTATATCTCTTAAAGCTTCTAAAGATTTTATTAAACGAACATTATCTCTTTGGTGTAGCCCAATACTAGGTTCGTCCAAAATATATAATACACCAACTAACTGAGAGCCAATTTGTGTGGCAAGTCTAATACGTTGTGCTTCTCCACCAGAAAGCGTTTTAGAGCTACGGTTTAAGGATAAATAATCTAAACCTACATCTAAAAGAAATTGAACTCGAGTTTTAATTTCTTTAATAATTTCTTCTGCAATGATTAGTTGGTTTGCTTCTAATTTTTTTTCTAAACCATCAAAGAAACTTGCTAAATCTGATATATCTAAGTTGGATAATTCAGAAATGTTTTTCTTATTAATTTTAAAGTTTAAAGACTCTTTTCGTAAACGAGAACCTTCACAGCTTGGACAAACAATTTTATCCATATATTCCTTTGCCCATCTTTTTATAGAGGTAGATTCTGCGTTATTAAACTGGCTTTTTATGAAATTAGCAATGCCTTCATAGTCAATTTTGTAGTTTCTTTTAACACCTAAAGTTTTAGATTCTATATCAAAACTTTCTTTTCCGCCATGTAAAAGAATGTCTAAAGCCTCTTGCGGAATACTATCAATAGAGTCCGTTATTTCAAAATTATAGCGTTGTGCAATAATATCTATTTGTTTAAAAGCCCATGAGTTTTTATAAGGACCAAGAGGAGCAATACCCCCAGCTTTTATAGAGAGTTTTTTATCGGGAAATATTTTAGTTTCATTTACCTCAAAAACATGACCAAGACCGCTACAATTTTTACACATTCCTTTAGGGGAATTAAAAGAAAACGTATTTGGTTCTGGAGAAGGGTAGGATATACCAGAAGTAGGGCACATTAAATCTCTACTAAAATAACGAGGTTCAGGCACACCTTCTTCTAATACCATTAAAACATTTTCCCCACTATACATTGCGGTGTTAATGGTTTCTGTTAGTCTTTTATCTAAATCCGTAGTTTCGTTAACTTTTAAACGGTCTATTACAATTTCTATATCATGTGTCTTGTAACGGTCTACTTTCATTCCCTTTACAATATCTTTTACTTCGCCGTCTACACGTACTTTCACAAAGCCTTGTTTTGCAATTTGTTCAAAAAGTTCTCTGTAGTGTCCTTTTCTAGATTTTATTACAGGAGATAAAATAGATATTTTCTTATTAAGATATTCCGTCTTTATTAGCTCTTTAATTTGCGCATCACTATAGCTTACCATTTTTTTGCCAGTAACATAGCTATAAGCATCACCAGCTCTTGCAAAGAGTAATCTTAAAAAATCATATATTTCGGTAATGGTACCAACCGTAGATCTTGGGGATTTAGAAGTTGTTTTTTGTTCAATAGCAATGACAGGAGATAAACCATCTATTTTATCCACATCCGGTCTTTCTAATCCTCCAAGAAATTGACGTGCATAGGCCGAAAAAGTCTCTATATACCTTCTTTGTCCTTCTGCATAGATGGTATCAAAAGCTAAGGAAGATTTACCACTACCAGATAAACCAGTTATAACCACAAGTTTTTCTCTAGGTATAGTAACATCTATATTTTTAAGGTTATGAGCTCTAGCTCCCTTAACTTCAATATTTTCCTCGTAGTTTATCATTTTTATGGCAAAGTTGCAAAGTTACTGTTTTGGCAATTAATATTAACACGGTCTTTATTTAGTTTTTGTTAATTCCTAACATAGTTTTAAATTCGTAATTATAATTTTTTGATATAATTTAAAGCATGAAAATTTTAGGAATAGGGTCTCGTATTAATCATAATGAATTTGGTAAAGGAGTAATTACAAATGTTACTTCTACTATGTATTGGGTAACTTTCATGGACAGTGGAATAGAAACTATTTCTTTGGATTCTGATTTTGAAATTATAGAAGCTGTTACAGATGATGTGGATACTATAAGTTTTTCTGAAGTAGAACAATCTTTAATTTCTATTTTACGAAAATGGAGTGATACTTCTTCTATAACTCCTATAGCAGATAAATGGAAAAAAGGAACTTTGGTAATACAGCCATTGGATGCTAACTTAGCAAATAAAGAAATTCCAATAGATACTTTTTTTCATAAAATTGTAATGGTTCGCGATAGAATTAGAGTTATGGAACAAAAAATTAATTCTAGTAAAAATTTAGATGACCAAGAAAAGGTAGATTTGCAACAATATATCACTAGGATTTATGGTAGTCTTACCACTTTTAATGTTTTGTTTAATAATAAAAGAGACCATTTTATAGGGGTAAAAAAGTAATTAATTAGCAATTCTATTTAGGTTTAATTTATTGTCATTTAATGTAAGTTTATTTTGTTTTAGTTTATTAATTACCAGTGTTATTAAATTATTTTTATTAAAGTATTTATTTAATACTTTAATTTTGGCACTATTATTCTTTAATTTCCTTTGTGAAGCTTTGAATATTTGATTTGTGTCTAGTACAATTATTTCAGTACTGTGAGTGTCATAATAAATACCATAATTTCTATTTACATCATATATTAACCATGGTTTTTTATTAACTCTAATCCTAAAATGTTTTGATAATAGAGGTAAAACATCGAAATCAGGAGCAATATTTATGTAAAAAATGCCATCATTAGATTCTTTAAATTGTATAGTTTTTTCTAAATATCTTTTTTCTTTTGCTACAGTTAAAGAAACATCCTCTATGTTAATTTGTTCTGAAATTGAAAAACCTATTTGTGCTGCTTGGTAGGGATTAAATAAGCTTTTGATATATAAATACAATACATTTTCTATATTTTTCTTTTCGCTTAAAAAAGTAAAATAAATGTTTTTTAGAGCGGTACTATTTTTATTTTGAATTGTATTCCAAACACGTTTAGCTTTTTTCATGTCTGTAAATATTATTTGAGTTTTTATAAATAAGTTGTTACTACAAGATGTTCTTTTGTTGATATTTAAAGTTTTTCTTTTTTCTTCGAACCCTACAAATACTGCGGTTAAAAAACCATTAAAACTGCCATCGTAAATTAATGTTTTTGTCTCTTCCATAATTAGCTAAATAAAGATAGTTGTACTGCATTAGTTTTCTTTATTGTTTTGCTATTTGCGATTGAAACAGTGTTTTTTGGAATATTTCCAAAAAATATAGGGATTCTTTTTTTTCTAGGAATCACGCTAATAAAGGTATCTTCCTCACCAACTGTAGCAATAGCGTGTAATTTGGAATGAATGTCTTTAAAAATCATAGTGTCTATTTTTAGTATCAATCCAAAAATATGGAATATTTCCTAATTATGGAAATATTCCAATATATTTTTTGGAAATAATCCTAATTGTGTATATTTGATATATGGAAAACGAAGCTATTTTAAAACGATTTACAGACTTAAGAAGAGAATTAGGGTATACTCAATCTGATTTTGCTAAACAAATTGGTGTTTCTAACACTACAGCAGATATAGAAAGAGGTAGAACAAAATTATCTGGAAAAGTGGTTGTAGAGCTTTTAAAAAAATATAAAATTAATCCTCTTTGGTTATTTGGAGAAAGTACCCAGCAATATATAGAAACGTCCTCTACTAATGTTATTCCAAAAGTAGTAACCGTTGATTCTGCAGATAATGATAATATGGTTTTAGTTAATGCAAAAGCTGCTGCAGGATATCCTCAAAATATTGAAGACACTAGTTGGTATAAAGAATTACCTGCTTTTGATTTACCTTTACCAGAGTTTAGAAATGCTACCTATAGAGGATTTCAAGTAGAGGGAGATAGTATGCTTCCTAATTTAAAACCAGGGGAGTGGGTTTTAGCAAAAGCTACTGAAGATTTAAAAGAAGTTAGCGCTAATAAAATATATGTAGTTGTACTGCAAGATGCTGTTTTGGTTAAAAAAGTTATTAGCAAGCCAAATTCTCCTAACGTTACTTTGGTGTCTTTGAATGAGTCGTATCCTCCTTATGATATAGAACCCCATCAAATACAAGAAATATGGGAAGTAAATAGTAAAATTACTTTTGGTATTGATGCTACAACGGAAAAAGGCTTGTTAAAACAGCTCCAGGAATCTATGGAGGAATTAAAAAGCCAAATAAATAAAACTAATAGATAGTATATTACTTATAAATGCATTTGTAAGAAGTATCTACACCTACCTTTACATTAAAAGATTGGTTAGCTTCTACTTCAAACATTTCATAAGGCTTATAGGTTTTCCAGTTAGACTCTCCTGGTAATTGTACTTCCATTTCACCAGATATTACAGTCATATATTCTTTAGAAGTTGTTCCAAAGGTATATTCTCCTGGAGCCATAACGCCAACGGTTGCTTTTCCTTCATTAGAGTCAAAGGCTATAGAAAGTACTTTTTCATCAAAATAAGAATTGGTCTTAAACATGTTTTTCTTTTATTATGAAGCACAAAAATAAATAGAATTTATAAGAGGAATATAAGCTTCACAAAGGAGTCTTATTTTGTGTTTTAATACGCTTTTATAGTTCCCATATCTAATGTTATAGGTCCTATTTTATGTTTGGAAGGAAGTAGAATACCACTTTTCATCCTCTTCCAACCTTCCCAACTTGCCTTAATACCACCTACTGGAATAATACTTACCCACATTTTATAACTCTTTGGTGTTCCATTTGGTTGCAGTAGCCATAAATACGAGTCTCCCGGAGTGGAGCCTCCAATCGTATACGATACTAATAATGCTTCTTCGCCATTTTCTAGTGTTACTATTTCTCTTTTGGTTCCTTTGTCAAAAACTTTAAAAGGAGCTACAAGCCAGAAAGAATCGTTATTAAAATAATCTAAAGCATTCTGTAATAATTCTTTTTTCTCTTTAGTGGTAAGCTTAGTATTTTCTTTGGTAATAGTACCTAGAGAATTGTTGTTTAAATTAAGTTTTGCAGTATAATCATCCCATTTTACAGTAACAAGCCCCATAGATTTATTCCATTTATACCTATGAGAACCATTCGCAAATGACCATTCTAAAAAGTTTGTATTAGCATATTTTTCGCCACCAATGGCTTGTGTCATTTTTTTTGCAAGAGCATCCGCTTTATTTCCTTCTTGTCCAGTAGGAACAGATTCATTGTAAAAAACATATATAATACCTATTCCTAAAAGAAAAAATACTAAAATATAGCTAAATATTTTTCCTGTTTTCTTTACATATTTCATAACTAATATCCTACAGCCGTGTCATCTCCTCTTTTATCTGCGCCGGCTTCTAATCTACCATCAGGTAAAACAAGAATAGCATCTACCTTACCAATAATTGGAGTACGTTCTTCATTTATTATGTATTCTTTTGCTTTTAATTCTTCTTTTAAAGCTTTAGAAAACCCATTAGGTTCAAAAATAACCGCATCTGGCAACCATTGGTGGTGAAAACGAGGGGCATTTACAGCCTCTTGCATATTTAAACTATACTCATAGGTATTAAGAATAGTTTGTGCTACAGCAGTAATTATTGTAGAGCCTCCTGGTGTACCAACAACCATCCAAAGTTTATTGTCTTTTTCTACAATAGTAGGTGTCATGCTGCTTAACATTCTTTTTTCTGGTGCAATACTATTTGCGTCTGCTCCAATTAAACCAAACATGTTAGGTATTCCTGGTTTTGCACTAAAATCGTCCATTTCATTATTAAGAAAAAAACCAAGTTCATCACAAAATAATTTAGAGCCATAATTACCATTTAATGTTGTGGTAACAGACACTGCATTACCGTCCTTGTCTATAATAGAGTAGTGGGTGGTTTCGTTACTTTCTGAAATTATATTTACTTCTCCATGAGATACTGTAGAAGATTTTGTTGCTTTATCAAAAGAAAAGTCTTTCATTCGATTTTCTAAATAATCATTACTTAGAAGTACATCCAATGGTATAGAAACAAAATCAGGATCTCCTAAAAAATAATTACGATCTGCATATGCTCTACGAGATGCTTCTGTGAATAACTGTATACTTTTTGTAGAATTATGACCAAATTCTTTAATGTTATGTGGCTCTATCATTTTAAAAATTTGTTGCATGGTTATGCCGCCACTGCTTGGAGCTCCCATAGAAATTATTTTTAATTCTTTATATTTAAAAATAACAGGCTGTCTCCATTTTACATTATATTTTTCTAAATCTTCCTCGGTAACAAACCCTCCATTTTTTTGAATAAAGGAAGATAGTTTTTTTGCCACATCGCCTTTATAAAAACCATCTCTTCCATGTTTAGAAATACTTTTTAATGTATTTGCCAGAGCTTTATACTTTATTGTATCCCCCGCTTTATATGGAATAGAAAATTTACTATATTCCCCATTTACTTTAATAAAGTCTTGTAAATAAGGTGCAATTTTTTTCTCTTGTTTTTCTGTAACAACAACTCCTTTTTCGGCCAAAGCTATTACAGGTGCTAAAATTTTAGAAAGAGGAAGGGTGCCAAATTTTTTGTGTACTTCAATAGCTCCCGCAACAGAGCCTGGAACTCCTACCGCTGTAGCTCCAAGTGTACTCATTCCTGGAATTACATTTCCTGTGGAGTCTAAATACATATCCTTATGGGCACTTAACGGTGCTTTTTCTCTAAAATCTATAGAACCAATATCTCCATTTTCTTTTCTGTATACCATAAAACCACCACCAGATATATTACCTGCAGATGGGTGGGCAACCGCTAATGCAAATTGTGTTGCTACCATAGCGTCAAAAGCATTACCTCCTTGTTTTAGTATGTCTGTACCAATTTTAGAAGCTTCTTCCCTTGCAGAAACTACCATGGCTTTAGTGGTGATTAAACCAGTTGTAGAATTATTTTTCTTTTTGCAACTGTAGATTAATGCAAGAAAGCATATTAATAGAATTTTTATTGTTCTCATAATGTGTAAAAATTAAAGCTCTTTAGGTTAAAGGGAAATATATTTTTGCCTAGAAAAGGTAACTAATTCTTCAAAAAAGGCAGTGAATTCATCTTCAAAAGCTAAATAATGTTCTTCAAGGTCTAAAATGGCAAAGTTCATTTTAGATTTGTTTTTTGTGCGCCTGTTCATTCCATTAAGTACACGGTTTATTCCTTCCATGTTAGAATAGTTGTAAATCCAATTTTCACTAATCATATAAGGCATCATACGTTTAACTCCGTCGGGTAAAATGGCGTAATTGTCTTCTAGCAAGTCATAAAAATCATTAACAAAAATATCTAATGGAGTGTCAGAATACTTTTTCCAATTTTTTGCAAGAAAGTGATCGTAAAAAATATCTACTATAACTCGGCTATAATGACTATAGTTTTTGTGTAGGCGCTTGCTGCTAATTTTTGGAATGGCATGCGTATCTGTAAAAGTATCAATAAAGCGGTGTAGCTGTATGCCTTGTTGCACACGTTCCGGTAAGTGTTTATACTTATTACTTCTAATACTATCAGCAATAAAATTGCCAATTGTAATATCATTATCACCAAAAGATAAATAAATGTGTGCTAAAAAGTTCATATAACGATAGAAGTTTTCTTAAGGTCGAATTTACGAAATGCTAAACTTAGGATAAGAAATAGACCTGTATATTTGCAAAAACTTTTTTATTTATTATATGACACTAATCAAATCAATATCAGGAATACGTGGAACCATTGGAGGACTTCCAGGAGATAATTTAACACCAATTGATGCTGTAAAATTTGCAGCAGCCTATGGAACATGGTTAAAAGGATATTCAAAAAAAGAAAAATTAAAAGTAGTAATAGGTAGAGATGCTAGGCTTTCTGGGCAAATGATTCAGAACCTTGTAGTTTCTACACTTACAGGTCTAGGTATAGATGTTATAGATTTAGATTTATCTACCACACCAACTGTAGAAATTGCTGTGCCTATTGAAAAAGCAGATGGAGGAATTATACTAACAGCAAGTCATAACCCTAAACAATGGAATGCCTTAAAGCTATTAAATGAAAAAGGAGAATTTTTAGATGCAGCGCAAGGTGCTGTTATTTTAGAATTAGCAGAAAAAGAAGAATTTACTTTTTCAGAAGTTGACGACTTAGGATCCGTTGTTGAAAACAATGCCTATATAGATATACATATAGATGAAGTTTTAGATTTACCATTGGTAGATGCAGAGACTATTAAAAAAGCTAAGTTTAAAGTTGTTGTAGATGGTGTAAATTCTACAGGAGGTATTGCTATACCAAAACTATTAGATGCTTTAGGTGTAGAAGTGGTTAAATTATACTGTGACCCAACTGGTCATTTTCCTCATAACCCAGAACCACTAAAAGAACACTTAGGAGATATTTGTGATTTAGTAGTAAAAGAAAAGGCCGATTTTGGTATTGTTGTTGATCCAGATGTAGACCGTTTGGCTTTTATAAGTAATGATGGAGAAATGTTTGGAGAAGAATATACTCTGGTTGCTTGTGCAGATTATGTTTTAGGAAAAACAAAAGGAAATACAGTATCTAATTTATCCTCTTCAAGAGCTTTAAGAGATATTACTCAGAAACATGGCGGTACTTATGAAGCTGCTGCTGTTGGAGAAGTAAATGTGGTAACTAAAATGAAAGCTAATAATGCAATTATTGGTGGCGAGGGTAATGGTGGTATTATTTACCCAGAAAGTCATTATGGTCGTGATTCTTTAGTTGGTACAGCTTTGTTTTTAATGCATATGGCAGAAAAGGGAGGTACAGTAGCCGAACTAAGAGCTAGTTATCCATCCTATTTTATGAGTAAAAAGAAAATACAATTAACTCCTGGATTAGATGTAGATGGTATTTTGGTAGCTATGGCTAAAAAGTATGATGGCGAAGAGATATCTACTATAGATGGTGTAAAAATAGATTTTGCAGAAAATTGGGTGCATCTACGTAAATCTAACACAGAGCCAATTATTAGAATATATACAGAGGCTAAAAGCCAAACTGAGGCAGATAGTTTAGCAGATAAAATTATTGGAGAAATTAAAGAAGTGGCTGGTATATAAATAAAATCATTTGTAGTATAAAAAAGAGGTTATCTTGTATAAGGTAACCTCTTTTTGTTGTAATATGCTTAAGCGTAAATTATATACAGTATTATATTAATTATAAAAAGATAATTATGAATAGCATATATTTTAAAGGGAAAATAACCAGTATTTATTTTTTTCTTTTTTTAATGGTAATTTCTTGTAATTCAGAAGAGGGTGCTATTAAAAAAGAAGTATGGGGTAATGTTACAGAAAAGGAAGTTTACTTATATACTTTTAAAAATTCTAATGGCATGGAAATGAAAATAACTAATTATGGGGGTACTATTACCTCTGTTATTGTACCTGATAAAGATGGGAATTTTGATGATGTTGTTCTTGGGTTTGATAATCTAAAACAATATTTAGCCCCACATCCTTGTTTTGGAGCTACTATAGGCAGATTTGCAAATAGAATAAAAGATGGTGAATTTAAAATAGATGGAAATATTTATTCGCTTGTTAAAAATGACAAAGGAAATACAGCTCATGGTGCAAATGAATTTGATAAAGCAGTTTGGGATAGTGAAATAGTTAAAACAGAAAAAGGAAGAGGAGTAAAACTGCATTATATGTCTAGTGATGGTGCCAACGGATTTCCAGGAAACTTAGAAGTTTACGTAACATATACTTTAACTAATGATAATGCAATAGAAGTTCATTTTGAAGCGGAAACAGATAAAGCCACCCATATAAATTTAACACAACATAGTTATTTTAATTTATCTGCTCTAAATGATAAAATTTATGACCATGTTATTACAATAGATGCCGATAATTATACAGAAATAGATGAAGAGATTGTTCCTACAGGAGTAATTTCTTCTTTAATAGGAAAAGATTGGGATTTAACAAAGCCAACGCGTATTGGGGATAATATTGGTAAACTAAACTTTAATGGCTATCATTATAATTATGTTTTTAATAAAAAAGAAAAAGAGCTAAAAGATGTTATTACGGTGATTGAGCCTAATTCTGGAAGAACTCTAAATGTAATAACCACTCAGCCAGGAGTACAATTTTATACTGGAAATGCAATTGATGATAAAATTGTAGGTAAAAAACAAATGAGCTATGGTCCTCATGATGCATTTTGTTTAGAAACCCAACATTTTCCAGATACTCCAAATCATTCTAATTTTCCTTCTACATTGATAAGACCTGGAAAAAAATATGATGAAACTGTTATTTATAAGTTTGGAGTTGTAAAATAATTTAAAGATATTCTTTAGGAACTCTATTTCTATGTTTCCACCTTCTATGGGTCCATAAATAATGTTCTGGCTTCTCTTTTATTTGTTGTTCCGTTAAGCGTAAGAATTGATCTGTTATTTCATTCTTTTCTGTGTTCGTTGCATTTGTAGTAATCGGAATAAACTCGGCTGTATAATAGCCTCTTTTTACTTTACTAACTTTTAGAAACACTACTGCTAAATCTAACTTTCTTGCCATAGTTTCTGCACCATTAAAAATAGGAACTTTTATATCCATAAACTCTGTCCAGTATTGTGCTCTACCAACCATTGGTGATTGATCACTCACCATTCCATAAACTGCTTTTACGTTATTTTTAGCATTAGCCATTACTGTTTTAACTGTTTCTCTTTGTGTAATTAAGGTTGTATTCCATCTAGCTCTTGTTTTTGTTATCCAAGAGTCAAAATGTTTGTTGCTAATTTTTTGATATACAGCATATCCTTTGTCATCAATATAATTATTCATACTTACATTCCATTCCCAATTGGCATAATGAGCGCATACTACTAAAATACTTTTATCATTTAAAATGTCTTTTAGTACTTGCATGTTGGTAACGTGGTATCTCTTTTTTACTTCTTCTTTAGAAAGGTTCATTGTCTTTACCATTTCTAAAAACATATCACACATATGTTTATAAAAATCTTTTTCTATTCTTCTGAGCTCAATATCGCATTTTTTTGGAAAAACTAAAGTAAGGTTATCCCGAACCACTTTTTTACGATACCCAAAAATCCGATATACAATGATATACACTACATCAGAGAAAAAGTAAAACAATTTATAAGGTAGTCTAGATATTATCCATAACAATGGATAGACTAAAACATAAACAAGCAACTGCATATTCTATATTATAATTGGCAAATATAGTTATATTTGAAAGGTATATAAATTTTTAGATAATGAACAATCTTCATGTAGCAACTATTGCTGTAATGGCTGCCAATATTATAGTTTCTTTTAAAGGGTTTAATGACACTTCTTTTTTTGAGCGTTATAAATTTGGTATAGGTCCAATTAAAGCTGGGCAAAAGGAACGCATGTTTACTTCTGGTTTTTTACATGTAGATATTTCTCATTTATTTATGAATATGTTTACGCTTTATTTTTTTGCCGATGTTGTTATAGATTATTTTGGACCGGCTAAATTTCTTTTAGTATATATGGTTAGCCTTGCTGCGGGTAGCTTATTGGCATTGTTTTTTCATAAAGATGAGCCGTATTATTCTGCAGTTGGAGCTAGTGGGGCAGTAACAGGTATATTATACGCGGCAATATTATTAGAACCAAATATGCGTTTAGGTATTATGTTTATTCCTATTCCGTTACCGGCATATGTTGTAGGTATAGGGTATTTGTTATATTCAATATATGGAATGAAAAGTAGATTGGGTAATATAGGCCACACTGCACACTTTGGAGGGGCAATTGGCGGTTATGTAGTAACATTGCTTTTTATGCCTAATTTATTGGTTACAGATACTCTAATTGTTTTGTTGTTAGCTGTCCCTATTATTATACTTATTGCTTTAGAAAGAATGGGGAAATTGTAAACTACTTTAAAAATAAAGCAAAACTTATCTGTAGTATAGTGTTAAATAGCTACACCTAAGTGTATTTCATCGAAAAATACAGGCGGAGGCATACATAAAGTTTAATTTTGACGTTACGTTAGAACCCAAATCTAATTAAACAACCTACTTTTATGAAAAAGACCCCCTTTTATGTAGTAGCCTTTTTAGGCTTAATGACATCGTGTGTAGATGAAACTACAGTATTCAGTGAAACCCAAGATGATATTACAATTGAAGCAAGTGAACAAGCGCTAGAAAATAGCATTGTTTATGATAATGCTGGTGTTTTAGATATTTTTGAAGAAGCTTCTACATCAGGAAAATCTGGATTAACTTCAAAAGATGAAGAAATAGCAGGAGATTATCCTTTAACTCTTGTAGCACAGGTAGATGCCCCTTCTTTTAAAGGAGGAGAAAATCTTACAGCATCGCATGTACATGTAGATGGAGACTATGCTTATGTATCTTATAATACAGTAGAAGATGGCTATGCTGGTGCAATGGACATTATTAATGTAAGTGATCCAAATAACCCAAGAGTAACATCAAGATTGTACTATTCTAATGCAGATATAAATTCTATTCAATATAATAATGGATATGTGTATTTTGCAGGTGGTGTAGATGCAGAATTATCTGTAAGAGCAACTTCAAATTCTTTTTTAGGTAAAATTGCTGCTTCAAGTGGCAGGTTTGCTGGAACAACAAATATTGAATATGTATTCCAAGAAGGTTACAATGCAACAGATGTTGTCGTTGAAGGTAATAATGTATACGTAACTAGTGGACAAGAAGGAACTTTGTCTATTTATAATAAGAGTACACTAAACTCTATTAATGAATCTGAATTTTTAGATTTACGTTCTGTAGCTGTTCAAGATAATAATGTTGCGGTTTTAGACGCAAGTAAAGGTGTAGCAGTATTAGACTTAAATTTAAATATTGTTAAAGAGATTGCTATTGATAGTGATTTTGGAATAAATACGAAAAGAACGTTAGATTTTTCTGGTGATAATATTGTAGTTGCAGAAGGAGCTAAAGGAGCAGGAGTATATAGTATTGCAACTGGAGCTTTAAAAGAATATATTCCAATATTAATTAACCCTAATGGGGTAGATTCAGGAGATGTTGTTACAAATTCGGTTGCAACTAATGAGGGTGTTTTGTTAATGGCAAATGGTGGTGCAGGATTATGTTTATCAGAAGAACAAAATGATAATACAGATTTAGTTGGTATTATTCAATTAGAAGGTTCTGTAAATTATGTTGCTACAAAAGGAGATTATGTTTTTGCAGCATCTGGAAAAGAAGGTTTGCAAATTATAAAATTAAATAAACCAGATGAAAGTTTAGCTAATCGTTGTTCTCAATTATCTTTATTTTCTGGAAGTGCAAACTTAAATGTAAATAGTAACCAAACACTAGAATATAGAGGTTCTAAAAGGTTTAACAGTTTAAATGTTAATGGTTCATTATTATTATGTGGTTCTTGGACTGTTAAAAATGAAGTTGGTGTTAATTCTAATGCTTTATTTGAGATGAATGGAACATTTGTAGTTGGTAGAAATAATAGTAGAAAAAACATTGTTGTTAATTCTGGAGCAACTATGCGTGTAGAAGGTAATTTAATAATTTACGGAGATTTAATTCTTAATGATGGAGCTACAATAGAATTTATTGGAGAAGATTCTGTAGTAAATATATTTGGAGACGTTAAAAAATCTGGAAACGTTTCTGTAGAAGGTAAATTTAAAGACGTTAGGAATAAGTTCTAGTTGTAGAAAACAATATTAAATTAAAAGCCCAAAACATAAATTTATGTTTTGGGCTTTTTTTAATGAATACTGTAGTTTAATTTAATAGCTCAGCAACTTTTTCTTCTATAACGTTATAGTTTAGGTATTTTTCTTTGTAATTAGGCTGTTTTTGTCCAGTGTAAAAGCAGTAGGTATATATGTTTTCTTATTTTTTTATTTTTTTAAATAAACAAATTAATCCAAATTAGGTTTTTTGTTTTTTTTTGAGTTTATAGTAATTTTATAATAGAAATATTAAAAAATTACTATATTTCGTATGAATTTACTTCATAATTTATAATTATTGTTTGTAATAAAATGACAAAAAACCTTCCGGATAATATTATACTAGAGAAAGTTATAAGTGGAGATACAATTGCTTTTAAGGAAATATATGATAGGTATTCAAAAGACATGTTTTATTATGCTTTTAAAATATTAAATAATAAAGAGGTTTGTGAAGATATAATCCAAAATATTTTTATAGATTTTTGGTCAAAACGTAATACATCTGATATAAAGAAATTAAAGCCCTATCTTTTTCAAAGTGTAAAATATCAAATATTCAACCATATTAGAAATAAGAAAATTTCCAATGAAGATTTAACAAGACTGAATTTGATTGACGTTTCTTTGAATATTTCTCAAAGAATGGAATATCTGGAATTAGAAGAATTAATTAAGGAAATTATAGAACAACATCTCCCAAATAGGTGTAGACAAATTTTTATCTTAAGCAGATTTGAGCATAAATCTAATCAGGAAATAGCAAACGAGTTAGGTATTACTATACAAGCTGTTAAAAATCAAATATCAAAGGGCATTCAGAAAATAAAATTGAGCCTTCAATCCGAGGAAGTAGTACTCCATATTTTTCTTATTTATTTTTCTATTTCGATGTAGCTCTAATTTAATTTTATTGGTGAAGTAACATTATTTGTTTAAGAATGATAAACTCATATTTTTTGCCTTAAAAAAAGATAAAATATTTAATATTTTATCTTTTTTTTTGATAAAACATCAAAAAAAATAAGAATGGACGTGTACCAAGAGTCGATTTTAGGTACTTAGTATTTGTGAAACATAATTTAGTTTAATTTTTTATGAATAAGAGACAAGTAAAAAATCTTTTTAAAAAATACATTAATGAGGAATGTACAAAGCAAGAAAGAGCTCTGTTAGATAATTATTTGGAGTCTTTTCAAGATAAACAAATATTGCTTAGGGATTTAAACTATGATACTGAAATGAAAGATAAAATTTGGAAAAAAATCATTTCCGAATCGACTCAAGATGAAAAAGTTAATAAATATTCATTTATTAATTATATAAAATACGCAGCAATTATAACCGTAATTATCTCTGTGTCTTTTTGGTTTATAAATAGTAAGAGTAGTACAGCAGAATCAAATTCAGAATTAATTATAGCAGAGCAGGCAATCATTCTTAAAACGAGTGATAGTGAAAAGGTTATAATTGATATAGAAAATCAGCAAAACTTAGTAGCAAAAGGACAGGTTGTAGGAAAACAGAATGGAGCAACAATTAATTATTTAAATAATAAGACTGTCACCGATTTAGTCTACAATGAAATTAGTATTCCGTACGGAAGAACATTTAATCTTACATTATCTGATGGAACTATGGTTCACTTAAATGCCGGTACTACAATGAAGTATCCGGTAAATTTTATAAAAGGAAAAGAAAGAGAAATTTTCTTAAAAGGTGAGGCATATTTTGAAGTGGCAAAAGATAAAGAACATCCCTTTATAGTAAATACTAATGATATTGGAGTTAGGGTTTTGGGTACCCATTTTAATGTAAATTCATATAAAAACACGGATTCATATGCTGTGTTGGCAGAAGGAAGTGTAGTTGTATATAAACAACTATTGAAGAGTGATTTAGAAACTCATATAAAAATAGTTCCTGGTCAAAAGGCATCTTTGCTTAAGGAGAATATAACAGTTAAAAATATTGATATTGATAAATACTTGGGGTGGCGAAATGGAAGATTGTTGTTTGATAATGAAGAGTTTAAAGATGTAGTTAAGAAAATTGAAAGAAAATATAATGTTAAAATTGAAAATGAATATTCAAAATTAAACAACTTGAAATTTAAAGGAGATTTTGAGGACGAATCTATAATTGATCTATTAGATACCTTTAAAGAAAGTGCAAGATTTAATTATGAAATAATAGATAACAAAATAATAATCAAAAAACCAATATAGATATGACTTGACTTAAAAACTAAAAAAACCGAGAAACGCGGGAACGTTTCTCGATTAAAAATGACTTTAACCGAATTGTAAAATAACTAATCAAAATCATACTAAAATATGAAAAAAACAGACAGGTTTTCTGTGTTTCTAGGAAACTTTTTAAAAAAGAACAGAGAAATGAAACTCTCATTATTGTTATTTGTTCTGGTGTTATTTAATGTTAATGCCAATACTTATTCACAGAATAAAAAAATATCACTAAACATAGAAAAAGAATCTATTGAAAGTGTTTTAAATAAAATAGAAAAACAAAGTCAATTTAAATTTTTTTATATCACTGGAGAAATTGATGTTTCAAAAGAAGTATCCATAACAGTAGAGAAAACTCCAATAAAAGAAATATTAGATATTCTTTTCAAGAAAAGTAATATTTCGTACACTTTGGTGAAAAAACAAATTGTATTAAAGAAAAGTGATAACTTAAAACAGCAACACAAAAAGTTAATTAAGAGTAAAAGTAAACTAGAACAGCAAAATTTTACGGTATCAGGTATTGTTACTGATGATGACGGTGCTCCATTACCAGGAGCAAATGTTATAGTAAAAGGCACAACAACAGGTACGCAAACAGACTTTGATGGTAAATATGAAATTGAAGCTAGTAGTGATGGTGTTTTAGTATTTAGTTACATAGGTTTTAAAACAAAAGAAGTTTCTATTAACAAAAAAACTTCTATAAATATCGTCTTAGAAGAAGATGCTGCTGGTTTAGATGAAGTTGTTATTGTTGGATATGCTAGTCAGAAAAAAGCGACAGTAACAGGTTCTATAAGTACATTAAAAGCAAAAGAAGTTTCTGAAATTCCTGTTTCTAATGTATCTAGTTCATTAGCGGGGCGCGTAACAGGTTTAAATATGAGGCCAAATGGAGGGGCGCCAGGAGATGATAGTCCAAATATTAATATTAGAGGTATAGTTACTACAGGTAGTACTACACCATTAATTGTTGTTGATGGAATAAGAAGAAATAATTTACAACAAATAAACCCAAGTTCTATAGAGACTATAACAGTTTTAAAGGATGCGGCAGCTGTTGCTCCTTTTGGAATTGGCGGAGCAAATGGGGTAATTCTTATTACAACTAAAAAAGGAAAACTTGGTAAGCCTAAGGTTTCAATTAATACATCTGTTGGTTTTCAAAAGCCAACTTACCTTCCGGAAATGGTATCTGCAAGAGATTATATGGCTATACAAAATGAAGGGTATTTTAATGATAACCCTAATGGAGCAACGCCACCTAATGATCCAAATTTAATTGCAAATTATCCAAGTTTACATCAAGATGACCCTTTTCTATATCCAGATTCAAATTTCACAGACGTTTATAGAAAAACTACACCAGTTACAACAAATGGTATAGAAATTGGAGGAGGAACAGAATTTGTTACTTATAGAGGAGCTTTAAATCGTTTTAAGCAAGAAGGAATTTTTGAACCAGTAGGGTATCAAAGATATAATTATGACCTGGCCTTAGAGGCAAAAGTATCTGGAACTACTAAAATTAGTATGTCTCTTATTGGTTCTATCGAAGATACAGATGGTATTGATGCAAATGAAAATTTGCCACATTTGTTTAGAAGTTTTTACAAATTTGTGCCAACGCAATCATTAGTGTATCCAGGTGGAGATAAGTGGGGGGAATCTTCTGCAAGCACACCTGTAGGGGTATTAAATTCTAACGGGTATGATAAAACAGAAAAAAATACATTATTAAGTAGCATTGCTGTTGAACAAGATATTCCATTTGTTAAAGGATTAAGTTTAAAAGGGGTGTTTAGTTTTGATACTAATACAAAACATAATAAAGGTTTTCATGTGCCATTTGTTTACCAAAATATAGATTTAAGTTCTACACCTTACACTTTTACAGATGCTGTGTCTAATCAAGAAGGAAATGGAGCTCCTTTTACATGGCTCCGAACTAGAAATGATAGGTTTAAAGGGTATACTTATCAAGGTTATATTAATTACAAAAGAACTTTTGGAGATCATAATATAACAGGTTTGTTTGTAGCAGAAGCAACTGAAAAAGAAGGAGACTGGTTTAGTGCTAGAAGAGAACGATTTGGATTAGATATAGACGAATTAAATTTAGGGAGTTCAGATTTGTTAGACTCTAGTAATGGTGGGTCATCATGGACTCAAAGTGAAATAGGGTATGTATACAGATTAGGGTACAGTTATAAAAATAAATATATAGTTGAGGCTTCTGGTCGATATGATGGGCATTATTCTTTTGCACCAGGTTCTAGATGGGGCTTTTTTCCAGCATATTCGGCTGCCTGGAGAGTATCTGAAGAAAAATTTATGAGTAATATATCTAGTATAGATAATTTAAAAATAAGAGGTTCTTGGGGTAAATCTGGAAACCTACCTTATTTTGAAAATAATGGGAATTTTACAATAGCGGATTATCAGTACTTAGATGGTTATGATTTACGTGGAAACGCTTATGCTTTTGGATCTGGTTCGGTAGTACAAGGATCAAGAATTCCTAATGAATCCAATCCAAATATTACATGGGAAATAGCAACTAAGTTAGATGTTGGTTTTGACTTATCTATGTGGAACGGATTACTAAATGTAGAATTCGATTATTTCAGAGAAGATAGAACAGATATGCTTCTTCGCCCTCAAGTTACTTTGCCAGTAGAATATGGGTTGGCAATAGCACAGGAAAATAAAGGAGAAATGAACAACCGTGGATTTGAAATAGCGGTAAGTACACATAAGGAGTTTAAGAATGGCTTAATTATGGATTTAGGAGCAAATTTTAGTTATTCTAAAAATGAAGTGGTAGAAACATTTCAATCGGATGCCCAAAGAGATAACCCTAATAGAACCTTAACAGGACGCCCTTATAGAACTCCTTTTGGGTATAAATCATTAGGACTTTTCTCAACGTCAGATGATGTAAATGGAGATGGTTTTATTAATTCGGATGATGGTTATAATGTGGTGCAATTTGGAGATTTGCGCCCAGGAGATATACGTTATGCAGATTTAAGTGGGCCAGATGGTGTGCCAGATGGAATTATAGATGTAAATGATGAGACAGTGATTGGAGACCCTTCTCAATATCCAGGGATGACATTTGGCTTTAACTCTTCTTTTAATTATAAAGGCTTTGATTTATCCTTGTTTTTTCAAGGAGCAGCAAAATCAAGCGTTAGTATGCGTACATTTTTAACGGTTCCATTTAGTAATAACGGAAGTAATTTTGCATATGAATATTTTGATAATAGATGGACACCAGATAATCAAAATGCAAGATACCCTAGAGCCACTACAGCGCCAACACCTAATAATGGTCAAAATTCAGATTTTTGGATGGAAGATACTAGTTATTTACGTTTAAAAACTTTAACTCTTGGATATTCATTACCTTCTTCTTTAACTTCAAAAATAGGTGTAGACTCTATTAGACTACATGTAATAGGGCAAAACCTATTAACTTTTAGTGGTTTAGATTTTATTGACCCAGAATTAGGGTATAGAGATTTGGAAAGAGCATATCCAGTAGGTAAATCATTTGCTTTTGGAGTAAATATTGGACTATAATTAATATAGATAATTACAAAAAATAATTATAAATGAAAAAAATAATATATAAAGGAAAATGGAATTCTATTCTTTATTTATTCTTGGTGTTATTAGTAGCATCATGTGATAGTGAAGAGTTTTTAGAAAATACAAATAAAGCTAAACTTACAGATGCTACACAATGGGCGTCTGATTCTAATGCAGATATTTTTATTAATGATTTATATAGTGAAATACCACAATTTAATAGATTT
Organism: Maribacter vaceletii; assembly: GCF_003634105.1. Taxonomy (GTDB): domain Bacteria; phylum Bacteroidota; class Bacteroidia; order Flavobacteriales; family Flavobacteriaceae; genus Maribacter_B; species Maribacter_B vaceletii. The sequence continues at coordinate 372,525 of NZ_RBIQ01000008.1, read as the reverse complement.
AGTGAGCAAATAGATTATTATACGGACGATTATAATATTAGTCATTATTACACAGCTTACCAATGGAGGAAAGGTATTTGCCAAGTACCAGGAAGTAGTAGTACTGGAGCATGGTTTGGTAGTCATGGTCCTACAAATGGATACTCGTGGGAATCTTTTTTCACAAAGGTTAGAAAGTGTAATACAGCACTTTTAAAGCTTGATGAAAATAAAGAAAATTTATCAGAAGATTTTTATAATAAAAGATATGATGAAGTACGTTTTTTAAGGGCATATTTTTATAGCGAGTACTTTATGCATGTTGGTGGACTTCCAATTTTACTAGAACCTTTGGATAGAAACACTGCTACTGAAGATGAGCTATTAGCTCCAAGAGCTACTTTTGAGGAAACTTTTAATTTCATTACAAGTGAATTAGAATCTATTGTTTCTAATGAAAATTTAAGTATTAAGTATAATAGTGGAGAAGGTGATGCAGGAAGGGCAACATTAGGTGCAGCATTAGTTGTTCAAGGTTGGATTGAACTTTTTGCAGCTAGTCCTTTATTTAATAGTGGAAGTGCCTATATTTCTGACCCAAGTAATTATGTGCATTTTGCAAATGCAGACCCATCAAGATGGGCAAAAGCTGCAGCTACAAACAAAAAGTTTATAGATGATTATGGAGGTGTTTATGCATTAATAGACGATTTGCCTAATTTATGGAGAGCTTCTAATGAATATAATTCTGAAGTTATATGGGATAGGCAAGCTATTGAAGATGTAGGAGGTCTTTCTAGTAATTATGAAAGAAGAGGAGGTGTTACTTATGTACTTGGGCAATATAGAACATGGGGTAATTATAACCCAACGCAAGAGTTGGTAGATAATTTTAAAATGGCAAATGGTAAAGCTATTACAGATCCTACTTCTGGGTATAACCCTCAAGCGCCATATGTAGACAGAGAAAAGCGTTTTTATGATTTTATAGTATTTGATGGAGCCACTTATAAATTAGATTGGATGCCAGAAGAAGATATTATTTATACGCGTATAGATGAAACTTATGCTGACCCCAGTAAAACTAATCAAATAGATTTAGCAGGAGCTACAGATGTTGGTGATTCTGGTTATTACCAAAAGAAAAGATTAAATCCAGATGCAGCGCCGGGAAGTGCTAGTGGACAGAATGATGTGTTTTATAGGTACTCTGAAGTATTACTAAACTATGCAGAAGCTCAAAATGAAGCTGTTGGTCCAGATGCGTCTGTGTATGATGCAATTAATCAAGTAAGAAATCGCTCAGATTTACCAAATTTAGAAACGGGATTAAGTAAAGAAGCTATGCGAGATGCTATACATTCAGAAAGGAGAGTAGAATTATGTTTTGAAAACAAGCGCTTTTATGATAATAAGAGATTAAAAACAGCAGAAGTTGTTATGGCGGTTCCAACACATAATATGGTAATTCGTAATTCCGTCCCATCTGATAATTCAGGGGTATGGGTATATAGTGTGGAAGAAGAAGAATTTGATACTGCAGCTTTTAATTTAAGACAGTATATGAGTCCAATTCCTCAAAATGTAATAGATCAGAACTCAAAAATTGCCCAGAATCCAGGTTATTAATATTGAGTGTCAGTTAGTTAGTTTTGCAGGTAACCCTATTAGGGTTACCTGCTTTTTTATTTTAGTAAGTTTAATTTAATAGCTCAGCAACTTTTTCTTCTAAAGCGTTACCTCTTAAGTTTTTTGCAATAATAACGCCATTTTCATCTAGTAAAAATGCAGCAGGAATAGCGTCTACATTGTATAGTTTCGCAATTTCATCATTAAAATAAGCTAAGTTAGATACTTGGTCCCATTCTAGCTTGTCATCTGCAATAGCTTTTTTCCAATCTTTTTCGTTTCTATCTAAAGAAACACCAATAATATTTAACCCTTTATCATGATATTTTTTATAAACTGCTAAAACATTAGGGTTTTCTGCTCTACATGGTTTACACCAAGCAGCCCAAAAATCTATTAAAGTAACCTTTCCTAAAATAGTATTTAAAGCTATTTCTTTTCCTTCTGGATTCTTTGCAGAAAACTCTGGTGCTTTACTTCCAATAGAGGTGTTTTTATTTGCAGCCTCTTTAGCTTCTATATCACCAATTCTTTTTAAAACGTCCTTCCCAACTTTGTTTTCTTTTATTTCTGGAGCAAGTCCTTCGTATAAACTTTTTAACTCTTCTAAAGGAACAGATTTAGATGCAACGGCACGATCAATTAGTAATGCAGAGATTAACCCATTAGGGTTTGCTTTTATATAATCAAGTTCAAAAGTTTTATATTCTTCTTGTAATTCTTTCATCTCATCACTTAAAGCGGCAATGGTAGCCTCGTCTTGAGACATAGTAGCTTTTTGTAAATCTTTCTGGATGGACATTGCTTTTTGTGAAGCAGCTTGAGATTTTTTCATATAATCAGAAAAGATGTCATTCTGTAATGTGCCTTCTGCTTTTGCTAAGTTTAAGCTATCTTTTTGAGCGGAGATTTCAATCTCTCCATTTTCTAATATAAGTACAGAGTAGCCAGGAAGCTTATCTATAAAAATATAATGCAATTCTGGTGTTACGGGCTTACCAGAAAATGAATAAAGACCTTTATTTGTGTAAGCAGTGTCTACAGAAACTGGTTGGTTGTTATCACCTATTTTTTTTAAAATTACCTGAGTACTGTCTGCAACATCTCCTCTAAGTGTACCATTAATTGTATAACCTTCTGGTTTACTATTACATGCTATTAGTGTAGCAATTAAAATAAGGGGCATTATAATTTTTTTCATATCCATTTTTTTCTGATGCAAATGTACTTATATATAGGATATAAAAAAAGCCCTTAACATTATTGAGTTAAAGGCTTATGTTATAGTAATGTATTCTAGAATTGGTATCGTATACCAAGGGCTATATCAAAATCAAAATTATCAGAAAAACCTTTGTAACCAATTACTCCAAATTCTGGCCTAAAATCTAAGGATAGTAATAAAGGGAAATCAAAATCGTATTCTATCCCAATATCTCCAGCTGCAAAGACAAAAAGACCATCATTGTCTTCTCCATTAGGAAAGGGGATAAAGTCTACACTTCCTAGTCCGCCTCCAAAACCATAATACCAATTAAAACCTTGATCTATAGGTAATACCCATTGGTATAAACCAGCTAGTTTAACTGCATCATAAGCTCTACTGTCTCTAAAACCTAAGTTTACTTCTATTCTATTAGTTCTGGACACCAAATGCTGGTAAGAAATTTCTGCACCAAAACCATCACTATCTCCTAATCGTAGCCCAGCGGTATGGTCCGCTATTTCTTGAGCATTACTGTTAAAAGCTGTAATACAGAATATTAGTAGTAATAATCTTATCATTTTCATAGTGTTTCTTTTTTAAGTTTAAAAAAAAGGAGCTCCTGTTCAATAGAGCTCACACAATAAAAACTTAAATTTGCATTCAAAATTGTGCCACTTTGGAAAAAATAGTCTTAGAAGAATTAGGGAACGCTTTAGAAGGTAATTTACGAATTGATGATTTAAGCAAAACACTGTATGCTACAGATGCTTCTGTCTATAGAAAAATACCTATGGCAGTAGCTTTTCCAAAGTCTATTTCCGATATTAAAAAATTAATTTCTTTTGCAACTGAAAATAAGATTGGTCTAATACCAAGAACAGCAGGAACTTCATTAGCAGGGCAATGTGTAGGGGAGGGTATTGTGGTAGATGTTTCTAAGAATTTTACTAAAATACTTCATGTAGATAAAGAAAAGAGGCAGGTTACACTACAACCAGGTGTTATTAGAGACGAATTAAATTTGCATTTAAAACCTTACGGATTGTTTTTTGGTCCTAATACGTCTACCTCAAATAGATGTATGATTGGGGGTATGGTCGGGAATAATTCTTCAGGGACTACTTCTATCCAGTATGGCGTTACAAGAGATAAAATTGTTTCTTTAAAAACAATTCTTTCTGATGGCTCGGAGGTAGAATTTAAAGATATTTCTAAAGAAGAATTCCATAAAAAAATGGAATTAGAAACACTTGAAGGATTACTTTATAAGAATATATATAATGAATTGAATAATAATTTAGTAAAAGAAGAAATTACTAAAGAATTCCCTAAACCATCTATCCATAGAAGAAACACAGGATATGCTGTAGATGAGTTGTTAGATAATGTTGTCTTTGGAGATTCTAAAAAGCCATTTAATCTATGTAATTTATTAAGTGGTAGTGAAGGAACTTTGGCTTTTACAACAGAAATTACAGTTACATTAGATGATTTGCCGCCAGCATTATCTGCGATGGTAATTACTCATTATAACTCTTTAGAAGATTGCTTAACAGATGTAGCGCCTTTAATGGAAAATAACCTTCATTTATGTGAGATGATGGATAAGGTTATTTTGGATTGCACTAAAAATAATAGAGAACAATTAGCAAATCGTTTCTTTGTGGATGGGGATCCAGAGGCTCTTTTAATGTTACAAGTAAGCAGCAATACAGAAGAAGGTTTAGAGCAACAAATTCAAAGGGTATTAAAAACAGTAAAAAAATCTAACCTTAGTTACGCAGAGGCTATATTAAAAGGAGAAGATATAGCTAAGGCAATAACCCTTAGAAAAGCTGGTTTAGGATTATTAGCTAACCTTGTAGGTGATAAAAAAGCAGTAGCTTGTATAGAAGATACGGCAGTTGCAGTAGAGGATTTAAAAGATTTTATTGGAGAGTTTACTTTGATTATGCAAAAGTATGACCAGAAAGCAGTTTATTACGCACATGCAGGTGCGGGAGAATTGCATTTGCGTCCAATATTAAATTTAAAGAAAAGTAAGGATGTAGGCTTGTTTAGAGATATTACTACAGACGTTGCTTTACTTACTAAAAAATATAAAGGTTCTTTTAGTGGAGAACATGGAGATGGTATTGTAAGGGCAGAATTTATTCCTTTAATGATTGGGGATACAAATTACCAGTTATTACGTAGAATTAAATCTTACTTTGATCCTAATAATATCTTTAATCCAGGTAAAATAGTAGATGCGTATCCTATGGATGTGTCTTTACGCTATGAAGTAGATAGGAAAGAGCCAGAAATAAAAACCCTTTTAGATTTTTCTGGCGATGAAGGGATTTTAAAAGCAGCAGAAAAATGTAACGGTAGTGGCGATTGTAGAAAAACCCACCATATGGCAGGTGCTATGTGTCCAAGTTACCAAGCAACAAAAGACGAAAAGGATACTACAAGAGGTAGGGCAAATGCATTACGAGAATTCTTAACAACATCAGACAAAGAAAATAAGTTTGATAGTAAAGAGTTAAAAGAAGTTTTTGATTTGTGTTTAAGTTGTAAAGCATGTTCTAGTGAATGTCCTAGTAATGTAGATGTAGCTACTTTAAAGGCAGAATTTTTATACCAATACCAAGAAGCAAATGGGTATTCTAGAAGAGCAAAAATGTTTGCGCATAGCACAAAGATGAATCGTTTAGGAAGTAAGTTTTCGGGGATAACAAATGCTATGTTTACTTCCGAATTTATTAGTGGATTAATAAAAAAAAGCTCAGGAGTTGCAAAACAAAGAGCTTTGCCAAAAGTTTCAAGTTATAATTTTGATAAACAATTGCAAGTGTCTAGTAATAAATTATCTGTGACTAAAGGAAAACTTGTTATTTATATAGATGAATTTACAAATTATCTAGATGTAGAGCTTGGAAAAGATGCTATTGATGTATTTACAAAATTAGGGTATGATGTTTCTCTTTTTTATGGGGAAAGTGGAAGAACATATTTGTCTAAAGGATTTTTAAAACAAGCAAAAGAACTTGCGCTTAAAAATATAGAAAATCTAAAACCTATTGTGGCAAAAAATATTCCTATCGTTGGTTTAGAGCCTTCTGCAATTTTAACTTTTAGAGATGAGTATAAGAGATTGTCTAAGGATAAAGAAACAGTAAAAGCTATTGCAGACAATTCTTTTTTGGTAGAAGAATTTTTAGCGAACCAAATTGCAAAAGGAATAATAACAAAAGATTTATTTACAACGGAAACTAAGGAGGTTAAAATTCATAACCATTGTCATCAAAAATCTTTATCTAATCAGAAAGTAACTTTTGATATGCTAAATTTACCAAAAAACTATAAAGTTTCTATTATAAGCTCTGGTTGTTGTGGTATGGCAGGTTCTTTTGGTTATGAAGAAGAACATTATGAGGTTAGTATGCAAGTAGGGGAATTAAAATTGTTTCCAGCAGTAAGAGCCGCATCAAAAGAGACAATTATAGCTGCAAATGGGACTAGTTGTAGGCATCAAATTTATGATGGTACAAAAAGACAAGCAAAACATCCAATTACTATATTTAAAGAGGCTATGCTTTAGCTTTTTTTAAGTTTGCTAAGTTGTCCATATTGTTTTCTCTATTGGATAAAGAGTTTATTAACTCCTGAAGGTTCATATTTTTTAGCTCTTCATCAGCAAAAAAGGGTATTAATTTGTCATGATTGTATTTGTATACTTTCCATCGTTTAAAAGAATACTCTAGTGCAGTTAAGTTCTCTACCCAATCTCCAGAGTTTAAATATGTACATTTTCCTTTCACTGTTATAAAAATTTCTTTTTTAGGAACATGGGTATGCCCGCAAATTACGTAGGAGTAACCACTGTCTATGGCAAGTTCCGTAACTGTTTTTTCAAAGTTGTCTATTTCTTTTAAATATTTTTTAAGACCTTTTTTTAATTTACTAGAAAGGGTAAACCTTTTTCTTCCAATTTTAGCGCAAAACCAATGTGTTAATCTGTTAATTTGTAAAAGTAGATTGTAGCCTGCGCCCCCTAATTTAGCTAACCACTTGCTGTTTTTTGTATCAAGATCAAAAACATCTCCATGAAAAAACCAAGCTTTTTTTCCATCCAAAGTCATTATATGTTTGTTATTTATTTTTAATGCTTTAGTAAGGTTTTTATTAAATTTTCTAAGGCTTTGGTCATGATTGCCTATCAGGTAAATAACCTCTGTGCCCTTAGAAGCCATTCCTAGTATTTTTCGCATTACTTTTAAATGAGAAGAAGGGAAATTTTTATCATTGGTTTGCGAGCTGTCTATAATATCTCCGTTTAGAACTAATGTCTTTGGTTGTATGCTGTTTAAGTAGTTTAATAACTCATTTGCATGGCAATTAGGAGCTCCTAAATGAACATCTGAAATTACTACAACTTCAATTTTCCTTTTTTTCAATGTAAAGTGCTTTCCTACAAATTAAGATATTTGAAAAAAAAATTAAATGAATTTAAAATCAATTTATTAGTTCTTCTACGTTAATAAATTATGTAAAATGTAATATTTAGGTTAGGTAATTATTAAGAGGGCTCATAATTTTTGTTTTTCTTTATTAACAATTACCTTTGACATAAATTATAAATTATGGCAGGTAATACCTTTGGAAACCTATTTAAATTAACAACATTCGGAGAGTCACATGGTGTTGCTATTGGTGGAGTTATTGATGGTTGTCCCTCTGGAATAACGTTAGATTTCGATGCTATACAAGAAGAGTTAAATAGAAGAAAGCCTGGCCAGTCTGCAATTGTAACACAGCGTAAAGAACCAGATGCAGTAGATTTTCATTCTGGAATATTTGAAGGAAAAACAACAGGTACTCCAATTGGTTTCGCAATTTTTAATACAAATCAAAAATCGCATGATTATGGCCATATAAAAGATTCGTATAGACCTTCTCATGCAGATTATGTGTACGATAAGAAATATGGATTTCGTGATTATAGAGGTGGAGGAAGAAGTTCTGCGAGAGAAACAGCAAGTAGGGTAGTAGCAGGAGCAATAGCAAAACAATTTTTAAAAGGGATTACTTTTGATGCTTATGTTTCTCAGGTTGGAGAATTACAATTAAATAAAAATTATAAAGAATTAGATTTTTCTTTAACCGAGTCTAATCCTGTTCGTTGTCCGGACCCTGCAATGGCAGAAAAAATGGAAAACTACATAAAAGACGTTCGTAAAGAAGGGGATACTATTGGTGGAGTAATTTCATGCGTTATAAAAAATGTTCCTATTGGTTTAGGGGAACCTGCTTTTGATAAGTTACATGCAGAATTAGGAAAGGCTATGTTATCTATAAATGCTGTAAAAGGTTTTGAGTATGGTAGTGGTTTTGAAGGAGTGAAAATGAAGGGTAGTGCACATAATGATAAATTTAATTCGGATGGTACTACACAAACAAACTATAGTGGTGGTATACAGGGTGGTATAAGCAATGGTATGGACATATACTTTAAGGTTGCATTTAAGCCAGTTGCTACGGTTATACAAGCTTATGAAACTATAGATAAAGATGGTAATATGGTAAAAACACAAGGTAAAGGTCGTCATGATCCATGTGTTGTTCCAAGAGCTGTGCCAATTGTAGAAGCAATGGCTGCTTTAGTTATTGCAGACTACATGCTTCTTAACAGAACTATTAAAGTTTAATTTTTTAAGGATTTTTCAGTCTAATTAGGTATCTTACAAACGACTAAAACTGACTGAATGAAAAAACTAGAATTGCATTGGCAAATTCTAATAGGTATGCTATTTGGAATTGCCTTTGGCTTTGTAATGACACAATTGGATTGGGGGGTAAACTTTGTAACCAATTGGATTAAGCCTATAGGAACTATTTTTATTAAGCTTTTAAAGCTTATTGCTATTCCATTAATAATTGCTTCATTAATTAAAGGAATTTCCGATTTAAAAGACATTTCTAAATTTAAAAACATAGGAATACGAACTATTGTAATCTATATTTTTACAACCATTGTTGCTATTACTATTGGTTTGGTTTTAGTAAACCTTACTAAGCCCGGAGATGGCATATCTGAAGAAACAATTACAAAATTAACTAATACGTACGCTCAGGATAGTGGGGTATTGGCTAAGATTAATGAGGCTACAAACCAAAAAGGAGCAGGTCCTCTACAGTTTTTAGTAGATATGGTTCCAGATAATGCTGTAAAAGCAATGGGTAGCAATAGTTTAATGCTTCAGGTTATCTTTTTTGCTATTTTTCTTGGTATTAGTATGTTATTAATAGGAGAGGAGAAAGCGCAACCCTTAAAAGATTTTTTCGACTCTTTAAACGATGTAGTTCTTAAAATGGTAGATTTAATTATGCTTACAGCTCCATATGCTGTTTTTGCTCTTTTGGCTAGCGTAGTTGTTTCTTCTAGTGACCCAGATTTATTATTTGCACTTTTAAAATATGCAGTTGTAGTGGTTGTTGGATTGTTGTTAATGATTGTGTTTTATTCTATTGTTGTATCTGTTTATACTAAGAAAAATCCTTTTTGGTTTTTAAAACAAATGAGTCCGGCTCAACTATTAGCATTTTCTACATCTTCTAGTGCGGCAACTTTACCAGTAACTATGGAAAGGGTAGAAGAGCATATAGGTGTAGATAAAGAAGTGTCTAGTTTTGTGCTACCTGTAGGAGCAACCATTAATATGGATGGAACTAGCTTGTATCAAGGGGTAGCTGCAGTATTTATAGCGCAAGCATTGAGTTTTGATCTTTCTCTTGCGGATCAATTAACTATAGTGTTAACTGCTCTTTTGGCTTCTATTGGTTCTGCTGCTGTGCCTGGAGCGGGCATGGTTATGTTAGTAATTGTATTAGAATCGGTAGGTTTTCCCCCAGATAAATTTGCAGTGGGCTTAGCATTAATATTTGCTGTAGATAGACCTTTAGACATGTGTAGAACTGTTATAAATGTTACAGGAGATGCAACAGTGTCTATGGTTGTAGCAAAATCTGTAGGAAAGTTAGGAAAACCTAATGTTAAAGATTGGGATGATAATTTAGAGGAAGTTCGTTAAGAGCTAACTAAAAATATGATTTAAAAGGGTCTAAATGTATTTAGGCCCTTTTTCTATTTTTTAAAATTAGAACTACTAGGTAGTTCAAACCCTTCTAAGTTAAAATAAGGGATTGCAGCTAGTAAATGGTCAAAAATATCAGCCATTATATATTCATAATTCTCCCAGCGTTTATCGGAGCTAAACGCATATATTTCTATAGGTAAACCTTGGCTGGTAGGGGCAAGTTGTCTTGCCATAATCATCATTTCTTTATTTATTCCAGAATGGTTATTTAAATACAAATCCACATATTTTCTAAAAACACCAATATTGGTAAGGTTTCTACCATTTATTAATACCGATTTATCAATCTCATTTTGTTGATTATAGTTTTTTATATCTTCTTCTTTGGAAGATAAGTAAGGTGTTAATAAACTAATGCTTTTCAGAGCTTCTAATTCACTTTTGGTTACAAAATGTATACTTTCCTGTTTTAGGATTAAAGAACGTTTAATTCGTCTCCCTTGCGCGTTAGTCATCCCTCTCCAGTTCCTAAAAGAGTCCGATATTAAGGCGTAGGTTGGGATTGTGGTTATGGTCTTGTCAAAATTCTGCACTTTTACGGTAGATAGGTTAATTTCTATAACATCACCATCGGCGCCATACTTTTCAAAGGTTATCCAATCTCCAATGCGTACCATATCATTAATAGAAACTTGAATACTAGCTACAAAACCAAGAATAGTGTCCCTAAATACTAAAATAATAATAGCAGAAGCAGTTCCTAAAGCGGTTAAGAACTTCCATAATTCCATCCCTGTGATAATCGAAAAAGCGAATAAAATACCAATGCCCCATGAAAATATCATAAAAACCTGTATGTAGCTATCTATAGGTTTGTCTTTGAGGTTAGGAAGTGTTTTAAAGAAATCTTTTAGTGTATTTAATAAACTACGAACAATCCAAAGGAAAAGTACTATGCCAAAAACTTCAATTACTTTAAATAGAATATTTTCGAGCTTTGGAAAATCTCTAAATATATGCGGTATAGTTTCATATGCTATAAGAATAGGGGCAATATGAGCAATATTTCTTGGGGTTTTATTTCGGACTAGAAAATCATCGAATTGTGTTTTGGATTTACTAATGAGTTTCCCAAAAGCATTAATTATTATTTTCTTTATAATAAAATCTACAAGTAGTAAAATTAGAGTTAAAGCAACTACTAAAATTAACATGTTTAAGTACTTTGCCCAATTTTCAGAAACTCCTATATTCTGAAGTTCATTATATAGCCAATGGGATATTTTTTCCATAATTAATAAATAAAAATTAGCACAAAATTAGTGTTTTATGTATTAAATGAAGCTTTAAATCTTTTAATCTAAAAACTTAGTCTTTAATTCTGGTGTTGGTATCATGCACTGTTCTTCTTTACCAAACCAACGATATCTATTTTTAGCTATAAAATCGTATACGAAATCTCTAAAACCTATGGGAAGCACTTTAAATATTCTTATAAATCGCCATGGAGTACTTAAATTTTTTACTATTTCTAATGCAGCATCAGATTTTATGTAATATGCAACATTGGGATCTATTAGTAGTATAGAATCCATGTTTTTAGTGTCAATTTTGCGCTCTTCTAAAAGTTTTTTTCCAGCTTTGCTTTGTAAAGGGGTAAAAAGAAAAAGATTTTGAGTGTCCCTTTTAATTATAAATTGAATAGCACCATTACAAAGGTTACAAATACCATCAAACAAAATAATTTTTTTAGTAGGACTAGACATCTTTATTTTTTTCTTTCTACAAGTTCTAGCTTATCTAAATCTACATTAGTGGTAAAAATGCCATAATTTATAAAAGCTTTTTTCTTTTCAATTTTATCAATACTGCCAACAGATTTACTGTCTATTAATCGTACCCGGTCTCCAATTTTAAAAATAACTTTAGGTTTGTTTTTTTCTTTTATTATTGCTTTTTTCTTTTCAATCTTTTTTTCTTCCCGAATTACTTTAACTTTTTCAATAACTTCTTTTTCAGTGATTGCTTTTTTTGCTTTTTCGGCCTTTGCTTGTTTTGCTGTTTTCTTTTTACGTTTGCTATTCTCAGTTTCAACAACACGAAGCATTTCTGAAACTAAAATTCTTTTTTTCTTATCTCTAAAATAACGCTCTGCAAGAGTGTTTACTTTATTTCCTAAATAAATCATACGTTGGTTGTGGTCGTATAATTGTTGGTAGTTTTCTAGTTTAGACTTAATTTTAGCATTAAGTTCTTCTAAACGTTGGTTTTCTTCTCTTGCTTTGTTTTCTTCTTCTTGTAGTCTAGAACCAGTTTTAACCATTTTACTGCGTTCTTTTTGCATTTTAGATATGGTGGCATCAAAACGAACCTTGCCTCGCTCTATCTTCTTTTTAGCTTTATTTATTAAACTATATGGAATGCCATTTTTCTGAGCAACTTCAAAAGTAAAAGAACTACCGGCTTCTCCTAAAACTAGTTGAAAGGTGGGTTCTAAGGTTTTTCCGTTAAATAACATATTTGCATTAGAAATATGCGGAAGTTCATTAGCTAATAATTTAAGGTTAGCATAATGCGTAGTAATTACACCATAAGCTTCTCTTTCATAAAATACCTCCAAAAATGTTTCGGCAAGAGCGCCACCTAATTCAGGGTCACTACCTGTACCAAATTCATCAATTAAAAACAAAGTGTTAGAGTTGCACTTACGCAAAAACTGATTCATGTTTTTTAATCGATAACTGTATGTACTTAATTGGTTTTCTATAGATTGATTATCTCCAATGTCTGTTAGAACTTTGTCAAATAAACACATTTTGCTACGTTCATGCACAGGAACTAATAAACCACTTTGTAGCATTACTTGTAGTAACCCTATAGTTTTTAAGGTAATACTTTTTCCGCCAGCATTGGGTCCAGAGATAACAATAATTCTATTTTCTGGATGTAATTTTATAGTTTGCGGAAAGGTTTTTTCGTTTTTAAACTTGTTATTTAAAAAAAGTAAAGGATGGTAGGCATCTCTTAAATACATTTCTTTTTCATCGCTTATTTCTGGTAAAATAGCATTCATTTCTGTAGCATACTTTGCTTTAGCAGAAGTAATGTCTATATGACATAAAAAATGTTGATAATTAGCAAGTAAATAATCATAAGGTCTTATTACACTTGTTAGTTCATTGAGAATACGTTGAATTTCTTCTTTTTCTTCGAACTCCAAATTATTAAGTTCTCTACTGTAACGTAATGTAGCTTCGGGTTCTATATAAACAATACTTCCTGTTTTAGAAGTACCCATTACAGAACCTTTAATTTTTTTGCGATACATAGCCTTAACCGCTAAAACCCTACGATTTTCTACAACAGATTCTCTTATATCATCTAAATAATTGGAGCTTTGGTAGGTGTTTAGGGCAGATAAAAAACTTTGATTAATCTTACCTTTAACTTGGCTCATTTGCCTACGAAGGGTTAATAAGGTGTTGGATGCGTTATCTTTTATTTCGCCAAACTTATCTATAACTCCATTAATTAAAATAGGAATCTCTTTGTTTTCATCAAACTCCTCGCTATAATTAAAAAGTAAAGGGTAGTATTCTTTAAATTTTTTGAGGAACTTTTTGTGAGTAACTATCGTTGTGCAAATACTGCTAATTCTTCTAAACCCAATTAATTCTAGGGTTGTATTCTCAATTTTTAAAAGTTTTAACTCATTATTGATGCTATCAAAACTGTGATTGGGTATTTTGTTTTCGCTAATTAATGAAGACAAGTATTCTGAGGTTTGCCCTAACACTTTCATTAATTCTTCTTCCTCTTTAATTGGAGTAATATGTAATGCTTGTTCTTTTCCAAGCTCCGTTATACTTCTTGCGGCAATTTGCTTAAGAACCGTGGGGAACTCTAAATCCTGTAATGTTTTGCTATGTATACTCTCCATCTAAATTTTAGTAGAATACAAAGGTAGGCATTGAAGCTGATATTAAAAATGTATAATTATAGGATAAAAAGAAGCATTATTTAAAGTTGAATAAAGGGTAAGTACTGCATTTTAAAGACTTGAAAGGATAATAAACCCTTGTTTTAAAAACAATAAAAAAAGGTTTTTAGAGTTATGTTTAGATTAAAACCAAATAAAAGAAACACCAACTTTACCCATGAAAAAGCCATTTAAAATACTTAGCTACTTAGTTTTTCTTATTTTAATCTCTGCATGTGGTTCTACAAATAGAATGACAATGGGAGTAACAGAGCCCGCTATTGTTCATCTTCCGTCCGATGTTAAAAGAATTGGTATAATAAATAGAAGTTTACCTTCCAAAGGTAATACCACCTTAGATAAAATTGATAAAATTTTATCTGCTGAAGGCTTAAACTTAGATAAAAAAGGTTCCGAAGCTGCAATTTCATCTTTATCTTCGGAACTTTCTGTAATTAAAAGTTTTGAAGAAATAAAAATTATTGAAGGTGTTGAAGAGATAAGAAAAGGATTAAATGTTTTTCCAGCAACACTTTCTTGGGATATGGTAGAAAAGCTTTGTAAGGAAAATAATGTAGATGTTATTTTTTCCTTAGCATATTATGATACTGATACTAAAACAGATTATAAGGTTACTACCATGAAATTGCCAAATAGTTTAGGTGTTGATGTAGATGTTCCTGCGCAAGAGGTAACCTTAAATACGCAAGTAAATTGCGGATGGCGATTATATGACCCACACACCAAAGAAGTTGTAGACGCTCGAAAATATACGAAAAACATGGCTTTTAGAGGAAAAGGGATAAACCCAATGAAAGCTGTAGAAGCAGTGGCAGATAGAAATGAAACAGTTCAAGAATATAGTAGAAATGTAGGTATTGCATATGCTAAAAGATTAATACCTAGATATGTTAGGGTTTCTAGAGAATATTTTATGAGTGGTACAGATAACTTTAAAATATCTCATAGAAGAGCAGTAGCTGGTGATTGGGATGGTGCTGCAGAATTATGGGAAAAGGAACTTAGCAACCCAGACACTAAAATTGCTGGTCGTGCAAATTATAATATGGCAATTAGTAGTGAAATTAATGGAGATTTAGATAAAGCCATAGAATATGCCTCAAAATCGTATACAGATTATGAAAACAACATGGCTATTGATTATGTAAAAATTTTAAGATACCGTGTTAAGCAAAACAATCTTTTAAATCAGCAAAGGACTAATTAAAGAGACTTTTAGTTACTCAATAAAATAGATTTAAATGCACTTAGGTTTGTTTTGATTTTTAAAATTCACAGCTATTCCATATTTTTAAAAAGTATGCTAATATGCTTTTTAAAATGACAGAAAATCTAAACATCTCTTGGAGAGATATTCTAAAGGAAGAACTAAATAAAGAATATTTTAAAAAATTAGAATCTTTTGTCTCTCAAGAGTATAAAGAACATAGGTGTTACCCTGAGAAAGAGAATATTTGGTCGGCTTTTAATTATTGTAATATAGAGGATATAAAAGTTGTTATAATAGGCCAGGATCCATATCATGGTAAAGGTCAGGCAAACGGACTTTGTTTTTCTGTTCAGGATGGGGTAAAACATCCACCTTCATTAGTTAATATTTTCAAAGAATTAGAAACGGATTTAAATATACCTTATCCCGTAAGTGGTAATTTAGAGCGTTGGGCTAAGCAAGGAGTATTGTTGTTAAATGCAACGTTAACTGTACAGGAAGGAAAACCTGGGAGCCATCAGAAAAAAGGATGGGAAACTTTTACAGATGCAGTTATTACAGAACTTTCTAAACAAAAAGAAGGAGTAGTATTTATGTTATGGGGCGGTTATGCAAAGAAAAAAGCTAAGTTAATAAATGAAAACAAACACTTTATTTTGCTTTCTGGTCATCCTTCTCCTTTAAGTGCAAATCGTGGTTATTGGTTTAAAAACAACCATTTTAGTAAATGTAATACTATTTTGGAGAAAAAAAGCTTAAAAAAAATAGATTGGTAGTTGTTTTTACGGGTAATTTTACTTAAATTTAATAGTGTAAATTCTTACAATATAAGAATTTTCTAAAATACAGCCTTAACTTATTTACACTTAAAACTTAAAACATGAGCAACTTTTCTCACTTAAACTCAATTTTGTTGATAGATGATGACGAATCTAGCAACTTTTTAAACACAATTTTCATTAACAAACTTAATGTTGATATTGATGTACACTCTACCTTAAACGGACAAGAAGGTCTTGACTTTATTATGAATAAAGGGGATTTTGAAGGGGATGATAAATTAGCAACTCCTTGTATGATTATGTTAGATATAAATATGCCATTAATGAATGGATGGCAGTTTATGGAAAAATATGATGAAATTGTTCCGGAAGAAATTAAGAAGGATATTTTTATTGTTTTGGTAACTATTAGTGATAGTGCGGAGGACAAGCGAAAAGCTAAAGAAAATCCTTATATTAATGAATACATTCAAAAGCCTCTTTCAGATATTAAATTTAAAAAATTAATAAACAAGCATTTTAAAGAAGTAGCAGCTTAAATAGTATACCAATTAGTATAAAATATCTTCCGTAGTTAATTTACTCTGTATTAGGTTTAATGTTTTTAAACTTTCTTGAACTTTAATTACGGTAGCTATTTTTATTTGATTTTGACTCCAAGAGGTAATACTTAGCCATTCTTGTATGTCTTCTAATTTTTGTTCGTATTTATTTGATAAAGTACGATCTATACTTGGAATAGATTTAAATTCTGAAGTATATGTGTTTATAACTTCTAGAATATGCGTAATTAAATTATTATTTGCCTCTAGAAATTTTTTTGTGCCAGCTATAACAAAACATGGCCACGGTGTAGGGAAGTCGTCTAATCTTCTAAAAGATTGATTATCTACATGCGGTTTTGTTGTAAAGTGTTCCCACATAAAATAATCGGCTTTTCCATTAGCTAAGCCTTCAATTGCACCATTAAGATTATTAATTACTTCAAATTTTAGTTTCCCGGTATCCCATCCCTTTTGTTGCGCATGAATATATGCCATAAGATGACTTCCACTACCATACCTGCTAATGGCAGCTTTAGTATTTTGTAATTCTTTTATAGAAGTGTAAGTACTTTTTGCATCTACATGAATACCCCATTGTAAGGGAGTACCAATGTATTCTTGTACTATTTTACACGGATTTCCCTCATGTATACTTTTTATGATACCCTCAGTGAGGATTATGGCTAAATCCGTATCATTGCTTTCTAGCATTTGACACATTTTCCCAGTACCTTCAGGTATATCTGTCCATTCTAAATTAATGCCTCTTTCTAAAAAAGCACCTTCTTCAATTGCTAAATGCCATGGTAAATTAAAATGTTCTGGTACACCAATAATTTTTATTGTTTTCAATCCTCTGTAAGTTTTTTAAGAGTGTATTTTATTAGGTCTGTCATAATTACTTCTGGGTTTTTAGAAAAATCACCAGTACTTCTATTCGCAATAATACAATTTAAAGAAACCGCTTTGTGGTTAAGTAATGCGGACAAAGTATATATTCCAGATGTCTCCATTTCTAGATTTGTTAGTTTTAAATTGTTGTACTCAAAACTAGAAAGTTTGTCATTTAATTCAGGGTCTTGTACAGCAAGTCTTAAGCTACGACCTTGTGGCCCGTAAAAACCAGTGTTTGTTCCAGTAAATCCTAATCGTATATGATTTGATAGTATCTTATTTCCTAGCTCCTCATCATATTTTATAATATATGGATCGGCTTTCTTGTTAGACCAATTTGTGTGTTCTATGAATGCATTTATAAGTTCAGTAAAAGGAGGGATTTTTGTATCGTAAAAATGTAGAAGTCCATCAAAACCTATAGCATACTCACTCATTAAAAAAGAATCTACAGGAATATCTGGTTGTATAGACCCAGAGGTACCAATTCTAATAAAATTTAAAGATGTATGTTTTTCTTTAATTTTACGAGTCTTAAAATCTATGTTTACTAAGGCATCTAGCTCATTAATAACAATATCTATATTGTCTGTACCTATACCAGTAGATATTACAGATATGCGTTTCCCGTTTAAATGTCCAGTGTGGGTTACAAATTCTCTTTTTTCCTTTTTAACCTCTATAGAGTCAAAATTTTGAGATACTTTAGAAACTCTATTTTGGTCTCCAACAAAAATTATTGTAGTTGCAATATCTTCCGGTAGTAAGTTTAAATGATAAATACTACCATCTTTATTTATGATAAGCTCAGAGTCTGATAGGTTCATGCTATAACTTTAGTATTTTGTCTGCAGTGGTGTTATATAAAAAGTTATATTTTAAAGAACCACCTAAATAAACTTCATTGTTTTTAATACAAGAGTAATAGCTGGTTTTCTGATCTAAAATATCTTTTCCCTTTTTAGTAAGTTTTGTAGGGTTAAAACTGCTGAATAAAGGTTTTAATCGATTTACAGCTCTTTCATACTGTGTGTCTGCAAAACCAAAATTGCCTTGATTTGTTAATAGGGAGTTTAGAAATACTTTTTTGCTTGAGGGTTGTTTAGAGTTTGCTACTTGTAAAATGTTATTTTCCATTAGGTTTAAACCGTTAGAAATACTTGGGAATCTTTTAAGATGTGTTTTTAATGCGTCTTCTAAATAGTTAAACTTATAATTTTTAAAATCGGTTAAATTCTCTAATCGCATTGGGTTATCGCTACAATATAGCTGCCATACATAATCTGCATATTCTATATCATCTAGAGAAAGTATGGTTTTATTTTTATAAAGTTTAAGAAGCTTTGCATCTGTTAATTCATTTAAAGCGTACAATTTATCTGTTTTGTCCTCTTTTCCTGAACAAACTAAAGATATTTGAGCATATTTTCTATGTGTTTTTAACCAACTAATTACGGCAAGCATATTTACTTGACAAAATAAATCATACTCAAACCACAAAACAATTTGGTCCTCTTTTTTATGGTTACATAACGAACGGTATTCTTTTAAAGTTTTTTCTATAAACCAGGACTTAGAAACTTTATAATTTTTGTGTAGAAACTCGTATCTAGTTTTCCAAAAAGATTCACTACCTACTTGATTTAATGTTTTGCCTTCGCATAACATTTCTCTCCAAGTAATTATGTCTCCGTCTAAATTTAATTTTTTAAAACGATTAGTGAAACTATCACCGTTTGTAATGTGTAAAAGGGAACCCATTTTTTGTGCAGTTTTGGTTGTTGTAGATAAATGTAATGTTTATAATAAAAGAATAAAAAGTATTTAACAGAAAAATACGCAACCTTTTATAGATTTTAGCATCTAAAGTTATTGATAATTAGCCACCAACACGTTTTACCTTAAATCCTTTATCCTGTAAAAGTTTCATGATTTTATCTCGGTAATCTCCTTGAATTATAATTTTATCATCCTTAAAACTTCCACCTACACTTAATTTGGTTTTTAATTCTTTAGCTAATTTTTTAAAATCTGAATCGGCACCTGTGTAACCTTCCAATATTGTAATAGGTTTCCCTTTTCTTTTTTCGTACTTACAAATTATAGGAGCGTCTTGCATCCAAATAGTACTTTTTTCTTTTTTTGCCTCTTCAGATAGTTTGTGATCGGGGAAAAGATTTTTTAGTTGGTCTTGTAAATCCATACATTTATTCTTTTATTAAACCCAGTTCAATTAATCTTTCATGTAAAAAAGCTCCAGCTGTAATATCTTCAAATTGTTTTGGGTTGTCATTATCTATGCAATTAGGAAGACAATTTAATGGCATTTCACTTATAGGATGCATGAAAAATGGGATTGAATATCTAGAAGAGCCCCATAATTCTTTAGGTGGGTTTACTACTTGGTGTATGGTAGATTTTAATTTGTTGTTGGTAAGCCTAGAAAGCATATCACCAACATTAATCATTAACTGGTCTGGTTTTGCAATAGCATCTACCCATTCTCCTTTATGATTTTGTACCTGTAGGCCTTTACCATGAGAGCCCATAAGCAGCGTTATTAAATTAATATCTCCATGAGCAGCAGCTCTTACTGCATTTTTAGGTTCCGATGTAATAGGAGGGTAGTGTATTGGTCTTAAAATAGAATTACCGTTTTTAATGTATTCATCAAAATAAGTTTCTTCTAGATCTAGGTGTAATGCTAAAGCTCTAAGGACATATTTTGCTGTTTTTTCAAGCATTTTATAGGTTTCTTTTCCTATGGTATTAAAATCTTTTAATTCTTTTACATTAACATTTTTAGGATACTCAGCCTCTAACTTAGGATTATTTTCTACATATTGTCCAAAATGCCAAAACTCTTTTAAATCTCCTTCTTTTTTTCCTTTCGCATGTTCTTTTCCAAATGAAGTGTACCCTCTTTGCCCACCAATTCCTTCAATTTCATAACTGTCTTTTGTTTCTTGATCTAGTGCAAAAAAGTTTTTTATTTCTGAATATAAGTTATCTACTAAATCATCCGATAAAAAATGACCGCTTAATGCAACAAAACCAATATCTTCAAAAGCATTTCCAATTTCATTAATAAATTTTTGTTTTTCCTCTTGGTTTCCTGAAACAAACTCTTTTAAGTTAACACTGGGTATAGCACTCATATATATGATTTTAATCGTTCTTTCAAAATTACAAATTATAACTTATATAAAACAGTTAATAGTAATAGTAACTCTTTTTATTTTGGTTACATTTAACTATACTATTTATCATTTTTTTCTGTTTTATAATCATGAATTATTCTAAATACCAGATATCCAAAGAAATGCACTTGCAATTGTATACTGCAATGCTTAAGCCTAGAATGATTGAGGAGAAAATGTTGGTATTACTTCGTCAAGGAAAAATTTCTAAATGGTTTAGTGGTATTGGACAAGAAGCAATCTCTGTAGGAGTAACTTCTGCACTTAAAGATAATGAATATATACTTCCTATGCATCGTAATTTAGGGGTGTTTACAACAAGGAATGTTCCCTTAGATAAATTGTTTGCACAATGGCAAGGAAAACAATATGGCTTTACAAAAGGGCGAGATCGTAGTTTTCATTTTGGGAGTCAAGCGCATAATATTATAGGAATGATTTCTCATTTGGGGCCACAATTAGGAGTAGCAGATGGAATAGCCTTAGCGCATAAATTAAAGAACAAAAAACTTGTTACAGCTGTTTTTTCAGGTGAAGGAGGAACAAGTGAAGGAGATTTTCATGAAGCATTAAACCTTGCAGCCGTATGGGATTTACCAGTGTTATTTTGTGTGGAGAATAATGGTTACGCTATTTCTACACCTACAAATGAACAATTTAAATGCAAATCTATTGCAGATAAGGGTATTGGTTATGGTATAGAGTCCTATTCTATAAATGGAAATAATATCTTAAAAGTTTATAAAAAAGTAAAAAAGCTGGCTAAAAGCATGCGTAAGAATCCTAGACCTATATTAATAGAGTTTAGGACTTTTAGGGTTCGAGGTCATGAGGAAGCAAGTGGTACTAAATATGTTCCTAAAAAGATACTAAAAAAATGGAAAGCTAAAGACCCATTAGAAAACTACGAAAATTATTTAATTAATAAGAACATATTATCAAAAGAGAATAAAAGACTAATTAAGAATAAAATAGATAACGAATTAAAACTAAATACCAGTAGTTTTAATGCCATGGAAGATTCTGAATATTCCATAAAGAAAGAGTTGGCAGATGTTTTTAAAAAACATTATTACCAAGATATTCCTCAAGGGGCAATTGTTAAAAATATTCGTTTTGTTGATGCTATTTCTGAGGGTTTAAAACAGTCTATGGAGATACATGATAATTTAATTATTATGGGGCAAGATATAGCAGAATATGGAGGTGTTTTTAAGATAACGGAAGGCTTTGTAGAAAAGTTTGGAAAAAATAGAATTCGAAACACGCCTATTTGTGAATCTGCTATAATTTCTGCAGCTATGGGCTTATCTATAAATGGAATGAAGGCCATGGTAGAAATGCAATTTGCAGATTTTGCCAGCAGTGGATTTAACTCTATTGTAAATTATTTGGCTAAATCTCATTATAGATGGGGACAAAATGCGGATGTTGTTATTCGTATGCCGTGTGGTGGTGGAATATCAGCCGGACCTTTTCATTCACAAACTAATGAAGCTTGGTTTACAAAGACTCCAGGATTAAAAGTGGTGTACCCTGCTTTTCCTATTGATGCAAAAGGTTTGTTAGCAACAGCTATTAATGATCCTAATCCTGTTTTGTTTTTTGAACATAAAGCTCTTTATAGAACTATTAATGAGAATGTGCCTGCAGATTATTATACAACACCTTTTGGTAAAGCAAGTTTTATAGAAAGTGGGGAAGATATAACTGTAGTTTCTTATGGTTTAGGAGTACATTGGGCTATAGAAACTTTAAATAATAATTCTGATATTAACGCAGATTTAATTGATTTAAGAACGTTACATCCTTTAGATATAGAAACTGTTTACACTTCGGTAAAAAAAACAGGGAGATTAATTATTTTACAAGAAGACAGTTTGTTTGGAAGTATTTCTAGTGATATTTCTGCTTTGGTGACAGAGAATTGTTTTGATTATTTAGATGCTCCAATAAAAAGAGTTGCCAGTGTAGAAACACCAATTCCTTTTGCAGCCCATTTAGAAGAAAATTATTTAGGAAAGAGTAGGTTTGAAACTGCATTACTAGAGTTGTTAAGGTATTAAAAGTTATATTGAAATTCTTTTGATTATATAAAATGTAGTATATTCCTAAAAATTATTATTTTAATGAATAGGGGTATACATTATATTTTAACTATTGTATCTTTTCTTTTAACTTTTTGTATTTATAGTCAAGAAAATATAGAGGAATGGAAGGTAGAGGATCTTAAGTTTAGTTCTAGCATTACTAATAAAAAAGAAGAAGAAAAAAAATCATCAATTTTTAAATTTGAACCAGATTACTTATCTGCTATAAAAAAAGAAAAAGTTGCTCAAGTTAGGAATAGAGAAATAGTAGATACATTATCTATTTCTGAAAAAAAGAAAAAACGATTGTTAAAAAAGGTGTTTAAGAAAAATTTTTCAGAAGAATTATCTAGAATGGTAGATATTAAGTTTGAAGACGAAGAGTAATTTTTTTCTTGTCATATAAAAAAAATGCGCTATTCTTAGCGCATTTTCATTTTTGCTTTTCTTTTTTGTAACTGCCTATCTAAATCAGATATAGAGTTAGCAATAGAGGTTTCAAAATTAGCATTACTTGAAACTGAAAATAGAGTGCTTCCAGGTGTATTTAAGCGAATATTACATATAAAACCCGTATTTGGGTCTGAAGTATTTTCTGTTTTAAAATACACATCTGCATTTACTATAAAATCAAATTTAGAAATAAGTTTTTGTAATTTTTCTGCTGCCATTATTTCAAGACGATTGCTAGCTTTTACGTCATCATACTCAAAGTTAATATTCATATATTTTCTTTTTTATTAAGGTACGAATTTTAAATGTTTTTTCACACTATATTTTTTGGGATTTATTTAACTTTTTTGTTAAGTATATGTTATTTACTTATTATCTGTGAGTTAAGTGTAATTTAAAAAGTAAGTTTGTTCTTATGTTTGTACTTGTATTTACAATGAAAGGGCTTTAATTTTATATTTTATGTTATTGAGAAAGGTATTTAAGGAGGGGAAAAACACATTAAGTGTAGAAAATTATATATTGAAAATAGAACGTAGTTATAAGAAGAATCTAGAGCTAAAGAAAAGACTTAATAATTATGCATTTGAGCCTAGAACATATGCTTTGCATCAAGAATTAGATAAAATAAAATTACGATTAGAGCTACTCCAAATTTCTCATTTAAAATTAATAAACACATTAAAGAAACCAATTAATTTTATTGAAGTTTATGAACAGAAAGTAAATAAACAATTAGCAGAGTCTAGACTTTTAGATAGCTATGTAAAGGATTACGTAATTGCTTCAAAGAAAACTTCTTAGTTAATTTTAAGTAGCTTTATATCAAAAATTAACACAGAGCCACCAGGAATAGAACTGTAATCACTACTTCCGTATCCTAAATGAGAAGGTATAAAAAGTATTCCGTCTCCTCCTTCATTAAAATATTGTATCCCTTCTGTCCAACCTTTTATAACTTGGTTTAAACCAAAAGAAATTCCATCCGCATCACTTTGATCAAAAACACTTCCATTAGTAAAGTAGCCTTTATAAGCAACTGTTACACTAGACGAAGAGTTAGGTTTTTCACCGGTTCCAACAGTATTAATTATATAATATAATCCAGAGGTGCTTTTTTTTGCTTCTAAATTATTTGCTTCTAAGTAATCTAAAATTTCTTGGTCGTTTTCTGCTCTATAATCTTTTACTCCATTCTTTTCGTCATTATTACAAGATAAAAAGAAAACTATAAATAGGGAACAAATAAAGTGCTTCATTGGTATACGTATTTTGAGTGCAAAAATACATGAAATTTAAGAGAAGAATTGCAGGTAAGTGTAGTTAATTAATATAAAATATTACATATGAACTTATTGTTAAGCAACACAAGCTCCTCTTTTTAACAACATGTATTCCCCGTTGTTTTTAAATTCTCTTATCGATGTACCTGCATATCGTTTAAATGTTTTAGATAAGTGACTAACATCTGTAAATCCTAATTCATCTGCAATCTCTGTAAGTGTATAATCAGAATTTAATATGCGTATTTCTACTAATTTAAGTTTGGCTTTAATTATGTATTCTCTTAAAGACATACTTACTTGCTTCTTAAAATATTCACTAACATAAGTAGAAGACATCATAAAAACATCAGCTAAATTTTCAACTTTTAGTAGTTCCGTTTTATCAATGTTTTCATTAATATAGGTGAGCATTTTAGTGATTTTATCATCAGAATTACTTTTTGGGGCTTCAAAATAACTACTCTTTTTAATATTACGAATTAAAATCTCTAGTATACTTGTCATAAAACTTGTTACCAAATTAATAGACTCTTCTCCATAACTTCTAGATTCTTGTAAAATCATGTTAATAAGGTTTTCTAAATAGTTACGGTCTACTTCATTTTTAATAATATCTCCAGGTAATTGATTGTAGTTAGATAATATATACGAAGCCTCTTTAAACCATTCATTTCTATCTATAGTAATTTTATTTGCATTTTTAAAAAATGAATCGGTAAATTTTAAAAAAACGAATGTTGTTGGTTTGCTTATCGTAAAAGAGTGGCATTTTAATGGAGGTAATAAAAACATACTTCCTCTTTCGTATTCATAATGATTATAGTTTATACACTGAGTTCCTTTTCCGTCTTTAATTAAAACCAGTTCAAAAAAATTGTTTTTAACAGGGCGTTGTTTCCAATCTTCTAATTTAATTTCTTGTATTTCAAAAGGTTTGTGTGCTTCTAATATTTGCATTATAAGGGTAGTTAAGTGATATATGACCAAAATTAATATAAAACCAATTAAAATCATTTACATTACCCTTTATTTATACAACTTTAACCATTACTATTACCAATTATAATTTTACTTTATCACTACTCCAATTTATATTTTTTAAAAAATGAAAAATAAAACACTAAAAATTACCGAATCTCTATTTTTGTTAAATTAACCAATTATTTAAGTAAGTAAACTGGTTTATAGCGCATCAATCTTTACTTTTATAGATTTAACTTTAGAACCCATTTACAGCATCTTATGAAAAAATCTTATTTAACCTTAGTGGTACATATATTAGTAAAAGAAGAATATAGAGACGAAATAAAATCGGAATTGCTGAAACTGGTTAGTCCCACTAGAGCGGAAGAAGGTTGTATCGCCTACGACTTACATCAAGATAACGATAACCCCAATCTGTTCTTATTCCACGAAAAATGGGTGAATCAAGATTATTTGACCAAACATTCACAAAGTGACCACATTGCTGCCTATAGACTTGCTTCTAAAGATAAGCTTGAGAATGTTTCTGCTTATAAAATGACAGAGCTTACCAATTAGAATTGTAATTATAAAGGCTTAACATTAAATTAATGTATTAAAACCTCGGTAATTTTACCTGTATCTAGCTTGTTTTGGCAATATTTTAAGATTTTGCCACTTAAAAACCTCCATTTATACCTTCTTTTCCTTTTTTTGTACCTTAAATAAGGAGTATTGTAGATTTACCTTTGTCTTCAGGAAAAGTAAACAATACAATAAAAAATATATAAAGATGAATACTCCAAACATTGCACAAGAAGATATTTTAAGTGCATTTAACTACAGGCATGCTACCAAAGAATTTGATGCGTCAAAAACATTAACCGATGAGCAAATCAATTTTATATTAAAAACTGCCAATTTATCGCCAAGTTCATTTGGTTTTGAGCCATGGCATTTTGTAGTTGTTCAAGATAAAGATTTACGTGAACTTTTAAAGCCGGTAGCTTGGGGTGCTCCCGTAAAATTGGATACAGCTAGTCACTTTATTTTAGGACTAGCTATGAAAGCCCCTATGGTAAAGCATGATGCGGCGTATATTGAACATATGATGAAAGAGGTAAAACAAATGCCCGAAGATGTTGTAGAAGTATACTCTAAGTTTTACCGAGAGTTTCAAGAGCGTGATTTTAACTTAGATTCAGATAAAAAATTATTCGATTGGTCTTCAAAGCAGACTTATATCGCTTTAGGAAATATGATGACTGCTGCTGCACTTTCAGGAATCGATTCTTGCCCTATAGAAGGTTTTCACCAAGAAAAAGCAGAAGCATTGCTTAAAGAGAAATTTGGCGTGGATACAGATAAGTATGGTTTAGCTTTTATGGCTGCATTCGGATACAGAAAGGCAGACCCGGAATTTCCAAAATCTAGAAGACCATTGGAGGACATTGTAACTTGGAAATAAGAAATATTATGAAAGTAATAGGATACAAAGAGAATCTTCCAATTGACAATACAAAGTCTTTACAAGATGTAGAATTGGAAACTCCAAAAGCTACAGGAAGAGATATTTTAGTAGAAATTAAAGCGATTTCTGTAAATCCAGCAGATTATAAAGTTCGTGCAGGAATGCCTGCAGAAGGTGACAACTGGAAAGTAATTGGTTGGGATGCTACCGGAATAGTGACAGCAATTGGTGAAGAGGTTACTCTTTTTAATGTTGGAGATGAAGTTTGGTATGCTGGTGATTTTACCCGTCAAGGTAGTTATGCAGAATACCAAATTGTAGACGAACGCATTGTAGGCAAAAAACCTCAAAGTTTATCTTATGCTGAAGCTGCTGCCTTACCATTGACCACACTTACAGCCTATGAAATGTTGTTTGATCGATTAGAGGTATCTAAAGACGATGCCAACAAATCTATTTTGGTTATTGGTGCCGCCGGTGGTGTAGGTTCTATTTTGGTGCAATTGGCTAAAAAACTGACGAAGTTGAATATTGTAGGTACGGCTTCTCGTGAAGAAACTACGTCTTGGTTAAAAGAATTAGGTGCAGACACGGTTATTAATCACAGAAATAAGTTGAGCGAAGAGTTCGAGAAATACAATTTACCAGCTCCAGAGTATGTAGTAAGCTTAAATGCTACGGAACACCACGTAGGTGAAATTGCTAAACTGATAAAACCACAAGGTAAATTCGGATTTATAGATGACCCAAAATCGCTAAATGTAATGCCTTTTAAAGGAAAAGCAGTTTCTACACACATAGAGTTAATGTTCACACGCTCAATGTTTCAAACGGAAGATATGATAGAGCAACACCATATCTTGAACAAAGCTTCTGAATTAATCGACAACGGAACTATTAGAACTACGTTAGGAGAAAATTTTGGAACTATAAATGCTGAAAACCTTAGAAAAGCTCATGCTTTTTTAGAAACAGGTAAAGCAAAAGGTAAAATTGTTTTAGAAGGATTTTAGGCTTATTGAGTTAAATAAAAACACTAATAAAAAATATCAAAATGAAAAAAACAATATTACTTGCATTAGCAATAGCAACAACGGTATACACAAACGCTCAAACACCAACAACAGATCCAACAAAATCTGTAAATGAGGTAGTAACAGCAGATAATGTAGAATGGGGATGGTTAAATCCGTTACGAGGCGATAAAAGTCCGGCTGCCGGAAAACTATGGGGAGATCGTACAAAAAATGAACCTGCGGGCTTTTTAGTGAAATTTAAAAAAGGATTTTCATCACCTCCACACATTCACAACATCACTTATAGAGGTGTTGTAATACAAGGTTTATTACATAATGATGATGAAAATGCAGAGAAACAGTGGTTACCAGCAGGTTCTTACTGGCAACAACCAGCAGGAGAAGCGCATATTACTGCAGCTGACGATAATGAAAATATGGCATTTTTAGATATTCAAGAAGGGCCGTATTTGGTACAACCAACTTCAGAAGCTTTTGATAATGGTGAACGACCTATAAATGTAGATAAAACCAATTTAGTATGGTTAAATGCCAACGATATTGAATGGGTCTCTGAAAAGAGTAAAGTACAAACAGCTTTTTTATGGGGAAGCCATGAAGAAAACCAATTGCGTGCTACACTTTTAAAATTACCAGCCGGTTTTAGTGGTAGCATTAAAAACCTGAGTCCAAATTTTAGAGCTGTAGTTATTTCTGGAAATATAAAACATCAACTTGTTAATGATAAAAATGTAGATGTTTTAGATGCAGGTACTTATTTTGGTGCTGCAGAAAATTCTATACATAATATTTCGGCAGAAAAGGAAACTATTATTTATATTAGGGCTAACGGAAAATTTGAAGTAACTAGTTTAGTTCTATAAGCATCTCACTAATATGGTAATATCAAATTCATGAAAAAAAATGTTTGTAGTCATATCAACTCCATTTCAGAATTAAAAGCTGCTACCAAACATGTGTGTGAAGAATGTGTGAAACTAGGCGATGTCTGGGTGCATTTGCGTACTTGTCAAGAATGTGGGGTTACACTTTGTTGTGATGATTCTAAAAACAAGCATGCTACTGCACATTTTCGTTCTACAAGTCATCCGGTAATTAGTTCTGCCGAACCTAACGAGCGTTGGCTTTGGTGTTATAAAGATGAAGCTTTTGTAACTTATTAAACCAACCAAACATGATTGATCCTAAATTTCCAGAACTTACAAACCAACAAATTGAAAAATTAAAAAATTACGGAACCATAGAGTTTCATGAGAATCCTACTGTTGTTTTAGATTTTGGAGATCAACATTACGATTTTTTGGTAGTGCTAAAAGGGGGAATAAAAATTATTGATCCTGACAAAAAAGATGAAAGTCTTACAATTCACAGAAAGCATCAATTTTCTGGCTCAAGTAGTATTTTATCCCATAGAACAGTTGGTGTTTGTGGCGAAACCTTAGAAAATACGAAACTTATACGCATAAAACCTGATAAACTTAAAAATGCCATTGCTAAGTTCAGTGATATAAGTGATGTGCTACTTAATGCATTTTTACTTCGTGAAGATGCAATGAAAAATAATATTCAAGGTATAAAACTTATAGGTTCTGAGCACTCCAATGAAACCTATGCCATCCGTGATTTTATGGATAAGAATGACATTTGGTATAAGTTTATTGATTCCGATAAAGAAGAAGGACTTGTCCAATTGTTAAAGACATTTAACTTAACTATGGAAGACCTTCCAGTTTTAATTAATAGCCAGAATGAAATAGCTATTCGCCCATCAATCGATGAAATAGGAGAATGCTCGGGAGTACGATTAAAATTAGATGATGAAGTTTATGATGTTCTAGTAGTTGGTGCTGGTCCTGCAGGTTTAGCAGCTAGTGTATATGCTTCTTCTGAAGGGTTAAAAGTATTAACCATCGATAGTAATTCCCCTGGAGGACAAGCAGGTAAAAGTTCTAAAATTGAAAATTACCTAGGTTTTCCCACAGGAATTTCTGGTAGAGATTTAGCAAATAACGGGTACATTCAAGCTCAAAAATTTGGATGTACTATTTCTGTGCCTCATAGAGTAGAAAGTATTGAACGTAAAGCAGGAATTTATGAAATTCACGCCAGCAACACATCTTCTTTAAAAGCTAAAACTGTAATCGCCGCTACGGGTGCCGCTTATAGAAAGTTACCTTTAGATGGAATAGAAAAATTTGAAGGTGCAGGTATTTATTACAGCGCAACTTCTATGCATGCCAATATGTGTAAAAACAGTGAAATTGGCATTGTCGGAGGTGGTAATTCTGCTGGTCAAGCAGCGTTATTCTTGGCAAATTTTGCGCATAAAGTATATGTGATTATTAGAAATGAAGATATTGGCGCCAAAATGAGCGATTATTTGGTGCAACGAATCTTTGCTTGTGAAAATATAGAGGTGCTAACCAATAGTAATGTAGTTAAAGTAGAGGGAGATACCTATTTAGAAAAAGTAAATATTAAGAAAAAAGATGAATTTGTAAAGAATAAAATAATTTACCTATTCACTTTCGTTGGTGCAAAACCGTGTACAGAATGGTTACATAATATTATTGATACTGACGAAAAAGGTTTTGTACATACCGGACTTACTATTTGTGAAAATGCATTGAATAGTGAATCGGTGTTTAAAAATAGAAAGCCCTATGCTTTTGAAACCAGTTTACCCGGACTTTTTGCAGTTGGTGATGTACGTTCGGGCTCTGTAAAACGTGTAGCATCAGCGGTTGGTGAGGGGTCTATTGTAGTTAGTGATATTCATAAGTTTCTAGCGCAAGAAAAATTTATAAATTCCAGTAAATAAATCATCAGTAAACTATGGCGCGCACTATAATTGAAAACATTGTAATTGCCCAGTATAAAGACCAAACCTTTTTTGAGTTTTGTAAATATACTACCATTCGTTTTTTTGAGATTGTATATATAGAAAAAGGCGAGGGGAGTATTAAAATAAATGGTAATACTGTAAATTACACTTCTAACAGTGTTTTTGTTTTTGTTCCTGATGACATTTATATTTTAAATCCAGACGCTGAGACTACAACTACCGCTATTAAATTTTTAAAAAGTTTTTTTAGAGGAGATGCTCCGCAAAATGAAAATCTTCCTGTTAACGATTGGTTTCGTAAAATTGAGGGAATATTAAATAGTGAAAGTCATCAACTTCGTGAAATGCAGTTTGAAATCGAATCAGATAAAGTACACCTGATATCACTAATAAAAATGGTAGCGGCTGAAAATGATAAAAAGAAATCGTATGATGTGTTTATTATTCAAAATTCACTTTC
This sequence comes from Maribacter vaceletii, assembly GCF_003634105.1. Classification (GTDB taxonomy): domain Bacteria; phylum Bacteroidota; class Bacteroidia; order Flavobacteriales; family Flavobacteriaceae; genus Maribacter_B; species Maribacter_B vaceletii. Next base: position 341,392 of record NZ_RBIQ01000008.1, on the reverse strand, counting down.
AGTAATTCTTCATTTAATAGCACGTAATATTCAGTTTCTTAATGCTGATATAACCACCAAGGTCGTTGAATCATCTAAGATCCAACAAATCATAAATTTTATTCATGCTAATATTTACAATTCTGAATTGCTCACAACTAAAAGTCTAGCAGAAGAATTTCATATGGCAGATAATTATATGAGTGAGTACTTTAAAAAACATACTGATGTTTCTTTAAAAAAGTATATCATCAACTACAAATTAAAGCTTGTTGAAACCCGATTAAAATATACCGATTTGCAGTTTTCAGAAATTGCAATGGAATTAGGATTTACAGATTCTAGTCATCTTAATAAGACTTTTCAGAGTTATAAAGGGATGACTATTGGTAATTTTAAAGCAAGTATCACTCAGTAAAATACCATTTACCTTTTTTTTTACTAAAACCCCTTCGTTTTTTACTTATCCAAAGCTTGTGTGCCGAGGTAACTTTGTACTGTAAGTAATACAGAATAAATAATAACCTAAAACATAAGATTATGGATTACAAGAATTTTCAAACATTTACAGCAGAGCAAAAAGGAGGAATTTTAACGGTAGATATCAATTTTGGACCAGTAAATGTTCAGGGACAAGAAATGCTAGCAGATTTAAGTAGTTTATGCTTACGATTAGAGCGAGATAGAAGTGTAAAAGTGGTGATTTTTGAATCATCAAATCCTGGATATTGGGTGTGTCATTATGATACCAACTTACTTAAAGATATGTCTACAGAAGCGGTACCACGAAATGAAGTACAACTTTTAGATTTACAATCGATTCTTGAGAGATTAAGCAATGTACCCCAAGCTACTATTGCAAAAATTGAAGGTTTCGCAAGAGGAGGCGGACACGAAATGGCATTGGCTTTAGATATGCGTTTTGCAGCCAGAGGAAAAGCCAAGTTTATGCAGATGGAAGTAGGAATGGGAATTTTACCTTGTGGTGGTGGTGCATCACGTATGGCTAGACAAGCAGGTTTAGGAAAAGCATTAGAAATAATATTAGGTGCTAGAGATTGGGATGCGGATGAGGCTGAAAAATTTGGAACTATTAACAAAGCCTTAGATGCAGATGAGATTGGTGCTTATGTAGATGCCTTGGCAGAACGCATATCGCAATTTCCTGCAGATTCAATTGCTGCTAGCAAAAGAGCAGTGTATGCTTCTATAGACCTGCCAATTAAAGAAGCTTTAAAAGAAGAAGCCTACCAATTATTTCAAGCTACAAGTAAAACGCCTGCAATAAAACGTTTTGCTTATGCAGATGATAACGGAGCTCAATTTGACCATGATAATCAAAAGAATTGGGAGCAAATGGTAATGGATATTCAAGCAGTGAATTAAGGGTGCTGAGCGCCTTGCGCTTTACGCTTTACGCTTAGCGCATATCGCTTTTAAATTTTTGAGTAAAGCGCGAAGCGTGTAGCGCATAGAGTAAAGCGAAAAACCAACAACGATTACCGATGAACGAAATAAATAAAAAAGATTAGATATGAAAGCAATGTTATTGAGCAGTTACGGAGAAAATGCAACATTTACCGCTACTGAAATTGAAAAACCAGCAGTAAAAACTAATCACGTATTAGTTAAAATAGCTGCATCTAGTGTTAATACTATTGATACTATGATTAAAAATATGGGGTCAGATTTACCATTATCACCAGCTGCTCCAGCATTATTAGGCATGGATTTTTCTGGAACAATAGAAGCTGTTGGAGAAGGTGTAACAGGTTATGCCGTTGGAGATGAAGTATATGGTTGTGCTGGGGGACTTGCAGATTTACCAGGAACGTTAACAGAATATATTGTTGCAGATAGTAACTTAATTGGTCACAAACCAAAGAATTTAACCATGCGCGAAACTGCAGCCTTACCATTAGTAGGTATTACAGCTTACGAAGGTTTAACTAGAGCAGGTGTAAAAGCAGGTCAAAAAGTATTAGTACACGGTGGTTCTGGTGGTGTTGGCCACTTAGCGGTGCAATTGGCTAAATATCTTGGTGCCGAAGTTTTTGCTACAGGAACAGGAGACAAACAAAAAGCAATTGTAGAAAAATTTGGAGCAACCTTCATCGATTTTAAAACTGAAAAGGTAGTAGATTATACTGCAAAATATACCGATGGTGGTTTTGATGTGGTTTTTGATACCGTTGGTGGTGCAAATCTTACCAATTCTATTGAAGCAGTTGCTTTAAACGGACATATTTCTACTACAGTTTCCTTATGTGAATTAGATTTAACGCCTTTACATTTTAAAGGTGCTACATTACACGTAGTATTTATGTTAATTCCTATGTTGCATAGTTTCAACAGAAAAAAACATGGGGAAATTCTTGAGAAATTGACCAAAATTTCAAACGAAGGACATTTAACTCCAATTGTTGACGAAAATCAATTTTCACTAGAACAAGTGGGTGATGCTTATGCACACTTAGCTAGTGGTACAGCCATCGGAAAAGTTGTAGTTGAAAATTAGATCATAGAATTAAAAATATGCCGTACGATTAGAGTTTTATACCCTAAACATGTCGATGATTATGTTTTGTTGAAAGCCCCAGAAATGGGGCTTTTTTATCTATTTATACGAAACCTTGAAATTTACCTAAACAACCATTTTTACTACCAAAAAACTACTAGTCTTCAGGCTTAACTTTGTAGTGTAATTAAATTGTATTGTAAAAAAGAAAAAAAATATTAACCATGTACACAAAACCAAAATATCCAATCGCAGTAGTTTTTAAATGGACGAGACGTTATATTTATATATTCGCCTTAACCGCATTAATTCCTGTGTTACTGTACGAGGTTGTAGCTTGCAAATGGTTAACACTGCCGTGGCAACCAATCGGACTTATTGGTACAGCGCTGGCGTTTATAACTGGTTTTAAAAATAATGCATCTTACGATAGACAATGGGAAGCACGTAAAATATATGGTGGTATTGTAAATGCTTCAAGATTATTTGCCACTATGGTAAATGATTTTATCACCAATGAATATGCGACGGATAAAAAAACAGATAACGAATTGTTTCAAATCCGAAAAATAATGATTCTACGTCATGTTTCTTGGATGACTTCTTTGAGACATGCACTTCGGCAAAAGAAAACATGGGAAACTGCTAAAACAAATAAATCAGATAGAGAACATATGAAATCCATAAAAGTTATGGAGTTTGAACATACACTTTCTGAAGAATTAGAGGGGTATTTATCGGAAACTGAGAAAACTTATGTTTTAAATAAAACCAATAAACAAACGGCATCATTAAATTTGCAATCTAAACATATTAGAGAACTTGAATCCGTTGGATTAATAGACAACTTTAGACATGTTGAATTTAAAAATATCATTGGTGAATTGTTTACTTTACAAGGAAAAGCTGAACGCATTAAAAATTTCCCTTATCCAAGGCAGTTTGCAACACTAAACTCTTATTTTATTTGGATATTCATAATCATTATGCCTTTTGGATTGATGAGACAGTTTGATATTACAGGGCAATCTCTAGTAGAATCTGGAATTTCAAATGAAGTTTTTGCATTCATAGCAGAACACTTTGTGTGGTTTACAATTCCATTTAGCATTATTATTTCTTGGATATTTTTCGCAATGGAACGCGTAGGAGATACTTCTGAAAATCCGTTTGAAGGCATGGGAAATGATGTGCCAATTTCCACTATTTCTAGAGCCATAGAAATTGATATAAGAGAAATGATTGAAGACAATATAGACTCAATTCCATCACAACTACCTGAGTATGCACATACGCAGATGTAAATTTTAAGTTCTTAATTTTTTAAACCTTGTTTTTTACTAAAACTTCCATTTTTACTACCAAAAATTAGCTACTGTTTAGCTTTAAATTTGTATCAAATAATAAAAGCAATTATAAAATTTAAAAAAATAATATCATGAAAACAATAACAAATACAAATGCACTTGCAGAGGCACGTGCTCTTGAATTACCTACACGAGAAGCTTCATTAAGACGTGAACCATCTGTCTCTAAATTTTGGAATGATAACCGAAAATTATTAGAAGAAGCATGGGCAGAATGGGAAATTGAAAATAAAGACAGTTTATTAGTTCCTGATGAAACGCTGCTTGACCCAAAATTGAGAAAAGCAATTAACGAAGCATGGGAAAATCCTGAAAAAGAAAATGCTGTTGCCGATTTATGGGAAGAAATTATCCCTGGAGTGTATTCTGCGCAGTTTTTTGATCTTGAACGTTTAGCGGAATTCCGTAAGTATTTAGAGGATACTGTAAATTCTGAAATTCCTAGACGTGCACCTTATGGTATTCAATTAAATCGTTATGGAGTTATGTTAGATCCACGTTCAGAAGGGCATCTTGCAGCACCTAATTTTCAGGCATTTTATAATGAAATTATGGATCGTTATATGCGTCCCATAGCTCGTTTATTATTAGGTACTTATGGCTACGATAACCAAACATTTGGATTTTCTATTCAGTATAATCCAGATAAGGATAAAGATTTACATGCCCATACGGATGCTTCGGCAGCTACTTTGAATATCAATATTAATTTACCTGATGAAAAATTTACAGGTTCACAAGTTGATTTTCACGATAAAACAACGAGAAAAGTTGTTCAAACTATATTTGAACCTGGAAAAGCAATAATTCACACCGGAAAAGTACCTCATGCTACCCACCCAATTACAAGTGGACAGCGTAATAATTTGGTAGTATGGCTATACGGAGACCGTATGCAAATACCACAAGGTGGTGCAAGTAGCTATGGTAGTGTTAATAATTCAGCATCTAAAGTTGTTACAACAGAAAGCATTACAGCTCGTGAACGTTGGAGTTTGCCAGAGGATCCTAAAGACACCTTTGCACCGTTTTAGAAAAATCAGAAATTAGAATTTTGGCAGAATATTTTCTGCCAAAATTTCGTTTAGAAAATTCAAAAGTTAATTAAAATGAAATATATATTAATTACAGGAAGTACAGACGGAATAGGAAAATTATTAGCATTACGTTTGGCGAAAGAAGGTCATTTTGTTGGTGTTCATGGTAGAACTGCAGCAAAGCTAGAAACCACTGTATCAGAAATAAAAGCGGAATCAAAGAATAACAATGTAGTAGGTTTTTTAGCCGATTACGCAAATTTGTCAGATGTACAAAAGATGGCAACCGAGGTCGCAGATAAAATGCCAAAAATTGATGTTTTGGTGAACAATGCAGGTGTTTTAAAAACAAAGACTGGTAGTACTGCGAATGGCGTAGATGTTCGTTTAGTAGTCAACTATTTAGCACCGTATAAATTTACTAATACGATTTTACCGCTATTGAAAAAAGCAGCTGCGCCTAGAATTGTAAATCTTAGTTCTGCCGCACAATCCCCAGTCTCTATAAATGCACTGCAAGGCGGTATGAATTTAGGAGCGAATGATGCTTATGCACAAAGTAAGTTAGCCTTAACCATGTGGAGTTTTGATTTGGCAAAAAAGGAGCCGAGTATTTTGGTTGTTGCAGTAAATCCCGGTTCGTTATTGAATACAAAGATGGCTAATGAAGCCTACGGTCAACATTGGTCTCCTGCAGAAAAGGGAGTAGATATTCTTTATGATTTAAGTATGACAGACAAGGCAAAAACAAACGCCTATTTTGACAATGATAAAGGAGGTTTTACTAAAGCACACCCAGATGCTTATGATGATAATAAAGTTGAAGAATTATTAAGTATTACCCAAAGTATCATATAAGTTTATTTAATTCGGTATAGAAAAGGCAACCTATTGGTTGCCTTTTCTTACTTAGTCTCCTCAAACAAAAACTCTCCCTTAGTTTCTGCCGCTTGTAATCCCCAATCAACAATTAGGTTTAGAATAGGAACCAATGTTTGTCCGAATTCAGTAAGGGTATACTCTACTTTTAAAGGTGGTTTTTTAGTAAAAACTCTCCTGTTTACCATTCCATCCGCTTCTAATTGTTTTAACTGTAAACTTAAAGTACGCTCAGTAATACCAGGAATTTCCTTTCTCAATTCGTTGTAGCGTTTTTTGTCGCCTATTAAATGGGTTAGTATAACACTCTTCCATTTACCACCTATCAATTCCATTGCTGCGCTCGTTGGGCAGAATGATATTTTATTATTGATTTTAATTTTTGGTTTCTTTTCAAACAGTTCTTTTCTGTCCATTTCTTAAATATTAAATATATGACAAAGATAATAAGCTTTACTATAGTATGCAACTATACTTTTTATAGTAAAATATTTTTTGTATATAAAACTGTATATCAGTTATTTAGAATTATATTTTCATACTATACTTCTTGACCGTTATTGACACGTATCAACCCTATATCTATATTTGCACTATAATTTTGATAGTATTAATAATCAACAGATTAAAAAAATAATAAAATGAATCTAACAGATATATTAAACAACCGCTACTCAGCAAAAGAATTTGATGCAACTAAGAAAATATCAGATGCAGATTTTCAACAAATAAAAGATGTACTGCGTTTAAGTCCTTCTAGTGTAAACCTACAACCTTGGCATTTTTTAATTGCAGATACTCAAGAAGGCAAAGAACGTATCGCAAAAGGCACACAAGGATTTTTCAAATTCAATATACCGAAAGTCTTAAACGCATCTCACGTAATTGTTATCGCAGCTCGAACTGATGCAGACGAAGATTATATGAACAGTATTTTGGAGCAAGAAGACCAAGATGGTCGCTTTGCAGCACAAGAGTTTAAAGATCAAATGCACGGTGGTCGTATGCTATTCGCAAATATTCATCGCTACGACCTTAAAGATTTACCACACTGGATGGAGAAGCAAGTGTATTTAAATATGGGCGCACTTTTATTAGGTGCAGCAACCTTAGGTATTGATGCTTGCCCAATGGAAGGTGTAGATGTAAAAGCCTTAGATGAAGAGTTTGGCTTACGCGAAAAAGGCTTCACAGCGCTAGCAGTTGTGTCTTTAGGTTATAGAAAAGACAGTGACTTTAATGCAAAATTACCAAAGTCAAGGTTTCCTGAAGAAACAGTTATCACTCAATTATAATAATCTTAAAAGCTAATAATTATGGAAACAAACACAAAAATTGTTCACGCAGCTATTGTACAATATCACCGTTGGTATCTTTTTTATGAACGTGATATTGAAAACAAACAGCGACTAGAAAATCAGTTAGAAATTTTAGCAGAGGATATAAAAATGAAATCTGCAGCTGGAGAAATGCAAGGCAAAGAAAATTATCCTGAAAGATTAAAAGTTTATAAAGGATGGAAGAATGCGCATCATATTCAAAATATAGAAGTTAATAAATTAGAGAACGGTTCTATTAATTTAGAAGCTGACATTATATATCAAAATTTAAAGTCAGACGGTTCTAATGACAGTTATCCTTTGCATTACAGCACATTTTTAAAAGAGGTTCCTGGTGCACTTTTACCTGTATTTACAGAAATCAATATTAACCCTACTGGAGAGATTAAAAATCCAACGTTTGAGGATGCGTATCCAGAAAACCGAATGTTATCTCTTGTGCATTACTGGCTCTTAAATATGGAACAGTTAGATGGTAATGTTGCGCCTTTTAAAGAAGTATTAGCAGATGGTTTTAAACTTAATTTTTCAACTAACAGCGAGCCTATTGTTACCATAGAGCAATTAGAACAATGGTTAAACGGAACACCAAAACAATTGAAGGAAAGCAGTCATTTTCCAGAGAACTTTACTGTAAAAGTAATTTCAGAAAATGAATATGAAGTCAAAGTAGATTTTGTTTGGAAAGGAGTAACAAAAGAAGGTCAAAAATTAACCGCAACTACTTCACACCATTGGATTGTACAGGATAATCCAAATGATAGGTTTGCAAAAATAAAAGAAGTTACAATCATTCAAAAAGTACCACTTACTCCATTAAAATAAAATATAATTCAATTATAAAGAACATTATTATGAAAAGTACAATAGTAAAATTTACAGCAAAACCAGAACACAAAGATACGTTTGTAGCAACGCTCAAAGAAGCACAAGCGGCAACACAAAAAGAAGCTGGTAATAAAGAGATTAGAGTATTTGTATCTAAAGCAGAAGACAATGTGTTTTTTGTTTACGAACGTTGGGCAGACAAAGCTGCTATTACATCTCACGATAACGAACCTCATACCAAAAAGTTAATGGAAGTAGGACAGACCGCCTTACAGTCGGCTCCTGATTTCTACTTTTTAGGCGATACTAATCCGCTTCCAGACCATTCTAAATCTGCAAATCCTGAAGATGAAGTATTTATAATTTTCTTCATTTTTAAACTAAGAACTGAATTTAGAGAAGCACTTCTTGAACAGTTTGAAGATCACATTATCCACACAAGAAAAGAGGAAGAAGGCAACATCCTTTTTGATTTATATACAGTAGATAATCAAGAAGATACCCTAGCAGTTTATGAGCATTGGAGAAAAGAATCTGATGTTTGGGACATTCACTTTAATCAACCTTATGCAGTAAAAACAGGCAAACTGATGGAAGAAGCTGTGATAGGTGATTTAAAGCAGTATATGAATTTTGTAAAAGAAATTTAAGAGAAATCAGTAATCAACTAAAAAGCACTATGATGAAAAAAGCAATTCTATTATTTTCCTTGGCAATTTTAGCAAGCTGCGGAAATCAGGACAAAAAAGAGGTTGTTTCAATGCTAGAAACGCACGATCACAAACACCCACATCCACACAACGTAGATGAAAACGGATTAGCACCACATACAGAAAATACCATTCATCAATATGCACCCACGGTTGCATTGTTAAATAGTATATATGAAGGTGATTTTACGCCAGAACAAATGGTACAGCAAGGTAATATTGGTATCGGAACCGTTAATCACCTAGCAGGTGAGTTGGTTGCTGTAGATGGTGTGGTATATACTATTGATGCGGAAGGCGGAATTAAAGAGGCTCCAGAAGATTTAGAATCACCTAATATGACGATGATAAATTTTCAACCTAAAAAAACGGTAACCGTTGAAAACATTGTCTCTTACGAAGAACTAAACAAAGAACTTCAAAAATACTCTACTTCTAAAAATAGTTTTTATGCCTACAGAATTAAAGGAGAGTTTGGATATCTAAAAATGGCATCGGCACATAAAGTAGAAAATGAAGATGTTTCTCTATTTGAATATTTAGATACAAGAGTAATGTATACTAGAGAAAATATTAAAGGAACTTTAGTAGGCTTATTTACGCCAGATTATATTGGAAACGTAGTGATACCGGGAATGCACTTTCACTTTTTATCTGAAGATATAACGCTGGGAGGACATTTAGAAGATATCAAGTTTGATAAACTTCAAGTTGAAATTCAAGAAATAAACCAAGTAAACTTGCAGCTTCCCCAAACTGAAAAATTCAGAAACAAAACGTTAAAACAAGGCGCAGCTCCAAAAGCTACGGCGAAACAAAACGGAAAATAAGAAGATTATGAAAAAGTACATAATTTTAGTTTTAGCATTGTCTTTCTCTTTTGCAGGTATTGCGCAAAACACAAAAGAAGACAACTATAAAATAGGCGTAAAAATTGTTAATGAGGTTAATGGTGAAGGCGCTGCAAAAGGATTAGAAGCAGCTTTTAAAAGTGTCTCTCCAGATATGGCAGATTATATTATTCGCTATGGTTTTGGAGAAATTTATAACAGAAAAGGCATAGATTTTAAAACCAAAGAATTATTAATCATAGCTAGTCTTACTACACAAGCTAATGCAAAATCGCAGTTAAAGTCGCATATAAAGGCTGCCTTAAATTTAGGTGCTACGCCAAATGAGATTTCAGAAACTATGATTTTGTTGAGCTTGTATACGGGCTTTCCAGCTGCAAATAATGGCATTTTTACTTTAAAGGAAGTTTTAGAAGAAACAAACTATACAGCATCTAATTACATAAATACAACACAGCAGCTAGTTAAAAACTGGGAGTTAGATGGCTTTTCTATGCCTGAATCAATTGTGGCATCGCCAACAGAGAATTGGTTGTATGTTTCTAACGTAAATCAAAATAGCAAAGGGTATATAAGTAGAATTTCAAAGGACGGAAAAGTTGATAATTACAAATGGGTAACTGGTTTAAATTCGCCAGCAGGCTTAGCACTATATCAAGACAAATTATACGTTGGCGATGGTAAGGAGCTACATATTATCAATGTTAAAAAAGGTAAAGTCGTAAATAGTATTACTTCTCCAGATGTTGTGTCATTAAATGATGTCGTGGTTTCTAAAAACGGACAGGTTTTTATCTCTGATATAGCAAGTGGTAAAATTTTCACATTAGTAAATAACAAATTAGAGATTTGGTTTCAATCCCCGGAAATTAAGCATCCAAACGGACTTTATATTCAAAATGAAGACTTAGTTATTGCAAATTTTGGTGAAGAATTGACCTTAGAAATTTCACCAGATAAGTTTGGCAGTCTATATAAAGTTAACCTAAAAGATAAAACGATAACACGGTTTAAAAGCAGTTGTCAACTAGGAGCCCTAGACGGTTTAACTGCTGTTAATGATGGTTTTTTAGTAACAGGAGGTACGGTTAGTGATTTGTTTTTTATAAATGAGAATACGCGACAATTAATTGGAAACTTCCCGAAAGGTTTAGCAGATATTACTATAGAAAACAATGTGTTATTTACTCCTGTTCTATTTAGTAATTCAATAGCATCTTACACACTTCCATCAACTATTAGTGAAGCCATACCTGTAGATGAAAATTGGAAACGAATAAACACAAAAGAAGAATATTTAAAGTTGGCTGCCGATAATTTCTATGGTGACAAAGACGGACAATCTGTTGCTACTCACGATGGTCAAATATTTGGAGTTTTTGGAGGTAAAGTTTTGACAGGGACTTGGGATTGGAAAAATAACTTCTTCACCAGAACTAGCAAAATCGGAGATATAGATTTAGGGTATGATGAACTTGTAATTGAAGTTACAGATACCAAAATGCGCTTAACACTTAAGCAAGGCAAGGGAATTACCGTTGTCTACAATAAAAAATAATTTAAAAATAAATATTATGAAAAAAATACAATTATCAATAATAGTTTTAGGCACAATTTTATTAGCCTCTTGTACAGACAACTCAGCTGAGTCAAAAAAACTAAAAGAAAATATCTCACGTCTTGAGACTCAAATATCTACTCAAAAAGAGGAGAAAGCAACCTTAGAAGCAAATAAAAAATTGGTAACAGATTTTTATCAAGACCTTTTCGGTAATCAGAATTATCAAAATATGGATAAATATGTAGGTCCGGTCTATGTACAGCACAATCCCAATGTTGCCGATGGTAGAGAGGCATTGCAAAAAATGCTTCCGATTTGGTTTAAAGATACTCCGAAGTATAAGCTAAATTTTAACCTTGTAATTGCTGAAAAAGACCTTGTTTTTGTGCAAGTAATTACCGAAAAAGACGGGAACAGAACATCTACAATGGATGTGTTTAGAGTTACAGATGGTAAAATATCTGAGCATTGGGATGCCTTTAATACTTTTAATGCGGGAGACAAATCTGCTAACGATAATCCATTATTTTAATCAAAAAAACGCACAATATGAAAGCAATAGTATTAGAAAAAGCAGGAGGACCAGAAAACCTTCATTTAGCAGAAGTAGCAAAACCAAGCATAAAAGATAACGAGGTATTAGTAGCGGTAAAGGCTATTTCATTAAACCCGGCAGATGTAAAACCAAAGTATCAAGATAAGATGCTGAATATGATGTACGGAGAAAAACGACCTGTTATTTTAGGCTGGGACATAGCAGGAACCGTTACAGAAGTTGGTACCGATGTCACCAATTTAAAAGTTGGAGACAAGGTCTTTGGTATGGTAAACTTTCCTGGTGTAGGTAACGCTTACGCGGAATTTGTTGCTGCGCCAGAAGCACATTTAGCTACAATGCCAGACAACGTCTCTTTTGAAGAAGCTGCGGCTACAACCTTAGCTGCTCTAACTGCACTGCAAATCTTAGAAGGAAGGATTAATAAAGGTGATAAAGTACTAATACAAGCAGGTTCTGGTGGTGTTGGTCATTTTGCTATCCAAATTGCAAAAGCAATGGGAGCTTTTGTAAACACAACTGCCTCGGCAAAAAACGGTGCATTTGTTACCTCTATTGGAGCAGATAACGCAATTGATTATCACACTCAAAAGTTTGAAGAAGTTTTATCGGATATCGACTTTGTGTTAGATACGCAAGGGGGAAAAGTTCTTGAAAATTCGGTAAAAATTTTAAAAAGTGGTGGTACCGTTTATACAACAGTTGGTGTTAATTTGGAAGAAGTTGAAGCGTTAGCTAAAAAAGAGCATAAGACACTTTCAGGCATTTTGGTGCATTCTAGCGCTAAAGATATGAACACCTTAAAAGGGATGCTAGAAAACGGTGCCATTAAACCAAACATTTACAAGACGTTTGCTTTTGAAGATATGGCTACTGCCCATACCGAAGTTGAAAAAGGAAGAACAGTGGGTAAAGTAATCGTAACATTATCATAAAAATGATGATAAAGGTTGTAGCTCAATTTGAGAATAAAACCAGAATAATTACATCAAATAGAAGAGATATGAAAAATTTAAAAAATATAATAGTCGTGTTGTTTGTTTTAATACTTGCAGGGTGCAAGGGCAAAACAACTCCTAAAAATGAGAAAGTATCGGAAATTCAAGAAAGTAGAAGCGTAATTACGAACGATTTTTCTGTAGCTATAAAATGGGAAATAGGTGGGTTTAAAATGCCTGAATCTGTATATGCTTCAACTAATCATAAATGGTTGTACGTTTCCAATACCAATGGTCCTGCTCCCGGTTTTATAAGTCGTGTATCTAAAGATGGTGTTATAGACAACCTAAATTGGGTAACAGGATTAACATCTCCAACAGGCTCTGATATTTATGAAAACACCTTGTACGTTGCCGACCAAAAACAAGTGCATCTTATAAACTTAGACAACGGAAGCATTGTAAAAAGTTATGCAGCAAACGAAGCAGGTTCTTTAAATGACTTAGCAATAAATCAAAAAACAGGGCAAGTTTTTATTTCTGATGTTCCAGGAGGTAAAATCTACACTATTGAGAATGATAAATTAGTGGTATGGTTACAGTCTGATAAAATTCCATTTCCTAATGGTGTTTATGTAGAAAACAACAGTTTAGTTGTTGCTAATTATGGGTTAGAAAATGGAGAGGGATTGATGCGTGCAACGTGGAAACCTGAAGATTTTGGGTCGCTATACAATGTTGATATTACTTCTAAAAAGGTAGAGTTAATTGCAACTTCAGACAAAAAAGGAGTTTTTGATGGTGTTACTTCAATAAATGACGTTTTATTGGCAAGCAGTAATCCAACGGGGCAATTATTCACATTTGATGGAGATAAAAGCTATTTAATTGATGCTTCTTCAAAAGGTATTGCAGACATCAACACTGACGGAAAAATTATTTATGCGCCTTATATTTTTGACAATAAGTTAGTAGCGTATAAACCAACACCTTGGGATAGAGTTACTACTAAAGCCGAGTATATAGAAAAAGGAGCAGACAATTATTATGGTGATGAAGGCGGAACGTCTATAGCTACTAGCGACGGAATAATTAAAGGGAGTTTTGGCGGACAAGAATTAAAAGGAACCTGGGATTGGCAAGATGAATTTTTCTGTAGAACAAGCACTTTAGGAACAATGGATTTAGGTTCAGATTGTATTCAGATTGATGTTACAGACACTAAAATGCGCTTAATCTTAAACAAAGGAACAGGAATGTCTGTGGTTTATGATAAAAAGAAAGACCCAGAAATCACTATCCTATCCACCTTTAAAATAAAACCAGAAAAGGTTGAATTGTTTAAAAAGGAAATGCTCGCAAACCAAGATGTGGTTCGTAAAGAGAAAGGTACTTTAGAGATGAAGTTGTTTCAAGATAAAAACAATCTAGAGAATTTTTTGGTCTTCGGAATAAATGAAGGAGAAAAGACTTTAGAATCGCATTCTGAAGCGGTAGACCAAAGAGGAATTGCAGATCGCGTAAAATCCGCTTTAATTGAAGCACCTAAAACCTTGTTTTTAAATAACGAAAAACCGTTACCAACTAATGATTTCAGTCAAATTAAAGTAGACAATAATGAAGTCTTATTGTTTTCCATTTTTGAAATAAAAGAAGGTTATAAAGAAAAATTTGTAAAACAATTAATTAAGCATACAGAGCTTACTAGACAAGAAGAAGGTAATATCCGTTTCGATTTTTACAGCATCAATGGAAAAGAAAACACATTTGTTTTTCAAGAGCATTGGAAGAATGAAGAAGCTGGTGCATTCCATAGAAAACAACCATACACACAAGAAACGGGAGCTATAATGAAGGAGGCTATTATAGCGTCTACAATGCAACCTTTTTTTGTGAATCAGATTGAAAAATAGAAGAACATCTAAAACATACTGAAAATGAAAACACAAGATAAATTACCGAATTATACGAGAAAAATATTTGTTGGTGGCGAATGGAAAGACGGAAAAGGACCAGCAATCAAGGATATTAACCCTTGGAACCAAGAGGAGTTATTCTCTTTAAATGGAGCTACCACAGATGATGTAAATGAAGCTTTTGAACAAGCAGCAGTTGCGCAGAAAAAATGGGCAGCGGTACTACCTCCTGAAAAGAGTAGAATGATGCTAAAACTAGCCGAAGTAGTTAGAAACCGAAAGCAAGAATTTGCAGAATGGGCAAGAAAAGAAGTAGGAGCAACATTAGCAAAAGGCTATTTTGAAGCGGAATTGGTTGCTAGTGTTTTTGAAAGTGCTGTGCATTTACCATTATTAGTAGAAGGTAAAATTTTGCCACAAGATATTGATGGCAAAGAATCTATTGCAGTTAGAAAACCATTAGGAGTTATTGGTTTAATTTCTCCTTGGAATTTTCCGGGTCAATTAACCGCGCGTACTTTAGGTCCTGCCTTAGCAGTAGGTAACGCTGTGGTCTTAAAACCGGCATCAACGTCTATAGTAACAGGTGGATTAATTTTCGCTTCTTTTTTAGAAGAGGCAGGTTTCCCTAAAGGGTTATTAAGTGTATTGCCTGGTGGAGGAAGTACTATTGGTACTGCAATTACAAAGCATCCTATTTCAAAACTAATTTCGTTTACAGGCTCAACACCAGTTGGTCGTCAAGTTGGTAAAAATGCTCTGGAAGCAGATATTATTAAAAATATCGAGTTAGAATTGGGAGGTAACAGTCCGTTTGTAGTGCTAGAAGATGCAGATATAGATCAAGCGGTTGAAGCTGCTGCTTGGGGCAAATTTATGAACCAAGGTCAGATCTGTATGGCTATCAACAGAATTATCGTTGAAGATAAGGTCTACGACGAATTTACAGAAAAGTTTATAGTAAAAGTAAAGACCTTGAAACGTTTGGATATGAATGACCCAGATACGTTTGTAGGTCCTATTATTGATCAAAATCAGTTTGATACTGTTAAAGGGTTAATAGACGATGCAAAAGAACAAGGTTACAAAATGGCATTAGGTGGTGAAGCTGAAGGGTTACATATGCCGCCACACGTTTTTGTAGATGTAGACGAAAACTGTCCATTATTTCAAAATGAGATTTTTGGACCAGCAGTGTCTATTGCTAGAGCAAAAGATACCGAAGATGCGCTACGATTAGCAAATGCTACAGATTACGGTTTATCTAGTTCTGTGTTTACACAAGACGAAGCTAAAGGAATGGCATTTGCACAAGGCATTGAAGCAGGTATGACGCATATTAATGACCAACCGGTTAATGATAGTGCGTATGCACCATTCGGTGGAGTTAAAAACTCAGGCCTAGGTCGTTTTAATGGACAATGGGGCGTAAAATCGTTTACCGTTGCACATTGGATTACTATTCAGAAAACACCAAGAAAATATCCTTTTAAGGCTTCTGATTTTCAGTAGTCAAAAGTAATTTAAGTTACATTTTTAAAAGCTGAGATTAATTTAGAATTAGTCTCAGCTTTTCTTATATTCTAACAATTGGTAAAAGTTTTAAAATATTCTTGGAATTTCAGTAAGAAATCAAGTTCTTGTATGATTAAATTTCGCTTTAAATAATGGATGATTTAATTACGTTTTCTATTGCTTTTTTTGAGATAACAAGCCCAATCTAATGTAAAAACAATAGACCATCTAAATATTGATGAAAACCATAGTATAATCACTAGATATTCCAATTTTAACGGAATTAGGTAAGTGGTTTGATTGTTAAAATAGTTGATAATACTATAACCTCAGTAATAGACAAAATTATGGATTTAATTATTGCCATTACTAGCACTGGTATACGGATAAAAAGTATTAAGTTTTCATTTATTTTAATGAAAGATATATAAACCTAAAATTCTAATCATTAAATTTTTATTTAAGTTGTAATATGAAAAAAATACTTATATTATTTTCGCACCCTAGATTAGAACAGTCTAGAGTAAACAAAATATTGATTGAAAATATAATTAATAAAAAAGGAGTTACTGTTCATGATTTATATGAGTGTTATCCAGATTTTCATATTAATGTTCCTTTTGAAAAAGAGTTATTAAGTAAACACGATGTTATCATTTGGCATCATCCATTTTATTGGTATAGTTGCCCGCCATTAATGAAACAATGGATTGATATGGTTTTAGAGTTTAATTGGGCTTACGGACCAGAAGGAAACGCTCTGCATGGTAAAATTTGTCTAAATGCCATTACCACTGGCGGTTCTAAAGAAGTGTATTGTTCTGAAGGATATAATAGTTTTACAGTAAAACAATTTTTAAGACCATTTGAGCAAACTGCAAATTTATGTGGAATGACGTATTTTCCTCCTTTTGCTGTAATGGGAACGCATAACTTATCTGATGAAGCATTAGATGAATATAAAATAAATTATGGAAAATTTATAGATTTACTACAAGCTAATTTAAGTATAAATGATATGGATAATAAATCATTTATAAACGATATTCCTAAACTAAAGACCATTTAAAATATGACGGGAAGTATACTTTTTGAAGCCATAGTTTTTTTAGCTGGAGCTATTATTTGTGTTTCTATAGCAAAGCGTTTAGGGTTAAGTTCAGTAATTGGCTATTTATTAGCAGGGGTATTAATTGGTCCGTATGTTTTAGGTTTTATAGGGAAAGAAGGGGAAGATATCTTGCATTTTGCTGAGTTTGGCGTAGTTATGATGCTTTTTTTAATTGGACTAGAAATTGAACCAAAAAATTTCTGGAATATGCGAAAAACTATTTTAGGAATGGGAGGTATACAAGTAGGAGGTACCATGCTACTCTCATACGTATTATTTGCTTTTTTTGGGTTTGATTGGAAAGTTTCTCTGGTAATATCTATGGCTGTTGCATTGTCTTCAACAGCAATTGCAATGCAAACCATAAAGGAAAAAGGTTTAATGGATACTACATTTGGAACTTCTTCTTTTTCCATTTTATTGTTTCAAGATATTATTGTTATTTTCATGATAGGGGCAATACCTTTATTGTCTAACACTACTTTAGAAACTAAAACAGAAGACCATGGCACGTCTATGAGTCTAATAGATTCTCTTCCCTTGGGCTTTCAAACTTTAGCTATTATTTTATCTGTTGTTGTTATTGTAGTTCTTGGGCGCTATTTAATTGTTCCAATGTTAAGGAAAGTAGCAAAAGCAGGTGTGCGAGAGTTACTTATTGCTGCTGCTTTTTTAATTGTATTTGGCATTTCTTTTATAATGGAATTGGTAGGGCTAAGTCCTGCTTTAGGAGCTTTTTTAGGAGGTGTTGTATTATCTAATAGTGAGTTTAAACATGAGTTAGAAAGTACTCTAGAACCATTTAAAAACTTGTTTTTAGGATTGTTCTTTATGGCTGTGGGTGCTTCTATAAATTTTATAGTTATAGCAAATAATCCTCTAACCATTGGTGGTGTTTTAATTGCAATAATAGTTATTAAAGCAATTGTTTTATTTATAACAGGTTCTATTTTTAAACTAAAATTAGACCAAAAATTATTGCTCTCTTTTAGTTTGGCACAAGTAGGGGAGTTTGCTTTTGTATTACTGTCGTTTGCTTTTGGGCTTCATATTTTAGAACAAGAACAAATGGATATGATGCTTGTAGTTACGGCGCTTAGTATGTCATTAACACCAATTTTTGGAGTTGTTAATGAACGTTTTATTCTCCCAAAAATTGGAACAAAAGAATCTGTAAAACGTCCAATGGATCATATTGCAAAATCGCATAAAATTATTCTTGTTGGTTTTGGACATTTTGGAAGCACAATAGGCCGTTTTTTACGTTCCCATGGTGTAGAAGCTACCATATTAGATCATGATTCTAATAGAGTAGATTTTCTTAGAAAAATGGGTTTTGAGGTGTATTATGGAGATGCAACAAGACAAGATTTACTTGAGTCTGCAGGTATTGCAGAAGCAAAAATAATTATTAGCGCTACTAATAAAATTGAGGTTTCTAAAGCCATAAGTAAAATTATAAAAGAACAATACCCACATGTAGAGTTAATGATACGAACTAAGAATAGATATGATGCTTATGAGTTGTTAAATCTTGGACATGAAAATATTTATAGAGAATCTTTGGATACATCTTTAGTTTTAGCAAGAGATGTTTTAAGTAAAATGGGTTTTAGAAAATATACTTTAAATAGACAAGTTCAAAATTTTAAAAAATATGATGAGGATAGTTTAAGACGACTTGCTTTAGAGCCAAAAAGAGAAGAAGATTATATTTTTAAAGCTAAGCAAGAATTAGCACAGCAAGAAAAATTCTTAAATGAAGATCTTAAGCGTGGTGTAGTAGAATATGATAGCCACTGGGATAGTGAGTATATTAGAGAGCTTTTAAATAAAAAGTAAATTTCATAATCTAAAGTAAGTCTACATAATATTTACATTTTAAAAGAGACTTTTAACATTTTACCAACCATCTAAAACACATTACATTGTATAGGGTTCTGTTTTAGTTAGAGATAACTTTTTCAACTTGCCTTCTTACATTATATAATTTGTAGTACAGTAGTCTCTTTAAAATGGCATGATTTACGATGCCTATGGAAGATAGTTGTAAAACACGGTATCTAAAATTATAGCTTTTTTTAGTTTAGGTTTAATAAATGTAAATTGATTAAAAAGAGGTAGTTTCGCGGCTTAAATTAGCCTATTGTTATGAAGCGCATAAATGAGTATAAAAAATTATTTGGAATAGAAAAAGAGATAGACCTTAAACTACTAAAAAAGAGTTACCGTAATTTAGTAAAAGAGTGGCATCCAGATAAATTTCAAGACGGAGATATTAAGCAACAAGAAGCTGAAGTGCAAAGCCGTAGAATTATTGATGGCTATCATTTTTTAGTTAGCATGGCTCCTGAAACTAAAGAGAAAAATCTAGAAGCATATACAGAAACTATTACAAAAGGAGCTATAGCAGATTATCAACATAAAGGGTTATTGTTAGAAGTTACCTTTACAGATGATACAACGTATGAGTATTTTGGAGTTACAAAATCGGTTTACATTAAAATGATGAATGCTTCTAACCTTAACCGTTTTGCAAGACGTAGTATTTATCCAAAATATACCTATAGAAAGTCTAAGGGAGCATTAGTAGGATAATTATTAAGTTAAGGAGTAAGTGTATAAAATTAGATTTTAATTTTTTCTATTAAAATTTTAGAAATCTTTACTTAAGCATATTTTATGATAAAACAGTTTTTAGATTTAGGGATTAAGGAGGAGTTTCAGCAAAGTTTAGAGAAATTAGAGATTTTTAAACCTACTGAAATACAGAAAAAAACAATTCCACTTATATTAAACGCAAAGAAAGATGTTGTAGCCCTAGCAAAAACAGGAACAGGAAAAACAGCTGCGTTTGGATTACCACTATTACAGTTAATAAATGTTAATAGTAAAAATATACAAGTGGTAATTTTAGCACCTACTAGAGAGCTAGGGCAACAAATTTATGCTAATTTGGTTTCTTATGCTTCTAATAGTAAATCTATTTCTATAGCCTCTATATGTGGAGGAATACCAATAAAACCTCAAATAGAAAGACTACAAAACATAACGCATATTGTAATAGCAACTCCTGGACGTTTGGTAGATTTAATAAATAGAAAAGCTATCGATCTAAAAAAAGTAGAATATTTAGTTTTAGATGAAGCCGATGAAATGGTTAGTAATTTAAAAACGGACCTAGATCCTATTGTAAACGAAATTCCTAAAACTAAAAGAACACTTTTGTTTACGGCTACTATGCCAGGTACTATTAAACAAGTAATACAAAATTATTTATCTAAGAATGTTACACAAGTAGAGGTAGATATGAGTACTGTTGGTCACCAAGGTATAGATCACCAATATATAGTTGTAGAGCCAATAGAAAAATTAGACGTTCTCCTTCATTTTTTAAGTACAAAAGAACGTAAAAGAGGTGTTATTTTCTGTAAAACAAAAGCAGCGGTTAATAAGCTGGCAAAAAAGCTAGCCATTAATAAGTTTTCATCAGGAGCACTTCATGGTAGTTTAACACAGGGAATAAGAGACCGTGTTATGGGGCAATTTAGAGAAGGGCATATTAATATTTTGGTAGCTACAGATCTAGCTGCTCGTGGAATAGATGTTAAAGAAATAGAATATGTTGTAAATTATCATTTACCAGATACGTATGATGCATATGTACATAGAAGTGGCCGTACGGCTAGGGCAGGAGCAAAAGGACTTTCTCTAACAATACTACAAAAAGAAGAAGAAATAGAAATTGCGGATTTTGAAAATGAATTAGGAATTACTTTTCATAGATCTAAAAAAGCAAATCCGCAAAGTATAGAAGAAAATAATAGTTTATTATGGGCTAAAAAGATTTTTAAAACAAAGCTTAATAGAGATGTTTCTGATGATTTTAAAGAGAAAATAAAAACTATTTTTCATCATTTAACAAAGGAGGAATTAGTAGAAAAAATAATAGCAAATCATTTAGAACAACACCATAGTATAGTACAAAAATTAGAAGCTCCTTTAAAAAATAAAAAGAAATAGTCTAATGGCAAACCCTATTAAAGCACAGGAAGACATTCTTAGGAAATTACAAATTAAAGCATTGCATCCAATGCAAGAAGAAGCTATTACTACTATAGCATCTACTAAGAATACAATACTTCTTTCTCCTACAGGAACGGGTAAAACTTTAGCTTTTTTATTACCCTTACTTAGTGATTTAAATCCCGATAATGAGGAAATACAAGCATTAATTATTGTTCCTACTAGAGAATTGGCAATACAAATTGAACAAGTAACCCGTACTATGGGAACAGGTTTTAAAGTTAATGCTGTTTATGGTGGTAGGCCCATGTCTAAAGACAAAATAGAAATAAAACATAAACCAGCTATTTTAATAGGAACTCCTGGCAGAATTTTAGATCATATAGATAGTGAAAGGTTTTCTACATTAAATATTAAAACTTTAATTTTAGATGAGTTTGATAAGTCTTTAGAAATAGGTTTTGAAGAAGAAATGAGTGCTATTCTTTCAGAATTACCTAATTTAAATAAAAGGGTTTTAACTTCTGCTACACAAGGAGTTAAGATTCCTTCTTTTGTAAAATTAGAACAGCCTAAAATTATAAATTATTTAAATAAAAAGAAAAACTCTCAATTACAGATTAAAACGGTTATTTCTCCTAGTAAGGATAAGTTAGATACTCTATTAAATCTACTTCTTCATTTAGGGAACAAACCAGGAATTATTTTTTGTAATTTAAAAGATAGTATTTCAATTGTAAGTTCTTTTTTAGAAAAGCATGCTATTTCTCACGATTGTTTTTCTGGTGGTATGGAACAAAAAGACAGAGAAAGAGCTTTAATAAAATTTAGAAATGGTACAAGTCAAATATTACTTGCCACAGATTTAGCAGCAAGAGGTATAGATATACCAGAACTAAAATTTATTATACATTATGAGCTTCCCATACATTCGGAAGAATTTACACATAGAAACGGAAGAACAGCCAGAGTAAATGAAAAGGGCACTGCATATATTTTACAATGGAAAAATCAAAGTTTACCAGACTTTATTACTAATGTAACAGAAGCTAGTATTTTACCAAAAACACAGAGAGAACCTCAGTTTTGGCAAACATTATTTATTTCAGGTGGGCGAAAAGATAAGATTTCTAAAGGAGACATAGCAGGTTTATTTTTTAAACAAGGGAAAATTACTAAAGAACAATTGGGTGTAATAGAGTTAAAACAAGATTGTGCTTTTGTTGCAGTGCCAGAATCTATAGCAAGTAATATAGTTGAAAAATTAAATAATAGCCGCTTAAAAAAAAAGAAAGTACGTATAAAAATTATTTAAAACTTTAAATAGAAAAGGGTTGTCTATAGTATAGACAACCCTTTAAAGAAAATGTATTTTTTTATTATTTTAAACTATCTAATAGCTTTTCAGCTACTAGTCCAGAGGAAGCAGGATTTTGTCCTGTTATTAAATTTTTATCCTGTATGGCATAAGCAGCCCAATCTTGCTTTTTAGAATAGATTCCTCCATTTTTAGAAAGCATATCCTCTACTAAAAACGGAACAACATTAGTAAGACCAACAGCTTCTTCTTCTGTATTTGTGAATCCAGTTACTTTTTTTCCTATTACTAAAGGAGTGCCATCTGTATTTTTAACGTCCTTTAATGCCGCAGGAGCATGGCATACAAAAGCGATTGGCTTTTCTTGGTTATTAAATTTTTCTATTAGTGCAATAGAAGTTGTGTCGTTTGCTAAATCCCATAAAGGGCCATGTCCTCCAGGGTAAAATACAGCATCAAAATCATCAGGATTCATATCCGATATTTTTCTTGTATTTGCAATTGCTTCTTTTGCTACTGCATCTTTATTGTAACGATTAGTGGCTTCTGTTGCTGCATCAGGAGAATCACTACTTGGATCTATTGGAGCAGCACCTCCTTTTGGTGTTGCTATTGTAATAAAGGCACCTTTATCTAAAAGGGCATAATATGGTGTAGCAAACTCTTCTACCCAAAAGCCTGTTTTTTTTCCAGTATTTCCTAATTTATCATGAGATGTTAATACAAATAATATTTTCATTTTTTTTGTTTTTAAATTCTAATTTTCCTTCTGAAACATTTTCAAATGTTTTTTCTAACAACTTAATTTACTTGTAGTTGTAAATATTAAGGCTATATTTTGTGTTAATTACATGTTTACTACTAGTAAGCCATTTTTACTATCTTTTCTACCATATATGGTGATAATGTTTGGTGTTCTCCTAACCCTAACCAACCACGATGAGTAAAGCGTTTTGCTATTTCTTCAGCAGTGCCTTCATAATCCTTTGTATAATCGGATAGTTTAGTATTTATACCCAAACCATGAAAAAATGTTATTGTTTTTTCAATTGCGCCATAGGCTTTGTCATCTATAGTACCTTTTGTAATATTCCAAACACGTTCACCGTATTGTGCTAATTTTTCCTTTTTTGTTTCAAAATTATATTTGTAATGGCTTGGAGCTATAACAGCTAAAGTACGAGCATGATCAATTCCAAAAAGAGCAGTTAATTCATGCCCCATTGCATGTACAGCCCAATCTGTAGGTACTCCTTTTTGTATTAAACCATTTAAAGCCATTGTACAACTCCACATAAAATTAGCCGCAGCGTTATAGTCTGTAGGATCTTTTAATACTTTTGGAGCTACTTCAATTATGGTTTGTAAAATACTTTCTGCAAAACGATCTTGTAATAAAGCACCAATTGGGTAGGTCATATATTGTTCTAGTACATGCATAAAAGCATCTGTTAAACCATTTACTAATTGGCGTTGCGGTATAGAAGTAATTACTTGTGGGTCTAATATTGAAAACTCAGGGAATAAGCCAGGACCGCCCATTGCTAGTTTTTCTTTAGTTTCTTTTCTCGTAATTACAGCGCCAGAGTTCATTTCAGAACCTGTAGCAGGTAAGGTTAAAACGGTTCCAAAAGGCATCCCTTTCTCTGTTCTAACTTTGTTTGCTAGGATATCCCATGGCGAATCACCTTTAAATACTGCCGCAGCAGATAAAAATTTGGTTCCATCTATTACAGAACCTCCGCCAACAGCTAATAAATAAGTAATATGTTCTTCTTTAATAACTTTTAAAGCTTCTATTAGTGTAGCATATTCAGGATTTGCAGGGATACCTCCAAACTCTATAACATTAATATTAGCTAAGGCAGTCTTAACTTGTTCGTAAATACCGTTTTTCTTAATACTCCCCCCACCATAAAGCAATAATACTTTAGCATCGCTAGGAATTTCATTCTTTACTTGCTCAATAGTGTCTTTACCAAAAATTATTTTGGTAGGGTTTTTAAATTCAAAATTATTCATCATCATCTTCTTTTAATAATTATCTACTGTAGATCATCAGTAGTTTATTCAATTACAGTAACCAAATCTTTCATTGGTTTTCTAACCTTTACAAGGTTTACTAACCAATCTTCTTCTTCTTTTCTATATCCTATCGGTAATAATACTGCGCTTCGTAATCCTTT
The DNA here is from genome assembly GCF_003634105.1 of Maribacter vaceletii. Classification (GTDB taxonomy): domain Bacteria; phylum Bacteroidota; class Bacteroidia; order Flavobacteriales; family Flavobacteriaceae; genus Maribacter_B; species Maribacter_B vaceletii. Next base: position 316,756 of record NZ_RBIQ01000008.1, on the reverse strand, counting down.
TTCACGTAGTCCTAAAATCTTATCTACAGCATCTGGCTCAAAACCTTCTAAAGGAGTAGCATCTACTCCTTCGTATGCAGCAGCAGTTATAGCGTTTGTAAAAGCAATGTAAGCTTGCTTGGCAGCATGGTTAAAATTTTCGTCAGCGTCTCTTTGAGGATACATTCCTAATAACATTTGACGATAATTTTCCCAACCTTCATTTTTAAAACCACGAATTTCATTCGTTAAATCAAACATATAATTAATTCTATCTTCAGTATACGTATCCCAAGCAGCAAATACAAGTAAATGAGAACAGTCTGTAATTACAGATTGGTTCCAAGCTACTGGTCTTATTTTTTCTTTTATGTCTTGGTTTTTAATTACAAAAATTTCAAAAGGCTGTAAACCGCTAGAAGTAGGGGATAAGCGAGCTGCTTCTAAAATACGTTCTATTTTGTCTTCCGCTACTTTTTCTCCATTCATTGCTTTTGCAGCGTATCTCCAATTTAATTTATCTAATAATTCCATTTTTAAATTTTATTTTTTTGAAAGTTTTTCTATATCGTTTGATGTTATAATAACATCGGCATTACTTATATGATTTGTTAAATTGAGCATTGCTTGCGCAATACTTTCGGCATTAATAATCCGGTATTTCCTTAGATTTCCTATAAATAATGGCTGGATGATTTTAAAAATTATTAATCCAATTTTTTCTAATAACCTGTGTTCTTTACGTTCTCCACCAATTAAAGAAGGTCTTAAAATAAAAGTATTTTTTATGTTTTGTTTTAAAACACCTTGTTCCATTTCACCTTTTGTTTTATTGTAAAAAACACTACTGTTTTTATTAGCACCCATTGCAGAAATCACTAAAAAACTGGCTATGTTTTTTTCTTTAGCAAGCTTTGCTGCAGCTAGGGGAATACCATAATCTATTTGTTTGTAAACTAATTTGTTAGGTGTTTTTTTAGTAGTAGTTCCAATACAACAATATACCTCATCTGCTGTAAAATCTTCTTTAAAGTCTTCTAGCTTTATAAGGTCTCCAATAAATTGATGAACCTTATTTGGTAAATTTTCTATTCTGGCCCTAGAAAAAAGTTTTATAGTTTCATACCTAGAATCACTTATTAATTTATGAAGAAGAATACCACCTGTTAATCCAGTAGCTCCTAAAAGTATAGCTGTCTTTTTCATGTTATTTACAATTTTTTATACTGTTCCAAGCAGCTTCATAAGCTTCCTCAATATGTGTTTTATCTAATGTAAATGCACCACGCTTTTGCGATATCATTAAAAAAGATAAAGGATTTATGGAATAGGCATATAATAGATAGTCTGACATTGGTTTAATAATACCCTCTTTTTTACCACGACCCCAAAGATCTAAAAGAGGTTGTAAATGTTTAATACCCTCTTGTCTACTAGACTCATCTATCATAGGGGTATTATCACATTGTGCTAAAAACATAGCGCTTTCGCATTCCTTTAATTTAAAATCTGCAATACGTTTCCATATTAATTTAAAACCTTCTTCAACTGGCATACTTTCCTTATACGTCTCAAAAGCATATTTTGTGTATTCTGCCTTCATATCAACATAAGTCTGATTTACTAAATCTTGCTTATTTTCAAAATATAAATAAATTGTTGCAGGGGATACACTTGCCATTTTTGCAATTTTACTCATAGGAGTAGCATGAAAACCGTTATTGTTAACGAGCTCTATGGTTGCTTTTACTAATGCATTACGTTTTTCTATACTTTTTTTAAGTTTTGCCATTATTTCTAAATTCAGATACAAATGTATTTAAAAATGAACGTTCATTCTTTTTTTTAACAAAGGTTTATAATTTTGCCTTTTATTACAATAGGGTAAGAGTTAATTATATATAAAAAGATTCTTATTCTATTTTCTTGGGTAAAGAGTAAATTTTATTTAATTGTTTCTAATTTTGTTCATTAAATAGTATTTCAGTATTTGGATAGCGTTCTTTATGAAACTCTTTAGTAATTTAATTTTATTGTTTTTTTATATTAATTTTTGTTTAGGTCAGGGTTTAATACAAGACCCTGGTGGTAAGCTTTCTCAACGTTGGCAAATACAAGATGATACTACCAAACTTTTTAAGATAGTACCCTATAAACCTGTATATTTTTTAGCAGCAAATTATACCTCAAACATAAATAGCCAGCCTATTAGTGGAAACCCTACAAATTCAGCTACACAGTCTTATAATTATTTAAATACTGAATTTAAATTTCAGTTAAGTTTTAAAGCCAGGGTTGCTAAAAATTTATTAAACAATAAGTTAGGAGGTGATTTATGGGCAGGATATACCCAATCTTCTAGATGGCAATTGTACAGTTCTGATATTTCTAGACCTTTTAGAGAAACCAATTATGAACCAGAGGTAATCTTTGTAGTTCCCATAAAGTATTCCTTTTTTGGTTTAAAAAGTGTTTATACAGGTATTGGTATTAACCATCAAAGTAATGGTAAAGCAAATCCTTTATCTAGAAGTTGGAATAGGGTTGTTTTACAGATAGGTTGGGAGAGTCCTTCTTGGAGTTTTGTTCTTAGTCCGTGGTGGCGTTTACAAGAAAAAATTGCCGAAGATAATAATCCAAACATAGAAAATTATGTAGGACGTGCAGAGTTTTTGTCTGCCTACGTAAAAGGAAGACATAATGTAAGTTTATTAGTAAGACATTCTTTAAGAGGCGGAAATAATAATAAAGGAAGTGCAAAAGTAGATTATGCAGTTCGGGTTTTTGACTTTTTAGAAATGCATGCACAATTTTTTTATGGCTACGGAGAAAGTCTTATAGATTATAACCATAAGCAAACTACTTTTGGAATAGGAGTTTCTCTCTTGCAGTGGAAATAATTATTACGTATTACCTTAGTTATTAGCTAAGCCAATACGTAATAAGATACTAGATACTCTTACTCAGTGGCAAGAACATCAGCCATTTCTAAATCCTCATTCATACTCAAATCTACAGGGACAGAGTTTTTAAGAGCAGTAAATTTCTCTAAACGTTCCGTTTCATTTTCTTCACCAGAAAAATATGGAAAAACATCTATAATAGGAGATTCTGAAACCGACGGAATAGTAAATTCTCCCATAGAATCTTTCATTACACCAAAGGTGTTTTCGTAAGCTTCTTTAACATCATTCCCTTGTACTAACATGTATAAGTTAGTTTTGCGTTCTTTTCCACTTTCTTCATCAAAAGCAATTAAAGAAACTTTAGACTTAAACCACCTATCAGAATTTTCAAAAGGGTGTATTTCGGCATAATTAGCCACCTTAATATTTGTAATTTTAATTTCTTCATTGTCCATTAAGTAAACCGACATTTCTTCGGTTATTCTACTTTCTGCTTCCGTATAAGAAATAGCATCAACTAAAAAAGGTTCTGTTTTAACTTTTTGCGCACCAGACGCTTTATCAATTTTTCTATATTTTACCTTACATTCATACCAAGTAGCACTCATATTTTTTTTGTTTTAAAGGGGCCAAATATAGGGTTTCACTTTAGGTCTAATTATGTAAAACAAGAATAGATATTCACAATTTTAAAAGGCTTTTCACATTACTTTTAGCATGAGGAAGTTAGCTATAAATTTTGCTATATTATTTTTAAAGAAAAGTATTGTAGAGTGTAGCAGCAAAACATGTAAATAACTTAAATATAAATTTGGGTAATTATATTTAAGTGTACTCTCATGTTTTATTCGTTAGTTACTCATTTGGGTTTATAAAAATTGTATTTCGAAAATATATACTTAGCTTTTAAATGGAAGTCTGTATTTAAATAATTTATCATTTTGGTGTTTCTTTTAAAAGTGAAGAGCTTGAGGGGTATTTTTAATACGCTTAATACCAGTAAATATTTTTACTAATTTGTAAATCATTTTTAAAAAATCTTAATTTATCTTTATCGTTGAACTTTAATAAAGGCATATTATTTTTTGATGTGTTTTTTTATGATACTGTAATAGATTAAAATAAATGTAAGATGAGCAAAGAAAAGTTTATGCAAGAAGCTGTAAATGCAGCTTTAAAAGGAATGCAAAACAATGAAGGAGGACCATTTGGCTGTGTAATAGTTAAAGATGGGGAAATTATTGGTAGAGGAAACAATAAGGTAACTTCTACAAATGACCCTACAGCACATGCAGAAGTTACGGCCATTAGAGATGCGTGTAAAAATTTAAACTCTTTTCAGTTAGATGGGTGTGAAATTTATACTTCCTGTGAACCCTGTCCTATGTGTTTAGGGGCTATTTATTGGGCAAGACCAGATAAAGTGTATTATGGAAGTAATCAAGAAGATGCTGCAAATATTGGGTTTGATGACGAGTTTATATATAAAGAAATTCCATTACCTTATGCAAAAAGAAGTATTCCTTTTGAGCAATTATCTCCAGAAATAGCAATTAAACCTTTTCAAGAATGGAGTAAAAAAGAGGATAAAACTGAGTATTAATTAAAAAATATATAGTAAGTATAACAGTACATTTTGCTTATTTCTAGAAATTAACAAGACATTTTTTATATGATGTAAGCCTTTGTATTTTATCTTAGTATATTTTCAATACCACTGCGCGAATCTTCATTGTCTTATCAATTTCAAATTTTTACAGCGAAGCAGAAATTTTTAAAGCTTTACCTTCTTCATCAATAGCAGTTAAAGAATCTTTAGATTTAAAACAGTTGCCAGAATTTACAAAAAAATTGAATTTCGGCGTAATTAGCTGCCTTAATATTTAAAGTGTTTACGGAAAGCCGCAATTAGTTAGCTCTAATTTTTTTTATATTTAGCATAAATAAGACATAAACATATAGATTTCAACAATTTAATCATGAAAATTGTTTTCTGTATGAAATAGGAAAACATGAAAAAATTAGCAACACTACTAGTAGTAGTATTAATTTATACTAATAGCCTTTCTCAAAATAAGGAAACACTTCAAAACTGGCAGGAAAGTGTAGAAAAAGAATTTAAAGAAGTAGATAGAACAGCTACCATGTCTAATCTACGCTCAGGTAGCGCTATATATAATCGAGTTCGATTTAACCTTTTATCTGACACATATTTTGTTCCTGCATTTGGAAAACCTTTTGATAAGTTGAGTGCATCTAAAATTAAAAGTATAGGTAAAAAAATAAGAGGGTATAAACAGAAAAAGAAGTACGGTAATACTGGACCAAAAAACCCTTGGGCCCAAAGATTAGATTGGTATCTGTGGGGTGTCTTTGATCAAAACAAACCTTATAATGATGCAGTAAAAGAAGTTGTTTTTTTAAGAAAGCAAAGAGAAGACTATACTACTACTATAAATAACCTAAAATCTGGGAAGGTAAATTTTAATGCTATAGCCTTAGAGAAAAAACAATATGCAAGAAAATACGGAAAATTAACCTCTAAAGAAATAGAAACGCTTAGCATATTACTAAATTCCCAAGAAAAAATTACAGGAACAAAGTCCTTACTAGCACAAGTACAAGTTGTAAATGGATTGCAAAACAATTTTCAATCTTTAGCAAGAGTACATACATTACAACAACAAAACAGAGCATTTTACCAAACTGCAGATATAAATACACAAAGAGCATATGACAATGCTATTGAAACTAAAATTAATCAGATTTTGACGCATACTACTACGCAAGAAATTAAGAATATTTCTGCCATGAGTATCTCAGATTTAAATAGATTTAGAACCAATTTTAATAAAAAATATAACTCGTATATCTCTAAAAGACCGGTTAGGAATGCAAATTCAAAAATTAAAGAGGTGAAAACCCAAAAAATTGCAAATCAATTTTCAAAAATACAAACTGAAATTAAGGCCTCTACAAGTTTAACAGATTTGTCTAGAATTCAAGATAAGTATACAACACATGTAGCGAACAATACTAATATTACTAGTTTATACAATGTTATAGCGAAACAAAAAGTTAAAATTAAAACCGATGAAAAGCTTAAGTTAGAGCAGCAACGTGCTAACCAAGAAACAGCTTTGGGAGAAGACATGGTTTTTAATAGCGATGGTTTATATTTTGCAGAATTTTATGATTATATTTTTCGTGGTCACTTTGAGAATATTGAAATAAAACCAGATGACACTGTTCTGTACTCCATATTTAATCAATATCTAAGAGCATACGGTAGTCAATGTGCAAGTTATTTACCGCAAAACAAAGTAAAAATAATGGAACAAGAATGTGCTGAAGAACGAGTTACTACATACTATGATGGAACTCCTGAAGATAGAACATGTATTAGGTATAGGTGGGTGCCTTCTGGTTTATATGCAAAACCCGATTTATATAGTACCAAAATGGAATTAGAAAATTACCAAAAATCTGTGGCATTGCAAAAAGGTATAGCTTTTTATACGAACGAAAATGCTATGGGTAATTCTGTAGACGCATTGCATAAAGCTAAAGGATTAAAAGCAGATATGTTAAAAATTATTCCTCAGAATTCTTGTTCAAGTACTAGTATAAAACAATTTGAAGAAAATTTTAAAAGATTTGCTTTAGGTAAACCAGCTATTCGTTTACAAGGAATAAGTAAGTATGCCAAAATGAAAATTTCAGGAGGACCATCTGGACCACAGAATTTCAATAAATTAATTGATGATTTAGTTACTAACCAATCCAAAACATGGGGCTTTAATAGATATAAGAAAGGAAGTATTTCTAATGTTACAACTGGGTATAAAGATCAGCAAGGAAGACCCAAAAGATTGCAAGCAAATTATAGTTACACAGGTTTTGGCGGTGTAAGTAAAGGCACGGTTTCTATTACATTTAAAAACGGATTGCCAGAATGTATCTATTTTTCTGATTTCCCTACTAATTGTAAAAAATCTAATTCTAGTATTGTAGCTTCTTATGCCCAAGGAGATTATAGAAAATAATCTTTTCCTCGAAAAATATTAGAATATAATTCATCTAGCTATAACCAATTATGGATTCAATTGAATATCGCTATGTAAAAGAATAACATCTTTAGCTACAAATTCTTTAAAAGAATCTACGGAAGGATGCCCAATAAAAGGTACGTAAAAGTGATTGGGTGTTGCATTTCGCCAAACCATGATATATATCATTCCGCTACTATGTATAGGTTTTTTGCACCTTAATTATACTCAGAAAACCAATTCATCCACAATAATGTACAATTCAGTAACTTACAATACCTTTATAGGATCCTCTAGAATATATTTGACCAATAAATTACACGTAGTATGAAAAAAAGTAATAAAGGAAAACAAATATTTAGGGTTGTCTTACTCGTGAGTACTTTCATATCCTTGTGGTTTGTGCCATGGATTTTAGTAAAAGCATGGATATTACCTTTACCAAGTACAGTACAAGAGCAAGTAGATCAAACCCAAAGTTATGGTTTTGATGGTGTCTTAGTATATGTAGATGAAGCCGGAAAACCGCCTGCTTTCTATGGTGCTGGTTATCATAATAAAGAACAAAAAATACCCGTAAAACCTAATGCTTTGTTTAAAATTGCGAGTATAAGCAAACTATATGTTGCTGTTGCTATTACAAAATTGGATACTGAAAAACGTATCTCTTTAGATAAAACACTCTCGGAGTATTTTCCCGAACTCACAGGCAGAATTGAAAATTCAGATAAAATTACCTTGAGAATGATGGTACAACACCGAAGTGGCATTCCTAATTTCACGGACAGTGCAGATTTTTGGAAAAACCAACCCAACAAAGATATAGATGTACTTAAATATGCGCTAGATTTACCAGCAGTCTTTGAACCAAATAAGGATTATGGTTATTCTAATACAAATTACTTGTTGCTCTCAAGAATTATTGAGCAAGTTACAGGGGGTAGTCGTCAAGACTATTTTAAAAAGGAAATCTTATTACCACTTGGACTTAAAAATACTTTTGGTTCGATTAGTGAAGTAAATCTAGACGATGTTATGAGTGGTTATTATGTAGGAATTGATAAGGATTTCAAAAACGAGAATAATGGAATGATGATTGCTACCGCAGAAGATGTTGGTATCTTTTTAAGAGCCTTAAATGATGGATCTTTACTTAATGAAAAGGAGATGGAAATCTACACTTCACTTTATGAGTTTAATCATGGCGGTTTGGCTCCAGGGTATCAATGTTTAGCAGAATACCATAAAGATATAGATGCTGTAGTTATTCAATTTATGAATACCACTGATTTTGAAGGTTACCAATGGAACTTACTAGAAATAACCCATACTCGAGTTGTTAAAATCTTACGCAAAGCAAAGGGGCTGTAAAAAAGAAATAATAGGTTGCACTTATAAATTAATTAAGAGTGTAACAAATTTAGAAGCAAAACGTCTTTTAGATACATCAATCAATAAATCAATATGAAAGTTTTAGTAGTAGGAGCAAGTGGCGCTACGGGTAGTAAATTAGTAGAGCAACTTCTAATTGAAAAACATAAGGTAAAAGTAATTGTAAGGTCTCCAGAAAAGTTGCCAGAATCATGGAAAACTAATGAAGCCCTGGAAGTTATCTCTGCAAGTGTATTAGAATTAAGTGATACAGAAATGCAGGAGATTGTTAGCAATTGTAATGCTGTGGCGTCTTGTCTTGGTCATAATTTAACTTGGAAAGGAATATATGGCAAGCCTAGAAGGTTAGTAACTGATGCCACACAACGGCTATGTGATGCCATAAATGCGAACAATCACCAAACACCAACAAAGTTTGTTTTAATGAACACTACAGGCAATCGTAATCGCGATTTAAACGAACCTATTTCTTTTGCTCAAAAATGCGTTATTGGTTTGCTTCGTATGTTATTACCACCGCATGTAGATAATGAGAAAGCAGCAGATTATTTAAGAACTCAAATTGGTCAAAACAATACATCTATAGAATGGGTTACTGTAAGGCCAGATGGCTTAATTAATGAAGTAGCAGTAAGCGATTATGAAATACACCCTTCACCAACAAGAAGTGCAATTTTTAATGCCGGGAAAGTTAGCCGTATAAATGTTGGTCATTTTATGGCTAGTTTAATCCATGATAACAACTTATGGACTAAATGGAAAGGGCAAATGCCGGTAATCTATAGCAAATTACATTAAACCATAACCGTTAATTAAATCAAATAAACTCTTGTCAGATGAAAATAACAAATCTCATATTTATTTTGTTTGCAATACTATTAACTTGTTGTAAGCAAGAAAAAAATAATAATGATAGCTCAGCAGAAACCAAAAATTCGTCAAAAAAAGAAAATTTTATTGCCGTCTTAGATACTATATGGGAAGCAGAACAGCGACCAATTACCTCAAGAGATTCGCTAATTAAAATATATGGTACTGAATCAGAATTAGTTAAAGAACAACAACTGATATATAAGAAAAACCATATTATAAATGAAAAAAAAGTAAGAGGCATTCTAGATAATTTTGGTTGGCCAACTAAAGAAATGGCTGGTGATCAAGGAAATTGGACCATATGTAACGTTATTCAACATTCAGATAATGATGTTCGAATAAAATACCTTCCATTAATGAGGAAAGCTGTTAAAGAGAAGAAATTAGAACCTCGATTTTTAGTACGTGCAGAAGACAGAATTGCTACTGAAGCAGGAAACACACAAATCTATGGCGGGCAAATGAAATACTATCCTGAAACAAAAAGTTTTAATGTATGGCCAGTTTATGACCCAACCAATATTGATAAACGACGAGCAGAAATAGGACTTGACTCAATCGCGAAATTCCTTAAAAATAGATTTGATTTTGAATGGAATCTTGAAGAGCAAATAGAACGAACAAAAGCTTTTGAAACAAATCGGAATAAATTAAAGAATCACCAAAACAATTTATAGCGGTGTAAGCTACATACTTGATAAAATCTATTCCTTTTTATCTATTTTTAAGCTAATGTGTAATAATTGCTAATTTACGCCACTAACCAAATAAAAATAACACGATTGAGTAGCGATTTTTATAACATATCTATTTTACCTTATGCTGGCATAATTATAAAATTATGCAGAGCATATACTAATTCGCAACTAGATTTTGAAGACTATTACCAAGAAGTGTGTTTGCAAATTTGGAGGAGTAAAGACAATTTTAAAGAGGAGTCGCAATGGAGTACTTGGGTGTATAGAATTTCTTTAAATGTTTGTTTAACCTTACTTAAGAAAAAGAAAAATAATGTTCAACATTTTGTATCCGACTCTTTAACTGCGGAAGAAACGGAAGACAACTACGCTTTTTCAAACGAATCTCTAAATCTATTATATGATGCTATTAGAAAACTATCAGAGATAGATAGGGCTATCATTACGCTTTATTTGGAAGAAAAATCGCAAAAGGAAATTGCCGAAATTATTGGAACAAATCCTAATAATATTGGTGTACGTGTTCAAAGAATTAAAAATAGATTAAAAAAAATATTAGATGGAAAGATCAATTGAAACCATATGGAAAGAAGGTTTTCTAGCAAGTGATGCATTAGTAGCGCCAAAATTAAACAATCTTTACAACCAAAAATCAATTCATATCATTGATAAATTCAAAAGAATGTTTAAAATAAATTTGATTGCTATTGTAGCATTCTCATTTGCTTTTTTAATCGTCTCTTTTATTGTAGGAATACCCATAACAGGTGTTATCTTCTTTGTAACGCTTTCTGTTCTTGTTATAATTAATAAGCGATTATTAAATGATTTAGAAAAAATAGATTTAGGAATAAGTAGTTATAACTACTTAAAGGCTTTTAATCAATGGATAAACAAGCAAGTAGCCATTAATGAGAAAATTTCTAAGTTTCTTTACCCAATTATATTTATCTCAATGATTTTAGGATTTTGGTTTAAAGATGCCGAAGGAATTCCCTTAGGAGAAAGACTTGTGAGCGAAGTTCTTATTGGTTTTCCAGATACGTATCTTCTATTTGGAATACCTCTAATAGCAATAGTTATAGCTTTAGCTATAATAAGTTTACTAGTCCATTTTGGAGGTCGCATTTATCAATGGGATTTAAACTTGGTTTACGGGAGAGTATTTAAAAAACTAAAAGAATTAATGACAGATATTGAAAACTTAAGAAGCTAAACACTTTTTAAAAGACTTACTTATTAGTCTTTTGTAAAATTTTATAGAAAAATTAAATTTTACATGTAATAATTTTTGAGATAGACCACTAACCAAAAAAATAGTAAAAATTATGACATTAAAAAAAGCACTTAACTTTTTTGAAATTTTAAAAACGGAAACAACTAAAAAATCTGAAATTAAGATTTACGAGAAATTTATTGATATTCTTATAAAATTAGAAAACAGAGAATTCACCACGGATGAAATTCAATCTTTAGAAATAGAATTAGATAGTTTACAATTAGAAGCAAACCCTAAGAACAGAAAAAAATTCTTCAAAAAAGCATTAGAAAGATTTGAAAAATATTTAAAGGACACCTTTTCCTTAACCTCCAAGGGGTACTATACTAACTCGAGTGTAAGTTTTGGGATTTTATTTGGAGTTGTTTTAGGAGTTCTTGTAGGGGAGCGTTTTGAAAAAAGTTTAGGAACTTCTTTTGGAATTTGTATTGGTATGTTCATCGGTGCATTTATAGGGCACCGTTTGGATTCTCAAGCTAAAGAAGCTGGCAACGTGTTATAATCAATAGTAAAGCAAAAATCTTTTAAAGAATCATTGAAATTGAATCTTTAATATAAACAAGTGTAACAATCATAGTATTAACTCGTCTTAATAAAGTGTAATTCTCCCTAATAATAATAATAGGACTGTTTTTAATGCTGGTAAAATGAGCCTTGAAGATTTTGGTCACTTTATGGATAATTTAGCCTAATCAACTAAATGGAAAGGGCAAAAGCACGTAATCTTAAAGTAAAACAATATAAAAAACTAATAAAAATAATATTCCTTAAAACATAATGCATAACATAAAAATCGCAACAATAATATTCATCCTAATAACATCTTGTTTTGCTCTCTCTTGTAGTAATGATGAAACTATAAATGATATTTATTTAGATATCCCAGACGGTCATTTTGAAAATATTTTGGTAGAACAAGGTATTGACTCTGATGGTATTATTAATCAAAAAATGTTAAAATCAGATGCTGCTAAGGTTAATTTATTAGATTTAAACCATTCTGCTAACTTTGGTGAAATCACCGATTTAAGAGGTATTGAAGGTTTTATAAACATAAAGTCATTTTATGCGACTGGACAAAAAATTGAAACTGTGGATTTAAGCTATAACACTAAATTAGACACTTTAATTCTTAATGGAAATAATCTTACCACAATTGACATTAGTAATAATATAAATCTAGTTCTGTTAGATATTCAGTCCAATGAACTTAGTACAATTAATGGATTATCAAAATTGAAAAAATTGAAAAATGTAAATTTATCCTTTAATAACTTTGAAGAAATTAGCATTAATAATGAATCTATTGAGGTGTTGCTCATTAGTCATAATCTATTGAAATCTATAAACACAAATGATGCTGTAAATCTAAAAAATGTTTTAATAATACTTAATCAACTTACAACAGTTGATTTCAGCTCAAACACATTGTTAGAAACCTTAGTTATTTCCGGCAACAAGCTTCAAAACATAAATCTTGAGAATAATACTAGTTTAACGCATCTATATAGTTCAAGTAATTTACTTAACACTCTCGATATAAGCAAAAATCCTAAATTAATTGATTTAAGGGTAGATAGAAATCCAGATTTAACCTGTATTAAGTTAGAGAGTCGGCAAAACATACCAACAGTATCTTTATCCGATTACCAAGAATTAAATACATCTTGCAATTAGGTTTTAAATGGAGATAGTCACTAAAACTGAAATTTTAAAACATTTACTAGCAACATAAATTCTGTTGCTTTACAAACTGTACATCTAAAAATGAAACCACTATTTAAGTCCGAAAAAGGAAAAACAGAAATCTTAAAACTTTATAATCAAAAGTTAGAGGATTTAAATATCAAGTATCAGTATCAAAATGTGGATACTTCCTTTGGTGCCACCAATATAATTGTAACAGGAGATGCAGCTAAACCACCTTTATTTCTAGTTCATGGTTCTAATGGTTGTGCTCCCATAGCATTAGAAACCTATTCCGGATTAGAATCGCATTTTCAAGTATTTGCAGTGGATGTACTGGCACAACCCAATAAAAGTGCAGAAACACTACTATCTATGAAAAATGATGATTATGGCAAGTGGCTACATGAAGTGATAGATACTTTAGAGTTAAAGAATGTAACCCTTGCAGGATTTTCACTTGGCGGTTTGGTTATTTTAAAGACATTAGAATATAAAGATGCCAATATAAAAGAAGTTTTTTTATCGGCGCCGGCCTATATCGTAAACGGAAACCCATTAAAAGCATTGTTTAAGGTTTTTATACCAATGAAAAGGTATATGAAAACAAAAAAGATAAAGTTTGTAGAACGTTTTTTAAAAGAACTGTTTACAGAACAGGATGCCTTTGCAATACAATTCCTTTCAAAAGTGTTTTTGCATTTTAAGATGGATTTTACACCAGTGCCTGTTATTAAAACCCAAGCTGCAAAATCTTTACAAACACCTATCACGCTAATAGCAGCAAAAAACGATTTAATGTTTCCGGGTGAAAAAATGATTAAACGTGCCAATAAGATATTCCCTTCCTTAAAGCAGACTATACTATTAGAACAGTCTAAGCATGTTCAAAATAGTTTAGATAATTCGCGAATTGTAAATGTTATAAAAGATGCTTTGGAATAAGTTCTATAAATGCAGTAACACCCATTTTCCAAACCAACTTTAAAAGGCAGTATAATAGGTGTTTAATAAAGAATGATTTCTTAAAAAATTTATTTATGTTCGTTTATAAAATCTAAAACTCTTTCTACAAAAATATCTTTATCACCAACACTAGGACTATGACCGGATTGTCCTAAAACCAATAACTCTTTTTCTGTAGAGCCTAAATTCTCAAAAGCCTCCTGGGCAAATTTTGGAGGAACAATCATATCATGTTCACCTGTAATAATTAAAGATGGTATTGTTATTTCGGGTAGTCTATTAGTATAAGAAACATTCTCCCAAAGACCTTGCTTTGTAAGTATAGACTGAATACCTCCTGCATTCCAGGTTGATGTAAGCAAGTTATATTTAAAAAAAGAATCAAGTCCTTCTATATCATGATTTGCAATAATTTTATCATCTATCAGTTTTTCTTCAGCCTTAAAAGCTTCTGAATTCATTTTAAAAAAATCTTCCTCTTTGTAGCTTGGTTCCACATTTTTAATAAAATTCTGTACGCCTTCCCAATACACAATACTATTTCCTTTTTCAATTTGTGTTGTTGCTACCCGCTTAAAATTTTCTATATATTCTGCATACATCCCTTTTGGGTCATGAGCACCGTCCAACTCAATCCAACCAAGAAACTCATTCTGATTTTTTAATAAAGTGGCAGTTCCTAAAGTACCACCCCAACTGCCTCCCATGAGGAAAAAACGAGAATCATTTCCATATTTATGCTTTATTACCTTTACCAAGGCAAGAACATCTTCTACCATAATATCTATACTTACCTTTGATTCTGAATAACTACCTTGAGACATACCCGAACCTCGTTGGTCAAAATATACTACTGCACAGGTCTTTTCTATATTATTTTTAAAAGTGTCGTTTCTAAAATTTAAGCCATTACCTCCTGGCCCACCATGTAAAGTAATGAGGAAAACTTTTTCTGTACTATTGCCATGTATGTAAGCTGGCATATCTGCTTTTTTATGGCGTACAAATAGGGTGTCACTTAAATTGCTACTATCATCGCTCTCCTTAGTACATGAAGAAATATTAATTACGGCTACTAATACAAGTAGTACTTTTACTGAGTTACATATTTTTTTATACATTATTTTTTCTTTTTAAAGTTAAAACGATATCCGTATTGTAATGAAATTGAGGGAAGTGTGCCTGCATTATAAGGTGTTCTAAACATTAGATTCACATTAAAATACCTACCTGTAAGTTTTTTTCCTTTTCTTAATTTACCTAAACCAATAGATAGGGAAGGAGCATAATAACTTCTACCAGGGAAAGACACTTTATCTACTTGCTCTCCTTTAACTTCATAAGTTTCGGGTAAAATAGAGCGGTAATACCCTAAAGGGTTTAATGCAATACTAATTTGCTTTCCTTTGGCATTGGTTCTTCGCCAGATAAGGCCATAATTGGTATAAATTCCCGTATCTGTCTTTGTTGCAAAATTGGTAGTAAAACCTAGGTTACCATCTAGTAGGTATTGATGGGTTATTTTTTTAGGCCCTTTTCTTTTTTCTTTAATTTTAGTGTTTTGCTTCCATAAGTATTCGGCGCCAACGCTCAACCCATTATTCCAGAATAAATTACCACTATACCCAACTTTAAATTCTGTTTTGTCTAAAAAAGTAGCAGAATTGTCCGTATCGCTCTGTGCTTGCATAGTACATATGCAAAAATAAATTAGTAATGCTATTATAATACCGTTTCTCATTTGTCTTTTTTTAAAAATGATTTGTGATGAACTAATACTAAAAGACAAGAATATTATCCTAAGGTTGCATTTGGGATTAAATAAAAGCTAAAAGAAGAAATGAAGTATTGTAATTCTCCTGGCGTTACACACCCTATTATATTGTGTTAATTATGAGGTAGTTGCGCCATACTTAACCTAATAAATAATAGGTAAAATACAGCAATAGATATTCTTACTCATTATAATTATAGTCTTGTACGATTTTTCCCTTACATGCAACTATTTAAAAATTGAATTGTCTTCTATACTATACAAATCAAAAATATTTAATCATGGAAAAAGTATCTTTTAAGACGACACAAACAAATCATTTTCAAATCGTTACCAACGTTATGCTAATTGCTTTCTTATCTATCCTTACATTCTCTTGTACTAATGATGATGAGCCACCGGTAGTGGTTAAGAAGGAAATATCAGAAGAAATTAAAGATTTAATATATTTCAAAGGAGATGAAAAAGCGTCAACAGTTTTAATCAATGTACAGGGAGGCCCTGATACAAAACTTGATACCAGTTTGGTTGGTTCAATCTTGGATAATTCAGAAACTAAAGACTTTTTAACGGTAAATCCGCACCAAGCACAAACTTTAGACTCTACTATAGTAAAAGGCAATGATATAACATTAGACCAAGCCATTGCCTTCAATGAAGAAAGTATAGAAATACTGCATAAAGTGAGTACATATTTTAAAAAGCAGGGCAGAACAGTATATATTTTAGGAAATTCTTTTGGTGCTTTTATGACCCAAGAACTTATAGCAAAAAAAGGTATTGATAGTGCTGATAAATATCTAATCATGACCGGTAGATTAGATATCAATGCTGTGGTTTGGGAAGCGATGTCTGAAGGAAGGGTTGGTTATTTTGAAAACGGAGTTACTCCTATAATAGACGCGAATCCAGACCCAGATGTAAAGGAAAGAAATCTTAATAGAATAACCGCTGAATTAGGTAGCAACAGATATACACAAGAATTTAATTCTATCCCTGACCTCTCTAAAATAACATATGTATACGGAGCCACAGATCAGGCTGTTGGGGGCCTTACCTCTGAAGAAGTTCAGTTTTTACAGTCTAAAAACGCTACCGTATTGGCAGGTGAAGGCAATCATGATGTAACTTTCTTTGAATTTATTGTTCAGGGTCTTAATGACGCTTTCGGGATAGAAATAATACTGCAAAATTAACTGTACAATTAAAATAGAGTTTAAATTAATATAACTTATCTCAAGGTAAATTTACTTAAAACTACCCCGAAACTTCAACCATTTAATATAATCCATTTTGAAAAAGGGCTATACAAATTATAGCCCTTTTATATTTATAACTCCCCAATACACTAATAATTATAGTTATACATAGGGTTAATTTGGTAAATAACTAAACTTTTCAGTTATTGAAAATTATTTGAAGTAATTATGCCAACACCAACAGTACCCCTTTATAAGGTTGAAAATCAATTTACTCAAAAAGTTTTAGAAAATAAGCCAACCATTATTTTTATTCATGGTAATTCTACTTCAAGTATAGTTTGGGACCATCAATTGCAGGAAGAGAAACTTAAAACTTTTTCAATGGTTGCTTTTGACATTCCAGGTCATGGAAAGTCTCCTTCTTTAAAAGATTATAGCATTAAAAATTTAATCCAGATTCTAATAGAAAATTGCGAACAGTATAAAAGCGTAATTCTTATAGGGCATTCTTTTGGTGGGCATTTAGTTATGGAATCTTTACCATATTTATCTAATTGTATAGGAAGCTTAGTTTTTGGAGCGCCACCAGTAAAAAAGCCAATTAATATTGATGTAGCTTTTTTACCAAATGAGAAAATGGGAAATTTATTTAAAGGGGATTTAAATAAAGTAGAAGTTTCTGAATTTGTAAAGATATTAGTAGGAGAAAATCAAAATTGGATAAAGCCTCTTACTACACATATTAAAAAATCGGACTCTAATTTTAGAACCTCATTAGGAGGCTCTATTGCTAATGGCGAGTTTACAGATGAGTATACTATTTTAAAAGAATCAAAAATACCAATTGCTATTCTTCAAGGAGAAAAAGATTCATTGGTTAGTGTGGAGTATCTTCATTCTTTACAAATACCTCAATTATGGAAAAATAAAATAATTATAGTTCCAAAAAGTAGTCATAGTCCAAATATGGAAAATCCAAAGGCTTTTAATTTATTGCTATTAGAATTTATAAACTATGTTGTAAAGTAATGGTGGATTCTAAAAGTGAAATGGAATCTTTTCGTAAGGGGATTCATAAAGTTGTGGAAAAATATGATTATGAACCCAAAGATTATTCAATTTTTGAGAACTTTCCTTTAAACGATAAACAATGTCTTTATGTAGCACATTGGGCTTTTGAAGGTATGGTTTATGAAAAAAACCTTGAAAAACTCACAGGATATAGTTTAGATGAATTTTCGCCTGAAGACTTGGTTGGTTATACCCATCCAGAAGATAGACAAATTGTAAAAGACATTACAAAAGGAGTAGTCCAGCACGTTATAGAAACACCATTTAATAAAACAGAATCACACCTTTTTATATCGTTTAGATTTTTAAAAAAAGATGGAACCTATTGTAAAATCTTAAGGCAATCCTCTGCTTTTGAAAGAGATAAAAAAGGAAGAATGGTAAGTAATTTTTCTTTATTAACAGATATTACTTTTTTAGACACTCCAGATAGGGTAGAGTGGGATGTACAAGCAGATGAGCTAAACATTAAAGCATTTAAATCCTCTGTATATAATGCATACCAAAATTTCTTTACAAAGAGAGAAAAAGAAATTATTATGTTAATAGATAAGGGTAATACCTCTGATAGTATTGCCGATAATTTAAGCCTTAGTCCGCATACAGTACTTACTCACAGAAAAAATATATTGAGAAAAGCAAAAAGTCATTCCCAAGAAGATTTACTTCTTTTTTGCAAAAAAAATGGAATTATTATTTGAACTAAATTTATTGTATAAATTACACCGTTGTTAAGTGGTTATTATTTATTGCTTTATAAATTCTTATAAGTTACCTAGAGTTCTCAAAAGATTTGATTTTGTTTTAAGTAAAAGGTATTCTATATCTATATTTTTTAGTTGACTTTCTATAAACTTAACCTCTCTATAATTTACAAGAAAAAGAGAGCCTTCACCTAATATAAATTTTCGTTCTTCACTCTTAACAAACTTTTTATTGTCCTTAACTAGTTCTTTTAAAATACTATGTTGTGTTGTATAAGATTCTATTTCTTTTTCTAAACTTTCAATTTTATTTTTTAAGCTAACTTCTGTAGCGGTAATAGTATACTCTGTATCTTTTAATTTTAATTTTGCTAATTTTAAATCAGCACGTTCTTTTCTTAAAAAAAGAGGAAAATTTATAGATAACCCACTTTTGTAGTTTGCGGTGTTTAAAGAATTAGTAGTGTTGTATTCTGTTGTTAAAAAATTATATTCTAAATCTATTGTAGGCAATAAGTTGTTCTTTTTTAGTCGTTTATCAGTAATTAAAATATCTCTTTTTGCATTAAGTTCTTGTATTTTTGGATGATTTTTTATGATGTCATTTTGTATGTTTAAAACAGAACTATTTAATACAGTATCAATAGTATTAAGCGTATTTATATCTGGTTTTATAGTAGTTTCTAACTCTACAGGTAAATTATTTTCCAACCATAAATAGTTAGAGAGCTCTAGCTTAGATTTAATATAATTAATTTTAGATTTTTCCAAATCTAACACTCTATTTTTGTAGTTAATTTTTGCTTCTAAAGTATCAATTGCAGGCTTATCTCCAGCCATAAAGCTACTTTTTACATTATTAAACCTTATGTTAGCATTAGCTAAATAATCTTCATAAATTAATTTTGCATTATAATTTTTTAGCCAGTTATAATAGACCGAAATCGCTTCATATAAAATATCATTAACAACTAATTGTTGTTTTGCTTGAGCTAGTTTATTGTATGATTTTGCTTTTTTTAAGGTTGCCATTCGCTTATTAGTAAGCAAATTTTTAGCTAACGGTATAGAAAACCCTGCACTATATAAGCCATTATTTGGAGTATTAAACTCTGGGTTTAAGAAAGCTCCATCATTATTTTCATAATTAGCTTTTAATTCAATGCCATACCATGTAGGTATTTTAAAAGTTGTATTTAACTTATCATAATATTCTGTTTCTTTAAATTTTTTCCTATTATAATCTACTTCTATTTTGGGGTCAAAAGCACCTCTTGCTTTTAATAATTTTGCTTCACTATTTGTAGTAATAAGTTGTGATTGTTTTACAATAGGGTGGTATTTTTTTACGTAACCTAAATATTCCTCTAAAGATAAAATAGAGCTTATTTCTTGTGAAAAAACAAAAGATATATTAAGAAAAATTAGTAAAGTAAATATTTTTCGCATTATTCTTTATTTTGATATTTTTTATTTTTACCCTGGTTAGGCTGATAAAAATTAGGAGGAAAGCTGTTTAACTGCCTCCACATTTCAAACCAAATAGGTACATCATCTAAAAGGGCAATTGTTTTAGCTCCAGAACCTACACGAATATCTTTAGGCCACATAACTTCATTTTTATCTGGAGCTAGTAATACTCTATACATTCCATTTTTGCTACTATAGTTTTCAATAGCAATAACTTTTGCTCCATAAGTACCATAAGATACATTTGGCCATCCACTAAACACTATTGCAGGCCAACCATCAAACTGGACACGTACTTTTTCATCTAAATGTAATAGTGGTAAATCTATTGGACGAACATACATTTCTACAGCTAACTCATAGTTAGTTGGCATAATGTTAACTAAGTGTTCTCCTTCTTTAAACGTTTCACCAACACCAGATTTTATTGTTTTATTAATTAAACCATCCTGAGGTGCTGTTATAAATAGTAAACTATTACGCTTTTGGTAGTTTGCAAGATTAGTTTCTAATTTAGATACTTCTACTTCTGTATCATAACCGCTAGATTGCGCTGTATATAAATTACTTTGGGCTTTTGCAAGTTTGTCTGCATACGTTGCATTTAGGGTAGAAATAGAAAGTTCTGAAATAACTACGTCATTATTTGCACTTAAAAATTTATTTTCTTGTGAAATTAATTTTGCTTCTGCTTCTTGTAGTTTTGCTCTTTTTTCCTCTACATCTTTAACAGCTTTTAATCCTTCTTGTTGCAATAAGACAGCCCTATTAAATTGTGTTTTTGCTATATCTGCTTTTATTTTCGCAGCAACTAAATCTATGCTGTCTGTTTTTACTTTTAACCTTGTTTGTATTAATTTATTTTTTGCTTGCTTTAGTTTTAATACTCTTTCTTGTTTTAAAGCAGAAATTTGATTTTTTAATGCACCAACCTTACTTTTATATGCAGCAACTGAAGAACTTTTTGCAGTAATTTGGTTATCTGTTCTTTCTGCTAATTTTTTATCAAAATAATCGCTTTTTACCTCAGAAATTCTAAGAATAGTATCTCCTTTTTTAACAATGTTCCCTTCCTGTACAAACCATTCTTCAATACGGCCAGGTATTTGAGATTGTATGGTTTGCGGACGTTGGTTAGGTTTTATAGTAGTAACATTACCGTTACTAGTTATATTTTGTGTCCATGGCAAGAATAAAATAATTATTAAAGCAATGGAAAATACCAGTAAAAATATTTTAAACCTTTTATGATATTCCTTTGTAAATATTTCTTTACCAGATTCAAATTTCTTTAAATCTATATATTCAGAAACTTTGTTGTTAGATATATTTAACATTATCTATTGGTTTTTATAATATTACCTTCTTTAAGCGTAATATGCTTATTACATTTACCTTTCCAGGTTTCATTATTACTAACAACAATTAAACTCCAGGCATGTGTATCTTTAGTAATAAAATTGATTATTTTTTCTGCTTCTGTTTTATGAAATTGATCTAGTGGATCTTCTAGAATTAATAATTTTGGTTTTTTTACAATAGCTCTTGCTAAAACTATTTTTTTGGCTGTAGTATATGCTATTTGTTTTCCTTCAGGTTTTAAGATAGTGTTAAGCCCCATGGGCTGTTGCTTTAAAAATACAGTTAAATCTAAATTATCAAAAGCTTCATAAATTTCTTCATCCGTAATTGTGGTGTCACCAAAAGTTATGTTCTCTCTTATGGTACCTTCAAATGGTGTTTCTGAAGAAAGAGATAAACCTAGAATAGCTCTATATTTGCTAATAAACAGACTTTCTATAGATAAATTGTTGATGTAAATATATCCTGAAGTAGGCAATATAACTCCTGCAATTAATTGAAATAAGCTAGATTTTCCAGAACCACTTTCCCCTTCTATTAGTATTCTATCCTTTTGGTTTATCGTAAAAGAAATGTTTTCTAAAATTGGCTGATTTCTTTCTTTAACGGCATATGTAACATTTTGAAACTCTATAGTTAAGTCTTTGTTTGTATTAATTACTTCCCCTTTTTGAGATTCTATGGGTTTGTCTACAACTTGTCCTAGTTTTTCTATTGAGGTTAATACATCATAGAAAGATTCTAACCCTAATATTAATTTTTCAACAGAATTTATAACTAGAAGAATAATTATTTCTGCGGCTACAAATTGTCCTATATTCATACGTTGGTCAAGAACTAAAAAACCACCAATTAATAATAGTCCTGCCGTAACTAATACCTTAAAACCAATCATTTGTATAAATTGTAGTATTAGTATTTTAAAGTGGCTTTCTCTGGATTTTAGATAGTGAGAAACCAAATTGTCATTTTTAGACATTGCTAAATTTGTCTTGCCAGATAATTTAAAACTAATTACTACTCTAGATATTTCTTGTAGCCAATACGCTACTTGGTATTTTATCTTAGACTCTTTTAAACTAGTGTCTAGCCCTTTTTTAACAGTAAATTTAAAGACCATATAAATTAAAAGTAAAAGTAGTAACCCAAAAACTATAAAGAAAGGATGATAAAATGAAAGCAGAATTAATGCAAATATAATTTGTAAAAATGCAGACGGTACGTCTATTAAAATTTTGGATAATCCTTTTTGAATTGTAAGTGTATCAAAAAAACGATTTGCTAATTCTGGCAAATAGTAATTTCGTAATTCGCTCATTTTTATTTTAGGGAACCTATAACTCAATTCTAAGGAAGCTCTTGTAAAAATACGTTGTTGTATTGTTTCAATAATACGCATTTGCATTAACTTCAGAATTCCAGAAAATGCTACACCTGCGGTTACTAAGACTACTAAAACTATCCAAGAGGTAGATATTTGTGCACCTTGAATTAAGTTTATAATAGCCTGTATTCCAAGCGGTAGGGACAATGCTACAATACCCTCAAAAATTGCGTAATAAAAAACCTGAAAAATATCTTTTCGTTCTAGTTTTAATAGTCCTAAAAAGCGTTGCCATGGAGATAAAATAGTATTATTCATTTACTGAAATTGTTTTTAGTACTAAATCTGTGAAAAAATCAGAAGGAGTTATATTGGAATTGCAATTGGTAATTGATTTAAAATGCATTCTGTTATAATGTTGATGCAAGGCTCCCTCAATTACTGTATTTGCCAAACTTAAACTATGCTTATATTGGCTGTTGTATGCCGTAATTATATCTGAAAAGCGCTGAACAACTCTTTTGTAAGACATAAAATAGCCTTCTTTATTTTCCGTGTCAACATCTTTAGTTAAATAAGATTTTGAGTTTTCATTAATAATAATTTGGTTTAATAACACCTCATTTATATAACTAAAGTTAGTGTCCTGCTTTGTGGTTCTAGTAAGTATACTAATGGCCTTCAGTAGTTTTTCCTTTGCATTTGTTATGCTGTAGGTTTCTAATACTAATTGGTATTCTATCCATCCCCAATACCAAGAAGTAAGGTATACCAGAAGTTTGTGTTTACTATCAAAATACCTGTATATAGAACTTTCGTTAGAACCTATATGTTTTCCAAGTTTTTTAAAATTAAAGTTTTCAAAACCACCTTCTTCTATTAATATAATACTGTATTCTAGTATTTTTTTACCCAATGATGATGATTCAGGGTCTTTTAAATATATTTCTTGAGGTATTTCTATTTTAATATTTGATAGTAATTTTTTCATAATCAAAATTATTTATCGCTAAAATAATAGTATTACTATTAATTTTGAAATTTATCATATTAAAATAAAGTTAAAAAATTGTATTTAATGTGAATTTTGAAAAATCTGGATATTCCCCTATGTTAAAAGAACCAGATATATTTGCACAAGAAGTAATTGCGTTTATTAGGGATAATGAATAGGAAAAATAGTAGTACTATTTTAAAAAATATTCTACAAAATTGGATATGAAATTGTGGATGTATTTTTTATTTATATTAACTTTTTTTACAACTAAATAGTGATTTCTTTTTATTCCATTTTTACTAATACGTTTAAAAACAATATTCTCAGACACTTTAAAGGAGTTTAATTGCCATTTTGGGGCGCAAAAAACCCCCATGTTAGATTCAATCATCGATAAAGAAACCTCTGTAAATGGAATAGCTGATACTTTATTTGGTGTTACGTTATTTGGTTTTAAATAGTGTTCATATATAGAGACACTATCCAAAGGATAAGAATGTATGAGCATATGTATATCAGAAAAATGATTAGAATCCAAAAAATCTAAGTCGTTTAGCTTATTTTCTTTATGCATTACAGCGTAAATTTCATCCTCAAACAGCTTAATACTTTTTAATTCCTTAGAAATAGGTTTAAAGGTAACTATTGCTACATCAACTTCATTAGCTATTAATTTTGAAATAATTGGATGTCTAGAATCTAAGTTTAAATCAATATTAATCTCTGGGTAAAGAATCCCCATTTGTTGAACAAAATTAGGAATAGAGTGTAAAAAAGATTGGCATTCTGCACTTAAAGTTATAGAACCTTTAGAACCTTCTTTAATGTGTTTGATTGAATTAAAACTATGATCAATAGAAGTGAATAATTTGTTTGCTAATTTATAAAGTTCGTTTCCTTCATCAGTAAGATTCCATTTGTTTCTACTTCTATTAAAAACTTTAAAACCTAAACGTTCTTCAAGGTCCTTTAATTGATGACATAAGGCAGATTGAGTTAAAAATAAGCGTTCAGAAGAATTGGCAATACTACCTTCTTCTGCAATTGTTTTAATAAGTCTAAAGTATTTTAATTCCATCTCTCAAAGATACAATACATAAATATGTGTTATGATTGATAAATTTTCAACTACGAGAGTTAAAGCATTCAATTAAATTTCTGGGATATTATCATTTAGGACAATAATTTTAACACTAAATATGATGGTGAACAATGTAATATGTTCTCGCATATTTATGTAACAGCATTAATATAGCATTAAGTACAACAATAAAAAAATATATGAAAACAATAGGTTTAATAGGAGGCATGGGATGGGAGTCTTCTAAATTATACTATGAGCGTATTAATAAAAAAGTTAATAAGGTTTTAGGTGGTTCTCATTCGGCAAAAATTATAATGGTTTCTGTTGATTTTGGGGAAATTGAAAAATTAACTTTCAGAAATGATTGGGAGGCAATTAGCAAAATTATTGTTAAAAGTGCAAAACAGTTAGAGAAAGCGGGAGCAGATATGGTAGTGTTATGCACTAATCTTATACATATTGTGAGTGATGAGATTATTAGAGTTATTACTATTCCATTTATACATATCGCTACCGCTACTGCAGATGCTATTCTTAAAAAAAGACTTAAAAGAATTCTCCTCATAGGAACAAAATACACTATGGAAAAAGATTTTTATACTAATACTCTTAAAGAAAAAGGACTAAAAATAGTTATTCCGAATAAGGAAGATAGGAATATTATTCACAATATTATTTACGAAGAATTACTAAAAGGAGTGTTTAATGATAAAGCAAAACAAAAGATTTTAAAAATTATTAAGAATACAGAATTTGTAGAAGGGGTTGTTTTAGCATGTACAGAACTACCAATGCTTATTAAAGAAAAAGATATATCTATTCCATCGTTTGATACAGGTAATATTCATGTAGATAAAATAGTAAAAACGGCACTAGGTATAGAAAATACGAAGTATATAGATATTAAAAATATAGCAAAAGGTATTTGTTTTGAAAAACATTACCTGCCAGAAGAAAAAATTGAAAAAGAGTGGCAAAAGTTAAAAAATAAAATACTTTAATTATCTAAGCAATACATGCTTCGCATTTTCCTTGTATTAATAATTGAGAAAATTCTATTTTTCTATTAGGGATTTTAGGAAGAGTAACATTTACAGGTAAACAATCCATTTTTCCGCAACTTAGACATTGAAAATGAGGATGTATATCGTTATGTTCAGATGCAGAACACCCATTACATTTTGCATACCATTTATGGCCCTCTTTGCCTAAAAAAGAGTGTAAAACACCATCGTCTTCTAATTTATCTAATACACGGTAAATAGTGGTTTTATTGAATGAAGTATGTAATTCGTCAATTAATTTTTTTGCAGAAATAGCTGTAGCACTAGTGTTAAACTCCTTAAGTAAAACTTCAACAGCCTTTGTTTTTCTTATTACTCCCATAAAACAAATATAACGCAACAGTGTTGCATTAACAAATAATATCTTTACATTTGCAACTCAGTTGTAATAATAATTTTATAAATGATATTAATTAAACAGAGGTCAGATATTTTAGGAACTTTTGCAAGTTCATTATGTCTTGTTCATTGTGTAGCCACTCCATTTTTATTTTTAGCACAAGCTGGTTCAGCTACATTTTCCAGTGGTCCGCCAACATGGTGGAAGTTTATAGATTATTTTTTTCTTGCTATTTCATTTTTTGCTATTTATTGGACTACAAAAACAACAACTATAAAGTGGATTAAACCAATGTTTTGGTCTAGTTGGGGAGTATTATCAGTAATTATCTTAAACGAAAAGTTAGAAATATTTTCTTTCCCAGAAGCTATTATATATATTCCTTCTATTGCTTTAGTGGTATTGCATTTATATAATAGAAAACATTGTAAATGTAGGACTGATAAATGTTGTGTAAATGAGAAATAAATATGATTTAACCTATCGAGAAAGAAAAACGATAGCTAATTTGGAAAATGGAGACCTTATAGAGCCTGAAATCCAGGAATGGGAAAAACATTTATTTCTGTAACAATATCAACGACCCATAGAGTATTAGTATATTGCAGCATACAAAATTTAAGATGGTACAAACCAATAATCTTACATTTAAATATAATAATAAGGAAGCTGTTTTTCAATTCCCAAACATAACGTTACAGGAGCAAGAAAGTTTACTTATTCTAGGAAAGTCTGGAATAGGAAAAACAACACTTCTACACCTTTTGGCAGGTCTATTACAGCCTACTAGTGGTTCTGTAGTAATAGATGAATTGGATATAAATGCCTTGTCGCATTCGCAGTTAGATAACTTTAGAGGGCAAAATATTGGTCTTGTATTTCAAAAAAGTCATGCAATTACCTCTCTAAGTGTTTATGATAATTTAAAGGCGCGTCTCTTTTTTAGTAAAAAGAACATAAACCGTACAGAGATTGATATTTTACTAGAACAATTAGATTTAACAAATACTAAATATAGTACGATAAATGAGCTTAGCGAAGGACAATTGCAGCGTCTTGGCATTGCTATGGCGGTAATTCATGGTCCAAAAATTATTCTAGCAGATGAACCTACCTCTAGTCTAGACAATGAAAATTGTAGCATTGTAATGCATTTGTTGCAGCAACAGGCGCAAAAAAATAAGGCAAATTTAATAGTCATTACTCATGATGCACGTATTACATCATCCTTTAAAAATGTACTTACGTTATGAATAACTGGATTATAAGTATTAAAAATCTTCTTCATAAGCCTCTTTATGCCTTTCTTAGTATATTTTCTTTATCTATTAGTGTTGGTTTATTATTAGGAATTCAGCAACTCGATACCTCCATACAAAACCAATTTACTAATACATTAGGGAATATAGAAATGGTGGTAGGAGCAAAAGGAAGCCCTTTGCAATTAGTACTTTCTTCGGTATTGCATATAGATAATCCAACAGGAAATGTTAAGTATTCTGAAGTAGAAAAATTAAAAAAGAATCCATTAATAAAAAAGGCTGTGCCAATATCCTATGGAGATAATTTTAAAGGCTATCGAATTGTTGGTTCTACATTAGAGTTTGCTAAAATTTATGATGCACAACTCTTAAAAGGAAAAGAAGTAGAAAATTCTATGGAAGTAGTTTTAGGGAATAATGTAGCCCAAAAATTAAATTTAGAAATAGGAGATACATTTATAAGTTCACACGGTTTAACAGAAAATGCAATAGAGGAACATAAACAATCTTTTAAAGTTGTAGGTATCTATAAACCAACCTATAAAGTTATTGACAAGCTTATTGTAACTAACCTAAGTAGTATTTGGGACGTACACCATCATGAAGAAGAGGAAGAAGAGGAAGTTCATGAAGCGCATGAACATCCTACTCAAAAACATGAAGATAAAGAAGTAACTTCTATTCTGGTTTCTTTTAGAAATCCTATGGGGTTAATGACCATGCCAAGAAATATTAATGTAAATTCTAATATGCAAGCAGCCTTACCTAAATATGAATTAGATAGGCTATTTCGTTTTACTGGTGTTGGCGTTAAGGCAATTTCGTGGATTGCTTATATTATATTGCTTATTTCATGTATTACCATTTTTATAAGTCTATACAAAATGGTAAAAGAGCGTTCTTTTGATTTAGCTTTAATGCGAACCTATGGAGCAAGTAATTTTCAATTGTTTCGTATTATAGCTTTTGAAGGAATTGTAATAGTCTTTATTTCCTTATTTTTTGGGTTTTTATTTGCTCAGCTTGGGTTATATTTTATTGTTACCCTCTTTAAATCTCAATTTCAACAAGATATTATACTTACATATTCTATTAAACAAATGTTAAATAACATTTTAATAGTAATACTTATAGCAATGGTATCCATTTTATTTGCCATATTTCCCTTATTAAAAATGAATATTTCTAAAATTTTAAGTGATGAAAAGTAAATTCTTTTATCTGTTATTAATGTTCGCTTCTATGAGTGCTGTGGGGCAGGTAAACCTTACATGGGATGATTTGGCTGATATAGAATACACAGAAAAATATTTTATCGCTTATGATTCTAATTTTCTATACCCTGAATTTAGTAAAAAAATGGCTAGCCTAGCAGGTAAAGAAGTTACATTATCCGGTTATTTTTTGGATGTTTCTCCAGATGGAAAATTACTTGTATTGTCTAAAAACCCTTTAGCCTCTTGCTTTTTTTGTGGAAAAGGAGGACCAGAAACTGCTGTAGAAATACAATTTAAAAATAAACCCAATTTTAAGACCGATGATGTAGTGGTAATAACAGGAACATTAAAACTTAATAAAGACGATATAGAACACTTTAATTATATTCTTACTGATTGTTCAGGTATGGATATGAAATAATGGAATCCTTTAATTGCTAAATAATTTTTAAAAATGAACAGAAGAAAATTTTTTAAAAATGGATCGCTACTTACATTAGGAACAACAGTATTACACCCTTTTACAGGTAAAGCCAACACTATCCCATTTTATCTTCAATCTAAAAACAAAAAGGCAAAGAATATTATTATAGTTGTTAGCGATGGTATGAGTACAGGTACTTTAAATATGGCTGATCTTTATCTTTCAAGAAAAACAGGAAAAGGTTCTAATTGGTTACAACTATACAAAGATAATAGAGTTAATAGAGCTTTAATGGATATGGCATCTGCAAGTTCTATGGTTACAGATTCTGCTGCAGCAAGTTCTTCTTGGGGTGGAGGAGTACGTATAAGTAATGGTACAATTAATGTAAGTAAAAGTGGAGAAGTACATTTACCTATATGGCAAAAATTTAAACAAGCAGGTAAAAAAGCTGGTTGTGTTACTACCGTTCCAATTACCCATGCTACTCCGGCAGGTTTTTGTATAAATTCTAAATCTAGAAATGAGCAGGAAAAAATTGCAGAGAAATATTTAGAGCAAAAGTTTGATGTTATGATGGGAGGGGGAGATAAGTACTTTTCTTCAGAAAACAGAAAAGATAAAAAAGATATGTATAATGACTTTGTAAAAAGCGGTTATGAAGTAGTAAAAACAAGAGATGCTATGTTTTCTGCTACTAATGACAAACCTATTTTAGGCGTTTTTCATTATGACGGACTTCCATATTCTATAGATAGAGAAAACAATAAGGAAATATTACAAAAAGTGCCTACGCTTGCCGAAATGACTCAGAAAGCTATTGAAGCTATGAAAGACCATCCTAATGGTTTTGTATTGCAAGTAGAAGCAGGAAAAGTAGATTGGGCTGCACATGGTAATGATATTTCTGGCCTTATTTATGACCAAGTAGCTCATGATGAGGCTATACAAGTAGCAATGAATTTTGCAGAGCAAGATGAGGAAACTTTAGTAATTATAACTACCGATCATGGTAATGCAAATCCGGGAGTTATTTATGGGGGTAAGGCTAATGAAAATTTTGATTCCATTCAAAAATATAAACATACAAATGATTGGATATTAAATGGAATAGGGAGAGAAACTTCTGTAGCACAAATAAAAGAAAGAATAGCGTATGCTAATAATTTTGAGCTTACAAATGAGGAAGCAAAATTAGTATTAAGCTATTATTCTAACTTACAAAAAGAAGAAGGGCTTTATAATCCAAAGAATCTTCCGTTTAAGGTTTTGGCTGAAATTCAAAAACAACATAATTCTGTGGGTTGGATTAGTATGCAACATTCTGCCGATTATGTAGAATTAGCCATGTATGGCCCTGGCAGTAGTTTATTAAAACCATTTATAAAAAATACAGACCTTCATTATTTAATGTTAGAAGCTGCAGAAGTTGAAAATACGTTTTAAAACAAAACGTATAAAAATAACAATATCATTTTCTTTTTTTATTTTTGATTTAACAGATAATATAATTTGATAAACCAAAAATCCATAGCAGTTTTACCTTTTGTCAATATGAGTAATGATATTGATAACGAATATTTTTGCGATGGAATTACAGAAGAGATTATTAATGCTTTAACCAAAGTAAAGGGTTTAAAAGTTATTGCGCGTACCTCTTCTTTTGTATTTAAAAACAACAATTTAGATGTTCGCCATATAGGAAATCAATTAGGTGTTGCAACGGTTCTTGAAGGAAGCATAAGAATCTTTAATAAAAGAATTCGTATAAATATTCAATTAATTAGAACAGACGATGGTTTTCAGGTCTGGTCGCAAAACTTTGATAGAAACCTAGATGATATTTTTGAACTTCAAGATGAAATAAGCCTTATAATAGCAGAAAAAATAAGAGAAAATTTCGGGCACTTAAATATTTCAGAACATATATCTATAATAGGTACCAAAGATATTAATGCATATAAGTTATACTTAAAAGGAAGGGCATACCAACTTAATTGGGATTTAAAAGATTATTTAAAAGCGATAGACTGTTATAAAAAAAGTATTGAAATAGATTCTGATTTTTATGATTCATATTTTGCAATAAGCAGGTCATATGGCATTCTTTCTAGTTGGGGAGCCATAGATAAAAATAAAGGTTTAAAGGATGCTAAGAATTATTTAGACCAAGGTTTAAAAATTAATCAGGATTCTTATTTAGGTTATTTTTCTACCTCTTCATTATCTTTTTGGAATAATTGGAATTATACAAAAGGTATTACTTACTTAAAAAAGACATTGCACCAAAACCCTAGTTATGCTATTGCATACGAAGGCATCGCAGAAATTTACATAGCTACCAATCAATTACATAAAGCATTATCTAATATAAATAGAGCCATAGAAATTAGTCCTTTATCTCCAAACCATTATTTTACAAAAGGAAACATCTATTTTTTAAAAAAGGAATATACAACCGCAATTCATTATTTAGAAGAATGTTTAAAAATTGATACTAATTTTACTTTGGCGATAGAAACCAAATTAGCTTGTTATATGTTTCTGAATGATGCAGATAAGTTCCATAACTACATTGCAACAATGCCACAATTAATTAGCCCCAAGGTCTGTGAGGCTCTTTTTAATGCGATAAACAATAAACAGGTTGAAATTGATTTAACTACAATTAAGATAGATGTTGATGAAAGTTTCAAAAATGTTTATCCATGGCATTTTTATTTTCTGGTTCATCTGGGAAAGATTAATAAAGCTATGCAGGTTTTTGAAGAAAAGATTAATCTAAAAATAGGGCAGCTTGTTAATTTTAAACTAGACCCTTTTTTAAATCCGCTACGGGAACACAAACAGTATCAAATAATTGAACAACAAACCATATCTTCTGATTTACTTTCTGAAAAAGAGGAAGAAGTAAAAATTCTTAAAAAAGAAACTTCAAATTCTTTAAATAAAATAGAAATAGCTGAGAACAAATTACTTTTAGAAAATTTTATTGCAAGTAATGAGCCTTACCTAAATTCTAATCTTTCTCTAAAAAAACTAGCGGAAAGTATACATCTACACCCCAATAAATTGTCGTGGCTTCTAAATGCTGAATACGATAAGAACTTTAATGATTTTATAAATCAATATAGATTACAACATTTTAAAACTCTAGCTGCAAATCCCAAATTTAAGAATATTACCATTTTAGGATTAGCTTATGACAGTGGTTTTAATTCAAAAAGTGTTTTTAACACCTATTTCAAAAACGCAGAAGGGGTTACTCCTAGTCAGTGGATGAAAGCACATAGCAAGTAATTTTTAAATACTTTGTAAATTCTTAAATACACACTTTCAGAGTAAGTTTATAAAACATTCACAAGAAAACTTCATTTAATATTTGTGACAGGGTTTTGAGTATTTTATTATCAATTATTAGGTGTAAATTCTCAAGTAAATTCTAATAACTCGTATTCATTTTTTACAAATAGT
Organism: Maribacter vaceletii; assembly: GCF_003634105.1. Taxonomy (GTDB): domain Bacteria; phylum Bacteroidota; class Bacteroidia; order Flavobacteriales; family Flavobacteriaceae; genus Maribacter_B; species Maribacter_B vaceletii. Next base: position 284,159 of record NZ_RBIQ01000008.1, on the reverse strand, counting down.
CCTCTTTTTTCAATATATGAAAATAGGAAAATACTATGCTCTAATTTTAATGAAAACCAAATAAATTCCGAACGTTCTAAATTATAATTTAGGACGATTGACGTTCCATTACACTACATATTTGCAGTATTAAATCATTTAATATCAATCAATAAAAAAGCAATTATGAATTTATTTAATCAGAAAATAAAAAACAGTAGTAAGCATAAAGAAAGGAAAAAATTACACCTTTTTAAGCTAGCCTTTTTACTATGCATTACCGCATTTGTAGCTTCATGTTCTAGCGATGATAATAACATAGAACCTCCAAGACCTGAAGGTATAACAACTACGAAACAACTAGCCACATATTTAGAGAATATTGTAAACACTACTGAGGTTCCTGGCTTTTCAGTAAATGTAAGTGTAGAAAATGAAGTGGTCTTTCAAGAATCTTTTGGCTATGCCAATATTGCAAATCAAACGCCCTATACCAATCAAACAATAAACAATATGGCATCGGTAAGTAAAACCTTTGTAGGTGCGGCTACAGCAAAAGCTATTGAACAAGGGTATTTTACTCTAGAAACAGAAATTAATGACCTTTTACCTATTGCTATTAGCAATCCTAAAATGCCAAACGGAAGTATTAAAATTAAGCATCTGGTTACACATACTTCGGGGATTGTAGATGTACCAGAAACCTATATAGCTACAAACTATTACATTTTACCAGGAGAAGATATTACAACAAATATTGGCAGCATATTAGTAAACGAATTGGGGATGCAGCAAATGGAACAAGTAGAGTTAGATGCATATCTCGTTGAGATTTTTGATGAAGACGGAGACCTCTACAATTTGGATAATTATTTGGAGGTACTACCCGGTGAAACTTGGGCATATTCTAATGATGCAACATCGTTAATGGGCTATATTATTGCCTATGTTTCTGGGGAATCTTTTGATGCCTATGTAGAGAACTACATACTGAATCCATTACAAATGCAAAATTCAACATTTAATTTGGAGTCTGTAGATTTTCAAAATGCAGCTACTCAATATTATGATACAAACGAAGCCTTTCCTATCTATGGAAATCATGGCTATGTAGAAGGTGGCTTTTACAGTACTAGTGATGATATGAGCCACTACTTATTGGACATGATGAAAGGTGCAAGGGGAGAATCTTCTGTTTTATTCTCTAGTGAATATTACGAATTATTATTTACGGAACAATTGGCAGATGGAGTAGTGCCTAATGCTTTCGCTGAAAATCATGGATTGTTTTGGTATATGAAAGATGGTAATCTAATGCATGGTGGTAACAGTTTAGGGGTTTCTACACATATACAACTAAAGCAAGATGGTTCTTCAGGCTTCTTCATTATTTCTAATATGGATGGCACTTTTACAGGTAATGAAGTAAAATGGGAAGAAGTAAAATCATTAATAACAGAAGGAATAGAAGAATACATTTCAAATAACTCCTAGTTATCTCATTGAGAACAACATCAATAATAAAATCAAAAAACGAACAATCATGATTTCATCAAATCAATTAAAAACAAACACCATGAAAAAATTCTTATTAGTTAGTATGTTATTTAGTGTTCTAAATGTATTTGCACAAAATAAAACAGATAGCAATGAGCACAATTACAGAATTAGTTTTCCGGCAATAACCTTAGGTAATATTGGAAAAGGAGGAGAAACAACGAATACACAACATATTGAACTACACATAAAACGCGAACTAGATGCTAAAAATATAGTTGGAATAAAATTGTCCACTTGGAGACTTTTTCAGCCAATGGGAATTCAATGGTGGGACGGACTAAAGGATAAAATAGATACCGAAAGTGAGTTCTACCCTGGCCATGTTCGAGAAACGGGAGTAGGAGTTACCTACCAGCGAATGCTTTGGAAAGGTTTATTTGCATCGGTTGAAGTTTTACCACAATACAAAACCTATTTAGATATAAATAATGACAAAATTGCTAACGGATTTAAGCTTTACACATCCTATCACGTTGGTTACCATTTTGCTTTTGGTAAAAAGAAACGCTTCTTTGTTGAACCTCAAATTCACGGTCAAAATTGGATATTTGATACCAATACTCCAGAAGAATTTAAAACGCTAGACAATAAATGGAAAAGTTATTTTCTTTTTGAACCCAACCTATATATTGGATACAAATTTTAAGTAACTATTTGAAACACACAAAAATGAGCACCAATAACTTACAAACAGTATTACTTGCAGGAGCTACAGGTTATTTAGGTAACTACATTGCACAAGCTTTAGTTGAAGATGCTATTAAAACCAAATTAATTGCACGGTCACCACATAAACTTAAAAATTTTGAAAGTAAAACGGTCAAAATTATAAAAGCAGAAGTAACAAAACCTGAGCAATTATTAGGAGTTTGCGAAGGTGTTACTACTGTAATTTCTACAGTTGGAATAACACGTCAAAAAGATGGTGTAACCTACATGGACGTAGATTACCAAGCCAATCTTAACTTACTTAATGAAGCAAAAAAAGCGGGAGTAAAAAGGTTTATTTACATTTCGGCCATTAATGGCGATAAGTACAGGTATCTTAAAATATTTGAAGCTAAAGAAAAATTTGTAGATGCCTTAAAAGCATCGGGATTATCGTATACTGTAATTCGGCCTAATGGTTTTTTTTCTGATATGAAAGACTTTTTAGATATGGCTAGAAAAGGAAAAGTGTATCTTTTTGGTAATGGAAATCAAAAGTTTAACCCCATTCATGGGGAAGATTTAGCTATTGTTTGCTTGCAGGCTATTAATTCAACTAGTAATGAAATTGTTGTTGGTGGTCCAGATATTCTAACTTTAAATGAAATAGGGGAAATGGCACTACATACACTACAAAAACCTGTAAAAATTGTTCATTTACCAGATTGGATAAGAAGGTTTATAATATGGGCATTACGAACATTTACATCAACCAAAACATACGGACCCATTGAGTTCTTTTTAACCCTCATGGCAGAAGACAATATAGCACCAAGGTTTGGTCAACAAAGGTTAGAATCTTTTTTTAATGAAAGTGTAAAACAATCTTGAAATGAAATCAAAAATAAAATTAGTAGTATTTAGTTTTCTGTTCACTACAAGTCTTTCTTTTGGTCAGAAAGATGCTATGACCTCTTTGATTAAAGACAGAATAAATCATACTATTGAGAGTCCTGTACATAGTATTTTAATTAATATTGAAAATGATACTTTCCACTATAATGAAGGCTTTGGTTTAAAGGATAAAGCCGGAGATTCTGTTTCTAAGAATAGTTCATTTAGAATAGCTAGTAGTACAAAACTATTTGTAGCTACCATTATACTTCAACTTCAGGAAGAAGGAAAACTTCATTTGAATGATAAAGTGTCCCTTTACTTAAAAGGTTTATCCTATCTTAATTTTGATGATTTTCACAATTTTGAAGAGCATAAATATGCCCAAGAGATTACTATTGAACAGCTGTTATCTCATCGTTCAGGGCTTGCAGATACTTTTATAGATAAAGAAGAAGAGTTTTTTAATTTGGTGTTTCAAAACCCTTTAAAACAATATTCTCCCCAAGAAATGATTGGCTTGTATTATAAATTCAATTTAAATAACAATCCACATTTTAAACCTAATGATGGCTGGTATTATTCCGATGTTAATTATGTACTCTTGGGCTTATTAATAGAGCAAATAGACCAAAAATCGCTTTCAGCAGCTATTCGAAATAGAATTCTAGAACCTTTAAAAATGAAGGATACCTATTTTGAGTTTTATGAAGAAGCAATTGAAGAAAACAACATTATACAACAGTATGTAGGCGATGCAAATTTTTCAAATATCAACACCTCTTTTGATTGGTCTGGTGGAGGTTTAGTTTCTACAAATACAGACTTGTCCATATTCATTACATCGCTTTTTAGTCTAAAATTGATTAATAAAGAATCTTTAGATAAAATGATAGATGTAAAATTTACCAAAACCCATGAAAGTAGATATGGTTTAGGTGTTTATGAGTTTGCTGTAAACGAACATATATTTTATGGCCATTTTGGTTTTTATGGCACATTTGTAGGTTATAGTCCTAAAACGAATACAACACTATCTTATAGTATTAGTCAAGCAAAACCTGGCTTTAATCCGTACCAATTTATAAGTCAATTATTAAAACATGCCAAATAAGATGAGAAATAAACTTACTGCTTTTCTAGCTGTATTCTTTTTAGCATTCATTTGTAATGGGCAAGATGTAGAGGAATGGATAGAAGACATAGATTATTATCATAAAACACTAGAAATCAAACATATAAATCTTTACCATACTATTTCAAAAAATCAATTTACATCTGAAATTGAAAAACTAAAGTCCAATATCCCTCAACTAACAAATTTTCAAATTACTACAGAGCTTATGCGACTAACGCATAAGGTTGGTGCTGGTAAAAGAGATGGCCATACTTCTGTACCCCTTTGGGGCGTGAATTTAAACAAATTCCCTATAAAATTTTATGATTTCGAGGGAGATTTAAGGGTCATTAGTATCCTAGAAAACCATGCGCAACTTCTTGGAAAAAAATTAAAAAGTATAAATGGTATTCCAGTAAAAAAGATATACAAAAGAGTTTCTAAGCTTACTCCATTTACTGAAAATATACAATCCTCCATGGATAGAAAATGTAGATATTTGGTAGTAGCAGACCTATTGAAAGCGCTAAACATTATTGATAAGATTGAACAAAGCACCTTTACTTTTTCTGATAACTATGGTAAAGAAATATCTGTACAATTGAATTCTTTTGAAAAAGAAAAATATGCAACTCTAACTTTTAAAAATATACATTTAAACCCTATTATAAAGAAACCAAAAACGGTAAAAGATAAGGACCTTTGGTTCTCTTCTATAAATAATTCGAAAACAGTATATATAAATTTTAAAAAGTATCCTTCTAGAAAAGAAATGAATGATTTTTCTGAAAGTGTTTTTAAATTTATAGAAGCCAATAATTCACAACACCTTATTATTGATCTTCGCGATAATTATGGAGGAGATTTTTATAAAGGATTGTTATTAGCGAATTGGTTAAATATTTCAGATTCTGTAGAATGGCTTTCTAAAGTATATGTTTTAACAAATAGAAAAACATATTCGGCAGCCATGATAAACGCTCTCCAATTTAAGCAATTGTTACATGCAAAAATTATAGGTGAACCATCTGGAGGAAAACCTAATGGTTATCAAGATATGGGAGAATTTTCACTTTCTAATTCAAAATTAATAGTAACATACTCAAAAAGAGAATTTCAATTTCATAATAGAAAAAACAAATCTCTTAAACCAGATGTTTTAATAACTCCAAAATGGAAGAATTTTAAGAAGGGTTATGATGAAACCTTGAATTGGGTCTTAAAAGACATAACTAACTAAAAAAAAGCATATTACTCCTTTTATCCAATTGCAGAATAATAATTTACTCTGACTAAATTATCATATCGACAGTTTTTGTAAGTTTCTTGCTCTTTTTTTGTCTCGTAATCTTAAAAAAGAAAATAGTATGTTTAAAAAATACCGAATACTTAAATGAACGGGACTCTTTTTATGTAAAGCGAAGTAGGAGGGAAGCGTAATGTTTGTGGAATGAATTAATCTATTTCAAATCTACTTAAATAGCTGATTAACATTTGTTTTAAACAATTTCCCAATAGGAATAGTATGCTGTTGAATATAAATCCGATTTCCTTCAATACTCTTTATATGTTTTTTTGCGACTGCAAATGATTTATGTACTTGAAGAAAATTATTATTAGGAAGTAATTGTATAGTATCAGATATTTTTTCGCGGATGGTTATGGTGTCGTTTGTAGTGACCACTTTGGTGTAATTTCCTGACGCTTCAACAAATAGTATGGTATCTAAATCCACTTGAATATGACTATTATTTTGTTTTAGAAAAATGTGCTTTTCTTCAGGTTTTAAGTTTGTATTAGTTTCCTTTTTTACTGTGTTTGTGTTAGAAGTTGTCACTTTATTCACAGCACTCAAAAAGCGTTCAAAACTAAATGGTTTTAATAAATAATCAACAACATTTAATTCGTAGCCTTCTATGGCAAATTCACTATATGCCGTAGTTACAATAACTTTTGGAGGAAATGATAAGGTTTTCAAAAATTCAAACCCTTTTAATTTGGGCATATTTAAATCTAAAAAAATTAAATCAACCTTGTGTTTACTCAAATAATCAAGAGCTTCTATGGCATCATAACAATTGGCTTTAAATTCTAAATTGGGTAGCATATCACAATAGCCTTTTATAATATCATGTGCTATATGTTCATCATCTATTATTAAATACGTAATCATAGTGTTATATTCAATTTAGCATTATAAATACTATTAGCTTCATATATGGTTAACATATGCCTTTTGGGGTATACAATCTCTAATCTACGTTTTAAATTTTTTAAACCTATTCCTGCTTCATGATTTTCACTAGCTTCAAAGTTATTTTCTATTTCAAAATTAACGATATTGTTATGGGCTTCTAAATTTATTCTAACAAAAGCATGTTCTCTTAAATTTTCTACTCCATGTTTAAATGCATTTTCTAAAAGTATGATAAACAGAAGTGGCATTATCTCATAATCATCATCCTTAATATCAATATGAAATTGTATATCAATAGTTTTATGATAACGCATTTTATGAAGTTCTATATAATTTTCTAAATATATTACTTCTTCAGAAAGTAGAACCGTCTCTTTTTCGCCATCATAAATACTATAACGCATCATATCTGATAGTTTTAAAATGAGCTCTTGTGCTTTTTTAGAATCTTTACTTACTAAGCCATAAAGGTTATTAAGCATATTAAAAAAGAAATGTGGATTCACCTGACTTTTTAAATGCATCAATTCCGTTTTTGCTTTTTCGTTCTTTAATCTAATAATTGATTTGATGTTCCTTATAATCCAATAGATAACACCTCCTATTATCAATCCAATCAGTAACGTGTAATATGCAATCAAGGTATATCCCGTAATCGGGTTAAAATCTAATGAAATTGCGACAGAACTTCCTTCTTCAGTAAAGAGTTTATAGCTTACATATACTAATGGAATTAGTATAGATACTACACCAATTATAATAAGGGCGTTTTTATTTTTTTCCATCCAATTTATCATACTGCAAAGTTAGGAGAATCTATTATATAAGTAAGTAATAGTGACAAACGGGAATTTTTTTAATACATAACGCCCTGCAGGCGTGATAAAGGTCTTTTATACATCATGACGTGTTTTATGTCACTCATCCACATGTGTCTATCCCAATTGTTTTTATGATAGTGGGTATGTAAATATTTTCGCTCCAATCAAAAAACGAACAGCATCATATAATTAATAAAAATGAAAAAAAGAATTTTACGTTATTTAAAGCACATTTTCGGGACCATAACAGTGCTACTAATTTTAGGAGTTATAACGGTAGTCGCACTAAATGGCACATTTGATTTTGGCGATAATCCGTTAAAACTAAATTTAGAAAACGAAGGGCCATACGTTTTTTATGAAACAGACAGCACCCTAAATGTTAACTACATTAAAGGAAATAAAACAGATGGATTTTATCTTGATCAAAAGGAATATGCTATAAATGAAAAAATTCCTTCCAGTTGTTATTTTCCTTTAGACGATTCAACCTTCAATTTCACCTTAAATTCTAATTTTAAAATTCCCAATAGTACGTATTCGGATAAGGAACCTATACTTGCTGTTTCAGATATTGAGAGTGGTTATAAAGCCTTTAGAGACTTCCTTATTAACAGCAAAGTAATTGATACCAATCTAAATTGGACATTTGGTAAAGGGCATCTTGTATTGGTTGGCGACTTTATGGATAGGGGGTTTTCAACTACGCAAGTACTTTGGTTTATGTATAAACTAGAGCAAGACGCTAAAAAACAGGGCGGACACGTCCATTTTATTATAGGAAATCATGAACTCTACAATTTACAAGGAAAATTTAAATCTGCTTCTTATAAATATAATGGCGTAGCATCAATCCTTGGTAAACAGCAACATAACCTATACGATGAAAACGCATTTTTAGGAAGGTGGATGACCTCCAAAAACACTATAGAACTAATTAATGGGCATCTTTTTGTTCATGGAGGCATACATCCAGATTTTGCAAATTATGATATTAGTATAGACGAGGTCAATCACATTAATAGAGGCAACTATCGCAAAGCCTTTTTTCCTAAACCAGAAGAAACTGTTGCCCAACTAATTACCTCTAGTAAAAAAGGAATAAGCTGGTATAGAGGTTATTTTAATGAGGATTTATCTCAAGAAGATGTTGAAAAGGGCATTAACCAATTTAACGGTAAAGCAGTTGTTGTTGGTCATACATTGCAATGGAATGTAAATAAATTATTCAATGGAAAAGTATTTGCTATCGATGTTAAACACCCAAAAGATTATAGTAAACATTGGCCATTTAAAAAATCGGAAGGCCTACTAATAACAAAAGGAAAATACTTTCAGGTATTAGCAAATGGAGAAAAGAAACAATTATAAAAATTCAAAAAATGAACTTTTCAACGAAAAATCACGAACACAAAAAAAACAATAATAATGTCATGAGTAAAACTAAATTATTTAATTATGTAACAAAACCTTATGCGGTAGTATTCGTAATACTAATTGCAACACTGTTATCTTTAGTAGATAGAAACTTGGGTTACTTTTTTGGATTAGGCATTACACTATTTATTATTTGGCAAAAGAAATGGGATTGGTCATTTTCTGGAATTGGGCAAAAATTAAATCTTAATACCATAATAAAAAGTGTCTGGATATCCGTTCTATTCTTTTTTGCTACTGGTTTAATTGATACGATTATCCAGTATTATTTAGGAGCCCATAATTTAAGCTCATTAGATGATATTAGAGGTGACTTTGGTAGTTATTTAGGAATGATGGCAATGATGTGGGTTTTTGCAGCCTTTGGCGAAGAACTACTTTTTCATGGGTATTATATGCGACAATTTGCTAAACTATTTGGAGACACTAACAAAGCATGGTTACTATCTGGAGTATTAATTGCGATCTATTTTGGGATTTCACATGGATACCAAGGATTATCAGGAATAATAGGAGTGGGCATTGGAAGCTTATTTTTTGCTGCATTATATTATAAAAACAAAACTAACTTATTACTATTAGTTTTAATTCATGGTATATATGATTCTATTTGGATTACTTTAATTTATTTAAATAAAGATAGTATCGTAAATGAATGGTTTCAACAATTACTGTTTTTATAAATACAATTATTATGTATTTAACAAGTAAAGGAATTGCTGGAAATGCGATACAACTGTTAAAGCTTTAAAAATACCAGAAGTTAATTTGTTTCATGATATTTAAAGAAAAATGCTATTTCGGTACTAGTATGCGCTATTAATTTATTGTCTAAAATGTTAAAATTTATATAATATAGTACCTTTTTATGCATAGTACTGTAACAAAATAAACGCATACTCGTCTATTGGGTATAAACGAAGTATAAACAATTAATAATTAGAATATTAAAAACAACCAATCATGAAAGCATCAATCAACAAAACAGTAACAGAAACTAAAACAGGGCAGTATTTTTCTTCATTTCGCTCTAGCAAAAGAGCACAGTGGGCGCAGTATAGAAATTATAATCGATAATATCAGTTGTAAAGAAAATAACAACAATTGAGTAATTAAAAAATACAACTCGGTAATAAGCATTTTCTTTTTCTTCTAAATCGAAGCACATTTGTACTATCAATAAACAACAAACAATTTAAAAATATAAAATCATGAAAGCATCAATCAACAAAACAGTAACAGAAACTAAAACAGGACAGTATTTTTCTTCATTTCGCTCTAGCAAAAGAGCACAGTGGGCGCAGTATAGAAATTATAATCGATAATATCAGTTGTAAAGAAAATAACAACAATTGAGTAATTAAAAAATACAACTCGGTAATAAGCATTTTCTTTTTCTTCTAAATCGAAGCACATTTGCACTATCAATAAACAACAAACATTTTAAAAATATAAAATCATGAAAGCATCAATCAACAAAACAGTAACAGAAACTAAAACAGGACAGTATTTTTCTTCATTTCGCTCTAGCAAAAGAGCACAATGGGCACAGTATAGGAATTTTAATCGCTAATTACGATTTGTAAATATCATCAACAAAAAACAACAAGGTCATGAAAACATACATTAATCAAGCCATCAAAAACCAAGTCTATTATCCAACAGAATCTAAAAAATTCGTTTTCTTTTCCAATTTTAAGAATAGTAAAAAGATTCGTGGGGTAGATCAAATGTATTACCTTTCATAGGGTAATAAAAAAAGACTTAAAAAGGGACACACTTAATCAATGTGTCCCTTTCTTATAGGTTCATATTTTTATTTCGTAAGAATTGTTCCCAGTTGGCTGTGCGGAAAATTTATACTTCGATAAGCTCCGTATAAACTCCACGGCTATTAGGCTACAAACGCAAATACTAACCTATGTAATGTCTAGGAATTCACTTCCATTAGAAATAACTTATCGCTATTTTATATAACGCTGAATTATGGAACATTTCTGTTTCATAATGTTCTGCGTTATGTAACTTTGCTTTGGTTGGTGCGTAAAATCAGGTAAATGAGGATATATATAGCTTAGGGTGTTAACCTTCCTCTTTCATTTTCATAAAACGATATATAATCAAAAAAAACTATGTTTATGAGAACCAAAAATATGTTCATTTTGTTAGTAGTGGCCTTTCAATTATCTAGTTGTTGGAAAGACAATTGTGACCAATTTGGCGACACCTTTATTTCAATAAATATTGACAAAGTAGAAAAAGACGCGTCTGGGAACCTGATAATAGAATTTGCCATGAATACTATAAACGACTTACCTGCGCGTTATTTTGAGCAGGTAGTGTTACGGAATACTTTAACGGATTCGAGAACAGGGGAAGCAATAGAAGTTACTGAAAGTGTGGAGGCAACCAAGACTACAATAAGGCTGGTAGTACAATCAGCATTTGTTCCAGGCCCTGGAGAGGTGCTTAATTATGCTCCTTTACTGAACTTTCCAGATAGGGAAGACTACGTAGATTGTAGCCATCCTGGGAGTAGTGATGACTATCTACTTTATTTAGATATGAATATTCAAACCATTGACGGTAACGAATACGAATTAGAAAATTTTATTTGGTACGAAGAGGTTCTTAAAGGAGCCTTCTAAACCAAAAAAAGGAAGGTTATGAATCTTTTTTATGAGTATCCCGATAGTTAGTTTTAATCAAATCTCAGGGCTTTAGGTATATTTTACACGCGATAAAGGTATTACCCAAAAAGGCAATTTCTATTTTTTGCGAGAAAATGTAATGGAATACGCTTTACCCGAAGTGGCGATAGGAGCGAAGTGGTAATGTGTATGGAATGGTATTTTGTGTTCCAATGTTTCATCGTGACTGTAACAATGATAAAAGACATTCATCTTTAGAAGGAATTAACTTAATAGATAATATTCATGAAAAAAAAATCCGCTTCTAAGACAACACTTCTTTTATTAATCGCAATTTTCTCGTTTAAAAGTGGTAATTCCCAAGTAGAACCCTCATCAGAATTATACCAAAACATAAAAAAAATAGATAGCATCCTATTTGAGAATGGTTTCAATAAGTGTGTGCTTTCCGATATGGAAGCTTACATAAGTGAAGATCTTGAGTTTTATCACGACCAAAGTGGGCCAAGCACTACAAAAAAAGATTTTTTTAAGGCACTTGAGCAAAACATTTGCTCAAACCCAGATATGAAACCCATTCGCAAATTAATTGAGAATAGTGTAGAAGTCTACCCTCTGTACAATAATGGGGTTTTATATGGTGCCATTCAAAACGGTTTACATGAGTTTTATATGAAAGAAATTAATAAAGAGGTTTATCTAACCAGCACGGCTACATTCACTCATCTTTATATCCTTAAAAAGGAAACCTGGCAATTGAAACGTGTATTGAGCTATAACCACAAACAACCGAAACATGAAATTAGTGAGCATAAAGCAATTTCATTGGCAGATAAAATACTAGCGGAATACGTTGGTGAATATAAAAGTGCAACCACAAGTGCAAGTATCTCAAAAAAAGAAAACGCACTCCAAATGGTTTCTGGTGCATTGCAATTAATTATTCAACCTGTGTCACAAAATCTGTTTTTTAGCCCAGAAGCGCCGCTTACCTTTGAGTTTATTAAAAATGCTGAAGCTAAGATTATAAAGATGGTTGTTCGCGAGAACGGACAAGTAGTTGAAGAAATTGAAAGAATATATTAACTCATAAGCTAGTATTTTTAATAGCAATCCAAAAAATATTACAATAACTTATCGCTATTTTATATAACGTCGGATTATGAAACATTTTTGTTTCAAAATGTTCCGCGTTATGTAACTTGAGCTTTGGCTAAAAGCGAAAGTTCTTTTTATTGTTTCTTTAAAAAAATTTATTTCAAAAGTTTTTTCTACGATGCTAATGGAATACTCTTTTTACGTAGCGACGATAGGAGTGAAGTGGAATGGTTATTTTACGATATATTAAAAAATATAGCTATACAATCATGCTAATTCGATATACTTTAATTTTAATTTTAATTTTAAAACTCAATAGAAAAGGATCTAAAGAACAGTCATTAAATGAAAGCTTCCCTTAGGCCATTTTTCATTTTTAAAAACTTATTTTTGAAATATGCAAGAAATACCATTACATCTAGATTTTATCGCTCTATTAACTCTTTTGGGATTATTTCTAGGTTTTTTTGCATCTTATTTCCTGATTAAAAAATCTTGGAAATCTAATTTACCAAACCTTTTTATGGGTTTGTTTATTTTATGTATTTCTTTAACAATGTTAGAAGGCTGGTTAGATTATACTGGCTATATTTTTAAAGTTTTGTGGCTTTCCAATTTTTCGGAGCCAATAAATTTTCTAATTGGCGGCTTGCTTTATCTATTTATTGATACACAAATAGAACCTGAGATAAAAAAAAAATATTGGTTACATTTTATCCCTTCTATAGTATGGCTGGGAATTTGCATGTTTTATTTCCTTCAGCCAGATGTTGTCAAGTATAATGATACGATTGAAGTTATGCAATTGAACATACCTAGAGCTAATGAAACTCCTCCTTTTTCCGATAACCCTTTCAGAATTAGAAAACATACAAGTCTTTTAATTGGGATTTATTTCACCTTCTATATACTTATTATAGGAAGAAAGATACTTCTTAAAGCAAATTCTATCGGAGAATCTATTTTCACAACCACTAACAAAACACTTAAGATAGTACGTAATATATCTTATCACGTTTCAGTAATAATTATCATTTTTATTTTAGTGAAAATATTTTTTAAAAACGACGTCGGTGATTATTTTATTCATTTATATGCATCTTTTTTGATATTTATAACCGCAATGAATATCATGAATCAATCCAATTACTATAACGAAGTATCTACATTTTTAGAACTACCATCTCTAAAATATAAGAAGTCTTCTCTTGACGAGCTAGAAAAAAAATCTATTCATGAGAAGATTATTTCATTAATGGAAAATGAAAAATATTTCTTAAGCAGTACTGTATCATTATCAGGATTGTCTAAAGAGATTAAAGAAAGTTCTCACCATGTTTCACAAGTCATAAATGAAAAGCTCAATCAGTCTTTTTTCGAGATGCTAGCATCATATAGAATAGAAGAAGCTAAAACAATATTAAAAACTGATTTGGGTAAAAAATTAACCATTGAAGACGTTGCTGAACGTGTTGGTTATAACTCAAAATCTGCTTTTAATACAGCATTCAAAAAAATTACTTCGCAAACACCTTCTGCTTTTAGAGATTCATAAATTACTGATAATCAAGGGCAATTAGTACTTCCTTATAAACTCGAACGTCTCCCTTATAGGCTAATTCGCTTGAAATTACATAACTGTTATAGATTTGCTTCATAATCAAAAACGAGCAGTTATGAATTCACAAATTAAATCAAATAGAGAAAGAAAATATTTTATCGACTGGTTAAGAATTGGACTAATTATAAGTGTATTCTTTTTTCATTTGGGTATGATCTTTATACCAGAACAATGGCACGTTAATAGTGCAGAATCATTTCCTTTTTTAGAGCCAATTATGTGGTGGTTACATTTATGGAGAATGCCACTATTATTTTTAGTTTCAGGAGTCGGAACTTATTATGCTATTGGACACAAAACAAGTTGGCAATACGCTAAAGAGCGGTTTAGAAGATTATATATACCTTTTACTTTTGGTTTTTTTACGCTTGTACCATTAATGGTATATGTTGAACGTATTGATGCCTATGATTCATTTTTAGATTATATTCCTCACATGTTTGATGGTGGTGCTTACCCTGTTGGTAATATTTCTTGGCATCACCTCTGGTTTATTCTATATTTATTTATTATTTCTCTTTTAATCACACCTTTTTTAAATTATACTAAAAGTGGACATTATAATATGGTTAGAGGAAAACTAATAAATATGGCCTCTAAAAAAGGAGGATTAAATTGGTTGTTACCAATCATTATTTTATCCCAATTTATTCTAAGACAATACTTTCCCAAAAGTACACATGCGTTATATAATGATTGGGCATATTTCACTTACTATTTGTTATTTTTCTTAAGTGGTTTTATGTTGTTTACTAGTGATAAAGTAATTAAGACTCTTGCAAACAATAGAAGATTGTATTTATATCAAACCATTGTGTTTACAGCTTTATTATTCTTATTACCCTCTATTTTTCGAGAACTTTCGGTAATAAAGGGTAATGCAAGAGGGCTTACAGAAATGATAATCTCATTGTCATGTGGATTAACAGCAATTGGATATTTTAAACGGTATTTTAATAAAGACCATAAGTATAGAAAAATACTTAATGAAGCTATCTATCCCTTTTATTTATTACACCAGCCAGCTTTAATATTTGTTGGGTATGTGGTGTTGAAATTGGATATATCTTATGGTATGCAGGCATTACTAATCACAATATTTTCATTGATATCAATAATGGTTTGTTATTGGTTTATAATTAGAAAATTTAATTTCTTAAGAATAATTTTTGGAATGAAAAAGAAATCTAAAAAAGAAATTTTATTATCTGAAGAACACAATAAATCATTCGCATTCGATAAGTAATATATTAAAACGTATAAAATGAAACTATTTAAAAAAATAAGGAAGACCATGATAAAAGAAGGAAATTTAAAACGATATCTATTATATGCAATTGGTGAAATTCTATTAGTTATGGTTGGAATAAGCTTAGCTTTTCAATTGGACAATTGGAATGAAAACCGTATAAAGGAAAATACTGAAATAAATTATTATAAAAATATTAAAGATCAAATTGATGATGATAAAACCTTAATTATTGAGCAATTAGAATATAACAACCTTTACATGTCTCAATTCAAGTATGCTAATGAGGTTCTTGACGCAAATGATCGAAGTAAAATGGATACATTAGGACATATAATTCGTAACCTTACGCAATACTCAGACTTTGATAGAAAAGGAAATATTCATGAAACCCTTGTTAATAGCGGAGAAATAAAATTACTTAAAAATAATACCATTGTTAATAGAATAAGGATGCTAGAAGAAAAGTACAACTATGTCAATAGAATGGAAAACATTCATTATGACGCTATAATGTCTCATGTAATTCAAGCTATTAATCCTGTAATTAAGTTTTCAAACGGTAAAATTCAAAAGCCTGACGAAATTTATAATTATAAATTTCAAAACCTCGTACTTTCTATTCTTCAGGTTATGATTGAGAAAGACAAGGTATATCATGAAGTTCTATATGAGATTGAATTTACTATAAACTTAATTAATGAAGAACTAGTGATTAATTAACTAAAAAATAAGAAGTCTATTAATGTAGGTAATCGTCCATTTTATTTAGAATACAACTTAAAACAATTAGTTAAAATCAATTAAAATTTATAAGCCTTACAACTCGAATGCCTTATCAATAAGAAGTTCGGAAACAGGTTTGTTATGTCTAAAAATTAATATAAATCAATTAAAATGAAAACAATTAAAAGTACAGTAAACACATTTATGCTTGCAATAGTATTTCTATTGCTGATTACATCATGTAGTAATGATGACGACAACACACCAACACCTCAATTGCAAGAAAATATGGTTGATGTTGGAGACTACAATTTATTTGCAGAAAGTTTTGGTGAAGGAAACCATACTTTAGTTTTTGAATCTGGCCTTGGTGATAATTACGAATCTTGGTATAAGCTTTTAGGACTTTCTGAGTCGAACCAAGTTATTGCCTACAATAGAGCAGGATACGAACCCTCTGATGTTGCTAATAATGATAGAAATATTATTCAGTTAGCAGAAGATTTGCATCAGGTTATTATAAGTAAATCAGAAAATGAAAAAGTAATATTAGTTGGTCACTCTCTAGGTGGTGCTGTGATTCGATATTATGCAGTGCAACATCCAGAAATGGTAGAAGCACTATTATTTGTAGATCCTAGTCATGAAGATTTTGAGGTGGTTACTCAGGTAGCTGAAGATGCTGGAGTTGCATTTTTCATGGAAAATGGTAGCCCAGAGGCTGCAAATGAATACGCTCAAATAATTGAAAATTTCGAAATTTTAGAGAACCTAACAACTTTGCCAGATGTACCAACTATTGTACTTACAAGTATAAAAGATCGTCTAGAGGTTCCAGAGAATGCACAACATTGGATAGAAGTGCATGCCACACTTGGTGAAGGTGTTTCAGATTTTACACACTTGATTACCGAAGACAGTGGTCATTATATTCAAATTGAAGAGCCACAATTAGTCATAGATGCAATCAATGCATTATTAGACTAAATGTTACACCCCATATTATCAATCAAATTATAAAAAGTAAACAAATGAAAAAAATAGTAAGTATTACAATCATAGCAATCATTCTAAGCTTAACAATTAGCTGTTCTAAAGATGATTTACCAGAAGTACACCCTAGTGATTACTTAAACTATGAAACACAAACAGCACTAGAGCTTCCTTTTGATGAAGAATGGTGGGTTTTTTGGGGAGGTCGAAGTGTTAGCGATAATTATCATGCAGCACATCGAGAGCAAAGATTTGCCTTAGATATAGTACAAAAAATTAATAGAAGTACACATACTGGAAATGGTTCTCAAAATGAAGACTATTATTGTTTTGGAAAACGCTTAAATGCACCTGGATCTGGTGTTGTTATAGCGATGATAAACAATATTCATGACAATGTTCCAGGGCAGTTCAATAGAGATTTCCCTATCGGGAATTATGTAATTATCGATCATGAAAATGGTGAATTTTCAATTTTGGCACATTTTAAAAAAGGATCTATAATAGTATCTGTTGGAGAAATGGTATTAAAAGGTCAAGAATTGGGAAAAGCTGGTAATAGTGGTAACTCAAGTGAACCACATTTACATTATCATATGCAAACAACAGCAGACCCATTTGATGGTGATGGTCTACCTACCCAATTTATAAATTATTATGCAAATGACCAATATGTAGAAAGAGGAGAGCCTGTTCAAAATGAATATGTTATCAATGATTATTAATAATCATTTTGTGAAACACTAAACATCATAGAGCAAGAATTTGTTGGTGAAATTAATCGCCTCAACTATTTAAAGTTTGAGGTGATTAATAATAGCTGCGAAGTATCACTAAATGATTCATCTAACGATACAATAACAAAAGGGTATGGCAAAAGTGTTATTGAAGCAATTAATGATTTACACCATAATTTAATAAAGTAGGCCATATTAATTTTAATCAAAAATAATATAAATAGACTTGTTCTTATTTAAAACTCAAAATATAAATGTTAAAACAAAAGAACTGATATCAGAATTAATTGACAAAACAAGATGAAGCACTTAAAAGATATACTAAAAAAAGGATAAAATATGATAATATCAATAATTGGCAGCATCCTTTTTTCAATTGTTCTAGTTTTATACATTTTAATGGCCCTACGACTTCCTTATGGTGAATATGCTATGGGAGGCAAGTATAAGGTACTCCCGAAGAAAGAACGAATAATATCCCTCTTATCTGTTATAATTCAAACATTCGCAATTTTAATATTATTACAATGTGGAGGACTAATAAGTTTTGGGGTTTCGGATAAAATAGCGAATGTGTTTTGTTATTTTTTCGCAGTTTATCTATCTCTCAACATTTTAATGAACCTGTTATCAAAAAGCAAAAAAGAATTTTTTTATATGACTCCTTTATCATTTGTAATTGCAATTTGTTATTGGTTAACTGCTTTAAACGTTGAATTTTAAAGTTTAAAAAAATTATATGCTAGCTCCCAACAATGTTTGTAGTTTATTATGAGTAAAGTGCCAAATATGAGTGATTTAACAATAAATAAAAAGAAAATGGCAACTACTTTAAAAATGAAAGCAATGGGATTATTACAAAAACCAAAAATTGCTAATATTCCTAATGAAATAAAGGAACTGACAGTTTCAATTCCAAAAATTAATAGTACCGAAGTGCTTGTTAAAATAATAACATCAACAATTCATGTCGATGATATTGCAGTAGCCCAAGGTACAGCTATTGGAAGGTTCTATGGACCTAAAGAAGTCTCTGAAAAGAAACCATATATTATGGGAACTAACTTTTCGGGTGTTATTGAAGCTATAGGTAAGCAAGTTTCTCAATTCAAAATTGGTGACGAAGTCATTGGTATCCCAAATGTTGCAGGAGAACACGGTTCATGGGCAACCTATAGATGCTTGGATGAAAGGAATATTCGAATAAAACCGAAAGCATTATCTCATCAAGAAGCGGTTTCTATGATTGTTGCAGGCTGTGTTGCCTATGGGATGCTTGTTTCTTCAAAAGTAAAAAAAGGAGATCATTGTTTAGTACTTGGTTCATCTGGAGGAATAGGTAGTGTTATTACCCAAATGCTAAAGTCAAAGGGTGCAATTGTTATAGGTTTATGTAGTACTAGAAATATTGAAATGGTTAAAGCCAATGGAGTTGATTATGTTATTGATTATACAAAAGACAACTTTGTTAAAAAACTAACATCTCAAAATAAAAAAATAAATCTTGTTTTTGATTCTGTTGGTGGCAAGGAATTAGAAAATATCGCTATAAAAGTTTTACATAAAAAAGGTAGATTTTTAACGGTTTGTGGTCCTGAAAAATATATTGGTTCAAAAAAACTAAGCTGGAGAAAGGTGATACATATGCTTTGGTATATTATGTATCGGTCAATTTTATCAAAAATAATTGGGCCAAGATATATATTTTCTGCAAAGCCTCCTTCGACAACTATTAACGATATGCATGCCTTTGTAATTAAAAATAATATTAAAGTTCCTGTTGATAGAATCATTCCATTGGAAATTAAAAAATTGAAAGAAGCTTTAAAACACCTTTCGGCACACAAGGCTTCTGGCAGGATCATAATTGATATGACTAAATAGATTATGAATTAAATGATGAATAGTATTATAACTAGACATAGAGCATCAATAATAGGAGTATTAATTTTAGCAGCGTATAGTATGCTAACCTATTCAATCACAAAAAATATTACATTAGGAATTGTCACAGATATAATAAGTGGGTTAGCAGTAATTGGAATACCATTATTACTGTTACCTTTTTTTAAAACGGAAAAAAATAAAAAACTAACCTCCTTATATTTAGTTTGCAGAACTATTGAAGGTCTATTAATGATTCTTGGTGGGGTAATTCTAATAATTCCTTCATTACAAGGCTATAGAGATATTATATACAGAGATGTTCAAATTTATTTCTTCATTTTTGGAGCCTTATTATTCTACATCTTATTATATAGAACGCTAATTATTCCAAGGTTTATCTCCATATGGGGAATTATTGCAACGCTGGCACTTTTTATAGTAACAATTTTTAAACTGTTTGGAATTGAAGTAGAAATATTAAACGCATTAGTAATACCAATTATATTAAATGAATTGTTTTTAGCGATTTGGTTAATAATAGAAGGATTTAATTAAAAAATAATTTATGAAAAATATAGTATTTAAAAGCGCAACAGAAATAACAAAACTTATAAGAGAAAAGAAAATATCTTGTGTTGAAGTAACAAATCAATTTTTAGAGCATATTAAAAGTTATAATAGTACTATCAATGCTGTAGTTGATTTAAGAAATGAGGCTGATATTTTAAATGAAGCTAAAAAGAAAGATCAACTATTAAGAGAAGGAATAGTCTTAGGTACTTTACATGGATTACCGATGACAGTAAAAGACACTTTTAATGTAAAAGGTTTAATCTCTTCAAATGGTAACCCAAAATTAAAAAATAATATTGTAAATAATGATGCAGAGTTAGTTACAAGATTAAAAAACGCTGGAGCAATAATTATTGGAAAAACAAATTTGGCATTGTATGCTTTAGATTGGCAGTCAACAAATCCATGGTTTGGGCAGACGAACAATCCATACAACCTTAATCATGTCGTGGGTGGGAGTTCAGGAGGTTCAGCTGCGGCATTAGCTTCTGGTTTCACCTCCCTAGAGCTAGGAACAGATGCAGGGGGCTCCATTAGAGTACCGGCACACTTTTGCGGTGTCTGTGGTATTCGTACCACAGAAACGGCATTGCCAAATAGAGGTAATATGGTGACAACAAGTTTACCAAGATTAGGACGCTATTTAATAAGTAATGGTCCTTTGGCAAGAAATGTAAATGATTTAATATTAGCAATGGAAGTACTTTGGAGTGAAGGGCAAATCACTTCAGAAAATCCTCCTGTTGCATTAAAGAAGTATACTTATAAAGGAGAGAAACTAACTATAGCTTTTTCTGAAACTTTAGATGGTTTAACTCTTGAAAAAGATTATAAGGATGTTTATCAATCCTTTCTTAACAAAATTAATCAATCCAATCACATACTTATCCAATCAAAACCTAGTTATAGCAGTGGCACTCTTATTAATCTTTGGGGGAGAATAGCTGGTTACGATTTTGCTGCTGCTATGAAACGCATACCATTAAAAGGTTTAATTTCATATCTATTTATTAAATCAAAATATAAAGATAGTCAATGGGCTAAAGGAATGCGACAAGGTGCGACAAGTTCTCCAAATGATTATGCAAGCGCATTAGAACAAAAAGATGATGTATCAGATTCTTTTACTAGTTTTTTTAATAAACATGATATTTGGATAACCCCAGCTTCTATAACTTCTGCGTTTAAACACCAAAAACCTGGATTACCATTTGAAATAAATGGGCAGAAAGTAGCTTATACAAAAGCATTTATTCCTTTCAACTTTCCTTCTACTATCCCTGGACACCCAATTGTAGTTATTCCTATTGGAATTACTCAGAAAGGATTACCTGTTGGGGTTCAAATTCATGGTAAAAGATGGAATGATTATCGATTATTACAGATGGCGAAAGAATTAGAAAAGTTAACGGATGGCTTTAAGGTTCCAAAATTATTTTATTAAAACTTGTCTGACCTCATAAAATTTTGGTGAAAGAATAGGAGAGAGGAGCGTTATATTTTAGGGGGTTAGTTACTGTAATTAATGGTTTTTTTTGCTTTCTGAGGCATTTTCCTTTAGTAATTTTGGTTAGTTTCAATGTTTCCTAAAATTTAGCGACCGACCCGTACATTGTTTCCAAAATTATCTGTAAGCCTTGATTTTTTTGTTTCTTTTTTTATCTAGAAAAAAAGAAAGGAGACTTCTTTAAACAACGTACTAGTTAATGCCAACGCTACATCTGGCCTAAAATTTCAGAGATATTTAATCTCTAAAACTTACATACTATTTGACATAATATTAAAAGCACTTAAAGTAATTGTTGAAACGGGGCTAAATGGTAGTAAGTGCACAGAAATTTATTTTTCTTAAATTTTGTGCTCTTGCAGCAAACTGACTAAATGTTTGTGAAAAATTTATTGACGTATAGTTTCTTATAAATCGTGTATTTCAAAAAAATCTAAAAGTTTTGCTTTTTTTGGCGTTGGCAAGCGCTGGAAAATTGTGTTTAAATTTAAAATGCGTATTTCAGCATTTTATAATTTAAAAAGCAATTGAGCGATTGGCTGTGCGGCAATTTTACATAACGACTAATTATGGGACAAAATGAAATATGCGCCGTAGGCACCGCTTAAAAAAAGATTGATAACCCTGTTGTAAGTTTTAATCGATTCTCAGAGCTTGAGGGATATTTTACATAATATAGAATTATAGCAACTTGGTTTCAAATTTGTTACAAGCTTCCCGTAAATTGTCTTTTACATAATTGCTAACGATATAGTCCTAAAGGCCGATATCTGCAACTATGTAAAATAGACCGAAAATGGTCTATCCGCCAATTTACTATGCTTGTTCTATAATTTATATTATGTAAAATAGAAAATTTGGATACTACTCTTTTGTATCTGTTTTTGTTGCTTGTACATACATAGAAATACTAATTACTAGAATACTAAAAAAAGCAATAGTTACACTTAGTGTCCCTAAAAGTTCTACTAAAGAAAATTTAAATTCCATACAGTTCTCGTTCTATACCTTAAATATAGTTCTTGAATAACTTTAAGAAAAGTAAAACTGTATACATGGTATATTTTAGTTTATAACTAACAAAAAAAACATAAACTAAAGCTTTAAGTACGTACAGGGCTAAATTTTCTTTTGTACCAAATATTTAATAATACTCCAGTAATAATGAGCAGCATTCCTACAATACTTAAAAGAGTGTATTCTTCTCCAAGAAACCCAACGCCAGCAACAATAGAAAAAACTACTTCTATATATTTTATAGGTGCTATAATATTGGTTTCTCCAATCTGAAACGCTTTGGTCATAAATAACTGTCCTACATACCCTAAAACACCAAGACTAGATAATAGTAATATGTCTATACCGTGTGGGGTTTTCCAATTAAAAACAGCTAATACACCACCAACTACAGTAGCAATGCACATAAAGTAATTTACAATAACTACGGGATGTTCCCTATCTCCTATTTTTCTTATAATATTATATACTAATCCGCTGGTAGCAGCCGCTGCAATTGCAAACACAAACCCTATAATAGATACATTTTTATCGAACCCTTTTAAAGCAATAACGCCCACAAAGGACATTAAAAAAAACAACCATTGTACTGGTTTTACTTTTTCTTTTAGCATAAAAATGGCAAATATGGCAGCAAAAATGGGAGAAATATAGCGTAAGCCAACTGCCGATCCAACTGGCATATAATGTATTGCTAAAAAGAACAAGGACATAGATGTTACCCCCACTACGCCTCTTAGAACGAGTAATTTTTTATGAGTACCTAAAATGGGTATTTTTTTATGGATTAATATACCAAAAGTGAAGAATAAGGTTCCTAAAGATCTAAAGAAAACGAGTTCAAAAGTATCATAGGCTGTTAAATATTTTATAAGCACATTCATAAAAGCAAAAGCTATTGTACTTAGCATCATAAAATAAATTGCCCTCCTTAAGTCCATCTTGCAAATAATTTAATATTGCAAAGATATTATAATGAAGAATATACAGCACTACTCCCCTATTTGTTTTCTGCAATAGAATAGATAAGAACTTCCTTATCTTTTCCTTTTAAAAGTACGCTTCCAAGTTTATTAAAAGCATAGACATTGGTGTTTAAAGTATTTTTTAGACTTTCAGATAGGAGCACCTCTTGTTTGTATGCATTACATTTTTCTTGTATTCTAGCAGCCGTATTTATAGTATCTCCATGATAGGCAATTTCTTTTTTGTATTTACCTACTTCGGTTACTGTTACAATACCAGAATTTAAACCTGCTTTAAAAAATGGTACTACACCGTAATTTTTTATATAATAGGCTTCTTTTTTTAATAATTGATTTTTAAAATTAAAAAATGCGTTTATGCAGTTATTATTTTTAAGTCCGTCTTTTAACTTCCATGTTAAAATTACTTCATCTCCTACATACTGGTATATTTCGGCTTCGTTTTCTATAACAACACTTAGATCCATAAAGCAATCTTGTATTAATTTACTATATTTTAAATGTCCTAAAGTTTCTGCATGTTTTGTAGAAGAATGTAAATCTAAAAACATAAAAATCCTTTCTTCTTCTCTTGGTGTATAAAATTTACCTGAAAAAAGTTGCCATAAATTATTTTTACCCAACATTAAATTAATTAGCCTTAAAAGAGTCAAGAAAATATCTGTTACTATAATATAAAAATAGATAGCTCCACTCCCAGGCTCTATTGCAAATGCCCATATCCCTTTTGCTTCTCCCAGAAATTGAGTTACTATAAAATAGGAGGAAATTATAATTAGTATAAGTAATGATATTATATAAATTAATCTAAGTACTATAAAGTTTAGTATAGATATTTTTTTATACAATCTTTCTTCTATAAATATTTGTACATAGCCAGAAATATTCCCGAAAAAGAAGCCAAAGGATAAAGAAATTAATATAGAATGCCAAAACTCAAACTGTACAGAACCAACTTCTATAGTACCAACACCACGTACAATAGATAAAAAAATAAATGCTAGAGTCCACCCAATTACATAATCTCTAACTATTATTAATCTTCTTTTACTTCTAAAGTTCATTCTGTGTAAAATGTATTTTTTCCTTTATAGAAAATATATAGTGTTATACCATTTGTTTTTGTCTTTAACATCTGAGCTTCCCATTTTAGAAACATTAGCAGATATACTAAACATGGGGGAATTAATTAAAATAATAAGATACGAATTTGCTTTTTCACTTTTAGAAATAAAGAAAATTTCCTCTGGCGTATTCTCATAATTTGGAAGCCAATTATTTACTATTGCTTTTCTACAATTCTCATTTTTTCCAGAAAATTCTATCTTATAAATTTCACTCTCATTAGGAAGGTTTTTAAAATTGGAGTTATTAACTTTTTTTAAATCACACTCTAAAAGAACTTTATTAGAGCTAAATGTCTTTTTTAAATGTTTTTTTAAGGATATCGTGCTATTTTTTAACTCTTTACGTATAATATCTGACGGTGAATAAGAGAATTCTGAAGGAACATATATTGTTTCATTTTCTATAGCAATATGTATGTTGTTTACAATAGGTGTATTTCCTGTATATGCATTAATTGTCCCAGAAACATGTTGAAAAGCAATGCCGTTTTCTATATTTTTAAAGCTTTTTGTTTTTATCCACTTCTTTTTATTTTCTATCTGCTCTTTATGTTGCGATGTATAGTCAAAACTAAAATATAGTAAGGTTGCAATACACCCAAAAGCACCAAGAGCAATGATAAGAATTGGTATTTTAATGGAGTTTGTAAAAAAACTAAATAGGAAAGCTATTAGGGAGCAAACAAAAAGAACTAACACTACCACAGTAGGGAAAAAAGTACTTAAACCATCTGCACCTGCAGAAGCAAAATATTTTAAATAGATAAGTAGCCCAAAAAAGAGTATTGTTGCAACTAAAAATAGTTTGGATTTTTTTTTCATGGTACTTATTTATAAGCAGTGTACATTACTAAAAGATTATCTGCTCTGCTGCTTACATTAATAACAAAACCATTAGTAGTAAATGCTGTTAAATTGGCTGTAGTAAGTCCAATGTTATCTCCATTTTGGTTAGAATAACGTATACCCACACATTGAGAAGCATTAGAATATCTAGATATATCATTAATTGAAGTTCCGTTACCACCAACATATATAACTTGTTGGTTAATAGTTCCGTTATCATTTCTGGCATAGCCGTTCATAGTTCCAAATGCATTTACAATAGTATTAGAATTGTTACCAACGCCATTATCATTATTAATAGTTGTACTTTCTATATTGGCATGTGCCACAAATGTTATAGAACTAGGTTCAAAAGGTAAGTCAGAAATAGTTTGAGCTCCTGTAGCAGTAATAATAAAATGACCCGTATATGCGGTAGGCTGGGAATCATTAATTTCTACCCAAGTTGTTCCATTATAGAAATACATTTTATTTTCGGTTGTATTATAAACAAAAGAACCTTTTATAGGATTTACTATAGCATTAATTTCTATTGTAGTTGCTTCGTGAATCTTAACTAAATTCTCTGCTTCTGGTGCTTGAGAATATATTGCAATACTAAGAAAGAAAAAAAATATAAAGTGTTTCATTACAAATTTTGATTGTTAGCTAATTTGGATATTATAAAATAGTGCCTTTTACAATAGTAAACTTAGAAATAATTATTTTAAAATATAAAATGTTTAGTTTTTTAGAATAAAAAAAAGAGAGCAATACCTTCATTGTAAAAATATACATTGAAGGTATTGCTCATCTATTAAAGCAAATTAAATAAAGAACAGGTGTTATACCAACTCTTGCGTTATTAACTGTTGTTTTTCTCTTTTTAAGTCTTCTACAAATAAATCTATTTGTACTTTTTCTATGCCTGGAACACAAATAATATGCGCTATACCATCTTCACTTGCTAATTGGTATTTATGGCATAAAGCTTCAGATGGTTTATCTAAAACAACCGTAAGAGCTTCATTATTACGCCAAGCATTTACTCCTATTTCTTTTAATTTTTTCTCGGTATATGCAGCTACTTTCTGAGAATTTCTTGCACGTTCTATTAAACCTTGCTTTCCATGTTTTTGAATAAATGACCAAATAAACAAAGGTGTTAACGCGTTTCTAGAACCCGTAATAGTAGTGTCCATAGCGCCAATATAAGAAATAGAGTTAGCAATTCTATTTCTATGGTTTCTCTTTACAAGTACCACTCCAGAAGGTATTGGGCCACCAATAAATTTATGCCCAGATATAGATATACTATCTACTCCCTCCGCAAAATCAAACTTTGGTTTTGGTTCTATAAATGGAGCTATTAAACCAAGGAAAGCAGCATCACAATGTATATAGTAGTTTTTTATAGCATATTTTCTAATAATGCGTTTTATCTCATCTAATTTATCTATAGCCTCGGTCATTGTAGTACCAATGTTTAGAAAGAATATAGCAGGCTTATCTCTTCTTAACATTAGAATTTGGTCTAAATCATCATAATCCATTTCACCATTTGGTTGGCTTCTAACTACTATATTTTTTATGTTAAGCAAATGTAGGTTCTTTTTTACGCTATAATGTGTAGCTTCACTATAATACACAACAGCATCTGGAAAGGTTTCTCTTGCTAAATAGAGTCCGTATAAATTACCTTCTGTACCGCCATTAGTTATATAGCCCCAAGCATCTTTTACATTGGTAGATAAAATGTCAGCAAAAAAAGCAACACATTCTTTTTCTATATCTTTTGTATCAATAGCAAGAGTTGATGGTGATTCTGGATCTCCAATATTATTAAGACAAACATCTAAGAAAGGAGCAAATTCTTGGTATGAAAAATCTTTAGCTAGTGGGTACCCCAAAAAGCTTTCAGAATTAGTGTTAATTCTTTCATATATACCTTTTATTCTATCATTCATAATATTAATATTTTCTTTTACAAAGGTAATTTTTAGAATTATACAATTATATTTTAGTAGTAAATTGAAATATTATTCTAATTTTATGGTTTTAATTAAAAAAAAATTCTATTTGTAATTTATATTTTAAAGTAAAACAGAAAAATCTACTATGCAGACTTTAGATGCTATTGATAAAAAGTTACTTAACGAACTTCAGGAAGATGGCAAGCAGTCTATAAAACAACTTGCGCAAAAAGTAAACTTGTCTATTACACCTACTCATGAAAGAATAAAAAGGATTGAAGCTAGTGGTATTATAAAAAAATATGTAGCCCTTATAGATCCAGAAAGTATTAATATAAACTTAGTAGTGTATTGCCAGGTTACCTTAGCAAAACATCAAGAAGATTATTTTAAAGAATTTGAAGCATATATTAACACCTTAGAAGAAGTACAAGAAGTTTGTTATATAGCAGGTGCTTATGATTATTTACTAAAAATTGTTCTCCGTGATATGAAAGAGTACCAAGAGTTTATTTTAGATAAAATATCACAACTAAAAATAGTATCTAATTTGCAAAGTTCTTTTGTTATAAGACAACTTAAAGATGAAACCAAGATTAAAATAAAATAATTTAAAACTTAATTCCAACTGCTTCAAATAAATGACTCATTGTCCAAGCAGGACCAATCATTAAAAACTGTACATCTTTTAAAAAAGATGGTTTTTTTCCTTCATGATTATGCCCTACAAATTGCACAATCCATGCTATTACAAAAATACCAAGCATAATAACCCAAAGCGGTGCTATATTTAGAACTTGTATTTGATTTATACCAAATAATACTAAAGCCGAAAAAAGTAACATACCAATAAACAAAGGAATAGAGAGTCTTAAATAATATAACAATCCTAATATAATTACAATGCTACCAATATGTGCATAGGATACTAATGCGTTAGGAATAATTTCTGGTAGTAAATTTCCTAATGGGATAGATGCTAATAAACCAATTAGGCTAAAAAAGATTGCAGGAACGCAAAAATAGTGAACTATTCTATTAAATTTTGTTTGATGACTTTCTCCATATTCTTCTAATAGCTGGTCTATTTTTCTCATTAGTATTAATTTTTAAGTAGTTTAAATTTTGAGTTTCTCTCATAATTTAGGTAAAAATTAATAATTAGGAAGATTCTATGAAAGTATTTTTTTTGAGTCTCAGGTATGTTTTTTTATTTTTTTTGTTCTACTAGCTTATCATTTTCCCAAACTCCTTGTGTAATTATGTCTCCTTTTTTATTATAAAAAATACCTTGTCCATTACGTTTGTCTCCTTTCCAATGACCTACATATTTTTCGCCATTTGTCCAATAATATGTTCCTTCTCCATTTCTTTCATCATTTTCATAAGAGCCTTTATAGTGTTCCCCGTCTTTCCAATAAAAAACACCTTCACCATGACGTTGGTTATTATGCCATTGCCCTTCATAGCGGCTACCAGAGTCTAAAATTGCTATTCCAAAACCATTTGCTTTTTGGTTAGTTACTTTACCAACGTAGTGAATATAGTTTCCTTTTTTGCTTTTAAAAGTTACATATGCTCCTAGCGAATTATCTTGTAATTGCGCTCGCATACGTTTTACTTGTACTCTAGCTTTTTTTAATGCAAAATTTAAAGAATCTACCTCTCTTGTAAATACTTGTGTTTTTTCTTTGTTTGCGTTTTGTAAAGAATCTATATTTTCAGGAATAAACTCTTTTGTCTTAGCAGGTAGATTATCTCCTAAGGCCTGAAGTTTATTAGTTAATGCAATTTTAAGTTTTAGCTCCTTATTAAACTGAGCTTTATTAGATAATTGTGCGTCGTACACTTTTAAAGCCTTACTGTATTGTCCTTTTATTAATAAAGAATCGGCTTCAAGAATATTATCTTCTACCTCTACCCTATTTTGTAACTCTTTTTGTGCTGCTATACTTTCTTCTAGTTTTTTTTGAGTGCTAACTGTTTTTGTAATAAAAATTATAGAAGTTATTACGCTAGCTGCCAGTAGTATGTATAAAATAGTTTGTTTGCTTTTCATTTTCATAGGATTTAATCGTCCAAATGTATTTCTGGTAGTTTATTACGTACTTTTCTAAAATCAGGAGAAAAATAAAGGTGGCAACGTATAGCCCAGCTTTGTTTATATTCTCCGCCATTACTTAAATTTTGCCCTTGAGAATACATTGCTCCTGCAGCTACGGTAAGTCTTGGAGTTAATATATATCCTAAAGTAGTAGTTACCCTTAAGTCTTCCATTGGGCTAGCTACAACAGATTTTCCACTCTGCATAATTAGTTCGGTTTCTGGCGCTACGTAAAAAGTTTTTGGTTTTAGTTTATGATTATTTAGCGGAATTTTTAAACGAAACATATAGCGCCATCTATTTCTAAATGTATAGTTGCTATTTTCTTCAAAACCTTGTGTCCATCTATGTTCTATACGTAATCTATGATAAATCATCATACTAGACAATGGAACAGCAAATTGGTATTGGTGCCATATACGCCATTCTGGAACTAAATTACGGTCTGTAGAACTTTCATCGGTATTAAAATTAAGTCGCAAAACACCACCTAAACTAGCATTAAACTTTTTAGAATGTAAATATCCAATGGCATGGCGGTTATATATTTGTGCTACCTGGCCAACAAAAGGAGTATCTTCTGTTTCTGCAAATCTAAAATGGGTTTGTGCTATCCAAAAAAGACGTTTAGAAATACGAATATTACCGTATGTATTTATCCATGTCTTTGTAGAAGGCTCTTTATATTTAGATTCTTTTGGCAATACTTTTTCTGTTTCTTGTGCTTGTATACTATTGGAAATTCCTAAGATTAAAAACACCAAAATACCTGTAAAAATTTTCATAAACTGTATCATTCTTAGTGGTCTTTGGTATTTGCGTAATTATGAAACAACTCCATTATCGTTTTTGGATTTTGTTCTTTCTTTAATTTACGCTCTAGTTTATGAGTATCCTTATTTCGTAGGGCCAACACATCTATATATGTTGCTTTTATTTGTGTATTTATTTCCTCTGCTTGTTTACAATCTAAGTTACTTATTACTTGCTCTAAAAAATGAGGAATTACTACTTTTTCATAAGCATTGGTTATTTGCTTTTTTATAACTTCATCCATTAAAGTAGCCGTAAAAGGATTCCAAATTTTATCTATATATACTTTTTGAAGACTGTCTACTTGTACCGGAATATTAGCTGTAGTTTTCGCTAGTTCTAAATAGGTTTTATTACACGCAAGGATAGATTTTGCTTTTTCTAATTTAAGTCCGTTATCTTTTATAGTAGCATAAATACTTAATTGTTCTTTAGATTTAGCATTAATACTTTGCAATGCTGGAACATATTTTTTGCTGATGAAATTAGCTGTAGAATCTATGTAATTTGATAATGTCGTATTATCCGATATTAATGTTTCCTCTAAACTAATTAGTTCTTGCTGCCTTTGCTCTTTAGTTAATTTATTTAGTACTATTTCTTGAATATGTGCTAAGCTTTTTTGGGTATTAGAAGCTATTTGTGCAATTTGTTCTAAACTGGTAGATGTAGTAAAAGAAAAATCTTTATCGGCATAAAGTTCATATGTTTTTTTATTTTCTACATTGTTTACATCATTTGCTACAGTTATTGTTTTATAAGAAGGAATTTTATCTTCCCATAAGCTTTGTAAAACTGCTTCTCTTGGAACAAATTCTACTATTTGTTGCTTATTGTATAATACAAAATTTTCTATTGGGTTTACAAACGTATTGGTAATTTCATTTATAAGATTGTAGTAATAAAAAGATTCAGAATCGGAGAGTTTTAAAATATTTAATTGGGTATTTCGTAATAAAGCTTCACGTATTTTTTTTGAAGAGTTATTCTTATCTACAATAGTTTTTACTAAACCAATTTCTACAGAATCTAATGGGTAATATGGTACTTTTACTTTAAGTTCTGGTGAAAAAGTAGATTTTCCTAGGTTAGAAAGTATCCCATCTATCTTTTTGTAGTAATCATTATTCTGTTTTAATAACTGTTCTATATTACCATGATAAATAGAATCTTCTCCATTTAATGCTATTTGTAATTGAATAGCGTTTAAATAACGTTTATCTAAATGTACGGTTTTTGTATTCTTATTTTTGAGTGTATAAATGGGAATACTTTTATTTCTAGAATCATTTATTTGAATGTTTTTTAGAATACCATCAGAAAAATTCCAATCCTCATTAGTCCCCATAGCATTACTAGAGAATAAGGACCATTGGTCATGCGCTACTCCATTTCTTAAAAACCTTCCAACCAGAGTATTTTGGTCATTTTCTATACTAAAATCTTTTTGCGGCACACCTTTATTAAATTCTATAGTACTTTTAAAGGTGGTTTTTTCTATTTCAGAATCCTTAATATGATTTACGGTATATACCCATATACCATCTGGTCTTCCTTCTCTAATTTTACCCTTTGCTTCTTCTTGAATACCATTAATATTTACTCGGTATTGGTAATTTACAAGTTGCGAACTTTTATCTGTTTTAAAATCTCCGAATTGAAAAAGCCATTCTCCTGTAGGATAATTTTCTTTAAAACCACCTTCAAATAAAAAGGAAGAATCTTCTTTGTTTATTAATAAATCTAGATTAGAGCGATACATTTTAAAATCACCTTCTAAAACAGTATCCTTAGAAACTAAATAATAATCATATTCAGCAATACCAGCATATTTCTCAATAGCATATGGGCCAGAATACTGTTTTGTTTGCCCAAATAAAGAACTAGAAAAAAATAAAATTACTACTAAGCCAAATAAAAAGGGGTTGGTAAGCCTTTTATGGTTCATATAATGGTTTTAATTATAATTCTATACGTAAAAAAACGCAAGTTAGATGTTCTTTTAAAAAAAATAGAATTTTAATAGTATAAAACCCTAACAATGCTTGTATTATATTGTTAATTATATGGTGTGAAAAGTTTTCGTGAATTGTTATTTTTTTAGGTTTAAATACACAAAAAAATACGTTTCAAAAAAGTATCTTCGCGCGAATGTGGATGTATTTAGGCCTGTTATCGGCTTTATTTTTAGGGTTACATAATTTATGTAAAAAGCATGCAGTACAAGGAAATGAAGTATTCCCAGTGCTTTTAGGTACTACAATTGCTGGTTTTATGTTGTTACTGCC
The DNA here is from genome assembly GCF_003634105.1 of Maribacter vaceletii. Taxonomy (GTDB): domain Bacteria; phylum Bacteroidota; class Bacteroidia; order Flavobacteriales; family Flavobacteriaceae; genus Maribacter_B; species Maribacter_B vaceletii. Next base: position 251,331 of record NZ_RBIQ01000008.1, on the reverse strand, counting down.
ATTTTACATTGGTTCTTTAACATCTCCGGAATATATGCAAAAAATAGGTTTTTATGTTGCCAATATTTCTTGGAAAGTGCATGGTTTTATAGTAATAAAATCTATGATTATGGCCTCTTCGTGGCTTTTGGCTTACCAAGCATTAAAACATTTGCCCATAACCATTGTTACACCAATACGTTCTGCAGGGCCATTTTTTACTTTTATAGGTGCTATATTCTTATACCAAGAAAGTCCTAATTTTTTACAATGGATTGGTTTTTTTCTTATTATATTTTCTGTACTTCTATATTCTAGAGTTGGTAAAAAAGAAGGTATAAATTTTAAAAAGAATAAATGGATTTTTGCAATTATTGGTGCTACTTTCTTAGGTGCTTCTAGCGGTTTGTACGATAAATTTTTAATTCAATACCAAGATTTAGCCCCACAAACTTTACAATTTTGGTTTTGTTGGTATACCGTGTTAATACTTTTAGTAATACTATCCATAACATGGTTCCCAAATAAAGAAAAAAGAAAAGCATTTAAATGGCGGTGGACCATTCCTCTTGTTGGAGTTTTATTACAAACAGCGGACTATTTTTATTTTAAGGCTCTGCAAGACCCAGAAGCTTTAATAATGCTATTATCAGCCATAAAAAGAAGTCAAATACTTATAGCAGTTTTAATTGGCGGTATTGTTTTTAAAGAAAAAAATAAACGAAAAAAGCTTGTTCCCCTAATAGGTATTATGTTAGGAGTAGCACTAATTTTATATTCTTAGTTTTAACCAAATAGATATTTATATTTTATGAATTTTTCTAGAGGACTTATTTTATGTAGTTTTTTATTTTTCCAATTTTCATTTGCACAAAGTATTTCTGGTACTATTTCTGATGCCAAAGGAAATAGATTATCAGGAGCAACAATACGCATAACCCCAACAAATAGTTCTATAATTTCAGATACTAAAGGAGAATTTCTTTTCTCTGATATAAAAACTGGGAATTATAACCTTACAGTCAATTATTTAGGCTATAAAACAGTATCACAACCTATTAAGGTTGATAATGGGAATAATACATTTAATTTTATCTTAGAAGAAGATTTGCTGTACTTAAATAATGTAATTGTTACAGGGAATTTTGCTCCCAAAACTTTATTGGCTAGTGCTGCTACAGTTTCTGTAGTATCCTCTAAAGCTATTAATAATCGTATTCCTAGAGGTACTGCAGACCTTTTAAGTGAAGTTCCAGGAACTTTTGTAGATGCTTCTGCAGGGGAAGTATTTACAAGAGTATATTCTAGAGGAATATCTGCTTCTGCGGAAGATGATATGGGTTGGTATTACGCATCTTTACAAGAAGATGGTTTACCTGTTAGTTTAGTACAGCACTCGTATTATGGCCCAGACCTATTTCATAGAGTAGACATAACAACAGAAAGAGTAGAAGCTGTTACTGGCGGAAGTAGTGCCATTACTGCATTAAATGCACCTGGTGGTATCTATAATTTTATATCTCAAGGAGTTCATGAAAAACTATCCGGAAAAATTAGATTGGGGAGTAATTTACAAGGCAACGATAATAATTTATATAAAGTAGAAGGTACTATTGGCGGAACACTTGGTAATAATTGGTATTTTAATTTTGGCGGACATTATAGAAGAGATCAAGGAATTAGAGATACCGATTTTACTTTTGGAAAAGGAGGACAAATAAAATACAATCTTATAAAAAAGACCAAAAAGGGTTCTATTAAATTTTATGGAAAAGTCCTTAGCGATAATACAAATAGATATACTGGTGTAGCTGCAACTAATTGGGAAGAGCCACAAGCAGCATTTGGGCAAGACTTTAATTCTACCGCCTTATTAATGCCTGCATATAATGGCACCATACCTGATGGCAGATTTATCTCGGAAAACAAAACCAATAGTTTTGATCCTTCGCAAGGGGTAAAAGTGCAAGACATTTCTTTTGGATTAGACATAAATCAAGAATTAGGCAACAATTGGTCTATTCATAATAATGGTAAATTTTCTAATAAAATTGCAAACTGGCAAACCAGTATAAGTAATGCTTTTGTTTCTTTAAGTAATCCTTTAGCATATTTTATAACTGGATCCCCCTTCCCTATTGGGCAAGTTGTTTTTAAAGAAGCAACATCTGGTCAAGAATTGGCTCGTGTAGATAACAGTGGCATTTTAGCAGGGGAATCTTTTCAATATATTGGAGAAGGCACTTTACCAAACGATGCTATAATGGGAACTTCTGCTTGGTATAAAGACAATACTTCTAAAGAATTTATAGACCAACTTACTATTAGAAAACAGCTAGAAAAACATGATATAAACTTTGGTGTAGCTTTAGGGTTGGCAAATACAGAAACTTTTACACAAGGAACATTTGGTTTTGTAACTTATGAACCTAACCCAAGAATGTTGCAAGTAACATTAGAAAACCCTAATGTCCCTATAGAGGCGTTATCAGATGCTAATGGGTTAAGTAATTATGGAGGATTGTTTTTTGTAAATGCAAGAGCAGATGTTAGTCAATTTGCAGCTTTTGCAAGTGACCGTTTTATTTTAAATGATAAATTAGAGTTTGATATAGGTTTGCGATGGGAAACTATTAATCATGATGGTATTAAAGATAGGTATGCTCCTTTTATTACTCCAGGAGGAATAGATGGGGATGCAACAACTAGCTATGATAATAGTGTAAATACACCAACAGGCGAACAAGATACTTTTGATTTTAATTATAAATACCTTTCTTATTCTTTAGGTATAAACTATTCTTTATCAGATAAAATGTCCCTATTTACTAGGTTTTCTAGAGGAAACAAAGCTCCGGAGTTAAACTATTACTTTAACAATTTTTCTAATATAGAAATTCCAAATAAAGGAGAAATACAAAAAATTAATCAAGCAGAGTTAGGATTAAAATGGAATGCGCAAAATTTCTCGCTCCAAACTACCGCATTTTGGAGTCAGTTAAGTGATATAGGGTCTTCAAATTTCGAGTTTGATGAAGATACAAATACTGTTTTCTATTCCCCTGTTCAATTTAATACTTCCACTACTATTGGATTAGAATGGGAAGCTGCATATTCTCTTAGTACTAATTTAAATTTCTCTTTTGGTGGAACTATACAAAAAGCAGAAGCTACCAATTGGAAAGTTTATGATGCAGCAGGTTCTGTTGCCACAGATGATGATACAATCCTAGATTATTCTGGTAATAATTTACCATTTAACCCAACAAGCATGTTTAATCTAGGTACAGCTTATGATAATAATAAATTCAACACCTTTCTAAAATGGCAATTCATGGGTAAAAGAGAGGGGAATGTAGCCAATGCTTTTCAATTAGATTCGTATAGTATTTTTAATTTTGGAGCAGGATATTCTATTACAAAGAATTTGGAAGCTAACCTTTTAATTACAAACTTGTTTAATTCAGAAGGTTTGGCTAATTTCTTTGGAGCTAATAGTTTTGGAGCTAGTGCTAATGGTGTAACTAAGGAATTTATTCAAGATAATCCAGATGCAAGTTTTGTAGTAGTTCCTGTATTACCAAGAGCAAGTATGGTACAATTAAGCTATTCATTTTAAGAGTTAATTATACTTTATAAGTAAAAGGTAATTGCTGTAGAGTTTTTTTAGAAATTTATTTATTTTTCTCTAATAGATTTCTATATTCTGTTGGAGATTGATTCAGGTGCCTTTTAAAATATTTTACAAAGTAAGAAACATCATCAAAACCAAGTTTATACCCAATTTCATTTATTTTTAAAGGGGTAAATGCAAGTAAACGTTTGGCTTCTAAAATAATCCGCTCGGCTATTAAAGCAGCGGGCGATGTATTTGCCATGGTTTTGGTTATAGTAGTTAATGTTTTTGTAGATGTATTTAAAAGAGATGCATATTCTGTAAGTTTATATTTCTGATTATAGTAGGTTTCAATAAGTTCTTTAAATTGAATGTATTGATTAGTATATGGATGGTTTAAACCAACATCTGAAGTGTTTTCTTTATTATGAACACGTTCTAAAATAACTAATAAAGATTTTACTAAAGACCTTATAACTTCTTGATACCCAAATGCATTTTCATTATTTAGCTCAAGATTAATTAAATCTATATAGGAATTAACCAAAGCAAGAGACTCTTCTTTTAAACAGTACGATGGTCTTTCATAATTATTAAATACTTGGTATTTTAAAAAAATATCCAAATCGGTAGGTTTAAAAAGACTGTCATTAAAATGTATTAAAACACCTTTATGATTTGCTTTACCATCAAAATAGTGAATTTGATTTTTACTAATAAAAAACAATGAATTTTCTTTTACAGGGTATCCATTAAAATCAATATAATGTGTGCCACCTGAATTCTGCATCCATATAATTTGATAATAACTATGCGAATGGGCTTTTAAAGCATGTGAACCACTATATTCTAAATAGCTTTCTAAATCATACACCCCAAATTGTAACTTTTCGGGATTTTCTTTATGTAAGTGGTATTGCTTTATTTTACTCATTACTAATAGAGTTATTCTTGCATTATTACTTTAGCTGCTTGTAAACCGCTATAAACAGCACCTTCTAAATATCCGCCATAATGAGCCGAAGTTTCTGTACCCGAAAATAGTAATTTGTTATTAAAATAGGTAGAATTAAAAACTTTATTACCATACTCAGGGCTCATGTAGACAGAGTTTAAGTGTTGGCAAGCAGTACATCTATCCTTAGACCAATCTTTTTCTATATAGTTTGTATATTCTCTTATTTCTTCCCCTAAATACGTTTCTAAGTATTTAAGAATTCGGGATTTTCTTTTCTCTGGAGAAGTGCCTCTTAAACCTTCATTTACAAAACCCATTAAGCTAAACTCCGTATTATCTGCATTAGAATGGTCATATAATTCTATTACAGGCCCAATTTGGCCAATAACAGTACCAGAAAAACCTTTGGTTCTCCAAAAAGGAGTTTTAAATGATATGCCAACTTTTATGGCATTACTCATCCAGGTATGTGTTTTATCCATTACCTTTTTTAAATCTTTGGGTAATTCCGGAGTATATTTTAAACTCGTAGCTAATTTTGGTGGAATAGTACTAATTACTTTAGATGCTATAAAAGTATTTGTATTAGTTTCAATTACAATAGTATCTTCTTTTTCTGTTAGTTGTTTTACTTTGCAATTGCAAATTATTTTATCCTTTACTTTTTCAGCTAATACATTTATTAAAGAAATTGATCCTCCAACAATTCTTTGTGCACTGGGACCAGAAGTATCTGTTTTAAAATAATGAGCAGGAGCCATAGAATTATATACTAGTACACTTTTACCATCACTATATTGATCAAAACTTGGAATAGTAAGCTCTTTAAGCAATTGAGATAAATACACATGATGCCCTTGAAACCAAGTAGCGCCTACATCTATACTAGTATCAGTATAAACCCTACCTCCTATTCTATCTCTACCTTCTAAAATAAGAAAGTCGGACTCTCCTGCTTGTAACAGTTTATTTGCTGTTAATAAGCCCGAGACTCCGCTTCCTATAATAACATATTTATTTTTTTTCATGCAAATATTACATAATATGTGTACCGTGAACTACTGCTGCACCAGCTCTTAAAGCCGCCGAAATAAAAGTAACTTCAGCTAGTTCTTCTTTAGTTGCTCCAGCATCTTCTGCTTTTTTCTCATGAATTTCTAGGCAATAAGGACACTGTGTGGTTAATGCCACAGCAATAGCAATTAATTCTTTATATTTTTTAGGAATAGCACCATCTTCTAATGCTACTTTGTCAAATTCTTGAAAAGCTTTCATTGCAATTTCAGCATTTTTACCTAAATCGCCCAATTTATTTAAATGTTTCATATCGTACATAATACAAGACTTTTTTAGTTAAAAAAATTAGTTTCTTCCAGCCATTACACCACCATCTGTATCCCAAATAGCACCAGTTACCCATGCAGCATCATCAGATAAAAGATAAGATATTGTATTTGCTATATCTTCAGATGTACCTATTCTTCCAATTGGATGAAAAGCATGAAAACCTTGTAACGCTTCATGAGCCTCTTCTTTACCTCCAAAAACACTTTCATAAACAGGTGTTTGTACTACTGCAGGAGATACTGCATTTACTCTAATATTACTATCTGCAAGTTCCATTGCTAAATGTTGTGTAAGACTATGTAATCCTGCTTTTTGCATAGAATATGCGCTAGAAGGTGTTGCTTTTACAGCTTGTTTTGCCCACATAGAACCAACGTTTACGATTGATCCACCTTTTGTTGCTGCCATCTTTTTTGCAGCGGCTTGTGTAATAAAAAAGAACCCACGATTTAAATCTAAATAGGTGTTATAATCTTCTTCTGTATGGTCTAAGAAAGCTTTAGGCCCAAAAACACCAGATGCGTTTACTAAATAATCTAAGTTATCAAATTTGTTTATTTTAGAAATAAGCTCTTGAACAGCATTCGTATTTGTAATATCTACCTTATGTGTTTCTAAAGAACCACTTTCTTCTTTAGCAAAATTGCTTAGTTTTACTTCATTGGTACCTACTACATGTACCTGAACCCCTTGTGATAATAACTTTTTTGCTGTAGCTTTTCCTATTCCACTACTTCCTCCTATAATTAATGCACTTTTTTTCATACTATTTTGTTTTAATTTTATACTGTAAAATTAGAACAAGCTGTAAGTGTATACACGGTAGAATAAGGAGTAAGTAGGGTAATTTTAGGAAACAATAGAATTTTAAGCTATTTTAAAACTTCCTTTTTTATAAAAGAGGTTAGAATATCAGCCGATACTTTATGATCATCTATTTTAGGGTGTCCCAATCCTTGCGTATCTATATATGGAGCGGTTGTCATGTATACATTTTTTGGAAATTTAGCAACTACTTTGGCTACTCTAGTAGGCCAAATAGAACCTGGTTTTGTAATATCCATATTCCCCATATAACATACTACTTTAGTATTAGGGTAATGCCCTTTTATTTTATTTATAAAATCTACATAAGCATCTATATATTCTTGTTCTGATGGAGCATTTTTTCCAAAACGACGAATAAACTCTTCATTAGTAGGTTTGTTTACAATCCAAGAATCATTTTGCAAAAGATTAATTACTACAACATCTGGTTGTCTTTTATTAAAATTCCACCTTGTTATGCTGTCCTCAGGATTAAGAGCATCATACATTTCGGGCATTATTCTATTAAACCAGCTTACTTTTAAACCTATTCCGCTTAGAGCTATACAACTATATTCTGCATTTAAATTTCTAGCAGTTCTTGCCGCATAAGAATAGTAGTTGTTAGATACTTCTCCAGAAGAAGAATCATCTCCAGAATAATCTTCATTACCATAGCCTACCGTAATAGAATTTCCATAAAATTCTATAAAAAGGTCTTTTTTAGTAGTAGGTAGGGTTTTTTCGCCTTTTATATTAAAACCATAGAATAAAGTTTTTCCATAGGTCCAATCATTTCTCTTATGCAACTCTACCGTATGCTTTTCATTTTTCAAATCTGTAGCAAGAATATATTCTTTTTTGCCTTTCTCTAAATGAATTTTTTTAGAGAAAACGCCATCTATTATCACATTGTAATAATTTGTTCCATTTTGGTCTTCTAAAATAGCTTTAGCTGCAGTACCTATAAAATTTAAGCGTATAGAGGAGCCAGGCCAATATATTTCTTTAGCATTTTCTGCTTTGTTACTTAAGATTCTTCCTTCATAAGAGACATGTTCTTGGTTAGGAGAGATTACTAATACATTTGAGGTATCAATCTCTATAGATTTAGGGGCTCTACAAGAACTTATTAAAATAAAAAATGCTAAGGCAAATACGTATCTTTTAGAGTAGTTTGATTTTTTCATATAAATATTATGGTCTAGTATACTACCTTGGGGCAAGCCCACGAGGCATTTTTTAGGAAACTAATTTTTATTTCGAGGCAAGCCTCGGAGCATTTAAATCTCGATTATCGAGTAAAATTACAAAGTAAATCATAAGATTTAGGCCAGAAATGATCCTATTATAAAAACATAAGTATTTATTAAATTAATTGTTGAAATTTGATGCTTTAATTTATGATACGAAAAGAAGATATTTTTTTAAAACTTTACAAGCCCTATGGTGTTCTTAGTCAGTTTGTATCTAACAATGAGAAACAGACTAGAAAAAAAAGCTTTTTAGGAGAATTATATGATTTTCCTGATGGAATTATGCCAGTAGGTAGATTAGATGAAAAATCGGAAGGTTTATTATTACTAACTACCAATGGTAAATGGAGTGATACTATAAACCAATCTGGAATTGAAAAAGAATATTTAGCACAATTAGATGGTGAAATAACAGAGGAGGCTATTGCAAAACTTATACAAGGTGTTGAAATAGGTTTTTCAGGTAAAAAATATATAACCAAGCCTTGTAAGGTTCAAAAACAAATAGAACTTCCAGAAATGCCTTTACCAAATGCAGCAATACGATTAGGAAGACACCGCCCAAACTCATGGGTACGTATAATTATAAAAGAAGGTAAATTTAGACAAGTACGTAAAATGACGGCAGCAGTTGGATTTCCTACACTTAGACTAATTCGTGTTAGAATTGGAGATGTTTATTTAGAAAATATGATACCTGGTGCAGTAGCACCACTAGACAATTCTACTTTATTAGAAATTAATTTTTCCACCAAAGAGAGTTCTTAGGATTTTCTTTTAAATAAATTGGTTCTCCTATTTGCGGTACTATCGTATTTATTTTTAGTTCGTTTGCCTTATTTAAAATACGTTCTACAGGGTCTGTCCATGAATGCATAGCAAGTTTAAAAGCACCCCAATGTATTGGCATAATAGTTTTTGCTTTAATATCTATACCAGCTTGTGCGGTTTCTTCGGGCATCATATGAATTTCACTCCATAACTTATTATATTGTCCGCATTCTAGTAATCCTATATCAAAAGGGCCATATTTAGTTCCAATCTCTTTAAAATGAGGCCCATAACCACTATCGCCACTAAAGAATATGTTTTCTGTAGAAGATTGTATAACCCATGAACTCCATAACGTAGTTCCACGGTCGTTAAGCCCTCTTCCAGAAAAATGTTGTGCGGGAGTACAAACTAATTTTAAATCGTCTAAAGTATTTTCTTGCCACCAATCTAGTTCTGTAATATTTTCTTTTGGTATTCCCCAGGCCTGTAAATGTGCACCTACTCCTAAAGGCGTATAAAAATGAGAAACCTTCCCTTTTAACTTTTGAATAGAACCATAATCCAAATGATCGTAATGGTCATGAGATAGTATAACAGCATCAATCTTTGGTAATTTTTCTATTTCTATAGGTAGTTCTTTACTAAATCTATTATTTCCTAATAATGGATGTGGTGCAGGAACCTTCCCAAACATAGGATCTATTAGGATATTTTTAGTATTCATTTGCAATAAAAAAGTAGAATGTCCAAACCAAACTAGTCTAGTCTGTTCTTTATAATCTACAATTGCAACAGAGTCAATTTTTTGGACTGTAATATCCTTTTTAGGAATTGTGTTTGGTTGTGGGCTAAAATATAGTTTCAGCATTTTGGTAAAATTGCTAAAATTCATATTCATTTTTACATCTCCCAAATTTATAAATGTTCCTTTTTTATAATTACTAGAGGCTGCAAATTTTTCTTTTTGTTCTTTGGAAGGAGAACCTCCAAATTCTGGACTTAAATTCACGAATAAAGTTATACCAATACCTATAACAATAAGTGTTATTCCAATACCTGCAAGCATACGTTTAAAAAATTTAACTATTTTTTTCTTCATTTTACCAATCTATAGGTCGGTAGTCTTTTAAGAATTTTCCAGACCAGTGTTTTCCAGTGTTAATACCATCTATTAAAGGATCCATTACTCTAGCAGCACCATCTACAATATCTAAAGGAGGTTGAAAATCATGCAATTCTTCTTTTTTCTTGGCTAATTCTACAGGGTCTTCATCGGTAACCCAACCCGTATCTACTGCGTTAATATATATACCATCTTTAGCCAAACTACCAGCAGCAGTATGTGTAAGCATATTTAAAGCAGCTTTTGCCATATTGGTATGCGGGTGCCTATCTTCTTTGAAGAATCGATGGAATTTACCTTCCATAGCAGAAACATTTATGATATGCTTTTTACCTGTATTATCTTTCTTCATTACCTCAGACAAACGATTACAAAGTACAAAAGGAGCAACTGAATTTACTAATTGCACCTCTATCATTTCGGTAGTTTCTATTTCTCCTAATTTAAGCCTCCAACTATTGGTTTTACGCAAATCTACTTGTTGTAAATCGGCATCTAACTCGCCTTCAGGAAACACTTCTTGCGCTTGTAATGAATTGTCAAAACTATACGGTATTTGTGATAATTTTGCAGAAGCGCGGATACCAATACCAGGTTCTGGGCCATGCCAAGTTACAGGCATATTCTGGTTTGGAGAAGCAGTAGTTCTTAATTGCTTTAGTTCTGTTAAACAATTGGCATGGTCTTGTAACAAGTCCGCCGCATATTTAGGCAACTCTTCTATAGACAATTCTTCATTAGGCATTAAATGTTTATAAAAACCTGCTGGTCTACGAACTGTTTGTGCTGCATTATTTATTAAGATATCTAAGCGTTCATATTTTTGTTCTATAAAATTACAGAAGATTTCTACACTAGGAATATGTCTTAAATCTAATCCGTGAATTTTTAATCGATGCCCCCATTGCGTAAAATCTTCTTCTTTAGAAAAACGTAAGGCAGAATCTACAGGAAAACGTGTGGTAGCTATAACGGTTGCTCCTGCGCGTAAAAGCATAAGGGTTATATGATATCCTATTTTTAGTCTAGAACCGGTAATAACCGCTACTTGTCCTGCTAAATCAGTAGTTTGAAAACGTTTTGCATAATTAAAATCACCACATTCGGTACACATAGTATCATAAAAATGATGTAATTGTGTAAAAAGTGTTTTACATACATAGCAGTTTCTAGGAGATTCTAATTCCTGTAGGTCTTTTTCTTTAAGCTCCGCTTCTGGTAATAGTTTAGGAGCTACAAAAACTACAGACTCTCTAGCACTACGTATTCCGGTTACTTTACGGGCGTTTTTATCTCTTGCAGCTTGTTTTCTTTTTTGTGCTTTTTTAGCATCTTTTTTTCTTCTAGAAAATTCCTCTCTACTAGGTCTAGATAGTTTACCCGAAGCTTTTAATAAAGCGGTTCTTTTCTCTTTAGAAATTTCAAAAATCTCATCCGTATTATTAATTAAATGTTCTAAAACAGAAATACATTTATCTATTTCGGACTCACTAATACTATTCGAGTTTTCTATATCTTCTTTATCACTCATAAAATATATCCAATAAAACTATTTTAAAAAATAGAAACCTATTTACGTTTGTTTCTTTTGTTATAGTTTTTATCTCCTTTTGTTTTTCTCTTTTTGTATTTCTTTTCTATAGTTCTTTTGTAAGAACCTCCTTGGTTTGTTTTCTTGTTTTTTTCTGATTTCTCATGAAAACTGGCACCTGGAATATCTTCATCCTTAATTTTAATAGGATTATTAGGCTCCATCACTTTTGGCTTTTCTTCTGGAGTTTTCTTTTCAGAAATTTCTACATGTTCTGGAAAGGGTATGTTTGGAATAGAAAAATCCATAAGACTCTCTATTGCCTCTTTATCTTCTGCTTCTTTTGGAGTATAGAACAGTAAAGCATTTCCTTTTTTCTCTGCCCTACCTGTTCTACCAATTCTATGAATATAGTTTTCGGGAAAAGATGGGGTGTCAAAATTTATAACATGAGATATCTCCTCTAAATCTAAACCACGCGCCATAACATCTGTAGTTACCAATATTCGGTTTTTACCTTCATCAAACTGGCGAATAGAACGTATTCTATAATTTTGTGTTTTGTTAGAGTGAATTAAACAAATTTCTTCACTATAAATATCTTCTAAAACCGCAAACAAACGGTCTGCACTTTTTTTATTAGAAACAAATACTAACACTTTATGAAAAACTTCTGCATCTTGAAGAAGGTCTACCAAAAGATTTGCTTTGGTATAAAAATTAGGCACTTCATAACAACTTTGTGTAATGTTTTCTAATGGTGTGCCACTTAATGCCACAGATACTTTCTGCGTATCTTTAAAGAAATTGGTTATTAGGCTTTCAATTTCACTAGTCATGGTTGCGGAGAACATTATGTTTTGCCTTTTCTTTGGAAGCAAATCCATAATATTTGTTAGCTGAAAACGGAAACCTAAATCTAGCATTACATCCACTTCATCTATCACCAATTTTTTAATCATTTTAAGCTGTAAAGCTCTACTAAGGACTAAATCATATAAACGCCCTGGTGTAGCTACAATAATATCTGCACCCTGCATTACTGCCATTTTTTGGGTATTTATATTGGTGCCACCATACACCGCTAAGGTTCTTACGTTCTTATATTTGGTAAATTTTTCTATCTCTTCTACTACTTGTAATACTAATTCTCTAGTAGGAACAATGACTAAAGCTTTAGGATGAATATCTTCTGAATACGGCAATGTGTTTAGTACAGGAAGCATATATGCAAAGGTTTTTCCTGTTCCAGTTTGTGCAATACCAATCATATCTTTACCCGACATAATTACAGGAAAAGCTTTAGATTGTATTGGTGTTGGTTGGGTAAACCCCATGTCTGCAATTGCATTGCGTAATGGCGTTCCTATTTTAAAATCATCAAAAGATTGCATACACTAAATTTTGGCAAAGATAGCTACATTTATAGTGTTACATTACACAAATAAAAAGATATAATTGCTCCAAGATTAATTAAGAGTAAGAAATCAAAAAAAATAGAAGAAAAAAGTCTATTTATGAACCAGTCTTCTAAGTGCTACCCATTGTTTAAGCATATCTCTAGAATCACAAGCAGGATATCCTAAAACTGTTTTACCAGCAGGAACATCACTAACCACACCAGAACCAGCACCTACTTTTGCACCAGCGTGTATAGTTGTATGGTCATTTATTGAGGCGCTACCTCCTATTATTACCCCGTCTCCCAAAGTTACAGAACCAGCCAAGCCACTACTCCCAGCCATGATGCAACAACGACCTAAGACACAATTATGACCTATTTGTACTAGATTATCTATTTTACAGCCGTCTCCAAGAATGGTAGAGCTAAATTTGCCTCTGTCTATACAAGAATTAGCACCAACTTCCACATAATTACCAATTACAACATTACCAATATGTGGAATCTTAACTAGGCCTCTACCGTCTTCACTTGGTCTATATCCAAAACCATCTGCACCAATACTTACATTATTATGAAAAATACAATGCGCACCAATTATAGAACGCTCTCTAATTACGGTTCCAGACCAAATGGTTGTATTTGCACCAATTTCAGAATCATCAAAAATACTAACATTAGGATATACTATTACGCCTTCTGCAATGTTAACATTTTTTCCAATATAGCTATTTGCTCCAATTTGTGCTCCTTTACTAATAGTAGCAGTTTCATGAATAACCGCTGTAGGGTGTATTTCAATTTCAAACACAGGTGGCTCTGGGCTAAAAACACCTAATAATTTAGCCATTGCTAAATCTGCACACTTTACTTTAATAACCGCTTGGTTTTCTTTAGCTTCTACTTTGATGTTTTCACTAACTATTGCAGCACATGCCTTAGAGTCTTTCCAATGGGATGTATGTTTTTTACTCCCAATAAAAGTTATTTGATTTGGAGTAGCGTTTTTTAATTGATTTAGTCCTGTAATTTTTTTAGAAGTATCTCCTATTAATTCTCCAGATAAAATAGTGTTTATCTCTTGGATACTGAATGAATGCATATGGTAATTATTGGTTATTTTTTAACTGAAAAAATGAAAATTACATAAAATATATCCTAATATGTAAATTATTTTAAAATATGTTAGAAAAATGCTAAAAACAAAAAAGCTCCTTTGAATCTTTACAAAGGAGCTTTTATATTTTATACCGAAAATTTAATCTTCTGGTGGGTAACCATGAATATCTTCAAAGACCGTATCAAAATTTGCTCTTAAATAAGCATTTAATTTCTTTTTATAATCGTCTTTTAACCAATGTAAAAAATTAAAAGTACTTCTGCTTATACATTTAGCATAGGTTTGTATTCTATTGTTTATATCTTCTGCAAGTAATTTAGCTAAGCCTAAAGCATCATAAACATCTTCACTGTTTTCTATACAAATATATGCGTGTTGTGCAATAGAACGCTCTAAAACAACTTTAGAGGACTCTCCATTAGAAGTTGCACTAATATAGGTTGCTTTTATATCAAAATAAACCTCTTTAGATTTAGGAAATTCTGCTCTAACCTCTTCAGACATTTCATGTCTAAAATTAGCTTCAATATCATCATCATCCTGCAATCTATCCATGTAGAAATTAGGATTATTAAATATAGTTTGCCAATCTAAATCTGCTCCCCATGGTCCAAATCTGTAATAGTTATTTCCTAAATCAATAACCTTAAAAGTAGATTTGTTATTTAAAATACGAGAACCACGACCAATCATTTGGTAATATAGAGTAAGTGATTTTGTTGCTCTATTTAATATAATAGTATCTATAGTAGGTTCATCAAAACCAGTAGTTAAAATACTAACCGATGTTAATACAGCATCTGGTGTTTCTTTAAACCAATTAAGAATTTCTTTTCGTTGTTTTTTAGTAGCGGTATTATCTAAATGCCTTACCGGTATACCTGCAGCATCAAAAGTATGATACACATGTATAGAGGTATTAATACCATTATTAAAAATAAGTGTTTTTTTACCTTTAGAGTGCTTCTTATAGGCATCTAAAAGCTTTTCTAACATGGCAGGGCTAGAATATAAATCTTCAGAGGATTTAACGGTATAATCTCCATTAGAACCAACTTCTAAAGAAGTAAGTCCCATATCATACTGAAAAACTTCTGCTTTTGCTAAAAACTCATTTTCTATAAGCGAACCAATACTCTCTCCTGCAATTAACTCATCATAATTATCTTTCATTGGTAAGTTCTTGTTAGAACTTAGTGGTGTTGCTGTAACACCAAGTATAAAAGAATTATTAAAGAACTTAAATAATTTATTAAACGAGTTATAGTGGGCTTCATCAATAATAACCAATCCAACGTCTGATATATCTAACATATCATCATTTAACCTGTTATTTAAAGTTTCAACCATTGCCACAAAACAAACGTATTCGTCCTGGTCCTCAAGGTTAGCAGTACTATTAACCACTTTGTTTACCACCCCAAAGCTCGTAAGCATTTTAGAGGTTTGGTTACAAAGTTCTACACGGTGTGTCATTACTAAAACCTTCTTATTGTGGTTTTTTAAGTATTGCCTAACCAGTTCTGAAAATATTACTGTTTTACCTCCACCTGTTGGTAGCTGGTAAAGAAGATGGTAATCATCGGGAGCACTATCAAATTTTTCAAAAACTTGGTCTATTGCTCCTTTCTGATAGCTATAAAGTTCTTTATCTGTCTTTTTTTCTTGTACTTCGTGTGATAAGTTTGCCATACCTTTCATTTCTCGGGACTGCAAAATTACGGCCTTTTATAGGGTTTTGCCCAATTTTTTAATAAAAACTCTGTTCCTTTTTGTTTAAATGTCTAAAAATTAAGACAATTGGTAGTTTCACCATTTATAAATTATATATAGGTGTATCTAAAAAACTTTTATAGTATTAAATTACTTAATTAGTTTGAATTAATTATAATTTCTTGAGTACCATAAAGTTCTGATTTAGCAATGACTTTAATTTTACCGGATTCTTTAGTAGATTGTATAATTGCTAAACTATGCCCTTTTGCTGTAACTATTGTATTGGATTGAAAATCTTGAATATTTTCTCTTGCGCCATTATCTACTCCTAATAATATAGCTGGGCCTTGTATTTCAAATTCAATTTTAGCATTTTCAGTCTTTACTACTCTTCCCTTTTCATCAACCAATTCAACAATTAGATGAGAAACATCATAGGCGTCAGATTTTAGGTTGGTTTTATCTGCTGTTAAAGTAAACGCAACTGGTTTAGTAGTAGTTTCTATTTCTGCTGTAATTTCGCTACCATCAAAACCTGCTTTTGCAGTTAATGTACCAGCTTCATAAGGTATAGTCCATCTAAATAAACGGTCTGGACTTTCAGACATACTACGCCTTCCTAAAGAACGTCCATTTATAAATAATTCTACAATAGAATAGTTAGAACATACCTCTACCACTACAGTTTCTCCTTCTTTATAATTCCAATGTGTATTGGTATCTCTCCATTTGTATGCTGCCGCATTTTCAGGTAATTGCTGTGCCGAAAAACCACTTTCTTTAAAACCAGAATCTGCTAAAGGCACCGTACCTAATGATATATGGGGTTTGTTTACCCATATGCTTTTAAAGTAATTCCAACCTTGAAGCTTAAATCCAGCTAAATCTAACATATCTCCCCATCCACTTTTGGCTGGCCAATCCCCATCGCGTTCTCCCATATAATCAATCCCTGTCCACATAAAAATGCTATATATCCCTGGATTTTCAATCACTTGTTTCCAGTCATCCCAAGTACCTGGGTTTTCATTTATTGTAATTTGTTTATTCGGGAAATGTTCTAATGCCCATGGAATATCTTTATTTCTGTAACTAAACCCTGCTATATCTACAGCATCCGCATAACCACTTACTAGACTTGTTTGTGGAACAACTAAATTTGCTGTAGTTACTCTACTAGGATCTAATTCTTTAATCCAACCATTTACTTTTTTTGCTGTTTCTGCTAAAATATATTCTCCTTTTTTAGAAGCTTCATATCTTTTTTTCATTTCCTCAGGACTAAACATAGGAGCACTTCCCCAGTATTTTCCAGATTTTTGTGGGTCGTTAGGGTCTTTCCAAAAACCTGTAACATATCTATAATGTAAATACGTCCATTCAATTTCATTACCTACACTCCATTGAAATACACTTGGGTGGTTTCTATCTCTTAAAAGCGTACGAGTTAAATCACTTTTTCCCCATTTTTGAAAGTGTTCTGTATAGCCACGAGAAATATAATCATTATGCCTATCATGGTAATTTTGTCTTTTATCTTTTGGGTAATCTAATTCATCAAAAACTTCATTCTGGATTAAAATTCCCATTTCATCACACAAATTCAAAAATTCTTCAGAAAAAGGGTTGTGAGAAGTTCTAATGGCATTTACACCAGCTGCTTTTAGTATTTTAAATCTACGTCTCCAAACTCCTTCTGGGACAGCTGCACCTACTAAACCTCCATCATGATGAATACAAATTCCTTTTACATCTGTATTTACTCCATTTAAATAAAAACCAGATTTTACATCAAAATGTAAACTTCTTATGCCAAAAGGAGTAGTATACTCATCTATAATTTCTCCATTTTTACTAATAGAAGTTACTGCCTTATACATAGTAGGATTTTCGGTATCCCATAGTTCTGGATTTACTACTATTATTTCTTGATTAAAAGTACTTTTAGAGCCTTTTTTAAGTTTTAATTTACTATCTGTTTTTAAAGCTACTTTATTTCCATTTTTGTCTATTATTTTTGTAGAAAGCTCAAATTTATTGTTGAATTCTTCTTTATTTTCTACAGTTACAGCAATAGACACTTTAGCCTCTTCTTTGCTTATTTCTGGTGTAGTAAGATAAGTTCCCCAGATTGGAATATGCAATTTATTAAGAGTTACCAATTTTACGTTTCTATATATACCACTACCGGTATACCAACGGCTATCTACATAACGAGAGTGGTCTACATGAACCGTTAGAACGTTCTCTTGCCCTCCTTCATTTAAAGCATTTGTTATATCAAAATAAACAGGAGAATATCCATAAGGGTTTTCTCCAAGTAATTTACCATTTAACCAAAATGTAGCATTATTATAAACTCCATCAAATAAGATATAGGTATTCTTTTCTGATTTCTTAGCAGGGGTTTTAAAATGTTTTTGATATACACCTACTCCACCAGGTAAATATCCTGTAGCTCCTTCTAAAGATTCACTAAAAGACATTTCTACACTCCAATCATGTGGCAATCTAATATCTCGCCAATCTTCATCATTTAAAGGTGTTTTCTTTAGTGAAGTAGTGTCTTTTTGTAATTTAAATTTCCAATCAAAATTAAAATCTATTTCTCGTTTAAGGTTAGTTGTTAATTCTTTTTGACCATAAGAAGATATGACAACTAATAAGGCTATAATTATTGGAATAAATTTTTTCATGGATAGTATATTTATTTTGAAACGTGAATTTACAATTCAATGCAATTATAAAACAAAAAAGGCAGTAATATAAAATTACCACCTTTAGTATATTATTTCTGTAACAATAATAACGTATGTTACTTCTATGTAATTAAATTTTCTTTACTCGTACAGCATTCATCCCTTTCATTCCTTTTTCTAATTCAAAAGAAACTTTATCATTTTCAGCAATTTCATCTATTAAACCGCTAACGTGGCAAAAATACTTCTCTTGATTATCAGAATCTATGATAAAACCAAATCCTTTAGAGGTATCAAAGAAAGATACTTTACCATTACGTACTGGGTCAAATTCTTCTTCTTCCCCTTCTATTTTTTTAGGAATACCTAAAACAATATCTTCTGCTTCAATTTCTACTTTCATAGATGGGTCTGGCGGAGTATCTACAAGGTTTCCATTAAAATCTACATAAGCCATTGGAATACCTTTTTTTCCATTTTCTTTTGCTTCTTCTTTACGAGCAAGCATTTTTTTTCTTTTTTCTTCACGTTTTTTTAAACGCTTTTTTTCTTTTTCACTTTTATTAAACGTTTGTTGCGACTTTGCCATTATTACTTATTAAGTTAGGGAATTAGTTATATGGCTTAATGTGAAATAAAATAATTACTTGAAGAGTGCTAAAAAATTTAATCAGAAAAAAATTAACCCTAATAAATGTAATTTACTGATGTGTATATTACATTAAACCTGCTGTAAAGATACTATTTCTAGCAAATTTTTAAAAGAATTGTGTGTAAAAAAATAGTAATGAAACCTATAAGTATTCGATTTTAAATACTTTGATCCAAATTTTAATTCCGCATATGAAAATGAAAAATTCTTTTTTGCATGTTGTAAGTGTTTGACATACATATTTTTACAATATATTATTACTACTTTTACTATATTGGTTATTTAACTAATTAAGACAGGTTTGGAATGTTGCAATTATTTAGTGAAAAGCTAACCTAAATGAACTTTAAAATGTTATTAATCGATAAATAGTAACATAATATCTATTGAAAAATAGACTCGTTTAATTATAGTGTATTTTTAGGGATTAGAATTTAAAATTATTCCATGAAGATTTTTAATTTTTTAAAAAGTAGAAAGAATATATTTTTACTAGGAATTATTTTTTCTGTAAAACTATGTCTATTGTCTTGTTCTAGTGATAGTGCATCCGAAGTAATAATAGATAAAGAACCAGAAGAAGAAACTGTGGTTATAAAAACCCAACCAATACCTTTTTCTGAACAACGAAATGGTAATGCAGAAGCCGGTAAAGAGTATTTATTATCTGGTAATTATATGAGTTCTGGAGTTCCGTATAATGCCTTTGTACAAGGGAATGGAGAAGACACAAGTAATGTATTAAATAGAACAGGAGACAATGCTGTAATTCCTTATGATTATACTGCAGTCACAGCTAGTAATGGGGTGCGTGTTGTTGCTCCTAATTGTTTAAATTGTCATTCTTCTAGAATAAATAACGAATACATAATTGGTTTGGGTAGTCATGATTCTGATTTTACGGTTAACCGAGCAATCCAAACACAAACATTAAATGTTGCCATTCCTTTTGTTTATGGAGCAGATAGTGAAGAATGGGAAGCCTATGACCAATTTAGAAAAAGTATTGAAGCCATAGCTCCTAAAACAATTACTAAAAGTAGAGGGGTAAATACCGCAAATAAAATTGCAGAAGTTTTGGTTTCTCATAGAGATAAAAATACGCTTGCTTGGTCTAATGAACCTTATGTAGAATTACCAGATGAAGTTATACCAACCGATGTTCCTGCTTGGTGGTTATTAAAAAAGAAAAACGCTATTTTCTATAACGCCATGGGAAGATTAGATTTTTGTAAATCTATGATTGGTGCAAGTATGCTTACTCTTACAGATGTTACTAAAGCAGCAGAGTTAGACGAAAATACGGTAGATGTTTTAGCATATATAGAAACTTTAGAAGCTCCAAAGTATCCCGAAGCTATAAATGAGCAATTAGCAACCACTGGAAAAGAATTATTTAATGGTACTTGCGCTACTTGTCATGGAACGTATGGAGAAAATGGTGCTTACCCTAACCTATTAGTAGCTTTAGAGAGTGTAGAAACGGACCCCGAATTATCTAACCACTATACTACCGTAACAGAGGAAAGTACTTATTTTTTTGATTGGTTTAATACTGGCTGGTTTGGTAGTACTACGGACCCTTTAATATTAACTCCTGAAGGTGGTTATATAGCTCCTCCTTTAGATGGAATTTGGGCTACAGCACCATATTTGCATAATGCCTCTGTGCCAACTTTAGAAGATATGCTACATAGTAAAGAAAGACCTAAGTTTTGGAAAAGGACTTTCAATACTAACGATTACGACTATGTGAAATTAGGGTGGAATTATACCGTAGAAAGTAGTCAAACAGATAAAAACACCTATGATACCACATTAAAAGGTTATGGTAATGGCGGACACCGATTTGGAGATAAATTCTCAGATGAGGAGCGTAAAGCTGTACTGGAGTATTTAAAAACTTTATAAAAAGAAAAGGCTTCGTAGTTACGAAGCCTTTTCTTTTTATATTACTATATTTTACTCGTTTAATAAAATATCTTCTGTAATTCCGTTTGGATAAATAACCGTAGCATTAGCGTCACATGTACCTTCTCCAAAATTAACTTTTACAAGTAATCCGTTTTTACTTAAACTCATTATACCTGCAGTAAAATGCTCACAAGCTAAGTTTCCTTCTAGAGTATTTTGCACTACTATAGCATACGTAGTTTCATCTACTTTTAGGGTCCAATCACCCTCTACAGTAAAAGTACTTGTTGCGTCTGTTGCACCAGTAGTTAAACGAACTGTTTTTGTTCCATTTTCAGAAACAACCGAACCATCAGCCATAACTATTGTAATAGCATTAAGAACCGTAAAAGAAACCTCAGATTGCATAGTTGATGAACTTACTGTAAAGCTTTTAGTTCCATCTATCTTAATATCTCCAACATAAAAAGCGTCATAGGTTGCTGTATACGTAATTATTTCATTTTCAACACTAAAAGTAATATCTACACTACCATTTACATTATCTGTTCCGTTTAAAACACAATTATTAAAAGTGGCAGTATATCCATTTTCATTAAAAACAATAGAATGACATTCCGATGTCTTGTTTGAAGTTCCTTGTTTTCCAGAAGTACCATTTTCGGCAAATAAATCAGTAATAATAGTGTCTGCTACATTAGAAACTCCTTCAGCAGCTAATACAGAAGTAATCTCTTCTTTTTCAATAGAATTGTCAGTACTACTATCTGTATCATCACTACAGCTATTAAATATAGATACTACTAAAGCAAGAGTAGCTATAATTTTTACATTTTTAAGTAATTTTTTCATTTTAAAATAAATTTAGGTTACGGGAGTCAAACGTACTTTTTTGGTTTTTAGTGTTTTATATTATTCATTTTCGATAACATTACTATCATAAAATCGTATACGATACGTTATCTTTGTATAATGGCACAAAAACTAGTATTAAGAGATCAGGTTAGAGAACATTTGCTTAAACAAATGGTGCTTGGTAATTTGCAAATAGGAAATACAATTAATTTAGCTGCATTAGCAAGAAAATTAAACGTTAGTGTTACCCCTATTAGAGAAGCATTAACACAATTACAACAAGCTAATATTATTAAAGCAATACCAAATAGAGGTTTTGTAATTGCAGCATTAAATGCCAAAGAAGCTAGTGATTTGTATGAATTAGTAGCCAATTTAGAAGTTTTGGCAATAGAGAATAGTGATTTTTCTGCCACAGCTATAGAAAGATTAAAAGAACAACAAATAGTATTTGAAAATGCACCAGATGCTATTTCTAGAATTAATGCCGATTTTGAGTTTCATAACTTACTTACTAAATATTATACAAATGATATAGCACTACAGGTTTTGACAGATTTAAAAACAAGAATCTTTTTCTATGAAAATGCGTTTATGAAAAACGAATTTTTTTACAATAGAACAGACAATCAGCATGAGGCTATTATAGCTGCTATTGAAGATGACAATATACCTACAGCATCTTTATTATTAAAGATGAATTGGATGTTGATATTAAATTATATATTAAAACAGCTTGGTGTAGAATAGAAGCAACTTAACTAGGAACTAGTTACTTTCAACTAAAAAAGTGTGTTTTTTATAGGTGATAGTATAAATTTCTGTTAATAAATCACAAAGTATTTGTAAATTGTTAGATAAAAACAACAAAAGAAAGTACTATTGTACTGTATTTAATTCGTTGTAAGAAAAAAAATGTAAGAATTACACAACAAAGTAATAATTACAACGTTTTTATAGAAATTTAAAATTTAGGCATTATGAAATATCTTTCTCCTGAAATAGAAGCTATTTTAAATAGCAAGAAAAAATCTGAAAAATCTTTAATTAAAGAAAACATTTCTTGTGGTATTTTTCAAGACTATGACATTACAGAAGATAACACAAATGAAGAACTAGTTAGTTAATAACAGTTCTCCAATATGTTTTAATCATTTGGTGTGTTTAGCATTTACATATTTATGCTATTTCTCCACTTACTCTTTTAGCAATTAAATTTGCTCTAAGCTCTACATACATAGCTTCTTTTATAGCATGGTCGCTTAAAAAGTTATTCATCATGGCGTAGCCATGAACAAAACTAGAGCAAAACTCATCTATATCACCACCTGCGCAGGTAGCTTCATATTCTTTAATTATATAATCCCAATCAAAAGTATAAGGCTTTGCTTCTACAACGCCATATAATATTTGATTAAGTCTTTTTAAGGTTTCTCCTAGTTTAGTGTTTATAACGCCTACTGCGCCTTTTACAAAGTTAAATTGTGTCCCGTTTGTGTACATAGCTAGCTTACTATATGTTTTTTTCTTTGGTTTGTAATGGTTTTTTATTAGTCTTGAGGGAATTTTTATGTTTGAGAAAGTGTTCTGATAGTATTTTTTTATTATTAAAAAAGAAGTTTATAGCTAAGAGTGAACTAATTGCTATAGTTAAAACTATTTTTATGTGTGGTTCATTTAAATCAGAGCTTCTAAAATCAAATAAAATTAGTATAATTTGATATAAACTAAGAGAGACAGGAACTAATAAAAAAGGACGATATAATTTATCTTTAGCATCAAAAAACCAACCAACATAGCCTAAATGAGCAAAAAGATGTATTAAAAAAGTGTATATAAAAACACGATAAGAAGAAAATCCTGCAATATAACCTTCAGAATTGGTTAAAAATTCTTCAATGCCCCAATCAGGAACCCAAGCAGGAAAGGCTCCTCCACGAATAGTAATAACATCATGAATATAAGGTAGCGATGACAATGCAATGATTGCCACCGCTTTAAAAAGTTCTTTAAGTATCTCTTTCTTCAATTTCATCCCTTGCAACACCATAGGTTTCATCAGTCTCTGCTGTAGATTCTTCTGTACAAGAATAATTTAAAGCAACTAAACAAAAACAGGCTGCTAGAAGATAAAGCTTTTTAGTAATCATAATATTATTTTTTAGGGGTTTGTAACCCTTAAATAACAATAGCACTACTAAAAAAATTGTACAAAAGCATCAGCTTTCGACGAACTACAACGTATTATAATTCTTACTAAAGGTATGCGTATTAAGATAATTGTGCAAACTTATAACCTCACAAAAACTGAGGTTTTTGTTTTTGTCTCTATAATCCCCTGACATACAGATGGTAATAAAACACAGGCAAGAGAACTATTTTTGTCTTTTTTGCGCAACTAATTGCAAATAACTTTCAAAAGTATCAATATCTAAAGTATTTAAAGTACTCTCACATTTTTGAACTTCTTGCTTTTCTTGTTCTAAAAGTTTTTTTGCACCAAAATCTTTATGCAACATTTCTAAGGTTATAAAGTATTTGTTACTAAATAAAGCAGGAACACCAAAACCATGTGCGTAGGTAGTAGCTACAATGCTAGAATTCTTAGCACCTCTTATCATCGCATTTATATATTCTGTAGAAATATAAGGTTGGTCCGCTAGTAAAATTAAAATGTTTTGGTATTTATTTTCTAATGCTCGTATTTGTTTTACACCAAATGCAATACTAGAGCCCAAACCATTTTTCCAATTTGGGTGTATCGTATACTTTACTTCTTGTTTTTTACACTCTAGACTCACTTTACTTGCATAAGCACCTAAAACCACTAAAATTTCTTGGGCATTAGATTCTCTGGCAACTTTTATCGTAGTACCAAGTAGTGTACTTTCTTTCCATGGTAGTAGTTGCTTTATTTTATTTTTCATCCTAGTAGATGCACCTGCTGCAAGAATAAGAATAGCTGTAGAGGGTTCTATACTCATTGGTGAATTCCTTTTACTTTATCTTTAAGCATTATAGGTTTTCTGTCTCTAACAACTGCCAAAATCTCTGCCATAATAGAGATAGCTATTTCTTGGGGTGTTTCTGCTCCTATATCCAAACCAGCTGGGCCATGAATGTTTTCCATAAAATCCAAATCTGCATCTGGTTTATATTCCATAAAATCATGCAATAACTTTTCTCTTCTTTTTAAAGGCCCTAAAGTACCAAGGTACATAGGAGAAGTAGTGCTTATAGTTAATAAGTATTTTAAATCTTTTGCATAACTATGTGTCATTAACATTACAGCTGTATGCGTATCTATATTTTCCGTACTAAGCATTTCTGGTTCTACAGCAATTAAATTCTTAGCTCCAGGGAAATCCAAAATATCTTTTTCCTCTAAAGGAGAAGTTATAATAGTTACATCCCAACCTAAGGCAGTAGCAAAAGAGCATAACTGTACCGCATCATGCTCTGCTCCTATTAATAGTAACTTATTACTAGGAGCCATTTCTTGTGTGAATTCTAAAAGAGAAGTAGTATTGATTTGTTTTCCTTGAATTGAAAAAGTCTTCTTATCTATAAAACATAAAGTTCCGTAGTTATTATCTACACCATCTTTCTTATTGTAATAAGAGCTTAGAGAAAAACCTTTTCTATTTTTTATTGTAGCGGCAAATACCTCTAAAAACTCTTGACTAGGTTTAAATGGTTCTATTAATATGTACAACACACCTTCACAGCCTAGTCTAAACCTACCATCATACGTCATAATTTTTGGGGTTCCAGAAGAAAAAACAGTTGCAGCCTGCCTTTTAATTTCTTTTTCTACACAACCACCACTAACAGCTCCTGTAAATTTGCCGTTTTCCCAAATTAGCATTTGTACACCAGGTCTTCTATAAGAAGAACCATCTAATGCAACAACAGTCGCTAATACCGTTTTATATCCTTCTTTATTAGCTTGGTTGTTACTTTCTACTATATTTTTAAATTCATGTATCATACTAGCTAGCAAAATAAACTTTTATAAAAGTAATAGAAGCAAATCAAAGTTTCTTTAACAATCTTTAACATATAATTTACGTGTATCTATACTTAATATCTAAAACCTACGTTCTGCTTGTTGAACTCAAAATTAATGAAAATGAAAAATGTTTTAAAAGCTATAAGTATATGTTTTGTACTTTTTATAGCTATTTCATGTGGAAATGCAGATGATGATGTGAATTTAAACTTAAACCTTGGAGATGGTTTAGGAAAGGGAAAACCTGTGGATGACTGTTTAGGTTTAGATGAAAGTGATTTGGTTTTATCTATTCAAGATGAATTTACTACGCTACCAGGCAAAGTTTCTATTTTCTTTAAAGTATCAGACACGGATGGAAAACCAGTTCCTGGTTTAACAGCAGATCAATTTACCATTTATGAACAAGGTAGAAATGATGCGTGCTTTAATACTATATCTACATCAGAGTCTTTTGCAAGAATTTCTCCAAACTCACAAATATTTAGCACAAGTACCATTTTGGTATTAGATTTAAGTAATAGTGTTCTTAGTAGTAGTTTAGAAGAATTAAAATTGGCAACCATTAGTTTTATAGACAATGTAATGCCTGCAACTACACAGGAATCTTTTAAAATGGCTATTTATTGGTTTGATGGGGAAGATAAATTGCACTTATTAAATGAATTAACTTCTAATAAGCAAGAGTTAACCGGATCAGTAGATGCTATTACGGATGACATAAGTAATGACCCCTCTACAGATTTATATGGCGCGGTTATAAAAGCAACCAATATTGCAGAAGATGTTTTAA
The DNA here is from genome assembly GCF_003634105.1 of Maribacter vaceletii. Lineage (GTDB taxonomy): Bacteria > Bacteroidota > Bacteroidia > Flavobacteriales > Flavobacteriaceae > Maribacter_B > Maribacter_B vaceletii. The sequence continues at coordinate 224,777 of NZ_RBIQ01000008.1, read as the reverse complement.
AACAAAGCACTAAGAATAATACTATTGGAGCATCATCCGTAGTATTATTTACAGATGGTACGGATCAAGCATCTAGATATGAAAAAGATGCTGCTCTTAAAAAGGTAACCGATGCTAATGCTAATATTTCTTTTTTCTCTATTGGTTTAGGAGCGGAGATTGATACGGATGTTTTAACCGAAATTGGAAAAACTTCCAGTGTTTTTGCTAGCAATAAAGAAGAGTTAGAAAATACTTTTAATGATATTTCTTTTAAAGTATCTGAACAAGCAAATAGTTTTTATCTATTTGAATATTGTAGCCCTAAGAGAGATGGCAGTGGAGAAAACAATTTAGCCATACAGGTTAGAAACGGGAATAAGCAAGGAGCTGTGCAAACTAAGTTTAATGCATCTGGCTTTAAAGGAGGATGTAATTAAAGAAATACCGATTATATTATATAGTAAAAGGCTCTTTTTTAGAGCCTTTTTTTGGTTTTCATGAAAAAACTTATCAAAAAAAATATAAATTAAATTACTGTTTAACAGTTGCTTACAGTATAGGTTAGCAATAAACATCGATTAAAAACATCTTTATCCTAAAAAATACCGTAGATATGGAAACCTATTTTTTAAAAGAAGATGAAAAAATTATTAATTACAAGTACGTTATCTGTTGCATTATTAACTTCATGTGTTTCTAAAAAGAAATATGTTGCTTTAGAGAACGATTTATCTAGCACTAAAAGTGTTTTATCTAAAACACAAGTAGAAAAAGAAGAATTAGAGTCTAAAATGGCTAAAATTGAAGCTAGAGTTACAGAGTATAACAATAAAATTAGCTCTTTAAAAGAAATAAACGATAGCCAAATGACAAGTGTTGATGGTATTGCTGTTATGAGCAACAACACTAAAAAGAAAATGAGAGCTACGTTAAAAAATGTAGACCCAGCTAAATTGGCAGGTGCTAAGACTTTACAAGATTCTATGAACCTTGCAATTTCTTACAAATTAAAAAAATCTATTTCTGATGAAGAAGGTGATGTAGATGTAAATATTGACAAAACAGTAGTTATGATTAATATTTCTGATAAATTACTTTTTAACAGTGGTAGCTACAGAGTAAGTAGTAAAGCAAATACTGTTTTAGCAAAGTTAGCAGAAGTTATTAATTCTGAATCTAGTATGGAAGTTATGGTAGAAGGCCATACAGATGCTAGAAGCATTAATACTGCAATGTTCAAAGATAACTGGGATTTAAGTGTAAAAAGAGCAACTTCTGTAGTTCGTATACTTCAAAACAAGTACAATGTAGATCCTGCAAAATTAATTGCATCTGGTAGAAGTTCTTATTTACCTTTAGTAGAAAATGATACTAGAGATAATAGAGCTAAAAACAGAAGAACCAAAATTGTTATTCTTCCTAATTTAGATAAATTCTTTGCTTTATTAGATGCAGAGAATAATTTATAAAAAGTTTATATACTTTATTTCTAAGGGGAAGCAAATGCTTCCCCTTTATTTTTTAATACTATTGGTAGGGTTTTTATCTTATAAATTGTTATATTATAGAGAAGCCAAACAACTACAACTACCTACATCCTAAAAACAAAATAAAAAATTCTAAAATGAAAGATTATGGATGTACTAAACGATATTTTTGAAAAAACAGCATTAAGTCTTTTCCCTAATCTAGTACGAAGTATTATACTAGTAGTATTTACTGTAGTATTGCTACTTATTATTGGTATGTATACAGCGCTTCTTATTTATGGAATAGATAGCCCTATACGATTTAGTTACTAACTAATCATTATCTATAAATCATAGCATTTTTAAAAGCTCCCTCCCCATTTTCTAGATTAATTAAAAAACCATTAATTACAGCATATTTATTTTTACCATTTTTCTCTAGAAGAAAAGTAGGATTTACACCGGGTTGTAAAAATAACTTATCTGAAATTATAAATTTAGAACCTATAATATGTAAAGGGAATGGAGAAGAAAGCTGTTTGTATGGTATTTTAGAAATTCTAAGATGTGTATACCCTTCTTTTAAAAGAGAAATAAAATTTAAGTGAGATGCCTCTTTAATTGTAGCTATTTGTTTTGGATACACTTTTCCTTGTTTTAAAGTATATCCTGCTGCATTAAAAGTTTCATACCCATAATAGGTAGATAAATCTCCTTGATCTAGTATTCTACTACTATACCAAAAATCGGAGTAATCTTCTGTATTTACTTCTAAGCGATTTATGCCAACATCTATTTTATACGCTTTATTATTTAAAATGTACTTTGCTCCTTCTATTTTTAAATCGAATAGTTTTCTATCGTTTTCTGGAATTTTTTCATAATCCGTAATGTCTAAATTTTTAAAGTTTTGGGTAGCTATACTATATATGGCAGAAAGGATGGAGACATAGTTAAGCTTTCTAATTTCTTGCTTTTCTATATCATTATTATAACCCCCAGATTCTATTAAAATAGTACTTGTCCCCCATTTTTGAATGTTATCTCCAAAAGCTCTTGGTTCAAAATCATCATTATATTTGGCTACCTGTCCTGGAGCGTATTTTTGAATTATACTATTCATAAAAACAATAACCTTCATGGCATTTGCACGAACCTCATTTACATCTTTTTCATAATTATATGCTGGTGCTAAATAAGAGATGGTAGCTGGCTTTCTGGTTCTTTCTGCATTGTAATAAATGCTTTGGTCATGTAGATTAAATCCAAAATCTGCTTTAAGACTGTCCCTAACTCGTTTTAATGTTTTACCTTCTGGAGATTGCAATCGCAGCGCATCTCTATTAATATCTATTCCTAATAAATTTCTACGCTGGTACAATGCTGCTCCGTCTGGATTTAGCATTGGAAGAAAATGTAGTGTTAAATTAGTTAGAATAGCATCTTTTTCATCATTAAAATCAGGGCTTTCCAAAAATTTTAAAATATCAAAAATTGCTTGTGTTGCCGTTGGTTCATCGCCATGCATTTGGGACCATAAAAACACTTGTGTTTTCCCTGTTCCTAAACTTACTAAAGATAAATCTCTACCAGCAATAGATGTACCTACTTTGGAGACCGTAAAACCAGAAACGTTTTTATAATGTGTTAGTAATGGTTGTAGGTCTTCCTGTTTTATTCTTCGCTTTGCTAAAATTTTTTCTTTATAGGTTTCATATGTAGTATACAAAGAGGCTGTTATATCATTTTCTTGGCTAAAAGTTACAGCGGATAGTAAACTTAAAAGCAATGGTAGTATGTAATTTTTCATATAAAATTAAAAATTAGGGATTTCTTTAAACTCCAGATTTTGGGTAGCCTCACGTATGTTTTTCATAAAAAAAGTACCTGGATCTGTTTTTTTAGTTCGGTAATTGGCATTTTTTTCTAACCAGAGTGGAGTTCCTTCAAACTTAGTATATTCATAATGACCTATAAGAAAATCTATATCTGGATATTTCTCTTTTAAATAATGTATCAAATCTATATTTGCTTGTAACTGTTCCTTAGTTAATGGTAGTTCTTTACCACCACCAACATTTTCAATTCCAATGGCACAATGGTTTAAGCCAATTACATGCCTTGCCATGGTGGTTTCATGCATAAGTCTATAAATAGTTCCGTTACGGTCTACCATAAACTGTGAAGAAACATTAAGACCACTTACATTTTTAATATCTGGTCTCCAATTAGGAAGTTTAGAAGGTTCAAAAGCATTAAAAGATGCTTCTAAAGTAGAAAACACTGTCCAATGCAAAACTATTATTTTGGGGGTAATTTTAGGCTCTTTTTGTACTACCCCATATCTATTTTCTAAATATTCTAAAGTTAGTTTTTTTCTTTCTGCATCAAAAACTATTGGTTTATCTATGATTTTAATAGTGGACGAACATGAAAAAAGAAAAAAACAATAAATAAAAATAAGCCGCCTCATTACTGTTTTGATTTAGTATTTAAAGAATCTTTTTTAACACGATAGTAAATTTTCTTTTTCCTTTTTCCCCACTCTTTAGCCTTTACAACATCTACTCCCATATAAATATCAATTCTGTTACGCCATTTTTTATTCATTTTATCATTTACAATATAAACGCCCTCTAAACCTTCTATCTTTATTTGTGTGTTATGTGTAATGCCTAGCGAAATTAAGTTTCTAGAAACTGCAACACATTTCATTCCAGGTACTAAAGTATCTCCCCATGCTGTAATATTAGGCGTACTAGAGGTTTGCGATGCTAAAGAATTATATGCGGTAGCAGTAACCTCAAAAGGCTTCCATATATATTCCTCTTTATTAGGTGCTTTTTTACAACTAATTACTAAGAAGATGAAAATACTTAAACCTGTTATTTTAGAATAAAAAGACATATTAGAAGATGCTTATTAGTATCATTTCTTTTTTTAAATTTACGATAATAACTAAAACTACACTTTTGAAAATAATAAAGAGAATTTTACTCGCCTTAATTATCATAATTGGAATTGCTATATATGTAAATTACCCAAAACTGAATATAATATCTGGGTATGCCTCTAAAAATTTAACCTCTAACGCTCTTATTTCTAAGCGTTCTGTAGCTTCCATAACGGCTAATGATAACAATATGCCATTGATAAAAATGGCAGATGTTACTTTTAATGAAAAGGATAAAATTGGTTCAGCTACTGTTTTTGGACTAATGGAACGCAAAACTGTTTACAGAGAAGGTTTGGGTTGTGTTTTAGTAAATGATAGTTTTGATGCTTCTAAAATGACATTAAAACCGGAAAGAAATAAAGTAATAGATACGCTACTCTATCCTTTTGGACATAATGAACCTCTAGATACTATTTTTACCTCTGTAGATTATAAACAATTAAACAAAGCGGTAGATTTTGCTTTTAGCAATCCAGAGGTTCATAAAACAAGAACCGTTCTTGTGCTACACCAAAATAGGATTATAGCAGAAAAATATGCAGATGGTTTTTCTAAAGAAACGCCAATATTAGGTTGGTCTATGACCAAAAGTATTATAGCTACATTATATGGTACATTAGAACATGAAGGTAAGATAAATATAAACTCTTCTACTTCTATTCCAGAATGGCAAAATGATGAACGCAAAAATATTACTATTAACCACTTACTACGTATGCAAAGTGGTTTAGAATGGGAAGAAGATTATACTAAAATATCTGATGTTATTAAGATGTTGTACTTAGATGCTGATATGACACAAGCCCAAAGAGATAAAAAAGCAATAGCAAAGCCAACAGAAATATGGAATTACTCTTCAGGAACCAGCAACCTACTTTCTGGTATTCTTAGAGACCAATTCTCTTCAAGACAAGAATATTTAGATTACCCGTATAAAGCTTTAATAGATAAAATTGGAATGAACTCCATGCTTTTAGAAGCAGATATGGAAGGTAATTATGTAGGTTCATCCTATGGTTGGGCAACAACCAGAGATTGGGGTAAGTTTGGAACGTTATATTTAAATAATGGAAATTGGAATGGAAAACAACTATTCTCTAAAGATTGGGTAAAGTATATAACAAAACCAACTAAAAATTCTGACGGTGTCTATGGGGCTCATTTTTGGTTAAATGCTGGGGGTAAATTCCCTGATGTTCCAAAAGACATGTATTCTGCAAATGGTTTTCAAGGGCAGCGAGTATTTATTATACCTTCTAAAAATTTAGTTGTAGTTCGCACTGGTTTAGAGCAGGACCCTATCTTTGATATTAATACATTTTTAAGTGGAATAGCAAAAAGTATAGATTAAGATTCCTACAATAAAATCTTACCTGTTACGTAAGTTGCTAACAACAATTTTTAAGAAGATAACCACAAGTTTCTCTTGTGTGGCAACATAACTTTTTAGAATAACTAAATGAGAAATATATTTACCATGTAATTAAAAAACAAAGAGTAAATTTTTTCATTTTCATATAGTGTTCTCGTAAAAGAGCCTTGTCTTAATTGACAAGGCTCTTTTTAGTTTTAATAGATATGATTTTGAGATGGCACTATTGTTCTTTTATCTCTTTTATCAATTCTAATGGCTTTTTATGTTTTCGGCCTGTAACTTTTTCAAAATCGGACGGAATGTTATTTACACCATTCTTTATTCCTTCATAAATACCTGTAATAACAGAGCCTAAAAATTCTCCCAATTCTTCTTTTCTTTCTTTAGCATATGCTTCTACAGAAACTGAATTAAAAATAAGATTTGTATCAAAGGCTTGGTTTATGTATTCCGCTAATTGGTTTTGTGTAATTGGTTCCCCAACAAGATTATATACTTGTCCGTTTAAATTTTCATTTAGTAACATTTTGGTATACGCATACCCTAGTTCTATTCTACTAGTATATGTGCATTTGCCATCTGCCGCACAGTTTCTAATTTCACCTTCTTTTATATACGTTTCTATATATTCAACGTCTGGCTCAATATAAATCCCGTTTCTACCAATAATCCAATTTAATCCAGAGTTTTGAACATCTTTTTCTGTTTGCCTGTTACTTTGAACAACAGGACTAAAGGCATTTTCATTTTTATCACCAACAATACTTGTATAGACTATTTTTTTTACCCCATTGTTTTTTGCAGCCTCAATGACATTTCTATGCTGTTCAATTCTTTTTTGAGGTTCATCCATTCCAGAAACAAGTAATACGGTATCAATACCTTTTAAAGCAGTATTAAAATCCTCACGAAGATTATAATCTCCTTTTCTAACTTCAACTCCTAATTGTTTTGCTTTTTCTACCGTTCTGGCAATACCAATAACATTTTCTTTTCCAATTTCTGCAATTAAATGTTTTACTATAGATGCACCTAATTTTCCACTTGCGGATGTAACTGCTATTTTCATGTTATTTGAATTATTGTTTTGCTACATTTCTTTTTTTACGAAATGCTAATATTTTTTCTTTCACTTTTGGGGTTCTAATTATAAAACCAACACCTACAATTATGGCATATATAACCCATGTTTTTTCTAAAATGGCCACATGTAATAGGCTCAAAAAAATAGCGACATAGGCCAAACTTTGCAATTTTTTCCATGTAGTTTTTAACCATTTCATTGATTTTCGATTAGAGGTAAGCAACAATGGAATTAAAATTAATACTGCTATAAAACCTGCAACATAGTTTACTTGGGTAAATGTTTCTAAAAGACCTTCTGCCAAAATAAAAATGATAAAGTGTAGTAAACTCCAAATTGCTGTTGCAATACCCATTGCTTGTCTGACATATAAATTAGTTACTCCAAAAAGAATAAAAAAGGGTGTGCATGTTAGTACCGCTGTCATCCATCTTATAGCAAATTCTCCAGATACATGATATAACATTTCAAGAGTGGTTCTCCCCTCTCCAGTGGCATTTTCTACTAAAGTAATAGCTAATCCGTTAAAAAAGCTAACACTAATCATATTTGATAAAATGAATAAAGGAAAACTAGCTAAAATAGTTACTAAAACCCAACCATAATTTCTTTTTATAAATGCCATTCTATTTTGCTAATTTTAATTCTTCTAGCTCTTTTTCTAAGGCTTCTGCTTTGTCTTTAAATATTTGCATTGCTTTTTTTAGTTGTCCTACCTTTTTTAGAACTTCTTTGTCTTGGAGTGCTTCATAGATAATAACTCCTTCTTTTTCTTTTATTTTGGATTTGCCGCCACAAGTGGGGCATGCTGCTACTTGACTCATATAATTTATTTTTTTACATGAATTAATACCACTTTACCATCAAATTTTGATTGTAATTGGTAGTTATTATTTTTGCTTATCGATTTTAAAAATTCTTGGGAATCTGCCATATCTGCATTATCCACATACACTATTGTGTTTTCATGAAAATTTGGCTCCAACATTTTAAATAAAGGTAAATACAAATCTTTCCAGCCATCTAACAATAGTAAGTCTATAGGTTTGTTGTAGCTTTTTAGTGTTTCTAAAGCATTACCCTCTCTAACTTCAATTAGGTTATCTACACCAGCCTTTTTAAAGTTTTCTTTAGCTTTTTTTGCTTTAGATTCTATTAATTCTGTAGTTATAATGCTACCTTTTGTTTGTATAGCACCTTCTGCTAAAAAGAGTGTAGAAATACCAAAAGAAGTGCCAAATTCTACAATATTTTTTAAGTTATTTTTCTTTATTAAGGAAACTAATTCTTCTCCTTGGTGTTTAGAGATAGAAAGGTATACCTCTTTAAAATCTATAGGTTTCATGGCTCTAAAAGGATTTTTAGCAAAGCTTTTCATCATTCTTAAACGATCATTCTTTGCATCTTTAAAAAGTTCATTCAAAACCTCATTTATATTTTCATCTTGTATAATATGCATCAATTTATTTTTTTGAATAGATGTTTATGTGTAAATTTTGTCTCATACATAATAGATTTTTAAACATAGTTTGTATCTACATTGTCATAAACTCTAATTCCTGTTATTTTTCCTGTTTTTTTATTTATATCGTAAATAGATATTCCTGCTTGAGGTTTAAAAGTTGCAGAACCCCAAACATCGCATGTATATTCTCCTGCGAATGTTGCTTCATTAGTATCAAAAATATAGTTATGGAATTTTAAAGGAACACCACCATCTGCGAAGAAATGATTAAAATGTTCTCTAAGTCCGCCTTTAGTTTTATGATTCCAACGCCAACCTGCTGGTTCTCTAAAATATACATCGTCTTCAAAAGATAAAGTCTGCATAGTTTCTTCTGTTGAGCCTTTACTTATTCCTTTAAAATAATTTACAACCTCTGTAGGTTCTTTAAGTTGTATTTCTTTACTAAAAATGGAAGCTCTAAATACATGACCTTCAGTAATAGGATATACAGAATGATAGGTTCTTACTTGGCTATATTTATTCCCTTCTTTAACTAAAATTACTACAAGTGGCAAATCAAAAGTATTCTGTAAAAGAATATCATATTCAATTACCAAGTGTTTATCATCTTCAAATTTTCTAAAAACTTTAATTTCTTTAATCTCTTTTTTTAGATATTCATTTTGCCTTTTTAATAACTCAATACCTTGTGCTTTACCTTTTGATTCCCCTACTGTTTGTAAGTTTAATAGTGCACTTTCAGTTAACTGTGTTAAAATACTTCTGTAATCTTCAGCAATAATAGCTTCAATAAAGTTCATATAAGTTATTTTTAGTTTGTATAGATTTTTAAATGGAAGAATATAAATTAAACAAAGAGGTAAAAGAGTTTTTTTTACCTCCTTATTTTATATTGTAATTAAATTAAAACTTGCCATTTTCATTTTTCCATTCAGATTTTGGTGGTATAGGAGCAATAACATCCCAGTGCTCCACAATAAGACCATCTTCAATTCTAAATAAATCATAATAAGCGGTGTGCTCTCCTTTACCAAACTTACCTTCACTCACAGTTAAGACAAAATTACCCTGCCCTAGAACCATATGAAGTTTATCATACTCCATAACTAAACCATTTTCTGCAAAATATTTCATTGCTTCTCCAAAACCACTTAAACCATCTGCTACAGCCGGATTGTGTTGTATATATTTTTCTGGGTTAATAAATGAAGATACTTTATCCATTTCACCATTTAATAGTACTTTCTCTATAAAACCTCTTACTATACCTTTATTTACTTCTGTTTTATCTAAATTAGAAATTGTAGTTGCACCATCAAATTGGGTTCTTCCACTTGGATTTGGTTTCTGAATTTCTAACAAATTATCCCAATGTTCTACTATTAAACCATCTTCAAAACGGAAAATATCAAAACCAGCTTTTGGGCCAAAAAAGTCGTATTTTGTATGTGTAAATACATAATCCTCATCTTGAAAAGCTCTAATAACTTCTGCTTTAAAACCTCCTTCTGGTGCATGTTGCATTACTGCTCCAAATCCTTCTAAACCATCTGCAACTCCTAAATTATGTTGTATATATTTTTTTGGATTAATGTAAGATATTGGGGTCTGATCTCCTGTATTAAAACTGTTTAATAAGGCAACTACTTTATCTTTATTGGATAGGGTTACATTTTTTAATGAAGTAAGAGATTCATAACGAACCATATCTATTGTAGATTGATCCATCATTCCCATAAACTCTTTTGCTATTGGGGCACTCATAAAATCATTAATTACAGCATTTGAGTTTTCTTTTGTATCCCAATAAACTAAAACAACTTGTTCTCCTTTTTCATTAGAGCCAGTAATTCTTTGTAAAAATCCTTTTTGTTTTACCGTAAATTTAGTCTCTACTTTTTTATTTGTTTTATTAAAATCTTTAATATTAATACCTTCTTTAGTATTAAAAGTCATTAACTCTGTAAAGGTACTTGTAGGTGCTGTAAACGCATCATTAATGGTGAAACGAGACATTTTCATGCTTTCTCCCTCAATCATAGAAGCGTAGTTAGTAACTGAAGAATCACTCATAAATTTATTCATAGAAGCTTTAGCATCTGCTAAGCTTTTCCAATAAACAAGTACCACATATTTTCCTTGCTCATTTACACCACTTTGGCGTCTTATAAAACCAGGCTGTTTACTTGTATAATTGTTTTCAATTACAGCATCAATCTTATTAAACTCTAATGCATTGGCTGTAGTTTTTAAATTAAAAGTAGTTACTTCTAATACTGTTTCAATATTCTTTGCTTCACTAGTACAGCTACTTAAAATTAATGTAACTATTATTAAGAATAAAAATCTTGGTTTTAAATATTTCATTTTATAATGTATTTAGTTATTTAATACTGCAAAGTTCTCGCAATTCTATAGTAAATGCATTATCAAAATGATAGTAAAAATGGTAAAAGTATAACTAAGCGTTATTCTGCTTGTCTAAATTTAAGAGGTGTGAAATTAGTATTTTTCTTGAAAAATTTAACCATATTGGCTGGTTCTTCAAAACCAGTTTTATAACTAATTTCTTTTACAGATAATGAGGTGGATATTAAATAGCGCTTAATTTCCATAGTAACAAAATCATCAATAAAAGTTTTAGCGGTTTTTCCAGTAAGGCGTTTTACAATATCATTAAGAAATTTATATGAAATGAATAATTTAGAAGCGTATTCCTTTGAATTTCTTGTATTTACATAGTCTGTTTCTAATAAATTCTTAAAGGAGCTAAAGGTCTCTAACCATTGATTTTTAATACCACTTATAGAACGATATTCTTTAGCTCTTTCTGCTTTTAGGAGTAATATTTGTAACATTGCATTTAACATTTCGGACTTTGCGAACGTATTAGAAAAATGGTATTCTACATACATTTGTTGTGCAATATTGATAAGAGTATCCTTACCCATTTCTTTTGAATGCAACAGAGGAGTTTCAATATGGTAATTAAATAACCTGTTTAATTTTAAATTTTTAGAAAGATAGTATGATTTGTCTTCAAAAAAACTATCAAAAATGATACAAATACCTTCTGCTTTTTTTAGATCATTTGTAAAGTATTGTACTTGATTTTTAGCTATAAATAATGCGCTTCCTTCTTTTAAAGTATAGGAGGTAAAATCTACAAAATGGGTATAAGTATTTTTTGTTACTATTATTATTACATAGAATTCAATTTTGTGAGGCTCAAATGGGTTATGGTTAATTTGGCTATTTTTTAATTTCACTAAAAGCTGTTTAAAATCCATAACCTCAATACGAAGTTTATGTTCTTCATCAAAAGATACTTTTGGGATTTCGTTTTTCATTTTAGCTACTTAGAGAAATAAATAATTATACTGATTAGTAAATTCTAGATTCTTAAATAAGTACTCTCATTTACCGAGTAGTATCTACGTTCTTAATATTTTTTCCATCTTTCTTCCTTTAGCTAATTCATCTACTAATTTATCTAAATACCTTACTTGTTTAGTTAATGGAGTTTCAATATTTTCTATTCTATAACCACAAATTACACCTTTAATCTTATCTGCATGAGCATTAAGTTTTGCTTCTTCAAAAAAAACTTTAAAAGTTACCTTTTTAGTTATTAACTCTTGGAGTTTATTACCATTAAAACCTGTTAACCATGAAATTACTTGGTGTAATTCTTCTTTTGTTCTTCCTTTATTCTCCACTTTTGCAATATAGTGAGGGTAAACTGATGAAAAAGTCATTGTAGCAATGCGAGTATCATGTTCCGGTGTTGTTGTCATGATTAAGTTTTTTATAATATCATTTTATTTACATCTAACAAACCTCCTAAAATTACACAAGTCCTTTCAATAAAATACATAGACTTTATACTGTAACTCTTAAATTAATACATAATAAATTGAACTAAAGACAACAATTTAGTAACATAAACTTTTAAAAACCAATAATTTCTATACTACTTTTATAATAAAAATTAAATAGCACAAAAAATGGCATTAGCAAAAGAAATTAAAAAAAATAGTTCCTATACTACAGTAAAATTTATAATTGAAGAGCATGAAGCTCCTAGTTCTTCTTCTATTTTATTATTAGGAGATTTTAATGATTGGCAAACAAATAGTAGTGCAAGCCAAATGAAAAAAGAAGGAAATACCTTTGTAAAAAATGTAAAACTTGAAAATGGAAAACGTTATGAGTTTCGTTATTTAAGTGAAAATAAGGGATGGTTTAATGATAGTGCTGCTGATGGCTATACATCTTCTCCTTTTGAAGGAATAGAAAATAGTGTTGTAGATTTAAGTACAGTACCAGTTAAAAAGAAAGCGGTAAAAAAAGTTAAAAAAGACGATTTAAAAAAGATTGAAGGAGTTGGTACTAAACTCTCTTCTATTTTAATAGAAAATGGTATAGAAACTTTTAAAAAGCTAAGTAACACATCTGTTTCTGTTCTTGAAACCATTATAAAAGAAGCAGGACCTAGATACAGAATGCACAAGCCTGGTAGTTGGCCAGAACAAGCTAAACTAGCCCAAGATGGTAAGTGGGAGGAACTTAAGCAGTTGCAGGATATATTAGACGGAGGTAAATAATTACACCTACTTATATTTTTAACAAAAAGCTCTAAGATTAATCTTAGAGCTTTTTGTTTGTATTTATATTTTAGCTAATTTAAAAATTTGCTCGTTTTGCCTTTTATTAATAGATGATGGCGTTACTTGTAACATTAAATTACGTAACCTAATTAATACTGGGTTGGAAAAATGAGCCATTTTTCCAACCATCCAACTGGCTTTGACTACTTGATGTGCTTTGGGCAATCTTATTTTTTGATATTCTAAAAAAGCTTTATTTACATCATATTTAGATATACATTCAGAAAGCACGTAAGCATCTTCTATAGCTTGGCATGCTCCTTGTCCCATATTTGGGGTTGTAGCATGTGCAGAATCTCCTAGTAAACAAACGTTTTCTTTATGCCAAATGTTCGTAGGTTTTAAATCTGATATCTCTGCGGTATTTATATGTTCTTTCTTAGTTTCTTGAACTAACTCTTTAATAATAATATTATAGTCCTTAAAATAAGCGTTTAAATCTTTAATAGAGAATTCATTTTTGTCTTTTTTAAATGCTTTTAAAGCATACCAATACACTTTATTTTCTGCTATTTGTACAAATCCAAAACGTTCTGTTTTTCCCCAAGCCTCATTTAATTCATTTCCATATTTTTTTGGCAATTCATAATCTGTTACTCCTCTCCAGCATATTTGATTTGCATTTCTAATGCTAGTATTGGGGAATATAGTTTTCCGTACCATAGAATTTAATCCGTCTGCTCCTATAACATAGTTAGATTTTATTTTTTCTCCATTAGAAAACTTCAAATCATAATCATTTCCGGTTTTTTCTATTTTAGTTAGTTTATGATTTAAATATATTTTGGTAGTTTTTAACTCTTTAATTAATATTTGTTGTAGGGTTCCTCTATGTATTGCAATATTTTTAGTATTGTGCTTTTGCTCAAAGTAGGACAAGTCAATTTTAGAAAGCGGTTTTAAACTTTTCTTTGTTATGTTCATAGAAGAAATAGCATTTCCATTCTCTTCAATTATATTTCTTAAACCCAATTTGTCATATACTTGCATTGCATTATTGGCTAAAATAATACCAGCTCCTACTTGTTTTATTTCATCTGCTTGTTCAAAAATTCTTGTTTTAATTCCTTTTCTTTCTAATGCTATTGCAGTAGTTAACCCACCTATTCCTGCTCCAATAATGTCAAAAATTTTGCTCATAATGTAGTTTATTTGGTAACTTATTCTGTTTTAATTGGTATGCATATTTCTATTAAAAACCTATTAGTATCTATAACGTAGCCTACTTTTTGCCCCAAGGATTTTCTATAAGGACTTCAAATTCTGTTGCTCCAGAAATTAGTTCTTCATAATTATTTTCTGGAGATATATTTTTTTTATGAATTTTCATAGAATATAATAGTTTCTGTTAGACTAGTTGCTTATAGTATAAGCGTACTTCATTTTTAATAATTTTATAATTCCTATAGAATACAACTGAAATCTCCTGTTTTTTTTCAATTTTATAGATTCTAATTAATCAACAATAATAGTTTGAGAATAATTTAAAACTAAGTTAATAAGATATCTATTTAATAGCAATAGTAGCTTAGATATATATATATCTAAGCTACTATTATTAACTACTAAAAGTTATTATTCTATATGTGTAAAAATCTTGTTTGTAATTTTCCACTCCTCTTTAATTTTTACAAGGGATAAATAATCATAATAATTATAGCCAAGCATAGGAACATGTAGTTTTACCATTGCAACTTTCCCCATAATATCTATACCTATAATTTTCATTTTAAAAATTTCATCTAAATCTTTGGGGCTTTTTCTATTAGCAACACCTTCTAAGTATTCTTTAGCACTTTTTTCATAATCTAAACCTTTAATGTCCCCATATATATACACATTTTTATGGAAGCATTTTTCTAGTTTATCTATATCTCCGTAAAAAATTCCTTCAAAATAATTAGTAATTAAATTTTCTACTTGTCTTATATTCTCTTTATACATTGTTTTTCTTTTAAATGGAATGCCCAACGGTATGACCGCCAGCAACATTAATAGTTTCTCCTGTTATAAAATTTGCTGTTGCTAAATAATAAGCAGCTTCTGCAATCTCTTGTGTTTCCCCTATTCTATTTAATAAATGCAAACCTGCCAAACTATCGGCATCGTCAATTCCTATTTTACTTTGTAGCGGACTCCTAATAATTCCTGGTGCAATGGTATTAACTCTTATATTGTCTTTTCCAAATTCTGCTGCTAGTTGTCTTGTTAGAGAATGTATAGCACCTTTACTTGTTAATGGTGCGGATGCAGGAAACCCATCTATGGCATGTTCTACTAAAACGGTTCCTATATTTATAATAGAACCATCTTGTTGCTTTATCATGGAAGGGATAACTGCTTGTGTAGTAAAATAAGTTCCTTTAAGATTTATATTCCAGTAAAGTTCCAAATCTTGTTCTTCTACCTCTAAGAAGGCTTTAGGAGAAAAAACTCCTGCGTTATTAATTAAAACATCAATAGTTTTAAACTCTTTTAACGCTAAGTCTACCAGTTTTTTACTTGTTTCTTGTTTACTAATATCTCCTGCTAAAAAAACAGCATTTTTTGGAGCTCCAAACTCCACATAAGTTTTTCTTAAATTTTCTTCTTTAGAAGAATTCATAACCACATTACTTTCTTTAGCAATAAAGTATTTTGCAATTTCTTTCCCAATACCAGAAGATGCACCTGTAATAATTACTGTTTTATTTTTCATTTTTCAGTATTTTTTTGTTCCTAAATATTGTTTTCCATTCACACCCCAATTTTTAATAGGAACTTCATCAATAACTATATGTATTGTTTTTGGGTTTTTGTTTAGTACATCTACTAAAAGTTGTGTAGTACCTTGTATTAAAAGGCTTTTTTGTTCATCAGTTACTTGTTCATCAGTAACTTTAATATTAATGTATGGCATAATTTATATATTAAATTAATAGTCATACAAAGGTGGTTAGTACCTTAAATTTTAGAAAGGAGGTATGTCACTTCTTTAAAGTGATATACATCACACTAAGGGAAGTTTTTAGATTATTCATTTAACCTACTAAGCGTTTCTCTAGAAACACCAAGGTAAGAAGCAATCATTTTTTTAGGAACACGCTGAAAAAGTTTTGGGTATTGTTCCAGTAGTAAATCATATTTTTCTTTAGTAGAATTTTTTAATAATGAAAGGATTCTATTTTGAAGTGATATTCTACCAATTTTACTCTTTTTTGCCCAAAAACGTTCCATTTTGTGCATTTTTTGGGTTAGTTTATCTCTATTCTCAAAAGTAATATATAGCAATTCGCTATCCTCAATACAGTCTATAGAAGTTTTAGATTTGGTTTGGTTTACAAAAGATTCATAATCCGTAATCCACCAATTTTCCATACCAAATTGTAGAATATGCTCTTTTCCGGCATTGTCTACAAAATAACTTTTTAAGCAACCTTTAATTATCCAATATTCTTTATTTACAATTTCTCCTTCTTGAACAATATATTGGTGTTTACGCTTTTTTATGGTTGTAAAATGACTAAGTATAAAAGTAAACTCCTCATCTGTAACACTAATTATTTCTTCTATATGTTTTCTTAGAGGATGCGTCATTTCATTTATACAATTATGTTATACAAATTTTCTAATATTCGTCATACACCCCAAATGTAGGCCTTCGTGATAATTATTGAATTCAAAAGCATCCATTAGGGAGCTTAAATGAAAGCCTGTTCCAGTCATTCTCTCATTGTAGGTGTTGAATTTTCCATTATAAAAATCTACCTCCGTTTTTTCAATAAGTGATATTAGTAAAGTTTTAAGTTCCTTTATTTCTGTTTCTGTAGTAAGACCAGTAGGTATTGTACCAGGCTTATAAAGTCCATATAATTCTACCGAGATGTATCCACTTAGGTTGGATCCTTTGTAAATCAATGCTTGTTGTGCAACTATTATATGCCCAATATTCCAAATTAAATTATTGCTAAACCCATCAGGTATTTTATTTAATTGTTCTAATGTGTATTTTTCAAAATATTCTAAGTATAGATTCCTACTTGTTTTCCAAGCTTTAAATATTGATTCCATTTCTATTTTGTTGGCTATTATACTTGTCTTTTTTATTGTTCGTAAAGAGACATAGTTTACACAAGTTAAAGATTAGGGTTTGTTGTCATTAGTACTTTTCCGTCCAGATTGTATCAAATCTTACGTAAACAATTAGCATTTCCTTGGTCGGTTTCTCTCCGCTTTCTTTTAAAAAGCTCTCAAAAAAGTCCCAATGCGCTTTTTTCCATTTTTCTAGCGGTTCGATATCCGTTCCCATATCCAATTCGGCATACTCAGCGGAAATTTTATTGAATGGAATTGTGTCCACACTTCTATTTTCTATTATCACTCGCGCTTTGCCGTCAAAATCCGTAATTATTTGTTTCGTCCCAACTTTGGGTAAATCAACCTCATATTGTTGATACAAACTATATAATCCTGAAGAAGCTTTCTTTTTTCCATTCAGAGCTAATTCCGCAAGTCGATTAGCATCTTCTCTATTATTATGAAAAAAATCAGATTCTGGAATTTCTTCATCTTAAAATTCAGGATTTGATTCAATATAGTTGTTCCACATTTCAGAGACTGATTTATCAATCCCATTTTCCGTTTCCATTTCTATTGTCGTTTCCGCTTGAGTTTCAGTTTTGGTTTTCGGCTCGTTTTTACAACCAATAAAAATCAAAAATAAAATGAGGGCTAAATATTTCATGGATTATTTCAGTATTAATGGCAAAACTCGTTATATCGAGAATTCCTTATATTTTGTTTCCTTTAAAATAAGTTAAAAATAACAAAAAAGAAGCGTTTAAAAACCCTTGAAATGAGGGGTTTTACCTCTATTTTAATGGAGGTTTTATAAAAAAGTTATGGCAGCCATTTTTTCTCAAAATTAGGCTTACGCTTTTCTAAAAATGCATCTCTCCCCTCTTTAGCTTCTTCGGTCATATATGCTAAACGTGTAGCTTCTCCCGCAAATACTTGTTGGCCAACCATACCATCATCGGTTAAATTCATTGCAAATTTTAGCATTTTTATAGAGGTTGGCGATTTTTCTAAAATTTCTTGTGCCCATTGGTATGCAGTAGACTCTAATTCTGCATGCGGAACTACAGCGTTTACCATTCCCATTTCAAGGGCCTCTTGTGCAGAATAGTTTCTTCCTAAAAAGAAAATTTCTCTTGCCTTTTTTTGGCCTACCATTTTTGCTAGGTATGCAGAACCGTAACCACCATCAAAACTAGTAACATCGGCATCGGTCTGTTTAAAAATAGCATGTTCTTTACTTGCTAAAGTCATATCGCAAACCACATGCAAACTATGGCCTCCACCAACAGCCCAACCTGGAACAACACAAATTACTGCTTTTGGCATAAAGCGTATTAAACGCTGTACATCTAAAATATTTAATCTATGGTACCCATCTTTACCAACATAGCCTTGGTGCCCGCGTGCTTTTTGATCACCTCCACTACAAAAACTATACACGCCATCTTTTGTAGATGGTCCTTCTGCACTAAGTAAAACAACACCTATGCTTGTATCTTCTTGTGCATCATGAAAGGCTTCTAAAAGTTCACTGGTTGTTTTGGGTCTAAAAGCATTACGCACATTAGGTCTGTTAAAAGCTATACGTGCTACGCCGTTGCTTTTTTTATAGGTAATATCTTCAAATTCTTTGGCTACTTTCCAATCTGGTGTATTCATGGGTAATTATATATCTTAGTTTTATGCTTATTTTTTTAACTATTAGAGTGTAATCCTATTCTGTTACCTTCGGTATCTATACACTGCGCAAAAAAACCAAATTCTCCAATATCGGTTTTAGGAACAATTAGTTTACCACCTGCTTTTTCTACCAAAGCAGCCTCTGTAGCAACATCTTCACAAGAGAAATAAACAATAGTACCATTTGTACTTGGGATATTTTCTTTAGATTGTACCAAACAACCCGAAGAACCTGCTTTTGTTGGATCCCCAAACATATACATTTTACTATCTGGCATTTCTATAAATTGAAATTCTAACTTAAAAACACTTGTGTAAAAGTCTTTTGCTCTTTCTATATTAGTTGCAGCAATTTCTAACCATTGTACCGGATTATTCATATTCTTTAGTTTTAGAGTATCAAATTAAGAACTAAAGATACTATTCTATTTTTTTATTTTTAGCTTCTATCCACTTAGACATATATTTTGTGCTTGCCATAGTGTGTTGTTGTAGCATTGCTCCTATAAAATTAGAGCTTCTGTGTTCCTGTAAATTCTGTATAGTTTCCTCTATTTTTTTAAAAAATTCTTTTTCGGTTTTTTCCTTGTTAGATAATTTTTTTAAAAGCTTTTCTCCCTTTTCTTGTGCCTTATTCCATGCTTCTTTAGAAGAATATAATTCAACTGCAGCTGCGGCAATGGTTTTTGCAGTTTCGGCAATTGTACCATTTAATTCTAGATGTTTTGTACTAAACCCCTCTGCTCCTATTGCCGTAGTTACACTCGGGGTATTTGCTTGTAATGCAGTTATAAGTTTGCCTTTTAAACCTGCTCCAAAACGTAATGGTGCTAAATTTACTCTTGCTTTTCTCATAACCTCTATAGCGCTTGGCGCCCACCCTTTTACTAAAAAACCCTGATTAGGATTATGCATTTGCAGAATTTGTTCTGGTAAGTGTCCGCCATAAATAGAAATCATAGCTTCTGGTAATTGCTTACGAATAAGTGGCCATATTTCTTTTTTTAGCCAAATAACCGCATCTTTATTTGGTGCATGATTACCATTACCAATACAAATAAATTCTTCTCTTTCTTCAAAAGGAATTTTCTTTACCTTTTTAGCTTTGAGTAAAAAAGGCAAATGGTGTAATAAACTATTATTTATGTTTAGCTCCTTTGTTAATAATTGCATTTCATAGGAAGATATTATTAAAGAAACATCGGATCTATATATACTTGCAATTTCTCTTTTGGTAACGGAATTATTTTTCCAATTTTCTATGGTAAACGGCACTCCTTTTTTAAAAGCATTTTCTCTTGTATTACGTAACGAATGTAAATCTTCGGTATCTAAAATACGAAGTGCTTCTGGGTTGTTTTCTGCCACACGCCAACCAAATTGTTCTTCGGTTAAATAGCGGTCAAAAATTACTATATCTTTCTTGTTATCAGATAAATACAAATCAAAACCTGAATCGTTAAGTGAAATTTCTTTTTGAGCAACTCCTAAAGAGTCTAGTGGATAAGAAAATGTATTCTTCTTTGCGGTACTTGCAAAAGTAATGTTACAATCTTGTTTTAAGAAAAAATGGATTAACTCTAACATTCTTTGGCCTGCAGCTGTAGTAGTTGGCTCTGGCCATACAAACCCAATAATTAAAATGTTTAATGCCTTCATATTGGCTTACATTTTTGCGGCAAACTTTTTAGAAATATTTGAACGTAGCTTGCGCTCATAATCTTCCTCTAACCATTCTTTGTAGTTTTTTGTATTGTTCATAATACAATATGAGTATTGTTTTACTCTAAAACTAATTTCTTCCTTTAGTTGCTTGGCGAGTATTCTAGCGTCAAAAACATCTTCTGCATTTTCAACACAAATAGTAGCGTGTTGTTCTATACTTTTTTCTAATACTATTTTAGATTTAAGGCCTTGAGCAAATACTTTTTTGTATTCTTCCTTAATATCAAACTCTATATTTTTAGATTTGGAGAACATTGCTTTTATAGATTTTGGCATTTCGTAGACAAATTCTCTTTCTATATCCTCATCGTTCTTAATATTTTCCAAAAAGAAATCTGGAAAATGAAATATCTCTTGCCAATCTATAGGTGCACTCCACATACCAAAACGAGCAACATTGTTCCCAAAATCTATTACCGTAAACTCTTTCTTATTGGGCAATACACGAGAACCACGCCCTATCATTTGAAAATACAAAGTAAGCGACCTAGTGGCTCTATTTAGCATTATAGTTTCTACCGTAGGTTCATCAAAACCAGTGGTTAAGATACTTACCGATGTTAAAATAGCATCTGGTGTTTTAGAAAACCATTCTAGTATTTCTTTACGCTCCGTGGCATTATTCTTATTATCTAAGTGTCTAATATTATACCCTGCCTTTTTAAAGGTTTCATACACATAAATAGAGGTATTAATACCATTATTAAAAATAAGCGTTTTAGTACCTTTAGCAACCTCTGTATAGCCATTTAAAAGCTTGGTAAGCATGCTTTGATTCCCATATAATTCATCCGAAGATTTTACTGTATAGTCGCCATTAATACCAAGTTTTAAGTTTTGTAGACTAACATCGTAATTATAAACATTTGCTTTTGCCAGGAAGTTTTTAGAAATTAAGGAAGATATAGACTCACCTACAATAAGTTTACTGTAGTTATCTTTCATTGGTAACTTTATATTAGAACTTAATGGTGTAGCAGTAACTCCTAATATGATAGCATCATCAAAATACTTAAATAATTTACGGAAAGAATTGTAGTGGGCTTCATCTATAATAACCAAGCCAATATTACTAATTTTTACTTTCTCTTCCTGTAAGCGATTATTTAAGGTTTCTACCATAGCAACATAACAACTTATATTGTCTTGGTCCATGACCTCTTTAACCTCGCTGTTAATAATTTTGTTCTTAACCCCAAACCCATCTAACATAGAAGAAGTTTGTACGCTAAGTTCTATTCTATGGGTAAGAACTACTACTTTCTTCTTAATTTCATTAATGTACCTTTTGGTAATTTCTGAAAATACAACGGTTTTACCGCCACCCGTAGGTAATTGGTAAAGCAGGTTTTCGTTATCCTTAGAATTCTTTAAATGCTCAAAAATGGTATTTAAATCTTCTATTTGATAATCGTAGAGATTTTTCTCTTTTGTATGCTTTTTATACTCCAAAGGTATGCTAGTAGTTTTGTTTGAGATTGTAAAATGCTAATCTTACAAAACTATAAGTTTTTTGTAGGTAAAAGAAAAAATACCTGTAAAATGAAGATTTTTTTTAATTGTGTTATAATTTATAAACAATATTAGTGAGATAAAGTTCTAGTCTACAAGGTCTAATGCTTTAGAGAAATCTTCGGAAAAGGTCCAATTATTTTCTTGCGTAAGCGTATATATTTTTACAATACGTTCTTTATTTTCGGTTACAAAACCATGTAAGGCAGCATACTGCAAAGCTTCTTTAAAAGAGTTTAACATACTTTTGTAAAAAGAATCGGGTACATTTTTTTCTAAAGAAAAAGATTGTGCTATTTCTAAATTAAAAAGCATTACATCTACAATTAAAGAAGGAGCTACACCTAGTTTTATAAAATGCTTAATATATTTTTGAGCTACAGACCTACGCGCTTTGGGTCTTTTTCTTTTTACAGGAAAATACTCGTTTGCAATTTTAGTTTTTGCCTCCTGTACTAACTTATCTTCTTTAGGATTAAATACAAAATCGTAATATTCTTTCACTAAAGGAAACCGCTGGTATAAGTCTACCAATTGTTCTTCTAATTCTTTCTTTTTTAAATCCTTTAAATAGGCAGTTAGGGCTCTTTTACTCATTTTTCTATAATAATTTCAAAAATAGAACAACTCTGTTAATTTATTAGATTTCTTACAGAGATTTACAAAGTTTGTAATAAAATATGTATAACTAAGTATGCATCTGTTTGGAAAAGAGATAATAAAAATGTATTATGAGTTCTTGTACAAGAACTAAAAACACACGAATATATGAGGCAACTAAAAATTATCAAGCAGGTAACTAATCGTGAATCCAAATCATTAGATAAATACTTGCAAGATATTAGTAAGATTGATTTAATAAGTGCAAGTGAAGAAGTAGAATTAGCCCAATTAATACGTACAGGAGACCAAGCAGCATTAGAAAAATTAACAAATGCGAACTTAAGGTTTGTTGTTTCTGTAGCAAAGCAATACCAAAATCAAGGTTTAAAATTACCAGATTTAATAAATGAAGGAAATGTAGGACTTGTAAAAGCCGCAAAACGTTTTGATGAGACCAGAGGATTTAAATTTATTTCCTATGCCGTATGGTGGATAAGACAGTCTATATTACAAGCATTAGCAGAACAGTCTAGAGTAGTACGTTTACCTTTAAATA
Organism: Maribacter vaceletii; assembly: GCF_003634105.1. Classification (GTDB taxonomy): domain Bacteria; phylum Bacteroidota; class Bacteroidia; order Flavobacteriales; family Flavobacteriaceae; genus Maribacter_B; species Maribacter_B vaceletii. Next base: position 201,638 of record NZ_RBIQ01000008.1, on the reverse strand, counting down.
AAATTGGCTCTATTAATAAAATTAAAAAAGCTTTTTCTTATTTAGAACAATCGCATGAAAGACCTCCTTCTCCAGAAGAAATTGCTACCGAGTTAGAAATGACTGTTTCTGAAGTGAAACAATCTATGAAAAATACAGGTAGACATGTTTCCATGGACGCCCCATTACGTGAGGGAGAAGATTCTAATTTATATGATGTATTACGTGCAGGTGAATCACCAAGACCGGATATGATATTATTACAACAATCTTTAAATACCGAAATTAATAGAGCTTTAGACACTCTTTCTCCAAGAGAAGCAGATGTGGTTAAATTATATTACGGTATTGGAGACCAACATTCTATGACATTAGCAGAGATAGGCCAAACTTTTGATTTAACTAGAGAACGTGTTCGCCAAATACGAGAAAAGGCAATTCGTAAACTACGCCACAACTCCAGAAGTAAGCTATTAAAAACCTATTTAGGTTAATATTTAAAAACAAAAAAGACCGCTACTATTAGCGGTCTTTTTGTATATTTTTTTGAAACCCTTTATTAAGAGTAGGTAAGTTTATTAATATTATAATCTACTAGAATTTCATTTAAATTCTGAATAAAATTTAAATACGATGTGTTGTCTTGATTCTTGTTTGCCATGACTTGTTGGGGTTTTAGTGATACATTTAGGTTTAATTAAAGACTACATAAAGTCTAATTCTACCAATTCGTTAATACTTAATATTTCATTTAAATCTTGAAGGAAAGCTAAATACTCTTCTCCGTAGGTATCATAAAGCATATTAATGTAGGTTTAATTAATACTAGGACTTGGTTATAATTTCATTGTAAACATATATATAACGAGAATTAAGAACAATTAATTGTGGTGTACTATCCAATTTTTGTGGTATAACTATACTTCTTTTGTTGTGAAAGTAAAAATTGGCTGTAATCCCTTTATAAATGGGAGTTATAGTGCTATGCAGTTCATCGAATATTTTTACATTTGTTAGAATTTCACCTGGTAGGTTATCCCTGCAGACACGGACCAAAAGAATTTTCCTGGCTCAAAAATAAGCTCCTGCCGTGTTACTCCTAAGTTGGTTTTATAAATATTAGGATTCTTTTTTCCTGTAAATTGATATTCAAAAAGTACTTGTTGCGATTCTACATACAATACGGTTTCTGCTAATAAAGCATCTTGTGCGTTTCGTAATTGTTTTAATTCTGATGCATACCCAACTCCAGCAATAACACCTAAATAATTATCCTTATCTCTTAAATATTTTCTAGCCAATACAGTTCCAGAAAATCCAAGATTATTATCGCTTATAGTCGTTACATAAGGTCTAGCAGAAAAGAAATAGTTTCCAGAGTATAAACCAACACTTGCAGTAGCAATAGTTGCTTTTATAGATTTAAAGTCTAAATAACGTAGTCCTAAGGAAAGTTCCATATTTTTTGGGTAATTAGCATATACCTCTACTCCTGCCCTATGTTTAGGAAAAGTTGGTGCATTAGAAAAACCATAATTTAAATACCCGTAAATTTTTTTAGAAAGTTTAGGGTAAAAATCTAGTTCATATTGTAAACCGTGAGTACCAAACCTATTGCTATAATTTATTCTTGGAATAATAGGTCCAGCAAGAGTTTCTCTTTTATACTCTATACTAGAATAAAACATAGGATCATAAACAACATCAAAAATCTCAAAGCTATTGGTTAATCCAAATTGATTTTTTAAAGAAGTTGTAGTAGTATCTATTTCAGATTCTTGCCCTTCTTCAGTAACACCAGTTATACCGTTTATTGCATATTGTTTTTGTTTTGCTAAATCCTCATCGTTTGGAATATATTTTAAAGCCTTATTTGCTAAACCTAAAGCTGTAGCATAATTTTCAGAATACAACTCATTATTAATAGCGGCTACCCAAACTTCTTTAATTTCCTTTTCTTTAGAAGTTATAGTATTAAAGTGTTTTCTTGCGCTTTCGTATTCTTTATCCCAGGTATGGGTTTTTGCTAATAGAACACGAACATCTGTATATTCTGGGTATGCACTTAAAATCGTAGTAAGCGTATCTCTAGCAGCAATTCTATTCCCTGCAAAAGCTAATTCCCTAGCAGTAAAAAAAGAGGAGTCTGGATCCCCAGAATACGTAACCTTCTCTTGTGCAGCAATAAATAAACTGCAAAAGCAAAATAGGATAAGAATGTATGTTTTTAGTACTTGCATTAAAAATTGATTTCTGCTACTTCTTTATTTTTAGACAGTATGGTATTTGCTCTTAAAAGTTTAACTGCTATTTCTTTAGAACTAATATTGTTTTCTTGTATTATTTCTTGAATCTCTGGTACTCTATCATTATTGTTAGACCAATAGTATACATCTAATAAAGCAGCATAACCATCTTCATAGGTTGGGTATTTACGAATAACTTCTTCTAGCGCTTGAATAGAATTTTTGTACTCTTTTTTCCATGCATAAACTCTCCCAACAAGAATTTCAGTATCTGCATGTCTTGGTATTTTAGATAGTATATAATTACATAGTAATAAAGAGCGGTCCCATTCTTTATTAAAAGCTAGTTCACGAGCAGTTTCATAAGCATTATCAAAATCCTTATCATTAAAAACACTCTCTACCCAAATTAGGTCTTGTTTAGAAAACTCTTTTGTTTTTGTTACATAGAGAGATAAATCTTCAGGAATTATTTTATTAGTGGCAGTAACATATTTATTCACCGATTTAAAATAACGAAACCTCTCTTTTATAGCGTCTTTATTACTAGAATCCTCTTCTTCTAAAAGGTCTAAATCTTTATACAACTTATATACTTTGCCCTTACTAATAAAATTAGAACCACTTATATAATCTACTATAGCATTTCTCCTTTTAAATAAAGGTATTTCTTTACCTATTTTAAATGTATTTTTATGTACTAAATTATCTCCTAACCAAGCATTTTTTGCTGGTACTTTTAACGAATAATTAGCATCTAAAAAAGAAATTAAAGAAGGTGTAATATCTGCATGTGAAGTAAGCGATTTTATTTTTTTAGTTGTTTTTAAAAGTGGGCTAATTAGTATTAATGGCACTTTATACTTTTGTAAATTAGTAGTTTGTGGCACATCGGTACTATTGTGCGTGCCCGTAATAATGAATATTGTATTCTTATATTCTGGTTTTGTTTTATAATTTTCTATAAACGATTTTACAGCACCATCTGTATATAATAAACTAGCAAATAGCTCTTTATTATTTGAAATTATTTTTCTGACTCTTTTAGTATATCGATTTTTATTCTCTAATTGTTTTTCTACCGTTTGCAAATACTTTTCTGCATTAGGAATAGCATACGGATTTTTAGTGCTAAGTGTTACAAAAAAATCTAACCTAGGTTTTTTTGTACTAAAAAATGAAGTGTTAAATTTTTTAAATAATTCTGCATCTGGGTATCCTAAAGAAATTCCGGCAGCATCTTTTTCTTGTAAACTATAAGTTTCATTAAATACTTTTTTATCTATAATACGGTCTACACGTTCTTCATCTAAAAACTTATCTATATAATTAAGAGCACTATTACCACCATAATTAAAAGAAGTAGCATAGCCATTTTTTTTAAGAATACTGTATAAAGTATTTCTATTAGTATAAGTATCTAAATTGGTAAAGCCCTCTTGTCCAAAAGGTAAAGACCCAAGTATATTTGGTATGGCAGCAAAACTTTCTCCACTATTACTTAAATGGTTTTCCCAAAAAAGCCCTTTTTTAGTTAACTCTTGCAAATATGGTGTAAAACCTTTATAGTCTGGTTTATCCCCAATAAAATTGGACCCTAAACCTTCTACGACTAAAAATAATATATTTGGCTTTTCTTCTTTTATATTAAAATAGGTGGATAAAACATCTTCTTTTGTATAGTCTTTTAAAAGTGGATATTCCGCTGTTCCTTCATACGTGTTATTTTCTAATACATAATTCTTTAAACTAGAAATTAAATGGTGTGTTTTATTTTCATTAATTGGTTTTTTATCAGCATATAAAGTAGCTAAAAACAAACTAAATAAAATTAGCGTAACAGGATACATTCTACTAATAATCGTATATGTTTTTGCAGTAAATTTTTGCACATAATAACAAATTGCAAAACAAATAAGTAAAAGACCAATAACTGGTAGTAAAGAATAAATTACCGTATCCGATTTAAAAATACCAAGAATACCTGTTCCTAATATTTCATAATTCTGAATGTAATATTGTATTAATAAAGCTTCTATACCAATAAGAAGTAGTAAGATTATTCTGGTTACTCTATAACCTAAGCCAGCTTTTTTATTTTCTAAATAATTAAATAAGAACGATAAGATTAATGCTGTAATTGCTACATACCCTGTATGGTTAAGGAGCAAATGAAAAAAGCTTTTATTAAAAACACTATCTATAACACCACTTAAATACAGACTTAGATTTTGATAGATAGAAAGCACAAAAAGAGCCACAAAGAAAGTTAATAGCATTGGAATAAAGTCCTTTAACTTTTTTGGCGCACCCTTTTTTGATATGTTTTTTTCTACTTGCATTATTAGGAGGCTTTTGCAAATCCTTTACGAACTTGAGATCCCCAGCCAGATTTAATTTTAAACAGTTTTTTATAATTTCCACGTATTGCTGCCCATACTACTATTGGATGAAAAGTAATAGGTTCTATAATTGCACAGAACATAAGAATTAGTATGTCTTTTGTTCTTTTATACTCATTATATGCATATACATCCCAAAGGATAGCATAAAAAGAAAACATGATAGAGAAAACGTAAACCGTAGTGGTAATTGCAATAAAGAAATCCCAGTTTAATATTCCTAAATAATAAAAAAGGATAATAGTAAACATTCCAAAAAACTCTAGCATTGGAGCTAGCCATTCGTAAAAAAACCAATATGGATAACTAAGCATACCTAGTTTTCCAAATTTGGGATTAAAGAACATTTCTTTATGCTTAAAAAGTGTTTCTAAATTACCTCTTGCCCACCTATCTCTTTGGTTTACAAGTATTTTTAAGTCTTCTGGAACTTCGGTCCAGCATAAGGGGTCTGGTATGTATTCTACAGTATATGGTATTTTACGTTCGTGCATGTACTTACGCATCTTAAAAACAATTTCCATGTCTTCCCCTACCGTATTCGTATCATAACCATCTACTGCTAATGCTATTTCTCTATCAAAAAAACCAAATGCCCCAGAAATAATTAGTAAACTATCTATTCTTCCCCACGCCATTCTGCCTAAAATAAATGAACGTGTATATTCTAATAATTGAAACCTTGCCAACCAATTTGTTGGTAATTTAATTTCTTCTAACTGTCCGCCTTGTATAACACAAGAATTTGCGACACGTATTACCCCACCAACAGCAATAACACGTTTTTCAGAACGTTGGTAAAAAGATTTTACAACATGTAATAATGCATCTGGTAATAAAAGGCAATCTACATCTATACAGCCAACATACTTGTTTTTAGATAACGCCATGCCTGTATTTAAAGCATCGGACTTACCGCCATTTTCTTTATCTATTACAGTTAATTTAGAAAATGCTCTTTGAGGTGATTTATAAATGCCTCTAATAGGTTTAGATTTCCAATTTGGGTCTATTTCTTGGTCTATTTTTACTAAGTCATAAGCATCAATCATTTTTTGAAGCGTATCATCTTTACTTCCATCATTAACCACCATAACCTCGTAGTTAACATATTTTAATGACATTAGAGACCTAATATTTTCTACAATTGTCATTCCCTCATTATAGGCAGGAGCAATTATTGTTATACTTGGTGCTAATGGAGAAGCCATTAATTTTGACATGTCTCCAAAACTATTTTTGTTCTTGTAGTGTATGGTGTTTCGGGTAGATAAATACCCCATTGCGGTAAAAAATGAGAATAGAATAACTGTAAACAAGAAAAAAACAATGTTTATATATTCTAAAATAATATTGAAAAAACCGCTATCCATTAAAATTTATCAAAGAGTTTACTGGAAAAAGAATAAAACTGTTCTAAGAAAGAAGGCTCTTTAGTTATGGTAGAAACTTCTTCTATATCTAGATTACTTATTTTAGAAGGATTAATATTATTTTTTTGTAATTCTGCTTTATAGTCTTCAAGGAAAGCATACTCTAACGGAATTGGTTCGAGCGAATTAGCTTTATTTTTAGCTTCAATTTGTGCTTTTAATTGTTTTAAGCATTTTTTTGCTTTTTCTCTAACTCTTTCATCTTCATCATCCACTAAATCCATTAATAATTTTAATTCTTTTTTATCGCTAACAGCAACTATTTCATTTAATAAAATAAGCTTAGATTCTGTATCTGTATTTGCAAAAAGCTCTTCAAGTATCGAAGTCTCTGTTGTAACATCATCCATTTTTATTTCTTTTTTAGTAGTAGATAATTCTTTATAAAATTTTTCTAAAAGTTCTATAATACGGTCTCTTATAATACCATCTTTTTCTTTTACTAAATATTCTTCTAGTAATGGAATTTCTCTAACATCTCCTAATTCATTTAAATCCTCTAAAAGAGATAACATTTCTAATTCTCTTTTATCAGAGAATATGGCCTTAGGAATGGAGAATTCTTCTTCTACAATAGTATTAGTAGTTATCTTATTTTCATTATTTAATTCTATATTAATGTCTAGTATAGTATCTTCTGAGTTTTCTTCTTTAGAAATCAATTCTTTAGAACTACTAATTTCTTCAGAAATAGTAGGAATATTTTTGATATTTAAAATATCAATATCTACCGTAGATAGGGGTTCTTTGTCTTCTTTAATTACATCATAAATAACAGGCAAGAAATCTACATTTAAAACTTCTTTTTTTTCAATACTAATTTCTTCTCCTATTACTTCTAAATTTAAAGGGTTTATTTCTACAGGTTTTTCTTCTATAACTTTAGTAGTAACAATTGGTAGAAAATCTAAATTTAAAGAAGAAATTTCATTTGTTATGTTAGGCGTTACAATAGAATACTCCACTTGTATATTAGTACTTTTAGTTGGAACAACCTTTTGAAAATTAACAATAATATCTTCTGGATTTACTTTTGGCTTACTATCTTGGTTAGTAACCATCTTATTTTCATCGTCAGTTACTATTGGAAGAAAGTCTAAACTATCAGAAATAGCCCTATTTAAAAATTCTTCATCATTAGAATTTACAGCTAAAGCCAATTCTTCCTGTCTTAGTTCATGAATAGAATCGTTTAGTATTTCATCTTCTATGTTTTCCATATGTTCTTTTGGATTTTCTGCATCTTTAATAACTACATTCTCAGGTATTTCTTCTATTAAACTATCTTGTTCTTCGGAGGTAATAATATCATCAGGAGTATTATGCGCTATATTTTTTTCAATTTCTTGAGTTGGCATAATAGTTTCAGGAGCAATACTGTTTATAGTGCTTAACGCTTTGCTTTTTACATAAAAGTTACGTTCCTTATTTTCTATTTGATTTAAGAAAGGCAAATCTTCTTCTTTTCCAATTTCAGACAGGGCACTTAGTATTGTTATTTTTATATCGGTAGAGCTATTCCAAAAAATTAATTTTAAAGTATCTGTAGCGCTCATAAAACCAAATTCTTTAATACATAAAATAGCTTCTTGCTTTATTTGTGTATTCTTGTGTTTTACTAACTCTATGATAGAAAGTTCTGCGTCATTCTGGTTATAATGCTTAATTAATCTTAATGAAAAAAGAACAACATATTTATTATTAGAAGTTAACCATTGTTTAAATTTAGGTGGATTAAAATCTTTTTTATTACGTAATACTTCTAATATTTTTAATTGCTGCCATTCTGATATTTTATATCTAGTAGAATCTAAAAAATAAGAAATGCCTTCATGTTTTAAAGTAACTGTTGCAATTTCCGCTTGTTTACGAATGGTTCCTCTTTTATCATTTATACGTTTTATAATAAAACCATAAGATTCTGAAACTTGCATTTGTGTTAATTCTAAAATTCCTTTAGAGACAATTTCCCAACGCCAACTTTCTAACTTTGCATAGGCATCTTTATGTAAGTCTAATTCTTTATATAATTTAAAAAGAGATTTTTGAGTGCTCCCAGAAACATCTATACTTAAATCTAATAATACTTCAGATAATATTCTTCTATTAAACGTGTCTTTTAAAAATTGTCTTATTTCAATTTTTAATTGAATGTAATTGGTTTTTTCATCTTTAGAACTTTCCTCTTCAAAAAAAAGAAACTCACTAATAATTGGAGAAAGGTCTTTCTTTTTTTGTGTTACCTTTTTTGTTTTGGCAGATAATTTGTTCCTAAAGTAAAAGATAAATAAAAAGTATAGCAAAGCTAACCCCACAAACAAAAAGGATAAATCCCAGAGTAGATCTGTGTGAATTTTAGGCGCAGTAATTAACGCTCGGGGGTTATGCGTATTAATACTTAACAATTGGGGGTTGTTTTACTTAGTTAATTCTTTGGTTATTCTTAATAATAATTCTGTTGGACTAAATGGTTTTGATATAAAATCGTTTGCGCCTAACTCAAAAGCGCTTAATACATTTTCTTCATTACCAGCGGAAGAAATTATTATTATTGGTATGGTTAATTTTAGTTCATTTCTTACAAAATCAACTAACTCAATTCCAGAGAAATAAGGCATCATAATATCACTAACAATAACATCTGGAATGGTGTTATTTAGATATTCTTTTACTTGTTTACCATTAGACACAAAAGTTACCTCATGGCCTTCTTTTTTAAGTCTAAATTGTAGTAAAGAAATTAAAAGTTCATCATCATCTGCAAGTAATATTTTTTTTTTCATGCCTTATTATTGATTGCTTTTAATTTTCACGAAAGCAACATCTAATTCTTTTTCTACCATAGGGTATTCTATTAAAAATCTACCATATAAAAACTCAAGGTGCTTTTTATCTACGTTGTCTTTACAACTATTTTGTATTTGCACAATAATTTCTAACAAACTTTCTGTTTGTAACATGGCCAAACCAGCTTTAATTTTATGAGCAGCTAAACCAACCTCCTCAAAGGCGTTGTTTTTTAATTGCGTTTTTACAACAGTAATAAATTCTTGTGCATTTTTTTTATATAACGATAATAATTCTTCTAACAATTCTATTTGTCCCATGCACTCTTGCCATATAGGAGTTAGATCTATTTCTTTATTAGAAACTAGTTCTTTTTTAACTTCTATAAATTCTTTTGGTTCTTTTTCTATAGTTATCATTTTGGTTTTATTTTTTACAAGTTTTATTAATAAATCGTCTGGTGCATAGGGTTTTAAGATAAAGTCATTAATTCCATGTTCCGCACATTGTTCTTGATCCCGGATACTAAAATCTGCCGATAAAGCAATAATTGGCACCGCTTTGATATAATTCTTTTTATGACTTCTTATGAGTTCCGTTATTTGAAAACCATTCATATTTGGCATTCTTAAATCCATAAGAACAATATCAATTTTTTTGTTTTTCAGAATATTTATTCCATAAGTAGCACTATCTGTTATATACACTTTACAACCCCAAGTTGTTAAACGTTGTTCAATTAAACGTTGGTTTAAAAGGTTATCTTCAAAAACTAAAACGCGAGTACCATTTACCAGCTGTCTTCCTTTCTGTAAGTTTATAGTGTTTTTATTTTTCTTTGGAACCTTAGAGTCGTTTCCTTCTTTATATGGGAGTATAAAACTAAAAGTGGTTCCAATATTTACCTTACTTGTAACATGAATGGTTCCGCCAAGTTTTTCTATAATTTGTTTTACAATACTTAATCCAAGACCAGTTCCTCCATATTTAGTAAACGTATCATATTCAGCTTGCTTAAAAGAATCAAAAATATGGTTTAGTTGTTCTTTAGTCATACCAATACCAGTATCTTGAACACTAAATTCTAGGACAAAACTTTTTTTATCTTTTAGCTCTTTTAAATTAATAGTAACCTTAATTTCTCCATTTTCAACAAACTTTATTGCATTTCCAATAAGGTTCAATAAAATTTGAGATAATTTAGAAGGATCCCCTATTAATGTTTCTGGTATTGCTTCATCAATTTTAGTATGTATAGTTATATTTTTATTTGCACTCAAGGTTTGGCATAAATAAACTACATCTTTTACTAAATCATGAAAGCTAAAGTCTACACTTTCAAATTCTTCTAAACCTGCAGAGAGTTTAGAGTATTCTAAAAGTTCATTAATTATTTCCATTAAAGAATAAGAAGCAGATTGTATTGCATTTACTTGCTCTAATTGCTCTCCTTTTAGTTTACTTTCTTTAAGTAAATCAGCAAATCCAATAATACCATTTAATGGTGTCCTAATTTCATGACTAACATTGGCTATTAATTTATTAGCGTCTGAGTCTGTGTTATTAGAAGTATTTGGTTTTATATCTCTAACATCTAAAAATTGGTCCTCTACATGTGCAGATACTAATGAACCAAAAATTTTAGTTTCTAAGTTATTTTTAAAAGATAAAAAAGATTTTTTAAGCTTTGTAGCCTCTTTAGTATTTAATTCTTCAAATGAAAATTCGTTTAACGTATTTTCTAAACGTAACATTTGATTAAGTAGGTCTTGTGTTTTCAATAAAATATGGGTTTAATATTTAATGTCACATTCTCTATTTTTTGTTAATTGTCATTTATAGTAAACAACATATTTAAAGAACTTAACATCCTTAAAACTCTGATAATAATGCTTAGTTCACAATAAAATGTTCTCTAATACCCAAAAAGTGTTGTAAAAAGGCTAAATCTGTTGGTCAAAAAACCTTTGAAACCATGTATTTTATCTATGTTTTTGGTATTTCATAGATATTATATTCGTAAATTTTATTGCAGAAAAAAAAATAAAAAAAATAAAGGCATAAAAAATATGCCTTTATACGTAAGAAAATTAATTGTAAAAAATAGAATAATAAGCTATAATTACTCTACAGCTAACCTATCTTTTACATATTCTATTTTTGTTTTTCCATGTGGTTTTGGCTTCCCATTTTCACCAAGATTTACCATTATAATATTATCTACAGTAACAATAGTTTCATGGGTCATTTTATTACGAACTTCACAATTTAAAGTAAGTGAAGATTTTCCAAATTTTACCACTTCAATTCCAATTTCTATGACATCTCCTTTAACAGCAGAACTCATAAAATTAATTTCAGACATATATTTTGTAACTACTCTTTTATTTTCTAACTGAATAATAGCATATAATGCACATTCTTCATCTATCCATGCTAAAACGGTACCTCCAAATAAGGTAGAATTTGCATTTAAATCTCCTGGTTTTACCCATTTTCTAGTATGAAACCTCATAGTCAAGATATTTTTTTTTGTAAAATTAAAAAAGAATAAAATTCTAAAATAACTTTGGATTAGAAATATTAATCGTTTTTGGAATAATTAAATTACTCCCTATTCTTTTATTTAATTATGCAATAAAATAGTCTGATAATAATGGAAATTCTAATTCTAAGTTCTGATGTATTAAAAAATGAATATTTTTTAACCCTTGCTCTTTCCAAGTTATAAATCTTGTTATCTATTTGTAGGCTTCCCTTTATTATTAATAATTATAAAGATAAAGTAATAGAGGTTTTGTTCATAACCACGTTAAAAACTAATTTAAGTTTAAGAATTTTAAGATAAGGTTTCTTTTACCTTTATAAAAAAACATAGGATTATTATGTTAGATCGGTCCCAATACCTTTTAAAGATTCGTCCAGATATACCAACAACAGCAATAAATGAAACCATGGGTCTTAATGAAAGATTCCAAAATGAAACATTACGGCCTGTGTTAAAGTTTCAGAATGGTTTGCTTATAGCAGTGTTTAAAAACTACATAACTAAACATAAAAATAAGTTTCAAGAACTTTCTATAGAAAAGAGATTACTCTATATAGAAAATGCAATACAAAAAGATATAAAATTTAGAAATTCACTAAAGGGCATAATTATAGGCGCTTTTACTGAAGAAGAATATGCTATTTATATACAAGATTCATCTGCATTAAATAAACGTATGATGAATTTAGTTATAAAAAGGCTACAAGATCAAATACTAGTATTTGAGGAAAAAGCATTAATCCACTAAAGATTCGCCATTTAAATTAGTAGTTAATATGCTACTCATTAAATTAAAAAAGGGTCTTATGGATTTATAAGAGTTGTCTATAATGGTACTAAAATCCTTTGAAAGCACTTCTTTATCTGAGAATTTCTTTATAAAAATATATTGTTTTCTTTTAATTAAATCAATGTTTGGGTGTGTTTTATCAAACCCCTTTGGTGAAGTTTTTACTTGGTCGCCTACTACATCTCCCCATATTTTTTTAAAAGAAGGAGCTTCAATAATTTCTCTAATTTCGGTAGCGTCTAATTCTAATTCTTTTCTTATTCGTAATAAATCTGCAGGATTAGGGTCCCAAAAACCAGTAGCAACAAAAGAATCTCCTGGTTTTATTTGTAAATAATACCCTCCTCTTAATTTAGCTCCAGATCTAGCAAAAGATATAGAAAAATGAGCTTTATAAGGGGTTTTGTCTTTAGAAAACCGTACATCTCTATATATTCTAAAAACTTTCAACTTTTCAATTTTGTCATGTTTATTTAAGTTTTCCATAACTATAGAGGCCAAATTCTTTATGGTTGTTTGGTGTTCTTTAAAAACCTCTTTATTCTCTGTAAACCATTCTCTGTTATTGTTTTTATCTAATTCTTTTAAAAAATCAAAGACAGGTTTTGTAATCATGGAATCTAACATTCGACTTAGGTGTTGTTATTTTATGCTAAAGTTAACCATTGAAAATAATATTCTCTTTAATATTTGGTTAATTTTGATGTATTAAGTTATACCTATGAAATTAGAATCTGTAATAAATAAAATAATTCAACATAAAAAACAACCTAACTTAAGATATCAGTTAAAAGAAAAAGTAGAAGAATTTACGAATAGACTTTTTTATACTCTTTTTGATATTGATACCCCAGTTGAAGAAAATTTAAAGCAATTAGAAAAAGATTTTGATGCTTTAGTAAACCTTGCTTGTTGGGAAGTTAAAAAACCTTGTAAAAAAGTTTGGGATAATTATGTTGAAAAATTACCTAGAATTTTAGAAAAACTTAATATAGATGCAGAAGCAACTGTAGAATGTGACCCCGCTTCTTTATCTATAGAAGAGGTATATATGGCTTATCCTGGTTTTTATGCTATTGCTATTTATAGGTTAGCACATGAATTGTATAACACCGGTTTCCCCTTAGTACCAAGATTAATGACAGAATATGCGCATAGACAAACAGGAGTTGATATAAACCCTGGAGCAACTATAGGAGATGCTTTTCATATAGATCATGGTACAGGTATTGTTATTGGTGAAACGGCAATAATTAAGAATCATGTAAAAATTTACCAAGGTGTAACATTAGGTGGTTTATACGTAGCAAAGAATTTACAAAAAACAAAAAGACACCCAACTATAGAAGACAATGTTACAATTTATGCAAATGCTACTATTTTAGGTGGTAATACTATAATTGGCCAAAATAGCATTATTGGTGGTAATGCATGGATTACTGCTTCTGTACCAGAAAATTCAACGGTTTACCACACACCCGAAATTAAAATAAAAACACTTCCAAATGTCTAAAACAATTCTAGATTTAATAGGTAATACTCCACTTGTAGAAGCACGAGTGCTAAACCAAAACCCAAATGTTAAATTATTTTTTAAGTTAGAAGGTCATAACCCTGGAGGTAGTGTAAAGGATCGTGCAGCTTATAATATGATAAAGAATGGGTTAGAAACAGGTACTATAAAAAAGGACGATAAACTTATAGAAGCTACTAGTGGTAATACTGGTATTGCTTTAGCTATGATAGCTGGTGTTTATGGTTTAGATATAGAATTAGTTATGCCAGAAAACTCTACTAAAGAAAGAGTGCAAACCATGCGCGCATATGGTGCAAAGGTTACACTTACTAGTGCAAATGTAGGTATTGAAGGAGCAAGAGATTATGCAGATGCAAAAGTTGCAAATGAAGGATATGTAATGTTAAACCAATTTGCAAATAATGATAATTGGAAAGCGCATTATAAAACTACAGGTCCTGAAATTTGGAAAGATACTGAAGGAGAAATAACACATTTTGTATCTGCCATGGGTACCACAGGAACTATTATGGGAACTTCAACTTTTTTAAAAGAACAAAACCCAAATGTTACAATTGTAGGTGTACAACCCATGGACGGAGCAAAAATTCCTGGAATACGTAAATGGCCAAAAGAATATTTACCAAAAATATTTGATGCATCCAAAATAGATAAGGTTATGGAAGTTAATCAAGAACAGGCTACACAAACCACAATTAAACTAGCAAAAGAAGAAGGTGTTTTTTCTGGTGTTAGTAGTGGTGGTGCTGCATACGCAGCAATACAATTAGCAGCAACTTTAGAAAAAGGGGTAATAGTTTCTATTGTTTGTGATCGCGGAGATAGGTATTTATCTTCAGATATATTTGGATAATTTTATGGTAAAGCTTCTGTTAATCCCATTTTAAAGGTTTTATAATCTTGTAAATAATTATGGCCTGCATTTTCTATGGTATAAAACTTTTTATTATTGCCTTTAATTTCATCAAATAATTTTTTACTCGAAGAAAAAGGAATAACACGATCATCTTTTCCATGGAAAATATAAATTGGACAAGAACTCTTTTTAATATACTCATTAGAAGGGAATCTAAATTTAGATAACCAATTTATTGGTAAAAACGGAAATCTATGTTGACCTAAACTAACTGCGCTATAAAAAGGAGATTCTAAAATAAGTTTACAAGGTTTATTTTTTGCCGCTAATGCAGAAGCTACTCCTGTACCAAAAGACCTTCCGTATAGTATAATTTTATCTTCAGAATAGGTTTCTAATGCATATGTATAAACCATATCTGAATCTGAATAAATAGCTTCTTCTGTTAGAGTTCCACTACTCTTTCCAAAGGTTCTATAATCTATCATAATAATATCATAGCCTTTTTTAGAAATCATATTTGCAACATGTCCTAAATGAGATAAATTCCCTGAGTTTCCATGAAAATAAAGTACAACACCTTTGGTAGAATTATTTTTAATATGGATTCCGTTTATTTTCCCTCCATCTTCCGCATTTAACCAAAATTCTTGAAAAGGTTGGCAAAAATCATATTCATGATTCATAGGCATTTTAGAAGGCATAAAAACAAGTTTGTCTTGATTATAATATGCTAATGCAGTAATTGCAATGTATAAAACACCAATAACAAGTAGTATTCTTTTTAATCTTTTCATAAAAATTTTAATTGAAAGTCAAATTATTTAGTAATAAACCAGAACCTGGAGCTACATGTTTTAATAGGGCGGTCTCTTCAGAAGTTAAACTAGTTTTAAGTTGTTCTAAAGAAAACTCCCCTTTTCCTATTTGTAGTAATGCTCCCATCATCATTCTAATTTGATACCTAATAAACCCCTTTCCTTTTACATGAAAGGCATAAGATTTTTCAGGAAAAAAATTTGCGGATAACAAGGTGTTTTCTGTAATATAAGAAGAGACAACTTCTCTTTGCACTTTAGTGTTCTCCTGTAATCTTGCGGTAAAGCTTGAAAAATCATGTTCCCCAACAAAGTAGCCAGCAGCTTCTTTCATTAAATCCAAATCTAAATGTTCTTGTATGTTCGTTAAATAAGGAGCACAAAAAGGGTGATTTTTATCTCCAAAAGAAAACAAGTAAACATATTCTTTTAGTTTACTATGCTGTATTATATTAAACTCTTTTGTAGTTTCTTCAATATTTAACACTCGAATATCAGAAGGCAAGTTTTTATTAAAAAGAGGTATAAAACTAGTTATATCCTCAATTGGGGTATCCGTCAAAAATAACTCAAAAGCTGCATCTAGAGCAGATACTTTAGCATCTGTTCTACCCGCTCCTAATATTTTAAAAGGAGTTTCTGGTAAAATATATTTTAAAGTTTTAGTGAGCATTCCTTCAATAGTTTTTTGTCCAGGCTGTTTTTGCCAACCACTAAAACGGAATCCCAAATACTGCAATCTCACCAAATAATAATATTTCTTTTTTTGCATTAATGTAAAATCATAAAATATAAACTTATATTTTTTTTGTAATTTAAGAAGAACTTTAATCAACTAAAATAATATTATGTCAACAATTAGAGAAAAAGCTCCAGCTTGGTTCTGGATAGTTAGTGTAGTAGCCTTATTATGGAATTTAGCTGGTGTTGGAGCATATTTACAGCACGCGTATATGAGTATAGAAGATTTAGAAAAATTATCCCAGGCAGAAAGATTATTGTATGAATCGCAACCATCATGGGTTACAGCAGCTTTTGCTATTGCCGTTTGGGGCGGAGCATTGGGATGTATTGCACTTTTACTAAGAAAAAAATGGGCTAAACCAATTTTATTAATTTCGTTAATTGGAGTACTTGCACAAATGGCACATTCATTTTTTATGACAAATTCTTTTGAAGTATATGGGCCTGGCGCAATGATAATGCCAATAATGGTAATTATAATTGCCATAGCTTTGGTTTTCTTTGCCAGAAAGTCTTCTGACAGAAAATGGTTAAATTAATTTTCACAACACTTTTTTAAAGGTTCTCAACATTAGATGTTGTTCATCGATTTTTTAAAATAAACCAAATAGACGTCCGTTTTATAGTTTTAATACGAGTTCCCCAAAGACTCAAAAAATTATTTATTTACATGCAATTACTAACTAAGTTTCTTCCATGGAAGAGAAGTATTTTAATATCGAGTATAGCTCTAATTTTATTAATTATTTTAAGTTTTTATGGGTTATATACGAATAAGTTTTACTTTTTTAAGTATGATAATTATATATTACCTATATTTTCAATTATTCACTTTATTTTCCTGTATGTATTGTGGTTTAAAATAAAAGAAGGCGAAATAAGTGATTCTCCAATGCGAAATATAGAATATGCTCTTTATGTAGTGTTTATTGTTTACTTATTTAAATTGTTTGATACTTTATATATAATATCTACCTATACCGAGTTTGAAAATCATCAAATTCCGGCTACATTTTTCCCAATGGGAAGCTTAATTACTGTTTTATATTTACTTTTAATTGGGCTAACAATAGTAACTTTTATGTATCGCAAAAAATATGTTGGACCATATAATGTGGACATACTTAATGAACAAATAGATTCCTGGGAATAATAAAAAATATTCTACGTTATGGCAAAAGCCCTTGAGATATATTCTCAAGGGCTTTATTATTTTAAATAAACACTACTCTTTTATCTAGAAACAGTACCTGTAGGGAAACTTTCTGTTACATAATCTCCAATTTCTTGCACTCCCATAGCGTCTGTAGGAATCATACCAAATAATGGTTTAAGAGTAAAAGGAGCTGCACTATTATCTGGATAAGGTTCTATACTAATTACTGCAACTTTACCTCTAACATCTGTTGGGAAAGTTACACCATCAGGAGCATTTACTAAGAAATCTTCTCCTGGGTAATTAGGTCCAGGGTTACTACCACTAAACGGACTAGCATCATCTGCCGTATCAACCGAAGTAAAAGTACCAGTAGATAAAGGAACACCATCTATTACTACCCAACCTTCATATTTCCATCCGGCTTCTAATGCAGGTAACTCTAAACCAGCAACTGGACTTCCTGAACTATTATCTAAAAACCATACACCACTATACTTTTCTTCCTCTGCACCTGTTCCTGTAGGTGTTGCAATTATATACTTACCTGTAATTGCATCAAAAGAAGGCGCAACAGTACCTGTAGTTAAACTAGCAGAATTACCATCAAAACTTCCAATAAATATTTTAGTATCCGCAGGTGCATCAGATGGATCTGGATTAGGCTCAATAGTTAGAACAAAATCAGAAGCACTTTCCAAGACTTCAGCATCTAAAGTAAAACTAGACTGTGATAAAGTATGGTTATCATCTACAGAAAAAGTACCTGTAGAAACAGGAGCTCCATTTACAATTATCCAACCTTCATACAAATAATCGGACCCCAGGTTATCTAAACCATTAATATCTAAAGTTAAAGCACTAGATTTAGGAGTATCATCTAAATCATCACTACTACAGGAGGATACCAATACTACTAAAGCAAGTAGCATTACATTAGTTAATTTAAAATTTTTCATCTTTTTAATTGTTTTATGATTATGGGACAAATTAACTGACACAACATAACAGAGATATCACAGAAGTATAAACTTTTAGTGATATTCTGTAAGTTTTGCGTATAACTTTCGGCTTAAAACAGTGTTGACTAAGAACTTAAAAAGTAAAAACATAGAAATAAGGACGATTATAGAAGATTTTAACTCTTGTGATATTTGTGTGATACTTTTTAATTTATTTCGTAACAACCAATTATGAAGAAAATATTACTTATAGAGGATGATTTAGAAATAGTAAAATTACTAGAAATTCATCTTACAGATTTAATTTATGAAACCTCTAAAGCTACAGATGGTGCTGTAGGTTTACAAATGGCTTTGGAGAACGATTATGATTTAATTCTTCTAGACCTTACACTACCAAGTATGGATGGCATAGAGATTTGTAAAAAACTTAGGTCTGTTAAAAATACTCCAGTAATTATGTTAACCGCAAAATCTGAAGAAATAGATAGAGTTCTTGGACTAGAAATAGGTGCAGATGATTATATAACAAAACCATTTAGTATTAGAGAACTATTAGCAAGAGTTAAAGCAGTTATGCGAAGAACAGTTATTTCTACGGCAGAAAATCTAAACGATGATTCTTCTTTAATTACAGCAGATACTATGCAAATTGATATTGATAAAAGAAAAGTAGTAATAGAAGATAAAAAAATAGAATTATCCCCTAAAGAGTTTGAATTGTTGGTTTTAATGGCCTCCAACCCTGGAAGAAATTATTCTAGAACTGAATTGCTGAATTTAATTTGGGGGTACAATTTTGAAGGTTATGAGCATACTGTAAATTCTCATATAAATAGATTAAGAGCTAAAATTGAATCAGATATGACCAACCCAACCTATATATTAACAACATGGGGAGTTGGTTATAAGTTTAATGAAGAAATATTATAATGGACCAAAAAGATAAAGCACTTACTCCCAAATTAGTCAAAAAATTATGGTTGGCGTTTATACTATTAATTTTACTAATGGGCACCTCTTATATTTTTATAACTGGGTATTATGCCAATAAATATAACCAAGCAACCATACAACAAGTAAATGCAAATGTTGCCAATCATGTAATACAAGAAAAATTTGCAAATGCTTCCCCTTTTTTAGAAGATGGCTCTGTAAATAAACCATTGTTTGGAGATTTAATGCATGATATGATGGCAGTAAATCGAAGTATAGAAGTGTATTTGCTAGATGATGTTGGCGAAATTTTATATTCAGTAGTTTTAGACCATAGTGATAATGCACCTGCAAAATCTGTTACTCTAGAACCTATAAAAAAATTCATAGAAAATAAGGGTAACTCATATATTGAAGGTGATGACCCAAGAAATCCCGGAGAACAAAAAATATTTTCAGCAGCACCTTATGAAGTAGACTCAAGAAAAGGATACGTTTATGTAATACTGGCAAGTGCTGAATTTCAACATATTAGCAATAGTCTATTAGGCTCCTATTTTAAACAACTAGGTGTAGGTGCTACATTATTAACTATGTTCTTTACTGCAATTATTGGCCTTTTAAGTATTTGGTTTTTAACTAAAAATTTACGTTTAATTACAGGTACAGTAAGAAGGTTTCAGGAAGGAGATTTAGAAGCTAGAATAGAAAATCCTGAGGACTCTGATATAGAAGTTTTTGCACATTCCTTTAATGAAATGGCAGATACTATTGTAGATAATATGGAGAAAATGAAATCCGTAGATTTATTGCGTAGAGAACTTATAGCTAATGTTTCTCATGATTTAAGAACACCTTTAGCAATTTTAAAGGGATATATAGAAACGTTACAAATTAAAAAAGACACACTTTCTGAGGTTGAAACAGATGAATATTTACAAATTACACATGATAATGTAGATAAATTATCTAATTTAATTAACCAATTATTTGAATATTCTAAACTAGAAGCAGAACAAGTTACACCAGTTAAAGAGCCTTTTTCTATAACCGAATTATCACATGATTTAATTGCAAAATTTAATGTTCTGGCTCAGAAAAAAGAAATTAAATTAGAGCTTGAAAATCCTAAGGAAAATTGTATGGTTTTTGCAGATGTTAGCCTTGTAGAAAGGGCTTTGCAAAACCTTATAGAAAATGCAATAAAATATACAAACCCTCACGGTTTAGTAACATTATCTTTGAATAAAATAGGAAAAAATATAGAAATAAACCTTACAGATAATGGTGCTGGTATACCATTAAATGAACAGCCTTTTATTTTTGACAGATACAAGCAAGTAAATAAAAGTGCTAAAAAACAAGGATATGGTTTAGGTCTAGCAATTGTTAAAAAAATCATGGATTTACACGATACTACCATTACTGTTTTAAGTAAACCTAAAGAAGGTAGTTCTTTTGTTTTTAACTTGCCTGCTTACCAATTTTAACTGTAATAATTAATTAAGAGAATTCTCTTTAATTAAATTTGAAACTGTAACAAATTTATAACCTTGCTTTATTAACTCGGGCAATAATTTTTTAAGAGCATTTAATGTATGTAATCTTTCATGACATAAAATAATTGCACCTGGAAAAACTTTATTTACAAGGTTATTATAAATTATAGTACTATTTAGGTTCATTTTAAAATCTTTAGCAGTAATAGCGGCGTTTATAGGGGTTAAATTTAATTTAACTAAAATTTCAGAAATAATTGAATCACTTTTCCTACTACTTGTTTTAGTTTTAAAATCTAGTACCGGTGCTCTATATATCTTAGGGGTATATTCAAAATGTTTTTTATATTCTTCTTGAAAACAAACAATTTCACATTCTAATTTATCATAATTAACTTCATCAGAAGGTTTTAAATGTTCAATTGTATGGTTACCAATTTCATGGTTATATATTATTATAGAATCAACTAAAGATTTATTTTGAATCCCATAATTTCCAATATTAAAAAATGTAGCCTTTCCATCATTTTCTTCAAACAATTTTATAATTTCCAGAGTTATACCTTTAATAGGGCCATCATCAAAAGTAAAAGCAATTATTTTTTCTTGTGTATTAATTTTTTTTACAGGCTCAATAATTTCTTGAGAAATTCCTTTAATAAAGGAAAATATTAGAAAAAAAGAAACTATATAATATTTCATAAAATAATATTAGTATTTATTTTTAAAGAGAACAATTTAGAGACCACTTATATAATTACCATACAAATCATTAAACTGATAGCCTTCAGAAAACCTTTGTTTACTTAATTTTTTATGAGCAACTAACCCCCAAAGAAGCACTTCTTTTAAAAAGTTTTTGTCTTTCTCTTCAAAGTCTGGTTGGTATTCTTTAATTAATTGGTTTAATGGAGGTATATTATTTAATGCTCTAATATACTCTTCATCTGTAAAATCATCATCTAATTCAAACCCTTCTCCATCATAAAACCATTGAATTAATTCATCATAAGGAGTTTCTTCTCCTTTACGTTCTAATTTATTTATTGCAGGAAAATAGCTAGTAAAAATAGTTTTAACAGCTTCATCTAACAACAAACTAGCAACGCCATCTGCACCTTCTTGCTCTCCTTCATAAACCAATTCTATTTTTCCTGTAATTGCAGGAATAACACCAACAAAATCGGTTAACCTCACAGTTGTTGTTTCTGCCCCACTTAATAATGTTCTCCTTTCTGCTGTACTTAATAAATTTTCAAAAGCAGTAATACTAGTACGCGCACTTACACCACTTTTAACGTCTACGTACTCACTTTTACGAGCTTCAAAGCTTATTTGTTCTAATATATCTTTTGCTATACTAGGAACGTAAACAACATCTTCTTGTCTAGAATCTAAGTTAGATTCCTGTTCTGTAATTTTACGTGCTGTTTCTATATTTTCTGGATAGTGTGTTAATATTTGTGAACCAATTCTATCTTTTAAAGGGGTTACAATACTACCTCTATTGGTATAATCTTCTGGGTTTGCTGTAAATATAAATTGGAGATCTAATGGTAGTCGTAATTTAAAACCTCTTATTTGTATATCTCCTTCTTGTAAAATATTAAATAAAGACACTTGTATTCTTGCTTGTAAATCTGGTAATTCATTAATAACAAAAATACAACGATTAGCTCTCGGAATCATTCCAAAATGTAATACCCGTTCATCTGCATAAGACAATTTAAGATTTGCTGCTTTTATTGGATCTACATCCCCTATTAAATCTGCAACAGTAACATCTGGAGTTGCTAATTTCTCATAAAAACGATCGTCTCTATGCAGCCATGAAATTGGTGTTTTATCTCCTTTTTCTTTCAATAATTCTATTGCGTAACGAGACATGGGTTGCAAAGGGTCATCATTTATTTCGGAACCTTCTATAACAGGTATCCATTCATCTAATAACGTTATCATTAACCTTGCTAAACGGGTTTTTGCTTGTCCACGTAATCCTAATAAATTTATATTATGTCTAGATAAAATAGCTCTTTCTAATTCAGGAATAACGGTATTTTCATACCCCCAAACCCCTTCAAAAGTTGTTTCGCCATTCTTTATTTTATTTCTTAGATTATCTCTAAGCTCGTCCTTTATACTTTTACTCTGGTATCCTGCTTTTTTTAATTCTGCTAATGTGGATATTTCTTTATAACTCAATTTCATATATGTTTTGTCTATTATTCTAAACCAATTTGGACTCCACTCAATTCCTTATAATTAGGAAATTTGGTCACCGTTGAAGTCAATTATTTTAATCTTTTTCTTCTATTTGTTTCATAATCTTCAAAAATCATTTCTCCCAAACCTTTTAAACCTGTAAAAAATGCTTTCCCTTTATTTGCTTCTGTAAATTGCCTAATAAATTTCATTAAATAAGGGTCTTGGGCAATCATAAAAGTAGTAATAGGAATATGTAGCTTTCTAGCTTGACTAGCCATATTGTAACATTTTTCTACAATATATTCGTCAAGACCAACACTATTTTTATAATAAGTGCCATCTGGCATACGCAAACAACTTGGTTTACCATCTGTAATCATGAATATTTGTTTGTTGGTATTTCTTTTTCGTCTTAGCATGTCCATTGCCAACTGTAAACCAGCAACTGTATTGGTATGGTAAGGACCAACTTTTAAGTATGGTAAATCTTTAATAGGTATTGGCCAAGCATCATTCCCAAAAACAAGAATATCTAAAGTGTCTTTTGGGTATCTTGTAGTAATAAGTTCTGCAAGTGCCATAGCCACTTTTTTTGCAGGTGTTATTCTATCTTCTCCATACAAAATCATACTATGACTTATATCTATCATAAGCACCGTACTCATTTGCGCCTTATGTTCGGTGTCTTCTACTACTAAATCTTCTTCATTTAAAGTAAAATTACCTATACCACTATTTACTTGTGCATTTTTAATGCTCTCGGTCATAGAGATATTATCTAAACCATCTCCATATTTATACGCTCTTAAATTTCCTGTATGTTCATCTCCATTTCCAGATTTTCCAGTTTTATGGTTTCCAGAACCACTACGTTTAAGTTTACCAAAAATTTGATCTAAGGCACGTTTTCTAATAATGCGTTCCATTTTCGCTGTTATAGAAACAGTTCCTTTAGGGTGTTCTGTACCTTCACCATCTTTATTTGGTTCTCCTGCCCCATCTTTAAACTCTTCTTTTATATATCCTTTTTGTTTTAACTCTTCAATAAAATCATCAATAGTATAGTCTTGGTCTGTAAGTTGGTATTCTTTATCTAATTCTCGTAACCAATCTATTGCCTCATCAAAATCACCAGAGGTATGCGTTATAAGTTCCTGAAAAATATCAAACAACTTTTCAAAAGGGGTCTGATTTGGAGCCTCATAATTTGAAAAACGAAAGCCTTTTCTTGTTTGTAATGCCATTCTATAAAAATAACACATAAACAAATTATAAAATAACTTTTAAGAAAACTTAACTATTTGTTTAGCAACTATTTTAAATAAATTATACAAATAATAATATTTAATTTTAATTTGATGCAACCTTTTACATTTACAATTGTCTTTATAATAAGAATGTAACTAAGATTAAAAAAACAACCAAAGAAGCGGAACTACTTAATTGGAAACTATAGTCCAAAATACACACAAAGAGCTTGTAGAAAAAAGCAAGCTTGGCGATAGAAACTCACAATACAAATTGTATGAGTTATATGTAGATGCTATGTATTCTATAAGTATGCGTATGGTTGGTATTAAGGAAGATGCTGAGGATGTTGTACAAGATAGTTTTATTGATGCTTTTAAAAAAATTAACAGTTTTAAGTATGAAAGTTCTTTTGGAGCATGGTTAAAAAGAATAGTAATTAATAAAAGTATAAATCATTTAAAAGTTAAGCGTATTGCCTTAACACCTATAGAGGATCATGAATATCATTTAAAAGATGAAACTCCGGAACCTATAGAAAAAATAGATTTGATAAAAGTGAAATTAGGAATAGAAAAATTGCCACAAGGTTATAAACAAATAATATGTCTGTACTTAATTGAAGGGTATGATCATAATGAAATTGGAGAAATTTTAGAAATAAGCACATCCACTTCTAAATCGCAATACCATAGAGCAAAAAAGAAATTAATTGAAATTATTAAAGGGTTATGATGGATAATTTTGAAAAACATATACGAGAGAATAAAGACTTTTTTAATGATAAAAAAGCAGATAAAAATAAAATGTGGGATGCCATATCTAAAGAATTAGATACTGTAGAATCTAAAAAAGTTATTCCGTTATGGAAGTCTACAGGGTTTAAAATAGCAGCTAGTATTATAATAATATTAGGACTCTTAACTATAGCTGGCCCAATTTTATTACATCCAAATAATGCAGGTATAGAAACTAGTTATGCTAATAAAGAAGTGTTAGACATTGAATTTCATTATAAAAATTTAGTAGAGCATCAGGTAAAACTAGTACAAGAACATCCTGCTTTATCTAAAGAAGACAAAAAAGAATTTTTATCCTTTATGCAAGATTTAGATGATGAGTATGATGAATTAAAAATTGAAATGAAGAAAAACCTTGATAATGAGCGAATACTAGAAGCGCTTATTGGGAATTATAAGAAAAGAATTGAATTAATAGAGAATTTATTAAAACAAATAAATTCTTCTAAAAAAATAAATGAGGATTATGGTTATACATTATAAAAAACTACTGCTATTATTAATGGCTATTGTTTTAAACTTTAGCCTACATGCGCAAAATAAAATTTCTAAGAAAATAGAAAAAACTTTTCCTATGACTAATTCAGGAAAACTTTATCTAGAAAATAACTATGGAGATATTTCTGTACAAGGTTGGAATAAAGAACGCTTAGTTATTAAAATGGAAATTGAGGTAACTCATAAAAAAAGTGAGAATGCAAAAAATCTTTTAGATAGAATTGGTACTTCTATAAACGAAAATAAAGATTATATCATTTTTAAAACTGCAATAGCAGAAAAAAGCACGGGCTTTTTTGCAAAGTATTGGAGTAAAGCAAATCCTTTTGATTATGATAAAAGTAACTTAAAAATTAACTATAAGGTATTTTTACCAAAAAATGCCGAATTAGATATTACCAACAAATTTGGAGATATTATTGTAGAAGATTGGACGGGAAAATTCAAAACAGATATACAACATGGAGATTTATGGCTAAATGGAAATTTAAATTTTGTAGACATAACCATGAAATATGGAAAAATTAAGGCAGAAACTATTAACTATGGTAATGTTCGCGTAAAAAATGGAAAATTTATTGTAGAAAACTCCGAAGATTTACGAGTTAATAGTTCTGGGTCTACCCTTAATTTAGAAACTATTAATGCGTTAGAATTATACTCCAATAAAGATGAAATAAAAATTGATGTAGTAAATAAAATAAAGGGTTCTATGAAGTTTACTACTATAGACATTAATTCTTTAAAGAAAGAAACTAATCTTGATTTAAAAATAGCAGATTTAATAATTAAAGAAATTATCACAACAAAGCCCTTTATAAAAATAAATCAAGAATCATCAGAAATTAACATTAATGTAGAAGACACTTCTTTAAAGTTTAATGCAACATTAGAAGAAGGTCTATTAAGATTACCAAAATCTTTTAAAAATGTTACCTCAGATGTTATAGATAAAGGAGATAGAATTAGAAAAATTAATGCCACCTACGGAAAAGAACAATTGGGTAGCATTACTATTATAGGAAAAAAAGGCCTTATTCAAATAAAAGACAATTAAAAATTAACAGTGTTAATGTAACAATAACTAGTAAAAAGTAGTCTACTTAATACAACAATTAAAAAACAACCAATAATGAAAAATCATAATATAATAATGCTCATAGTTTTGTTAGGATTTTGCCTAATAACTAACGCGCAGGACAATGGAGATTATATAGAGTTTAACGACCGTAAAAATGTTGTACATGGTGTTTATCTAGGGCTCTCTATGCATTATGGCGAAATGGATAACAAAAGCACTTATTTACCAAGTTTTAAAGTTGCATATGTTGCTAATAGAAAAGTAGAAGTTGGTTTTGTAGCAACATTCTTTTATTCCCAGCAAAACTATTTTAATGAAATAGAAGGCATAAATGAAGATATTATTGGTGCCTACGGTGGTTTACATATAGAACCTATACTTTTTAGTAAATCTACTGTAAATCTATCTTTTCCTTTATTAGTTGGTGCTGGTGGACTTGGTGTTTTTGATTCCGATTTTGATTTTGAAAATAATGATTTAGAAGATGACGAATTACGAGAATCTGATGGTTTCTTTGTTGTAGAACCAGGTGTTAATCTTTTATTTAATGTATCTAGATATTTACAATTAGAAGCAGGAGTTAAATATCGAATTTCAAGTAAAACAAAGTTAGAGCCTGCAACTTTAAATCGCATAAATGGCTTTTCAGCTGGGATAGGAGTTAAAGTAGGTGTTTTTAATATGGGAAGAAATCGCTACAAGAAAAAAATATAGTCTTAATAAAAAATTAGTTTTTACTAACTTTTTTATAACCAAAAATAATTTTAAATTTTTGTATGGAAAATAAAAACAAATTATTACTTTTTTTTCTACTAGCATTTAGTCTTTTAAGTAAAGCACAAGATACTACAGACTATATAGAGTTTAATGATCGTAACAATGTAGTAAATGGTGTTTATTTAGGTTTGTCTGCAATTTATGGAGAATTAGGAGGAGAAGCATTATATGGAGGACAGTTTAAAATAGCATATGTAGCAGATCAAAAATTTGAAGTTGGAATAGAAATTACAGGATTTCAATCGGATCAACAATTTATAACTAGCTCTACAATAGAAAACAAACTTACTGGGGGATATGTTGGAACACATTTAGAACCTATTCTATTTAGTAAACGTAAGGTTAGTTTGTCTTTTCCTCTGTTTATTGGCTTAGGGGCTATTGGTTACACTAATAATGGAGATGATTTTGATAATGATTTTATTGAAAAAGAATATGAAGACGTTAAAGCAATTTTTGTTTTAGAACCAGGTGCAAATGCACTTTTTAATATCTCTAGATATTTACAATTAGAAGCAGGTATTAAATACCGTATCACAAACAACTTTAATCTTGCTACAAGTCCTATTAAAAATTTTAATGGTTTTTCGGCTGGTATTGGCATAAAAGTTGGAGTTTTTAATATGGGAAGAAATCGTTATAAAAAGAAACCATAATGTTTAAAAAAAGAAAAAGAAAGGCTATAAAAACACAAGCTGTATTTGTAAAAAACAACCAAGTGTTTTTTAAAACAAGTTCAACTAATAAAAACTATTCAGAAGAATGGTTGCCTGTTGCGCTACAATGGACAACTGTTTAACTTACATATATTCATCAATAATCAATCAAAATTAACAATCATGAGAATCAATCAAAATCAATTACTTACAAAAACTATTTTTTTTAAAGTAATAATTGTATTAATTACCGCAACAACTCTTCTCTCTTGCGAAGATAATTTTATAAGGGCATCTGGAGACATAGAAACTAGAGAATACTCTTTTTCAGAGTTTAATTCTATTGAAGTTTCTAATGATTTTAATGCTTATGTACATTTTACAGAAGGAGAAGAATCTGTAGAGATTGAAGCAAATAGCAATGTCTTTAGAGCTATACGTATAGACCAAGAAGGAAGTAATTTAAAAATTAGACTTAAAAATTTTGTAGTTATAAAAGGTAAGGAAACACTAAATGTTTATATATCAGCAAAAAATATAACAAATTATAAAGTTTCTACAGATGCTAAAATTGAGTTAGAAGATAAATTAATATCTAATAATGTTTTTATTGAAGCTTTTGCCAATGGTTCTTTTAAAGGAGAAGTGGAAGCTGAGAATATTGAAGTAAAACTATCTGCAGATTCTAAAGTAGATTTATTTGGTTCTGCAACCAAACTAAAAGCTAAATTAACCGCAGATTCTGAACTAAGAAATTATGATTTAGAAGTAGAAGATTTAAATATAGACCTCTTAGCAGATTCTAGAGCTTACTTATCAGTATCTAATACAATAGATGTAGAAGCTAAAGCAAATAGTAGACTATACTATAAAGGAGATGCTGAAATTACGCATGAAAAAGTAAATAGTGGTTCTAAGCTTATACATAAAGACTAAAGCATTATAGCCGAAAAAAAAAGAGCCTTTTAATCCTATTAAGATAAAAGGCTCTTTTTTGTATTTATATAAAAAAACTACTTTTCTCTTCCTTTTAAAACTGCTTCAATATCTTTTAAAGTAAAACCTTTGGCTTGTAAAAGCATTAAATAGTGAAAAAGTAAATCTGCGCTTTCATTTAAGAATAAATCATCATTATCATCTTTAGCTTCTATAACAACTTCAACAGCTTCCTCACCAACTTTTTGAGCTAACTTATTAATTCCCTTTTCAAAAAGAGAAGCAACATAAGATTTAGTTCCATCAGAAGTAGTTCTTCTTTCTTCAATGGTTTTTTCTAATTTAGATAAGAAACCAAAACTAGAAGTATTCTCTTCTTTCCAACATGTATCTGTACCCGTATGGCATGTTGGCCCTACTGGGTTTACTTTAATTAATAAAGAATCGTTGTCACAATCATTTTTAATAGAAACTAAATTTAAGAAATTTCCACTTTCTTCTCCTTTAGTCCATAATCGTTGTTTACTTCTACTAAAAAAAGTAACCTTGTTAGTTTCTACAGTCTTATCATATGCTTCTTGGTTTAAATACCCTAGCATAAGCACATTTTTAGTAGTAGCATCTTGTATAATTGCTGGTACTAAACCATCCTTATTTTTATTGAAATCTATTTTCATTACTTCTATTAATTTAATCGTAGTAAACTTATAGGAAAACCTAATGTTTTTTCCTCTCTTATTATTTTAAACCCAAATTTTTGATACAGCTTTATATTATATTCTGATACGGTATCTAAAACCACAGGCTTTTTATTTTTTTTGTATTGACTCATTACTCGCAACACCATTCTTGCAGCAGAACCACTACCATAAGCTTCTTTTAAAGCTCCCATTATAACTGGTTTTATATGTGCTTCTTTGGGATAAAAATCTTTAATTATTTTTTGTCTTTTTAGAACATTAAATAAATTTTTAAAGCCAATACACTTAAAAAGTAATTTTATATCTAAACCTATAGTTTTTAAAGTGACTTTCTCTTTTTCTGAAAAAGATAGTAAAAGACATGCATTTTTATTCTGAGATAAATATACCTCGCCAAAAAGCATCGATTTTTCGAACAAATATCCCATTAAAGCTCTCATTCTATCTATTCTGTCCTCCCCATTTTCCACAATAAAATTAATAGAATTATCCTCTTCTAAATCTTTAAAAGCAGAAACTAAAATACTAACTACTAAATCTTTATCTTTATCTGTTGCTTTAATCAAAATCTTATAATCTTACTGGTATTCCTTCTTTCTTTAATTGGCGCTTTAAATCTATAATTTCAATTTCTTTAAAATGAAAAACACTAGCTGCTAAAGCGGCATCTGCCTTACCTTTAACAAAGGTATCGGTAAAATGTTGAATAGATCCTGCGCCTCCAGAGGCAATTATAGGAATATTTAATTCTGTAGACAATTTATTTAATGCCTCATTTGCAAACCCGTCTTTAGTACCATCATTATTCATAGAAGTAAAAAGTATTTCTCCTGCACCTCTTTCTTCTACTTCTTTTGCCCAATCAAACAAATTTAATTCTGTAAGAACCTTACCTCCTACTAAATGTACAATCCACTCGTCATTTATCTTTTTAGCATCTATAGCTACTACTATACATTGCGAACCAAACTTAGCAACTAAATCATTTATTAATTGTGGATTCTTAACTGCAGAAGAATTTATAGAAACTTTGTCTGCTCCGTTTTGTAAAAGTATATCTACATCTTCTACTGAGGATATTCCGCCACCTACTGTAAATGGAAT
The DNA here is from genome assembly GCF_003634105.1 of Maribacter vaceletii. Lineage (GTDB taxonomy): Bacteria > Bacteroidota > Bacteroidia > Flavobacteriales > Flavobacteriaceae > Maribacter_B > Maribacter_B vaceletii. The sequence continues at coordinate 170,939 of NZ_RBIQ01000008.1, read as the reverse complement.
ATTTACTTTCTCAGCAACGTGGTAGACTAATTCTGCTAATGTTTTTCTGCGCTCTTCAGTTGCAGAAATATCTAAAAACACCAATTCATCTGCTCCAGAAGCTGCATAAATTTCTGCAAGTTCTACAGGGTCTCCTGCATCTCTTAAATCAACAAAATTGATTCCTTTTACGGTTCTTCCGTTTTTAATATCTAAGCAAGGGATAATTCTTTTAGTAAGCATTTTAGTCTTATTTATTTAAAATAAAATCTTCCAGTTGTTTTAAGCTAATTCTATTTTCATAAATAGCTTTACCAATTATGGTTCCTTCGCAACCTATTTCCGCTAGCTTTGGTAGTTCATTAAAAGTAGAAATACCACCACTTGCAATAAGTTTTAACCCAGATTCTGATTGCTCTATTATTTTTTGATACAAAGCAAAAGAAGGACCTTCTAACATACCATCTTTACTAATATCGGTACAAATAACATAGCTTACTCCTTCTTTTTGGTAGCCTTGAATAAAAGGAACTAATTCTTCTTTTGATTCTTCTAACCAACCAGATACAGCAACTTTTTCATCCATAGCATCTGCACCAAGGATAATCTTTTCTGCTCCAAAATTAGAAATCCATTTGGTAAAAGTATCTCTGTCTTTTACCGCAATACTACCTCCTGTTATTTGGTTAGCTCCACTTTCAAAAGCAATACGTAAATCATCATCGGTTTTTAAACCTCCTCCAAAATCTATTTTCAAACTGGTTTTACTAGCAATTTGCTCTAGTATTTTATGATTTACAATGTGCTTAGACTTTGCTCCATCTAAATCTACCAAATGTAAATATTCAATTCCGTGATCTTGAAACTGCTTAGCTACCTCTAGAGGGTCTTCATTATACACTTTTTTAGTATTATAATCGCCCTTAGATAAGCGTACACACTGTCCTTCAATAATATCTATTGCTGGTATTATCCTCATTTTATTCAAGTAATTAGTATTAAGTACAAAGTGCTAAGCTATATTATTTATTAATTTAAACTCTTTTGAAGAGAATAATTCATTCTTTTAATTTCAACACATAATTCAAGTAAATCTATTACTTGAGAATTATCCGCATAATTTAATCTTTGAATTAGAAGCAATTGAGTTTCTAATTCTGAGGTTGAACCGTTAGCAATACTTAAAAATCTTTTGAATTCTTTATTAGAATTTCTTCCTGCACCTTCGGCTATATTTGAAGGAATGGAGACACTACATCTTTTCATCTGAGAAATTAATCCAAACTTTTCTTCTTCAGGTAGTGTTTTCATCAAATTATAAATTTGTTCAACCAAATTCATAGCTTTTTGCCATATTTTTAAATCTTGATACTTATTCATGTTTTTATTTTAAAACAAGCTTAGTACTCTGTACTAATAACTTGGTACTTTCTATCATCACATTCCTAAAAAATTGCGTAAAATTTGTTCTCCAACAGTGCTACTTTTTTCTGGGTGAAATTGTGTGCCATAAAAATTATCTTTTTGTAAAGCAGCACTATAATTAATTCCATAGCCAGAAGTAGCAATTGTTTCTTCACATATGGGAGCATAAAAACTATGAACTAGGTATATGTGTGCATTATCCTTTATATTAGAAAACAAAGCTGATTTTAAATTAGAAATTTCGTTCCAGCCAATTTGTGGAACTTTTACTTCGTTATTAAATTTCACAACATTTACATCAAAAATTCCTAATCCTTTAGTATTTCCTTCTTCAGAGGCATTACACATTAATTGCATCCCTAAGCATATGCCTAAAACTGGCTGCTTTAAAGTTGGCACAAGTGCATCTAAACCACTGTCTCTAAGTTTAGTCATTGCACTGCTCGCCTCTCCTACTCCAGGAAATATAACTTTATCTGCCGCTTTTATCTCTGCAACATCATCAGTTAAAACAGCTTCATAACCTAAACGTTTAATGGCAAATTTTATACTCTGAATATTACCAGCTCCATAATTTATAATTACTATTTTCATTTTCTATTTAAAGTATTAAGTATTAATTACAAAGTATTTAGTTATCTATTTACTTTGTACTTAATACTATGTACTGGAATGCTAAAGCATTCCTTTAGTACTAGGTAAAAACATTTTATTCACATCTCTTTTTACAGCCATTTTCATTGCTTTAGCAAAAGCTTTAAAAATACCTTCTATTTTATGATGTTCGTTATCTCCTTCAGCCTTAATGTTTAAATTACATTTTGCTCCATCAGAAAACGATTTGAATAAATGTAAAAACATTTCTGTTGGCATGTCTCCTATTTTTTCACGTTTAAAATTGGCATCCCAAACTAACCAAGGCCTTCCTCCAAAATCTACCGCAACTTGTGCCAAACAATCATCCATTGGCAAACAGAACCCATAACGTTCTATTCCCAACTTGTTTCCTAATGCTTTTGCGAATAATTCTCCTAAAGCAATCATGGTATCTTCTATAGTATGGTGCTCATCTACGTGTAAATCTCCTTCTACTTTAACAGTTAAATCCATCGCGCCATGTCGTCCAATTTGGTCTAACATATGATCAAAGAAGTCTAATCCAGTAGAAATATCATTCTTTCCTGAACCATCTAAATTTAATTTTATATAAATTTTTGTTTCATTGGTATTACGTGTAATTTCTGCTACTCTATCTTGTAACTTTAAAAACTCATAAATCTTTTCCCAGTCTGTAGATGTTAATGCAATAGCATCTAAAATAGTTTGCTTATTAGCCTCTATCTCATCTGCACCTAATTCTGGGTCTTCTGATAAAAATATCCCTTTAGCTCCTAAATTTTTAGCCAATTCCATATCGGTAATACGATCTCCTAAAACAAAAGAGTTTTGTAAATCATATTCTTCTTTATTAAAATACTTAGTTAATAAACCTGTCCTAGGCTTACGAGTTTCTGCATTTTCATGCGGAAAAGTTTTATCTATACAAACATCCGAAAAAACAACACCTTCTTTTTCAAAAGCAGAAATAACTTTATTCTGAGCTGGCCAAAAAGTATCCTCAGGAAAAGAATCGGTTCCTAACCCATCTTGGTTAGTTACCATAACCAATTCATAATCCAATTCAGAAGCTATTTTAGCCATATATTGAAAAACTTTTGGATAATATTCTAACTTCTCCAAACTATCTAATTGGTAGTCTACAGGGGGTTCTAATACCAGTGTTCCATCTCGATCTATAAAAAGTACTTTTTTCATTTTATACTAATTCTTTTAAAGCTATTATTAAAGCATTATTTTCTTGGATTGTTCCTATGGTAAAACGTAAAGTGTTTTCACATAAAGCTTGTGTAGTTCTATTACGAACAACAATACCTTTTTTTAATAATTGATTGTATCTTTTTGTAGCATCATCTACTTTTACAAGAACAAAGTTTGCATTGGTAGGGTATATTTCTTTTACATAAAATATATCTTGCAGCGCATTTATTAAAGAGTCTCTTTCTTTTAGAATATTTTGCACTTCTGTAGTAACCGAGGTTTTATCCACAACACGTTCTAATGCTTTTTTCTGAGTTAATTCATTTACATTATACGGTGGTTTAATTTTATTTAATACCGTTATTATTTCTCTAGATGCTAAACAAATACCTAAACGTATACCTGCCATACCATAGGCTTTAGATAATGTTTGCGTTATTATTAAATTAGGATAATTAACTAATTCTGAAACCCAACTTTCATCTTCAGAAAAATCGATATAAGCTTCGTCTATGACTACTAAACCTTTAAAATTAGTTAATAATTTTGAAATCTTATTTTTTGAGATTGTATTCCCTGTTGGATTATTTGGGGAACAAATAAAAAGGATTTTAGTATTTTTTGTAGCTAATTTTAAAATAGCTTCGACATCTGGTTGAAATTCTTTAGTTAATAAAACTTCTTTATTTTCTATAGCATTTATATTGCATAAAACCTTATACATACCATAAGTGGGAGGTAAACTAATAATAGCATCGGTATTGGGTTCGCAAAATGCTCTAAATAATAAATCTAAAACTTCATCGCTACCGTTTCCCAAAAGTATATTTTCTAATGAAATTCCCTTTTGTTCTGCTAGTACTGTTTTTAGACTTCTCTGTTGCGGGTCTGGATATCTATTTACGCCATTATTATAAGGGTTTTCATTAGCATCTAAAAAGACCATTGTAGAACCATCAGACACATATTCATCTCTAGCAGACGAATATGGCTGTAACCCTTTAATATTTTCTCTAATTATAGTATCTAAACTAAACATTATTCTAAACTTTTTAAACGTAATGTAACTGCATTTTTATGCGCTTGCAAGCCTTCTGCTTCTGCCATAAGTTCTATAGCTTTACCTATTTCTTGTATTCCTTTTGGCGTAATTTTTTGGAAAGTCATACTTTTCATAAAACTATCTAAATTTACTCCGCTATACTGTTTTGCATAACCATTTGTTGGTAATGTATGGTTGGTTCCAGACGCGTAATCTCCAGCACTTTCTGGTGTGTAATTCCCAATGAATACAGAACCTGCATTTTTTATTTGTGATATAAAAAAATCTTCATTATCCACACATAAAATATAATGCTCAGGACCATATTCATTTATTAAATCTATTGCAGTTTGTGCATTCTCTAGATAAATAAGTTTACTGTTTGCAATAGCTTGTTTTGCAATTTCTTTTCTAGGTAAAACATTAAGCTGTTCCGCAACTTCTTTTTCTACAGCATCTATCATACTTTTTGATGTAGAAACTAAGATTACTTGACTATCTACACCATGTTCTGCCTGGCTTAATAAATCTGACGCCACAAAAGCTGCATTTGCAGAATCGTCTGCCATTACTAAAAGTTCACTTGGGCCAGCAGGCATATCTATTGCAACACCATATTTAGTTGCTATTTGCTTTGCCACTGTTACAAATTGGTTTCCGGGACCAAATATTTTATAGACCTGAGGAATTGTTTCTGTTCCAAATGTCATTCCTGCAATTGCTTGTATACCACCTACCTTAAAAACTTTAGTAACTCCGCAAAGGTTTGCTGTATATAATATAGCAGGATTTACATTTCCTTCCTTATCTGGAGGTGTACATAATACAATCTCTTCGCACCCAGCAATATTTGCTGGTACAGCAAGCATTAAAATTGTTGAGAATAATGGTGCTGTTCCTCCTGGAATATATAAACCAACTTTTTGAATAGGGCGTTTTTCTTGCCAACATTGAACTCCGTTAGCAGTTTCAACTGCAACTTTAGTAGTTTTTTGAGCTGCATGAAAAACTTCAATATTATTTTTTGCTAGTTGAATAGCTTTTTTTAAATCTTCAGAAATAAGAGAGGCCGCAGCATTAATTTCGTCATTAGAAACTATGTTCGAAGAAAGTTCTACACCATCAAATTTTTGAGTGTATTTTGCCAAAATACTATCACCACCCTCTTGCACTTCTTTAAAAATACTATTTACAGTGCCTTCTATATCTGCAACCGTTTGTGTTGGTCGCATAAGAATAGTTTTCCAGTCTTTTTTATTTGGGTTATATATTTTATTCATTATTTCTATCAAAAACATTTCTCATGTGGTATCCTTCTGGAGTATATCCTTGTTCTTCCCAAAATTGTACTCCTCTAGTATTTTTTACATAGCAATTAATCTCAGAGCTATTACAGTTATTTTCTTTTGCATACTCATAAATCCAATCTAACATTAATTTGCCTACACCTCTACTTCTATATTCTTTAGCTATATAAACATTATCTGGTTCTATATGTTTTCCTATATAAAACTTATTCAAAATCCAGAAACCACATATACCAATTAATTTATTTACATCATAAACACCTATACATTGAAAATTCATTTTTTTCATTTCAATTAAGCGTTCTTCAAGTATTTTATTACTTGTTTTACCATTATTTAGTTCATAAACCAAAGGTAATATTGTATGCAGTTCTTCTTGTGGTATTAGTAAGATTTCTAATTTAGAATTCATAAAGTAATTATTATAGAACCATTTTTTCTATAGGACAAACTAATATTCCTTCTGCTCCTGCCTGTTTAAGTTCGTCTATAACTTCCCAGAACTTATTTTTATTAATAACAGTATGCACAGAGCTCCAGCCTTCTTCTGCTAATGGTAAAACAGTAGGGCTTCGCATACCTGGCAATAAAGAAATTATTTTATCCAATTTATTGTTTGGAGCATTTAAAAGAACATATTTAGATTGTCTGGCTGTTAATACCGCCTCAATTCTAAATTGTAATTTTGTAAGTATCTTTTTACGTTCTTCAGATATTTTAGGAGAAACAGCCAAAACTGCTTCACTTTTTAACATTACTTCTACTTCTTTTAATCCGTTTTTAAATAACGTACTACCGCTAGAAACTATATCACAAATACCATCGGCTAAGCCAATATTTGGCGCAATTTCTACAGAGCCATTAATTATGTGAATGTCCGCAGAAATACCTTTTTCTTTTAAATACCCTTTTACCGTATTAGGGTAAGAAGTTGCTATTCTTTTCCCTTCAAAATAATTAATAGAAGAATATTTTACTTCTTTTGGGACAGCTAAAGATACTTTACATTTAGAAAACCCTAGTCTTACATCAAACCCAATACCTTCGCCTTTTTCTATTAAAACATTCTCCCCAATAATAGCTATGTCTACAACGCCATCTTTTAAATATTGTGGAATATCTCCGTTTCTTAGGTAAAAAACCTCCATAGGAAAATTACGGGCAGACGCTTTTAATTGGTCTTTACCATTGTCTATAGATATACCACAATTTTTTAGTATCTCTATAGAGTCTTCATTTAAGCGTCCAGATTTCTGAATTGCAATTCTAATTTTTGTCATTCCTTCTTTATTTTGTTTGGAAATCAAATTGGTTTAAAAATAAAACCCGTTTGATTTCTCAAACGGGTTATATATATTTAGTTTACACAATATAGTATCACCTCGCTTGACAGCCAGTATGAAAATGATGATGTGTAGTTTTGTTTCTCATTACTTTGTAAATGTAAAATATATTTTAATTACATAAAAGCAAAACCTATTTTTTTAACAACTATTAATGTTTTGATAAAAAAAATAACAGTTCTTTAATTATTCCCTAAAATTAAAGGCAAACCAGAATCACCGCTACCAACTACAATAACTTTTGCATTTGGAGATTCTGATAATTTAATAGTAGCATCTATACCTTTATCTTGTAAAATTTTATCTGTTAAAGAGGCACTTAAAATACGGTTAGCATCTGCTTTACCTTGTGCTTCAATAGTAACTTTTTCTGCTTCTTTCTTAGCTGTTACTAACCTAAACTCATACTCTAAAGACTCTTGCTCTTGTTTTAATTTGCGCTCAATAGCCTCTTTTATTGTTGGTGGCAATGTTACATCACGTACTAAGATTTCATTTAACTGTATGTATTGGCCATCTACAATTTTCTTAGTTTCTTCAAAAATTTCTTGTTGTATAGCATCTCTCTTACTTGAGTATAATTGTTCTGGGGTATACCTACCAACTACACTACGAGCCGCAGAACGTATGGTAGGCAACAAAACACGTTGTACATAATCTGCTCCTTTTTCTTGGTGCAATTTACCTAAAAACTCCATTTTTGGTTGAAACCAAGCAGAAGCATCTAACTTAATTTCTAGACCATTAGAAGATAAAACTTGCATTTTTTCAAAAACTTCTTGCTGTCTTACCTCATAAACATATACTTTATTCCAAGGAGCAACAATATGAAAACCTTCTCCCATAGCAGGCTCATCTGTAACAACACCACCACCAAAAGTTTTATACAACACTCCCGCTTCACCCGAACCAATAGTTACTGCTGATTTTGAAATTAATATAGCCAATAAAACCAATACAAATACTACTGGCACTGCTATTTTAGGTAATTTATCCATAATTATATATTTACATTAAACCTTTATACTTTCTTATAAACCACTCCAATGTAAGAGCTCCTATTATTAAGCCTAAAAGAATTCTAAAGTCTACCAAAGGTACAATATTTTCAGTCCGCTTTTGCACAGGTATAAATGCTTTATTTGATAACAAGGCATTTTCTAAATCTGAAATTTGACTCGGAAATAAGAGTTTTCCATTACTATCATCTGCTAGAGATTGCATTTTTTTATAATTAGAAGACAAAAACTGTTGTTCTACATTAAAATTTTTAATAGAAAAAGTTCCTGATTTTGAATAGTTTTTATCTTTGACTGCAACATTGAAGTTGTAATCTCCGGGGGACAAATTAGATAAATCTACTTCAAAAAAGTCTTGTTTTAAAAGCATTGGAATTTCTACCTTTTTCTCTTTATTTGTATTTTGAACAGTAAATATAATAGTGGCATTAGAATCAAAAGTGAAAGATTCATCAAAATAGGTTGTTGTTATTTTGGAATTACTATTCCCTTGGTATAGTGGTTTATACTCTATATTTAGTCTATCCTTATTTTTTGAACTAGTTAAATAAATTATTAGTTTCCCTATAAAATCATCAAAATTTTTAAACTCTTTAGAATTTCTATATTCCTGAACTCTCCATTTCCAAATATTTTCACCAAACCAGAATACCTCTTTTGTTACATCATTATCTAAAACTATGCACAGAGGGTTATCTATATGTACTCCTTTTACAATCATATTTAATAAGGACTCCGCATTATCATTAAAAGTAATAGGGCCTACATTAGTTTCTAAAGGTGGATAATCTATGGGATTAAAATCGGAAATATCAAATTTTGAAAAACTTGGATTTAATATAGGAGCCACCTCTTGTATTGGATAATTATCCTGAATTTTTATATTCTTTTGAATAGCATTTAAAAAACGCCAGTCGGTTTTAACTCCTGTTACAGTAAAATTATTTACTTGTTTTTGTTTGATGTAATTATAAATTGAAGAAAAAGAACTGTTAGGCTGATAAATTATAAATAAATCTATTTTTTCTAATTCTGAAGAACTTGCAGTAGGTTTTAAAATAAAAACTTCTCTTTGCTTATTTATTTCAATAGATTTTTTTAAAGCACCAATATCTGGATGCATTATTGAGGAAATTATTCCAATTTTTGTTGTTTCATCTATTACCTCTATAAATGCAATTTTACGGTTATTAACTACATTTTTTTCCTTCTCTAAGGTTTCCACATTAACCTCTATAGATTTTACACCTACACTTAAAGCCTTTAAATTTGTAGTTATAGTTTTAGAATTATTATTCTTAGAAAAAGAAATTTGTTCTTGATATTCTTTTTTCCCATCAACAATAATTGTTAGTTTTTTATTTATTTGTGATGCACCTTCATAATTCACAATTACTTCAACTGGAAATTTATTATTCAAGAAAGAGTACGGATTACTATTAATTTGTTCTATTCTAATATCACTATATTTAGTTGTATCTCCTACACAAATTGGAAAAATTGGAATCTCATTTTTTAATTTTAAATGCTCGTAATCTTGCCCAATAGTTTGGTTACCATCTGTAAATAGTACTACAGCAGAATTTGTTCTAGCATAAATATCCTCTGTAGTTAATAAAGCTTTTGAGATATTAGTGTTTTGCTCTAAAAAAGATAAAGTATCTAATGGACTAAAGTCTTTGCCAAAAGCATATTTATGAATAACAAACTTATCTTTTAAAGCATTATTAGTAGTTAACCTTTCTAAAAGTTTTTTAACAAGAGATTCATCTTTTTTTAAAGAAGATGAATTATCCACCAAAAGAACCAAATTAGTTTTTACTATTTCATACTTGTTCTTAACAAACTTTGGATTTATTAGAAGTAATAAAATAGTAAAAATAGAAACAAAACGTAAAAAGGAAAGAGCAATAATTGTCTTTCCTTTTATTTTTCTTTTGTAGTAATATTGATATAGGACCAAAAATAATGCTACAACTGCAGCTAAAATAATAAATAGTACTGTTTTGGTTTGCATGTATTAGTTATCTCTCTTCTCAAAATTTTCTTTCTTCTTGTCTTCAATCCTTTTAAATATTAAATAAATTATAATCGCAAAAAAGCTACCATAAATTAATAGCATTAGAAAGACAGGAAAAAGTTCCATAAATACAACTATTTTAATTTTACTGCAGTACCATAAGCAAGCATTTCTGCTGCTCCTTGCATAACTTGAGATGTAGTAAAGCGAACATTAACAACAGCATCGGCACCTAATCTATGTGCATCATCTAACATGCGTTTAATAGCTTGCTCCCTAGCATCTGCTAATAGTTTTGTGTATTCTGATATTTCACCACCAACAATATTTTTAAGTCCAGCAAAAATATCTCTTCCAATATTTCTTGCTCTTACAGTACTTCCTCTAACTGTACCTAAAGCAGCTTCAATTTCTTTACCTCCAACTGTTTCTGTAGTTACGTATATCATAATAGTTATTTTAAGTTAGCATTCCACCGTCTACATTAAGTACTTGACCAGTAACATAAGAAGATAAATCTGATGCAAAAAATAAACAAGCATTTGCAATATCCTCTGTAGAACCTCCTCTTTTTAAAGGAATACCATCTCTCCACCCCTGTACTACTTTTTCATCTAATTTAGCAGTCATTTCGGTTTCTATAAAACCTGGCGCAATAGCATTACAACGTATATTTCTAGAACCCAATTCTAAAGCAATAGATTTAGTAAAACCAATCATACCTGCTTTAGAAGCTGCATAATTTGCCTGACCAGCATTCCCTTTTACACCTACAACACTACTCATATTAATAATAGATCCTTTGCGTTGTTTAAGCATAGTACGCTGTACAGCTTTTGTCATATTAAAAACAGATTTAAGGTTAATTTCAATTACTTTATCAAAATCATCCTCTGCCATTCGCATTAACAAATTATCTTTTGTAATACCTGCGTTATTAATTAACACATCAATACCTCCAAAATCTTCTAAAACTTTAGCAACTAACTCCTCAGAATCACTAAAGCTCCCAGCATTACTTTTATATGCTTTTGCTTTTATTCCTTTTTCTGATAATTCTTTTTCTAAAGCTAAAGCAGGAGCTTCGCTAGAACTATATGTAAATGCAACATTTGCACCATTTTCTGCAAACACCTGTGCTATTCCCGTTCCTATTCCTCTACTTGCACCTGTGATTATCACATTTTTTCCTTCTAATAATTTCATACTAGCTTAATTTGTTATTTTTTGGTTTGCAAAACAAATATACCAATTAAAAATACTCTTCATAAATTATAAAAGAGCTTTTCTTTTAATTTTATTAGCCCTTTACTGGAGCCGATTTTTCAAAATTAAAAATTTCATCAATATCCATTTCTTTAATATCTCCTAACTTTTTTAATGCCTTAAAATCTATGTCTTTTTTATTTCCAATTACCATAACATTGTAATTTTCCCCTTTAATATTTGTATTAAAAAAAGTTTTTAAATCATTTAAAGTCATGTTTTTTATAGCATTATACAGCGCTTCTCTATTATCATTTTCAAATCCTCTTTTCTTTAAAGATTCATACGTCCAAAAAATGTTAGATTTTGTAATTCTTTCTGCTGCTATCTTTTTTAATGTTGCTTCTTTAGCTTGATTAAATTGTTCTTCTGCCTCTGGCATTGTTGTCATTAATTCCATCATAGCATCTACAGCTTCTGGCAGTTTATTTGCTTGTGTTCCTACATACGCCATAACGTAGTCTGAATTTCCTTTTTCTCTTGCATTGCTATAACTAGAAAAAGCAGAATATGCTAATGATTTAGATTCTCTAATTTCTTGAAAAACTATAGAAGATAAACCACTACCAAAGTACGTGTTAAACAATCTAGATACAGCCATTTTTTCAGCATCAAACTCTGCTCCTTTTGCTAATAAAAGAATTTCACTTTGTACCATATCATAATCTACAAAGTAAACATTACCTCCCGTTTCTTTTTCCTCATACTTTTTTCTTTCTGGATAGTCTTTCAAGGAAGCCACGTTAACATTATGATTCTTATCCAAAGATGCAATAGCATTATCTACATCCTTCCCATAGTAGAAAATACGTTGTTTATAATTTCTAAGTGCTTTTACTTTATCTACTAATTCTAAAGGTGTAATAGCCCTTAATTCAGTCATAGTATAAATATCTCTCAAACGTGAATTTTCACCATATTTGCTATAATTCATTAGTCCGTTCCAAAAAATATTTCCTTTTTGAGTTTTTGAATCCTGTCTTCCTTTTAATATTTTATCTACATATTTATCATAAGACTCTTGATCAGGAACAGCATTATTCCAAAGATGCTCTAATAAAACTAAACCTCCATTTAGATTTTCTTTTAACCCTGAGATACCTACATACGTTTTATCATCTTTAGCGGTTACAGAATATGAAATTCCAATTTTGTAAAATTCTTGTTTTAGCTCTTCAGGAGTATATTTATCGGTGCCTAAATAGTCTAAATACCCTGCTGCTAAAGAAACCATTGGGTCGTTATCTTTACCCATATCAAAAATAATACTCATATTAAAAATATCGTTATTAGGGTTTTCTATATAGGAGACATTTAATCCATTTTTAGTTTTTGTTTCTTTAATAGCAGATTTATAATCTACAAATTGAGGTTTTAAATCTGGAGAAGTAAGTTTATTAAAGCCCTTTATAAAGTCAGACTCTTTATCTCTATTTATCTTTATTGGGGTAATTCCAGGGTTTTCAACTTTAACAATGCTCTTGTCTTCTCCTTTAATTTTATGAACCTCTACATAATTATCTGCATATAATTCATTTGCAAATAAAACTACCTCTTCTTTTGTGATTTTTTTCATTTCATCTAGCATACTTAAACGCTTATTCCAGTCTTGAAAACCAATAAAAGCTCCTAAATATTCATATGCTGTTGATGAGGAGTTTTCAAAAGACTTAATTTTAGAAAGTCGTAAATCATTTACAACTGCATCTAAAAGCCAATCCTCAAATTCTCCTTTTTTAATTTTCTCTAGTTGCTCTAATAGTAAATTTTTAACCTGATCTAGAGTTTGTCCTTGTTTTGGAGTACCGTATAACAGATGAAAACCATAATCATTATTAAAATTGGTAAAAGAAGAAGCGCTTTGCACCATTTGTTTTTGATTTAAATTTAAATCTATTAATCCTGCATTAGAATTTGCTAACATATAATCTATTAAAGTAACCATTACTTCTTCTTTATCACCTTTTCCTTTGGTTCTAAAAGCAACATATATAGATTCTGCCGTAGGCCCATATACTTCTTTTTTAATAGGATTTGCTAAAGGTATTTCTTCTGGAAAAGTAGGGTGCGAAACTTCTTTAGATGTATAGTCCCCAAAAGAATTATTAATTTTTTTTATAGTTACCTCAAAATCTAAATCGCCAACCATAATAACTGCCATATTATTTGGTACATAATAGGTATCAAAATAATTATGAATAGCCTTCATTGATGGATTCTTTAAATGCTCTGACTTCCCTATTGTAGATTGTGTACCGTAAGGATGATTTGGATACAGGCCTTCTAAAACTGCAAAATATTGTTTCCTTCCATCACTATCCTGCCCTCTATTAAATTCTTCATAAACGGCCTCTAATTCGGTATGAAATAAACGTAATACTAATGTTTTAAAACGTTCACTTTCTACTTGTAACCATTTATCTACCTCATTAGAAGGTATTTTATTAACATATACTGTTTGTTCATTAGAAGTAAAAGCATTTGTACCTTCTGCACCTAAAGAGCTTACCATTTTGTCATACTCATTAGCAATAGAAATATTAGAAGCAAGTAAAGAAACAGAATCTATTTTTTTATAAATATCTTTTTTCTTTATTGTATCGCTTTCAGCTTTATGAGCTTCATACAGGTCCGAAATTTGATTTAAAAAAACTTTTTCTTTTTCAAAATCTTGTGTTCCTATTTTGTCGGTGCCCTTAAAAACCATGTGTTCTAAATAATGTGCTAAACCAGTATTATCTGCAGGGTCATATTTAGAGCCTGCTCTTACAGCAATTAAGGTTTGTATTTTTGGTTCTTCCGTATTTTTTCCTAAATAAACTTTTAAACCGTTATCTAAAGTGTACAATCGTAAACCAGTTGGATCATTATTAAAAGACTCATAAGTGAACCCATTTGCATCTTTTGTGATACTTGAAGAATAGGCTTCTTTTTTAGAGTCTATTTTACAAGCCAATAAAAATAAAAACGCGAAAGCGGTACTTAATACTAGTTTTTTCATTTTAATTAAGTATTTAAAAGTCATTAGTAGTTTACATAATTTATCAAGGAAATGTTGACGAAAATTAACTGTAAAAAAAATCCATCATTCTAATGTAAGAATGATGGATTTAATGTAAGAATTATTTTGAAAGATTTAACACTTTACATGTTATTATCCCATAACTTCTTTTACTTTAACACCTATTTCGGCAGGAGAATCTACAACATGTATTCCACATTCTCTCATAATACGTTTTTTTGCTTGTGCAGTATCATCACTACCACCAACTATAGCACCAGCATGCCCCATAGTTCTTCCTGCAGGAGCAGTTTCACCAGCAATAAAACCAACAATTGGTTTTTTACTTCCACTTGCCTTATACCATTCTGCAGCATCAGCTTCTAGTTGTCCTCCAATTTCTCCAATCATAACAACACACTCTGTTTCAGAATCATTAATTAATAATTCTACAGCTTCTTTTGTTGTAGTTCCAATTATTGGGTCACCACCAATACCAATTGCAGTAGTTATTCCTAGTCCTTGACGAACCACTTGGTCTGCAGCTTCATAAGTTAAAGTTCCTGATTTAGAAACAATACCTACATTCCCTTCTTTAAAAACAAATCCTGGCATAATACCAACTTTTGCTTCGCCTGGAGTAATAACACCTGGACAGTTAGGACCAACAAGTCTACAGTCTTTATCTTTTATGTAATTAGAGGCTTTTACCATGTCAGCTACAGGTATACCTTCTGTAATAGTAATTATAACTTTAATACCTGCATTAGCTGCTTCCATAATAGCATCGGCAGCAAATGCTGGCGGTACAAATATAATAGTTGTATCTGCCCCTACTTTTTCAACTGCTTCTAAAACTGTATTAAAAACAGGTTTTCCTAAATGTTCTTGACCTCCTTTTCCTGGAGTAACACCACCAACAACGTTAGTACCGTAATCAATCATTTGTCCGGCATGGAAAGTTCCTTCACTTCCTGTAAAACCTTGTACTATTATTTTAGAATCTTTGTTAACTAGAACACTCATACGATATTATTTTTTTAATAACACAAAAATATGCGTTTGTAAATGATTTTTAAAGTAAACTCCTTTTTAATTTACTTTTCTACTTTTTTTATTATTTCTGGAATCTTTTTTATGTAAGCCAATTGCTTTAGTTTTTCTCTAGATTCTTCTATTGGAGTTCCAAAATAGCTTTTTCCTCCTGGCACAGATTTAGTAACTCCAGTTTGTCCCATTATAACAGCTTTTTTTCCAATAGTAATTCCACTATTAGTTCCTACTTGCCCCCATAAGGTAACTTCATCTTCAATAATAACACAACCAGCAATTCCTGTTTGTGAGGCTATTAAACATTTTTCTCCAATAACAGTATCATGCCCTACATGTACTTGATTATCAAGTTTTGTTCCTTTACCAATAGTGGTATCTCCTGTAACTCCTTTATCTATAGTACAAAGAGCTCCAATATCTACATTATCTTCTAAAACAACTCTTCCTCCAGAGCGCAATTTATCAAAGCCTTCAGGTCTATTTTTATAATAAAAAGCATCTGCACCTAAAACACTTCCTGCATGAATGGTAACATTATTTCCTATAACACAATTATCATATATAGCAACATTAGAATGTACAACACAATTTTTCCCTATTGAAACATTATTACCTACAAAAGTATTGGGTTGTATAACGGTGCCCTCTCCTATTTTTGCACTTTCTGCAATAGTAGAACTTGCAGGCACAAATGGCTTAAAATAAGTTGTTAGTATATTAAAATCTCGAAAAGGGTCATTAGAAATTAATAGCGCTTTACCTTCAGGACAGGTTACTTCTTTATTTATCAATATAGTAGTAGCCTTAGAGTTTAGCGCTTTATCATAATATTTTGGATGATCCACAAATACAATATCTCCCTTTTCTACAACATGAATTTCATTCATACCAGTTATAGAAAAATTATCTTCCCCTATATATTTGGATTGAATAATTTGAGAGATTTCTTTTAAAGTATAAGATTTAGGAAATTTCATTCTAAAAAACTACTATTCTTTTACTCTTTCCATGTAGCTACCTTTTTCTGTATCTACTTTAATTTTATCTCCTTCATTAATAAATAAAGGCACGTTTACTTCTGCTCCAGTTTCTACTTTTGCAGGTTTTGTTGCATTTGTAGCTGTATTACCTTTTACACCAGGCTCTGTATATGTAACCTCTAACACTACACTTGCAGGCATTTCTACAGATAAAGGCATGCTATCTTCTGTATTAAACATAATTTTTACAACAGTACCTTCTTTTAACAAGCCAGGAGCATCTAAAGAACTTTCTTGCAATGTAATTTGGTTGTAATCATCAGTATTCATAAAATGAAACGTATCTCCTTCTGGATATAAAAATTGATATGAACGCGTTTCTACACGAACATCTTCTATTTTATGCCCTGCAGAAAAAGTATTATCTAAAACTTTTCCAGAACTAACACTTTTTAATTTTGTTCTAACAAAAGCAGGGCCTTTTCCTGGTTTTACATGTAAAAATTCAATGATTTTGTATATATCATTATTATATCTGATGCATAATCCTTTTCTAATATCTGATGTAGATGCCATTTATTTGTTGTTAGTTATTCGTTAATTATTAAAAGATATACTCTCTTAACTTATCCTATATTTTATACTTAATTATTACTAAAATACCCTTTCATAATACCACGTTGCGAGTCTCTAATAAACTGAAGAATTTCATCGCGCTCGGGCGTTGCTTCCATTTCTGCTTCAAGAATTTGAACTGCTTGTGTATTATTATAATTTTTTTGATATAGTATTCTATATATATTCTGAATTTCTCTAATTTTTTCTGAAGCTATTCCTCTTCTTCTTAAACCAACAGAGTTTATACCAACATAAGAAAGTGGCTCACGTGCAGCTTTTACAAAAGGCGGTACATCTTTACGTACTAAAGAACCTCCAGTTACAAAAGCATGCTGCCCTACAGATACAAATTGATGCACTGCAACTAAACCAGCTAATATTACATTATCTCCAATAGTTACGTGTCCTGCTAGAGTTGAGTTGTTAGAAAAAATACAATTATCGCCAACTAAACAATCATGCGCTACATGACAATAAGCCATAATTAAACAATTTTTACCTATAACAGTTTTCATTCTGTCAGAGGTTCCTTTATGTATTGTCGCACATTCTCTAATAGTAGTATTATCTCCTATAACAACTGTAGTTTCTTCGCCATCATACTTTAAATCTTGTGGCGGTGCAGAAATTACTGCTCCTGGAAAAATATTACAATTTTTTCCAATTCTTGCTCCTTCCATAATGGTTACATTGGACCCAATCCAAGTACCATCACCAATAGAAACATTATTATGAATTGTTGTAAAAGGTTCTACAACAACATTTTTTGCAATTTTTGCACCAGGGTGTATATAAGCTAAAGGCTGATTCATTTTTATTTCTTTTTAGCTATTTGTGCCATTAATTCTGCCTCACAAACTAACTTATTATTAGCATAAGCATATGCTTGCATATGACAAATTCCTCTCCTTATTGGAGTAATTAAACTACAATGAAAAACTAGTGTATCTCCCGGAAGCACTTTTTGCTTAAACTTTACATTATCCATTTTCATAAAAAAGGTAAGGTAGTTTTCTGGGTCTGGTACAGTACTTAAAACTAAAATACCGCCAGTTTGTGCCATTGCCTCTACTTGTAATACGCCAGGCATTACTGGTGCACCAGGAAAATGACCAACAAAAAATGGCTCATTCATAGAAACATTTTTCATACCAACAACATGTGTATCAGAAAGCTCTAAAACCCTATCTATTAATAAAAATGGAGGTCTATGAGGTAACATATCCATAATTTGATGAATATCCATTAAAGGTGGTTGGTTTAGATCATAACTAGGAACTTTATTTCTTTTCTCTAGTTTAATAATCTTTGCAATTTTCTTAGCAAATTGTGTATTTACATAATGCCCTGGTTTATTTGCTATAATTTTTCCACGTATTCGAGTTCCTGCTAATGCTAAATCTCCAATAACATCTAACAATTTGTGTCTTGCTGCTTCATTTGGTTGGTGCAATGTTAAGTTATCTAATATACCATTAGGCTTAACAGATAGCTTTTCTTTATTAAAAGCTTTCTCCAATTTTTTCATTGTGGTTTCGGAAATTTCCTTATCCACATAAACAATAGCATTATTTAAATCTCCTCCTTTAATAAGTCCGTGCTCTAATAAAGCTTCTAACTCATGCAAAAAACTAAAAGTTCTTGCATCTGCTATTTCAGTTTTAAAATCACTAAGTTTTTCTAAAGTAGCATTTTGAGTTCCTAAAACTTTAGTACCAAAATCTACCATTGTAGTTACCATATACGTATCAGATGGTATTATAGTTATTTCACTACCAGTGGCTTCATCTTTATAAGAAATAACATCTTTAACAATATATTCTTCTCTTTCTGCTTCTTGTTCTACAATACCAGTTTTTTCTAAAGCTTCAACAAAAAACTTAGATGAACCATCCATTATTGGTGGTTCTGGAGCATTTAATTCTATTAAAACATTGTCAATTTCTAGACCAACTAAAGCGGCTAAAACATGCTCAGATGTTTGTATTTTAACACCATGCTTTTCTAAATTTGTACCTCTTTGTGTGTTTACTACGTAATTAGCATCTGCCTCTATTATTGGCTCCCCTTCTAAATCCACTCTTTTAAAAGCATAACCATGATTTTCTGCCGCAGGTAAAAATTTAAGAGTTACATTTTCTCCTGTATGTAATCCTACACCTGTTAGGGTAATTTCTTTTCCAATTGTTCTTTGTTTTTGTGGTTTCATATTCACAATTATTCTTTTTTTTCCAATTGATTTATTCTATTAACAATTTTTGGTAAATTTTTAAAATGCACATAAGATTTGTTATAATCTCCATAATTTAATGCTGGAGAACCTTGTAAAATCTCATTATCTTTTACATTTCTCCCAATACCAGATTGCGCTTGTATTCTAACATTATCACCAATAGTAATGTGCCCAACAATACCTACTTGCCCACCTATCATACAGTTTTTACCAATCTTTGTAGATCCTGCAATACCAGTTTGGGCAGCAATAACTGTGTTTTCTCCAATTTCTACATTATGCGCTATTTGTATTTGGTTGTCTAATTTTACACC
The DNA here is from genome assembly GCF_003634105.1 of Maribacter vaceletii. Lineage (GTDB taxonomy): Bacteria > Bacteroidota > Bacteroidia > Flavobacteriales > Flavobacteriaceae > Maribacter_B > Maribacter_B vaceletii. The sequence continues at coordinate 151,521 of NZ_RBIQ01000008.1, read as the reverse complement.
TTTACGAAGTATTGTAGACCCTAATGTTGCTCTATCTATTGTAGTTCCTGCTCCAACATCTATATTATCTTCTAAAATTACATTCCCTGTTTGTGGTATTTTACTATAGGATCCATCTTTATTAGGTGCAAAACCAAAACCGTCTGCCCCAACAATAACACCACTATGAATGGTACAGTTTTTTCCAATAACAGACTCCGAACAAACTCTTGCACCTGCTAAAACAGAACTATTATCTCCAATTATCACATTGTCTCCTATAAAAACATTTGGATAAATCTTTACATTTTTTCCTAAAACAACATTAGTACCAATATAAGTGAAGGCTCCTATATAAACATCTTCTTCATATTTTGCAGTATCTGCAATAAATACAGGACTCTCTATTCCTTTCTTATTATTTTTTACTTCATTATAATATTCTAATAGTTTAGAAAAAGATTCATAAGCATCTTCTACTTTTATTAATGTTGTAGATATGCTTTGCTCTGGAATAAAGTCTTTATTTACAATTGTAACCGATGCTTTTGTAGAATATATATGTGAAGTATATTTTGGATTAGCTAAAAAAGTAAGAGATCCTTTTTCTCCTTCTTCTATTTTGGCTAATTTGTGAACGGCAATCTCTGGGTTTCCTTCAATTTCCCCTTCTAATATGCCTGCAATTTGACTCGCTGTAAATACCATGAGCACAAAAGTAAGAAAAATAGTTAAACGTAATCTTTAGGGTAGCATATATAATATTTAGAAACCGTTTTAGAAAGCGTTTTTATTTTTAAATAATCAGACAGTTTTGCAATATCTACTACTCTTCCAGATTTTTTAAGAATATTAATTGGCTGATAATCTCTATCATACGCCTTATTTTTTATCTCCCCTGTAAAAACAAAATAGTTTGTTTCTTCATCAGTTAAATCATTTTCTGCCTTAAAATCATTAAAATGTTTTTCAAATTTAATGTCAGAAATAGGTTCATTTTTAACTTTTACTTGTAAAAGTCTTCTATTTATAACCATTTGGCATAATTGAGACAAAACAAAATCGGAACTTTCTTGCCAATTCTTAATTGCAGAAAGAATATCAATATCGTCTAACTTAGAAAATCGTACTAATGTATCTAAATCAAAATTATCAATATCAATTTTATTTTCTAAAAAGAACTTTAAATTCTTACTGCACTCTAGATCTTCTCCTCTTACTATTAATTCTTTAGAACGTTTTAATATGCGCATTAGTAATTGCTCTGCAGCTACTCCAGTTTTATGCAAATACACTTGCCAATACATAAACCTGCGAGCCATAATAAATTTCTCAATAGAATAGATCCCTTTTTCTTCTATTACTAACTCTCCATTAACTACATTAAGCATGGTAATTAAGCGTTCTGCATTTGTATTCCCTTCTGCCACACCGGTATAAAAACTATCTCTTTTAAGATAATCTAACCTATCCATGTCTAATTGACTAGATACTAATTGATTTAAAAATTTTTTAGGGTAATTACCATTAAATATTTCAATAGCTAATGTTAACTTCCCTTCAAACTTTATATTTAGCTCTTTCATAAAACATAAAGAAATATGTTCATGGTTAACCCCTTCTACAATACTATGTTCCATTGCATGCGAGAAAGGTCCGTGGCCAATATCATGTAGAAGAATTGCTATTAAAAGCCCTTCTTCTTCTTCTTTTGTTAATTCTACTTGCTTAAACCTTAGTACTTGTATAGCTTTTCGCATTAAATGCATACACCCTAAAGCATGATGAAAACGTGTATGATGTGCTCCTGGATATACCAGATAAGAAAGTCCCATTTGAGAAATTCTTCGCAACCTTTGAAAAAAAGGATCTGCAATAAGATCAAAAATTAAAGTGTTGGGAATTCTAATAAATCCGTAAATTGGATCATTAAATATTTTAAGCTTGTTAGATTTTATCAAAATCGGTATAATTTACGCACAAATATAAGTACTAAATGAACAAGATAACAATACTTTGGGTAGATGATGAGATAGATTTATTAAAACCACATATTCTATTCTTAGAAGCAAAAAACTATTTAGTTGTAACCTGCAAAAGTGGGCAAGAAGCCTTGGAAGAACTCCAAGAAACTCGTGTAGATATTGTTTTCTTAGATGAGAATATGCCCGGTATTTCTGGATTGGAAACTTTAAACGAAATTAAAATATTAAATTCTTCTTTACCCGTAGTAATGATTACTAAAAGTGAAGAAGAACTTATAATGGAAGAGGCTATTGGCTCTAAAATAGCAGATTACCTTATAAAACCTGTTAATCCTAATCAAATTTTACTGTCTTTAAAAAAGAACTTAGACCATTCTCGTCTGGTTTCAGAGAAAACTACTGCAAATTATCAACAAGAATTTAGAAAAATAGCTATGGATTTAGCTATGGTAAATTCTAAGGAAGAATGGGTAGAATTATACAATAAGTTAATATACTGGGAATTACAATTAGAAGAAATTGAAGACAGCAGTATGTTCGAGATTTTAGAATCTCAAAAAACAGAAGCAAATAATCAATTTTCAAAATTTATTGATAAAGAATATAAAGATTGGTTTGTAAATAATAATGCCCCAGTATTATCGCACACTTTATTTAAAAAATGGGTAGTTCCTGAGCTTAAAAACAATAAAACATTATTAGTTGTTATTGATAATCTTAGATTAGATCAATGGTGTGCTTTTGAAGATACAGTAAACACTTTTTATAAAAAGATTAAAGAAGATTGTTACTTTAGTATTTTACCTACTGCTACGCAATATGCCAGAAATGCAATATTCTCTGGGCTTACCCCATTAGAAATGGAAAAAAAACATCCGAACTGGTGGAAAAACGATACAGATGAAGGAGGGAAAAACCTTTTTGAAGATAAATTTCTTGGTGCACAAATAAAGAATTTAGGTTTAGACATAAAATGGGAATATCATAAAATAAGTAGCTTAAAGCAAGGAAAACAACTTTCTCAAAATTTCAAATCTCAGAAAGATAATGATCTAACCGCCATTGTTTACAATTTTGTAGATATGCTCTCACATTCAAAAACTGAAATGGAGGTTATTAAAGAACTTGCTTCTAATGATAAAGCGTATAGATCATTAACACAAAGTTGGTTTAAAAATTCTCCTTTATTAGAAATAATACAGCAAGCCCAAACTATGGGAATGAAACTTATTATTACTACAGATCATGGAACCATAAATGTAAAGCAAGCATCTAAAGTAATTGGAGATAAAGACACCAGCTTAAACTTAAGATATAAAACAGGTAGAAGTTTAACTTATGACGAAAAAGAAGTAATTGCTGCAACAAATCCTAAAAACATACAATTACCAAGTATAAATATGAGTAGTTCTTTTATTTTTGCAAAAAATGATATGTTTTTTGCATATCCAAATAACTATAATCATTATGTAAAATACTATAGAAATACCTACCAACATGGTGGCGTTTCTTTAGAGGAAATGATTATTCCTTTTGTAGTATTAGAGCCTAAATAAAATTAGATGAACATTATATATTCTGAAAATCAGCTAAAAGAAGTTGCCGAAGAGATTTTAAGAAACGCTCCAAATAAATTTTTAGCTTTTAATGGTGAAATGGGAGCTGGTAAAACAACATTAATAAAAGAAATAGTAAAACTTCTTGATGTAAAAGATATAGTAAACAGCCCTACTTTTGGAATTGTAAATGAATATGAAAATACAGAAGGAGAATTAATTGCCTATCATTTTGATTTTTATAGATTAAATGATGAAAATGAAGCGTTAGACTTTGGCTTAGAAGATTACTTAAATTCTAAAGCATGGATTTTAATGGAGTGGCCAGAAAAAATACCTTCTTATCTTCCTGAAGATACTACACAAATTACTATAGAAATTATTGATGCTACTAACCGCCAATTAGTTATGTAACCCTTTATCTTATACTTCACCTCGATTTAAAAACATCGACAAAATACTTATTTATACGTTAAAGCGCTCAATTTTAACGTTTAAATGCATTTTCGCATCAATTTTTTAGTTACTTTCGTTTTTAGAAACACTCCATGTCTAACTAAATACTTATGAAAATGAAAAAAATTATTTTTGCTTTTGCAGCAGTAGTTACCTTAATGGCTGTCTCTTGTTCCCCAAACACATCTTCTGATGATGATCAACTGTATGAACAAGGAATAGATAAAAAACATCTAAGGCCAGAATAAAAAATATAAAAAAAGGGCGATATTAATTGCCCTTTTTTTATACTTTTTTTAAAACATAATCGTTAGTAGAAAAGAACTTCTACCTAATGATTAATAATTCTACAAGTAAAAAAGCTAAAACAAAAATAATTTTAGAATCTATTTTTGTATTTTTTATTGCTGTATCTCCTTTTTTATATAAGTTTTATGATTACTTGCCAAAAGAACCAAATGAGACAATTTCTTTACTTGGTTATACAATAGATAATGGAGGTTTTCATAGTGTTTCTGTATATTTCTGGTTCCTTTTCAGTAAAATCATTCCTTTATATCTTATGATTATTTGGTTTTTTTCTTCTAAAAACTGGTGGTATCATATTATTATTATTCCAATCGCAATGTATGCATTTCAGTTATTTGAGGTTTTCTCAGATTCTGATGATATCATTGATACAGAAAACATATGGTGGGTAATTCCTATTTGTATGGTAGTTATTCCTATTGTCTATTTTATACGTATTAAATTATATGATAGGTATGTGCATGGTATAGATATAGAAGCCATGGAAAAAGAACTTCACATTCTTAAAGAAAAACAAAAGTTAAAGAAAGAAACTAAAGAGTTTAAAACAGAACAACTTTCAGAAGAGGAAGATATTTATAAAAAATACTCCTGGTCAGAAATTATAAATAGAAAATTATCTACCCGTAGTTTAGAAAAGTATTTTAGAAGCTTTGGGAATACACTTAATAATTGGTAATCAAAGTGTAAACAAAAATAACTAAAAACAAAAAAGGGAAATCTTATTTAGATTTCCCTTTTTTTATGCGTTTTCACGAGCAGCTTTTTTAGCATCTCTTTTTTCTTTTAGTAATTCTTTAATGTTACCAAATAACCAGTAAGGGATAACAAATGTTAACAAAAAAATCATTAACCAAAAACCTATGGTTAAAATGGTTAAAAATGATAAAAATCCTAAATATTGGTCAAAGTCAAACATGATATATAATATTAACAATGCAAAGATACTTTTAAATACACTAATAGTGCAAATCAAAATTAAAAAAAATGGAAATAAATCTGTAAACCCCTACCTTTGATATAAATAAAACTTTTTAAAAAATGAGCTTTAGGATAGAAAAAGACACTATGGGCGAAGTAAAAGTTCCTAGTGATAAGTATTGGGGAGCACAAACAGAACGCTCCAGAAATAATTTTAAAATTGGAGCAGCTGCATCTATGCCATTAGATATAGTATATGGTTTTGCTTATTTAAAAAAAGCAGCAGCTTATACCAATCATGAATTAGGAGTACTTGCCGTTGAAAAAAGAGATTTAATAGCTACTGTTTGCGATGAAATTCTTGCTGGAAAACATGATGACCAATTTCCTTTAGTTATTTGGCAAACTGGTTCTGGTACGCAAAGTAATATGAATGTAAATGAGGTAATTGCTAATCGTGCTCATGAAATTGCAGGAAAAATAATAGGTGAAGGCGAAAAAACTATACAACCTAATGATGATGTAAACAAATCGCAATCTTCTAACGATACCTTTCCTACAGGAATGCACATTGCAGCTTATAAAAAAATAGTAGAAAATACTATTCCTGGTGTTAGTCAACTACGAGATACTTTTGCTAAAAAAGCTAAAGAGTTTAATACGGTTGTAAAAATTGGTAGAACCCATTTAATGGATGCTACTCCCCTAACCTTAGGACAAGAATTTTCTGGTTATGTATCCCAATTAGACCATGGATTAAAAGCATTAAAAAACACACTAGCGCATTTAAGTGAACTTGCTTTAGGTGGTACTGCCGTAGGTACAGGTTTAAATACTCCAGAAGGTTATGATGTATTAGTAGCAAAATATATTGCAGAATTTTCTGAACTACCTTTTAATACTGCGGAGAATAAATTTGAAGCTCTAGCTGCACACGATGCTATAGTAGAAAGTCACGGAGCTTTAAAACAATTAGCAGTTTCCTTAAATAAAATTGCAAATGATGTAAGAATGATGGCTTCTGGTCCTCGTTCTGGTATTGGTGAAATTATTATTCCTGCAAATGAACCAGGTAGTTCTATTATGCCTGGAAAAGTAAACCCTACTCAATGTGAAGCACTTACTATGGTATGTGCGCAAGTAATGGGTAATGATGTAGCTGTTACTATTGGCGGTACACAAGGTCATTATGAATTAAATGTTTTTAAGCCAATGATGGGCGCAAATATTTTACAATCTGCGCAATTAATTGGAGATGCATGTGTAAGTTTTGATGTTAATTGTGCCTCTGGCATAACGCCTAACCATAGTGTTATTAAAGAATTATTAAACAATTCTTTAATGCTTGTTACGGCTTTAAACACTAAAATTGGGTATTATAAAGCTGCCGAAATTGCAAATACTGCACATGAAAACGGAACTACTTTAAAAGAAGAAGCCATTAATCTTGGGTATGTATCTGCAGAAGATTATGATGCTTGGGTAAAACCAGAAAATATGGTAGGTAGCTTAAAGTAATAATTAAATTCTACTACAAAATAAAAGAGCCAATCAAATTAATGATTGGCTCTTAAATATTAATGGATAGTGTGTGTTCTCGTTATTACTTCAAAGTAAACTTAGAAGTTCCTAATAATTTTAATTTATCATCATAAACATTCACCATATAATTTCCTTTTTGGAAATCTCCAACAGGCTTTCCTATATAGTCACAAACATCTAAAGATTTATTTTCATAATAAAAACTTGTAGACTTACTATACGTTACAGAAGCTCCAGATTCATTTGTTTTAGAATAACTTTCTCCTAAAACATTTCCTTGAGGATCTAAAACTTCCACAAAAAATTCTCTATCACCAGCTCCTGCAATTACATTATCTGCAACTGTAAAGCAAATTTTAAATTTATCCGTTCTACCAGCTCTAGAAGTAGATACTAGTTTACCACTATTACGCTCTTTTACAGCATCTACAGAAAATTTTGATAAATTTAATGCAGAACCTTTTTCTACTACATCTGCTAATTGCGTGTTTTGTACTACTAGAGAATCATTAAAAACTGTTTGCTTTTCTAACTCTACATAAGTACTATCTCTTTCCATAGCAATTAAAGTATTAGAGCGTGTAAGAGAATCTACTTGCTTTAATAATTTAGCTCTTTCTGCTTTTAAAACACCTACTTGTCTTCTATATCTAGACAAAGATGCTATATCTCCTTTCATTGCTTTTACAGAATCAATATACTTTGAAATGTTATCTCTTGCAGTTACTAATTCTTCATTAGTTGCATTACTCTCTAAAATAGCTTTATCGTACTCCGATTTTAAACTATTTAAATCTTCTACTACTAATTCTTTTTCTTTAGTAAGAACAGTTTCCGTCTTTTTCTTCTCTTGATAAAGACTAACAGTATAAATAATAGTACCTAAAAGAATTACTCCTAGTAACCCTGCTAATACCTTTAAACCGTTGTTATTTTTAGATTCACTCATAATGTAAAAAATTAATTAACCTTGTTTAACTTTTAAAATTGGTTGTTTGTTTTTTAAATATACGCAGGAAAAGTAGTTTTAGATTTTTTTTGTTAAAAAAAGTTGCAATTATTTTTATTTCTATGAATTCTATATCTTTAATAAAATACAGTAATGACAAAAAATGAGCTTACAAATAATACCCTACAAACCTATACACGCAAAAGCTTTTAAAGATTTAAATATAGCTTGGCTGAAAAAATATTTTCATGTCGAAGAAAAAGATTCTCAATTATTAGAAAATTGCGAAGATGCTATTATTAAGCCCGGCGGTTATATTTTCATGGCCCAATACCAAAATACTATAGTTGGATGCTTTTCTTATATTATAATGAAAGATGGTAATTATGAATTAGGAAAAATGGCTGTAGACCAAGATTACCAAGGTTTAAAGATAGGGCAACAATTAGTAGAGTTTGCTATAAATTTTGCCCAAGAAAAGAAATGGCCTAAAATTCTATTATATTCTAGTACCAAATTGGATACTGCTCTTCATATTTATGAAAAATATGGTTTTACACACATTCCTTTGGAAAAAAATTTACCCTATGTTAGAAGTGATGTAAAAATGGAATTAATTTTAGAATAAAAAAATGCCTCTTGTGTATATTACAAAGAGGCATCTAGGTTAATACTCTATTTTCTATCTAATCAACTTTTTATACTTAATACGTTTTGGCATTAAATCGCCACCTAAACGTGCTTTCTTATTTTCTTCGTAATCAGAAAAAGAACCTTCAAAGAAATATACTTGAGAATCTCCTTCAAAAGCTAATATATGCGTACAAATACGATCTAAGAACCAACGGTCGTGAGAAATAACTACCGCACAACCAGCAAAATTCTCTAAACCTTCTTCTAGTGCTCGTAAAGTATTAACATCTAGATCATTGGTAGGTTCATCTAAAAGCAAAACATTTCCTTCTTCTTTAAGCGTCATCGCTAAATGCAAACGGTTACGCTCCCCACCAGAAAGCATATTTACTTTTTTATTTTGTTCACTACCAGAAAAATTAAACCTACTTAAATAGGCTCTAGAATTTACTTGCCTACCTCCCATCATAATAAGCTCTTGCTCATCACTAAAATTTTGCCAAATAGTTTTTTCTGGGTCTATATTAGAATGACTTTGATCTACATAGGCAATTTTTGCTGTTTCTCCTACAACAAACTCTCCTTTATCTGGAGTTTCCTCCCCCATTATCATTCTAAAAATTGTGGTTTTACCAGCACCATTTGGACCAATAATACCTACAATACCAGCTTGCGGAAGATTAAATTTTAAGTCCTCATAAAGTAATTTATCGCCATAGGCTTTACTAACTCCTGTTGCCTCTATAACATTAGTTCCTAATCTAGGTCCATTAGGAATATATATTTCTAGTTTTTCGTCAAGTTGTTTTTGATCTTGACTCATTAACTTATCATAATTCTTAAGACGCGCCTTTTGTTTTGTTTGTCTTCCTTTTGCTCCTTGGCGTACCCACTCTAACTCTCGTTCTAAAGTTTTTTGTCTTTTAGAAGCTGTTTTGCTTTCTTGTGCTAATCGTTTAGATTTTTGATCTAACCAAGAAGAATAATTTCCTTTCCAAGGAATACCTTCTCCTCTATCTAATTCTAAAATCCATCCTGCAACATTATCTAAAAAGTACCTATCATGCGTTACAGCAATAACAGTTCCTTTATATTGTGCTAAATGGTGTTCTAACCAGTGTACAGATTCTGCATCTAAATGGTTAGTAGGTTCATCTAATAATAAAATTTCTGGTTCCTGCAATAACAATCTACATAATGCAACTCGTCTTCGCTCCCCTCCAGAAAGTACTGCTATTTTCTTATCGGAATCTGGAGTACGTAACGCATCCATTGCTATTTCTAATTTTGTATCTAACTCCCAAGCATTAGAAGCATCTATCTGATCTTGCAAAACAGCTTGCCTAGCCATTAATTTATCCATCTTATCAGCATCAGAATATACTTCTTCTAATCCAAACTGGTCATTAATATTATTATACTCATCTAATATAGCTACTGTTTCTGCAACACCTTCTTTTACAATTTCCAGAACCGTTTTATCTTCATCTAACTGGGGTTCCTGTTCTAAATACCCAACATTATATCCTGGAGAAAAAACTACATCGCCTTGAAAATTTTTATCAACGCCTGCTATAATTTTTAATAAGGTAGATTTACCAGAACCATTGAGCCCTAAAATTCCAATTTTTGCCCCATAAAAGAAGCTTAAATATATATTTTTTAATACTGGTGTATTTGCAGTTTTAAACGTCTTGGAAACTCCAGACATGGAGAAAATTACTTTCTTATCGTCAGACATAGTATGTATTTATCGTAATGAAAAGTGTGAAAATTTGTTTTAAACTCTACCTTTTAAAGCATTAAAAACCCATGCAATAGCAAAAAAACCTATACCTACAGAAGCAAATCCCCATCCGGCTACATCATCATATCTAAAAGCACCAAGTGCAATAAGAGCTACTCCTACAAATAGCATTATAAATGTTGCCCACGCGAGTACGGTGTTTTTATTCATTCCCATAGTTTTTTTGGTTTAGTTTTTGGTAATTTCAAATATCGGAAAAATTCCAAGATTTATAAATGTATAATTCTAATATTATTCTTCAAAAGGAAAAATAATTCCTACTTCTTTACGAATAGAATCTAACAATTGTGCTAAATCTATACTATTTTGATGATTCCACAATTCACTTTCTGTTTTATTTTTTAAAATACATTGGTGCACTTCTTCAATTTCATAAGTAAATCCAAGTCCATTTCTTGGCATAGAAACGAAAGAAGATTCATTTCCTTTTTTTAATTCATACCCTTGTGCCACATGCCATCTAGAAGGAATTATTATGGAACCTTCTGAGCCAGAAAACTCCGCAATAGTTTGTGTCGTAGAATTTAATCCAGAATAAAGTACTGCTTGTGCATTTTTATATTGAAAAATTATAGAGGTTTGAATTTCTACACCTGTACTATGAAAATTAGATTTAGCAAGGATGGTCTCTGGTTTACCTAAAAATAAATAAGCCAAAAAGACAGGGTAAATTCCAATGTCTAACAATGAACCTCCCGCCATACTAGGGTTTAGCAATCTACCATCCTCTTCTCTATCTAACCCATAAAAAGCGAAATCTGCATACATATAGTTTAAACTACCTATCTCTTTTTTATTTATAAGATTTTTTACTTTTTTAATTGTCGGGTTAAATCTAGACCACAAACCTTCCATTAAAAACACCTTATTATTTTTAGAAGCAGCTACCATTGCTCTTACTTCTTTTTCATTAACACCTATAGGTTTTTCACACAAAACATGTTTGCCATGTGTCATAGCCTGTATACTCAACTCTGCGTGGTTATTATGTGGTGTAGCTATATAAATAACTATAACTTCCTTGTCTTCAAAAAGTTGTTGGTAAGTTCCATAAGTTTTAGAAGCATTATTTTCATTAGCAAATTCATTTGCCTTACTTAAATCTCTAGAAGCTACAGCATGGAGTGCAGCTGTAGGGACTAACTTTAAATCTGAAGCAAATTTTTTAGCTATATTTCCTAGACCTAAAATACCCCATTTTATCATTACTATCTTTTTGATTATTGATTTTTATCAAATGTAATCAATTTAACTCCTTATCTTTATACGGACTAATAAACAAAAAATAAGGAATGGATTTAACCTTCAATAAAAACGAAGACCACAATAAATTACTTTTATCAGAATTAAGAAAAAGACTTGCTCTAATTAAATTAGGGGGAGGAAAAAAAAGAATAGAAAAACAACATGCTCTAGGCAAAATGACTGCTAGAGAGCGTATAGACTATTTATTAGATAACAAAAAAGATAGTATTGAAATTGGAGCTGCTGTAGGCGAAGGAATGTATGAAGAACATGGCGGATGCCCTTCTGGTGGAGTGGTAATAAAAATGGGATATGTTTCAGGAAAGCAATGTCTTGTTGTTGCAAATGATGCAACCGTAAAAGCTGGCGCTTGGTTCCCCATTACAGCAAAAAAGAATTTAAGAGCACAGGAAATTGCAATAGAAAATAGATTACCAATTATTTACTTAGTAGATAGTGCTGGGGTATACCTTCCACTACAAGATGAAATTTTCCCAGACAAAGAGCACTTTGGACGTATTTTTAGAAACAATGCAAAAATGAGCAGTATGGGTATTACTCAAATATCTGCAGTTATGGGTAGTTGTGTTGCTGGGGGAGCCTATTTACCTATTATGAGTGATGAGGCTTTAATTGTGGATAAAACAGGAAGTATATTTCTTGCTGGAAGCTACCTTGTAAAAGCTGCCATTGGGGAGCAAATAGATAATGAAACTTTAGGAGGAGCCTCTACACATTGTGAAATTAGCGGTGTTACAGATTATAAAGAAAAAAATGATGCCTCTGCATTAGATACCATTAAAGGTATTATGGATAAAATTGGTGATTTTGATAAAGCTGGTTACAACAGAACAAAAGCTACTAAACCAAAAGAGAACCCTGAAGATATATATGGTTTACTACCAGCTGCTCGCCATGAGCAATATGACATGGTAGAAATAATAAAAAGACTTGTAGACAACTCGGACTTTGAACAATATAAAGAAGGTTATGGACAAACTATATTAACTGGTTATGCTAGAATAGATGGTTGGGCTGTAGGTATTGTTGCTAACCAACGTAAAGTTGTAAAAACAACTAAAGGCGAAATGCAATTTGGTGGCGTAATATATTCCGATTCTGCAGATAAGGCTACAAGATTTATTGCCAATTGTAACCAAAAGAAAATTCCACTAGTATTTTTACAAGACGTTACTGGCTTTATGGTAGGTAGCAAAAGTGAACATGGAGGAATAATTAAAGATGGCGCAAAAATGGTAAATGCTGTTAGTAACTCTGTAGTTCCTAAATTCACGATTGTTATTGGTAATAGTTACGGTGCTGGCAACTATGCTATGTGTGGCAAAGCTTATGACCCAAGACTTATTGCTGCCTGGCCAAGTGCAGAATTGGCAGTAATGAGTGGTAACTCTGCCGCCAAAGTTCTTCTACAAATAGAAAAATCTTCTTTAAAGAAAAAAGGAGAAGAAATAACTCCAGAGAAGGAAGCTGAGTTATTCTCCAAAATTAAAGAAAGGTATGATAATCAAGTTTCTCCTTATTATGCAGCCTCTCGTCTTTGGACTGATGCTATTATAAATCCATTGGATACTAGAAAATGGATATCTATGGGTATTGAAGCTGCTAACCACGCTCCTATTGAAAAACCATTCAATATGGGAGTTTTACAGGTTTAAAGAATTTAAAGTTGCTTTCCTATTTAATTTTCCATTAGGTGTATATATAAAGTTCTCTTTTATATATACACTTTTTGGAATTTGATATTTTGTAATAGTTTTTATTTCTTTTATTTTTTCCAAAATTAGAGAGTTTTCATTTTCATTCTCTAAAACTAACACAAGTTTTTCTCCCAAAATTTCATCAAAAATTCCAGCAACAAAAAAAGTGTTTTTAACGATAGAAGAAAGCTTAGCTTCTATTTGTTCTGGGTGTAATTTTACCCCGCCAGAATTAATAACATTATCTACTCTACCCAACCAATTAAATTCTGTTTCAGAAATTATTTCTACAATATCATTTGTAACAATGGTAGTATTTGTAATTTTTGGGGCATCAATTACTAAACAATCTCTACCATCTTTAGAAACTTTTACATTAGGAAGAACAGAAAAAGTTTTTTTTGGATTATTGTTTATTTTTTTTAGAGCTATATGCGTAATTGTTTCTGTCATTCCATAAGTTTCAAAAACAGCTGTTTTTAAACCTTGTACTTTTTCTTTTAATGAAATAGACATTGGAGCACCACCAATAATAACCGTTCTTAACGCATTTAATTTACCCAAAGAGTTTTGCAATTGTAATGGTACCATTGCACAAAAATCAAATTGTTTTTTTGCTTTTTCTAAAGGATTAGAAGATGGGGCTATAACAGTTATGTGTAACCCCAAAACCATTGCCCTTACCAGCATCATTTTACCAGCAATATAATTTGCAGACATACACAAGAGTGCAGTATTTTTAGGTTCTAAATTAAAATACTTTCCTGTAGCTATAGCAGAGTTTACCATATGTTCTTTTTTAAGAACAAGTAATTTTGGAACACCTGTAGAACCTGAGGTTTTTACTTCTATAGTTTCTTTATTATCTATCCAATTCTGTAAAAATTCGCCAATTTCTTTTTCAAAATCCTCTCCTTCTTTTATATAGGAATAAGCAACCTCTGGAATTTCTTTTTTAGAAATAGAAACACCGTTTAATTTAAAGTCTGAATGTATTTTACTCCAATCCAATCTTTTCCATTTTTTCTTCTAAAAAAGCTTCTTTAGATACAATTTTTCCAGATAGTTTTTCTTTCCAATTAGTCCAGCTATATTTTTTAGAAAATATATAAAGTAGAATAGGAAAAATTACAAATACTGGCACAAAAACATCCAAACCTAATTCTGGATTAGATATATCTCTATAAATAGAATCGGTCTGAAAAGCAGTCCAGTCTGCCGTTACAAGCAATGCTGTAATTAAATTATTTGCAGCATGAAAACCTAATGCAAGTTCTAAACCTTCGTCCATTAACGTTAAAATACCTAGAAAAAAACCAGTTCCTATATAGAATACCATAATACCATACCCTAATTTATCTACCTCAGGATTAGCCAAATGCAATAATCCAAAAATTACAGAGGTTATAACTAAAGGGAGCCATTTGTTTTTAGCTACAATCCCTATTCCTTGCATTAAATATCCTCTTAAAAAATATTCTTCAAAACTAGTTTGTATCGGAATTAGAATAATACTTATTACAGCAAGAATAAGAAATGGTTTTAATTTAAAATTTAGTACATAATCATCAGGAGAGAGATAAACATCTATCAACATTAACCCTGCAGATAGTATTCCCCATAAACCAAAAGAAAAAAACACTCTACTCCAATCTATTTTTGCTCTAGAAGTAGTTAGAGCAACTATTTTTTGTTGATGCAGTACAGATGTGGTAAAAAATGTAGCTACAAGACCAAAAACAAAAGAGACTAACATTAAAAAGAGAAACATATTAGACCCCAATAAGGAGCTCATTCCTGCTACATCTGTTGGTAAATTTCCTAAACTATCTACTTTAGATGCAAGACCAATCATTAAAGGAATCATCCCTAAAATTTGCCAACCTACAAAGATAATTAGTACACCAATAATATATCTCCAAAATTCTTCTCTTCCTTTAAACCCTTGTTCTATATACATAAATCTTCTATTAAATTATTTTGCCAACCTACAAATTTACTATAGAACAATTCTCCGTTTTCTACATATAACGGACTAGTAAAATTGTTTGTAAATAATGCTCCTGTACCAAGTCCTTGGTGCATTTTACTAGAAAGTGTGTACGTCCATTGCGCAATTGCATTTAAACCAATATTACTTTCTAAAGCACTGGTTATCCACCAACCAATATTATATTTTTTTGCTAAAGTAATCCATTCTAAACTTCCTTTAAAACCACCAACTAAACTTGGTTTAAGGATTATATATTGTGGCATTATAGTTTGTAATAATTTTTCTTTCTCTGCAATTGTAAAAACTCCTATTAACTCCTCATCTAAAGCAATTGGTAAAGGGGTAGTACTACACAAAGCTTTCATATCTAAAATAGCACCTTGCTTAATAGGTTGCTCTATAGAATGAATTTTAAATTGTGCCAATTGTTTTAATTTAGATGAAGCTTCTTCTATAGAAAATGCGCCATTAGCATCTACTCTCAATTCTATTTCCTCAGGTGTGTATCTTTTTCTAATAGATTTTAAAAGTGCTAATTCTTTATCAAAATCTATTGCCCCAATCTTTAATTTTATACAATTAAAACCCTGTTGTAATTTTTCTTCAATTTGTTGCAACATAAAATACTCATCTCCCATCCAAACTAATCCGTTAATAGGAATTGAAGCATTATTACTTGTAAAATTTGAAGGCAAAAGAGAAAAAGAGTTTTCCGAATTTAACGATAAAAAAGCTTGTTCCAATCCAAATTGGATACTTGGAAAAAATACTAATTCATCTAATAGAGTTTCTAACCCTAAATGAATGTTTGCTATTGTCCATTTAATTTTTTCTTCATAATCAGGTACATCATCTATACTTAACCCCCTAAAAAGACCACATTCTCCAATTCCCTTCTTATCTTTTTCTTCTATAATAATAAACCACGTTTCTTTAGTAGTAAGCACTCCTCTAGAGGTACCGCTAGGTCGCTTAAATATTAAATTATATTTTTTATAGGTTGCTTTCATATATTACTATCAAATTTAACTATATTTTTAAGCAGTAAAAACATTTTAATGAAAAGGATAAATAATAAAATTGTTTGGATTACTGGAGCTTCTTCTGGTATTGGAGAAGCATTAACGTATTCACTAAACACAAAAAATTGTAAGTTAATTATTTCGGCTCGTAGAGAAGATGAATTAAATAAGGTTAAACAACAATGCGCCATTCCAGAGAATGTAAAAATAGTACCTATTGATTTGGGTGATCATGATAAAATGGCCTTAAATGTAGAAAAAGCAGTTTCATTATTTGGTAAGATTGATGTTTTAATTAATAATGCTGGCATTAGCCAACGCTCCTTAATTAAGGATACTAATTTTGATGTTTATAAAAAACTAATAGATGTAAATTACCTGGGTACTATAGCTTTAACAAAGGCCTTGTTACCTTATTTTATAAAACAAAAAAGTGGAAATTTCACAACAATAACTAGCTTAATGGGGAAATTTGGCTCTCCTTACCGCTCTGGTTATTGTGGAGCCAAACATGCATTACACGGTTTTTTTGATGTCTTAAGAATGGAACATGAAAAAGATGCTATTAGTGTTACTCTTATTTGCCCAGGATTTATACAAACAGATGTTGCTAAAAATGCTCTAACAGCAAACGGCAGTAAACAAGAAACAGAAGATGAAGCTACCAAGAATGGAATACCACCTAGTGTTTTATCTAAAAAAATTATTCATGCAATTGAAAAAGAAAAATTTGAAGTTTATATTGGAAAAAAAGAAATTATTGCAATTTATATAAAACGTTTTTTTCCAAAATTACTTCATAAAATTATTTTTAAAAGTGAGGTAAGGTAGTTTTACTCTATAGTCGAGATTTAAATGCTCCGAGACTTGCCTCGAGGTAGTTTACTTAAAATTAAACCAAAAACGCACTCCTTCTGCTGTTCTATCCGTGTTTAAACTAGTTTGAAGCTGGTTTGCTAAACGATTCATTAAACGAATACCCATAGAAGCCTCTGCTCTAACCTCAGTATCTTCTGGTAAGCCTATACCATTATCTGTGTATTCAAAAAAGCCTTCTTGCCCAATAATTTTTCTAAGGTGAATATATATTTTTCCATCTGCATTATCATCAGGAAAAGCATATTTAAAAGAATTAGAAACCAATTCATTTAGCATTAAACCAAAAGGAATTGCCCTATCAATATCTAACTCTACTCCTTCTGCATCTATAGTAATATTAATATTGTGTCCGCCTTTTTTATATACCGACTGTACACTATTAATTAAGCTTTCTATATATCCTTGCATTTCTATAACAGAAAGATCCTCATTCTGATATAATTTTTGATGTATTAATGCCATGGCCTTTACCCTACTCTTACCTTCTTCTAAAGCAGCAATAGCAGCTTTACTTCTTGTGTTCTTTGTCTGAAGACTTAACAAACTAGATACCATTTGTAAATTATTTTTTACTCTATGGTGTATCTCTTTTAAATGCGAATCTTTTTCTACTAATGCCTTTTCTATTATATGTTTTTGTTCTACAATTAGTCTTTGACTTTTAATAATTCTTAAATATGCATAAACTAAACCTGCAAAACCTAATAATAAAAATACTAAGGATATGAATACAATATTTATACGTTCATCTTTAGCAATCATCTCATTTCTAGAATCCTCAAGAGCTTGCTTTTGTTGCTCCATCATCTTTTTAGAGTATTCCAAATCTTGCCCTACAACTGCAGCTAATTGCTGTTTTTTTAAAGAGGATTGGTTTAAACTAACGGAGTCTTTAATACGTATTACTTTATTTAAATAAGCTGTAGCATTTTTATAATCCCCAGTTCTATTATAATAAGAAGCATAAAGTTTATATTTTTTAAGAATATTGTCGGTTTTAATTGGAGTAATGGTATTACTTAGAATATCAGTAGTTTTTTCTAAATCATCCATGTGTAAATAACACTCCGCCATTTCTAAAGTGTTTTCTACAGCATCCGAAGAAAATTTACCTGCATTAAATTCTTTTATAGTAGCTACACTTCTTTCTAAATATGGTAAAGCATCCTTATATTGTTTTAACAATACATGACATTTTCCAATATTACCTTCTATAATTCCTTTAAGATGGTTGGCTTCAGATAATTGTTTCTCTGTTTTTATTTTTGTTACATCATTCAAATAAATATCCACAAAGCCTTTTGCTTTTTTATACGTACTTAATGCTGTTGGTGTAGATTTATCTAAACGTAAATAATTACCAACATTATTATAAAAAACAGCCTGACCATAAAAATCATCTTCCGCAATAAATTTTTTTTCCTCTTTAAAATAATCATCCATTGCTTTTCTATGGAGACCTAAATTGGAGTAAATATCGTAAAAAGCAATGTTTTCTGTAATACCCAAATCTTTCTTTTCCTTTCTAATTTCTATTTGCTTTGCATAAAGCTCTAGTTTAGAATAGTTAGTATCTAAAAGATTTAAGACTATAAGCTTAGAGTCTGTTCCTAAATTTTCTTTTTTTACATATAATTCTTTAGCAATTGCTAAACTTTTGTCATAATCTCCTAAATCATAATGAATTTGAGACTGCACAACAGAATACTTTTGTACAGCTATAGAATCGTTGTTATGTTCCGATTCATTTAAATATAAATTAACAGAATCTAACCAATCATAGGCGGAATTATCTATATATCTATTTGGGGTATTAAAAAAGAAGTTAAATCTAGTATTTGCGTTATCTAGCAACTTAAATTCTTTAAAAACTTTAGGTTTAAGGTCTAAAGAATCCTGAGCATAAATACCAGAAATAATAAAGAAGCATAATAATGTGGCGTGTAAGAATTTTTTTAGCAGTTTTCTCATAGTTTTATAATGCAACAAATTCAAACATAATTACTCTTCTTTTTGTATTATTTTAACGCAATTATTATTTTAAAATTATCACGCGTTAATATCATCCAAAAATATTCTATCTCTAGAAAATTTTAGAAATATTGTTGTGTAACCACTAATTTTTGTTGTGTAATTTCATTTGACACAAAAAGAGTGTATTTCATCGATAAAATACGTATTTCATGGAGTTGGTAAAGTGTGGTAAAATATAAAAAAGCGACATAAATGTCTCTTTTTTATATAAATATTTCTTCTTTTTAAGAATTCATTGCAGAGATAATAAACTCTTTAAAATCTTTAGATATAGGAATCAAATTATTATTTATCATAATGTCTTTAGAGTTAATGGCATCTATATGGTCCACATTAACTATGTACGATTTATGAGCTCTATAGAATTTATTTTTTGGTAATTTTTCTAAATAATCTTTTAAAGGAGATCTAACTAAAAACTTTTTATCTACAGTGTTTACTTCTAAGTAAACATTATCTGCTTTTATAAATTGAATATCTCCGAACTGAATTCTATAATAAAGATGTTGCTTTTTAACAAAAATTGAATCTTTAAGTATAGAGTTAGACATAGGAGCATCTTCTGAAGATGCTACGTTACCATTTTTTTCTGCTGCACCGTATGTAAAATTAGAAAGTGCTATTTCTATAGAAGTATAAAGGTCTTGTTGCTCAAAAGGTTTTACTAAATAACCATTTGGTTTTACTGTTTTTGCATTTTCTACAGTTGCTCTATCCGAGTTAGATGTTACGAAAATAAAAGGAATATCATAATTATCGCGAATATGCTTACCTAAATCAATTCCAGTTTTATCAGATGCTAATATAATATCAATTAAAACTAGGTCTACCTGTTGTGTTTTTAGAACTTCAACAGCCTGTTCATATACTATAACATTGTCTACAATCTCGTAACCAATTTCTTCTAACATAGATTGCATATCATCCGCAATTATGACATTGTCCTCTACGATAAGTATTTTAATTGGTTGTTCCAAGGTTATTTAGTTTAAATGGTTTAAACTCAAAATTACAAAAAATAATTGTAACAAAAATATATGAGGATTGACATAAAAAAAGTTGCTAATGCTAATTTTTTAAGTTCTGGATCTAATTTAATGGGTTCCAAAGTAGTAACAACTTTTTTAGCATGTACTAATAAAGGAAATATGACTATTAAAGGTAGTAAAGAAAACCAGTTTTGATATATTTTAATGGTAAATACTAATAAGCATAAAACTGCTATTGCTAATAAAACATAATGGTAAATTTTTCCATTTTCATAACCCATTTTTACTACCAAAGTATTTTTTAAAGCTTTTTTATCAGAATTAAAATCTCTTAAGTTATTTAAGTTTAGAACCCCTGTACTTAATGTTCCAACTGTAATAGCAGGTAATATGGATAAAAAAGTGATGTATTTAGTATATAAGAAGAGTGTTCCTAAAACACTTAAAAGTCCAAAAAAAAGAAAAACAAAAATATCTCCTAATCCTCTATAACCATAAGCAGACTTACCAACCGTATACTTTATTGCTGCCCAAATACTAAAAGCGCCTAAGATTAAAAAAAGTATTATGTATTTCCAATTTTCTATTCCAAAACTATAGAAGACTAATGCAAGAACAAAAACTATATTAATACCTATTGAAATAAATATTCCTTTTTTTAATTGAACTCTAGATAATAATCCACTTTGTAATACTCTTTGGGGGCCTATACGATCCTCGTTATCTGTTCCTTTAACTCCGTCTCCATAATCGTTAGCAAAATTAGAAGTTATTTGAAAACCTATGGTAGTACATAAAGCAAGAACCAAAATAATATAGTCTTTAAAACCATACAAATTAGCAATTGCAGTTCCTACCAAAATACCGGAAACAGATAATGGTAGTGTTCTTAATCTGGCTGCATTTAACCAGATGTTTACTTTATTCAAAATTAATAAGGGTCTTCTATTTGAATACGTTTTCCATCTTTATAAGAAGCAACAAAAGCATCTTGAAAACCAAGGTCTACCAATTGTTTTCTAAATTTTTGAGCTTCATTAAGAGTTTGGAAATTTCCTAAAGAATAGGAATAAAAAGGGTTTGTTTTTACAAATAAGGTATTTGTTAAAGCTTCTGAAGCTAGAGTAACATTATTCTCTACAAAAGATTTAACTTGTACAGAATATATTTTTTCTTTCTCTATAAATTCTTTAGCTAAATAAAATTCTTTAACTAAACTTAACTCTTCATTCTGAATTTTAAGATTGTCTATTCTACTTTTAATAGCATCTAAACTATCTATAGAAACCAATAAGTTACTAGTATTGTTTTGCTTTTTAAAAGTGTTAGAACTACTAAGACCCGCTGTAAATGAAGTAATAGCTAAAGTTCCAATTAAAAATAAAGCAGTTACACCAGCAAGTACATTACGCTGAATATTACTTTTTTTTAATTCTTTGTTTTTAATTTTTATTTGATCCAATAAACGCTCATTAATTATTTGAGCTTTATCAATATCTTTATGCAATTCTAATAAATCGCTTTCTTCTATAAATGGCATGCAGTATTAGTTTTGGGGCTAATTTAACACGCTAAAGTTAATTAAAATAGCCGAATGTCTACTCTTTTTTTTAAGAAAAATTAAATTTTATCTTATTATTATTAATAAATATAGTAAATTTTATAAACAACTAAAAACCAAATAATTAGACAAGTATATTTAATTTGATTTTATAACATGAATACCGTCTGTTTTAATTTCTATTTTTCTTTCTTTATACAAACTTCCTATTCCTTTTTTAAAAGTCTTTTTGCTCATCTGAAAAGTTGTCGTAATTTCTTCTGGAGAAGACTTATCATTAAAAGGTAAAAAACCATTTTCTTTAATTAGCATTTCAAAAATCTTATTCGCAGCAGGTTCTAAAACCCTAGTTCCTAATGGTTGTAAAGAAATATCTAACTTATTATCTTTTCTAATTGTTTTTATACAAGCAGGCATAGTATCTCCTATTGCAATTTTCTTAAACACCTCATTAGAATATACTAATCCTTTATGTTTATTATTTACAATAACTTCCCAACCTAAATTGGTTTGTCTTGTTACAATAATCTCAATTTGATCCCAAACTTTTAACTCTATATTATCGTTACTTAAAAAGCGGTCTAATTTATTAGATGCAACTAAACGGTTAGAGCGTTCATCTAAATAGCAATAAACAACATACCATTGTCCTTCTTGCATTTTAACTCTTTGTTCTCTAAAAGGAACTAACATATGCTTTTCTAAACCCCATTGCATAAATGCACCAAATTCATTCACCTCTACTACTTCTAATAGCTGAAATTCATTCGCCATTATATAAGGTTCTAAAGTGGTAGCAATTGGTCTTTCTTCATAATCTAAATAGCAAAAAACAGATATTTTACTTCCAATTTCATAAGACTCTGGCACATATTTATTTGGCAAAAGAATGTCATTACCATCATTATCTCCTAAAAACAGCCCTACACTTGTTGTTCGTAATATTTCTAAACTATTTAACTTCCCTAATTCTATCATGCTGCAAAATTACATTTTAAAAAAGAATTATAAGTCTTGTTATTAAAATATATAAAACAGTATATACAACATTAAAATTAGTACAAACAAAAAAACCGCTCTTGAGGAGCGGTTTCATTTTTTTAAAGAAATTCTTTCTAGTAAGCAGATTGCTTTCCAAAATGTTTACAAAGCATATAATAAACAACAGCTCTATGCTTATTTCTATTAGAAGAACCATATTTATCCATAACAGTTTTAATACCTTCATCTAACTTAGCAGAATCTGCCATACCTAATTTTTTGATTAAGTAGTTGTTCTTAACAGTTGCTAATTCTTTCTCGTCTCCACCAGATACTTTAGAAGCATCAATGTTGTAGATAGAAGGTCCTAATCCTATAGTAACTTTTGTTAATAAATCCATATCAGCACTTTCTCCAAACTTGTCTTTTATGTCTGCAGCGTACTTAGCAATTAGATCGTCTCTTTTACTCATAATGTTTAGTATTGTAATTAATTAATGGTTAATAAAAGTCTAAGATATGAAATCAAAATAATCAATCAAAATTTTATCATTTATTAATCTGGGGGTTTTTATTTCTAAAATTGCAGGTTTCTCTGTTATTTTATACATTTTTTTTAATTGTTCTTCTAATAAGTATTCAACATCCGCTTGCAAATATTCTAAATTATATAGTTTACAAATTTCTTTTGCAGATAAATTATTTTGCGTTTCAAAAAAAGTATTAAACATTTTAGAATCCTCTTTCCCAGGTAAAATTCTAAAAATTCCTCCTCCTCCATTGTTTACAACAATAATTTTAAAATCTTTTCTTAAATAATTATTCCATAAACCATTACTGTCGTAAAAAAAGCTTAAATCCCCAGTAATCAATAACGTAGGGGCGCTATAATATATAGAAGCACCAACAGCGGTTGACACACTCCCATCTATTCCGCTTGTTCCTCTGTTACAAAAAACAGGAATAGTTTTGTTATTATTAAAGAGTTGTGTGTAACGAATCGTAGAACTATTTGCTAATTGTAATTGATAATTATTAGGTATGCTTTTTAAAATAATATCAAAAACTTTAAAATCTGAGAACGGAATTTTACACAAATATTCCTTTCTTTTTAATTGATACTGATTTCTTTTTGCATTCCAAAAATCAAAATAGTTACTTTTATTATTTTTTGAATTCACTATAGATTTTAAGAAAAAAGAGGGTTTTTCCTTTATATGATTGGATAAACTAAAGTAAGTATCCAACGCTTTTAGCTTATCTATATGCCAATGTTCTGACGGTTTATAGCTTCTTAAAAAGGCTTTAATTTTTTTTGAAACTACTAATCCTCCAAAAGTTACTAAAATTTCTGGCTGTAAATTCTTAAATAGTTCTTCCTTATTGTTTGACTTTTCTATGGGTGCAAGAATACTATCTATACTTGGAAAAAAATTAGGATGATGTAGATTAGATGTAGTTTCTGTAAAAACAATAATTCGCGAATCTACCCCTAATGCATCTAATAACTCTTGGTCTATGGCATTAGGTTCATTAACCCCTACAAGTACTATTATACGCTCTGCACTACTCCATTTTTCTTTAAAAAACTCTATATTATTAGGTTTTCTATCATTTTTTTTATCAAAAATAATATTTGGAACTACAGATGGCTTAGATACCTTATTATATAATGGCTCTTCAAAAGGAATATTAATATGTACTGGTAATTTTAAATGTATTGCAGTGTTCAAAGCTGTATTTAATTCTGCATCATTATAAGTTTGTATGTTATCCTGAACATCTATATTTAATTCATACGCATTATAAACTTCACTAGCATGGTTCGCATCTTGTTTTAAGTTTGCCGAATACCCTATATGATTATTAAAAACATTAGTTTGCCTTATAGTTTGCCCATCGCCAACATCTACTTTATACGTAGGCCTATCTGCAGAAATTACAACTAAAGGAATACCACTATAATATGCTTCTGCAATTGCAGGATAGTAATTTAATAATGCACTTCCTGAAGTACAAACAACAACAACAGGTTCTTTTAATTGCTGCGCCATACCAAGTGCAAAAAATGCTGCACAACGCTCATCTACAATACTATAACAATTAAAAAAAGTGTTTTCTGTAAATGAAATTGTTAAAGGAGCATTTCTAGAACCAGGAGATATTACTATATTCTTAATTCCCTTTGCTTTACAATGTAAAATTATAGTTTGTGCAGATGCAATTGTAGAGTACTTCATGTAAAACAAAAATACAACGATGTACTAACTAAACCCAATTCTACAATAAGATTATACTGTATTAAGTATAAACAACATAGTTTTACTTTTATTTACAGTTTCTTTCCACTCTTTTTCTGGGTCAGAGTCTTTTGTTATACCACCACCAACATATATAATTGCTTTTGCATCTTTTAGTTGCATGCAACGTAAATTAACATACAATTCAGACACTGTTTTTAAAGATTTATAAGCATTATTTTCTGTGTTTTTACGCCTTGTAGTTCTTAAATTTTCTTGTTTAAAATTTAATTCTCCTAAATATCCAGTATAATACGCTCTCTTATAATTTTCCTCTTCTAAAATAAAAGATTTAGTTTCTTCTTTAGGCATACCACATACTGCTGGCGTAGGGTGTAGTACTTGTAAAATACTTTTTAAAGACTCATCTTTAATATCTGCAGTTAACTTAGTTCTTAAATGCCACAAATTTCCAGCACGAATAGATTCTACCTTAGAATACAATAGTTTGTCTACTTTATTCTCTAACGCATTTGTTATATACTCTGTGACTAAATTTTGCTCTACTAACTCCTTTGTTCCCCAAATAACTTCTTTATCTTTCTCATAGGATTTTGTTCCTGCTAAAGACATGGTAGTTAGCCTTTTATTTTCTAATTTTAAAAGAATTTCTGGAGTTGCTCCTAACCACATTCCTACTTTAGGATGATACCATAAATAGCAAAAAGCGGATGCATACTTTTGCAATAATGAACTAAAAAGTAAAAAAGGGTTTTTAGTACAGTTTAGTTCTATTTTTCTAGAAACTACTACTTTTTTAAAATTGGTATTCTCAATTTTAGAAATAGCCTTTTTAACTAACTCTATATGCATTTCCTTACCTTCTGTACTACTAGGATAATCTATTTCCAGTTCAGAATCAACAGCAACAGATTCATAAGTTTCTTCTAAAAATTCATCAAATTTTAATAATACAATAGGAGAATCACTATTAAAAGGAGCAAAAACAAATCCTTTTTCATCAAAGGAATTTACATTAAAAACAGTAGATGTAGATTGATAACCTGCATGTACCATAGTACTATTAGGTTTCCTATATAAAACAAAAGGCAAGTTAACTTCCAGTTGTTGTTTTGCTTTATCTAAAATTTGGGCAAGCATATTATTTTCTTGGTAAGGCAATGGTACTTAATTTACAAACAGATATTAAATTATTAGCATCATCTGTAACCTTAATTTCCCATAATTGTGTAGTACGCCCTTTATGTACTAAAAGTGCTTTAGCATATACAAAGCCTTCTTTTACACTCTTTACATGGTTTGCTGAAATTTCAATACCACGCACAAAAAAGTTTTGTCCGTCTAAAAAAATATACGAAGCTGTACTCCCAACACTTTCCGCTAAAGCTGCAGTAGCACCACCATGCAAAACACCATCTGGCTGATGGACTCTAGTATTTACTGGCATTTTTGCAATTAAAAAGTCTTCTCCAACATCTGTATATTCAATTTCTAAAGTCTCCATAAGTGTGTTTTTAGAGCTTTCATTACAAATAGTTAGAATCTTTTCTTTATAATCGTTCATGCCTTTTTTTTTGTAAAATTAAGCATTAGCTAAGAATAAAAGAAGTGTTTAAAAGGGAATGGCCTCTTATAGTAAAGTTTGGTTTTTTACCTTTACTCGATAATCGAGATTTAAATACTCAGAGGCTTGCCTCGAAATCAAAATTAGTTTCCTAATAAATGCCTCGTGGGCTTGCCCTGAGGTAGTTTACTATAATATAGCTATTATAACAAAATGAGTAATCAAGAAAAAAAAGTAAGTTACACTACAACGAACACCTACGAAACTCTAAACTCCTTAACCACTAAAACCAAAAACATATGGATTGTTTTACATGGTATAGGGTATTTAAGTAGATACTTTATTAAACATTTTGATTCCTTACCTCCGGAAGAAAACTATATAATTGCACCACAAGCCCCTTCTAAATATTACTTAAATAATAAATATCGTCGTGTTGGCACTAGTTGGCTCACTAAAGAAAATACTACTTTAGAAACACAAAACGTTTTAAATTATTTAAACAAAGTATACCAACAAGAAAATATAACAGACCAACATAAAGTTATTATTTTAGGGTATTCTCAAGGCGTTTCTATTGCTAGCAGATGGGTTTGTTATTCTAAAATCCAATGTAATCATTTAGTATTATATGGTGGTATTATACCTAAAGAATTAACTAAAGAGAAATTTTCTAACCTAATAAATAACAAGACAAAAATAACCTTCTTTATTGGGGATAAAGACGAATATATTACAGAAGCCAAAAGAGTTTTGGAAGAAAAAAGAATACAACTTTTATTAGATGGCAAAGCCAATATAATAGTCTATGATGGCGAACATGCCATTAAAAAAGAAATAATAGAATCTTTAGCGTAAACTACTTATTCAAAGTAAGTTATAGTCCTAGTTTTGTAGCTATTATCTGGCGTAATAATTTGTTTAATCCAATTACCAGAATCGCCATCATCATATTGGTACACATATTCTTTTATGGTGATAGTGTCTTCTAATTTCTCCTCCGTTTTAATCAGCATATCGTTTTCGTTATAATCATATCGTATAACTTCCTGTGGCTCAAACTCTTTTTTAACTGTATTAAATAAAAACTTTGTCTTAGAAACTATTTTACCATTTAGATTAACTATATCTTCCTCTGCAGATATTGCTTCACCATTTAAAAAAGTCTTAGTGAGTACTAATTTTTGTTCTGGAGTATTTTTCCTTTTTATTTTTGATGTTCTAATAGATTTAATAACCTCTCCGTTTAAACTGTACGTTTTTGTGTTTTCTCCTTTAAAATTTGTAAACGTAATAACTGTAGTATCTATACCAGTATCATTAGTTCTTGTAATTTTCTCTAAAACTTTTTCTTTAGAATAGGTATATTCATATTGTTCTAAAAACTCTTTAGAATACGTAAGTATTTTTTCTGTGATTTTTAAAGTTGTTGTACTGTCTATAGTATAAATATTAGCAATGGAAGTACTAGGGTCAAAAGTATTTTCTCTATAGTTTTCAAATCTTTTTTCAATTAAAAATTTTTCCTCATATTTATAATACGTAATAGAATAATCAGCATCACTATGTCTTGTAATTGATTTAGATAAGCGTCCATCTTTTAAAAATTCATATTCTTCTTTACCATATTTAGTATTAACTAAACATGTTTGCACGCTGTCTTTTAAATCAAAATCTTTCGTTGAAAAAATTCTAATTTCCTGAGCATTAACAGGAGAAAAAAAGTTTAAAAATAAAAACACAAAAAAATAGAGGGTGTAATTTTTCATAAAACAAAATTAGTTATATTCTTATTTACCAGAAACAATTACATAATAAAAGAACATTAAATTATTACTAATCTACCACAATAAGCACTAAGATTTTCCTTTATCTTATTATTGCATTAAAAGTTGTAAATTTGGTAATAACACCATTAATATTATTGCTTTTATTTATATGGATTTACCAATTTCTCCTTTTAGTAAACAACAACTTCTTCCGCAAGAAGAAACATTAGAAATATTAAAACAGAAAGGAGAACTTTTCATAGGCTTACCAAAAGAAAATCAACATCAAGAAAAAAGAATTTGTTTAACTCCAGATGCTGTTAATGCTATAACAGCAAATGGGCATAGAATTTTAATAGAATCTGGTGCTGGTGAAGGTGCAAACTTTACAGATGTAGAATACACCAATGCTGGTGCAGAAATTACTAAGGACACTAAAAAAGTATTTTCTTGTCCGCTTCTATTAAAAGTGGAGCCACCAACTTTAGCAGAAATAGAAATGCTAAATCCGCAAGCAACTATTATATCTGCTTTACAAATAAAAATACAAGAAAAAAGGTATTTTGAAGCATTGGCAAAAAAGAGAATTACGGCTATTGCTTTTGAGTATATTCGTGATGAAGATGGTAAATACCCTGCTGTACGTTCTTTAAGTGAAATTGCTGGAATATCATCTGTGTTAATTGCTTCTGAGTTAATGGCGGTTACTAATGAAGGAAAAGGTTTAATGTTTGGTAATATTAGTGGCGTTCCTCCTGTAGAAGTTGTAATTATTGGTGCTGGAACCGTTGGCGAATTTGCAGCTAGGTCCGCAATTGGTTTAGGAGCTAATATTAAAGTTTTTGACAATTCTATTACCAAGCTTAGAAATATACAAACCAATTTAAATCAGACCATATATACTTCTACAATACAACCAAAAAATTTATTAAAAGCATTAAAAAGGTGTGATGTTGCAATTGGTGCCACTAGAGGAAAAGACCGCTCACCTGTAGTAGTTTCTAGTACTATGGTAGAACACATGAAAAAAGGTGCTGTAATTATTGATGTTAGTATAGATATGGGTGGTTGCTTTGAAACTAGTGAGGTTACATGCCACAATAAACCTACAGTAGAAAAATTTGGTGTAGTACATTATGGTGTTCCTAATATTCCTTCTAGATACCCAAAAACTGCATCGGTATCTATTAGTAATATTTTTACTCCTTATTTACTAAAACTTGGAGAAGATGGCGGAATAGAAAATTCTTTACGTTTTGACAAAGGTCTTAGAAATGGTCTGTATCTTTACCACGGTATTTTAACAAATAAATCTGTAGGCGAATGGTTTGACTTACAGTATAGCGACATCAATTTTTTGATTTTTTAATATGGCATTTTTAAAGCGTTTAGGTTACTTTGTATTTGGCCTATCATTAGGCATTGTGTGTTTAACATTTTTCTTCAAGAAAAAATCGGATGAGACAGGTACTAGTTTATCTTTTTGTTATTTACCAAATTGTAGAACATTAAAAGACATACGTTCTAAACCTTTACATTACTCAGAAGAAATAAGTACCTTATTTTTAAATAAAGAATTAGACTCTACAGATATTGCTACTTTTTTAATTAACGGAGATGTAGATTTTGGTAATAGTGATACTAAATCTAATCCGTGTAAAACATACCTTATAGAAGGGGAATTACACGGAAAAGAAGCTACTTTAACAGTAAAAAATTGCAAAGACAAAGCACAAATAAGTAAAATTGAATACTAAATTTTCCTTCTCTTTCTTTCTTCTTTTAACAAAGTTAATTCTCTTGTAGTTTGCCCTGCTACAGATGTATTTTCTTCTGCCCTACGTATTAAATACGGCATAACATCTCTTACCGGGCCAAAAGGCAAATATTTAGCAACATTATACCCTTCGTCTGCTAAATTAAAAGAGATATGATCGCTCATACCATAGAGTTGTCCAAACCAAACTCTAGTATCCGATTTTTCTATGTTTTTATCTTTCAAAAGCTTTATTAAAGCATAACTACTAGACTCATTATGTGTACCACAAAAAAGAGAAATAATATCTAAATTATCTAAGATATAGCTAACTGCTGCATCAAAATTAATATCAGTATCTTTTTTACTAGCGCAAATAGGTGTTGGGTACCCCTTTTCTTTTGCTCTAGTATTTTCTTTCTCTAAATAAGCACCTCGTACTACTTTTAAACCTACAAAAAAACCTTTCTCTTTAGCTCTTTTATGTAAGCCTTCTAAATACTCCAAACGGTCCCATCTATACATTTGCAGAGTGTTAAATACAACCACTTTTTCTGTATTATATTTTGCCATCATATCTTCTACCATTTGGTCTGCCGCATTTTGCATCCAACTTTCTTCCCCATCAATTAACAAAGCTACTTCCATGTCGTAAGCTTTTTTACAAACTACATCAAATCTTTTTTTAACACGCTCCCACTCTAGTTTCTCATCTGTGGTTAACTCTGTGTTACTAGATACTTTTTGGAATAATGCAAACCTTCCAAAGCCAGTAGGTTTAAAAACTGCAAAAGGAATAGAATCTAATTCTTTTACAAAATTTAAAATTTTTAAAATCTTTTCTAAGGCTTCATCAAAAGTGGCTTCCTCTTCTTTACCTTCTACAGAGTAATCCAATACAGAACAAACTCCTTTTCCCCACATTTTTTCTACAACAGGCAAACAATCTTCTTCATTCACACCTCCACAAAAGTGGTCAAAAACAGTAGCTCTTATTAATCCTTCTACTGGTAAATGTGCTTTAATTGCAAAATTTGTCATTATTGTACCCATTTTTACTAGAGGCTCATTTGCAATCATTTTAAAAAGAAAATAAGCTCTTTCTAGTTCTGAATCTGTTTTTAAAGCGAATGCCGTTGCAGTATTCTCAAAAATTTGTTTCATTTATTAAAATATTAGTCAACATCAAATATAATAACACTTTTTGCATCCATTTCATTTAAAATAAGCTTTATTTTGTTCCCTATTAAAAAAAGATTTTTCTTTGAAAAATCTTTGAAAGAAACGTAATCGCAAATATGAAATCTATTACTACTACATCTTATTCTATACATTTTAATTTGGATGCTTTTAATGCTCTTAATGCGCATTTAGAGGAACATACGTATTCTACTATATTTATTATGGTAGATGAAAATACGCATGAGCACTGTTTACCTGCTTTTATGTCTCAAATTACTGGAGACTATGCGTTTGAAATTATAGAAATAGAATCTGGAGAAGAAAATAAAAACATAGAAACCTGTACTGGTGTTTGGAGCGCGCTTTCGGAACTTGGTGGGGACAGAAAAAGTATTCTTCTTAACCTAGGAGGTGGTGTTTTAACAGATTTAGGTGGCTTTGTTGCTTCTACTTTTAAAAGAGGAATTAATTTTATAAATATACCTACAACATTGCTTTCTATGGTTGATGCATCTGTAGGTGGTAAAACTGGTGTTGATTTAGGACCTTTAAAAAACCAAATTGGAGTTATAAACCAGCCACAAATGGTTCTTATTGTTCCAGAATTTTTACAGACTTTAGAAGCTAGGCAAATAGAAAGTGGCTTTGCAGAAATGCTAAAACATGGTCTTATTAAAGACAAAAACTATTGGGGAGAGCTTAAAAAGATAACCTCTTATAAAGAAATGGAAGCGCACATACATGATTCTGTTATTATTAAGAATGATGTTGTTACCATTGACCCAACAGAGCAAAACCTACGTAAAATATTAAATTACGGCCACACTTTAGGACACGCTATAGAGTCTCATTATTTAGAGAGTGAAGAATTGCCTACACTTTTACATGGTGAGGCAATTGCTATTGGTATGATTTTAGAAGGATACTTATCCTATAAACTTACAGGACTGCCTAAAAGTGAATTAGAAGATATTAAAGAAACTTTTTTAGGTAGATACAAAAAAATTGAATTTACAGAGGAAGGAATAAAAAGTATTCTAAAACTTTTAATTTTTGATAAGAAAAATTCTCATGGTAACATCAATTTTGTTTTACTAAAAAGTATTGGCGAAGCTGTCTACGACATTAAAATTAAAGACGAATTATTTTCCGAAGCTTTTTCTTACTACAAAGAATAAGAGATTCATACACTAAATTCTTCATTTTACAACTCTTTAAAAAAAGGAAAGCATAAATTATATAGATTCGGTAGTATAAAAACCAAACCTATACATTATGTTACGCAAACTTGTAGATTACAAAAAATTAGACCACAGCCTTGTTTCTCTTTTAATTGAAACATACCCGCATGGATATGGTGATGATGATATTATCATTTTTAAAAATTTAAATGGTGAAATTATAGAAACTGTTGAATTAAAAACAAAAGACACTGTTTATTTAGTAAAGATTAGTAAAAGCTTATCTAACTTTATTGCAAATTTTGAAGACAACGTAGAAAAAGAACTAGAGCCCAATACTACAAATGTTTTAGAAGAAGTAGACTCCTCCGAAATTCAATTAGGTATAGATTCAGATTCTTTAGAGAATGAAATAGAATAGATTAAAAATACCTGTCTTCTAAAATTTTCATGTGGTGTTTTTGGTGACCGCAAATAACAAAGCCTAATCCACCAACACTCCATTGTATATTACTTGCAGTACCTGTATGCAGCAACTGCTTTTTAGTAACATTTTTAAACAACGCAATTGTAGATTCTCTTACAGCAAGGAATTCTTCTAGTATGTTTTCTTTATTTCTATTCGCAATAGAAACTTCTTTTGCATAATCATTTTCATTAAATCCAGGTAAAGCTGTTTTATCATTTCTACAAAAGCATAGTGCCCTATATTGAAAAACTCTTTCTGTATCTATAATATGTAGTAAAACTTCTGCCACTGTCCATTTATCCTTACCATAGGCATAAGATAATTTAGTAGCATCTATAGTTTCTACTAAATCTTTAAACTGTTTTTTTCCATTAAGCAGTTCAGACATTAGTTCTACATCTTCAATAGCATTTAAATAAGTGGCATAAAACTCTTTATACGCTGCTTCTTGTAAATCCGATTTTTTCATTTTTATTAAATAAAAAATCCTAATTAAAATAATTTCAATTAGGATTCAGGTTTTTATTAATTAATGCTATTACAATTCATTAAAAATTTTATGCATTAATCGTTTTTTATCATTAATGCTTTCTTCTAAAGAAATCATTGTTTCTGTTCTACTAATTCCCTCAATATCATCAATTTTAAAAATAATATTTTTAGCATGAGTAGTATCTTTTGCTCTAATCTTACAGAAAATATTAAACTTTCCTGTAGTAATATGAGCAACAGTTACATTTGGAATTTCATTTAATCGCTCTAACACAAATTTTGTCTGGTGTGTTTTTTCTAAGAATACACCAACATAAGCTATAAAAGAATATCCTAACTTAACATAATCTATAGTTAAAGAGGAACCTTTTATTATTCCAGCCTCTTCCATTTTCTTTACTCTAACATGTACAGTACCAGCAGATATTAATAATTTCTTTGCTATATCTGTAAATGGTGTTCTAGTGTTATCTATTAACATATCTAGAATCTGATGATCTATCTCGTCTAACTTAACTTTGCTCATGGTTATAAATAGTTTAGATGCGAAAATAATAAATTACAATAGAAAACTCAATAAAAGTTGCCTTATTATAACAAAAATGTAACGTTCAGGTAATTAAATATCATATTATGCAATATATTCCTCCAAAAGTTCTATAAAAGGTTCCTTTTTTAAGACAAACAGCTCTTCATCTTTTAAACAATTATACGTTTTATGACCATAATAGGAGTTTTTTAATTTTCCAACCTTCTCTATAGTTGGCACAAACTCAATAAAACCATCTTTTAAGGTTTCTTTAAACAATATACCTATATCAGTATTTGCATCTAAATTTGGATTAATTTCCTCTACATTACTTATTAAAACATCTAAAAAAAGTTTTCCATTTTCTGGTATGGCAGTATAGTCTTTCTGGCTATAATTAGTAATAATCCCCAAACTAATTGTTCCAATTGCTTTTAGTAAAGATATATATATAAGCTCTCGTGTAGTTTCCCTTTCATAATCGTTAGGATAATGACCAGATTCAAAAAGTATCGTAGGAATATGTAACATTTGAAAAGTGTCTCCAACACAATTTGCATTAAACCCATCATCATACCTACCAACTTGCCCTGGAATTAGTTTTTGCAACTCAGTATTCATTGCCACAATTAATTGCATACTTATTCCTCTAGTTGTAGAAATAGTTCTTTCTTCATCGTGTGCAGGAGCTAAAAAAGAAACTGTTGCGGGCTTATTAGTTGTACCTACATTAAAAATAGTACGCTGATCATGTAAATTAAAGCAATAGTTAGGTTTAAACTTTTTATACTCTGCCATTAAAATAGTACTCTCGGGTTGCGTTTGGTTTTGCGCATCTCTATTCAAATCTATCTTATTTGCATTTATTCTAGTATACGCATCTGCTCCATCTGGATTTAGCATGGGAATAATATGCAAAGTACAATTTGCTTTTATCTCATGTACCTCTTTAGTATCTTCTTGTAAATAATTAAATAAATCTAATACTGCTTTTGTAGTGGTAGATTCGTTACCATGCATCTGAGACCACATTAAAATTTTATTAGAACCATTACCCACAGTAACACTATAAATTTTTCTTTTTTGGACAGAATCCCCAATATAGGAAACACTAAATTCTGAAGGTAATTTTTCTAAAACAGAGATAATTTGTTCATTAATTACATAACGACCAGTAACCGATTTCTCTTTTATTCTCTTATATTCTGTGGATGATAGCATCTAAAATTCTTAAATTTAATTAGTAAAAATACAATCTATATAAATTACATTTGCAACCAGTAGAGTATTTTTTGTTATGTTATTAATTATTCAAACAGAGTAAAACTAAAAACACACTGCAATTATTTAAAAATCAATTATTTAACTAAATTTACATGCATAAAAACTTAAGCCAAAACGTACAAAAAGATATATCAATTTAAATACCTCATTAAACTATGATAAAAAAGTTAAGCTGTATACTATTACTAGTATTATCAGTAATTTCTTGTTACCAACCAGAACGAAACTGTTCCGACTTTAAAACCGGAGAATTTTTGTTTACTTATGAAGTAAATGGAGTTACTAAAACTGGTAAATTTATACGTGATAAAGATTACAGCGTAGATTATTATGATAATAAAATTGACAGCGCTTCTGTA
Source organism: Maribacter vaceletii (assembly GCF_003634105.1). GTDB lineage: Bacteria > Bacteroidota > Bacteroidia > Flavobacteriales > Flavobacteriaceae > Maribacter_B > Maribacter_B vaceletii. The sequence continues at coordinate 116,116 of NZ_RBIQ01000008.1, read as the reverse complement.
CGGTGGTTAAATGATTGTGAATTTGTTTTAAAAGATTTAAATAATGATATTGCCATTCATTATAAAATATTGAGTACCACAAAAAATTCTTATACTTTTGAATATAAGAATGCAGTAAAAGACACCAATAAAAAACTAATAGTAAGAACAGGAACCGCAACAAAAACTAAATAACCATGTTTGAAATTTTTTCTAATCCAGATGCTTGGATAGCTCTTTTAACCTTAACCTTTTTAGAAATTGTATTAGGTATAGATAATATTATTTTCATATCTATTGCTGCAGGAAAATTAGAACCTGCTCAAAGAAAAAAAGCAACCAACATAGGGTTAGTATTGGCTATGGTTATGCGTATTGTACTTCTTTTTGGTATATCCTTACTAACGTCCATGAAAAAACCTTTCTGGGTTATTGATTTGGATTGGATTTCTGGCGGTATTAGCGGACAAGCAATAATTCTCTTTGCTGGTGGGTTATTTCTACTATATAAGAGTACAAAAGAAATACATGAAAAAGTAGAAGATAAAGGTCATGATGAAAGAGAGGTAACCAATGCACGTTCAAAAACATTAAGTAACGCCATAGTACAAATAACAGTTATTAATATTGTTTTCTCTTTTGATTCTATTTTGACTGCCATAGGAATGACCAATGGAATTTCTCCAAATCCTAATGATGCATTAATTTTAATGATTGTTGCCGTGGTAGTTTCTGTAATAATAATGATGTTATTTGCTAACCCAGTTGGGGAGTTCGTAAATCGTCATCCTTCCATACAAATACTTGGATTATCTTTCTTAATATTAATTGGCTTTATGCTTATTGCAGAAGCAGCACACCTTGCTCATTTAATTGTTTTTGACAATGAAGTTGGTACCATACCAAAAGGATATTTATACTTCACTATAGCCTTTTCTTTAATGGTAGAATTTTTTGATTTAAGAATGAAAAAAAATAAAAAAGGAGTCCCTAAAAATATGGAATAGTAATTTTTACTCGATAATCGAGATTTAAATGCTCCGAGGCTTGCCTCGAAATCAAAATTAGTTTCCAAATAAATGCCTCGCGGGCTTGTCCTGAGGTAGTTTCCTATTTATAAAAAAACACTCTAGTAAAACATTTTACTAGAGTATTTTACTTTCAATAACCTTAATGCCTCTCTCCTACTTAATGGCTCTAAATTTGTATTCTCTACAAATTCTTCAACCCATTTAGGATTGGTTCTGCTATATTCTCTTAAAACCCACCCTATAGCTTTATTTATAAAAAACTCTTTAGAGCCTAACAAATTATTAATTGTATTACGCAATACCAATGTATCTAATTCCTTTTTATATTTTAATTGAAAAAGTACAGTACTACGTTGTAACCAAATATTATTAGACTCCAACCACTTTTTAATAGTTGTAGCTTTAGTTTCAGGGAATTTTTTAAAATAAGCACCCAATAGTTTAACTGCAATAAAATCTACTGTATCCCACCAAGATTTATTAGTAATCATAAATTCGTAAAGTAAAATATCATCTAATTCTTGGCCTTTTATATATTTAAACACTAATTCTTGTCCAAAATGCTGAAACTCTCTTTGTGGTTTATCCCATAAAATTTTAACCAATTTTGGTAACACCTCTTTAGGAAGAAGGTAAGATGTAATTAAAAAAGGTTTTTGAATTTCTCTTCTAATTGGAGTTTTTAAGCCATAATAATCAAATTGATCACGCATATACGCTTTTTGATGCTTAGCAACTAGACTATTAGCACTATTAGCAAATTCATTTTCAAGGCTCTTTATATATTCTTCCATTAGTAAAATATCAATCTTAAAGTACAAATTTATTCTACGATACTAAATTTCTTTAAATTTTCTATTTCTGGAAGAATAACCTCTTTAATAAAACTATGATCGTCTGTATATATACCAGATGTAATAAGGTTATAAATATATTTACCATGACGTATGGTAAGCAATACACCATTAGGTTCGCCATCATAGGTTCTAATAGCATAAAAATTATCATCCCCAGGAAGGTTTATGTTTTTCACTTCCTCTGTACCTTGACCAAAAGAACTTGTAACTATATCATAAGCGCCATTAGTTAATTGATACGCTTTTTTTGCTTCCCTAACACTTCGTTCTTTAGAAATTATTATAGAATAATATAAAGGGGTATACCTATCTGTGTCTATTAAATCATAGGTATACTCTAGCTCCACAGAACCATCAAAATACTTATGCACACTACAAGTTTCACTTTTGCCACTTAAATCTAAATTTACTTCATAAATATCAGATACTTCTTTTACTGTAGTAAGTATAGGATATTTAGATGCATCTATTTTATCTTCAGACAAACAAGAACTTAAAATTAAAACAAAAAGAAGCGTAAACTTTTTCATTAAAAAGGTTTTATAAAAAAAAGAAATTGGTTTACTACAACGGAAAATTCTTACTTTCTGTATATTATAATAACACCTTTTTTAAACAAAAAAATTACCAAATTATTACTTAAACATAAAGTAATCACTTATTCCACTAAGTATACTTTGAACGGCATAAGAAGCTAATATTAATCCCATAATTTTACTTATAACAGTTATACCGTAACTACCAATGCGTTTTTGAACACTATTAGCTGCTAATAAAATTAAAGAAGTAATAATAATTACAATAAAAACAAGTAACGTTGTAATTACTTGCTGTTCTATGGAATAAATATGGTTATCTGTCATTATTACAACTGCCATTATAGCGCCTGGAGATGCCATAGACGGTATTGCTACAGGAAAAATTGTAACGTGCTTATAGTCTGATATTTGACTTTTTTCTCTTTCTGGTTTTCCATCACCAAAAATCATCGTAAGAGCAAAAAGAAAAAGAATTACACCCCCGGAAATTTGAAAAGCATCTAAAGACACGGACATGCCTTCTAGGATTAGTTGACCAATAACTATAAAAAAGAGCAATATACCAAAAGCAATTAAAGATGCCCTTATTGCAATTTTCCTTTTATGTAATTTATCAAATTCTTTTGTTGCTTCTAAATAAACTGGCACAGAACCTATTGGGTCTATAACAGCAAAAAGAAAAAAAATAGTCGTTATTACTTCTTTCATAACATTACTCTATTCTTTTAGCTTGTGTTGTAAAAGAAAGCCCTTGTTGCCCAAGAGTAGAACTCATAACTGCTTCAAATAAAGGTTCTGAAGTTTTTTGTTGTTTTTTCCATTCTATTAAAAAATTAGAACCTGTACCTCCCGAAACATCTCCTTCTTCTATAATTATTTCTGTAGTCTCCATAGGAGCTAAGTATATAGGAAAATCAAAATAGGATCTAATTAACTTTCCATGTGTATCAAAATACTTAGAATTAAGTAAATATATGGTGTCTTTATCACTAGTATTTCTTAAACTCACCATAGCTGTTAAGTTATGCCTTTTATGCTCCGATAAACTATAAATTTGAGAATATATAGACAAATAAGATTTCCCATATTCTAAGGAATCTTTTACGGATGTACTTGCAGCTCTTTTTGTCCAATTTTCAGTAGCAACAGAGCTAAGTTCCTTCTTTTTTTCACAAGCTAGAAAAACAAAAAATAGTAGTATAACAGGAATATATCTTTTCATTTTATTTTTTTTAAGTGAATATAAACTTAGAAAACTAAAACCAGTATCTCAAAATATATTATGGATTAAGATACAATTATAAAGATAAAAATATACTTTAATTTGGTCTACTAAATTTAGTATTGGGACTAGTACTCTTATGGTCTTTAAATAAACGTTGTTGTTGTTTAACAGTCATAGTACTGCCGTCATGGCTCCAGCCTGGAGGCCCAAAAATATACATTAACTTATGAGAGAATTTTGGAGACTTCTTAGTGTCATTCCAAATATCTTTAAACTCATGGGTCAGTATTACTAAAGGATTATAAGAATCTGGTGCATGTATTACTCCAAATTTTACATCAATATCATCATCTAACTCTTTCCAAGTTCCAAAAATTTTATCAAAAATATTCAAAAAACCTCCATGGTTTTTATCTAAATACTCCACATTTTGAGAGTGGTGTACTTGGTGCATAGTATGGGTGTTAAATATTTTTTCTACCCAGCCCATTTTAGGCACATATTTAGAATGTAGTTGAAATTGCCAAAAAGATTCTATTGCTAAAGCAAAAACCACAACTTCTACAGGAAACCCTACCGCAGGCATCCACATATAAAAGAAAGGTTTATACAATAATGTAAACCAACCATTTCTAATAGCTGTTCCTAAATTAAAGTGGTCCGAAGAATGGTGAACAATATGTGCTGCCCATAATAACCTAATTTCATGATTAGCCCTATGGAACCAATAGTAGGTAAAGTCATCTGCTAACTGACATAATAAAAATACATACCAAGCATAACCAAAAGACTCATAGCCCATAATATTGGTACGAACACCATCTACTAAAGGATTAAAAAATTCATAGGTATAATTAAAAACAGTTATTAAAACAGTAATTTTAATTAACGGTCCTAAAATAGCAGAACCTATTCCCATAGCACCACTAGCCATTAAATCTTTCCACACATATAAATCTTCATTATCATGGGTATGACTATAGGTTATTTCTAGTAAAATTAATGCTATAAAACAAGGAACACCATATATTAGGGGGTTGGTTAAATCCATAAATTAAAAACGTTTTTTTTCAAAGATAGCTATACAATACTTAGATATAATGTTTAGGCTATTTTTATTTATAATTTCTAAATAATTATTATTTATTATTCTTTTCTAAAATCTCATTTTGCCTTTTTAGTAACTGCTCCATTTTAGATAACAGTTCTATATCTTTTGGGGTTGCTACTGTTTTATCTTCTGGATTTTCTGCCTTATCCTTAAAATGATTTATAAACTTTAAAACCACGAAAATTGTCAGAGAAATAATTCCAAAATCTATTAAAACTTCTATAAGTTCTCCATACCAAATAGCAACTTCTTCTATGCCATTTCCATTCCCTTCTCGCAAAATAATTTTTCTATTGGTTAAGGTAACACCCTCTGACAATAAAGATAAAGGTGGCATTATTATTTTTTTTACTAAAGTATTTACCACTTTGTTAAATGCTGTTCCCACAATAATACCAATAGCCATATCTATCATATTACCTTTTACAGCGAAATTTTTAAACTCTTCAATAAATTTTTTCATAAACAGGAAATTAAAAAAGTGTTATTTGTCCATCATCCTCAATATCATTATCATCATTAGAATCTTCTGTAGAAAGGTCTTCTTTTTTTGTTTCGGACTCACTCTTTTTCTCCTTAACCTCTGGTTCTTTATTTTCTTGTTCTTCTACAACTTCCAATTCATTTATTGGAGTTTCCTCTTCTTCTTGGTATGGTAAAGCTTCTAAAGAATTAACATTTTTTACTTTATCTGAAGTAAGTTGATTTCCTAATGCTTTAATACCCTTAATAGAAATAAATTCTTCTAAATTTATAGTAACATTAGGTTTTGGGTCTTTCCCCCTTGGCTTCACAAACTCAAGCTCTACCATTGGTCTCCAATCTGTAGAAATTAACTCTAAGTAAGATTTTGGATGCTCTGTAATAATAAGGTCTTCTCTGTTTTCTTGTTCTATTAAAAAACGTTTTACAGCTAACCTTTCTTTATCACCATCCCAGTAAACAGCAGATAATGGTTTTTTAGGAATCCATTTTTCTAAAACTATCATATCGTCTTCAAAATGAGAAGTTAAGGTTGGTAACATGGTTTTAACCATACCTTTTTGAGTTACAATCAACAATAAATCGTCTCCTCTAAATTCTCCTAACAACTCCCCTCTCCCATCTACATTTAATCTACGCACCACATCATCAAACCAAATTTTTCTTGGCTTTAAGGTAGAAACACCTTTTTCTTTAAGTTCTATACGTTTTACAGCATATTTGGTTACAATATTTCCTTTAGAGCTACGTCCTTTTATTAGAACATCAGAAAAATCTATATCCCATTTTAGTTTTTTAACACTACCAACTTGTCGCAAGTTAATAGTTGCCACTTCTGCTTCTCCATTAGGGTTGGCCGAATAATATAGTACTTGAGAGCCAGGTTTACCCGTTGTTAAATCGTACAACTTATCACGAGTCATGCTCGTTACATTAAACCTTTTAATATATGTAGCTCCACCTTTACCATCTTTATAAATCATATTATAAGTGGTTCTAGAATCCTTCTTTTTAAAAACCGCTACATGAATAATATTTTTACCTACAAAAGTTTTAGAGTCTACCTTAGATACCATCATTTTACCTTCTTTAGTAAAAACAATAATATCATCAATATCACTACAATCTGTTACATACTCATCTCTACGAAGCGATGTTCCAAAGAAACCTTCTTCTCTATTTACATATAGTTTTGTATTTCTAATAACAACTTTGGTAGCTTCTATATCGTCAAAAACTCTAATTTCAGATTTACGTTCTCTGCCTTTACCGTATTTAGCTTTTAAATTTTTAAAGTAATCTATAGCAAATTCAATAATATGAGCAAGATGATGCTTAACCTCCGCTATACGTTCTTCTAAACTATCTAATAATTGTTGCGCTTTATCAATATCGAACTTAGAAATACGTTTTATTCTAATTTCAGTAAGTCTAACAATATCTTCCTCGGTAACTGCTCTTTTTAAATGTTTAACGTGTGGTTTTAATCCTTTATCTATTGCAGAAATTACACCTTCCCAGGTTTCTTCCTCTTCTATATCTCTATAAATACGATTTTCAATAAAAATACGCTCTAAAGAAGAAAAGTGCCATTGTTCTTCTAATTCGTTTAATTGAATTTCTAATTCTCTCTTTAACAATTCTACAGTATAATCTGTAGATCGCTTCAGCATTTCTGTTACTCCAATAAACAAAGGTTTATTGTCTTCTATAATACAACCTAACGGAGAAATGGAAGATTCACAAGAGGTAAAAGCGTATAATGCATCTATAGTTTTATCTGGAGATATACCACTTGGCAAATGCACCAAAATCTCAACATCTGCAGCCGTATTATCTTCTATTTTTTTAATTTTTATCTTGCCTTTTTCATTTGCTTTAAGGATAGATTCTATTAAAGAAGAAGTATTAGTTCCGTATGGTATCTCACTTATTACTAATGTTTTACTATCGTACTGAGATATTTTTGCGCGAACTCGTATTTTTCCACCACGGAGTCCGTCATTATAATTACTAACATCTATAATTCCTGAAGTTAAAAAATCTGGAAAAATAGTAAATCTGGAACCTTTTAAATGCTTTATAGATGCGTCTATAAGTTCATTAAAATTATGTGGCAATACTTTTGTAGATAATCCTACTGCAATACCTTCTGCTCCTTGTGCTAATAAAAGAGGAAACTTAACCGGAAGGTTTACTGGTTCTTTTTTTCTACCATCATAAGATAATTGCCATTCTGTAATTTTAGGACTAAAAACTACTTCTAAGCCAAATTTAGATAATCTAGCCTCAATATACCTAGAGGCTGCTGCTCTATCTCCTGTTAAAATATTTCCCCAGTTTCCTTGGGTATCTATCAGTAAATTTTTCTGCCCAATTTGTACCATGGCATCTGCAATACTAGCATCCCCGTGCGGGTGATACTGCATGGTGTGCCCAACAACATTCGCTACTTTGTTGTAGCGACCATCATCTAACTCTTTTAAGGCATGTAGAATTCTTCTTTGTACAGGTTTAAAACCATCTTCTATAGCTGGTACTGCACGTTCTAAAATTACATAAGAAGCATAATCTAAAAACCAATCTTTATACATTCCCGTAACCTTGGTTAAGGCCACTTGGGAATCGTCATTGTTTTCTATATGTTCTTGGTTTGGTTCTTCGTTGTCTTCCATAAAAGAAGATGCGTATTTTTATTTATTATTATTTTTCCTCTACTAAATCAATCTCTACCTTAAGATTCTCTATGATAAACTTTTGTCTGTCTGGTGTATTTTTACCCATATAAAACTGTAATAAGCTCTCTATAGACATTGCCTTATCTAACATTACAGGTTCTAGACGAATATCATCCCCAATAAAGTGCACAAATTCATCTGGAGATATTTCTCCCAAACCTTTAAATCGCGTAATTTCTGGTTTTCCGGTTAATTTATCTATTGCATTTCGCCTCTCTTCTTCGCTATAGCAGTAGATAGTTTCTTTCTTGTTACGCACTCTAAACAATGGCGTTTGTAAAATATACAAATGATTTTCTTTTATTAGCTCTGGAAAAAACTGCAAAAAGAAAGTTATTAATAAAAGACGAATATGCATTCCATCTACATCGGCATCGGTAGCAATTACAATATTGTTATATCGTAAATCCTCCATAGATTCCTCTATGTTCAGTGCAGCTTGTAAAAGGTTAAATTCTTCATTCTCATATACTACTTTTTTAGACATTCCGTAAGAATTTAAAGGCTTTCCCTTTAAACTAAAAACAGCTTGTGTATTTACATCTCTAGATTTTGTAATAGAACCAGATGCAGAATCTCCTTCGGTAATAAAAAGTGTACTTTCTAAACACCTATCTTTCTTTGTATCTCCTAAGTGTATACGGCAATCCCTAAGCTTTTTATTATGTAAACTTGCTTTTTTAGCACGATCTTTTGCTAATTTTCGTATTCCAGAAAGTTCTTTGCGTTCCCGCTCTGCTTGTACAATTTTCCGTTGTAAAAGCTCTGCAGTTTCGGTATTTTTATGAAGGTAATTATCTAAATATTTACCAACAAAATCGTTTATATACGTACGTACGGTAGGTAAATCTCCTCCCATATCTGTAGAACCAAGTTTTGTTTTGGTTTGACTTTCAAAAACTGGCTCCATTACTTTTATAGATATTGCCGAAATAATAGACTTACGTATATCTGATGCCTCGTAACTTTTGCTATAAAAATCACGCACCGTCTTAACAATAGCTTCTCTAAAAGCAGATTGGTGTGTACCCCCTTGAGTGGTGTTCTGTCCGTTTACAAAAGAATGATATTCTTCGCTATATTGGGTTTTACTATGCGTAATAGCAACTTCAATATCATTACCTTTTAAGTGAATAACAGGATACAACATATCCTCTACATTGTTATTATCTTCTAAAAGGTCTTTAAGTCCGTTTTCGGAATGAAACTTTTCGCCATTAAAAACAATAGTTAAACCTGGATTTAAATACACATAATTTTTAAGCATGCGTTCTACATACTCATTACGATATTTAAAGTTTTTAAAAATTAACTCATCTGGAATAAAAGATACTTTTGTTCCCTTACGTTGCGAAGTCTCGGAAGGCCCCTCTTCTTGCATTAAATTACCCTGACTAAACTCTGCTGTTTTTAATTGACTATCTCTAGAAGATTGTACTTTAAAAAAACTAGACAACGCATTTACCGCTTTGGTACCAACACCATTTAAACCTACCGATTTTTTAAAGGCTCTAGAATCATACTTACCACCAGTATTCATTTTAGAAACTACGTCTACAACTTTCCCTAATGGAATTCCACGACCATAATCCCTAACATTTACCAATTTATCTTTGATAGATATTTCAATGGTTTTACCAGCCCCCATTACAAACTCATCTATACAGTTATCTATAACTTCTTTTAAAAGAATATAAATACCGTCATCTGCAGAAGAGCCATCACCCAATTTACCAATATACATACCAGGACGCATACGAATATGTTCTTTCCAGTCTAGGGAGCGTATATTATCTTCGGTATATTGTGTGTTTTCTGCCATATATTGTGATTTATTCGAAAGTGTTGCTAATATAGCACGAGTTTAAAAAAAATAAAACCCTTAACCACTAAAGTAATTAACAATAAAAAAAGAGTTTTTGTTGATAGAATAGGTATTTTACTCAAAAAAGAGACCAAATAGGTAGCTTTTTACCATTTATTTCTCTTTTTTCTTTGAAATTATAGAAACACCACCAATTACAATTAGCATACCAACTACTTGAAGAAATGAAATATGTTCTCCTAAAAAAATAAAAGCTAAAATTATAGTAGAAACCGGACCTAAGCTTCCAAAAATTGAGAAGGTATTTGCTCCTAATTTTTCTATAGCTGCAGAGACAAGAAAAGAAGGAATTAGTGTACAGAATACTGCCATAACAACACCAATAAAATATACCTCTTTTGGATAATTAAAAATTTCATAATTACCCTGAATTAAGAAATGAATTACTACACAAAATGTAGACACTATCATTGCATTTGCAGTAAAACGAAGCACCCCAAATTTAGGAATTAACCAACCACTACCCACCAAATAAGAAGCATAAGTAATTGCACTTAAAAATATGAATATAGCTCCTTTATACACAGAAGAACCCTCTAAACCTATTTCATCCCAAAAAGTAATTAGAACACCTATATAGGTAATAAAAATAGCCAAGGATTGTTGGGTAGTTATTTTTTTATTAAAAAACAACCAAGAAAGTAAAACAACAATGGTTGGGTATATAAAAAGTATAATTCTTTCTAAACCAGCTTTAATATATTGCAAGCCAATAAAATCGAAAAGACTTGCCAAATAATACCCTAAAAAACCAAAAACAAAAAGCCAAAAATAATCTTTGGGCTTTATTTTAACAAAACCCACATTCTTCTGCTTATATGCTATAACCAAATAAAAAGGTATAGCAAATACCATTCTAAACAACAATAAGGTTAAATGGTCTACATTATATTTATAAGCCAATTTTACTAATACTGCTTTTGCAGAGAATAATAATATTCCAAAAATGGCATAAATAATACCAATAGTAGTTTTTGAAGAAGTTCTAAACATAGTACAAAATTAGAATACTTACGCAAAATTAATTTTAAGTAGTAGCTCTAAATACAATGCTCAATATAGATAAACAGAATAATTTATACTAAAAAAAAGGTTTTAAAAACAGATGTTTTTAAAACCTTTTTTTATCTATTATATAAACTACTATACATTAAAACGGAAATGCATAACATCGCCATCTTTTACAATATATTCTTTCCCTTCAACTCTCATTTTACCAGCTTCTTTTACTTTTGCCTCACTACCATAAGTAGCATAATCATTATAGCCAATAACTTCTGCTCTAATAAATCCTTTTTCAAAATCGGTATGGATTACTCCTGCCGCTTGTGGTGCAGTAGCTCCTACAGGTATTGTCCAAGCACGAACTTCTTTTTCTCCTGCTGTAAAATACGTTTCTAAGTTTAATAATTTATAGGCGCCACGTATAAGCTTAGCAGACCCAGGTTCTTCTAACCCTAAATCTTCTAAAAACATTTGTCGTTCTTCATACGTTTCCAACTCCGTAATATCTGCCTCTGTACCAACTGCCAATACAATTACTTCTGCATTTTCTACAGCTACATTTTCTTTTACTTTTTCTACATATGCATTACCAGAAACAGCAGCATCTTCATCTACATTACAAACATATAAAACAGGCTTATCTGTAATAAACTGCAAAGGTTTTACAAACTCCGTTCTATCATCTTCACTTATTTCTATTGCTCTAACAGATATTCCAGATTCTAATCCAGTTTTTATAGCTACCAATACAGCTTCTTCTTTCTGCGCATCTTTATTACCTGTCCTAGAAGCTTTTTTTACTTTTTCTAATTTCTTATCTACAGCTTCCAAATCTTTTAACTGTAACTCCATATCTATGGTTTCTTTATCCCTAATAGGGTCTACAGAACCGTCTACATGCACAATATTATCATTATCAAAACAACGCAAAACATGGAGAATAGCATCTGTTTCTCTAATATTACCCAAAAATTGATTCCCTAATCCTTCTCCTTTACTTGCTCCTTTTACTAAACCAGCAATATCTACAATATCTACAGTAGCAGGCAACACACGTTCAGGATTTACTAATTCTTCTAATTTCTGAAGTCTAGCATCCGGGACATTAACTACTCCAATGTTTGGTTCTATAGTACAAAAAGGGAAGTTTGCACTTTGTGCTTTTGCATTTGACAAACAATTAAAAAGAGTCGATTTTCCTACGTTTGGTAGACCTACTATACCTGCTTTCATGTAAATTAATTTTTAAACGCTGCAAATATAGTTTTTACTTCTGTAATACATATTGATAAAATTAACAATGGTATTATTAAGAATACTAAAATTTAATTATGTGTTATTGTTTTTATAACAAAACCCTACAATTTATTACAGATTATTCATTTTTTTCGCACAAAAAGTATATATTTGAGTAACAACTACTCAAAAACATATGGAAATTTCATCTGAAAAATCTTTGTGGTATTTATTTATTGAGGGAGATTTAAATGCTTTTTCTAGTTTATTTAAGCATTTTTATCCCATGTTGCATAACTATGGCTTAAAAATATCTGGCAACACAGAACTAACAGAAGATTCTTTGCAAAGCTTCTTTGTTTATTTACATGAACATAGGCACACTATAGGCAACGTAACTAATATAAAAGCTTACTTATTTATATCTTATAGAAGAAGTTTATTAAACAATTTAAAAAAAGAACGTAAGTATACTTCCTACGATGATTCTAACATACTAGAATCTAATTTTTCTTTATCTATTGAGGAGTTAAGTACAAAACAAGAAACGTTTAAATTAAAGTCTGTTATACTCATAAAATTATTAAATTCTCTATCTGCAAGAGAAAGGGAAGCTATTTATTTAAAATATTATAGCGACTTAAATACAAAAGAAATAGCAGAAGTAATGGATATAACTTACCAAAGTGTTCTAAATACTTTACAAAAAGCCTTTACCAAGCTAAGAAACACATCTGAATCTAGCTTAATTCAAAATATATTAAATTCCTAGTTAAAATTAGGGTATAAAATAATTATTTACTTCTCTTATAGTATATATGGGCTAATAATTTGTTTTAAATCTCTTTCCCCTTTACATTACATATTTGTGAGAAATATCTTATATTTATTACCCAGTATCTAACTCTCAAAAACAATTACATTATGAAAAAAATGAAACTTTTAAATGTTTTATTATTAAGCCTATTCTCTATGCTTGCCATAGAAAGTCAAGCATCAAAGAAAAGTAATAAAACAATTTTACACAATTTAGATTTACAACAAGCTATATCTGGTATAATTACAGATGACGCTGGGGAACCTTTACCTGGAGCCTCTATTATTGTAAAAGGAACAAATAAAGGAACAACTACTGATTTTGATGGTAAGTACACTTTAGACGCATCTATGGGAGATATTTTAGTTATTTCCTATATAGGGTTTACAACACAAGAAAAAACAGTAAACAATGAAACAATAAACATTACCTTAGTTTCTGGTGTAGAATTAGCTGAAGCAATTGTTATTGGGTCTAGAAACCCAAATAGAACAGCTACAGAAAGCACTGTACCTGTAGATGTTATAGACGTTAAAACCTTAAACTCAGTAGCTCCACAAGTTAATCTTAATCAAATTCTTAACTACGTTGCCCCTTCTTTTACTTCAAACACGCAAACCATTTCAGATGGTACAGATCATATAGACCCTGCATCATTAAGAGGTTTAGGTCCAGACCAAGTATTGGTTTTAATTAACGGAAAAAGAAGACACACTTCCTCTTTAATAAATGTTAACGGAACTTTTGGACGTGGTAGTGTTGGTACAGATCTAAATGCAATTCCTGCAGCTGCTATTAAAAGAATAGAAGTTTTAAGAGATGGTGCTGCTGCTCAATATGGTTCAGATGCAATAGCAGGTGTTATAAATATTGTATTAAATACTAGTGTAAATGAATTAACAACCACTGTAACAACAGGAGCAAATTTTGCAAAAAATGCAAATAGCCAAACAGGAGGTGTAGATGGTGCTACTACAAACTTTTCTGCAAGTTATGGGCTACCTGTAGGTGATAAAGGAGGATTCATAAATTTTTCTGGAGACTTTGATGTTAGGCAAGATTACAACAGAATGAAAGAATGGGAAGGAAACGTTTTTAATGCATACAATACTGTAGAACGTGTTGCAAGCGCAGATGGATATGATATTACAAATTTATTAGATGATGATGTAAATGATGTAATAAATTATGCAAACCAAGCTGGAATAAATTTAAATGGTGCTACAACTAAAGAAGAATTAAGAGGTGTTCTTTCCGCAGATGTTACAGATTCTGAATTAGCTGCAAGAGGACAAAAAAGAAGTGACTATAACATGCGTGTAGGACAATCTGCTTTAAGAGGAGGACGTTTCTTTGCTAATTTTTCTTTACCATTAGATGATAACGGAACAACTCTTTATGCTTTTAGCGGAATTAGCTCTAGGACAGGAAATTCTGCAGGTTTTTATAGATTGCCTAACCAAAGTAGAACTTTTACCCCAGCATATATCAATGGTTTTTTACCAGAAATTAATTCTACAATTAAAGATAAATCAATTTCAGTAGGTATAAAAGGTAAAGTTGGTGAATGGGATGTAGATTTTAGTAACACCTATGGAAAAAATTCTTTCCTCTATACAATTGGAAATACTTTTAATGCCTCATTACAAGGCTCCTCCCCTACTGTTTTTGATGCAGGTGGATTTTCTTTTGCACAAAACACTGCTAATTTAGATATTTCAAAATTTTATGAAGATGCTCTTGCTGGAGTAAACGTTGCTTTTGGTGGTGAGTATAGAGTGGAAAATTATGACATTCTTGCTGGTGAAGAAGCATCTTACAGTCAATACACTGCAGATGGACAAAGAATAACTTTAGCATCTCAAAGTCCATCAGAAGACTTTTTTGGAAACTCTAGACCTGGAGGTTCTCAAGTTTTCCCAGGATTTAGTCCTTCTAATGAATTATCTAGAGGGCGTAGCAGTGTAGCTGGTTACTTTGATATTGAAGCTGATTTTTCTGAAAAATTCTTAGCTAGTTTTGCAACACGTTTTGAAGATTACAGTGATTTTGGTTCTACTATTAATTTTAAACTTGCAACTCGTTATAAAATTTCTGACAATTTTAATTTAAGAGCTGCTCTTAATACAGGTTTTAGAGCGCCATCATTGCACCAATTAAATTTCAACTCTACATCAACAATATTTGATCAAAACGGGGACCCACAAGAAGTTGGTACTTTTGCAAATGATAGTAGAGCTGCTAAATTATTAGGAATTCCACAATTAAAAGAAGAAACATCTAGTAGCGCAAGTTTAGGTTTAACAACTAAATTACCAGATGCTAATCTAACAATAACAGTAGATGGTTATTTTGTAAAAATTAATGATAGAGTTGTTTATACTGGTCAATTTAGAGGTCCTGGAACAGGTTCTGAGTTAGACAACTTATTAAGTCAAGCAAATGCAACTGCGGCATCTTTCTTTGCAAATGCAATAGATACAGAATCTAAAGGATTAGATATTGTTGTTACACATAAAGCACAATTAGGTGAAAACTGGAGATTAAAATCTGATTTATCTGGTACTTTTAGCCAAACTAGACAAGTAGGAGATATAAACTCTTCTGAAGTACTTAGAAATGCTGGTTTAGTAGATACTTATTTCCCTGAAGATAGTAGAGTATATTTAGAAGAAGCTGTACCACGTACTAAAATAAATTTATCTAACAGTTTAACATCAAATAAGTTTATGATTTTTCTAAGAAATGTATACTTTGGAGAAGTTACCGAAGCAACAACTACTGTTGCTAATCAACAAGTTTTTGGAACTAAAATAGTTACAGATTTATCTGTAGGCTATAAAGCTTCAGACGCATTAACATTTACAGTAGGTGCTAATAACTTATTAGATGTTTACCCTGATCGTGCAGATGACGCTTTTAACAATCGCAGTAGTGGTCGTTTTGATTGGTCAAGAAGAGCACAACAATTTGGTATTGGAGGTAGGTATTTATTTGCTAGAGTAAGTCTAGTTCTTAAATAAAAAGAAATAGAAAAGAGTTTTAAAAAGCTGCCCTAACAGGCAGCTTTTCTTATTTTATTATAAGAAGTTCTTAAAAAATTAAAAAAAAATTAAAAAAATAGGGTATAAAACTAAAAGTTAGCACTCTTTATGTATGTAAAGCTAGCTAATGAAAAATATTGACCAACATTTTTTAGACAATTTAATAAAAGACCAATCTTTTATTAATTGGATTAAAAAAAGCAACAGAAATGACATACAATACTGGAATTCATGGATTTCTAATAACCCTGAACAAATAGAAACTATAGAATTAGCCAAATCAATTGTTTTAGGAATACGTTTTAAAGAGACAGTAATAGCCGAAGAAAAAATTGATATAGAATTACAAAAAGCATTAGGCACTATTCAATCAAAAACAAAACCAGTTCTACCTTTTTACAAGCAAAAAAAATCCTTTGCATTTTATGGTATTGCTGCTTCCATTTTAATGATTTTTGGACTATTTATAGGGTTAGATAAATATAATTACAATACAACAACAGTTCATAAAACCGCATTTGGTGAAATTATTAATTTAACATTACCAGATGGTACTTCTGTAGTCTTAAATGGAAATTCTACCATTAGTTATGATAAAGAAAATTCTAGAGATATAAACTTAATTGGAGAAGCATATTTTAAAGTTAAACCTATCCCCGCAACAAAAGCAAAATTTTGGGTAACTACAAATGACTTAAAAGTAGAAGTTTACGGAACCCAGTTTCATGTAAATACAAGAGATGAAAAAACAGACGTTGTTTTAGATGAAGGCTCTATTCATTTAGTTTTAGATAATGGAATTACTAAAAAAATGATTCCTGGAGAGTTTGTTTCTTTTTCAAAAAACACAGAAAATATAACTCATAAAAAAGTAAACCTACAAGTTCCCTATGGTTTATGGAGAGATGGTACCTATATTTTTAACAATTTAACTTTAAAGGAAGTAATGAAAAACATGGAGTACACCTATGGCATTACAACAAATTTTGATACTAAAGAATTAGAAAAAAAATTAATCTCTGGAGGTATTCCTAATAAGAATTTAAAAATTTGTTTAGCAGCTATAGAAAAATCTGCAAACGTAAATATTATTCAAAACAATGATACATTAACAATAACTAACAACAACTAGAAAATAACCTAAATTAAGAACATTATGAACAAGACAAGACTTACTATTGTGGGTATTGCTTTATTTCTAATTATTGGAAATTTTAAAGCAAATGCTGCCGAGAAAAGCAATAAGCGAATAACGCTTACAGAATTATTAACAGAAATTAGTGCTAAACATGAGGTTTTCTTTACGTATAACCCATCTATAGTATCTACTACTGTATTAAATCCTGAAGAATACAAATATTCAGTTTTAGATAGGATAATTTCAAAACTCGAAAAAAATACTAGATTCGATTTTGAATATCTTGGAAATAAATATTATGTAGTTTATAGAAAAAAAGCGGAAAGAGTTACTCTTAAAAAAGTTTCTACGACTAATACTTCTTCAATTTTATCAAATACAACAGTAAATTTAGCAGTATTTCAAAATATTGTAAAAGGTAAAGTTACCGATGAATCTGGAACCCCATTAGGTGGTGTTAATATTGTTGAAAAAGGAACAACGAATGGTACAACCACAGATTTTGATGGTAATTATGAACTTAAAGTTGGAGATGCCGCTACATTAATATATAGCTATATTGGTTTTGGCACACAAGAAGAGGTTGTTACTGGAAGGTCTGTCATAAATGTTTCTTTAATAGAAGGCGAAGCTTTAGATGAGGTAATAATGGTAGGTAACCGTTCTAAACCAAGAACAGCTTTAGAATCTGCTGTACCTATAGATAATATTGGTGTATCTGAATTAAGAAATACAGGACAACCAACTGTAGATAAAATGCTTACCTATAAAGTACCCTCCTTTAACTCTACAAACCAAACAGTATCTGATGCAACCGCACATTTTGACCCAGCAGATTTAAGAGGATTAGGACCAAGTAGAACTTTAGTCCTTGTAAATGGTAAGAGAAAAAACCAAAGCGCATTAGTATATATTAATGATACTCCAGGAAAAGGAGAAGTTGGTGTGGATTTAAAAAGTATACCAGCAGCTGCTATCCAAAGAATAGAAGTTTTAAGAGATGGTGCTTCTGCACAATATGGTTCTGATGCAATTGCAGGAGTTATTAACATGATATTAAAGAAAAATGTAGAATACACTACAGTTAATTTAAAGACAGGCGTAACAACCGAAGGAGACGGTTTTAACTTTGGCGCAGATTTAAATACTGCTATTAATCTTGGAGATAATGGAGGGTATTTAAATATGACTTTTGGATATTACCAACAAGATAAAACGAACCGTGCAGGAGAACCTGGCGAAGATAATTTATTTGGCGTTCCTGCAGATGACCCTACTTGGGGAAGTTGGTTAGCTGATAATCCTGATTTAGGAATGACAGTAGGACAACCTGATATGAAGAATATTGACTTATTCTTTAATGCAGGTGTTCCATTTAGTAATGACAAAGGAGAATTTTACACTTTTGGAGGTTTAACAGCTAGAAAAGGTACTAGTTTTGCTTTATACAGAACTCCATATTGGGTAGGAGATCCATTTAATTTATTACATGATAGTAGTGAAGAATACAATGGTTTTCAACCAAGTTTTGATACGGATATTAGAGACAATAACCTTACTGCTGGTATAAAAACAGAAGTACTAGGGTTTAATATGGATGTTAGTGGAACTTATGGTAGAAATGCTGTAGATTATACTGTAAACAACAGTTTAAATCCTGCTTTAGGTGCTAGTAGCCCTACTTCTTTTGATGTTGGAGGTTACACTTTTAGTAATACTTTAGGAAATTTAGATTTTACTAGAAACTTTGGAGAGGTAAGTATTGGTTTTGGTACTGAATATAGATCAGAACGCTTTACTGCAAAAGCAGGAGAACCTGCCTCTTATGTATCAGGAGGCGCACAATCATTTCCAGGGTTACAACCTTCTAATGTTGTGGAAGCAACACGAAATAACTTAGGTGTTTACGGAGATTTAGAATGGGATATTACAGAAAAATTCTTAGTTGGCGGTGCATTGAGGTATGAAGACTTTAGTGATTTTGGTAGTAACACTTCATGGAAAATAAGCTCTAGATATTTATTAGGAGATAACAAAGGTGCTGTTCGTGCTTCCTATAGTACAGGTTTTAGAGCACCATCTTTACATCAAATTTATTTAAGTAACATTCAAACATTAGTTTCTGGTGGAACAATTTCTAACCAAGGTACTTTTAACAATGTGGATCCAATAATTAGAGAAGGTCTTGGTGTACCGCAATTAACTGCAGAAACTTCTAAAAATATTTCTGCTGGTATTACTTTTAAACCAGTAAATAATCTTTCTTTATCTATAGATTTATATAATGTAAAAATGGATGATAGAGTATTATTCACTGGTGAAATTGGTTTTGATGGAGATGATAGTTCTACAAACCCTGTAGAACAAATATTAACAGATAATTCTATTACAAGTTTAAAGTTCTTTGTAAATGCAGTAAACACAAACACTACTGGTGTAGATTTAGTTGCTAGTTATAGAAATATAGAATTAGGTGCTGGTACATTAGCAGCTACACTTTCTGCAAACTACAATGAGACTAAAATAGACGGACAAATTAATACTCCAACTTTATTAGCGCAAAATGGATATGAAATATTTAATAGAAAAGAACAATCAAGAATTACTTCTTCTAGACCAAAATCTAAAGTATTATTAGGTTTAGATTATAATTTAAATGATTTAATGGTAAGCCTTAACAATACTTATTTTGGAGAAGTTACATGGCAACATGCTACTACCCCAGCTAATGATCAAACATTTGCAGGAAAAGTTATTACAGACTTAATTATTAATTACAATTTCTCTGAAAAAATTTCAGCAAATATTGGTGTAAATAACCTTTTAGATGTTTACCCAGATGAGATAGACACTAAAGGAGATGTAGTTACTGATTTAGGTGGTCGTTTTAAATACCCATGGGAAGTAAACCAATTTGGCTTTAACGGAACTACTGTAAATGGTGGAGTAACATTTAAATTTTAATATACATTTTAAGATAATAATAAAATAACCATTCAAATCATAATCTAACAATTATACACTTTGGGTGGTTATTGTTTTTTAAATAGTTAATAATCAAAAATTACTATATGAATTTAAAAAGAGGATTAAAAACATTGTTTGTTGTAAGCCTAGCTATGACAGCAAACAAAGGACTTTCTTTAGAGGGCAAAAAAATAGTTACAGAGCATTACAATGCTACTATTTTTCAAAGCTCTATTAGTGGTGTTGTAACTGACGAAAGCGGAACCCCGTTAGGTGGTGTTAATATTGTTGAAAAAGGAACAACAAATGGTACAACTACAGATTTTGATGGTAATTATACTATTAATGTAGCAGAAGGTGCAACTCTTGTATTTAGCTATATAGGCTTTGGTACTGTTGAGAAACTTGCAGATAGTACTACTCTTAACGTAAGCTTATCGGAAGGAATGCAATTAGACGGAGTTCAAGTTGTAGGTTCTAGAAGTCCAAAAAGAACAGCTACAGATTCTTCTGTTCCTGTAGATGTTATAAATGTAGCAGATGTAGCTACACAAAGTGGTAGTATAGAAGTAAACCAATTATTACAATATGCAGCTCCTTCTTTTAACGCAAATAAGCAATCTGGTTCTGATGGTGCGGATCATATTGATCCAGCTTCATTACGTGGTTTAGGGCCTGATCAAACATTAGTTTTAATTAATGGTAAAAGAAGACACCAATCTTCATTAATAAATATTTTTGGTACTCGTGGTAGAGGTAACACAGGAACCGATTTAAATGCCATACCTACCAGTGCAATTAAAAGAATAGAAATTTTAAGAGATGGTGCTGCTGCACAGTACGGATCAGATGCAATTGCAGGTGTAATTAATATTGTTTTAAAGGACAATATTGATAAAGTAAGTGGTTTTGTTAGTTACGGTGCATATAATACAAATGCAGATGGAGATTTTCCTGATGGCACACCAAATACAGACGGAAATAGATTAGATACAGATAAAGACGGCAACCAAATTGGAAGCGATCAAAGTTTTGATGGTGGTTCTGTAAAAGCTGGAGTAAACTATGGTATAGCCTTAGGAGAAAAAGGTGGTTATGTTAATATGACTGCAGAATATATTAATAAAAACAAAACCTTACGACCTGGCTATAGTTTTAGAAGAGGATTTGGAGAAGCATCTATAACAGGATTTAACTTTATGTTAAATGCATCTGTACCAGTATCTGATAAATCTGAAATATATGCTTTTGGAGGAAGAAATTATAGAGATACCGATGCATACGCATTTACAAGAAATAACCCAACAGAAAGAATTGTTACTAGTATATACCCAGATGGGTTTACACCAAGAATTACATCTATTATACTAGATAACTCTATTTCTGCAGGTTTTAGAACAGAATTAGATAGCGGTTGGAAAGTTGATTTTAGTAATACGTATGGAAAAAACAATTTTCATTACTTTATTAAAGGAAGCTTAAATGCTTCATTACAAGAATCTTCTCCAACGGATTTTGATGCAGGTGGCCATAGTTTAAGTCAGAATACATTAAATTTAGATTTTTCTAAATATTATGATGAAATTCTAGAGGGACTTAACTTTGCTTTTGGTGCTGAGTATAGAAATGAAAATTTTGTAATTTTTGCAGGAGAAGAGGCAGCTTATGGTACTTTTGATACTAATGGGGTTATAATTACAGACCCATCTACACAAACGCAGCCAACAGATCCAGAAACTGGAAACTTAAGGCCAGGTGGTTCTCAAGGTTTCCCAGGATATGGTCCAGCAAATGAGGTAGACCGTAATAGATCTAACTTATCTTTATATGCAGATGCAGAAGTAGATTTTTCTGAATCCTTTTTATTAAGTGGAGCAGCTAGATATGAGAATTATAGCGATTTTGGTAGCACTCTTAATGGGAAATTAGCAATGCGTTTAAAAGCATCCGATAATATTAATGTTAGAGGTTCTGTAAGTACAGGTTTTAGAGCTCCCTCATTAGCACAAATATATTACAACTTAAAATTCACAAGTTTTGATGGTGGAGTTGCACAAGAATCTTTATTATCTCCAAATAACAGTCCTGTAACTGCTTCATTTGGCATTAATGCATTAAATGAAGAAAAAGCAGTAAATGCTGGTTTAGGTTTCACAGCTTCTTTTGGTAATTTTAATGCAACTATAGATGGTTATTACATAAATATTAAAGACCGTATTGTATTAACAAGTCCGTTTGATGCTCCACAACTTCCTAATGTAGATAATGCACAATTTTTTGCTAATGGAGCAGATACAGAAACTACAGGTTTAGATGTGGTATTAGCTTGGAAAAAACACTTAGATAAAGGTAGTGTATCTGCTACTTTTACAGGGAATTTTAATAACATGGATATTAAAAGTATTAATAATGGCAATTTAGACCAAAATACTTTTTTTAGTAATAGAGACCAATCTTTCTTGTTAGCCTCTGCTCCTGACAGTAAACTAGGATTAAACTTAGGATATACAAGAGAAAAATTTAATGTTTCTCTTGCTGCAACAAGATTTAGTGAGATTGTATTAATAGATTTTGCAGATACTGAAGATGTTTTTGAAGCTAAAATGACAGTAGATTTAAATCTTGGTTTTGATTTAACGGATAACTTAACACTTAATGTTGGTGGCAATAACTTATTTAATGTATATCCAGACCAGCAAAATGATGGAGAAACAGATTCTGGAGGATACTGGGAAGCTGTACAAATGGGATTCGGAGGATCATATTACTATGCCAAACTAGGTTTTAACTTTTAAGCCATAATAAATATATTTTTAGTTCATTTGTTTATTTAAAAGCTATCCTTAATTGGGTAGCTTTTTTACTATTAGTCTATTATCAATAATAAAGCCCGAACTAAATTTAGTTCGGGCTTTTTAAATAATTTTAAAATTTACCTACCCATCAGGGTGCATAAATTTTTGTTTTCCTAAAAGTATTTCTTCAGTCTCTACGTTATCATCATCAGGAATACAACAATCTACAGGGCATACTGCCGCACATTGAGGTTCTTCATGAAATCCCATACATTCTGTACATTTATCCGGAGCTATATAGTATACTTCATCACTAATTGGCTCTTGGGCTTCTTCTGCATTTACAGATTTTCCACTAGGTAAAACAACATCCCCCTCTAAAGAAGTACCATCGTTATATCTCCATTCATCTGCTCCTTCATAAATAGCAGTGTTTGGGCATTCTGGCTCACATGCGCCACAATTTATACATTCGTCTGTTATAATAATTGCCATAATATCTTTGTTTACTTCCTGAATTTAATTGCTCTTAACTTGTTTCAAAAACCCAGTATCTATACTTTTGCGCAAAGTTAGTACCAAATAAAATCTTTTACAAATATAATGATAGACCATAAGGTTAGATTAAAAGCTTTTGTTAAACTTGGAGCATTCTTCCAAGAGTTTTGTGAATATGTTAATAATAACGCTGTTTCTTTAGAAAATGATACATCTTGGAAAGAAGAATTTTTACAAGTAGTAAATAATGCTAAGCATTATAATGGGTGGTTTACACAAGAAAATATTCTTTTAAGTATAAAAAGTTGGGGTCATTTACTAACAGTACACAATTTAGAGAAATGGTTAAATGACTATAATTTATCAAAAAACACCTCTAAAACCGTAGCACTTATTCTTGCAGGAAACATTCCTTTAGTTGGTTTTCATGATTTTTTAACAGTATTAATTACAGGAAACAAAGCGCTTGTTAAGCTATCATCAAACGATAAATTATTATTTAATTTTATAGCAAAATATTTAATTTATACCGAACCTACTTTCAAAGAAAGCATAATATTTTCCGATGGAAAGTTAGAAAATTTTGATGCTGTAATTGCTACCGGAAGTAATAATACTGCTCGTTATTTTGAACATTATTTTAGTAAAGGCCCTAATATTATTCGTAAAAACAGAAATTCTGTTGCTGTATTAACCGGACAAGAAACTACAGAAGAATTAACTGCTTTGGGAGATGATATATTTACTTACTATGGTCTAGGGTGCAGAAGTGTTTCTAAACTTTTTGTCCCAGAAGGTTATAATTTTGATGATTTTTATAAAGCAGTTTATAAATTTCATCCTATAATAAATCAAAATAAATACGCTAATAATTACGACTATAATAAAGCTGTTTATTTAATGAGCGAATTTAAAATACTAGACAATGGTTTTTTAATGCTTAAAGAAGATTCTAACTACGGCTCCCCTATTGCGTCGGTGTTTTTTGAGTATTATACTTCTTTAGAAGAATTAAAAATTAAATTAGAGCAAGAAAAAGACCAATTACAATGTATTGTTGCGAATAATTTTTACACAAATGAAATAGCATTTGGAAAAACACAAATGCCAGAATTATGGGAATATGCAGATCATATAGATACTGTAGAATTTCTTTTATCAATATAGTACGCAAACAAGACAATCATAAAGCATATTCTTAGTATTTTTATGCTCCTCAAAAAAACAAATATGAAAAAACATAATTTTAGTGCAGGCCCATGTATTTTACCTAAAGAAGTTTTATTACAAGCTTCAGAAGCAGTAATGGATTTTAATGGCTCTGGGCTTTCTCTTATAGAAATATCTCATAGAAGCAAAGATTTTGTTGCTGTTATGGAAAAAGCAAGGTCTTTAGCATTAGAACTTTTAGGGTTAGAAGGTCAAGGTTATGAAGCATTGTTTTTACAAGGTGGTGCAAGTACACAATTTTTAATGACAGCCTATAACTTATTAGAAAATAAAGCAGGCTACTTAAATACAGGAACCTGGAGTGATAAAGCTATTAAAGAAGCTAAATTATTTGGAGATGTCATGGAAGTAGGATCTTCTAAAGATGAAAACTTTAAATATATTCCAAAAGGGTACACTGTACCAGAAGGGCTAGATTATCTTCATTTAACATCAAACAATACTATTTTTGGAACGCAAATAAAAAAGTTTCCAAAAACAGATGCGCCATTAATTTGTGACATGAGTTCTGACATTTTCTCTAGACAGTTAGATTTTTCTCAGTTCGATTTAATTTATGCAGGGGCACAAAAAAACATGGGACCTGCAGGAGCAACTCTAGTAATTATTAAGCAAGATATTTTAGGGAAAGTTACTCGTAAAATACCATCAATGCTAGATTACCAAGTGCACATTAACAAGGAGAGTATGTTTAACACGCCTTCTGTATTCGCTGTATACACCTCTATGTTAACTCTAGATTGGTTAAAAAATCTAGGTGGAATTTCTGCAATAGAAGAAATTAATGATAAAAAAGCTCAGTTATTATATTCAGAAATAGAACTAAACCCAGTCTTTAATGGATATGCAAATAAAGCAGACCGTTCTAATATGAATGCAACTTTTAATCTTTCGGATGATAAATTAAAAGGTGAGTTTGAAAAACTATTACAAGAAGCAGGTATAAATGGATTAAATGGTCACCGTTCTGTTGGTGGTTACCGTGCCTCTATGTACAATGCACTAAGCTTAGAAAGTGTAGGTGTACTTGTAGATGTTATGAGCGAAATGGAAAGAAAAGGATAATAACTCAACTATTTTAATAGAATATATATGACAATATTAGCAAATGATGGTATTTCTTCTTCAGGAATATCTACTTTAGAAGCTAATGGTTTTAAAGTATTAACTACTACCGTTGCTCAAGAGCAATTGGCTAACTATATAAATGAACAAAAGGTATCTGTACTATTAGTACGTAGCGCCACTAAGGTTACCAAAGAAGTTATAGACCAATGTTCTTCCTTAAAATTAATAGGTCGTGGAGGAATTGGTTTAGATAATATTGATGTTGCTTATGCAACTAAAAAAGGGGTTAAAGTAATAAATACTCCTGAAGCATCTTCTATATCTGTAGCAGAACTAGTTTTTGCTCATTTATTAAGTGGCTCCAGGTTTTTATATGATGCTAACCGCAACATGCCATTAGAAGGAGATAGCAATTTTAAAAAGTTAAAAAAAGGCTATGCTAAAGGTTTAGAACTGCGTGGAAAAACTCTTGGCATAATTGGTTTTGGAAGAATAGGTCAAGAAACTGCTAAAATTGCAATTGGCCTAGGTATGAATGTACTTTATTATGACCCAGCTGTGCCCAATTCTTCTTTAGAAATTAGTTTTTTTGACAATCAAAAAATATCTTTTTCTTTAACTAATACACCTAAAGAAGAAGTTTTAAAGGCTGCAGACTTTATTACGCTACATGTACCCTCCCAAAAAGAGTATACTATAAATAAAAATGATTTTAATAGTATGAAAAACGGTGTTGGTATAATAAATACTGCTCGTGGTGGTAGTGTAGATGAAGTTGCTTTAGTTGCAGCGCTAGAAAACAAAAAAGTTTCTTTTGCAGGTTTAGATGTTTTTGAATCAGAGCCTACACCGGAAATTAAAATTTTAATGCACCCAAGTATTTCATTATCTCCACATATTGGTGCTTCTACCATAGAAGCACAAGATAAAATTGGCATGGAACTTGCAAAGCAAATAATAGAAATATTTAAAGCATAATAGCTAATTATTCTTTAAATTTAGAACATTGAAACATTAATTAAACAACTATTACATGTCAGGATTATTAGACTTATTAAACAGCCCAATGGGTAAACAATTAATTAGCGGTGTTGCTGGACAAACTGGACAATCAGAATCTGGTACTGCAAACTTATTAAGTATGGCTATGCCAGTTCTTATGGGAGCTATGAAAAGAAATGCTGCAACTCCAGAAGGAGCACAAGGACTTATGTCTGCCCTATCTAGCAAACACGATGGTGGTATTTTAGACAACCTTGGTGGTTTATTTGGTGGCGGTGTAGACCAATCTGTAATGGATGATGGCGCTGGTATATTGGGTCATATTCTTGGTAACAAACAGCCACAAGTACAAAATGCATTAAGCCAAAAATCTGGAATAGATGCTGGTAGTGTTGCTAATATATTAAAAGTTGCTGCTCCATTATTAATGGGTGTTTTAGGGAAACAAGCAAAACAACAAAACGTTACAGATGCTAATGGTATTGGTGATGTTCTTGGTGGATTATTAGGCGGTGGAAGTAACGCTGGCCAACAGCAATCTTTAATTGAGTCTTTCTTAGATTCTGATGGTGATGGTAGCATTTTAGATGATGTAGCAGGAATGGTACTTGGAGGAAACAAAAGTTCAGGAGGACTTGGTGGTCTTTTAGGAGGCTTATTTGGAAAATAAATCCGATATGAATAGATAAAAAAATCCGAACAATTACTTGTTCGGATTTTTTTTATACATCAGGTTTTATAATAAATTAAACAACATCTGTATCTTCCTTTGCTTTAAAAGGAGTAATTATTAAACGAGAGGCTTTATCAAAATTAATATAATTATAAACCCAATTAAATAAAGTTACTACCTTATTTCTAAATCCTACTAAGAAAACTAAATGAATAAACATCCAAATAAACCAAGCAAAGAAACCGCCAAAACGTAATTTCCCTAAATCTACAACTGCTTTATTACGCCCTATAGTTGCCATAGAACCTTTGTCAAAATATTTAAAAGCTTTTAATGACTTTTTGTTATGTAATGCTCGTAAGTTTTTCCCTAAATGACTTCCTTGTTGTATAGCAGGTTGCGCCACCATTGGTAGTCCTCTTTCATATTTTTCGGTTTGCATTAATGCAATATCTCCTATTGCAAAAACATTCTCAAAACCTAAAACTTGATTAAACTCGTTTACTTTATAACGATTTGCTTTTTCTATTAAAGCATTGCCACCTATACCATTAATAGGCGCTCCTGTAACTCCCGCAGACCAAACAAATGTTGCTGCTTTTAATTCTAAATTTGTATTAGTAGAAACTATGTGGTTTTCATAATTAGTAACTATAGTATTAAAATGAATTTTAACTCCCAATTTTTCTAAAAATTTCTTGGCATTTTTACTAGCCTCAGCACTCATAGGTGGTAAAATTCTATCTGCTCCCTCTATAAGATGTATTTCCATTTCAGAAAAATCCATATCTGGATAATCTTTTGGTAATACATTTTCTCTAAGTTCTGCTATACCACCTGCAAGTTCTACTCCTGTTGGTCCTCCTCCAACAATAACAAAATTCAACAACTCTTTTCTTACTTCTAAATTAGGTGTAATTACAGCTTGTTCCAGATTTTCTAACATTAAGCTACGTAATTTTAGAGCCTGTGGCACACTCTTCATTCGCATAGCATTTTGCTCTATAGCTTTATTCCCAAAAAAATTAGTTCGCGCTCCTGTAGCAATTACTAAATAATCATAATTAATAGAACCTATGTTGGTTTTAATTTCTTGTTTAGATGTATCTACTTCTAAAACTTCTGCCATCCTAAAAAATGTATTTTTTCCTCTTTTTACAATTTTACGTAAAGGATAGGCAATAGATTCTGGTTCTAAAGACGAAGTAGAAACCTGATATAATAAAGGTTGAAAAGTGTGGTAATTTTGTCTATCAATTAACACAATCTGAAAATCTTTCCTAGTTACTAATTCTTTAGCAATAGAAACTCCTCCAAAACCTCCTCCTATTATTATTACTCTAGGTTTTTTTGTTTTTGGTATATTTAATGTTTTGTCCATAGATTATAATTGGAATAAAAACCTCTTATTTTTGGACAAATATCTTATCTAAAAAGGTTTAAACCATAAAAAAACTATTCGTTTTAGAAAAAATAGTAACTTTATAACAAATGAAAAATTTTACGTATAAAATTTGTGTTTTTCTTATTATTAGCATCCTCACTTTTAATAATTGTAAAACTTCTAAAAACAGCCTTTCTATATCTAATGAGGAGAAAATTTCTTTTAGTAAAATAGAAGGAGATACAATTACAATCTCTAGTGATGTTACAGAATATGATATTATAATAATAGAACCTGGTTTTAATTTTTGGTTACAGAGCACTGCAAGACCAGAGGGGTTTTATTCACAAACGTATTTAGAAAATAGAAATCAAATTTATGTTTCTGAATGGAATAGAAGGGTTTTACAACCACAAAGATATAATCCCAACTTATATGAGCTTGAAATTAATTACCAAAATAATATAGACTATGGTTATGAAGTAAATTATAAATTATATAATTACTTTATTTATTTCCAAAGAAAATATAATCAACGCTTAGGTCCTTTTATGCCTCGTATTTAAAAAGTATATTTGCAAGCGATTAAAATACGCTATGGAAAAATTGAAACAACGATGGGGAATAGATTCTAATTTTGCTATCATTATTATACTAATTGTTTTCTCTATTACTGGCTCTTCAGCTGTATTTTTAGCAAAACCTATATTGAATGCTATTGGATTAGTTAGAGAATCCTTTTCAGAAGCTTGGTGGGGCGGTTTTATATACTGGACATTTCGTATTTTAATTATTTTTCCAATTTATCAGGTTTTATTAGTTGCTTTTGGCTGGTTATTTGGGCAATTTAAATTCTTCTGGAATTTTGAAAAAAAAATGCTTAGTAGATTTGGTTTAGGCTTTTTGTTTAAATAAAGAACTATTTTATTTAGCCTGTTTTTCTTTACTGAAGCCAAAAGTTAATTGACTAAAAAAAGAACTTGGAACTTTTTCATCTCCTTTAAAACCTAAACTAATTTTCCCTTCAGATTCTGGTATATAATGAGTTTTAAAAATATAATCCCAAATACTTAAACTAATTCCAAAATTTACGCCGTATTTTCCTTCCGGCAAAGTATAAGCATGATGGTACAAGTGCATTACTGGGTTGTTAAAAATATACTTTAACGGCCCCCAAGTAATTTTCACATTAGAATGATTTAAATGCCCAATAATAATAGCAAAAAAGTGAACAATATAAGCTTGCTCTGGTTCAAAACCACCAAGTAACATCACCCCAATAGTTTTTAAAGGTTTATATAAAATATTTTCCATCCAATGGTAACGTAAATGCGCAGCAAATCCCATTTCTTTAACACTATGGTGTATTTTATGAAAACGCCAAAGCAAAGGAAGTTTATGCAATAATATATGTGTAAACCATTGCACAAAATCTAGAATTATAAAAAAAACTAGTAGTTTTCCCAAGACAGGAAAAGCATCTAAATTAAAAATTGCTAAACTAGTAACAGTAATATTAAACTCTAAAAAAAATAACTCTATAACTTTATAAAAACCACTTATTATAATAGAAAATATAAAAAAATTGAAATACATATAAAAAGCATCTAACCAAAAATCTTTCCTAAAAATAGATTGATTTTTGCGCCATGGAAATACAATTTCTAAAAGCCAAACTAGTAAAGAAATAACAAACAAACCCCAAAAATAATTCGTATACCAAGGAACGTCTAAACAAATAGATTTCCA
The DNA here is from genome assembly GCF_003634105.1 of Maribacter vaceletii. Taxonomy (GTDB): domain Bacteria; phylum Bacteroidota; class Bacteroidia; order Flavobacteriales; family Flavobacteriaceae; genus Maribacter_B; species Maribacter_B vaceletii. Next base: position 85,662 of record NZ_RBIQ01000008.1, on the reverse strand, counting down.
TGTCCAGTTTATACTACCTTCAATTGCATTACCAAAACCAAGTATGTATTTATTCATCCTCTAAATTATACCATTCTACAGTAGACAAAATAGTTCTCCTCCCCTTTTTAACAGGTGGATAATTAGTAACCAAATAATTTATTATAATAGCTTCATTATCTCCTAAATCCCATAAATTTTGGGTTTCTTGCATCCAGTGTATTGTTTCTTCCCATCTTTCTTTATTCATCCTATTTTGAATAACTAATTGAGCAGAATGGCAATTAGTACAATTATTTACAGTTTCCATTAAGCCTTCTCCTTCTTTAAAACCTGTTCTTATATGAATTCCATTCTCAATTTTGTCGTAGTTATCATCTTTACTTACTTCTATATAATCTTTAGTGTCTATTTCCTTTTTACTATAAAAAATATCTGGGTTACTATTATATAATAAGATAACAATACTCAGAAGTACTAAAAGAGAAATACACACCAATAAAAACGCATAAAAAGCCTTTACTTGAATCCTAAAATCTGAATTTTTCATTTTAAATTACCTTAACTGCTATTCTATGACATGCGTTATTAAGATACCCTTTTGGGTTCCACCCTGGCAAAACCATTGGTTGCTTTACTCCTTGAGAGTCTGTTGCCCTTGCCCATATTTCATAATATCCTTTTTGGGGAAAAGAAAGTGATGCGCTAAAATGTTGCCAAGCTAACCTATTTACCGGTTTATCTATAACACATTCTAGCCATGTAGCGCCAAAATCTATAGAGTACTCCATTTGGGCAACTTCTAACTCTCCAGCCCAAGCATGTCCCCTAATATGTAGTTTTTTATTCTCCTTAATTATTGCACCTGTTTTAGGAAACGTAATTAATGATTTAACAGGCATAGATTCTATAATACACATATCCTCATCTTTAACCTTTTCTCCCGGAGCTACAGGTTTACATGGCACACGGTATGCTGTACCCGTCATTTTAGTACCATCATGTACTTTATTACGAATACTAATTCTATTAATCCATTTTCCAGATACAGAAGCAGGCCAACCACCAGCAATTAAACGTAACGGGTACCCATGTGCTAAAGGAATAGCCTCATTATTCATTTTAAAAGCTAACAAAGTTTCATCTTGTACTACTTTTTCCATTGGGGCACCACGAGAAATAGGCTCTTTATTTGGATCCCTACTTAAATGCGAATCTATTGCGTGGTATCCTATATAAACAGCATCTTCTTTAATACCCGCATCTTCTAGAACATCTTTTAACCGTACTCCTGTCCAATTTGCACAAGAAACAGCGCCAATAGTCCATTGGTTACCTTTTGCAGGAGGATCAAACTCACTACGCCCATTACCACCACATTCCAATGTAAGTTGATAGGTATATTGTTTAAATTTTGATTTTAATTCTGACAGAGAATATGTTTTTTTTTCTTTTACAGATTCACCATCTATTGTAAGAGTCCATTTATCTAAATCTATTTTCTCAGGAAGTAACCCATTGTTACGCAAAAACATAGCTTTATTAGGTGTAATTTTGTCATCTAACAAATGTGCTTTTGCCTCTATATTCCATGGTTTAGTATTCAAAACCGTCATTTCTGGACTTTTACCAAATAGTTGAAATAAATCTGGTTCTTGTAAAGCAATTGGAAAATAATTTTTTGGCATTGAAGCTCCAAAAACAATATCGGCACCTATTAAACCTGCTAGAGTACCTAGAGTGGCTTTTTTAATAAATTTACGTCTACTCATTACTAATTATCTCAAAAATTGTCTTATGTAAAGTTACAATTTTTGAATTCTATTTTTGTAACAATTAATACATTGTAATAAGAATTAGCAAATAACCTATGGGTAAATCTATATGAAAATAATCTTAAAAAAATTGAGAAAAACCTCTAAGTATTTAAATTTAGATTATAAGCATTTTTATGAAGTAATTAATCTACATCTATAATCTTGCTAAATTTAGATTTTTTAAATACATAAGTATATAACCACATTATGGTAAAGGTTGGTATAACATCTAGTCCAGGTATTATTTCTTCTACAAAAGATACTACTCCGGCTGCTTTCCCTATTTTTCCTTTATAAAGTTTAATCATTAACCAAGCAGAAATAGGAGCCCAAATAACATCTGAGAAATCCCCTAGAAAAGGAACTGCAAAAGAAAGCATTCCTATACCATCAAACAAAAGGCTTAGAAAAAGGTGTTTTATTTTTTTATTAGATTTAGTAGGCATATAAATAATTTAGTGTTCTATACTTACTAAAGCAACAAAGATGCCAAATTATGACAAATGTGAGCTTATAAGCTTAAGAAACTCATTTCTAGTTTCTTGTTTTTCAAACTGTCCTCTAAACCCTGATGTAGTTGTAACAGAATTTTGTTTTTGCACACCACGCATCATCATACACATATGAGAAGCTTCAATAACGACTGCTACACCCTGTGGTTTTAATGTATTATTTATGCACTCTAATATATCATGTGTTAGCCTTTCTTGCACTTGTAATCTTCTTGCAAAAACATCCACAATTCTTGGTATTTTACTTAACCCAACTATATGACCGTTAGGAATATAAGCTATATGCGCTTTTCCAAAAAAAGGTAGCATGTGGTGTTCACATAAAGAATATAATTCTATATCCTTAATAATAACCATATCATCATAATCCTCTTTAAACATGGCTCCCTTTAATATTTTCACAGGGTCTAAATCATACCCTTGCGTAAGAAACTGCATTGCTTTTGCAGCTCTTTCTGGAGTTTTTACTAAACCTTCTCTAGAAACATCTTCCCCAATTCCGTTTAAAATAGAAGTATATTTTTCCTGTACTTCTTTTGTAACTTCTTGATCGTATTCTTCTAAATTTTTATATGATGACATGCTTTATACTATCTTTTAAACCTAATATTATGCAAATATATGCCTATTCTATTAATTCCTAGTATTTTGGTATGTTTACTGGCATATATATAAAGACAACCCCATTGATTGTCTCTATATTTTGGTATGTCCGTGCTAATGTTTACTTTCATCCCGTTAAAAAAAATTAGATGATAAAGGCTTCCAATATTCAAAAATTTTATGGAGAACTTCAGGTTTTAAAAGGAGTAGATTTACACATAAAAAAAAGTGAAGTTATATCTATTGTAGGACAATCTGGTGCAGGAAAAACAACCCTTTTACAAATATTAGGAACATTAGATGCGCAATATAATAAACAAAATAGTAGCCTTTTAATTAATAATATAGATGTTACTAATTTAACGGATCAAGAGCTTGCAAAGTTTAGAAATGAACATATTGGTTTTATTTTTCAATTTCACCAGTTACTACCAGAATTTACAGCATTAGAAAATGTTTGTATTCCTGCATACATAAAAAAAACGAATAGAACAGATGCAGAAAAAAGAGCTAAAGAGTTATTAAACTTTTTAGGGTTATCTCACCGATATAATCACAAACCAAATGAATTATCTGGAGGAGAACAACAACGTGTTGCTGTTGCCAGAGCCCTAATTAATAACCCTTCTATAATTTTTGCAGATGAACCTAGTGGTAATTTAGACTCTGAAAGTGCCGATAATTTACACAAGTTGTTCTTTGAATTAAGAGAAAAATACGGGCAAACTTTTGTTATTGTTACACATAATGAAGAGTTAGCAAACTTAGCTGATAGAAAATTAGTTATGGTAGACGGCAACTTTACACAAAAAGAGGAATCTATAGAATGGCAAGAATGGAATGCAGATAAATAATGTATGACTAAAAAAGAACTTAAAGATTTTTTAGATGCCAAGGTTGTACAATACAATAGACCAGATTTTATAGAAAGTGACCCCATACAAATTCCGCATACCTTCTCTAAGAAAGAGGATATAGAAATTAGTGCTTTTTTAACCGCAACAATAGCTTGGGGAAACAGAAAAAGTATTATAAAAAATGCAAAACAAATGATGACTATTATGGGAAATTCTCCTCATGATTTTGTTATGCAACATAAAGAAGAAGATTTAAAAGCCTTTAATACATTTGTACATCGAACTTTTAATAGTGAAGATGCAAAGTTCTTTATAAAAAGTTTACGCAATATTTATGAAAATAACGGAGGGTTAGAATCTGTTTTTAAAACCAACCTCACCGAAAATTCTTTACAACCAGCTATTTCTAGTTTTAAATCTGTTTTTTTTGAAATTCCACATCCAAAAAGAACAACCAAACACGTGTCTGACCCTTTAAAAGGTTCTGCTGCCAAGCGTATAAATATGTTTTTACGTTGGATGGTGAGAGACGCTTCTACCGGAGTAGATTTTGGTATTTGGAAAACCATACCTACCTCCTCTTTATCTTGCCCCTTAGATGTGCATTCTGGTAATGTTGCTAGAAAGTTAAAACTTTTAAACCGCAAGCAAAATGATGCAAAAGCACTTTTAGAATTAGATGCCTCTTTACGAAAATTAGACCCTACAGACCCCGTAAAATATGATTTTGCTTTATTTGGCTTAGGAGTTTTTGAAAAATTTTAATCTATAAAAAATCTATTAACTCTTCTGGAACTAATACCTTATCTATAACATGTATTACTCCTCTTAAAACCTCTTTATTAGATTTAGAAATCTTTGCTAAAGCATCTGTTTTATCTTTAATATAAATACCATTATCATTAACTAAAAGAGTAATTTTTTCCCCTTGCGCTGTATCTAGACTTTCATTATTTATTATGCTAGATGACATTAACTTTCCTGTTTCTACACAATGGTATTTAAAAATCTTTTTTAACATTTCTAAATCTTCAGCTGTATTAAATTCTTCTAATGAAGTATACCCTTTTTCTTGTATAAGTTTCATAAATGCTGCATCAGAAGGTATAAAAAAAGTAAATTCTTTATCTAAGAAACCTCCAAGACTACTTTGCAATGTTTTAAATAGGTTATGCGCTATGTTACAATTATCCAAATTTTTTAAAGCTGCAGCAAATACTTTACTGGCTTCGCTACTTAAACCATCTATCACAGATTGTGGTAACAAAACTCTATCTATAGTATGTATTATTCCATTTTTTGCTGGTATATCTATTAAAACAAAATTTGCTCCTAAAGTAGTTGCATCTACTAATTCGTATCCATTATCTATAGAAGAAATTTTTATTTTATTATCTCCAGATAAAGTTTCGATTTCCCCTTCAGTAATATCAGAAAATTTTATAACCCCTTCAAATACATGATAAGATAATACATCACGCAGTAAATCTATTTCAAACGCAGTATCTATATCTTCTAAAGAAGTAATTCCAGCTCCTAAAAGAGCATATATACCTCCAAATGAATCATTTGTAGGAGCAAAAACCGTATAAGGTCCGTCTTCATTTAAAGTATCTAACAATCCTGTAATTTCTAAAGCATCTTTTAAAAGTGAAAAATCTTGATTTTCCTGTACTAATTTAGATATTGTTTTATCATTAGTTGCATTTGTATTGTTTAAAAACTCTTGTACCTCTGCTGGAATTAAAATTTTATCTATAGTGTGTATTATACCGTTAGTTGCTTTAGTATCTATTTCTAATAAATTAGCATCTACCTCAGATGCATCACCAATAACAAATGTTTCACCAGAAGCTATAATTTTAATACTATCACCATCTAATAATGTTTCTATTGTTTCTTCTGATAATGCATCTGAATTCAATTGTTTTTCTATACCATGATATAATATGATACGTTTAAGTAATTCAATTTCAATAAAATTATTAAAATCATCAAAACTATTATAATCATTTCCTAGTAATGTAAACAACTCCTCTATTGCAGTATTAGTAGGCGCAAATAAAGTTAATGGGCCAGCAACAGAAAATTCACTTTCTAGGCCAGCTTTTACAATTGCAGCTTTAAATAATGATAAGTCTTCTGTAGCACTAATTGATTCGATAATATTTAATGTAGCTACTTGTTCTACAATTTCCTCTTCTTCTTCCTTAGTAGATTTTTCTTTTATTATTTCTTCATCTTTTTCTTCAGAATCATTTTTACTACAAGAAAATAGTATTGTAAAAATGCTTAATAGTAATAGTAATTTTCTTAACTGTGAGGTGGTTTTCATTTTGTTGTTTTTGGTTCTCTAAATAATTCAGGAAAATTAGTATTAAACAAGACCAACTAGATAAACCTATCCTTAATTTTAGGTTATTCAAAGTTTAAATTTTAAAAATTGAATAACCTAAAATTAAGGATTGTTTTTAGAAAAAAACGTAACTATTAAAACTACCTGCACAAATAAAAATAGGTCTTTAAACATACCTACTACTAGACACTTAACTACGAACATTAAGAATAACAACACAAAATACAACTTAAAGTTACAAGATTAACCACATATTTTAAATTAATGAAAATCAAACAGTTACAAATACAAAGCAATCAATTTAGAATCATTATAATTAATAACAATATAATAATAATCCTAACATTAAAAACAACAAAACAAAATATTCAGTTAAAACTATCTTAAACCATTGCTTCTAATTTTACACCAGAATATATAACCCATAACAAACACATTAAAGAAAATGAAAAAATTTACAAGTGTATTGCTTTTAGCAGGTTTAGTTTCGGCTACTTCTTGTGACAAATTAGACGATTTTACTGGAGGCGGAAACGGTGAACCTAAAGAAGGTGTAACTTTAAAAAACCACTCTACTGTTCCTGCTTACTTTAAAGTTGCTCCAGAATTTAATGATTTAAAAATATACTCTTTATTAAGTTCTCCAGATGTATTACAAGATTCTCCAAACTTTGTTTATGGATCTATGGCGGATGGCGCTGGTCTTTTAAAAGAAGCTGACGGAACTTTTACCTTAATTAATAACATTGAAGCAGATTATTCTATTGCTAGAGTAACTTTTGATGAAACTTTTAAGCCAGTTAAAGGAGAATATATTCTTAATGCTGAAGCTACAGCTTATACTGCACAATGTTCTGGTTCTTTAATTACGCCAGAAGAGCACGGTTTTGGACCAACTTATTTATCTGGTGGTGAATGGGGTGGATCTTCTAAAGCAGTTTTTGCTGTAGATCCTTACAAGAGTACTTCTAATGCATCTGTAGCTACTACATTATCTGCTTTAGGAGAATGGTCTACTGAAAATGCTGTTGCAATTGGAAAAGATGCTTTCCCTGGAAAAACAGTTATTTTTATTGGTGATGACCATTCTGATAATGAAGTTCCTTCAGGACAGTTAGGTATGTATGTTGCAGATCAAGGAGATCTTAACAATGGAAAATTATATACTTTAAAAGTAACTACTGAAGGTGTAGCATATGAAATGGATATGGCTGAAGGAGAGACTTACGAAGCTGAATTCATTGAAATGGAAGAAAGAAGTATTGACCTTTTAGATGCTGAAGCTAAAGAAAAAGGTGCTATGGGATTCTCTAGATTAGAAGATATTGACTGGAGAAGAGGTATTGCTGCTAACCAAAGAGAATTATATATTACTGTTACTGGTAGAAAAAAAGATGGTCTTGTTGGTAAAGGTTCTACTTACGGTAGAATATACAAAGTAGTTTTAGATAAAGAAGAGCCTACAAAAGCAACTATTTCTTGTGTTTTAGATGGAGATAAATTAGATGGTAAAGCAAAAGCTTTCCATAGTCCTGATAACATTGTAGTTACTAAAAACTATGCATACATTCAAGAAGATCCTAATGGATATCCTGATACTGCAGATAAAGCGCACTATGCTCAATTATACCAATACAATTTAAATACAGGAGAATTAAAAACGGTATTAGAGTGTGATCAAGTTGCTGCTGCAGCTGCTGGTGTAGGTAACACAGAAAGAAATTGGGAAATTACAGGTATGATTGATGTTTCTGAAACTTTAGGCATGGAAGGTACATTTATTATGATTACTCAAAACCATGGCTGGGAGCCTGCAGATGGTTCTGCTTTTACAGATCCTTTAGCTAATTCACAAGCAGATAGCCGTAAAGAAGGTAGTCAGTTATTTGTTCTTAAAGGTTTATCTAACTAATAATTTTTGAATGATTAAGCATTTAAAAAAACAATTAAAAAAAGGGGTTTATGTTTACATAAGCCTCTTTGCTTTATCTATTATTTCATGTAATCAGGTAAAAAAAGACACTAAAGAGGTTCGTCTAAACATAGGGCAAAAACTTCAAAAAAACTATACAGGTAAACTTATTACGTGCCAATCGTATTTAGACAGTTTATCTAAAAGTAATTCTAAAAAAGATTTTGAAAAATATTATTTAAATGCTAGAAAAGTATTTAAACAAGTAGAACCAATGATGGCGTTTGTTGATGCAGAAAATTATAAGTTTTTAAACGCACCAAATATTTTAAAAGTAGAAGAAGAAGATGCTACTAATATTAAAGTAATGTATCCTAAAAGCTTTCAAGTATTAGAGGAATCTATATATACAGTGGAGTCTTTAGACATTAAAAAAGTACAAGAAACCGCTAAACTTATATACCATAGATTAAAACTAATTGAAAAAAACACCAAAATAGAGTACTTTAAAGAACACCATGTTCTTTGGTTACTTAGAGATGCTATACTAAGAGTTTCGCAAACAGGAATTACAGGGTTTGATTCCCCTGTCTTAGAGCAATCTTTAGCAGAAGCACAAGAAGTATACAGTACTTTAAATGATTATATAAAGATTTTAGAAACAGTATTTGAAAATAAAGAGCTTTATAATAACTGGGTTTCTGAAATTGAATCTACTATAAAAAGCCTAGATACTAAAGACTTTAATTCATTTAACAGGTATAGTTTTATTAAAAATCACACGCACAAACAATTACGTTTATTTAATGAAACTGTAGTAGACTGGAATACTAAATTTCCATTTACTTTGGCCCTTAATAATGATGCTCCTTCCCTATTTTCTGATAAAACATTCAACACAGAATATTATTCAGATATAAAAAACAAAGGATTTTCTAAAGAAGTTATTGCTTTAGGACGTGATTTATTCAATGATAAAAGTTTATCTATAAATAACTCTATGAGTTGTGCTACATGTCATAACAAAGAAAAAGCTTTTACAGATGGTCTTAAAAAACCTAAAGGACAATTAAGAAATAGTCCAACGTTAACATATGCATCGCTTCAACAAAGTTTTTTTTATGATAATAGTGCAGGAAGTTTAGAAGGCCAAATAGTATCTGTTGTAAATAATGAAACAGAATTTCATACAAATTTAGAAACATTACAAAAAGCTGTAAATACAAGTTCTGATTATAAATCTCGTTTTGATAGCATTTATAATGGTAAGGCAACTGACTATAATATACGTAATGCCATTGCTGAATATATTAGAACCTTAAATAAATTTAACTCTAAGTTTGATAAAAACATTAGTGGCCTAGAAAATTCTTTAACCAAAAAAGAAATTAATGGTTTTAATTTATTTATGGGTAAAGCTAAGTGTGCAACTTGCCATTTTGCTCCTGTTTTTAATGGTACATTGCCAACATTATATAAGGATACAGAAATAGAATTATTAGGGGTGCCTACTAAAAACGACACAATTAATGCTATAGTAGACGCAGATTTAGGAAGGTATAACGTCTTTAAAACTGAAGAAAGAAAACACTTTTTTAAAACTCCTACAGTTAGAAACATTGAACTTACAGCACCTTATATGCATAATGGTGTTTACACTACTTTAGAGGAAGTTGTAGATTTTTATAATCGTGGTGGTGGTGCAGGAATAGGAATAGACTTAGAATTACAAACACTACCTCCTACCCCGCTAAATTTATCCAAAACAGAAAAGGAAGACCTTATTCTTTTTATGAAAAGTCTAACGGATACTTCTAAAGAAAATATTTAAATTAAGTTATTAAATCTAAAATAGCCTTGCAGAAATACATACCTGTAAGGCTATTTTTATTTATAAGTATTTATAAGCTATCTTAGGGGTTTAATTATTTTATTATAAATAAATATGCAACCAAAAGCCTTTTTAAAAACCTTAAAATTTCTTCACCTTTCTTTAGTATTGGGTCTAGTACTTTTTGCAGTAATAGCTTATATGCAAAATTCAGAAATAACAGCCCAACCAGACTCTAATAACCCATTTTTATATGCTGTCCCTATTATTGCTATTATTGGTTATTTTGGCAGTCAGTTTTTATCAAAAAAAATGTTGTCAAAAATTACATCTAACTTATCTTTAGAAGAAAAGTTAAAAAAATATAAATCGGCATCTCATGTAAAGTTTATGATTATTGAGCTTCCTGCAATTTTTGCATTGTTTGCTTTTTATACCACATCAAATGCTTTGCCTCTTGTAATTGCTGTTTCCTTAATTGCTTATTTATTCTCTCAAAAACCTTCTTTAAATAAAATAAAAACAGATTTAAACTTAAACAAAGAGGAAATAAAAGCTTTAGAATCATGAAAAATTCCAAAATTCTTATCGTAATTATGTTAGCATTCTTAGGTATAAATAAGGCAAAAGCACAAACGGAAGATTGGCCAAATTTAAAACATTTTCAAAAAGAAAATAAAGCTATTAAAGCTCCTTTAGAAAATGAGGACAGAGTAGTATTTATGGGAAATTCCATTACTATTGGTTGGCTACACAAAAGACCAGATTTTTTTAAAGGCAAACCATACATAAATAGAGGAATTAGCGGGCAAACTACACCGCAAATGTTAGTTCGATTTAGACAAGATGTTGTAGAATTACAACCAAAAATTGTTGTTCTATTAGCTGGCACAAATGATATTGCAGGTAATACAGGCCCATCTACTCTGAATATGATTGTTAATAATATTAAGGGAATGGCCGAAATTGCAAAAGAAAATAACATTAAAGTAATTCTATCTTCTACACTACCAGCTTATAAATATCCTTGGAGTCCAGAAATAAAACCTGCAAATAAAATTGTTTCGTTAAATAAAATGATAGAAGAATATGCACTTGAAAATGACTGTATTTATTTAGATTATTTTTCTGCTATGGTTGATGATAGAAAAGGTTTACCTAAAAAATATGCAAAAGATGAGGTACACCCAACTGCAGAAGGTTATGCGGTTATGGAACCTTTAGTAGAAGAAGCAATTAAAGAAGCTCTAAAAAAATAATTTGGAAAAAAAGCAACAAGACTGGGATACAATTATTATTGGTTCTGGAGCAGGTGGTTTAGCAGCTGCTATATGTTTGTCTAGAGAAGGACTAAAAGTTTTAGTTTTAGAAAAACATGACGTTCCTGGTGGTTGGTGTCATAGTTTTTATTTAAATGGCCATAGGTTTACTCCTGGAGTACATTATATTGGTTTATTAGGAGAAGGAGAATCTACAAGTGATTTATATAAAGGTTTGGGCATAGCAAACGATCTTGTTTTTTTTAGAATGAATCCTGATGCCTATGAACACTGTTGGATAGGAGATGAAAAATTTGACTACCCTTCTAACCTAGAAGAATTAAAAGAACGATTAGCGAAACGTTTCCCGCAAGAAAAAAAGAATATTGAAAAATATTTAACTTTAGTAAAAAATGTAAGTACGCAAATATATTCTCTTCCATATATTAAAGGTTTTTGGCAAAAATTAACTACTCCATATCGTACACGTCATATGGGTAAATATGGTTTATTTAGTCTTAAACGTGTAATAAACTGGCATATTAAGGATCCACTTCTAAAAAACATACTTAACGTGCAATGTGGAGACCACGGGCTACAACCAAGAAAAGCAGCTTTTCCGCTTCATTGTGCATTAATGAGTCATTATTTTAATGGTAGTTACTACCCTATGGGTGGTGGTGGTGCGCTAATAAAAGCCAAAACAAATGCTTTAAAAAAACATAACGGTAAAATTCGTACTAGCACAGGCGTTAAAAAAATTATATTAGAAGAAAACTCTAAAATTAAAAAAGCGGTAGGTGTAGAATTAGAAAATGGAGAAAAACTATATGCAAAGAATATTATTTCTAATGCAGACCCAGGAATCACCTATTTAAAACTTATTGGGGAAGAAAAATTAAGTAAAAAACTTTTAAAGAAGCTTAGTAAAACTAAATATTCCTGTACATCTTTAATGCTCTTCTTAACGGTAGATTTAGATGTAAAAAAAGCAGGTCTAGACTCTGGTAATATTTGGCTAATGCCAGATAAAGATGCCGATGAATTTTATGATGGCTTAATGAAGGAAGATATTTTAAAGGATGATGCTTTTGAAGGTATGTTTATAAGCTGTACAACACTTAAAGACCCATCTAGTTATAACGGAAAAGAACATTCTTTAGAAGTTATTACTTATATAAATTATGACTCTTTTAAAGAATTTGAGAATGAAAATGAAGAACGTTCAAAAGCATATTTAGAGTTTAAAGAGAAATTAACCCAAAAGATGCTTAATGGATTGGAAAAGGCTATTCCAAATATTAGAGAACATATTATTCACCAAGACCTAGGTACACCTATTACAAATGAGTATTATGTAAATAGTACTAGAGGAAATGTCTATGGTACGGAAAAAAGTTTAATGCACATTGGTCCATTTTCTTATAAACCTAAAAGTGAGATAGAAAACCTATACTTATGTGGTGCTAGTATTTTATCACACGGTGTAGCTGGGGCGGCGCATTCTGGAGTAGAAACTGCTAGTATTATTCTAAATTGTGAAGCAGACAGTTTAAGAGAACCACAACCAGGACAGGAGTTAACTATTTTAGAGGCAGAAGATTCTACAAATTATCCAGATTGGTTAGCTAAAAAAATTGAACATAGAAAAACAAGAGCAAAAGCTAAATCATTAGTAGATTAAAAATAGCTAATAAATAGAATCAAAAAAATTCATAAACTTTTAAGTATTTTTGTAAAACATAATTTACAACTTAATAGCTATATGAAAAAAATACTTTTTTCTACAATGGGGCTCTTTTTTGCTTGCAATACATCGCAAAAAACTGTCACAGAAGAACCTAAATCCGTAAAAGAAATAGATGTAACTACTATTGCTAGTTCTATTACCGAGGATGAATTAAAAGAGCATTTATACGTTTACGCTTCGGACGAATACGAAGGGAGAGAAACAGGGCAACCTGGACAAAAAAAAGCAGTAGAATATATTAAAAAAGAATATGAAAAACTTGGTATACCTGCTGCCAAAAAAGATGGAGATTATTTTCAAAATGTTCCCTTAAAACTTAATAATGTACCATCTGGAAAAATTGTTTTTAACAATAAAGACTACAATGTAGGCGAACACGTTCTTACCTTTAATGCTGCAAATTTAAATTTTAACTCTATATCTTATGTTGGTTTTGGCATAGAAGTAGATAATTATTCAGACTATAAAGATATTGATGTAACAGACAAAATTGTTTTATTAAAATCTGGAGAACCAATAGATGATAATGATAATTATATTATATCAGGATCTAAAGAAAAATCTATCTGGAGTAATGCCTCTGAAGCCATAGGCAAAAAAATAAAGATAGCTCTAGATAAAGGAGCCAAAGGGGTTCTTTATTATGATTCCACTAGCTATAATAGATTTAAAAGCAGATTTAATTTCATGAAAGAAAACAATAGTGGACGCATGGAAGTAATAGATAAAACTAAAAAACAATTTGCTAGTTTGTTTATTGATACTTTTTTAGCAAAAAATATTTATCCAGAAATAGACACCAATAATGTGCCTAAAATTTTGGAAAAACCACTATCAATAGAAGTTGCAAGTACAGATAATACGCTAAATTCTGAAAATGTGGTTGCAATATTAAAAGGTTCTGAAAAACCAGAAGAATATATTGTTATTTCTTCTCATTTAGATCATATTGGCGTAACCCCAGAAGGGGAAATTAATAATGGTGCAGATGATGATGGTTCTGGTACTGTAGCACTCCTAGAAATAGCAGAAGCATTTAAAAAAGCAGAAAAATTAGGACAAGGTCCAAAAAGATCTATTGTTTTCTTACATGTTACAGGTGAAGAAAAAGGGTTATTAGGGTCACAATATTATGCAGATTTTGATCCTATTTTTCCCTTAGAAAATACTGTAGCCAACCTAAATGTAGATATGATTGGTAGAATAGACCCTAAAAGAGAGGGGGACAGAAATTATATTTATCTAATTGGGTCGGACAAGTTAAGTATCGATTTACACAACCTTTCTGAAGAAGTAAACAAAAAGTACACTAATATTGAATTAGATTATACTTATAATGATGAAAATGACCCAAATCGTTTTTACTACCGAAGTGATCATTATAATTTTGCAAAAAATAATATTCCAATTATTTTTTATTTTAATGGTACACATGATGATTATCATAGACCAACCGATACTCCTGACAAAATTAATTATGATTTATTAGAGAATAGAACTAGATTAATTTTTTATACTGCTTGGGAAGTAGCCAATAGAGATAAACGTTTAGTAGTAGATAGTACAACTAAATAAACTTAAGATTATAGTACTAAAAAAGCCTTATCAAAAAAGATAAGGCTTTTGCTTTTAGGGTGGAAGACGGGATTCGAACCCGCGACCCTCGGTACCACAAACCGATGCTCTAACCAACTGAGCTACAACCACCATTTGTAAGCGAGTGCGAAGATAATTTTTTTTATTTAATCTATCAAAATAAACTAAATAAAAAAATGAGAAAAAGCACTAGTAATAATTAATTAATATTGTTAACTTGTTAGGTATATAACTATATATTATAAGTGAATACTATAGGAGCATTTATTGAATCATTTTAAAATTACATAAAATTCTAATAATGAATAACTTAAAAGATTTTCTTAAGTCGCTCCTTTACATAAAAATATTTTTTTGGTTTTTTATTTTTAATACTTCCAGTATTTATTCTCAAATAAATAATATAAAAAAAGATAGTTTATTAAACTTAATTAAAGAACAAGAGAACAAAAAAGATTTTACTGTAAAGGATACTGTTTATATTAACTTATTAAATAAGCTAGCAATTGAATATACGTATTCTACATCAGATACCTTGCTAACCTTATCTAATAGCATTTTAGAATATAGCAATTCTATTAATTATGATAAAGGAAAAGGGTTTGCATACATAGGTTTAAGTAACTATTATTTAGAAAAAGGAAAAGATACATTAGTCTTTAAATATTTAAAAAATGCAAAAAAAATTGCTTTAAAAACTAAAGATACAAGCCTTTTATTAGAAATAAGTAATCATTTAGCAATTGAATATGACCATACTGGAGACAGCTCTAAAGCATTAAAAGAATATTTAAAAGGAAAAATATTAGCAGAAAAAATTGAGAATAAACAATACTTACTTACTATATATCAAAATATAGCCGTCACGTATAGTCACAAAAAACTATACCGTAGAGCCCTTAAATATTTTAATAAAGCAAATGTTTTAGCTACTAAAATAAATGATTCTACTTCAATAGGTATAACCATGTGTAATATGACTAGAGCATATATTGGGTTAAATAAATTAGGCCAAGCTACTACTTCTATTAACAAAGGGATAAAAATTGTAGAGGATAATGATTTATACGAATGGTTAGGTTATGCCTTTATGCTTAAAGGGGATATTCTTTTAAATGAAAAAAAATATGATGATGCTTTAATTTGGTATAAAAAAAGTGAACCTATTCAACTTTCTACAAATTATGACATTGGTGTTATGGATTTATATAATTCTATGGCAAAGTTATATATAGAAAAAAACAATATTGCACTAGGAAAAGAATTTGCTATTAAAGCCTGTAATTTAGCCGAAGAAATAAGATATCCAATAGGGATATCTAAATCAGCTGAGAATTTGTCATTGATATATGAAAAATTAAATGATGACACTAATGCTTTAAAATATCATCGTCTTTTTAAAAAAATGTCTGATTCTCTTTCTAAAAATGAGCAAGTAATAGGTATTGCGTTACTAGATATTGAAAACCAACATAAAAAGGAACAGCGAAAATTAATTAATGAGAACAAAACTAAAGTCAATAAGCAAAAGAATTTACTCTATTTCTCATTAATTACGTTATTTATTTTATTTGTTATAGCATCATTAATTATTAAAAATTTAACTACTCAAAAAAAATTAAGTGAAGCTCTAAAAGTAAAAAATGAAATCTTAGCATTTAATGAGCAAGAATTAAAAAAAATTAATACAACTAAAGATAAATTATTCTCTATTATAGGTCATGATTTAAGAGGACCTATAACATCCTTAAAACAATTACTAGAAGCAACTGAAGAAGAAACTGTAATTAAACGTTTTATACCTAAGCTAAAAAATGATGTAGAACATATTCATTTTACATTAAACAATCTATTAACTTGGGGGCATACACAAATGCAAGGTTCTAAAGTTTTTTCAAAAAAAATAAATTTAAATGAAATTGCAGATAATAATGTAAAATTATTTTCTGATAGAATTAACAAAAAAGAATTAAATGTTTCCATAGAATTACCAAAAAACAGTAATGCTTTTGCAGATGAGGATCACATAGACCTAGTTTTTAGAAATATATTAAATAATGCTATTAAATTTACTCCAATAGGTGGTTCAATTAAAATTAGCACAGCACATACAAATAAAGAAGTTCAAATCTATATTACGGATACCGGTAAAGGGATAAAAAAAGAAGACATTAATAAGCTTTTTAACGAACGTAAACATTTTTCCACTTATGGCACATCTAATGAAAAAGGGACAGGTTTAGGTTTATCCTTATGTAAAGAAATGATAGAATTAAACCATGGAAAAATATGGGTTAAAAGCAAAGAAAATAAGGGTAGTACTTTTGCTTTTAGCATTCCTAATTATAAAAAGGAATAAACGTTTAAGAACATTACAAATCTTCAAAACATCGACGAAACGCACGTTTTACATGATAAAACACACAAAATATAGTGTTTCACAACATTTATTAGCAAACTACTGTGTATCAAGGTAATTTTATTTTCTTAATATATTAAGAAACCATGACTAAAAACTGTACTCAATTAAAGAACAGTTTTCCCCAACGAGTAATCCGTAAAATTATATTTACGGTACTATTCTTATTTATTCTAACTGGAAGCGCACAACAAACAGTTCGTGATAGTCTAGAAAAAGTAATATATGCTTCAGAATTAAAAAGTGATTTTAGTACAAAAGACACTTTATACATTTCTTTATTAAATAAATTAGGAAGTGAACTACGCTACTATAATACAGATAGTTTATTACATATATCTAAAACTGCATTAAAGTATAGTAATGAAGCAAATTATAATTCTGGAAAAATTAACGCTTTAATTTCTTTAGGAATATATTATTCTGACCAAGGTTCTCATAAAAAAGGTATTTCGTATTTTAAAAAGGCTTTAAACGTTTCAAAAGAAATAGAAGATTCTAAAAAAATTATACGTTCTCAAAATAATCTTTCTGGTGAATACACCTATTTAGGGGATTATGCAATGGCACTTAGTGGATATTTAGAAGCAGAAGAATTAGCAACTACTACTGATAACAAAAAAATGTTATCTATAATAAATGAAAATATAGCTAATCTTTATATAAGTCAAAAAGATTATATGCAAGGTTTATTTTTCTTTAAAAAAGTAAAAAAAATAAATGAGGAGTTAAAAAATCCGGTTTTCTCTGCCGAAACAATGAGTAATATGGCTTCTGCTTATGCAGATATGGGAGAACTAGAATATGCAATGTTTAATATAAACCAAAGTGTTGCAATATTTGAGAAAAGGAAAATTATGGATTGGCTTGCCTATGCGTATGAAATAAAGGGCAAAATTTATTTAAAACAAAATAAATACAAATGGGCTCTTTATTGGTATAAGCAAAGTGAAATGCTTCATAAATCACTACAAGATGTTAGAGGAAAAATAAGTCTCTTAAATGGCATGTCTGAAGCTTACCTAGGGCAACAAAAGGATAGCACATCTCAAGTTTATGCGCAAAATGCTTTTAAATTATCAAACCAACTACAATTTAAAGAGGGAATACAAGAATGCGCAAAAATATTATATAAGATAAATAAAAATAAAAAAGATTATGCTCAGGCTTTAACATATCATGAACTTTATCAAAAAATATCGGACACATTATCAAGAAATGAAAACCAAACAAGTTTAACAATGCTCAAAACAAAAATTGAGCACGAAAGACAAAAAGAAGAATTAATACTTTCCAGTGAAAAAGCCATTGCAAAGCAAAAAAATTATGTTTACTATGCTTTATCCATACTTCTAATTTTTATTATAATAACTTTTATTATTAAAAGGAATGAAAAAATACAAAAGAATTTAAATTTAGAACTAAACACAAAAAAGAAAGATTTAGAGAAAAAAGAAATTAATTTACGAGAAATAAATTCTACAAAAGACAAGCTATTTTCAATAATAGGGCACGATTTAAGAGGGCCCATTGGTGCCTTTCAAGGGCTATTAAAACTATTTAAAGATGGAGAAATAGGCCAAGAAGAGTTTTTAGGTTTTGTTCCAAAATTAAAGTTAGATATAGACCATATATCTTTTACTCTAAACAACTTGCTTTCATGGGGGCAATCTCAAATGAACGGTGCAATATTAAAGCCTTCAGAAATATGTTTAGAAAATTTAGTGTCCGAAAACATTAATTTACTATCAGAAACTGCACATGCAAAAACTATAAAATTAATTAACCAATTACCACCTAAAACCTATTCTTGGGCAGATAAAAACCAAATAGACATAGTTATTAGAAATTTAATAAGTAACGCTCTTAAATTTACTCCAGAGAAGGGGACTATAACTGTAGGGCATATGCAAAAACGTAATTCGTGGGAAATTTTTGTTAAAGATACTGGTGTTGGTATGAGTGTTGATATGCAGGACGCAATTTTTAACAAAAATTCTAATGTTACTACTTATGGTACCAATAATGAAAAAGGTACGGGATTAGGCCTTTCTTTATGTAAAGAAATGGTAGAAAAAAATGGCGGTAAAATTTGGGTAACAAGTACCTTAGGAAAAGGATCTTGCTTTTATTTTACAGTACCTAAAACAAAAAAAGAATATAAACAAATTGCTTAAAAAATAGCATCTAAATTATCTACCCCTATTACTCTTTCTACTGTAAAACCTTCTGCATGGTTAACACCTATTAGTCTTCCTAAATCTCTTGCTCTATAATCTACACTATCAAAAAAATTCTTGCTTGTTATTGGGGTCTCTGGCTCTTCACTATTTGGATCATAAAATTGCGAAGCATAAGCTTTTATAGATTCCATTTTAATATCTACAAAGCCAGTAATATCTACAGCAAAATCTGGAGTTAAGCTTTTCCATTGTATATAATGATATACATTTTTTGGCCTCCAAGGTTCTTGTATTTTACCTTCTATTTTTGTTTCAATTTTTACTAAACCACTTAAAAAACAAGCATCACTTACTAATTTACTCCCTTTGCCATGATCTATATGCCTATCATCTACAGCATTACATAAAACAATTTCTGGGCTATACCTTCTAATTTGTTCTATTATTTGTAATTGATGCTCTTTGTCATTCACAAAAAACCCATCAGCAAAACCTAAATTAACACGAACTGCAACACCTAAAATTTCTCCAGCCTTAGCAGCTTCTTTATCTCTTATTTCAGCAGAACCTCTTGTTCCCAACTCTCCTCTTGTTAGATCTACAATGCCAACTTTTTTTCCATTAGCAATTGCCTTTGCTATAGTACCCCCTGCCCCTAGCTCTGCATCATCTGGGTGTGCTCCAAAAACTAAAATATCTAATTTCATCCTTTATTATATTTTAAAACTAGTCGGTAATAGCAAAAACAACTTTCAGTTCTTATTATTATTTTTTACTAAAATTTACTTTATATCTCCAATAACTTATTGCTCCTAAAACAAAAACTCCAAATACAGTATAATAAATAAAATTTGGGGTTATAACTTGATCTCCACTAGCATAACTATGCAAACCAACCAAATAAAAGTTTACTCCAAAATAGGTCATCATAATAGAACCAAAAGCTACTACACTTAAAAAATTAAAAGTCCATTTACCTCTTAAACCAGGAACTAGCCTTGTGTGTATTACAAAGGCATAAATCATAATAGATACTAATGCCCATGTTTCTTTTGGGTCCCATCCCCAATAACGCCCCCAGCTTTCATTTGCCCATTGTCCGCCTAGAAAGTTTCCAATTGTTAACATTATTAAACCTACAGTTAAAGACATTTCATTAATAATTGTTAATTCCTGTAAGTTAATATCCATTCTTTTCTTATTCTTCTTATTGGTTAAAACCATAAGTAATAAAGAAACTACACCTAAAATCATACCCACAGTTAAGGGGCCATAACTACCAACAATTACAGCAACATGAATCATTAACCAATAACTATCTAAAACTGGTTGTAAATTTGCTATAGATGGATCTACCCAACTTTGGTGCGCTATCCATAATAACATAGAAGTAACAAATGCAGTAGCTGCAATTGTCATATTATTTTTTCTTCCTAAAAACAATCCCATTGCCATAGTAGCCCAAGCAACGTACAATATACTTTCATAAGCATCACTCCAAGGGGCATGGCCAGATATGTACCAACGCATTATTAAACCTGCTGTATGCCACATAAAGAAAATAACAATTATGCCTTTAAAAGCATAAATTCCAATTTTCCAAATTTCTCGATCCTTAAAGATTTGAAAAATCAATGTAAAAAACATTAATACACCTACTAAAGCATAATATCTATATAAGCGATTAAAAATATTAAGCTTATTATAAATTACTTCGGCATTAACCTTTTCATCTGAAGGTAAAACTTCTTCTCCATGATTTTTCTGGTTTTGTTTAAAAGCATCTAATAACTTATCTGCTTCTGCATAGTTACCAGATTTTTTTGCTTTAGATAAAGTCATTAAATAATAAGGAACCGCATTCTTTACAAAGTTGGCATATAAAGAATCGGTAACTTGATATTGTCCTCCCCTATATTCTACTGCAGATATCCACTTATTATTCTCATCATTTAATAATGGAAAAATTTTTACAATTTGTCCGCTCAATGCCTGGTTTAATAGGCTAAGTCTAATATTTGCATCTTTAATATCTTGCTGAAACTTGTTAGGATTATTTGTACCTGTAGCTTCTTCTAAAAAAGGCTCTAATTTGTAATTCCCATTGGCATCAAAAAAATCTGTTGCTTTTACAAATTCCTTGCCCTTTTCTACCCCTATAGTTTTTCTAATACTATCATTTTGTTTTTTCTTATCTACAGCAATAAACTCCGTATTATACCATATAGCAGGATTCATCATCATAGATAAAAATACTTGGTCTGCATTTAAATCTTTATAAGTATCCTTTAAACTAAGTTTTCTTAATAACTCTGATGAAAAAGTATTTATAGGTTTCATTCTACCACTCTCATCTTGTATAACTAGTTTTCCAAATTTTTCAGCGTGTTCTTTAGAAACCAAAGTAGCCATTAAAACAGAATCTATTTGCGCAATAGTGGGTTCATTGTTATGATTATGTCCATCATTTGCATGATGCTCTTGGCTTAAAACAGATACTGTAGAACTTAGTAGTAATAGTAATGTAAGTGCTGCTTTTTTTGCTTTTATTTTATTTAGCTTTTCTACTAAATCTCTAAAACGAGTTTTACCAAAGAAAAGAGTTCCTAACAAACCAATATATAAAAGAGTATATCCTATATAAGTTATCCAAGTTCCCCAAAAATCATGATTTACAGAAAGAACAGTTCCTTTTTCATCTGGGTCAAAACTTGCTTGAAAAAAACGATACCCTTGATGGTCTAATACATGGTTCATAAATATTTTATAATCAAAAGGGCGCTCGTCTTCAATAGTAACTTTACTCATAAAAGAAGCATAACCTTTTTCTGTTCCTGGGTATTTTTCGGCAATAAAATCATTAAGTTTTATACTAAAAGGAAGTTCATGTACTTTAGAACCATAGGCTAAAGCAAAATCTAAACCTCCTACTTTTATTTTATCTGTAAAGTTTGATGTTCCTTTCCCTCCAAGTATTTTCTTTTCTACAACTTCACCATTACTCTCTATTTTTACAACTAAAGCATCTTGACTAGCTTTTGTAATTTCTTCTTCTGGTAATTGCACCACTCCATATTCGCCTTGTATAATTGGATCTGGAATTACAAATTGCATGCCTGCTGTGTTATATAAAGACCTTAATTGTAGTTCTTGCAAACTATCTTTCACCACAGTACCTTGCATTTGGTCTGCCATTCGCATAAAATTACCTTCAAATGGAGATTTTATACTATAAGAACCATCTTTAGCAAAAATATTAATAGCACCTTCTGTACTTTTATTTAAAGCAAATAATACATTATGAATACTTACTACTTTACCACTCTCTAAATAATGGTCATGCCTTTGTCCATTACCAGCTTCTACAATCTTTAAAAAGAAATTTCCTGTAGCACTTGGTACTAAACCTAACTTAGCCCCTTTTATAAAATCTACATAAGAAATTGTAAAATCTTGGTTATTATAATCGGATTTCCAAGGTAAGTTAGATTTTAATGCTTCAGGAGTTACAATTAAATCATCTTCAAGAACCTTTCTTTTAGGTTCTCCGTTTATTTCCCCATCAACAAATGCTGTTAAATACGTTTTATCAGAATAAAAAACTTTTTCTGTATTGCCTTCTCTAATCGGCATCATACCTTCAAAACTAATATACCTAGTTACAAAAGCACCTAAAATTATTAATATCCAAGAAAGGTGTAATACTAAAACTGGCCATTTTTCTTTTCTTAAAAGTTTATACCTAAAAATATTACCCACAAAATTAATTACAAAAAACACCATTATAGCCTCAAACCATGTGGTATTATAAATCCAGATTCTTGCGGTTTCTGTACTATACCAACTTTCTATAAAGGTTCCAAATGCCATTGCTGTTGCAAATACAATAAATAGAACAGACATTAAACGTGTAGAGAAAAAGAATTTTTTAAGTATGTTGGTCATTACAAAAATGAGTTAATTTTCAGCCAGTAAAAATACAGCCTTTTTGCGAGTATTATTTACAATACTACTGTTAAAATAATTACAACGTTTAGTTTTATTTGACTAATTATTTGCTTTATTAAGAGTAAATATATCCTTAATTTAGCAAGATGTTACAGATAGTAATTTTAGGCACAGGAAATATTGCACAACATTTGTTTGATGTATTTTCTAGCTACACAAATATTACAATTGCACAAGTAGTAGGCAGAAACAGTAAAGCTTTAGAGTTTTTTAAAGAAAAAACAGAGACCCAAACTAACTTTAACAATATTAAAAATGCTGACTTTTATATCCTAGCAGTTAGTGATTCTGCTGTTGAAGAAGTGGCTTCTTTCCTGAAGGACAAAAACGGTATAGTTGCCCACACAGCTGGGAGTATACCAATGAAAGTATTACAAGACCACCCTAATCATGGGGTTTTTTATCCGCTCCAAACATTTACAAAAAATTATCCTGTAGATTTTAAGAGTGTACCTATGTGTATTGAAGCAAATAATAATGAAAGTAATATCCTTTTAAAAAAATTAGCCAATATAATATCAGATTCTATATACGATGTTACCTCTGAACAAAGAAAAAAATTACACTTAACAGCTGTTTTTATTAATAACTTTAGCAATTATATGTACCAAATAGGTAGCGATATTTGTGAAAAAAACGACTTGTCTTTTGACATTATAAAGCCTTTAATCCTAGAAACTGCAAAAAAAGGAACATTATTTAATCCTGAAACTATTTTAACTGGACCAGCACGCAGAGGTGACTATAAAACAATAGATATTCATAAATCTCAAATAAATAATAAAGAGCATTTAAAAATATATAATGTTATAACAAATGCAATTCTAAATAAATATGGAAAAGAGTTATAAAGAGTACCTAGAAAACATTACAACCTTTGTTTTTGACGTAGATGGTGTATTTACAGACGGTACTGTACAAGTTACTACCTCTGGAGAAATGCTACGTACAATGAGCGTAAAAGACGGTTATGCTCTAAAAGTTGCCATTAAAAAGGGGTATAATGTTTGTATAATTTCTGGAGGAACAAATGAAGGGGTAAAAATTAGACTTCAAGGACTTGGTGTAAAAGATATTTATATGGGTGCACATTTAAAAATGGAACCTTTAAATGAATATTTAAACGCCAATAATATTGCGCCTAAAAATGTTCTTTACATGGGAGACGATATGCCCGATGTGCCTGCTTTAGAATATGTAGGGCTATCCACTTGCCCACAAGATGCAATCCCTGAAGTAAAAGCAGTTTCAAAATATATTTCCCATAAAAATGGCGGTCATGCTTGCGTAAGAGATGTTATAGAGCAAGTACTTAAAGTTCGTGGAGATTGGTTAGGTAATTACAGTGCATCAAACGATTAATATGCTTTTGGATACACTAAGAAAGTATAAAATAATTTTAGCTTCTGGATCCCCTAGAAGACAGCAATTTTTTAAAGATTTAAAAATTCCTTTTGAAGTTCGATTAAAAAATGTAGATGAAGTATATCCAGAAAATTTAAAAGGGAAAGAAATATCAGATTATTTAGCAGAATTAAAAGCATCTCCTCAAAAAGAAACTTTATTAGCTAATGAAATTTTAATAACATCAGACACCGTTGTTTGGCATAATAATGAGTCTTTAGCTAAAGCTGCAAATAAAGATGAGGCATATGAAATGTTACAGAAATTATCTGGAGATTGGCACCAAGTCATAACATCTGTATGTTTTACAACTTCAAAGAAACAAAAAACAGTTAACCATACAACCAAAGTAAAATTTAAAGAACTAAGTGATGCCGAAATTTGGTATTATATAGAAAATTATAAGCCTTTTGATAAAGCAGGCGCGTATGGTATTCAAGAATGGATAGGTCTTATAGCTATTGAAAAAATAAAAGGTTCTTATACTAATGTGGTAGGCTTACCAACACAACTAGTATATAACTATTTAGAAGAAATTACTAAATAAAAATGATTCTAGGTTCTTACTATCAAAACCTAGAATCATTAATAATTTACTTTGTAATAGAGATTTAAACGCTCCGAGACTTTCCCGGAGAAGTTATTTACTTTCTTTTTTTAAAAATAATAAGCTAATCCAAAAAGAAGATCAGATGAACTTAAAGAAAAATTAAAAGAATCGTTTTTATTTTCATTAAACTGATTTTCTTCTTCTGTTTTAGAAGAAGAATATCCTAATGAACCAATACCCGCTTCTAATGCTAATTTATTAGAAATTAAAAAAGAAATTCCTGGACGAAATCCAATAAAAACACTTCTCCCATCACTCTTATATTCCGGTGAATTAGAAGTTTTATTATTTCTCCAATTTTTTGAATAATTAATTTCTGCTTGCAAATAAATAGCTAGCCTACTTCCTAAACTTTTATACCCTCTTATAAATGGTAAAACACCAATACTTGTTGATGTATTTTCACTTTCACTAGAATTAAGAGCGGGATAATCAAGATTGTTTTTAGAATAAATAGAAGTAATACCTAAACCAACTATAAAATTATCCTTAACTGCATAACCTAATTTTGGAGCAAAACCCAAATAGGTATTATTAGACTCTACACTCCCATTACTAGAATTGTTTTCAGAATTTGAAAAATTAAAAGAAATAGAACCTCCTAAATATTTAGAGCCTTTCTCTATTTTAAAATTTTCATTCTCTACTTGTGCTGTTAAAAATAGAACGGTAAAAAAACTGGCAAAAAAGAATACTTTTTTCATTTAAATTATTTTTAAAGATTAAGTAATTCCCAACATCAACTTTAATGCCGTAAGAATTCTAATTTTCTTAATTAGCATATAAATAACATTGAATTAACTTTTTGTTTTTATGCCTTCAAATCTTTTAAAAACATAATTCGCTTCTATTCTATTTAAAAAACTAACCCTAATTATATTTTTGGTAATTTTATTAAAAAATTACAATCATGAGAAATACTTGGTATTTATTAAGTTTTTGCTTTATACTATTTCTAAATTTTAGTGCTTGCAAGAATAATACTAAACAAAAAGATAATGTTTTAGCTCATGAAGCAAGTTTTAAAAAAGAAAGCAATGCAAAACCTAAAAAAGAACTTAATCCAGAGTTTAAAGAGTATTGGTATGCTGGGGAAGCTGAAATTACCTCATACCAACTTACCCAAGCCCGTTATGGCGAACTAAGAGAAGGTAATGCTGTACTTGTTTATGTTACAGAACCTTTTTTAGCTAACAAACAAGTAAAAGCAGATAAACCTAATAAAGACAATATTCCAGTTCTTAAACTTAACAGCACAAAAAATTACTTAACTGGTATTTATCCTTACTCTATTATGAGCAGTAGTTTTTATCCTGTGCACGACAATTCTCATGCTTTAAAAATATCATTTTCTGCGCAAGAATGGTGTGGTCATGTTTATGGCCAAATAAATAATAAAGAAGAATTTGAAGTAATGTCTCACTCCTATTTTGAGAATGATGCAGATCAAAACTTTAAACTTCAAAAATCAGTTTTAGAAAACGAAATATGGAATAAAATTAGAATTAACCCAAGCAACCTACCCATTGGTAATTTAAAAATGATTCCTTCTATAGAATATACAAGACTGTCTCATAAAGAATTAAAAGCGTACAACGTTATTACTTCACTAGAAAGCAAAAAAAATAGCAACTATTATTCTATTACCTATCCAGAATTAGAAAGAAATTTAACTGTACAATTTTCTTCTAAATTCCCTTATTATATAGAAGGTTGGGTAGAGACTTTTAATAGCGGTTTTGGAGCAAACAAGAAAAAATTGATCTCCACCGCAAAAAAAATAAAAACTATTAAAACGGATTATTGGAATATGCATGATAATGCGCATTTACATTTAAGAGACAGTTTAAAATTATAATATTTTAAAAATTATTAATGGATAATTATTTTACACGAAACCAAACAGAATTACTAGCCACAGCGGTAACAATTGCTCTTTTTATTATAGTAAAATTAGTAATAACTAAAGTTGTGAAAAAAACAGGAGAATCTAGCAAGTTTATAGAAATACGTACAAAACTAGTAAACAAGTATATAACTATAATATTATATATTATTACTATTGGCATCTTGACCTTTATTTGGGGTGTGAATTTTAAAGAAATAGGGCTTTTATTTTCCTCTATTTTTGCAGTAATAGGTATTGCATTATTTGCGCAATGGTCCATATTAAGTAATTTAACAGCAGGCGTTATTCTATTCTTTGCTTTTCCATTTAAAATTGGAGATAAAGTAAGGATTTTAGATAATGATATTAATAGCGAAACTATTTATCTTATAGAGGATATTAAAGCTTTTCATGTGAGTTTACGTAAAGAAAGTGGCGAATTGTTGGTTTACCCAAACAGTTTAATGATGCAAAAAGCTGTAGCTCTAATTAACTAAAAACACTTTTTATCTGTTAAAGAAGTTTTAAAAAAAATTACTTGGGGTTTAATCTTTATATCTTTGAGGGCAATTTAAACCAAAACTCATGCTTCAAAGACTAGCAACTTGCTTACTAGCATTTTTTACCTTTATATTAAGTTTCTCCCAAGCCCCTCAAAAAAATACGCCCTCAGAAATTTATCATTCTATAGAAAAACTTAATTTTCTAGGGACTGCATTATATGTTGCAGCGCATCCAGATGATGAGAACACAAGGCTTATCTCCTATTTATCTAATAAAGTAAAAGCTCGTACAGGATATTTATCGCTCACTAGAGGAGACGGAGGACAAAATATTATAGGCCCGGAATTAAGAGAATCTTTAGGGGTTCTTAGAACACAAGAATTGTTAAAAGCACGTAGCGTAGATGGAGGGGAACAAATATTTAGTAGAGCCAATGATTTTGGGTATTCTAAACATCCAGACGAAACTCTTCAAATTTGGGATGAAGAAGAAATTCTAGGAGATGTTGTACACACAATAAGGACATTTAAACCAGATATCATTATAAATAGGTTTGACCACCGTAGTCCAGGTACAACTCATGGACACCACACCTCTTCTGCAATGCTTAGTGTAGAAGCTTTTGATTTGGCTAATGATGCTACCTCATATACAAAGCAACTAGAAACTACAAATACTTGGCAACCACAAAGATTATTTTTTAATACTTCTTGGTGGTTTTATGGTAGCGAAGAAAAATTTAAAAAGGCCGATAAATCTAAAATGCTAAATGTAGACATTGGTGTGTATTACCCAATGTTAGGAATGTCTAATAATGAAATTGCTGCTATTGCTAGTAGCCAACATTTATGTCAAGGTTTTGGCCGTTTAACAGAAAGAGGTTCCACAAAAGAGTATGTAGAACTATTAAAAGGAGATTTACCACAAAACAAACATGATTTATTTGATGGCATAAACACCACATGGTCAAGAATTAATGGTGGTAAAGAAATAGGAGCTATCTTAAATAAAATAGAAGCAGAATTTAATTTTAAAAATCCATCTACACATATACCTGCCTTAGTAAAAGCATATAATTTGCTTCAAAAATCTAGCAACAAACATTGGAAAACTATTAAATCTAAAGAGCTAAAACAAATAATAAGTAACCTAGCAGGGTTACATTTAGAAGCATTTGCAGCTAATACAAATGCAACACCCGGAGAAACTGTTCCTGTTAACATTGAAATTATTAATAGAAGCGCATCTCCTATTACACTTAAAGAAGTTTATTTACAAAAAAATAGTGTTAAACATGAGAATATTGTTTTACAAGAAAATGAAAAAAACAATTTAAAATTAAGTCTTAGTATTCCTGAAAATACGCCATATACTAGTCCTTACTGGTTAAATGAAAAAGGAACATTAGGAATGTATGTTGTAAAAAACAAAGAATTACTCGGCAAACCAGAAACACCAAGAGCCTTTAACGCTACTTATGTTCTTGATTTTAATGGTTCTACAATTACATTTTCAAAACCAATTGTATATAAATATGCAAAAAAAGATAAGGGAGAAATTTTTCAGCCTTTTGAAATTGTTCCAGAAGCAACTGTAAGTTTTAAAGACAAAGTAATAATATTTGCTGATGAAAAACCTAAAGAGATAGAGGTTTCTGTAAAAGCGCATAAGAATAACATAGAAGGCACAGTGCAATTATGTTATGACAAAAAGTGGAATGTAAATAAAGAAACTAAAAATTTTAAAATTGCAAAAAAAGGAGATGAACAAATACTAAAATTTACATTAACACCCCCAGAGAGTGAAAATGAAAGCTATATTTCTCCTATTCTAAAAATTAATGAAAAAGAGATTACTAAAGATTTAGTGACAATAGCATATGACCATATACCAACACAAACTATTCTTTTACCTGCCGAAGCAAAAGTAGTTCGTTTAAACATAAAAAAAGTAGGAGAAAATATAGGGTATATTATGGGAGCTGGTGATGAAGTTCCAAAAAGTTTACAACAAATAGGATATACAGTACACACTATAGATCCAGCAACAATCACAAAAGGTTCCTTACAAAAATTTGATGCTGTAGTAGTTGGTATACGAGCCTATAATGTTATTCCAGAACTAAAATTTAAACAACCATTTTTGTTAGATTATGTTAAGCAAGGAGGAAATTTAATAATACAGTACAACACTGCTGGCAGATGGGATAAACAGTTTGAAAACATTGCCCCTTACCCACTCCAAGTATCAAGAGACAGGGTTACCAATGAAAATTCAGAAGTTAAAATTCTTGCAAAAGATCACTCTCTAATTAATTTCCCAAATCAAATTAACCAGAACGATTTTAATGGTTGGGTACAAGAAAGGGGATTATATTTTCCAAATAAATGGTCTTCAGAATTTACCCCAATTTTACAAATGAAAGATAAAGGAGAATCTGCTACAAAAGGAAGTTTATTAGTAGCTCCTTATGGTAAGGGAAATTACATTTATACAGGGCTAAGCTTTTTTAGAGAATTACCAGCAGGAGTTCCTGGAGCTTATAAACTATTCTCTAATCTTTTATCTATAGGAAAAGATACTGTAGAGAAAAAAACAAAGATTAAAGGATGAAAAACAAAATAAAAGAAGCTTTATGGAAAAAAGAATACACATTAGTTCTTGTTCTTAATATAGTATACATATTAGTTTTTTTCTATATAATGACTTCTTTCTGTTAATATGGGAATATTAGATTGGGTAATACTTAGCGGAACTCTACTTTTTATTGTTGGTTATGGCGTTTGGAAAACAAAAGGAAGTGCCAATGTAGATGAATATATCCGTGGTGGCAATAAAGCAAAATGGTGGACAATTGGTCTGTCTGTAATGGCAACACAAGCAAGTGCTATTACTTTTTTATCTACACCAGGGCAAGCTTTTCATGACGGTATGGGATTTGTTCAATTTTATTTTGGACTACCTCTTGCAATGATTATTATTTGTATGGTTTTTATACCTCTTTATCATAAAATGAAGGTATATACCGCTTATGAATTTTTAGAGAATAGATTTGACCTAAAAACAAGAACCTTAGCTGCTATATTATTTTTAATACAAAGAGGGTTAGCAGCAGGAATTACAATTTTTGCTCCTTCTATAATTTTATCTGCCGTATTAGGTTGGCATTTAAGAACTCTTAATATAATAATAGGAACTTTAGTTATTATATACACTGTATCTGGAGGTACAAAAGCAGTAAGTGTTACACAAAAACAGCAAATGTTTATCATAATGTCAGGAATGTTTTTGGCGTTCTTTTTTATATTAGATTATTTCCCTTCAGATATTTCCTTTTCAAAAGCTTTAAAAATTGCTGGAGCTAATAATAAACTAGAAATATTAGATTTTAGCTTTAGTACTAAAAGTAGATATACTTTCTGGAGCGGAATTACAGGAGGTTTGTTTTTGGCACTGTCCTATTTTGGTACAGACCAAAGTCAGGTACAACGTTATTTATCAGGAAAATCTGTACGTGAAAGTCAATTAGGATTGGTATTTAATGGTATCTTAAAAATTCCAATGCAATTCTTTATCCTTCTTGTAGGTGTTATGGTTTTTGTTTTTTATCAATATAACCCAGCACCTTTAAACTTTAATCCTTCTGCAACAGAAACCGTACTAAACTCTAAATACAGTGATGAATATAAATTACTGCAAAATGAACAAATAAAATTAGAAGCACAAAAACATATTGCACAAAATAAATTCTCTGCAGCTCTAGATTTAAAAGAATATACTGCAATACAAGAAGCAAAACAGCACATTATAAAAATTAACCAGAAAGATGCCGAAAATAGAGTTCTTGCAAAAAAAATTATAAAAAAAGCAGACAAAAGTACAGAGACAAATGATAAAGATTATGTGTTTATACATTTTATACTAAACAACCTACCAAAAGGGTTAATTGGTCTTTTGCTTGCCGTAATACTATCTGCTGCAATGTCATCAACCGCATCAGAATTAAATGCTTTAGGAACAATAACAGCATTAGATTTATATAAAAGGAACAGAAAAGGAACTTTTACAGAAAAACATTACGTAACCGCCTCTAAATGGTTTACTTTAATTTGGGGCGTAATTGCCATTTTAATTGCTTGTATAGCCAATTTATTCGACAATTTAATACAACTCGTTAATATTATAGGAAGTATATTCTACGGAAACGTTTTAGGTATATTTTTATTAGCATTCTTTTTAAAATGGATAAAGGGTAATGCTGTATTTTTTGCTGCTATAATTACCCAAATCATTGTATGCTTTATATATTATTACCTAATACATATTTACCCTGCTGGCGAAGAAAAACTTGGGTATTTATGGTTAAATTTTATTGGTGCTGCATTAGTAATATTTATTGCAATACTCTTTCAACTTTTTGATAAAAAAGAGCAAAAAAATCAGATTAGAGCTTAAACAAGATTTTCTTTATATTGCGTAAATTATTATTTAAATCACTTTTTCTTGTATATTTTACATTAAATAGCGACTTAAATTAAACCTTTTACATGAAATTATTAGATTCGTCTTATGACGTTCAACAAAAAATTCTAGTTGCAGTAGACTGTATAATTTTTGGATTTGACTCCAACAACCTTAAACTTTTATTATTTAAAAGAAAAGTAGCTCCACTAAAAGGGCAATGGTCTTTAGTTGGTGCTTTTGTAAAAAATGATTTATCTATTAATGACGCTGCAAAACAAATTTTATTTGAATCTACAGGTTTAAAAGACATTTTTTTAGAAGAACTAAAAACCTATGGAGATCTAAATAGAGATCCAGGAGAACGTGTAATTTCTATTGGGCATTATAGCCTTATAGGAATAAATGACTTTGATATTGAACAGGTAAAAGAATTTGATGCAGAGTGGTTTAATATAAATGAAATACCAGAACTAATTTTGGACCATAGAAATATGGTGGAAGATGCCATCATAGAATTAAGAAATAAAGTAAGACACCAACCTATTGGTTTTAAATTATTACCTAAATATTTTACCTTACCAGATCTTCAAACTTTATATGAATGTATTTACCAAAGACCCTTAGATTCAAGAAATTTTAGAAAAAAATTTCTTTCTCTAAATATTTTAATAAAAACGGACAAAAAAGATAGGACTAGTTCTAAAAAAGGAGCTTTTTTATATCGTTTTGATAAAGAAAAATTCGATGATTTAATTGCAAAAGGATATAACTTCGAAATTTAGATTTTTTATAAACCACACTCAATAAGTGTAAAATATACATTTAAAAAAATATCCTTATATTGCATCCATTATTCATTAATAATTTAAAGTATGATTAAAGATAGCGTTGAAAGCTTTTTTAAAGAAAATTATTCTCCTAACCCTGTATTAATAAAGTCCCCAGGAAGAGTTAATATAATAGGAGAACACACAGATTATAATTTAGGTTATGTTTTACCCGCATCTATAGAAAAGGCTATTTATTTTGCAATGCAAGTAAATAACACCTCCACATTTAATATAGAAGCTTTTTTAACACTTCCAGAAAAAATAACTTTAGATGTAAAAGGAAATGGCCCAGAATTCTCTTGTTTTTGGGGAAAATACTTTAAAGCCATAATTGAAATATTAAACGAAAAAAATTATACTCTTAAAGGTATAGATTGTGTTTTTGGAGGAGATATTCCAATAGGATCAGGTCTTTCTTCATCAGCTGCTTTATGCTGTGGTTTTACTCTTGCTATTTCTGAGTTGCTAGATTTAAAAATACCTAGAGAAGAAGTTGCCAAAATTGGGCAAGCTGCAGAACACAGAATTGGTCTTAATTGTGGATTAATGGATCAATATGCTGTTTTATTTGGTAAAAAATCTAATGCACTATTTTTAGATTGTAAAGATTTAAGTTATAAATATGTTCCAATTAATTTAGTAGGATATAGTTGGGTACTTATAAATTCTAATATAAAACATGAATTAGCTGTTGGTAATGAATATAATGACAGAAGACAATCATGTGAAAATATAGTAGCAAAAGTTAAAGAGACTAACCCAGCAGTTGCCTCTTTAAGAGATGTTACAGAAGAAGCTATTTTAAAAGTAAAAGATAGTGTTTCTCCAATAGATTTTAAAAGAGCTCTTTACGTAATTAAAGAAAACGGTAGAGTTCTAAAAATGATAACAGCCTTAGAAAAAGGCAATGCAAAAGATATTGGAACTATTTTACTAGAAGGTCATAGATCCATGTCTTCAGATTTTGAAATAAGTACCTCTGAAATAGACTACTTAGTAGACGTAAGTCAAGAACAACAAGGAGTTGTAGGCTCTAGAATGATGGGTGGAGGCTTTGGAGGTTGCACCATTAATTTAATTAAAGACGAAAATAGAGAGGAAGCTGTAAAAAATATTTTAGCAGCTTATAAAAAAGAAACTGGAATAACTTCTGAATATTATCATTTACAAATAGACGATAGCGTACATATTTTAAATTCTTAAGCAAAATGAACGACAATTTTAATGCTGCACCGCATAGACGATATAATATTTTAACAGGAGAATGGGTTTTAGTTTCTCCTCATAGGACAAAAAGACCGTGGCAAGGAAAAAAAGAAGAAACTTCTAAACCAGAAATGATTGCACATGACCCAAATTGTTATTTATGTGCTACAAATACAAGAATTAATGGAGAGATAAACCCTGATTATAAAAACACTTTTGTTTTTTCTAATGATTTTGGAGCTTTACTACCAGACAGTTTAGATTTTAAGGAAGATAATGGTCTTTTAAAAGCAGAAGGCGAAACTGGTATTTGTAAAGTAATATGCTTTTCTCCAAACCATTCTTTAACATTACCTGATATGGAAGTATCAGATATAGAAAAAGTAATTACTACATGGCAAGAAGAATATAAAGAATTAGGTGCCAAGCCTGAAATTAATCACGTACAAATATTTGAAAATAAAGGTGCTACAATGGGATGTAGTAATCCGCACCCGCATGGGCAAATATGGGCTCAAAAGTCTATCCCAAATGAAGTTATAAAGAAAACTGAAAAACAAAAAGAGTATTTCCAAAAGCATGGAAAAAGCTTATTAACAGCTTATATAGAACAAGAACTTAAAGAGAATGAACGTATTGTTTCTCAAAATGATAGTTTTGTTAGTTTAGTCCCTTTTTGGGCTGTTTGGCCATATGAAGTAATGATTGTTCCTAAAAACCATAGAAAAAGTATTAGCGAACTTACAGATAAAGAAAAGTTAGATTACGCCGAACAATTAAAAGTTGTTACGCAGAAATATGACAAATTATTCGATACTTCTTTTCCATATTCTTCTGGTATACACCAATCTCCAACAAACGGAGAATATCCAGAGTGGCATTTTCATATGAGCTTCTACCCTCCTTTATTACGTTCTGCAACAGTAAAGAAATTTATGGTAGGTTATGAAATGTTTGGTATGCCGCAAAGAGACATAACAGCAGAGTTAGCTGCTAAAAGTCTAAGAGAATTATAAAATTAAAGACAAATCCCCCGAGTATTTACGTAGAAATTATTTTATAAAATTAATAACCAACTCTAAACAACAAAAAGCCATAATTTTAAATAATTATGGCTTTTTAATTTTATATAATCAGAGTTACAGAAGGCTATTCTACTTCAATACCCCACTCTGTTAAAGAGTCTTTGTTCATTTTTACATAATCTGCATTTCCAGCAGCTTTAGCAGCTGCTAAAGACCTTTTGGCAGCAGCAATAGCATTTTTATTATCTCCCTGCTTAGCATAAATAAGAGACTGTCTTCTAGACATCCAAAAAGCTTTATCATTCATAGAAACCGCTTTAGCTATCCATTCTTGTGCTTGTTTTAAATCTTTATCTGCCTCATAATAGTAGGAAGCTGCTGCATAATAATCATTTGCAGAAGGCCCATTCATTACATTTTCTATACTTTTAGTTGCTTTAACATCTGTAGGAACAGTAAAAGGAATATTTACCATTGTTTTATCCCATAAAATTCCTAATGACGCACCGTTATTAGTTAAATCATCAATAGTAATTGTAAAACTTTCTACAGCCATTGGTAAAGTATATACTTTAGCAGTTGCTTTAGCAACAACTAAACTCTCATCCCATGTTTTTGGCGCACCCCAGTTTTCTGTATTAGAATAAAAAAGCACTTCCCAATTTTCTTTTCCCGGTTTTGTAAAAACAGCATAAGTACCAGCTTTTACTGTAGTACCACTGATTACTACATCATCACTAAAAGATATTGTAGTATTTTTATTGGCTCCTGTTCTCCATAAAGTATTAAAAGGAACTAAGTTTCCAAAAACCTCTCTACCTTTTTTAGAAGGTCTAGAATATTCTACAGTAACTTCTGTTAAGCCTACTTTTTGCTCTAATTTAGAAGCAGGACTAGGTGCTGGTGCTGTAATCTGAGCATTTATAGATATTGAAGTTGCTGCAGCTACTAATAGTAATATTAATTTTTTCATTTTCATATTATTTTTATTGTTCACGCAAAATTAAACATTATGAAAAGGTGTATTTGTTAAGAAATCCTTAAATTAAAATAGAAGAAACTTACAAAATTAAGTCATAAACACATATTTTGTTTAAATAAAATTAAATATAATTAAACAAAATCGTATATTTGTTTAATGAAACTTTATCAACTACATGCCAAACAAAAACTACCTATATCACAAAAAGATGCATGGGAGTTTTTATCAAATCCATCTAATTTAAAAATAATTACACCAGATTACATGGGATTTAACATCCTATCTAATCAAGATAAAAAAATGTATCCTGGTCAAATAATACATTACAAAGTAACTCCTGTTCTTGGAATAAAGACAACTTGGGTTACAGAAATTACTTATGTTAAAGAAGGAGAGTATTTTGTAGACGAACAAAGGTTTGGGCCATATTCTTTATGGCATCACAAGCACTTTATAATACCTACAAGCGAAGGAGTTATAATGGAAGATATTATAGACTATAAAATTCCAATGGGTATTTTAGGGCAATTAGCAAATCCTCTAATAATCAAAAAAAAACTAAAAGAAATTTTTACTTACAGGTATTTAAAACTAGAAGAATTATTCGGAAAAGTTACTGACAAAAATCCTGAATTAACTTTTAAAAGTTTTTAAAATGAAAAAAAATATTCTCATAATTGGTGGCTCTAGCGGAATTGGAAATACTATTGTAAATAATATAAAGGAAGAATATAATTTATATGTAGCAAACAGGTCTAAAGAAAATAGTACCCACGAAGATGTAGCGTATATTAAATTTGATGCTACCAAAGACAAATTAGAAACTTCATTGGTGCCAGATGTTCTTCACGGATTAATATATTGCCCTGGGAGTATAAATTTAAAACCTTTTAAAATGCTAAAAACGGAATCTTTTCGGGAGGATATGGAAATTAACTTTTTTAGCTTAGTTAATGTAGTAAAGACTGTAATTCCTAAAATGACTCATGGAGCAAGTATTGTATTATTTAGTACTGTTGCTGTTGGTACTGGAATGCCTTTTCATACAAGTATTGCTGCTGCTAAAGGTGCTATTGAAGGTTTTGCAAAATCACTAGCTGCAGAATATGCCCCAAAAATAAGAGTAAATGTAATTGCCCCATCTATAGTAGATACTCCTTTATCCAAACGCTTATTAAACAATGACAAAAAAAGAGAAACAATGGCCAATAGACATCCATTAAAAAGGATTGGCAATACAGAAGATATAGCCTATATGGCTAATTTTTTAATTAGTAATAAAAGTAGTTGGATTACAGGTCAAACAATAGGAATAGATGGTGGCCTATCGCAACTAAATAAAGGGTGAAAATGAAGACTAAAATCACTGTTTTTTGGTTTAGAAGAGATTTACGTTTACATGATAATGTTGGTTTTTATAACGCATTGAAAAGTGGAAACCCTGTTCTTCCTATTTTTATTTTTGATAAAAATATTTTAGACAAACTTCCTAAAAATGATGCTAGAGTTAGTTTTATACACAAAACTCTTCAAGAAATGAGAGAAACGCTCTCTAAAAAATACAGTAGCTCACTAGCCATATTTTATAACGATTCAAAAGAAGTCTTTAAAAATCTTTCTAATAACTATAACATAGAAACTATTTTTACAAATCATGATTATGAACCTTATGCTATAAAAAGGGATTTAGAAATTCAAAAAATATTAGGTGCTAAAAAAATAGGCTTTAAAACGTATAAAGACCAAGTAGTTTTTGAAAAAGGAGATATTTTAAAAGCAGATACTACACCTTACGTAGTATACACTCCCTATAAAAATAAGTGGAAAACACAATTTAATCCTAGTATTCACTTAAAACAATTCTCTAGTGAAACTATTTTAAATAATTGTATTAAAGTTAGCAATACAGAAAATAAAACTTTAAAAGAAATTGGTTTTACGCCTTCTTCTATAAAAGTAGAAAACCCTACCACTACTCCATTTTTAATTCAACATTACGAGGAAACAAGAAATTATCCTGCAAAAGAAAATGGCACTTCAAAATTAGGTCCTCATTTACGATTTGGAACCGTATCTATTAGACAAATGCTACAAAAAGCAATTAATGAAGACAATGAAGTTTTCTGGAACGAACTAATTTGGAGAGAATTTTTTATGCAAATTCTTTGGCATTTTCCCAAAACAATTAATTATTCTTTTAAACCTAAATACGATAGAATAGTTTGGAGAAACAATGAGCAAGAATTTGAAGCATGGAAAAATGGAAAAACTGGCTATCCTTTAGTCGATGCTGGAATGCGAGAATTAAACGCAACTGGTTATATGCATAATAGAGTACGTATGCTTACCGCTAGTTTTCTATGCAAACATTTATTAATAGATTGGCGCTGGGGAGAAGCCTATTTTGCAGAAAAGCTCTTAGATTATGAATTAAGTTCTAATATAGGAAACTGGCAATGGGCCTCTGGTAGTGGCGTAGATGCTGCACCTTATTTTAGAATTTTTAACCCTACTACACAAATAAAAAAATTTGATAGTAAGTTAGAGTATATAAATAAATGGGTGCCACAACTTCAAGAACTAAATTATCCATCAAAAATTGTAGACCATACTTTTGCAAGAGAACGTTGCTTAAAAACGTATAAAGAAGCCCTAAACTAAAAAGACATATTAACAATTTATTAAAACTCTAATCTTAAATTTTTTAATTAATTTTAAAAGGTAATTAAAAAACATAAAAAATGAACACTCAAGAAGTTGCAAATAAATGGCGTAAAATGTGTACTGAAGGTAAAAATTTAGAATGTATTACTGAATTATATGCAGAGAATATTGTTAGTAAAGAAATGCCTGGTATGCCTGGAGAATTAATTACGGGCAAACAAAATGTTTGGAATAAAAGTAAAGATTGGTTAGAAAGTGTAGAGGATTTTCATGCAAGTGAAATTTCTGAGCCAGTTGTAGCTGGAAATTTTTTTACTGCTAAAATGACTTTTGACTGCACTTTTAAAGAAAGAGGAAGACAGCAAATGGAAGAACTTTGTGTTTACGAAGTAAAAGATGGAAAAATTGCTAGCGAACAGTATTTATATACTATGGGATAATTTTATTTGTTAAACTAAACACTTTATTGTTATTGACACATAAAAAACTAAGTATAAAGCAAATACAAGCCTCAGAAACATGGCCTCTTAGACATGTTGTAATGTACCCAACACACCCTAAAGAGTACGTTATATTAGAAAATGATAAGGAAGGAATTCATTTTGGAGGTTATGCAGAAGGCATATTAGTAACTGTTGTTTCTTTATTTATTAAAGAAAAAAATGCACAATTTAGAAAATTAGCTACCTTAGAGGAACACCAAGGAAAAGGATATGCTTCACAGCTATTATCCTTTGTTTTTGATTTTTCTAAAAAGAAAAACACTTCAAAAATTTGGTGTAATGCACGAGAAAATAAGGCAAATTTTTACCATAACTTTGGGATGACAAAAACAAATAAAACCTACAAAGAATCAGGAATAAATTTTGTTATCATGGAGGTTAACTATTAAAATTAATTAATGAAAAAAATACTATTATTTTTAATTCTAATACAATGCTCTATTTTATCTTCTCAAGATTTTAGCCTTACGTATGATCATTATTCTATTATTGTCAAAGACTCTGATAAAAGCGCAAAATTTTATGCTGAGATTTTAAAATTAAAAGAAACTCCTCACCCAACCCTAGCAAAAGGCTTTAGATGGTTTCTAATAAATAATACCCAACAAATTCATTTAATTCAGAAAGAAAACCCAGAATACAAGAAACATAAGTCGGTTCACTTATGTTTAGCAACACAGAACTTAGATACTTTTACAAAGCATTTAAAAGAAAAAAGTATTACGTATTACGATTGGCCCGGTACTAAAAATGAAATTACACGTAGAGCAGATGGGGTACAACAAATTTATTTTCAAGATCCTGATGGATATTGGATAGAGGTTAATGATGCTAAACATTAAAAAAATATGAATTCTATAAAAAACATATTCCCGCTAGGATTTCCTTGGCAAACAAAAGACCCCTTTCTTTTTTGTGCATATCATTATGATTTATACCCTAAAGGAAATGAAGAAATGGGACCCGCAGAGTCTTTGGAAGGCAGATCATTAGGTAACGATTTTACTATTAAAAATGGTTGGCGTATGTATCATGGAAAAACTATTCCAGGATTTCCATCGCATCCGCACAGAGGTTTTGAAACCATTTCTATAGCAAATAAAGGTTTTTGCGATCATTCAGACTCTTTAGGTGCTGCTGGTAGGTTTGGAAACGGAGATGTGCAATGGATGACTGCCGGAGCTGGTGTGCAACATTCCGAAATGTTTCCATTATTAAATACGGAAAAAGAAAACCCTTTAGAATTTTTCCAAATATGGTTAAACCTTGCTAAAAAAGATAAATTTGTAGCGCCGCATTTTGCTATGTTATGGAACGAATATATTCCAATAATAAAAAACACATCTGCTACTATTAAAATAATAGCAGGGAGTTATAATAAAGTAAATGCATGTGCCCCTGCTCCTAATTCATGGGCAGCAAATCCTGAAAATGAAGTAGCTATATGGACACTACATCTAGAAGCTAATACAAGTTTTAGTATACCAGCTTCTAAAAACGATATAAGCAGAACGCTATATTTTTATGAAGGAGATTCTATTCTGATAGAAGACAAAACTATTACTCCAAATCATGGTATAGAATTAATTTCTAATACAGAGACAATTATAAAAGTAGGTAGCAAAAAAGCACATATATTATTATTACAAGGAAAACCAATTAAAGAACCTGTTGTACAACACGGTCCTTTTGTAATGAATACAGAATCTGAAATTAGAGATACTATGAAAGAATATGGTCTTACCCAATTTGGTGGATGGCCATGGCAATATACAGACAATGTTCACCCAAAAGAAAAAGGAAGATTTGCTAAGTTTCCTGATGGAACTTTAGTAGAAAAGTAACATCTTTTAAAACCAAAAAAGCAACTCTAAAATAGAGTTGCTTTTTTATTTATAATTTAATCAAATATTATACACGAACAATTTTTGCTCCAATAGCGCGTAAACGTTCATCTATATTTTCATACCCACGATCTATTTGTTCTATATTATGAATGGTAGATTCTCGTTTTGCAGATAATGCTGCAATTAATAAAGAAACACCTGCTCTAATATCTGGAGAGGTCATTGTTGTAGCTTTTAAGGTTGATTTAAAATCATGCCCCATAACTGTTGCTCTATGCGGATCACAAAGTATAATTTTTGCGCCCATATCAATTAACATATCTACAAAGAAAAGTCTACTTTCAAACATTTTTTGATGAATAAGTATCTTTTATTTCCTGTACTTGTTATTTACTTATTTTTTTTTGAAAATTTACAAGAAACAAACAATAAAGATTAAAATTTAAATTGAGTTCTTCATGTTTAGTTTATAGAATACCCAATTAATCAAAAATATTTTATAAAATATAATAATAAGTAGTATTAAAATTATTCTTCTTCTGTATTTAGTTCATTTTTATTAATGGTATAGTGCTTCTCTAAAATCTTCACTATTTTATCTTTGGTCATACCACTTTTAAGGGTTTCAGAGAAAAAAAGACTAATTAATTCTTCATCATTTATAGATAGTAAAGGGGTATTGGCATCTATTTTACCAAAAATTTCTGAGGATTCAAGATTTTCCATTTGCAACTTAAAACCTAGTACAATTAATAATTGTTTTAATATTATTTTTTCTCGAGCAGATTCTTCAATTTTATTATCTCTATTAAGGATTAAAATCTTGCCTTTATATATTTGGTACCTTAGCATATCTTTTCCTGTATAGGAAAACTGATTGAAACTTTTTTCTTCTTGTTCGTAATAAAATGTTAAGTTAGCATTGTACTTTTTCCTTTTTTTGTATAAAATTTTTCTAGCCCCAATTAGCTTATTAATTAACGTTATGTTACGACTTATTAATACAGAATCTACATATGCTATTTTGTCTTTAAAAGTGTATTCTAAATTATTATGCCATTTTTGAATATTAGGAGAGTTTATAATATAATTACTTTCTTTAAAACCCGTTTTAAGAAATAAGTTAATGGTTTCTTGGGAAAATTCTTTTTTTAGTATAAAATTTTCAAAATCTAAATACGCTTGGTTAGTTAATTGTGTATGTGGGAGTATCTCTTTAAAATTAGCATAAAACTCTTCCATAGTAAGCCCTACAGCTATGTTTTTAGAATATAATAATTGTAAAACCTTTTTATCTAGATTAATTAGTTTAAAATCCGCTATAGGGCTCCTACTTTGATAAAAAATGCTATTTATATGGGAGTAAGAATCTCCAGGTATACCTAAAACTTGTGTTAATTCTTCTAATATTCTGTTAGAAGCTTCTGATTCTGTTGATTCATACGAATCTTCAATTCCTATAATAGCTTTCATATTATACCCCTTAGAGTTTATTTCATAATCTCCAAAGCCATTATCAAATGCAAATCCTTGAGGTAGTTTTTTATTCAATTCTTTTTCCAGATACTCTTTGGAGCCAAAATAAACATGTATATTATTTCCTTCTTTTTTATTAGACAAATAAAGTTTTATAGGTAAATCTAAAGTATTTAAAGATTTAATACTTTTTTTAAGAGATGCTATATTTTCCTCTGTTTTGTTCCCATAAACCTCTATATAAATATCTGTATCCCATTTACATATTTTTGTATTTCCCTTAAAAGGTTTGTAATCTCTTGCCTCGGGGTCTACAAAAAATACGGTTTCATAAAAATAGGTTATTTCTTCTGGGATATACGTATCTTTAATTTCCTGTACTTGTTCTTTACTTAATTTTTTATTAGAGGGGTTACAAGAAATAAAAAAGCTATATATACATATAAAAATATATTTTGAATTCTTCATGTTTAGTTTATAAAATACCCAATAAAACAAAAACAACTCTCCTTGTATTAATTAATCCACTAGTCATTTTCTTTTCATAATAATGGACTGGTAAGCGAAGTGTTTTTCTAATAAAATCAGAAACCATACTTATATTTATACGATTCGCTACATACAACATCATACTATTTTGCAAATATTTCAAATAAAAAGTGAGCTAACAGTTAGTGTTATGGAGGCTATTAATAATATAAAATCTTTAGAACTTTTATATAGTCTTTGTAGGGAACTTGATTTTTCAAAAATAATCTAAAAAAATGTAAGAAAAAACTAATAAAAAACGAAAAAACCATCTATTTTAATACTATTTTTCTTAAAAAATTTATTTAAAATAACAAAACAACACTTTTTACTGTAGCTAAATAGTCTTGTTTATCTTTACCTTTTCAAAATCATATAAAAAATGATAACTTAATTAAGAAAATTATGTTTTTTTAAAGTGAAAAGCTTTAAGTAATTTTTCCTCGAATTATTATAACACTATTTCAGTACTAGATGTTTTAATAAAAAAGCCATTCTTTATTATAAGAATGGCTTTTTTAAATAATCTTTTTTATATTATTATTTACACACGAACAATTTTTGCTCCAATAGCGCGTAAACGTTCATCTATATTTTCATACCCACGATCTATTTGTTCTATATTATGAATGGTAGATTCTCCTTTTGCAGATAATGCTGCAATTAATAAAGAAACACCTGCTCTAATATCTGGGGAGGTCATTGTTGTAGCTTTTAAGGTAGATTTAAAATCGTGTCCCATAACAGTTGCTCTATGCGGATCACAAAGTATAATTTTAGCGCCCATATCTATTAGCTTATCTACAAAGAATAATCTACTCTCGAACATCTTCTGATGTATAAGAACTTCTCCTCTAGCCTGTGATGCTACAACCAAGATTATACTTAGTATATCTGGAGTAAGCCCTGGCCATGGTGCATCTGCAATAGTTAAAATAGAACCATCTATATAATTCTGAATTTCATAACCATCTTTATGGCAAGGAATATAAATATCGTCCCCTTTCTTTTCTACAGTAATACCAAGTTTTCTAAAAGTAGTAGGTATTTGTCCTAAATCTTTCCAACTTACATTTTTAATAGTAAGCTCACTTTTAGTCATTGCAGCAAGACCAATCCAACTACCAATTTCTATCATATCTGGCAGCATAGTATGCTCTGTACCCCCAAGAGAATCTACCCCTTGTATAATTAGCATATTAGAACCTATTCCAGAGATTTTAGCACCCATACGCACTAACATTTTACAAAGTTGTTGTAGGTAAGGTTCACAAGCTGCATTATAGATAGTGGTTTCTCCTTCTGCTAAAACGGCAGCCATTACTATGTTTGCAGTACCAGTTACAGAAGCCTCATCCAGCAACATATATGTTCCTTTGAGTTTTTTTGCTTCTACACCGTAAAAATGTTCTTCTTTATTATATCTAAA
The DNA here is from genome assembly GCF_003634105.1 of Maribacter vaceletii. Taxonomy (GTDB): domain Bacteria; phylum Bacteroidota; class Bacteroidia; order Flavobacteriales; family Flavobacteriaceae; genus Maribacter_B; species Maribacter_B vaceletii. The sequence goes on along the minus strand of NZ_RBIQ01000008.1, from coordinate 41,220 downwards.
TTTTGCACCAAGATTAATAAAGCCTTCAAAATGGGTATCTAATCTTCTACGACCAATTTTATCTCCTCCAGGCTTAGGAATATATCCTTTTCCAAAGCGTGCTAATAATGGCCCCACAAGCATTATAGAACCTCTAAGTCCTCTACCGTCTTGTTTAAACTGATCCGATTGTAAATATTCTAAATTAACATCATCTGCTTTAAAAGTGTAAGTTCCCTTACCTCTTTTTTGGATTTTTACACCCAAATCTTCTAATAAAGCAATAAGTTTATTCACATCCACAATATCTGGAATGTTATTTATTGTTACTTTTTCTGAAGTTAATAATACTGCACAAAGTATTTGTAAGGCTTCATTTTTTGCACCTTGAGGTGTTATTTCACCAGATAAGGCATGACCACCTTCAATCTTAAATGTTCCCATGTAGTTATATGAAGAAGTTTAATAGCGTTTTTTACCGCGATTATTATTTTTTGAATATTTTTTTCCTGAATTATTATTTCTTGGTGTTTTTGCAACCCTATTTTTTAAAAACTGACCGCTATCTGTTAAAGTAACTTCTTCCGTTTTTAAATCAATCTTACCATCACTTAACTCATGCAAATGCTTAAATATAGCTTTATCATCTACGGTGTCTTTATTCCAGTTTAGGTAACACTTTTTCATATGGTTTGCTATTGCAAACTCTAAACCTTCACGCATATCTCCTTTTTCCCATTCTACAGCAACATCAATCATACGCTTAATGTTATTACCATAAAAACGATACTTTGGAAAATTCTGAGGATACTCTAATGCTTCTGGTCTTTGCTTTAAAACCTCTTTGGATGTAATAGGAAAAGGCGAGTCTACATCTAATTTAAAATCAGACATAATAAACAATTGATCCCATAACTTATGTTGAAAATCTGGCACATCTCTTAAATGTGGTTGTAAATTGCCCATTACGTCTATAATAGACTTTGCAATTTTATTTCTTTCCTCGCGATCTTCTATAGCCACCGCATGATCTACCATTTTCTGAAAATGACGGCCATATTCCGGTATTATTAAATGAGGGCGTTCTGTATTGTACTCTAAGTTTTCTATTAAATTCAAATTAAAAGTTTTAGGCTTTTATAAGTATAAAAGTGAAGTATTTTTATAACGACTGCAAAATAAGAAAATTATACTATATATTATTATTTTACAAGGATATTACACCCTCTATCTGTGTTACCTCTTTATATTTAGCAACAACAGCTTCCGGATTTTTAAGGGTTACTGTAATAGAAAGACTTGTATATTTTCCGTTTTTAGATTTTTTAGACTCAATAACTGCTCCCGTATTATCAAAAATAGTATTTATAGCCTCAATCTTTTCTTTCTCGCTAAGTACTATAAATTTATACAAATAGGTAGAAGGCCATTTTGATGTATCATACAATTGCTCAATTAGTTTTTTATAAAACTCTTCGGATTTTTCTGTATCCATTTTTATTTCTTTTTACACAAAGATAGTAGTTAGTTACTAATTTTTTTATCCTTTAGGTTTCCTTACTTTTGTTTCTTTAAATTTTAAAATTTGTATTCAAAAAAAATAGTAATTACTGGTGGTCCAGGAACAGGTAAAACCTCTGTAATAAACGCTTTAGAAAATGAAGGTTTTTATTGCTTTCATGAAATAATAAGAACCATGACATTAGAAGCTAAAAAAGAACTAGATGAAAGTTCTTTAGCATCTAACCCTTTGGCTTTTGTAAAAGACCCTAATGCATTTAATAATATGCTTTTTAATGGTCGTCTTGAGCAATTCATTGAAGCAAATAGTCGTAAAGAAAATGTGCTTTTTTTTGATAGAGGTGTGCCAGATGTACTAGCTTATATGGATTATTTTAAACAAGAATATCCTGAAAATTACATACGTACTTGTGAGGATTATAAATATTCTAAAATTTTTATTTTACCACCTTGGAAAGAAATCTATGTTTCGGATAATGAAAGACTAGAAAATTTTGAAGAAGCTGTAGAAATTCATAATCATTTAGAAAAAACATATACTAGCTTTGGATATACTACCATAACAGTCCCAACAGGAACTGTAGCAGATAGAGTCTCCTTTATAAAAAAGAAAATAGACAGTGCTAACAAACCCTAAAGATCTTCTTGAAAAATATTGGGGTTTTACAACCTTTAGAGGGTCACAAGAAAAAATAATAAATGCTGTATTAAACGGTAAAGATGTGCTTGCTTTACTACCAACTGGCGGAGGCAAATCTTTGTGTTTTCAATTACCCGCATTAGCTTTAGACGGTATTTGCATTGTAGTATCTCCTTTAGTAGCGTTAATACAAAACCAAGTAGACAGCTTACAAAAAAAGGGCATAAAAGCTATTGCGCTAACAGGTGGTATTCCTTTTAACGAAGTAAATAATTTATTAGATAATTGCCTCTATGGAAATTACAAATTTTTATACCTTTCTCCTGAGCGTTTAAAACAAGAAATTGTTGCTACTAGGATACAACAAATGAATGTGAACCTGCTTGTTATAGATGAAGCACATTGTATATCGCAATGGGGGCATGATTTTAGACCTGCGTATTTAGAGTGTGCCAATCTTAAAACCTTAGCTCCAAACATTCCAATGATTGCTTTAACAGCAACCGCAACAAAACAAGTAGTAAAAGACATTGAAGTAAATTTAAAGTACAAAGACTCGCTTTTCATTAAAGACTCTTTCTACAGAAGCAATCTTGCATATAAAGTACTCTGGGATGAAAACAAAAAAGGGCGCCTAAAGCAACTATTTAGCGGAGAAATTAAAAGTGGAATTGTTTATGCAAGGAATAGAAAAAATACTATTGAAATTGCTAATTTCTTAAACGCAAATAATTTTAGTGCAACTTTTTTTCATGGCGGACTTTCTAAAAAAGAAAAAGAAAAAAAGTTAGACTCTTGGCTAGCCAATAAAACTAACATTATGGTTGCTACTAATGCCTTTGGTATGGGCATAGATAAACCAGATGTGCGTTTAGTAGTACACTTCCAAATACCAGATTGTATAGAAAATTACTTTCAAGAAGCTGGTAGAGCTGGTAGGGACAATGAGTTTTCTGAAATAGTGCTTATTACCAATAAAACAGATGAAGAACGTTTAAAAAAACAGTTTCTAAGTGTTTTACCAGATGTAAAAACATTAAAAATAATTTATAGAAAATTAAGCAACTTTTTTCAAATTTCTTATGGAGAAGGGCATACTATAAAACAACAATTAAACTTTAATGAATTTTGTACTAGATACTCTTTAAATCCTTTATTAACGTATAATTCGTTGAAAATTTTAGATCAGAACTCCGTTATTTCTTTATCTGAAGCCCATCATATAAAAACAACTATACAGTTTATAACTACAAAAGAGCAATTATTAAATTATTTAGAAAAAAATGAATCTATTGCTTTAATTACGCAAGTAATATTAAGAACTTATGGAGGCATTTTTGAATTTGAAACCAAAATAGACACGTATCTTCTTGCTAAAAAAACAGGACAAAAAGAAGAGTTAATTATTTCTATCCTAAAACAATTAGAGAAAGCAGAAATTATAACCTACAAAGGAAAACATAGCGATTTAGAAATAACCTATTTAATTCCAAGAGAAGACGACCATACTATTAATAGGTTTGCTAATAAAGTGGTAGAAAGAAACACCATTAAAAAAAACCAAATAAAAGATATGCTTTCTTTTATTAATAATAATACTAGCTGTAGAAGTAAATTATTACTAAAATATTTTGGAGAAGATAAAAAAGAAGATTGTGGTATATGCGATGTTTGCATTGCAAATAACACAAAGCCAGATTTTAAAAAAATCTCAAAAGACATATTACAATTAGTGCACTCTAAAGGTTTTTCTTCCAGAGAAATTATACAGCTCCTACCCTATTCAGAAACTAACTTAATTTATACGTTACAACAATTATTAGAGAAAGGGTATTTAATAATAAATTCTAAAAACGAATACGAAATAAGCCAAAAATGAAAGATATAAGAATACTCTTTATGGGTACACCAGACTTTGCCGTAGCAACACTATCTGCAATAGTAACATCTAAATATAATGTTGTTGGCGTAATTACTGCTCCAGACAGACCAGCGGGTAGAGGTCGTAAACTAAACACCTCGGCAGTAAAAAAATATGCATTAGAACAAAATATTCCTATACTACAACCAACCAACCTTAAAGACTCCTCTTTTTTGGAAGAATTAAAAAAGCTACATGCTAATTTACAAATCGTAGTTGCGTTTAGGATGCTCCCAAAAGTGGTATGGCAAATGCCAGAGTATGGCACTTTTAATTTACATGCATCTTTATTACCAAGCTACAGAGGTGCTGCACCAATAAATTGGGCTATAATTAATGGAGAAACAAAAACGGGAGTTACTACCTTCTTTATAGATGATAAAATAGATACTGGAGAAATAATATTACAAGAAGAAACGACTATTACACAAGAGGACACTGCTGGTACTTTACATGACAAATTAATGGATATTGGTGCTGCATTAGTAATAAAGACTATTACTGCAATATCTAATAACACTGTAACGCTACAAAAACAAAAGGAGTCTAAAGAATTAAAGTCTGCCTATAAAATTCACAAAGAAACCTGTAAAGTAGATTGGCAGTTACCATTACATGCTATTTATAATCATATTCGCGGTCTTTGTCCCTATCCAGCAGCATGGACTACCTTATATACTAATGAGGAAGAAGTTTTTTTAAAAATATATGCTATTTCTAAAACAGAAGAAGTGCATACTTATAAATTTGGGAAGCTAATTTTTAATAAAAAAGAAATTAAAGTGGCAGTAAAAAACGGATTTATTAATTTATTAGAAATTCAATTACCAGGGAAGCGTAAAATGAAAACTAACGATGTTCTTAATGGGCTAAAATTAGAAGAAAACGCACATGTTGCGTAAAGTCCCACTACCATTGGGCTGCGAGAAGCGTAAAAAATGCCCTACTTTATTAACAAACCGCCTGAGTTATCAACAAAATAGGGGATTTCCCTTGATTTTACTTGTGTTCGTCGGAAATCCATATAAATTTGTTAGAGGATTGAAATTATTTTAACAATTAATTTAATTATATTATGAACAAAACAGAATTAATCGATGCAATGGCAGCTGACTCAGGTATTACAAAAGCAGCAGCAAAAAAAGCTTTAGAATCTTTCTTAGGAAATGTTGAAGGATCTCTTAAAAGTGGTGGACGTGTTTCTCTAGTAGGATTCGGATCTTGGTCTGTATCTAAAAGAAATGCAAGAGAAGGAAGAAACCCTTCTACTGGAAAAACTATCCAAATTGCAGCTAAAAATGTAGTAAAGTTTAAAGCTGGAGCTGATTTAGGGAAAGCAGTAAACTAATCTGTATAAAATACAGTATATGAAAAGCGTTTCTACTCGTAGAAACGCTTTTTTTATTGCAAAGGTTTTTTGTTATCTATTATAAATACCTTATTTTAGATAATGTAAGGATGTTATAATGATAGATATAAAACCCAATAAAGGAAAACTATTAATTGCAGAACCTGCTTTAACAGGAGACGTTTCTTTTAACCGATCTGTGGTTTTATTAGCCGAACATAATCAGGAAGGCTCTGTTGGTTTTATACTAAACAAACCGTTAGATTATTTTATAAATGATTTAGTCAAAGAAATTAAGTTTCCTTTTCAAGTATATAATGGTGGACCTGTAGAACAGGACAACTTATACTTTATTCATAAAGTTCCTCACCTAATTACGAATAGTATTGAAATTTCTGACGGAATTTTTTGGGGCGGAGATTTTGATATTGCTGTAGAATTAATTAATAAAAAATTAATCACGGAGAACGAAATTCGTTTTTTTCTAGGATACTCAGGCTGGTCCTCTCTTCAATTAGACCAAGAACTTACTTCTAAATCTTGGATTGTTATAAAAAACAAGTACCAAAGCGCTATTATACAAAAATCTGCTGGAGCATTTTGGAAAGAAAAAATGGTAGAATTAGGTGGCAAGTATCTTATATGGTCTAATGCTCCAGAAAACCCAAGTTTAAACTAAATCTCTTTTTTGTAAACGAATAACTGCATTTAGTTTACCAATTAACTCTTGGGAAACTACCGTAGTATATTCTTTTTTACGATAGTTAGTTATAGGTCTAATTCCTTGTATACAATTAGTTAAAAATAGCTCCTCTGCTTTTTGAAGTTCAAAAGTAGAAATAGAGGCCTCCTCTAATGTATATCCTTCTATTTTTTTAATAACACTTATAAGTTGGTTTCTAATTATACCATTTATACAACCATCCTGTAACGGTGGTGTTTTAATAACGTTGCCTTTTACAAGAAAAATATTGCCATTTAAGCCTTCTACAACGTTTTTAGAGTTGTTTATTACTAAACAATTATCATAATCATTCTCTTTTGCAAAAACACTTCCTACTACGTTTAAAATCCTATTATTGGTTTTTAAATTAGATAGCATATCTGCATTAATGTAAAAATCTTTAAATAGCTCTACTTCGTATTTATCAGTATTTAAAATATAGTAAGGACTTTCTAAAGGACTTGTTTCTATAACAAATGATACTATATTTGTTTTTGGCAAATAAAGCCCTCCAGAGTTTCTATAAATTGTTAATCGCACTCTAGCCTGATTGTTACATTTATTCTGAACAGCCAACTTTTTTATTTGCTCTTCTAAATACTCTAAGGTAAATTCCATTGGTATTTCCATACGAATAATACGCATAGAAGCCATTAATCTTAAATAATGTTCTTCCCACAAAAGTACCTCATCATTTACTAAGCGAATGGTTTCAAAAAGAGCATCGCCATATCTAAGTCCCCTGTTTTCTTGATTAAGAAAAAGAACGTCATCTTCAATAATTTCACCATTAAAATTAACCATAAAAAAAGCCTTAAATAAATTAAGGCCAAAGATACTATTATTATTAGAAAAGATTATTTAGACCCTAAAATACTCTTTAAATCTGAAACTTGATTTTCCCATAACATTTTTGCTTCATCTAACTCATCTTCCTCTGCAAAATCTGTAATAAATAAAGAAACATCCTTTGTTATTTCGTCTACAATTATTTTAAGCTCAAAGAAACTATCATCTTCATTATCTACCCAAGCAAACCTAACAAAATCATCATTTTTCTTTTTTAATAATTTTGCTTCTTCTTCTGCGCCATCCCAAATAAACTCAAACAACTCTCCTCTAGAATTTACATTATCTGCAAACCACTCTGATAAACCAGAAGGTGTAGACAAATATTGATATAATAGTTGTGGTGAGGATTGTATTACAAATTCTATTTCATATTTTATTTTATCACTCATTCTATACAATTTAATATAGCCCAATATATATATTTATAAATGATAAAAAAATAAAACAGGAAGAATATTTTTTTTTGCAACTATAGTTGAAGGTATTAAAATTAAACTATATATTTGCAGCCGTTAAAAAAACCTGGCGAGGTAGCTCAGTTGGTTAGAGCGTCGGATTCATAACCCGGAGGTCACGAGTTCAACTCTCGTTCTCGCTACTATAAAAACAAAAAACCCAAGATTCTAATCTTGGGTTTTTTTATTTCGTTTTTCTTGTTTAATTACCTCACTATCAACAAATCACTAGACCCATGTAATTCTCCTGAGTTAGTTTTAATAGTAACTTTTCCTTTAGAAATAGATTTAACATAAATAACTGCTTGCCCATTAAATAGTTTTCTTTCTGGTTTAGATAAGTTTTGAAGATTTGTTGGATCACCATTACCAGAGGCTAAAAATTTAGCAGCTCCACTAACTTTTATTTTCATATTCTTATTATAAGTATAACAAATATTACCCTTTTTATCTACCACAGAAACAATATAAACAGCAACTTCTCCTTCTTTTATACTTTTTTGCTCCTCTTCTATCTTTATATCATATGGCTCTCCCGAAGTCTCTTTAACAACCTCTGCCACTTTTTTTCCTTTTTTATTATAAGCGACAACCTTAACTTCTCCAGGCTCATAAATAACAGACTCCCATACTATCCCATAAGCCTTTAATTGTGACATTGTTGCTCCACCAGAAGTTTCTTTTTTAATACTATTTGCTAAAAATTCTGGCACTTCTGGTTTTTGCTTGGTTTTTACTCCGTAGCTTTTACCATTAACAAACAATTCTGCTTTGTCATAGGTTGTATAACAAACTACAGGTATTTTTTTTCCAATACTTTCTGGAAGTGTCCAATGCGGATAAAAATGCAACACATCTTCTTCTGTATTCCATTGACTTTTATATAAATAGAATTTATCTTTTTCTAAACCAACCATATCTACAGGAGCAAAATAAGAGCTTCTAGATCTAGCATCATGGTATGGGGAGGGCTCTCCTAAATAATCATAACCTGTCCAAACAAATTCTCCGTAAACAAATTTATTATATTCTTGCGCTGCAAATTCTTTATAAGACGGATACCCCCAAGGAACGTTTGTGTTTTCATAATTACCAGGCTGCCCATCTTTATAAATTTTAATATTTGTAGATGCACCTCTTTTATTATGAACCGTATCAAACTCAACCGGAAATTTATAAGAATTTCTTGTGCTTAAAGCTCCCCCAGTTTCGCTTGCATAAAATTTTAAATTTGGATTTTCTTCTCTTATTTTATGGTAAATTCCTGGTTTGTAATTAAATCCTGCTATATCTACTGTTGTTGCTAAACCATTTTTAATACTTCCTTCTACATAATTAAAACCTGCTGTAGTTGGCCTTGTTGTATCTATAGCTTTGACAATATCATTTAGATATTTGCAAACTTCTGCTCCTGGTGTATATTGTTCCATAATTTCGTTACCAATACTCCACATTATTATACTTGGGTGGTTACGGTCTCTTAAAATCATATCGGTTAAATCTTTTTTAGCCCATAAATCAAAATGTTTAGAATAACCATTAAGAACTTTACCTTTTTTCCATTCGTCAAAAGCTTCATCTATTGCTAAAATTCCTAATGAATCGCATACATCTAATGCTTCTGGAGCTGGTGGGTTATGAGAAAAACGAATAGAATTTACTCCCATTTCTTGCATCTTAACCATTTGGCGAACAAACAATTCCTTATGAAAAGCCGCTCCTACAGGACCAAAATCATGATGCATATTAACCCCTTTAAATCTAACTTTTTTATTGTTTAAATAAAAACCATCTAAATTAAAATGTATGGTTCTTATTCCAAAAGTAGAAACATAACTACTTAACTCTTTGTTATCTTTTAAAATAGTAGTTTTTAGCTTATATAGATTTGGAGTTTTTATATCCCATATTTTAGGTTTACTAACTATAAAATCTTCAGAAAGTTTTCCTTCGCCTTTTAAACTAACTTCTTTTTCTTTTGAAGTTAGGATACTTCCGTCCGGTGCCATAATTTCATTAACTATAGTACATGTACCAGTTCCTAAAACCTCTACTTCTAAATGAACTCTAGCTTTTTTCTTTGTAATTTCTGGAGTAGTTATAAAAGTTCCCCAAGTTTTTACATGAGTCTTATTTGTTTTTAAAATTGAAACTTTCCTATATAAACCAGCCCCAGGGTACCAGCGAGACTGACTATTAAAATTCTCTAGTCTTACTGCTATAGTATTATTTCCAGGTTTTAAGAATTTAGTAATATCAAAATAGAAAGATATATAACCAAAGGGTCTTTGCCCAACGTACTTACCATTAACATATACTTTTGCATTACTCATTGCTCCATCAAAAAGCAATTGTACTTTTTCTTCTAAGTCTTTTTTATTAATTGTATAATTAGTTCTATACCAACCAACACCTACATATGGTAACGCCCCAGTTCTTCCTGTTCTATATTTTGGTTTTGTTTCTCCATCTTGTACTACCATTGTTAATTGCACATCATGGGAAAAATTAAAATCTTCTTTTACTGCCCAATCATGTGGAACAGTAACATTTTCCCAATCTTCATCATTAAAATCTAAAGCTTCTGCATTTCCAAAATCATAATTTGAAAATTTCCAATTTGTTAAAAATTCTGTTTCTTGTGCTTTTACATATACAGAAATAAATACAAGTAAAAAGCAAATAATTTTTTTCATAAATTAAGTTTTAAGTTGGTTACTGCTATAGAATTAAAAGAAGCCTATAGGCGTTAATGTAATGTAGGCTAGAATAATTCTATGTATTGTTGAGTTATCTTACCAAAAATAGAAGGTCTTTAAAAAGAAAAAAGAATGGATTTTAGCTTATTACTATCCTATTTTGACATAAAACAGAATTTTTAATCAAAATTTGAAACAGAATAGATTACAATAGGTTCGTATTTAGGTAATTTTTTTCACAAATGGTAATTGCTCCTTTTTTAATTCTTTAATAATTTTCACAATTTTATTCTCTTTTCTTTTTTATTTTTCTCTGATAGTATTACTTTAATTTTATGAAAAACACTATTTCTGAACGCGTAGCAGATTTTCTTAAGAACTATCCTCCCTTTAATTTATTACAAAAAAAAGAGTTACTAACACTGTCAGAACAAGTTAGTATCCTTTATCAAGAAAAAAACAGTTTTATATTTACAAGTGGAGAGGATCCACATACTAGTTTTTATATGGTTCATAAAGGTGCTATAGCGCTTCATAAGGCAAGTAAAAAAAATACTACTAAAAGTGAAATAGTAGATATTTGTGATGAAGGAGATATTTTTGGAATACGTCCTTTATGGGTAAAAGAAAATTACAAATTAGAAGCTGTAGCCCATGAAGAAAGTATTATTTATGGTATTCCTATTGCAGCTTTTAAACCTTATGCTCAAAATAACGAAAATGTTGGAAATTTTCTTTTAGAAAGTTTTGCGTCGAATACCGCTAACCCCTACTCTAAAAGACACAAAGGAAATTTATACAGCTCTGATTATTCTGAAAACATAACCCCAGAAGTTAAGCTTCTAGACTTACAACCAGTTACTTATACCAAAAAACTAATTAGTTGTTTAGAAACTACGCCAGTAAACGAATTGGCCGAATTAATGAATAAAAAAAGAATAGGTTCCATTGTAATTCTTAAAGATGATTTGCCTATTGGTATTGTTACAGATAAAGATTTAAGAACTAAAATAGTTACAGGACAGTACCCTATAACTACACCAGCTTCAAAAATTATGTCCTCGCCCGTAATTACGTATCCAAAAAACATGACGGTTACGCAGGCACAAATGGCCATGATGAAAAGTAACATTAGTCATATTTGTTTAACAGAAGATGGCACCGTTAATACCAAGGTCATAGGAATACTTTCTAAGCATGATATTATGGTATCTCTTGGAGACAACCCAGCTGTATTAGTAAAAGCGATAAAAAGAACTACTAAGTATAAACAAATAAAAGCCATAAGAAAAAGCATAATGAATCTTCTACAAGGATATTTAGATGAAAATATTCCTATGGGGCTTACCGCTAAAATTATATCGGAGCTCAATGACGCATGTACAAAACAAGTAATTGAAATTTCATTAGAAAAAATGCCTACCCCACTGCCTTGTAAATTTGCTTGGATGGCAATAGGAAGCCAAGGACGTAGTGAACAATTGTTACACACAGATCAAGATAATTTTTTAGTTTTCGAAGATGTTCCTGAAGATATATTACCAAAAACAACAAATTATTTTTTAAAACTAGCAAAGCACGTTACTAAAGGGTTAAACACTATTGGATATGAATATTGTCCTGCAGAAATGATGGCCTCTAACCCTAAATGGTGCTTAAGTTTACAAGAGTGGAAAAATATGGTGTCGCATTGGATCATTAACCCTGGACCAGATGAGGTTCTTATGTCTTCTATATTTTTTGATTATTCTTTAGCATACGGGGACAAAAATTTAGTAGATCAATTATCGGAACATATTTTTACTACTACTAAAAAATACCCATTATTTTTATTACACCTAACAAAAGGTGCCTTACAAAACCCATCGCCCTCAGGTTTTTTCAGGTCTTTTTTAGTAGAACAAGATGGCCAAAACAAAGATTTTTTTGACATAAAATCTAGAGCTCTTATGCCTCTTGTAGATGCCGCTAGAGTATTAATTTTATCCCATTCTGTAAAATCTATAAGTAATACATGGGAACGATATGAGAAGTTAGCAGAACTAGAACCTAACAATTCAGAAATATATTTAGCATGTTCCTATGCTACCAAAGCATTACTAAAATTTAGAACCAAACAAGGTTTATTACACAGAGATTCTGGCAGGTATATTGCTTTAGATAAGTTAAGCAAAGAGGAAAAAATTAAATTAAAACGAACTTTTAAAACAGTAAAGGAAATACAGGAGTTAATTTCTATACGTTATAATGTTGCAAATTTATTAGGGTAATGTGGTTTAACAAAAATAAAAATACACCTCAAAAATCTATAGACAAAATACGTTTTGTTGTTTTAGATACAGAAACTACAGGTTTTAGTTTTTATAAAGATCGTATTCTTTGTATTGGAGCTTTATCTATAGAAAATAATGTAATTGCAGTACGTAATACTTTTGAAGTGTACGTTAACCAAAATATTTACAATAAAGAAACTGCCAAAATTCATGGTATTTTAAAAAACTCTAAAAAGTCACTTATAGAGGAAAAAGAAGCTTTATTACAATTTTTAGATTACCTAGGAGATGCGGTAATTATAGCACACCATGCCATGTTTGATATTCAAATGCTTAACCATGCCTTAGAAAGACAGGGGTTACCTGAACTAAAAAATGAGTATATAGATACTTCTCGCCTTTATAAAAAAACACTTTTAAAATCAAACTTGTTACTAAAAAAAGAGCAATATTCCTTAGATGAACTTGCAGAAAAGTTTAGCATCTCTAAAGAGGATCGTCATACCGCTTTAGGAGATGCTTTTATTACTGCCATTGCTTTTTTAAAAATACTAACTTTACTTAAACAAAAGAAAGAAGTTACTTTAAGGTATTTGCTTAAATAATTTTTAAGTACTCTAAAACATTACTATTGATACGCTCTTGAATATCAGATATATCTGCTTTTACAAAGTTTTCTCCTGTAATATTTTCATAAAGCTCAATATATCTATCAGAAACAGAGGTAATATATTCATCGGTCATTTCTGGAACTGTTTGTCCCTCTAATCCTTGAAAGTTATTACTTATTAACCATTGTCTTACAAACTCTTTAGAAAGCTGTTTCTGAGCTTCACCTTTTTCTTGTCTTTCTTCATAACCATCTGCATAAAAATATCTAGAAGAATCTGGCGTATGTATTTCATCAATTAAAACAATTTCTCCAGAAGCAGTTTTACCAAATTCATATTTAGTATCTACTAGAATTAAACCTCTTTTTGCTGCTATTTCTGTGCCTCTTTGGAATAATGCATTGGTATATTTTTCTAACACCACATAATCTTTTTCTGAAACTATACCCTTTTTAAGAATATCTTCTCTAGAAATATCTTCATCATGGTCTCCCATTTCTGCTTTGGTAGCAGGAGTAATAATTGGAGAAGGAAACTTATCGTTTTCTTTCATCCCTTCTGGCATAGAAACACCACAAAGCATTCTTTTACCTGCTTTATATTCTCTTGCTGCATGGCCAGACATATAACCACGAATTACCATTTCTACCTTAAAAGGGGCACAAGCTTCTCCTACCGCTACATTAGGATCTGGTGTTGCTGTTAGCCAATTAGGAACAATATCGGCAGTATCTGCCATCATTTTAGTGGCAATTTGGTTTAGTATTTGGCCTTTATAAGGTATTCCTTTTGGCATTACTACATCAAAAGCAGAAAGGCGGTCTGTAGCCACCATTACTAAAACATCATTCTTTAATTTATATACCTCTCTAACTTTTCCTTTATAAACGCTTTGTTGCTCTGGAAAATTAAAATTGGTATCTATAATTGTATTACTCATATTCTTTATTAATTCTGATGTTCTATACTCTTGTATGCTGAAATTACTTTTTTAACTAATTTATGTCTAATTACATCTTTATCATCTAAATGAATTATCTCTATGCCTTCCACATCTTTAAGCACTAAAATAGCTTCTTTTAAACCAGATATAGTTCTTCTTGGCAAATCTATTTGTCCTGGATCCCCTGTTAATAAAAACTTTGCATTTTTACCCATACGTGTTAAAAACATCTTCATTTGGGCATGGGTAGTGTTCTGTGCTTCATCTAAAATAACAAAAGCATTATCTAAAGTTCTACCTCTCATAAATGCCATTGGTGCAATTTGTATGGTACCGTTTTCTATAAAATGTACTAATTTTTCTGCGGGAATCATATCTCGTAGTGCATCATATAAAGGCTGCATATACGGATCCAATTTTTCTTTTAAATCTCCAGGTAAAAAACCTAAATTTTCCCCTGCTTCTACTGCTGGTCTTGTTAAAATAATACGTTTTACTTGTTTTTCTTTAAGTGCTTTAACAGCAATTGCCACCCCTGTATAGGTTTTTCCTGTTCCTGCAGGTCCAATTGCAAAAACCATATCATTTTTTCTAGCAGCATCTACTAATTTTCTTTGATTGGCCGTTTGTGCTTTTATTAATCTACCACTAACGCCATGTACTAAGGTTTCTCCACTATTGGCAGAGGAAGTGTACTCATCCTCATCACTACTTGTTAAAACCCTTTCTATAGCATTTTCATCTAATTTATTATACTTAGCAAAGTGCGCTGTAAGCATATCAAAACGCTTTTCGAACTCTTCTAAAAGTTCTTCATCACCATAAACCTTAATCTTACTTCCTCTTGCTACTATTTTCAGCTTTGGAAAATACTTCTTAATAAGGTTAATTTTCTCGTTTCCTTGTCCAAAAAACTCTCTAGGACTAATCTCCGTGATCTCTAAAATAAGTTCGTTCAAAAAATTTTACAGTTTTTAAGTTATGGTATAAAAATATTAAAATGCTCCGTTAATTTTGTTTAATTTTGTTTAACAAACTTAAGTAATTTTTCAGTTTGCATAACCAAAAACATATCAACATTGCTGTATGGCAATAATTACACTAACTACAGATTTTGGACTTAAAGATTTTTATGTTGGAGCTCTCAAAGGTTCTATATATAAAGAATTGGATGATATTAAGATTGTAGACATCTCTCATCATATAGAACCTTTTAATATACAACAGTGTTCGTATGTTTTAGAAAATTCTTACAAAAGCTTTCCTAAAGGGACTATACACATAATTGGTATAGATTCGGAATCTACCATAGAGAACCAACATATTGTTGCTTTAATAGATGGGCATTATTTTATTACTGCTAATACGGGTGTTATTGGTTTATTAACTTTAGATAAAAAACCAACAAAAATAGTTAAGATTGCTATACCAAATCCAAATAAAGGTCCTTTCCCTGTAAAAGATGTATTTGTAAAAGTTGCTTGCCATATTGCAAGAGGTGGTACGCTAGAGGTCATAGGAAAACCGTTTGAAGCTCTTAAAGAAATAAAAGAATTTTCTGCTATGGTTTCTGACAATGGAAATAAAATTATTGGAAATGTTATTTATATTGATAATTACGGAAATGTAGTTAGCAATATTCCAAAACATCTTTTTGATTCTTATAGAAACGGAAGAGATTTTGAATTACATGCTAGAAACAATATCATTAAAAAAATTCATAATAGATATAGTGATATTATTGATTTTAGTATAGACAAAGCTAGCCGTAAAGGCCCAGGAGATTTATTGGCTTTGTTTAATTCCTCAGAATATATAGAACTTGCCATATATAAAAGTAATTTAGATACTGTTGGTGGAGCCTCTACTCTATTAGGGTTAGATTATAGAGACACTATAACTATAAATTTTATCTAGTATGATAGTACGAATTGTAAAATTGACTTTTAAAGAAGAAAACATTTCTACTTTTGAAGCTATTTTTGAAGAAACAAAACATAAAATTAGAAGTAGTAATGGGTGTACTTTTTTAGAGTTATACCAAGATAAAAACAACCCTTCAATATTTTTTACCTACAGTTATTGGGAAAACGAATCTTTTTTAAACGCCTATAGAGAATCTGATTTTTTTAAAACAGTTTGGCAAAAAACTAAAATTCTTTTTGCAGATAAGCCACAAGCGTGGAGTGTTCATAAAAAAGCAATTCTAAAATAGCAATAAAAGCATTATTAACTTTGTGCTCTTTGTAACAAAAGTAAGAAGCTCTTACTTAGAGTTTTATTATTCTAATTATTAAAATGTCTTCCAAAATTTGTTAATAAATAATAAGCACAAAATTAACATTACACACTCATTTACAATAACTTAACTACACAAAACAGTATTTACCGCTACTAAATTCTGTTAATAAGTTTGTTTCCATAAAAAGAGCATTTAAAATATCTTTGTTAAGTAAGATAAAAATAGCTTTACTCCTATTTTACTTTCATTACTGTTTACAAAAAGATATTTTCAACAAAAAACTAACGAATGAAATTTATAGTATCTAGTACGTACTTATTAAAACAATTACAAACTTTAGGTGGTGTAATTAACAATAGTAACACTCTACCTATTTTAGATAATTTTCTTTTTGATCTTAAGCAGAATAAATTAACAGTCTCCGCTTCCGATTTAGAAACTACCATGAGTTCTATATTAGAAGTAGATTCTGATGCAGAAGGAAACATTGCAGTTCCTGCAAAATTATTATTAGAAACTTTAAAAACTTTTCCAGAGCAACCTTTAACATTTGTTGTGGAAAACAATAATACGGTAGAAATAAGCTCTAACCACGGTAAATATGCTCTTGCATATGCAGATGGAGCAGAATTTCCTAAAGCAGTGGAATTAGCAGACCCTAGTTCTACTACTATTTTAGGAGATGTTTTAGCAACCGCATTAAACAAAACTATTTTTGCAGCTGGTAATGATGATTTAAGACCCGTAATGAGCGGTGTTTTCTTTCAATTTTCTCCAGAAAATTTAACTTTTGTTGCAACAGATGCGCATAAACTAGTAAAATACCAACGTACAGATATTACAGCGTCTCAAGTTGCAGAATTTATAATGCCTAAAAAACCTTTAAACTTATTAAAAGGAATTTTAGCTGGTAGCGAGGCAGATGTTACTATAGAATACAATGACAGTAATGCAAAATTTAGTTTTGAAAACACAGAACTAATATGTAGACTTATTGATGGTAAATACCCTAATTACGAAGCGGTAATACCAAAAGAAAATCCAAACAAACTTACCATAGCAAGAACACAATTATTAAGCTCTGTACGTAGGGTTTCTATTTTCTCTAATAAAACTACGCACCAAATAAGACTTAAAATAGCTGGAGCAGAATTAAACATTTCTGCTGAAGATATAGATTACAGTAATAAGGCAGAGGAAAGATTAACATGTTCATACCAAGGAGATGATATGCAAATTGGTTTTAACTCGCGTTTCTTAACCGAAATGCTTAATAACCTTACTTCTGATGATGTTGCTTTAGAAATGAGTTTACCAAACAGAGCAGGTATTCTTACTCCTGCAGATGGTTTAGATGAAGGAGAAACCGTTACTATGCTTGTTATGCCAGTAATGCTAAATAGCTAAGAAACTAATTTTTAGATATTAAAAAAGTCCACCCAAAAAGGTGGACTTTTTGTTTTATATCACTCATGGTATTTAAGAGAGAAACTTGAACGTTCCAAAATAACTTGGCGCTTCTCCGTTATTAGCCTTTATAGCATTTACTGCAGGCATGATTAACCCTAAAACAGCTGCAAAACCAATAATTAAAAACCCTAAGCCTAAAAGTAGTATGCAAGGAATTCCTATACATATATAAGCTAGTAAACTTAATTGAAAGTTAATAACTGCTTTTCCATGTTCGTCCATGGCATGTACTTTGTCTTTTGTTGTAAACCAAATAAGTAATGGCACTATAAGTCCGCCAAAACCGGTTACATAATCTAAATATTGCGATAAGTGAGTTACCACTAATAATTGTTTATCTTCTCTTTTTGCTACATGTGTATTTACTATTTCCATATCTTTTTTGATTTTTTTTAATTGATGCTTAACTACTAATAAGACGAGGAACTAGCCCTTTTGTTACAAAAAAAATACCTCCAGAATTTATCTCGAGGTATTAATAAGAAAATAATTATAAAAATTTAACTATCTAAAAAATACAGCTTATTGCTTTTTAATCAATTTGGTTAATTTAGACTTGTCTTTAAGAATAGAGCTTTTAGCTTTTGCTATCTTTTCATTAATTTTTTCAATATCTACAGGAGATAAACTTCCTTTAGCTTTTCCTTTTGCTAATTTAGACTCTAATTTACCTATTTGTTTTTCGCTCTTCGCAATGGCCTTCTTTTTTCCAGATATAGCTTTTGCTAGTTTCTCTTTCTTTTTAGCTTCCTTTTCTGCTTTTTTAATTTCTTTTTCGGCCTTTTTAGCCTTTTTTTCTGCTTTCTCTATTTTCTTTTCAGCTTCTTTTTGTTCCTTCTCCTCTACTTCTTTAATGGCCTCTGCATCCATTTCAATCGCTTCCACTTCTTTCTCTACCTCTTTTACTATTTCTGTTTCTTTAATTTCTGGTTCTAGAGAAGTTGTCTCTTCTAGAGTCATTTCTGTCCCTGTAGTAACATCTACTTCTGTAGGTATTCCATCCTCTCCTACTAGTTCTTCAACAACTTTCTCTTGTGTAATAGTTTCTTGCGCATTTGTAATACTAGCTACAAAAAAACTTACTGCTAAGGCACATTTTAATACGTTTTTCATTTTCTTTTTTTTAATGTTAATGGTAAATTAATTAGCACGAATTTATATTATTTTTTGATATAAAAAGCCAAATAAATAAGCAACCTTCACATAAAAAAGATATCCCTATTCCTATTTTCATTTTACTTATTTTTGCTTAAGATGCAAACAACAACAAACGATACTATAATTGCTTTAGCTACACCCTCTGGTGCAGGAGCTATTGCTGTAATACGCCTTTCTGGTCCTGATGCTATTTTATTAGTATCTAACTATTTTATATCTTCATTTAATAAGAAACTAAAAAAGCAAAAAAGTCACACAATTCTTTTAGGAAATATTATAGATGGTGATAAAACATTAGATCAGGTACTTGTATCTATATTTAAAAACCCTAATTCTTATACGGGAGAAAATGTTGTTGAAATTTCTTGTCATGGCTCTCCGTATATTCAACAACAAATAATTCAGCTATTCTTAAGAAATGGTTGCCGTATGGCAGATGCCGGAGAATTTACGCTAAGAGCATTTTTAAATGGCAAGATGGATTTAAGCCAAGCGGAAGCCGTTGCCGATTTAATTTCTTCAGAGAACGAAGCATCACACCAAATAGCCATGCAACAAATGCGTGGTGGTTTTAGTAATGAAATTAAAAATTTACGAGACCAATTATTAAATTTTGCTTCGCTCATAGAACTAGAATTAGATTTTGCAGAGGAAGATGTAGAATTTGCAGATCGCTCCGCTTTCATTGCTTTAGTTAATAAAATTTCTGTGGTTTTAAAAGGGCTAATAGATTCTTTTGCGGTAGGTAACGTAATAAAAAACGGAATTCCTGTTGCCATTGTGGGCGAACCCAATGTTGGAAAATCCACCCTATTAAATGCTCTTTTAAATGAAGAAAGAGCTATTGTAAGTGATATTGCTGGAACTACTAGAGATACGATTGAAGATGAAATTTCTATTGGCGGTATTGGTTTTCGTTTTATAGATACTGCCGGAATACGAGACACAAAAGATGTTGTTGAGAGTATTGGTATTAAAAAAACTTTTGAGAAAATAGAGCAAGCGCAAGTGGTTTTATTTTTAGTAGATACAAAAGAAGTTCTAAGTTCTGCGTTAGGAGTTCAGAATTTGGTAATAGAGATTGAAAAGATAAAAAATAAATACCCTCTAAAACCTTTGCTGGTAATAGCCAATAAAAGAGATATACTTTCTAATGAAGAGATGGAGAATCTTTCCTCTAGCGTTTCAAACCTCCTACCCATATCTGCAAAAACGGGTGAAGGTGTAGATACTTTAAAAAACAAATTATTAGAATTTGTAAATACAGGTGCCTTGCGTAATAATGAAACTATTGTTACGAATACCAGACATTACGATTCCTTACTTAAAGCACTAGAAGCAATTCAAAAAGTACAATTTGGTATAGACGAGGAACTCCCTAGCGATCTTATGGCTATAGATGTTAAAGACGCTTTATCCCATCTAGGTGAAATTACAGGGCAAGTTACCAACGATGAACTTTTAGGTAATATTTTTGCTAATTTTTGTATTGGAAAGTAAAAATTTAAATAAAACACTCAAAACATCTTATTTTCATTTTTTAAAGAACCTTAACATTACTACTTTTTTAGGGCACTACTATTATTTACACAATAGATACTTTTATTATTAAATAGCTTCTCTTTATAACATAAACTTATATCTACACTTTTAGTAAAAAAATATCATTAGAATATAATTGTATGCATTCCAACAAGATTATATTTTTAATTCCCCAAGTACCGCAGCAGCTACCGTTTTAGATTGTGCTGCTAATGGCTGGATGTCGTGGAAAAATAAAGAGGGTAAAACTTTAGACGAATTAAAAAGGAAATAAACTCAAAATCACTTCGCTTTCAAAGTTATAACCAGGTATAGAAAAAGAACATCTAATAAAAAAGAAAGTCAAGGCTTGGTCATATATTTAAGTCGTATCTAGTACTGCGACCTCCACCAGCGGGTACAAATATTCCTTTCCCGACCAAGTCTTGCAGGTCTCTAGTTGCCGTAGCTTTAGAAGTTTTTACAAGTGAAACATATTTACGCGCATTCATCCCTCCCTCAAAACCTTGATGACCTTCATCTAACATTCGGCGAATGACTTTTTGTTGACGTTCATTTAAGGAGTCTTTATATTGGTCAAAGAACTTTGTTTTCTTTAAGGTAAACTCGATTTCTTGTTCGGCATCCATTTGAGCATCAAGAACGGTTTGGACAAAGTAACTTATCCAATCGGTAATTTCATTAGAACGCTGAGCGGTCTTTAAAGCATCATAATAATTTGCCTTATTAATTTCTATAGATTTGGAAAGACTAAACAAAACAGGACGTTTAATACTTTGTGATAATGCTTTTTCTGCTATTGCCCTACCTATTCTACCGTTTCCATCTTCAAAAGGATGAATGGATTCAAAATATAAGTGAGCAACAGCAGCCCTCAGAATAGGTTTCTTTATTTCTGTTTGGGAGGCATTAAACCAATGGAGAAACTTATCCATTTCTTCTGGTACTTTTTGAGATGGTGGAGCCTCAAAATGCACCACTTCTTTTCCTATTGCTCCAGAAACTATCTGCATAGGTTCTTCATGTGACCGCCATTGTCCAATTTGTATTTGAGAATTACCCTTCATTAACATACCATGCCAATCAAATAAAACTTCACTTGTCAGTGGTTTTAAATAATCATTTCTAACGGTTAGCATTAATTCAGCTACACCTTCAGCTCGTTTATCTTTAGTACGAGGTGAATCTACATTAAGTCCGATATTCCTTCTAATGGAAGACACCACATCGTTTCGGCTTAAGTACTCTCCTTCGATTTCCGAAGTTTTGATTGCCTCAGAAACCATAAGATTAATTATTGTTTCGGTTTGTTCAGTTTCTGAAAACCCTTCCAATACTCCGCTAATTCGACCAGTTCGTTGAACAAAATCAAAGAGTAAGTCATCAATATCTGTGGTCAAATATTGAAAATTAAGCCAGTCTTTTTGTTGCCAATTGTATTTCATGAGCCAATTAAAAAAAATATTCAGCTCAAAAATAATAAAAAAATGAGTTGAATACACTAAATAAACAACTCATTTGACATTTTTTTAATCTTTAGTCTGGTAACCCTAATCTATAATTATATTTATTTTAGAGGTTGCGTATTTACAATAAAAATTATTGGTAGACCATATTTCTTTAAGTTATTAACAAGACTTATAAACCAATATCCAGTAAAAAGAAACTATTGTAGTATAACTCATTTGTACCTTAAACTTCACTACTTTCTTTCTGTATTGGAAAGTAAACTACCTCGGGGCAAGCCCACGAGGCATTTATTAGGAAACTAATTTTGATTTTGTGGCAAGCCTCGGAGCATTTAAATCTCGACTATCGAGTATAATAGAATTCTATAAGTTACTATAAACAATTATTATCTAGACAAAAATATTATTTATTGTATCTAAAAATTATGAAAATCTATAATTTTAGAGGTCTCTTATTATTTATTTAATAGATGTAAGCTAATCTATTAATGCTAAATTAATATCTAAAAGCTTTTCTACAGTAAGAGGCTTATTTATAAAACGTTCAATATAATTACTAGCCTCAGAGTTTAATTTATCTGCAGGATTAAGAGATGTAGATAACATCATTACCATCATGTCACTTTTTAAATCATCCTCTAATTCTTTATATTCTTCTAAAAATTCCCAACCATTCATAACAGGCATGTTAATATCTAAAAAAATAATGTCTGGCTTTATATAATCTTTTGCACTCTTAGATTTTAAAAAATTTAACGCCTCTGCACCGTTTTTCTTTACAATTATCTGTTTTGCAAAATTTGCTTCTATAATTACGTGTGTATGTATGTAATTTGTAGCATCATCATCATCTACTAATAATACACAATTTACCCCTCTTTCCATTTTGTTTTATTTTATTTTAGGTATTAATTTTAAAAATATTTTTTTTAATACTTGGCTACAAAAACATAGATAGCCCTACAAAAGCAAACGCTTTATAATAGTTTTTCATACTATTAGTATATAATTTTTTTGAAATTTTATTATAGCTATTTTTTATTATGGATACGATTTTCATGACTAGGTATATTTAATGATTACTTTATTTATTATAATTTTTAAAAGGTTTCTTTATGAAAATTCAAAGCCTGTAGATACTCTAAATACAAATGCAAACACTACAATGGCATACATTGAAAAACCAAACCATGCAAATGCCTTAAAATAACTTTTTACAAAATGGTTTCCTAAGTTCTTAAAACCTTCACTATATATTTCTTTTACTAATGTTACTCTTTTCATAAGTAGGTATATTTAAGGGTTATAAATTTAAAAGTGTAATAAATTATTTATTAAAGTTGTTTTAGGTTTAAGAAAATTCAAAGCCAGTAGATACTCTAAATACAAATGCAAATACTACAATGGCATACATAGAAAAACCAAACCATGCAAATGCTTTAAAATAACTTTTTACAAAATGGTTTCCTAAGTTCTTAAAACCTTCACTATATATTTCTTTTACTAATGTTACTCTTTTCATAAGTAGGGGATTTAAAGGGTTACTATTAATTAAAATTATATTGTTTTTAGTTTTCTTAGATTAGTAGCAGCCTAAAAAAGAAAAGCAGCTAAACATAAAGTTGATAATAAGGATACTACTGAATTATTAATTTTTAAATTTCTCATAATAAAAAGGTTTGGGATTATTATTACTTTAAAATTAAGGAGAACACTCGTGGAACGTTAATCTTTTTCGGTGAATGACACTTTAAGATAGATAAGTGGGAATAAACCTACAAATTATAATGTCAATATAGATATTGTTATAAAAGATAAAGTGGTTATTAATGTGCTTATTGAGTTAATAAATTTTAAATTTTTCATAATAAAAGGTTTGGGATTATTAATACTGTAAAATTAAGGAGAACACCCGCCGAACGTCATTCTTTTTCGGTGAATGACATTCTAATGTAGATAAGTGGGAATAAACCTACGAAATTGTAGTGTTTTAATATTTACTTTAAACAATAATAGCCGAGGTAATTCTCGGCTATTATTGTTTATAACATTATATGTTATGTTCTTTAGAGAAGATTTAGACGTTCTAAGAGTTCTTTTCTGTAAGAACGACTTACAGGAACAACATCTTTATCTACTAAAACACTACTATCTTCAATATCTATAATACGCTTTGTATTAATTACATAAGACCTATGCACTCTTAAAAAAAAATCATTTGGTAGCTTGTCCTCTATTTTTTTTAAAGTAGAATGTACCATATAATTTTTATTTGAGGTTTTTAACATAATATAGTCTCCTTTAGCCTCAATTAAATATATAGTTGGAATATCAATTTTAACAAGTCTCCTGTCTATGCTTACATAAAGATCATCTATAGATTCATCGGGTATTTGGTTATCATTTACAACTACGTCCTCTCTATGTACAGATAAAGCTTTTTCTACACTTTTATCAAAACGTTCTTGTGTAATGGGTTTAACCAAATAATCTATTATACACTTATACTCAAAAGCATCTAATGCAAAAGCTTTGTCTAATGAGGTTAATATTATTTTGGGTGGGTTCTTAATAGTTTTAATAAAATCAAAACCTGTAAACATTGGCATATGAATATTGAGAAAAATGAGGTCTACAGAATTATCATTAAGATATTTAATAGCACTAGTAGCATTATGAAAACTATCTAAAATTTTTATCTCTGGATTATTTTCTGCCAGAAATAAAACTATAGCTCTAGATGTTTCTTCATCATCAATAACAATACAATTCATACTACACTGTCTTTATATAAAGTAATAATATTGCTAATATTTTCTCAAAATCTAATTTTAAAAGAAAGTTTTTTTCTAATAAATTTAGTCTATAAGCTTCAGCAATTTTATGCCCTTTATCTAGTCCTAGAATTTTAAACTTATGGTTTATCTTGTGAACATATTCTGCCGTTTCTTCAAAATCCCCTTCGTTAACAAAGGATTCATAAGCACCTATTTCCAGTGGAAGTTCCTTTTTTATTATAGCTAAAAGATTTTTTTCAAAAACTTTATTTCCATTTGACAGCTTGGTGATGTAACTAAGATTTGGAGTTTCTTTCATAATCTTACATATTAACTTATTATTCCTATAATTCTATATATTGATGAAGAATTAATAGTAGCACATTACACTTAGGCTTAGATTTACTATAGTGATATCACTAAATAAAAAAGTAGTAAAAATCTTACTAAAATATTTTATAATACTACAACATAAAATATTTAAATCTATTATATTTCTAGAACTATATGTTGTGAACCTATAAATAAACGATGTGAAAAATTAATAAAGCTATATAATTGGTCTACAAATATGAGAGTCATTTCTATTAAGTAGTTTGTCGTAAGTTTTTAGAAATAGTAATTGTAAAAGTACTTCCTTGATTTAATTTAGAATCTACACTAATTGTACCTTTATGCAATTCTATAACCTTAGAACAGTGAGCAAGACCTATTCCTGTTCCTTCAAAATCAGATTGATCATTGAGTCTATGGAACATCTTAAAAATAGTATCAATTTTATTTTCTTTAATACCAATACCATTATCCGAAATCATAAATTTCCAAAAATTACTATGCTCTTTTACTTTTACTTTTATAATTGGAGATATATTTGGCCTACGAAACTTTATCGCATTGTTAACAATGTTTTGAAAAAGTAATCTTATCTCTGTTTTATATGCACGTATTTCTGGTAAATTTTCTACATCTATTTTTGCATTAGTGTCTAATATTAAATGAGAAAGGTCCGTTTTTAAATCTTTAAACAAATCATTGCAATTAACCAAAGTAAGCTCCTTGTTGCCTCCTATACAACTATAATCTAGTAAGCCTCTTACCAGCAGACTCATTCTTGTAGATGCCTGGGATATAAATTTTATATAAGTTATAGCATGTTCATCTAATTTAGAGCTATAACCTTTAACAAATAATTCTGTGAAACTAGTTATTGTTCTTAAAGGTTCTTGTAAATCATGAGAGGCTATATATACAAATTGTTCTAGTTCTTTGTTTTTTGATTTTATCTGGTCAAAACTGGCTTGCAGAGAATCTGACATTTTATTAAAAGCATTTCCCAACATGGATAGTTCATCAATTCCTTTAACCGCTACTCTATTTTCATAATTGCCGCTTTCAATATCTTTAATATTATTTAATAATAACTTAATTGGCTTTACTATTGCTAAAGTGTTCTTATAAGTTATTATTAAACCAAAACAAATAAATAATATACTTGTCCATAAAAAAAATTGCGAATTATTTTTTAATGTTTTAGATAATTCGGAAAAATTATTTTCTAATTCTTTATTATATTCTATTTGTAAAAAGGACAATCTATTATCAATTTCAGAAGAAAAAACAGAAAGTTGATTATTTTGCATATTTGTAATCATTCCCATTTTAGCTGTGTCCTCATAATCCTTGGGAGTTACTAATAAAGAGTTTACTTTTTTTATTAAACCAATAGATTTATTAGAATATTTAATAACAGAGTCTATACTACTATTTCTAGGATCAGAAGTTTCTATAGACCCTTTTAATTTTTCTAGATTTAAAATATAATAGGGCAAATCTACCTCAATAATTTGTTGCACCCGATTTGATGCTTTTGTATTTTTATAATTATAAACTTTATTTTCTACAAGTAAAAAAAGCTCTTTATTTTCCATTCTAAATTCATTAAGAATTTTAACAGCTGGAGCTATCTTTCTTGTTAAGGAGTTATGACTTTTTGTTGCTTGTTTAGTAGTTAAATTTCCCAAAACTGTATGTATAATTAGAATGCATATAAACATTCCAAATCCAAAAAGTAATTTAGTTCCTATTTTAGTCAAAACAGTATATTTATCGTTTTACTTTTATAAGACTCCCTTTACTCTCATAGTTATATAAGGAAAAATAAATACCTTTAGAAGCACCATTTTTTCCTATTGATATATTACCGCAGGTACCTTGAAAAAATTTTACATTATTAAGGCGTTGTCTTAACCATTCATCAAAATATTGATCGCTATTTTTAGTATCATTAATTGTTTTTACTTCATTTAACACCAAATTCATTGCATCATATGCTTGCAGGGGTGGCCAAACCGAAAATGGTTTTTCTCCGTAAGTTAATTTGTATGTATCTAAAAATTCATTTGCCAATACCCAATTACCATCAGCAGGTGTAAAAAAAGTACACTCTGTTCCTACAATAGTACCTTGAGAATTTTCATAATAGGCAGGATCTAATAATACTGTAGATCCAAAAAAGGGGGCTGTAATACCTAATTCTCTGGCTTGTTTCATTGCAAAACCAAAATTTTTATAACCAAAAAACACATAAGCATCATAACCTTCTTTTTTAAAACTTTTTAATTCCTTTTCAAAGTCAGTAGCTTCTTTATTTATGGTAACAATTTTGTTTTTTATTCCATTTTTATCTAATAGTTTTTTACAACTAGTACTAGCTATGGTCATAAAATCGTTTGGGTAATTCATAATAGCAACTTTTTTTAAACCCAACTCTATTATTCTTATTGCTATTAAAGAATTTGCTTGTTCTGTAGATTTAGCTATTTTAAAAGTATTAGAATTAAGCTTTGAAAGTAAAGCATCATTATTTAAAGGGTTTACCAAAATAACTCCGTCTTCTAGTGCTTTATCACTTATAGCAATTGTACCTTCACTATTACTAATAAAAATAATATTTATATCCTGCTCTCTTCTTAATTTTTCATAAGTAATTATTGCGTTGTCTTTTTCCCATTGATCATCTTCTATAAACAAATTAACTACTGGTTCTTCAGGTTTTTTATTTCTATTATATTCTTCAACTGCAATTTTTAAAGCATTTGCAGGACCAATACCTAAATCTGTGGCTCTTTTAGTTAAAGGTCCTATATACCCTATATTAATAACTTTAACATCCGATTGACATGCGCTACATATAGATAGACAAATAAATAACAAACATAACCTAAGTACAGTTTTTGTAAGATTGATATTAAATATTTTTTTAAAAAGCATGGTCCTTAATTGTATTATTAGTTATTATTAAAATGAAATTTTGTACTCTAAACCATATCCCAAACCATAATTTTCTGTAACATAGTAATCGTTTATTCTGTATTCTAGAACTGCATATAACTTGTCTAATACTCTAAAACCCAGTTGGTGTTCCGAAACCCACTTAAAAGAAACTCCTCCAGTATTATATACAATATTTTGATCCGCAAAACCACCAAGGTAAAGCCGTTTCCCAAATGTTTTTGGCGCTATTAAAAAAGAATACACATGCTCTATCTGCGTTACATATTTTGTTTCTTGGTTTTTTCTAAATTGTACCAACATAGGATTTATAGAATAGGACATGTTAAGCTTACTTATAATTTTTTTTATTCCTTTTGTTTGGTTAAGTTTCCATCGAAACCCTAAACGTATATCATCATTATTTTCCCCGTTTCGTAATACATATTGTAAGGTTAAATCAAGTGGAATTTTATCTCCAACTCCCCAACGTAAATTATGTTCTGCATAATTTTTAGAAAAGTCAGATGAGTACTTAGAGCTTTCATAATTTGTTAAAGAAAAATACTGAAACCTGTTTGGCAAATTTGCTAATATATTATAAGTTAAAACACTAAATTCTCTAGTGTCATAATACCCATTAAAATCTATAAAACCAGACACTTTAGGTATTTTATCTTGACTATATATTTGCCAAAAATTGCAAATACCAAGTATTGTAATTAAGTATATAAAGTTAGGGAGTTTCACTATTTTTAATTGGCTTTTCTGGGTTAACAGACTAGTAAATAAAGCATGAATGAGTCTTAAATATTAAACTAAAGAATACTTTAATAGTACTATCTTTAACTTTATACAATAACTTTATTTAAAGTTAAATATTGCATATTTTGTAAGAAAAAACTTTCTAAAATTAAAATCTATAATTTTTTAGTTTATAAACTAATAATATAAAATGAGTGTTTATTAGAAAAAATATAAACAATAAAATTATTTTTTTAAGTTTTTAGCTATTGTAATACTAAAAGTACTTCCATTATTTAACTCAGAATCTACTTTAATAGTTCCTTTGTGCATTTCAATAATTTTAGCACAATGCGCTAAGCCTATCCCAGTGCCTTCAAATTGCGATTTATCATTGAGTTTTTGAAACATTCCAAATATTTTGTCTTTTTTATCTTTAGGAATCCCAATTCCATTATCCGAAATAATAAATTCCCAAAAATGAATATGCTCTTTTGCCTTAATTTTTACAATTGGAGGTATGCCTGGTTTATGAAATTTAATTGCATTATTAATAAGGTTTTGAAAAAGTAATCTTAATTCCGTTTTATAGGCAAGTATTTCTGGTAAATTTTCTGCGTTAATTTTAGCATTATTGTTATTTATTAATACAGAAAGATCTATTTCTAGAGATTTGAGCATTTCATTACAATTTACCAATGTTAATTCTCTATTTTTCCCTAAACAACTATAGTCTAATAAGTTTCTAACTAATAAACTCATACGAGTAGAAGCTTGAGAAATAAATTGTATATAAGTCATTGCAGTAGTATCTAACTTGGCACTATATCCTTTTATTAACATATCTGAAAAGCTATTTACTGTTCTTAAAGGTTCTTGTAAATCATGTGAAGCTATATAAACAAATTGTTCTAATTCTTGATTTTTTAATTCTACTTCATTGAATTTTTTTTGTAATATGTTAGACATATTATTAAAAGAGTTTCCTAGAGTTGAAAATTCATAAATTTTATTTAAAGAAATTTTATTATTATAATCACCATCTTTTATTTTTTTAACACTACTAAGTAATTCTTTAATTGGCTTAATTATATCCCTAATATTCTTATATGTTATTATAAGACCTAAGCATATAAACAATAAATTAGCCCATAAAATAAAACGAGAATTATTTTTTAACACACCAGACAAATTATTAAAACTATTTCTAAATTCTTTATTAAATTCTATTTGCAAAAAGGATAATCTATTATCAATTTCAGTGGAATACATTAATATTTTGGTGTTTTTTATATCATTTATCTTCTCCATTTTTACAGTATCATTATAATCCTTTGGGGTTAGTAATACTGTATTTAATTCTTTTACTAATTCTATATATTTTGAAGAATTTTTAACAATAGAATCTATAATTATATTTCTAGAGTCTGATACGATTAAAGATTGTTTTAATAAAGTTAAATTTGAAATATAATAAGGTAAATTAACATCCGTAATTTGCCTTATCCGATTTAAATTTTCCCTATTTTTCTTATCCACTACCCTGTTAGAAACAAGTAAAAAAAGCTCTCTACTTTCCATTCTAAAATCACAAAGAAGTTTTACGACATCAGGAGCCGTTTTTTTTGTTAATATATTGTAACTTTCCGTTGTTTTATTAATAGTTAATTGCCCCAATATTGTATGTAGAATAAGAATAAAAATTAACATTCCAAACCCGAGTAGTAATTTTGTTCTTATTTTAATCACCCTAATATATTTTAAATTTAAAGCTCTTACCTTTACTCCCTTTGTTAGAAAGCAAATAGTATTATAAAAATTTTTTGAATACTATTAAAAAATTATACAAATAGTATCATAACTCTTTTAAAGATTTCTAGGCATAAAAGTGCTAACTAATAGGCATCAAGAAATTTTAAAAAACAATATTAAAAACTAACTCTTTGTATATGTGTTTATATTTATCCGTTAAAATTGAGTCTTCTAGATTCTATATCTATCTGTTTTGCATATAATTTTCTCTAAAAAACTTCCAAAATATAATACGCAAGCAAAATTTAGCATGTAATTCTATATAGTATTATATGTATAGTTTGTGCAATAAAATTATCATTATTACTCTAAAAAAAATTCTGGGGGATGGTATTCTATAATTGAAAATTTAATAAAAAAATTGATGGATTTTACATAATTAATTGTCGTAAAATTCCTACAAATATAATGCTGCCGAAAGATATAAAAAACAAATTAAAAATAAATAATTTTTTTGAAAAATTATTATTTATATAAAAAATGACATATATATACACATAATAGACAATAAAATACGCTAAATTTTATAAATTAAACATCGACTCATACAGTTATTATAAATTAATTAGATTTAAGATAACTTCAATAATTTGTGAAAAATTACTTCAAATTTATTCTTGATCAAATGTTAAATCCAGAAAGAATATTAAAATTAAAAAAAATATGGTTATTATTAACATTGAAAAAAATAATAAAAAAATACACTCACTATCATAAAGTAATTGCATGAAAGATTAAAACAATAACATATACTTTCTATTCATAAAAGAAATACAATCAAAGTTCATGTCACTATCATTCTTCTATTTAAACACTAAATATTGAAACACTATTCTCTGTATCGGTATTATCATTGTTCATTTATAATCCAACGTTAAATCAACATTTACAGTAGTATCATCTAAAACATCGCCAATATAAGCTTATTGAAAACCCTGTGCTTGCAAGAATTTTACTATACTCTATTTTAAGCACGCATTACAAACTGCATACCTTTTTTGTCTTATAACCACAGAGATTTTGATTATTGTCCTCCTCTACGTTTTACAGTTGATAATCCACCCATAAGTGTATCTAAAAAACTACCGGCGCAGTACTTCTTGCAAGAGTTTTTAATCTATTTCTAAGTCAACTATATTGTTTTTTGATTTTTTTTCGTTAAACCCACCAACATTATTAAGGAAATCTTTTTTTATTCATTCTGATAGAAAGATACATAGTAACAAATACGATTTACCTTGAGCTTTCATAAAAAACTATTCAATAAATATAAGTTCTTTAGCATTTATGGCTTCTTTATAATTTGCTTTAATAGTTGCATACCTATTAAAGAACTTTTTATTATCTACATGCTTTAGCGTAACAATAATAGTGTTGCCATTACTTTTTTCTATTGCAGTCACAACCACATTTAAATTATATAAACTTTTATAATTGGCTAACCCTCCTTTTTTTATTATAAAATTTTTTCTTGGTAAGATTAAATATTTATAATTAGATGTAGAAGGGTGTCCTATCTCTAATTTAGTTCCTATTTTAATGTCATTACTTTTTGAAGAGGTATTTGCTGTTATTCTAGGACTCATACTTATAAATAATAATACTATTACTAAATTTCTCATTGTATTTTTTTAAAAATTTTAATCTTAAAATACAATATCAAAAAATGTTTATATGTTAACAATTTAATAATTAACATAAATTATCTTCATTAAATTTAGAATATTAAGATGTTTAATTATCTAATTCACAAAACTTCCTGTATATCAGAAGTTTTTCTTTATTCGTAAAATTCTTATTCTCAAACCAATCTATAGCTTTTATTTTTTCATTTTCAATTTGAGCTTCTCGTATAGCTTTTAAAGAAACTAAATGCCAATGTGTAGCGTAATCTCTATAAACAGAAAAACCAACATCCTCCATTATATAAGATATTTTTGGGTCATTTTTTAAGCGTATTCCATTTTTTAAAACAGCAAGCGTTTTTGTAGTTTTTTCAACTACTGAGAAAGTATATCTTGCCAAGTCTTCAAAACCATCTCTTTTAACATTATATACTTTATCTCCTATTTTAAGTTTTTCCATACTCTTATTTTAAAGCTCCCAAAAATAAAATGTATAAAGTAATCTTTCGTTATTTTCTTTTCTTTTTATAAACAAAATACTTCTAAATAAATAATCTATATAACCAACATTAAACCAATATGTTACTCATATTTTAGTAAATTCTAACTTAATTTTATTAAAATATATGCACTTTTGCATTCTAATTAATATTCTAATATGTCATTTGATAGAGAAATAAATAAAAGGTCTGGAGGAAATTGTGAATTATGTAGTTCTTCTGAGAATTTAGAGGTGTATGCTGTTACTCCTCAAAAATTAGGGGATATTAATGAAAGTATACATGCCTGTAAAATTTGTGTAGAACAAATAGAAAATCCTGAAATTACAGAAGCAAATCATTGGAGGTGCTTAAACGATAGTATGTGGAGTGAACAATCCGCTGTAAAGGTAATTGCCTGGCGTATGCTTTCTAGATTAAAAAAAGAAGGTTGGCCGCAAGACTTATTAGACATGATTTATCTTGAAGAAGAAGAACTTTTATGGGCACAAGCAACTGGCGAAGGTGAAGACCCTGAAGATAAAGTTATACATAGAGATAGTAATGGCGTAATAATTAATGCCGGGGATAATGTTGTACTTATTAAAGATTTACCCGTTAAAGGCTCTAGTATGGTTGCTAAAAGAGGTACGGCAGTGCGTAGAGTTTCCTTAGATCATGAAAATGCAGAATTTATTGAAGGGAAAGTAAATGGCATACAAATTGTAATTATTACTAAATATGTAAAAAAGATATAAGCTGTAATAACTTTATAATGTACTCGTTTTATACTATACTAACTAAGATTAATTTATATGTTTAGTTTTTTTGAAAAGAAAACCTTTTTAATAGACCATTTAAATGGTTTTACGGATATACATAATCATATTTTACCAGGGATTGATGATGGTGCAAAAACTGTTGAAGACTCTATAGAACTTATTAAAGGGTTTTCTGAATTTGGTGTGACTAATTTTATCGCAACACCACATATTATGCATAATTATTATCCAAATACTCATGAAAGTATCACTAAAGCTTCTGTAGAACTTAAAAAAGAGCTTGCAGCTAGAAACATGAATAGTGTTTCTATTTCAATAGCAGCAGAACATATGATTGATGCCAATTTTGAAACAATATTAAAAGACGATGAGGTAATGCCTTTAGAGAAAAGTTATCTTTTGGTTGAAATGTCTTACTTACAAGCTTCTATAAATTTTGATAATGCTATTAAAAAAATTTCAGAGAAACGTTTGTTTCCTATTCTTGCACATCCTGAACGCTATGTTTATTTGCATCCTAAATTTAGAAAATATGAAAAATATAAACGTAATGGTATTATGTTTCAATTAAATTTACTGTCTTTAAGTACTTATTACGGTAAAGATGTTCAAAAAACTGCAAATAGACTTTTAAATGAAAACTTAATAGACTTTGCTGGTTCTGATATTCATAATATTCGACAATTAAATAGTCTAAAAGAAATAAAGCTTACTAAAAAACAATTGCAAAAAATACAACCCGTTATTGAAAAAACTAACCAAAGTTTCTATTGATTAAAACACAATAACAAAAAAAGTCGCGTTAATAAAATTATTAACGCGACTTTTTTATTTGTAAAATTTATTTTATTAAAACTTCCACCATTTTTTTACAGTTTTCCCATAACCGTATCCATACTTCCCTCCATATCCTAAGTTAGATTCCTTTACATCATTAACTACAAATGATAATCCATTTAACTTACCTTCTTCTTTAAGTTTTAATGGAAACTCCAACACTCTTGTTTCTGTAACACCGGCTCTTGTTACGTACAATATATGGTCTGCATAATCTGTAAGTAATAAAGTATCTGTAACAACCATTAAAGGAGCTGTATCTACAATTACATAATCGTACTTTAAAGAAGCTTCAGCAATTAAATCTTTTATTCTATCACTCATCAATAATTCAGATGGGTTTGGTGGTATTTTCCCTGAATAAATAACATCTATAGTATTCGTATGTACCAACATTGGGTTAATTATATCTTTAGATGATAATGAATCATCATATAAGTACTCTGTTAACCCAGCATCTTTATTTCTACTTGGTTTACCTAGTTTGTCTACATCTTTATTATTACTAAAAAATGTGTATAGTTTTGGGTTTCTAATATCTGCTCCTATTAACAATACTTTTTTATTAGTATTCGCAAAAATCATAGTTAAATTAGAGGACAAAAATGTTTTTCCCTCCCCTGGAACACTTGAGGTAACAAATATTACATTATTTTTTCCTCCCGTTTTAGATTTTATCAGGTAATCTAAATTAGTTCTTAGAATACGTAAAGATTCTCCTAAAACTGATCTATCTTCATTAGAAACTAAAAACTCATCTTTTTTAGTAAGTCTAGGCAATTCTGCTAATACAGGAACATCTTTAACTAATTTTTCTAAACTTGTTTTACTATGTATCTTGTTATCTAATAAATCATCTGCATAAATTATTGAAAATGGAATTAACATACCTAATATCAATGATGCCAATAAAATTAGTGGCTTTTTAGGACTTATAGGGTCGTCACTAACTTGATATGCATTATCTATAACTTTAGATTTAGGAGAACTAGAGGCTGCAGTAATTTGAGATTCTTCCCTTTTTTGTAGTAAATACAAATACAAAGACTCTGTTGTTTGTTGTTGTCTTGTTATATCTCTTAATTGTCTTTCGTTTTTAGGAGCAGAATAAATTTTAGAATTAATTCTAGACATTTGCCCAGATAA
Source organism: Maribacter vaceletii (assembly GCF_003634105.1). GTDB lineage: Bacteria > Bacteroidota > Bacteroidia > Flavobacteriales > Flavobacteriaceae > Maribacter_B > Maribacter_B vaceletii. Next base: position 5,901 of record NZ_RBIQ01000008.1, on the reverse strand, counting down.
GTTATTTACTTGTAAACCCAAATTACGTTCCATTCCAGACAAACTAGATTTCATACTTTCCTTTAAACCATTTAACTGCTGGTCAAGATTAACAATAATAGGGTTTTGTTCATTAGAACTCTTTAATAACCTATTACGTTCTAGAACCAATTCATTATACTTCGCAGTAGTATTTGCAATTGTTGGATCAGATAAACCTACATTTGAAGGTAATACTTCATAACCACTTTCTGCAGAAACATAATCCTTCATCCCTGAAGCAATATTTAATTGTGTTTTTGCATTCTCTAATTCTTGTCTATTAGCAGCACCAACATTTAAAGCTATATTAGCTTCACTTGCAATATCAGTAACACCTTTACTTGTTTTAAAGTCTTGTGCATCTTGATCTACAGATGTTAAGTTTCCTGAAATTTCTTGAATTCTATCATTTATAAACTTAGAAGTTTTATCTGCTATAAGCTGTTTATCCTCTACAGCATTTTCGTTATAAACCTTAACTAATGCATCAATAATATTAATAGCTTTTTCAGGAATAGCGTCATTTAAAGAAACATTTATTATGTTAGAAAATTCCTGAGCAGGAGACACAATTATTTTACTCTGATAAGCTTCTGCTATTATATGAATAGGTGAAACGCTAACTTTTATTTTATTCCCTTTATGCTTCTCAAAATGAGGAATATTAGGCGTAATAACAATATCTCCTATTTCTGTTTTAATATTTTCTCCAAAAGTATATACTTTAAGAGGAGCATCTTCATCTTCACTATACCCAAAAGATGTATCCGAAGACAATTCTATAAAAAATTCAAATAAAGAAGAGTTTATTATAGAGTCGTTAGCAATAAAATTAATATTAAATGGTCTATTTTTATATAACTCAGTATTTTTTACATTACCTAAATGTGTAACATTTATGTTAAGTTTTAAGTCTTGCACAACCTGTATAAAATTAGATCTGGAATTTAAAATTTCCATTTCGTCCTCTATCTTATTTTTTGCTCCACCACCAAGAAGACTTAACTCACTAAAAGCAGACAGCTCAGATGCAGCTGCTTTATCTTCAATAATTTGAATTTTAGCCTTGGCAGAAAATTCAGGTGTTGCATACCTTATGTAAATAAATGCAAGAAATAAAGCAATTATCCCAGATATTATAAACCATTTCCAATTTTTGGTATAAGTTGAAATTAACTCTTTTAAATCTATGGTATTTGATGAAAATTCTTTAGAACTCATTACTATTTTTTACTTTATTTTAAAATAATTATATTCAGCTTATTTTATTAATTTCTTGTGATAATTAAAACTGTAGAAGTTATTAATACAGAAGCAATAGACACCCATATAGATGCCCTATTATCCAAAGAAGAAGACGAAACAGCTGATTGGTTAGGCTCAACATAAACAACGTCATTTTGGGTTAAATAGTATACAGGAGAATTTAAAGATTCTTTCTGAGTTAAGTCTACTCTTGTATATACCTTAGTACCGTTAAAGTCACGTATAACCATTACATTATTACGCATACCCTTAATTGTCAAATCATTTGCTAATCCTAAAGCCTCTAATATTGTAATTTGCTCTCCGTTAACCAAATAAGTTCCTGGTCTATTAACCTCTCCTAGCACAGTAACAGAAAAATTCTTTAAACGAATATTAACAATTGGATTTTTTAAATATAAACTTAACTTTTCTTTTATGAGCTCTTTTGTCTCTTCAGGAGAAAGACCTACAACTTTTACAGCTCCTAATACTGGAAAATCTATTTCTCCATTCTTATCTATAATGTAATCTACTTGTTCTGGTCTAATACCTCCTTCTTCAGCTCCTTTAAATAAATTAAATGGCATACTAGCTTCAGGATCTAGAGTAGAAACATGAACACTTATCACATCATCGATTTTAAACTTATTGGTATGTGAATTATCACTTACTATAGTTTCATAGTCACTAGCATTTTGAAAATAAACTATGTCTTTTTTTGAAGCACAAGAGCTAAAAAACAATATAGAAATAGTAATTAAACACAAAGTAGGCAATGAAATATTCTTAATGGTCATAATAAAATGTTTTGTTTATAATTTACAAGATTAGTCAAAATTTACGATTGAACAATTTTTAGATTAGGTTTATCAGAAAGTTTCTTTTCACCCTTTTGATCCAACTCACATAACTCAGAGTTACTAGACACATATTCAGGAACAATTTTTTTCATTAACTTAACTGTATTACCATTAAAAAACATATTAGTTATACAAAGTTCATCAATTCTAGAACGAACATCAGCGTAATCTAAATCTCTCACTTTACTAATTTTTATTTTTTTATGATAAGTAGGAAGAGTGCTTTCTCCATTGGCCAATAACTCTTCGTACAATTTTTCTCCAGGTCTTAAACCTGTTATTTTTATATCTATGTCGTCTGGGTAATTAAGGCCAGATAATTTAATCATGTTTTTGGCTAAATCGAAAATTTTAACTGATTCCCCCATATCAAAAATAAATATCTCTCCTCCTTCTCCCATAGCACCAGCCTCTAAAACTAATTGAGAAGCTTCTGGAATCGTCATAAAATATCGTGTAACATCTTTATGTGTTAAGGTTAAAGGACCTCCCTTTTCTATTTGTCTTCTAAACAAAGGGATAACTGATCCATTAGAACCTAAAACATTACCAAACCTAGTTGTAATAAATTTAGTTTTTCTTTCTTGTTGCATACAACTTATATACATCTCTGCAATACGCTTACTAGCCCCCATAACATTAGTAGGGTTCACAGCTTTATCTGTAGAAACAAATACAAATTTGTCTACATTATGTACTAAAGACAAATCTGCTACAGTTTTTGTGCCTGCAATATTAATTTTTATTGCTTCGTATGAATTATACTCCATTAAAGGCACATGCTTATATGCAGCAGCATGAAAAACCATATTAGGTTTATGTTCTTTAAAAATAGTATTTAATCTATTTTTATCTCTTATATCTCCTACTATTGGGATGAAATTATGAAACCCATTTTGCTTTAATTCTTGTTGCAAATCATATAGAGCAGACTCTGCTTGATCTATAACTATTAAAGATTTGTAATCATAACAACAAATTTGTCGAACAATCTCACTACCTATAGAACCCGCACCTCCAGTTACCATTACTACTTTATTTCTAAGCTCTACTTCAATTTTACTATTCTTAATGGTAATAGGAGCTCTATCCAACAAGTCTTCTATTTGCACTTGCTTAATTTGAGAAACTTTAAGTTCTCCATTAATCCAATCATCAACTGGTGGGACTATTTTCACTTGTACAGGGTAGTCCACTAAACTTTCTACTAAAATTCTAAGTTTTTTTGGGTCCACATTCTGCATAGAAAAAATAACTTCAGTAATATTTTTCTTTAAAATAAAATCTTCCGTTAACTCATCTTCATGAAAAACCTTAACACCATTTATTTGTTTTCCTGATTTTTTGTTGTCCTGATCTATATAGCCAACAACTCTAGATATACTCCTTGAATTACTTGTCAAAGCATTATGAGTTAATATCCCTGATTCGCCAGCACCATAGATAATTACATTTTTACTTACTTTTAAATTACGAGCCATTAAATTACTATACATAGATTTAAATATAAATCTAGATGCTGTTAAACCAATAAAACTAAGTAAGCTATGAATTATTATAATAGCAAGCGGTATAGTAAAATCTTCTAGCAATTCAATCTCCCGATTAACTAAAACCATAGTAATAAGTAAAATACTCGAAAGACAAGTAGTATTAAAAAGATTATACACATCTTTTACGCCTGTATGCCTTACTACTCCTTTATAAGAGCCAACGAATAAAAAAGAAATTAAAGTTAATATGGCAACAATAGGTAGCTGCACTAATAATTTATTAATCTCAAAATCAAAAGAAAGATTAAAACGTATACAATACGCTAAAAAAAATGCAATACTTGTTGTTACTATATCAATAACTAAAACAAGCCATTTTGATGCGTAACGAGATACACTGTTTGTGAGGTAGTTTTGTATCATTATTATGTTATTGTTAGTATGATATTAATTATTCTTTTTAAATCACCTTCTTGTAAGTCTGAACCACTAGGCAGGCATAAACCCCTTTCAAATAATTCCTCTGAAACGCCATTTGAAAAATTTAAAAAATCTTCAAAAACAGGTTGCATATGCATAGGCTTCCATAGTGGCCTGGAGTCAATATTTTCAATTTCTAAAGCCAATCTAATTGATTCTCTAATTTCAGAATTAGGTAATAAAACACAAGTAAGCCATCTATTCGAATAAAAACCTTCTGGTTCTTTTAAAAATTCAATATTCTTATTATTGCCTAGCTCTTTTTTGTAAAACTTAAAATTATCTCTCCGTGCATTTACTCTTTCTACTAGAACCTCCATTTGCCCCCTTCCTATACCAGCTAAAACATTGCTCATTCTATAGTTAAATCCAATTTCTTTATGTTGATAGTGTACTGTTTGTTCTCTAGCTTGGGTAGCTAAAAAAACAGCTTTTTCCTTTTCTTTCTGGCTTTTGGTAATTAATGCGCCGCCACCAGAAGTTGTAATTATTTTGTTTCCATTAAATGATAACACACCTATATTTCCGAAAGTTCCACAGTTTATATCATCTACAGAACTACCTAATGATTCTGCACTATCTTCTAAAACAGGAATATCATATTTCTCAGATATGGCTTGAATTTCTTTCACTTTATATGGCATTCCATAAAGGTGAACGGCTATTATAGCTTTAGGTTTCACACCATTTGCTATTCTATCTAATATAGCTTTTTCTAATAGAATTGGACAAATATTCCAGGTATCTCTCTCACTATCTACAAAAACTGGCTTTGCCCCCATATATATTATTGGATTAGCGGAAGCCGAAAAAGTAAAACTTTGACAAATAACTTCATCTCCAGACTGGATATTAAGTAATTTCAACCCTAAATGAATAGCTGCCGTGCCTGAACATAATACCGCAACTTTAGATTCTTCATTCAAAAATTCGGCTATATCATTCTCAAAACCATCTACATTTGGTCCTAATGGAGCTATCCAATTCTGTTCAAAGGCTGAATTTATATATCCTTGCTCCTTACCTCCCATATGTGGAGAAGACAACCATATTTTAGTTTTAGCAACTGTTTTCAAGTTCAAATAATTTTAGATTTAATTAAGAGGAATTCTAATTAATTTTTGGTAAACTTATATATACTTTTTCATACTTAAATAATAAGTGTTATATAATTCGTTTAAGCATTAAAATACTCGTTTAATAACAACTGTTCTACATTTTATCGAGTAAAATACAGTATGTAAACCTATATTTTTTAAAAATATTATTTCTAGAATACTAAAAAATTGTAAATGTAGTTTTTCAATTATATTTTTAACTAAATCATGAATTTCTTTTTTACATTATCATCTAAAAACGCACAAATTTATTCAAAAAAACATATTATAACTAATATACTGAAATACTTAAACCTAACCACAAAAAAATTCTAATTCATATCTTATATTTATACTATATGTTATATATAACATAAAACTATTAAAAGTATGTTATTTACACTTTGTACTTTTAAACTTTTTTTTGTACTCTTTTTCCTATTGCTATAGAACGATTTATTATTAATTTTCAACGTATATATATTTAATATCAATTTCCATATAATTAAATTCGCATATAATTTTTAATTACACTCCAAGTTATGCTGAAATTTTACAATTTGACTTTTTGCTTTCTATTATCCTTAACTATTACATCAGTTACAGCTCAGACCTCTTCTCAGGATGGTGAATGGAGTCCTGTTCTTCCATTTGGGATAGTGCCCGTTGCTGCGGCTAATTTGCCAGATGGCACTCTTATTA